>NZ_LAHA01000126.1 GCF_002608075.1 Nostoc linckia z4
GAACTAGCTCAGACGATTTGATTTTTGGCTTTGCTAGTAATGACACCATTGTTGCTGGTGGCGGAAACGATGAACTTTACGGCGGTTTGGGTACTGATAATCTCACAGGTGGTGCGGGTAATGATATTTTTGTGCTTGCGCCAAATCAAGGTAGAGATACAATCAAAGATTTCAACATTAATGAAGATTTGATTGGTTTATCAGGTGGTATTAGTTATGCAAATTTGTCCATTACTCAAAGCAACAATGATACTTTAATTAAGATTGGGAATGTAAATTTTGCTTTGTTAACTGGAATTACAGCTTCAACTTTAAACTCTAGTCATTTTATTACTTACTAATACTCTGTCGCATTAATTTTGTAGGAAAAAATGTTTGTAGTAAGGACTTTAGTCCTTGATTTTTAAACACTAAAGTGCTTACTACGAAGGTATCAGAACTAATGCTCTGCCAACCCAAAAATGCTGGGTGAGGGCTGGGGAAAGGGAAAGGGGTAAAGGGTAAGACTTTTTCATAAATCAAATCAGATTCTTATAGATTGGTAGGGGCGTACATCTCTAAATTTAAATTTTTAGAATATTTAAGCGATCGCAGTAATAATACAGTAGAAAATATCACGATTTTAGCATATTTTTGTACTTATTTATTATATTCCTTTTTGACCTCAAAACAAACTTGTGAATTACTGATTCCATACCTAAATAGAATCAGTCAACAGTCAACAGTCAACATTACTTTCCAGCCCAATATAATGCCAGCAACAAACTTCTAAAACGCAAATTAATTTTACTCAGGAGTTATCAATGCCAAACCAAAATATTATTTTTATTGATGGAGCAGTTACCGACTACCAAAGTTTGATTGCTGGCATTCAACCAGGGACTACTGTAGTAATCCTTGACTCAAATCAAGATGGAGTAGAACAAATCACTCAAGCTTTGCAGGGCGGCACATATCAATCAGTGCAGATTATTTCCCACGGCAGTATAGGAACTTTACAACTGGGAACAACCAAACTCAATGCCAGCAATTTGAATTCATACAGCAATCAATTGCAACAGTGGAGAAAATATTTAACTGAGGATGCCGACATTCTGCTTTACGGTTGTAATGTGGCATCTGGAAATCAAACTTTTTTACAGCTTTTAAGCCAAATCACAGGTGCAGACATAGCAGCTTCTGATGACATCACCGGGAATGCTGAATTGGGGGGTGACTGGGATTTAGAAGTGAAGGTTGGAGAGATTGAGTCAGATTTAGCCTTGACACCGCAAGTAACTAAGGCTTACCGCTCAATATTACCCTTATCGTTTGCAACTGCTAGCAACTTTTATGTGGGAAGCGGCCCCCGTTCCATAACATTGGGTGATTTTAACAAAGACGGCAATTCTGACCTGGCGGTGGCAAATGCAGGCTCCGACACTGTTTCAGTATTGTTGGGCAATGGCACTGGTGGCTTTGGAACCGCTAACAACTTTGATGTGGGAAGCAGTCCCGCTTCCCTAGCAGTGGGAGACTTCAACAAAGACGGCAACTCTGATTTAGTGGTGGCTAATATTAACTCTAATAATGTTTCAGTGTTGTTAGGTAATGGTAATGGTGGTTTTGGAACTGCTAACAACTTTAATGTAGGAATCGGTTCGTTTTCTGTAACAGTGGGGGACTTTAACAAAGACGGCAACTCTGACTTGGCAGTAGCAAATGCAGACAGCAATAATGTTTCAGTGCTGTTAGGCAATGGTAGTGGTAGTTTTGCAACTGCCAACAACTTTGACGTGGGAACCTCTCCCCGTTTTTTGACGGTGGGAGATTTTAACAATGATGGCAACTCTGACTTAGTGGTGGCTAACAACGACTCCAGCAACATTTCAGTACTTTTGGGCAATGGTAGTGGTGGTTTTGGGGTTGCCAACAACTTTGACGTGGGAGTCTCTCCCATTTCCGTAGCAGTGGGAGACTTCAACAAAGACGGCAATTCTGACTTAGCAGTAGCTAATTCTATCACCAACAACGTTTCAGTGCTGTTGGGCAATGGTACTGGTGGCTTTGGAGCTGCCAGCAACTTTAATGTGGGAGACATTGCTTTGTTCGTGATAACGGGGGACTTTGATAAAGATGGCAACTCTGACCTAGTTGTAACCAACTTTGACAAAGTTTCAGTACTCTCAGGTAATGGTACTGGTAGTTTTGCTCCTGCTGGCATTTTTAACGTAGAAAACCATCCCAGTTCGGCGATTTTAGGTGACTTCAACAAAGATGGAAGCTCTGACTTAGCGGTGGCAAATTCATTCTCGGCCAATGTTTCAGTTCTGCTCAATACTACTAATATGCCCAATACAGCCCCAACACTAGACAATACTGGTAATCCCAGACTTTCTGCCATTGCTCACAACATCAGCGATAGCAATAATTCTGGGACTTTAATTTCTGCCATCCTTGCTAGAGGTGCAGGTGGCAACCCCATCACCGATCCTGACACAGGTGCAGTGGAAGGAATTGCCGTCATTGGTGTAGATAATACCAACGGTATTTGGCAATACTCCATAAATGACAGTGGTAACTGGATTAATTTTGTTGTATCGGATACTTCTGCTACCTTGCTCAAAGATACGGGAAAAATTCGTTTTGTCCCCAACGCTGGCTACAAAGGTACAGCGGAATTTGCTTTTCGGGCTTGGGATACCTCAGACGGCAACGTTAGTGGCACTACTAATGTAGTTCTCGGCGTTGGTGGAGGTACAACAGCTTACAGTATTGATACTGAAACTGCTAGTATCTCAATTATCCCAAATACTTATGATGTCGGATTAAGACCCTATTCCATTGTTGTTGGCGACTTTGACAAAGATGGAAAAACAGATTTGGTAACGGCAAACAAGTCCTCTCAAACTGTTTCGGTACTTTTGGGAAAGGGTGATGGCACTTTTAACCCTGCCAGTAACTTTAGTACCGTGGGGTTCAATGGCTTAAGTCCTTCTTCGGTGGCTGTAGCCGACTTCAACAAAGATGGAAAATTGGATCTGGTAACGGCCAACAGTATCTCAAATAACATTTCATTGCTGCTTGGCAAGGGTGATGGCAGTTTTCAAACTGCTGTGAATTTTCCTTTGGAGTCAGCCTCAGCACCCATATCTATTGCAGTGGGGGACTTCAACAAAGATGGAAAATCTGACATTGTAACGGTAAACAATGCCTCTCAAAATATTTCGGTGCTGTTGGGAGATGGTGTTGGCGGCTTTGGAACTGCCAAAAACTATAAAGTTCCTAGCCGTCCTAGTTCGGTGACAGTGGGAGACTTCAACAAAGATGGAAAATCTGACCTGGCGGTGACAAGTTCTTACTTCAACAATGTTTCAATACTGTTGGGAAATGTTGACGGTACTTTTAATTCAGCCACACAATTTGATGTGGGAATCAATCCTAATTTTGTTGTTACAGGGGATTTCAATAATGACAACAAATTAGATTTGGCGGTGGCAAATTCCGACTCTCACAATGTCTCAATACTGTTGGGTAATGGTGCTGGTGGCTTTGGAATTGCCACTAACTTTGATGTGGGATTAAATCCTGTATCTGTTACAGTGATTGATTTTGACAATGACGGTAAATCCGATCTGGCAGTGGCGAATGCAGGCTCAGACACAATTTCAGTACTGTTGGGAGATGGCAACGGTGGCTTTGGAGTTGCCACTAACTTTGGTGTGGGGACAAAACCCTATGCTCTCACCGTGGGCGATTTCAACAAAGATGGTCAATCTGATTTGGCAGTGGCAAACAGCGAATCTAAAAACGTTTCCCTGGTATATGCTGATGATGAAACCTATGAACCCGTCCCTCCGCAACCGATACTCATCAACGAAATTCTGTTCGATCCTCCAAGTACAGATACCTCGAAGGAATATATCGAATTGCGTGGTACTCCGGGTGCGATTTTAGCACCTGGAACTTATTTAGTTGCTATTGAGGGTGATTCTGGCTCGTCTAACCCCGGCAATGTTCAAGATATTTTTAATTTGTCTGGTAAGCAATTTGGTAGCAATGGGCTGTTGGTTCTTCTGCAAAAAGGTAATAGTTATGCAGTTAATCCCAATTCAAATGTAGTAACTAATACTGGAACTGGAGCCGGATGGGGAAGCGGGGCTTCAAGTTCGGTGGGTCACATTGGTCAGTCAAATGCAAATGACATTGAAAATGGGTCTGTTAGCTTTTTTCTTATTCAAACTACCACAGCACCTAACCTCAGCAATGATATTGACTCCAATGACGATGGTATTGCTGATGGTGCTACTTACTCAAATTGGACAGTGCTGGATTCCGTGGCGGTTTTAGATGGGGGAACTACAGATATAGCATACGGCTCCATTGTATTCAGAAAAAATTCTGGCGGTTCAGTTCCAACGAATGCCACAGTTGTTGACACCTCATTTACCACTGGATATGTAGGGCGTTCTGGTAATACCACGGGTGCAACAGCGTCAGATTGGGTGGCAAGTATAATTACTGGCACTGCACCAAATTTATCATTAGGAAATGCCAGTAACACATCACCAGGAAGCTTTGCTAGTCAACCGCTAAATCACATAGGTGATACTAACTTTGCTCCTCCTACTAATATCAATTACGCAATTTCCACTACTACCCCAACTGTGACTGAAGGTAATAGCAGCAGCCAAACTGTTACTTTCACCGTTACTCGCAGTGGTAATACTGCTATTGCCAGTACTGTAAATTATGCCTTGGATGGCACGGCAACTTTTACCAGTGATTACAACAGTATTAAAGTTGCAGGTGTGACAAGTGCTGTATCTGGAACTTTAATCTTTGCGGCTGGGGAAACAACAAAGACTATTACATTTAACGTTTTGGGTGATAAGGTGACTGAAGTTGATGAAACCATCAATTTGACGCTGAGTCATCCGAATCAGTTAACTCCTGTTACCAATCCAGCCACAGTTACCATAGTTAATGATGACAACCCGCCCACTATTTCCATTGCAAATAAAAGCGGTAACGAAAGCATTGGTAGTTTATCTTTTGTTGTCCAACTCTCCAATGCCAGCAGTGATGTCATTACAGTGGATTACAACACTAGTAATGATACTGCGATCGCTAACGTTGATTACACCCCAGCCACAGGAACCCTAACCTTCAACCCTGGAGTTACCACTCAAACAATTACGGTGTCAATTCTCGACGATTTTGTGGACGAAGCCAACGAGCACTTTTTTGTCAATCTCACAAACCCCACCAATGCCACCATTGCCGATTTACAAGCTAATGGTACTATCACTGACAACGATACACCAGGTATTACAATCTCTCCTGTGAATGCACTTGTAACTACCGAAGCTGGTGGCAGTGCTAACTTTACTATTCAACTCGATACCCAACCCACTGCTGATGTCACGATAAATTTGAGTAGTTCCAATGTCAATGAAGGCACTATTTCAGCTACTAGCGTCACATTTACTGCTGCTAACTGGAATACGCCCCAAACCATCACAGTTACAGGTGTTAATGATGGCATTGCAGATGGTAATACTACTTACCAAATTATTACTGCCAAAGCCGTTAGTAGTGATGCTAAATATAACAATTTAAATGCTGACGATGTTGATGTTGTCAATATTAAAAGTGGCAATCAAGTTAATAGTATTATCACAGGTTCAGCTTCAGCTGATAACTTACAGGGAACTAGCTCAGACG
>NZ_LAHA01000029.1 GCF_002608075.1 Nostoc linckia z4
CCCCTTTCCCCTTTCCCCTTTCCCCTTTCCCCGAACCGTATTGGCCAGAGACTGTAGAGATGTTTCATCAAAAGTCTCTAAAATATCCCCTATTAGAATCCAAAATCGGATAAATTCTGTAAAATTGAAATCTAAATTACAAAATCAAAAAACTAATATGACTCGTTGGCTAAGCTTGCTCTCGATGTTATTAGGTATTTTGCTGATGGGTTGTTCTGCACCGACAACAGCCATACCTTCTACCCCCACATCCAATTCTCCAACTCAAGCGCCAGAAAACTTAGGTCAAAAACTACCAATTTCCGCTAAAGCTATTGTTCCCAATGGCACAACTATTCAATTAGAAGTAGCAAAGACGCCGCAACAGCAAGCGATGGGCTTGATGTATCGGCCTGCTTTACCAAATGACCGAGGAATGCTATTTCCCTTTGCTTCACCACAACCAGTTAGCTTTTGGATGAAGAATGTACCGGTATCCTTGGATATGGTATTTCTACAAAATGGTGTGGTTAAATATATACAATCATCTGCACCTCCTTGTGCCAGCGAGCCTTGTCCTACCTATGGCCCGAATACACTAATTGACAAAGTAATTGAACTCAGATCTGGACGAGCTACGGAATTAAATTTAAAAGTCGGGGATGTTATCAAAATTGAGTTTTGAACCTCTGGTGCCCTATTTTGACCTCAAGCTATCAAAATCTATGTTGTTTTTGTAAAAAATGTCACTTTATATGGTAAAACAGTCAGTTGTGAGGCTACTATTTAAAAACTGTGGTAATGATGTAAAATCCTACTGTCTTTAAGCTGAAATCGCAGTTTTCAGTTTCGATTGTAAAAATATTCCCTTAGACGTAAGTGTAAATAGTCGTCAATAGGGGAGTATAGGCTATGGAATCTTTGTTACTACATGTGTAATTAACTTAGAGTACACAGTAGACGAGACGAACTCAATTTAACTAAGTAAAAATACTGCTTGAAATTCGAGCAGATAATTTGTCAAAAATTTTTATTTCCAGACTTTCTGTGAGAAGCCTGCTTTTAGGTAGACCAAGAAAATTGGGTCTGGATGTCTGGTCGATAGCGACACAGTGACAGATGAAATATTGGCTACTAGCTAGCAATTAATGATGAACTGATATATGACAATACACTCTGCACAAGGAGGTGAGACACAAATGTCACCATCAAAATATTCTCGACTTATTAATTTTTTGCAGGAAGATTTGGCAATTTCCGCAGCTTCACTAGCGGTGGCACTTCGTCATCGCGAGCAAGACCCAGGCCCTTTGCCAATGATTCTTTGGCAGTATGGATTGATTACTCTAGAGCAGTTAGAGCAAATTTATGATTGGCTGGAGACAGCATAATTAAGCAATTTAAAATCCAAAAGGAGGAAAAGCCATCGTGTTAGTTTGCTTGTTATTAACTGGATGCCAATTGAAGTCAGGGTAGTTTATGAATAGCTTATTCAAAATAATTGAGGCATATCATATCCACTCTAACTTATGCAAAGGTTGACATATGGAGAAATTGTCTCTAGCGGTTTTTACTAATTTGCATACAAATCACAAGAGCGAGCTGATGATTCTACTCGCTCTTTTGATTTGTCATTAGTCATTAGTCATTAGTGAGTTAAAAATAACCAATGCCCCATGCCCTATGCCCTATGCCCCATACCCCACTAATCTGTAAACACCTTAGCGGCTGCTGCTACACCAGATCCTGGGGTGAAGTCTTCATAGCCAAGTTCTCTTAAGGTAACTTCTAAGGATGCTATGCAGCTGAGGATATCGCGATCGCTCACAAAACCCAAATGACCAATACGGAAAATTTTATTGCTCAGATGGTCTTGACCGCCTGCTAAAGCAATATCAAAGCGCTTTTTCATAAATGACCGAATCTTATCCGGTTCAATTCCCTGTGGCGCTACAGCTGTAATCGCTGGACTAGCGTAACTATCTGCTGCAAACAGTGGTAAGTTTAATCCTTTAACGGCGGCGCGGGTGGCATTTTTCAGGCGTTCGTGTCGAGTAAATATTGACTCTAAGCCTTCTTCTTTCATGATTCGCAATGTGGTATGCAGTGCGACAATCATGTTTACAGGAGGAGTAAATGGGGTGGTATTTTTAGCTGCGGCTTTGCGATATTTGCCTAAATCTAGATAATATTTCGGTAATTTTGCGGTTTTGTAAGCTTCCCAGGCTTTGGGGCTAACGGAGACAAAACCCAATCCCGGCGGAATCATATAACCTTTTTGGGAACCAGAGGCGACTACATCCAAACCCCAAGTATCTACAGGTAGATTGAACGCGCCCAAGCTAGTCACAGCATCAACAATAATTAATGCTTCACCGTGTTCTTTAACGTGGCGATTGATAGTTTCTAGATCGTTCAATACACCCGTTGAAGTTTCACTATGGGTGATGATGACAGCCTTGATTTCCTTTTGGGTATCTGCTTGGAGTTTTTGGGCAAAAACTTCTGGATCTAGAGGTTTTCCCCATTCAACCTTCACTTCTTCTACATTTAAACC
The DNA here is from genome assembly GCF_002608075.1 of Nostoc linckia z4. GTDB lineage: Bacteria > Cyanobacteriota > Cyanobacteriia > Cyanobacteriales > Nostocaceae > Nostoc > Nostoc linckia. The sequence goes on from NZ_LAHA01000029.1 coordinate 2,537, forward strand.
GTAGGCTTGACTGATTTCTACCCAGCGTTCGCCAAATTTACCGTTAGAACCAACTAAAACGCGATCGCCTGGAGACAGGAAATTAATTATACCGGCTTCCACTGCACCAGTACCGCTGACATTCAACATCAGCACATCACTTTGGGTTTGGTGCAGCCACTTGAGGTTTTCCGTTACCTCTGCCAAGATGTTGCTAAATTCACCTGTCCGGTGTCCAATCGGATGCTTGGCTAATGCCAGTAAGGCCGCTTCTGGCACTGGCGTGGGGCCAGGAATCATCAGCATCAGCTTATCGTTCATGTGTCTATCCTAAAGTCAAATAAAAGTCAAAATTCTGGGAAGTTGGCTAAGCCTGGTAGCAAATTCTAGATATTTCTCTACAAGTTACACTCAGTTAGTCACCAGTCTCGTTGTGTATTTTCCAAGTTTATAGTCAAACTATCACCGCAGTTAATCAAGGGTCAGTTTATTATTTAATACCTCTGTTCCAGGAAATCAATCTTACCACATACTTAGAACGTCGATTCGGTATTCAAAAATTGTTGATATCCCGTACTAGGAACTGGATATTCGCTATTTTCCCATCCTCCCAGTTGCCAATCACCAATCCTCAACTCAGGCGATCGCCAATAAATTATCAATTTTTATAGTATATTCATCAATTCGTTACATCATCAATCAGTATTTTTAGCTACTCTTGACAGTGAGTCGTTTTTAACTAGTGTCAGTTTAAAAACTGTCACTCATCAGAACCTTGGTTCGATCGCAGAAGGGATATTCTTAATTAGTGCAAGGAGTGATACCATTTCACAACATGTTTGTCACAAGTTATCCCTGCAATGCTCCTTACTGAGGGAGTATTGTAGATTACAGATGTTGCATCAAACTAGTGAGTTGGTACAAAGTTATACGGGGAAGCGCTTGGGTGAGCAAAACTCTCAAGTGCTTTTTCGTGTATAAATAAAACACTAGAATTCTCTGTTTCTAACCCTCGTAATCTTACTACCAAAAGCTTTGCTTTTGATTCCGAGCATTCTACCTTTGACGTTAGGAAACTCTAAAAAATCAATTATTGTGGTTGAATTTGTTGACTGTTGACGGTTAACTGTCAACAGTCAACAGCAAACAATATTTTTTACTTGAAAGCCCCTTACTCAACTACTCCTGACTCTGGTTTTCGGACTACTAAATCAGACATTAAATCGGGCAAAAATTGTTGTTGCTCATCTTTTGATGTCTGAATTTTCTCTTCAGCAGCAGGTAACCAGCCGATAAATGGTAGAGGTAAGAGGCGGCTGAGATTAGTAATTAATACCAACAGCCAAAGTAAATCGAAGTTTGTGGCTGTGATTCCCAGCCAATGGGTGATTAATGCCCCAAGTGCGTGGGAAACGCTTCCTCCTAAATTGAAAATTGACATTATCAAGGCAAATAATGTTGCTTCTACCCCATCAGGACAGACCCTTGCTGCTAGCACCATCACTTGCATAAAGGCAATTTTCCCCATCACAGAGAGAATAAGGCTATCACCCAAACTAAACCAGTGGTCATCTATACCCAACAACCGATTAGTGTGAGTGATTAATAAAATCATTGTCATCCCTAAAATTGAGGAAAAAACAGCACTCCAAGCAAAAACTACACGAAAAGGAATGCTTTTGAGAAAACGTTGAAAAATCCAAACACCAGCCAAAGAAGCAAAACTTGTCACCAAATGCACCCGTCCCAAGAATTCTGGTTCAAAGTGTAATTCGTTGGTGGTGAAGTAGAAAAAGGCTGAATCAGCACTTGGGGTAGCTTGCCAAATGAAGATAAATGCTGTTGGTAGCCAAATGTTTTTTTGGCTGATGACTTGGCGTAGCTGTGCCAGTTGATGTTTGATTGGTGGGATGTTAGTGCGATCGCTATCTTTACCTTCTTTGTTAATGGGAGACTCAGCAATCAACCAAGCTGCTGCTGAAACAATCAAAGGAAATAAGGCAACGATCCAAAACAGAGTATGGGTACTAAAGTATTGCAGTAGAAAACCGCTCAAGTATGCTGTTATCAAACTTCCGATGGCAGAACTACCCCAACACAGTGATTGTAGTGAACCTGCTTTGGCTTGTGACTCGCCTCTGGCTCGTTCCACAACCAATGAGTCAACTATGACATCACTCATAGCAACGGAGAGAGAACTAAGACCGATGGCGATGGCAGCTGCCCAGCTAGTATGAACTATGGTTGCCATACTTACCCAGGAAACAGTCCCCAATATCCCCGATAAAATCAAATAAGGACGCCGACGATAACCAAATATCGGCAAGCCATCAGAGATAAAACCAAACACCGGCTTAATCATCCAAGGTAAAAAGGCAGCTCCCAATAAGGCCGACACTTGGACTGGACTTAATAGCAATTCATCTTTGAGGAAAAAGCTCACAGCTAAACGCGATAGCCCTAAAATTCCTTGGACGAAGTAAACTGCGAGGATTGCTATTAACTCAGCATTTGGTTGATTGCCCAAAAAGATTTTTTCTGTGACTGAATCTTTTACCTTGGACAAGCCAGATGATTGAATCAGCATTTGATAAATATTTTTTAAGTTTTATCTACTTTTCCATCATATCGACTTCTCCCCATGAAGCCCTCCGCTTTTCCATAAAAATTAACCAGCAGATGAATAGCAAGTAAAATCTTGAAATCAACATCAAGTCCTGACAAGTTGTTTTACATAAAAATTGCACATTTTTTGGAGATGCTATTAAGGGAACTCCAAAAAACAAATGATTCTGGTTTATGTCGTTGACTGTTGACTGTTGACCGTTGACAGTCAGCAGTCAAGAATCTCCTATGATATTTTTTTACTTGGAAGTCCTCGGTGGACTGAACACTAATAACTCTCATAGCAAGGGACTGGTGGCTGGGTCAAAAGTCTGTTAATGTCCTAACCACCTTGGCTGTTGCTATAACTGTTAAACTACCGTTCGTAATCTAAAATAAAAAATTTGTCAATGCATCCGAATGAAAAAGCTACTATCTCTACTCGTGTTATTGGTTTAATTAGTGGCACATCTGTAGATGGCATAGACGCAGCCTTGGTAGAGATTTCCGGCGAAGAATTAGATCTCAAAATTGAGTTGCTAGCTGGAGAAACGTACCCCTATCCGGCTGAACTGAGAGAAAGAATATTAGCCCTTTGTGCAGGTGCAGCCATATCAATGGCAGAATTAGCTCTCATAGATGATGCCATCGCCTTTACCTTTGCTCAAGCTGCCCAAAACATTCAAAATGGTCACCAGGCGGCTCATTTGATTGGCTCCCACGGTCAGACCGTTTATCATCGACCAGTTGGGAAATGGGAAATGGCAAAACAAAATACTTCCTATTTTCCACTCCCCACTCCCCATTCCCCACTAGGCTACAGCCTCCAACTAGGGCGCGGTGCCTTAATTGCCCATCTCACAGGCATTACAACTGTGAGTAATTTCCGTGCTGCTGATATCGCCATTGGTGGTCATGGTGCGCCTCTGGTTCCTAGAGTGGATGCCTATTTACTCAGCCATCCCGAAGAAGGACGTTGTATTCAAAACATTGGTGGTATTGGTAATGTTGCTTATATTCCGCCTCGGTATGGCGACTGGCTTTCAAAAATTCGTGGTTGGGATACTGGCCCTGGAAATAGCCTGTTGGATTTGGCGGTGCAGCATTTAAGTGCTGGTGCTAAAACTTACGACGAAAATGGCAATTGGGCAGCCAGTGGTACTCCTTGCTATCCATTGGTAGACCAATGGCTCAAACAAGAATATTTTCATCTACCACCGCCTAAATCTACTGGTCGAGAGTTATTCGGTTTGACATATTTAGAACAGTGTTTCAAAGATGCCCAAGCCTATCAACTCAATGCTGCTGACATATTGGCAACTCTCACAGAACTAACAGCTGCTTCAATTGTTCATAGTTACCAGACTTTTTTACCAGAAATGCCACAACGAGTACTGTTATGCGGTGGTGGTAGTCGTAATCTTTATTTGAAGCAAAGATTACAGTTATTATTAGCATCAGTACCAGTCTTAACTACAGATGAAGTCGGCTTAAGTGCAGATTTTAAAGAAGCGATCGCTTTTGCAGTTTTAGCTTACTGGCGAAATTTGGGTATTCCTGGCAACCTGCCTACTGCCACCGGGGCACCTGGTGAAGTTCTTTTAGGGGAAATTCATCAATACTGAGTAGGGAGTAGGGAGTAGGGAGTGTGGGGAAAAGGTGAGATTCAAAGACAAGGTAGACAAGGGAGATGACAGTTATCAGTTGACTGTTCACTGTCCAATGCCCAATGCCCAATGCCCAATGCCCCATTCAACACTTCTATAACTGTAGTCTTGGCGGCACTCCATCGCGACAGGAAATATAAAAGGTGGCTCATACTTTTTTATTGGAATCAGGACGCTGGACAATACAAGGGAATTGGCTAGAACGTAATGGTATGCCAATCAATGTCAAGGGTATGACCTTGGTAGCTTGGAATCGAGATAACTGGTTTACTATGGCCACAAAGCTGATATTCCCAGGCAGCGATCGCTCGGAAATTTCTCTACAATACAAGGGACGCTTGCATGAGGGAGAACGCCAGTATACTTTTTTGCTCCAACATAATATTCTAGGTCAGGTTGAAGGCGAAGGTTGGATTGGTTTGGATACTATTGTGCAGCATTACTGGGTGTTGGGCGATCGTCAGCGTCGTAGCGGCTTTGAAACCCTACACAGGATTTCTGAAGATACATACTACCTAAGTAGCGGCATCTTGACTGGTCATTTTTTAACTAACACAATGGAAGCTAGCCTAGAACGCCAGATACTCTAGTACTCACAACACTATAGTGGCTATAAATGTCCAAAATTCTAGGCTTGACGTGAAAAATTGACAGCTAATTTCATTAGTATATTGAAACGTGCATAGTAAAAAAGAAATAATTTAGTTAACATCTGGAATTTAGTATTTTTAGGTAATGGTGTAGTTAGGAGATCGATATTCGTGAATCCCAAAGTATCTGTCATTATTCCTGCTTACAATACTGAGGCTTATATTGGGGAAGCAATCAAGTCAGCCCTAGAGCAAACACTCCATGACATTGAAGTGATTGTAGTCGATGATGCTTCAAGCGATAAAACTGTAGAAATCGCTAAAAGTTTTATTGATCAACGTCTCAAAGTGATAGTTAATCAACAAAATGTTGGGGCTGCTGCTGCACGTAATCGTGCCCTCAGAGCAGCCCAAGGCGAATGGATTGCTGTATTGGATTCAGATGATTGGTATGCTCCTGAAAGATTAGAAAAGCTTGTATCCTTGGCAGATGAAAAAAATGCAGATATGATTGCAGACGATATTTATTTGATTAATGATGGTGAAACATCTCCTTGGAGTACATTGATTCAAGAAAGTGGAGAAGTTATAGAGAAAATTTTCCAAGTTGATATCGTTTATTTTGTAGAAACTGATATTTTTGGACAACCAGGCTTGCATCTTGGTTTAAGTAAGCCTTTATTTAAGCGAGAATTTCTACTTCAACATGGTATTGAGTACGATGAAGATATCAGGATGGGGCAAGATTATTGGCTTGATATGAAATGCCTAATCAAAGGTGCTCGCTTTTTTCTTGAGCCAAAACCCTATTATTTTTACCGCTCACGTCCCGGCTCCCTTGTACATCAAAGCCGATTACCACGTTTAAATCAAAGCTGCAAAGCCACTAATTCCTTCATGCAACAAGAAGCTGTCAAAAAAAATACGGCTTTAATGAGTGCCTTGTCTCACAGTCTAGCAGTGTATAAAAAAAATTTAGCTTACTTTCAAGTTGTAGAGCCTCTCAAACAAGGAAAATGGTTAACAGCATTGACACAAATGACCAAAAATCCTGAATTTTTTTCTTATTTTATTTCGCGAATTAATAATATCATTGAGCGTCGAGTTCAATACCTGATGACCAGAGATAAATCAGTTTTTCACATGTCTTATAACACACAGAAAAAAAGAAAAACTACCAATTAAGCCTCTAAAATTTATCAATTATTTACAAGGTGGTTAGTACATTAACTAATAATAAAATTTAGACACAAAGCAAAAAGTCGGAGTGGCTGCTTTTGTCGTACACCCTTCGGTAAAACCGTTACCGGAGGGTGGGGGTTGCTGTAGGCATCTGTTAGGGCAGCGTAAAGCCTTTCTATTTCAAAAGAAGGTAACACCAACGATACAGTAACTTTTAGAGACACTACGCGTAGCTTGCTTAAGAGCATGGGTACGTTTACAGCGACTTTGCGTAGCGTTACTTTTTAAGACAAAGACTTTTACCCAGTCCCTAGTCACCAGTATCCAGTCCTTTGCTATAAAAGCAGAGCTGTTATTTATTTAGTCAAAATTGGGCAAACTAAGACTACATCATAATTAAATCAGTATACATTTACCTTTTTTGCTTATTTGGTCTAGCATGTTGCACTAATTGTTAGTAACTGTATTTGTTGCCAACTTCCAGATTGTTTTACAAGACGGAAAAAAGCTAATCCACAAAAAAGCATAACTACTCATGTTGGTTGTTAACTGTTAACTGTTAACTGTCAACAGTCAGGGATGAGTAAACGTGCAAGTTAAATGCAAAACAGCTTACAGGGGTTAGTAACTGAGTCAAGTAGAGAATTTAAGTTTGCCAGCCAGAAATGAAAGCTGCTTGAATCCTGAATTCTCTATTCTAATTACAGTAATTATGATGTATGGTTTAAAACTCAATATCAAGCTAAATACTTACAATTTGCTTTTAGAGTCAAATTTTCTATGTCAGACCCTAACATTGGTCGCTTACTCAGCAAACGCTACCAACTTCAGGAGTTAATAGGTACTGGAGCGATGGGTCGAGTTTACCGCGCTAAGGATATTTTGTTGGGTGGTGTACCTGTTGCTGTAAAGTTCCTCGCTTTATCAATCCAAAATGAAAAGATGCGGTTGCAAGACCGCTTTGAGCGAGAAGCGAAAACTTGTGCTTTACTTGGGCAAAAAAGTATCCATATAGTCAGAGTGATGGACTATGGCGTAGATGACAGTAATATTCCGTTCTACGTCATGGAATACCTACAAGGACAAAGCTTAAACAACATTATTCGCAAGCAACGCCTTCCTTTGCCTAGATTTCTGAGTATGGCGCGTCAACTGAGCTTGGGTTTACAGTGCGCTCATGATGGTATTCCAGTTGACGGTACAATTTGCCCAATTATCCACCGTGATGTCAAGCCAAGTAATATGCTGGTGATTCAAGATCCGAGTTTTGGAGAATTGGTCAAAGTTTTAGATTTTGGTATTGCCAAGTTATTACAGTCAGACAGCGACCATACAAAATTTTATTTAGGAACGTTGGCTTATTCTTCTCCTGAACAGATGGAGGGTAAGGAATTAGACAACCGTTCTGATATTTATAGTTTGGGCGTAATGATGTTTGAGATGCTCACTGGTAAAATGCCGTTGGTAGCACCGACTCATTCTTTTGGAGCATGGTATAAAACACATCATTATCAAAAACCGCGTTCTTTTACTGAGGTTTCGCCGGGGTTAGAACTACCAAAAGAAATAGAAGATTTGGTGATGAGTTGTCTAGCTAAAGTACCACGCGATCGCCCCCAAAGCATCAGCGAAATATTGAAAGTTTTAGCATCCGTAGAACAACCAGACCACACACGCAAAATTAAACAGAATAATTACGCCCTAGTTCCTGCTACACTGACACTTAATGCTGAGGTTGAGCAGAAAACGAAAGTCGATTTGCGGATATCCTCGTCAAATGATGAAATTGCTAAGACCATTTCCTGGCCTCAAAATAAACCCATTGCTGATATTGTCTTTCCCCAACCCGTACATATCAATGGTGAGGTCTTACCAGCATTGTGGGTAATGCTACCCCAAATGGAAATTCAAAAACGCTTAGTTTGTACCCGCTACAATCAATTTCTTTTCATCTCGGTTCCCCATCCAATGCTGTTGTGGATTACCGTCATCTACAACCGCAAACACGGTGCTAAATGGTTACATTACTATTTAGACCTCAAAACCAGTCTTGGTCAAGAAATTGCCCGCTTGCTACACCAAACAGGTTACTACCGCCTGTTATTTTTCGCACGAGAAATGCCCAACCGTTGTACTCATATCTTACTTTCCAGTGTCGCCTCTGCCCAACGTCAACGACTGCAAGAGTGGGTCAAAATCAGTAATACCTTCATGTCTTCTGCTGACCCGCAAATTAGTAAAAACTTACTCAAAAGCGAATATGAAAAGATTAAGCCTCAAATCCTGGCAAAACTTGAAAGTATTGATACAGACTCTCCATACGATCTTTCCAACTAAGAATAATTTGTGAATGTTACATATTTACTATGTAAAAAAGAGTATCCAATCAAAAATTGTAAATTTTTATAAAAAAAATATATATAATGTTCTAACTTCTAGTTATATGTATAAATAGTGAAAGTGCTAGCTGCTAAAGTTAGTCACTCTAATTTTTCTGTAGATATTTTTGTGTACACGGTCTAATTTAGTGCAAATTTACGCAGGTATAATTTAACACAACAGTAAGATACAAAAATCTAAGTCTGACTAAAGTACACATTAGATTTGAAATCAAATCTCAAGTTAGCTTTAGAATTTAGCAGTCTGCCTCAAAAAGCTTGACATCACCCGTTGTTAATTAACTTCCGAAGTTTGACTTTTTTTGAAGCTTTGTAGAGTTTTTCATCGGAGTTGACGCCCCGGCATCCCCAGCTCTTTTCCTCTGTGGGAACCAAGCAAGAGAAGGAGGTCGCCCACTGCGACATCAGAACGACTCTATGCCATAGTGGAACCGGAATCTAAGCCCCACTGGTGCTTGAGAAGTTCTTGATAAGTTGCTTCCCGCACTACCATTTGTTCGTACAGCTTGACTAAAAAGTCTTTAGCCTGTTCGTGGCTCATATGCTGTACTTGAGTTGCAAATGAGCAGATACTGAATTGCTGTTCTAAGGATAATTTCATTGGTTCGTTCATAAGTTACTCCGAAAAAACAACGCGTAAATGGTGATATCGTTCACAGAAGTCCAAATGGGATAATACTTGGACTTGTATCTGTCCCGCATTTGTTCCTCCGTATTAAGAAAGATAACAAGTGTTTGACAGATTGCCCACATCCTAAGTGTGGAATTTTTCTGTTCTGATATCTTGCACCTAATCCCACTGATATACCACCCAAGTCGGCCGAGTCATATTCCAGAAAATATGCTCTAGTTTTTCTTAAGAAGGTGAATTTGCCTTCTTTACTCCCTTTTCCTTGGAAATAGATAGTTTTCCTAGTTGAGAAAAACGTCAGATAGCGTCTTTCTATATATGGAAAGACTTTCCAAGCCGGGGAGTTGGAGGAGGCTGGGGAATAAATGGTAATAAGCGTGAATTATAGTCGCTTTACCTCATTACGTGCAAGATGTCAATTTACTAATTTATAGAAATTTAGCCTCCTAAGGTAACTTTGGAGGCTAAAAGTATTAGTATCAAATTGTCAAAAGCAAAAATGCTCAGGCTGAACAAATTGATGGGTATATTTACCGGATTTGTCATTGATTGTTGAGCGTCGGGCATGGGGAGATGAGGAGGATGTAGCTTTAGCTTCTCTTGGGGAGACGCTAGCGCGAACCCGTAGGGAGAGAAAAGAGGAAGTCAAAAGGTAAAACGCAAAAGTAAAAAAAAAGAATACCAATGCCTTTTTATTTTTCAATGCCCAATGCCCTGTTTGCCCAATCATTGAGAATTATTTTCTTCCAGTGAGACAAGAACAACGGTAATGTTATCGTGCCCTCCTTGCTCCTTAGCAGCCTCAACCAGAGAGATGGCGGCTTTATCTAGCCAAGGGGTTTCTTGGAGACAGCTAGCAATCTTTTGTTCGACAAGTTCTTCTGTGAGACCATCGCTACATAAGAGTAAGCGATCGCCAGTTCTCACATCCAGTGGTTGCACGTCAACCTGATGCAGGTCTTCCCGTCCTAAACAGCGGGATAATACATGACGAAAAGGATGTAATCGAGCTTCGTCTTGGGTGATGTCACCGATTTTGATTGCTCGTGCTACCCAAGTGTGGTCTTCCGTGATTTGTTCTAATTGCGATTGTCGGAAGCGATACAGGCGGGAATCGCCAACATGACCGCACCAAGGCGGTTCTGGAGAGCGAAAAATTACTGCTACAACCGTTGTACCCATATCGGCACGTTCGGGATGATTGTGCTGATCTTGCAAAATGGCTTGATTGGCATCCCACAAAGCTTGCTCTAGCAATTCTTGAGAAGACTTTGGAGATTCCCAATTGGCCAGCAAATACGCTTGAATTTCTTTAGTGGCAATGCGACTTGCTTCTTCTCCTCCCGCATGACCACCCATACCATCAGCTACAACAAAAAATCGTCCTTGTGGGTCGATATAGTAAGCATCTTGATTATTAGAACGAATAAGTCCCGGATCGCTAAGACCCGTGAAATTAATTTTCATAAATTTTTTCAACAATTAATACATACGGTCATAACGGTCGAGGCGCAGAAGCAGTCTGATCAAAACCACTGAAATTCCTGCTGCGATTAAAGTAGGCAGCAGTGCCAGCCATACAAAATTCTTCACTACTAAAATAGTAGCTGAAAGGGTGAAACCACTAATTAACAGAGCATAGCTCATGGAAAGCTGAATATTACTCTGCCGTCGCAGCAAACGTTCAGTTTCTATAGACCGAACGCGCAGGCGCATGTCTCCCCGTTCTAACTTTTCTAGAGTGTCCTCTAATCTACGTGGTAAACCCAACGCAGTACTACTTACTTGAGCTGCTTGACGACTCAATTCGTTAAGAAAGCTATTACCCTCAGAACCATTCATATCGGTCATAAGCTGCATTGCATATGGTTTGGCAACTTCCATAAAGTTAAACTCTGGATCTAAGCCCTTGCCTACCCCCTCTAGGGTGGAAAACGCTCGCATCACAAAAGTGAAAGTTGCTGGAAATCTAAATGGTTGATTATAAGCTATTTCGTAAAGATCATCACTAATTGCGGCCACAGATTGATTTTCAAAGGGCTTATCCATGAAATTGTCCAACATATACTGGACAGAACGCCGCACTGGCCCCATGTCATCTACTGGGGCGATCGCACCTAAATCGATGAGAGATCGGACTACGCGATCGCCATCTTTTTGGGCAATACCAAACAATGTTTCCATCAGTCCTTCACGGATGTTGGACTTGATTTGCCCCATCATCCCAAAGTCGTAGAATATCAAAGAGCCATCGGGACTGATAGCAATATTGCCTGGGTGGGGATCGGCATGAAAAAAGCCATTATTGAGTAACTGTAGCAAATACGCTTGAGCGCCTTGACGAGCGATGGTTTTTCTATCTAAACCTGCTGCTTCCAAAGCTTCGTATTGGCTGATTTTTATTCCCGGAACATATTCCAAGGTCAGCACGCGGGAAGTGGTGTAACGCCAGTAAACTTTTGGCACTTTTACCCAATCGTAGCCACGAAAGTTACGCCGAAAAGTATCAGCATTACGACCTTCATTGAGATAATCAATTTCTTCCCACAGAATGCGACAACATTCTTCATAAATACCCAGCCAATCTCGTCCTTTTCCCCATTTGGGATGGTTTTGAAAGTAGCGGGTAATTCCTTTAAGAATTTGTAAATCTATTTCAAATAACTTTTTTAATCCCGGACGTTGCACTTTCACTACTACTGCTTCGCCACTATGCAACACAGCTTTGTGTACTTGTCCCAAGCTAGCAGCAGCTAAAGGTATAGGTTCAAAATTTTGGAAGAGTTCAGGAATTTTCCTGCCTAATTCTTGCTCAATAATCGATTCTACTTGTTCATAGCTAAATGCTGGTACTTTGTCTTGTAACTTTGCTAGTTCTTCTACATATTCAACAGGGAATATATCAGCACGAGTAGAAAACAATTGCCCAACTTTGATAAACGTTGGGCCTAAGTCCAGCAGAGTATTACGAATCCAAACCGCTTGGGTTTTGCGTCTTGCGGTTTGCTTTATTTCAGTCACACCACCTGGATAACTCCAAGATTTGTTGTACAGCCAAAGTTTGAACAATAAGGTCAAGACGAAAGACCAAATGTCCACAAAACGCCGTCTGCTAGAGTATTTTTCCCGATTCCAACGGTATGCCTTATCTGAATAACCTTGTTCCATATGCTCCATTTACCGTTGGTTTGCAACCAATATTATTTGCAAGAAAAGACACTCTGATTCCTAAACTGTTTTTTATATTTGTTTTGTCATTTGTCCTCTCTTACAAAGTTCCGATCCAAGGAAGCCTTGGCTCAGACTTTGCGCTTTGTCAAACGACTAATGACCAATGACCAATGACCAAATTTATGCAGAAGTTCTGCGATGATGTTGTAGTTCTGTTCGCAATAGGGCAATTTCGGCTCGCAATTCATCAATTTCTGCTTGCACGTCTACTGGCTCGGAACCAGGTTGCCTAGTGCTTGTGCTAGCTTGGCCGGTATTAGCGGCTTCAGCGGCTCGATTTGCTCGCTCTAGAACTTCTTCTGTAAACTGGCGCAACTGCTCTCTAGCTTCAGCATCAAATTTGCCCAGTTCGCTCAAAGCATCGGTCAGGGCGACTTCTAAACGCTCGTTAACGACTTCAGCTACCGCTCTGCCTACAAAAAAGGCTTGTACAAGGGGGTTACTCATAAATTTTTGTTACGTTCATCCGCAAAAGAATTATAACTTGCCTGTATGCTTTGCGGCTTCTGTTGTAGAGCTTGATATTTAAGTTGCAGCTGACAGATAAGTGTCAGTGCAATCCGAAGATAAAAGTTGCAAGCAATACCAAAGCAAGCGGCAATTACTAAATTTCAAAGGTAATGACAGGTATTATAAAAGACTCAAGAACAAAAATATCACTGTTCGTGAAATGTCAGTAACTCCCGATAATACTCCTCAGGTGTACTGGGCAGATGGGTTGTCATTTGTAAAACTTCTTCTTTCAATTTGAAACTTTGACTAATACTAATCCGACTGAGAAAATCTAAATCATGGGAAATTACCCAAATAGCTCCTTGATAATCATTGATACCTACTACCATTTGTTCAACGGTTTCAATATCTAAGTTGTTTGTTGGTTCGTCGAGGATTAGTAGGTCAATTTCAGAGATACTAATCATAGCGATCGCCAATCTTGCCAACTCACCACCACTGAGTACAGACGCGCTTTTATTAACCTCATCATATTTAAATAGAAAATGTCCCAGTTGTTGCCGTAAAAGCTGATAGCCGAGATTGGGATTAGCTGCTTGCATATTTTCCAGAATTGTGTATTCGCGATTTACCAATTCATAGGTTTGATCGAGATACATAGCTTTCATGGTTGGTGCAAGTAAAACTTCGCCTGATTCCAAAACTGCTGTTTGATTTTTGCTTCCCAAAATAGCCTTCACCAAACTCGATTTACCGGAACCATTGGCACCAACAATGGCAAGGCGATCGCCAGAAGCAACATGCAACTGAATGTTGTGTAAAAGTATCCGTTCTGATACCCTTAGATTTGCACCTTGAATATCAATTAAATTTTTGCGCTTTTGGCTTTTTTCTTCTAGCTGGATACTTGTAACTTTTGTTGTTTTCACCTTTGTATCTGCAACTTTTTGATTAGCTTTTGCTACTGCTGCTTCATGTTTCTTTTTCGCATTTCCGGCTGATGTTTCGGCTTTAGTTTTAATCAATCCGGCTGCCATTCTGTCGATGCTACCATTGATCAACTTAGCACGACCATTGCGCTGAGCTTGGGCTGCACGCTGTTGTTCTTGCATCGCCGCAGCCTGGACGCGCTTGAATTCCTTCCTAGCAACTTCGTGCGATCGCAATGCTGCTTCTAGCTCAATTTTTTTCTGTTGTCGATAATCAGAGAAATTACCACCATACACTTTCAAACCAACAGGTGTTAGTTCCCAAGTAATATTTGTCGCTTGCTCTAGAAAAAAAGGCTTGTGGGAGACAATTACATAAGTACCAGTGAAATTTAAAAGAAATACTTTTAAGGTTTCTAAGGCTTGTAAATCCATGTGATTAGTTGGCTCATCTAGCAACAACAAGTTTGGTTTTTGAAGCAACCCAATGGCTAAAAATAGTTTTGTTAATTCTCCACCACTCAAATTTGCAATTGGCTGATAAAGGTCAAGATTTGTATTGAATTTTGTTTGCAAAATTTCCTCAATCTGCCACCATTCATCGGAAAAAGAAATCAAAAAATTCAATACTGTATCTGATTTAATTTCTTCTCTCAGAGTGCTGATTTGAGGCAAATAATAAACAACACCATGACGCCAAACTGAACCCGTGCTGGGTGTAATTTGACCTGCAAGAATCTTGAGGAAAGTTGATTTTCCTACACCATTTTTACCTACTAAAGCGATGCGACTTCCAGCTTCAATACTCACTTGAACTTTTTCAAACAAAGTTTTGTCCAAGCTGAGTTCATAACTTAAATTTTCAGCTAATAATATTGATTTTTTCTGCATTCTTTTCAAACCTCAATTCGCAAACCTCCACCCGCGTGTTCGTAACGATTTTGGGTAGATTAGGCACAAAACAAACTCAGCCGTTACCAAACGGTCTGATAGAGATACGAGTAATGACAATATTGCTAGTACATGACTGTGTGAAGTAACCCTGTCAAACTAATTGCGTTTATTTTTCGTTGACATTTGTTGCTTCGGCGCAACAGCTGGTTGGTGCTACTTCATTTTTGATATCTCGTTTGAGTTGTGATGAGATTTGATATTGACTACAGTTTAGCACAAAGGAATTTCGTAAAGTAAGAGGCGATGAATGTATTGCGATCGCTTTCACAAAAAAATTACGATATATAAACAAATGAGTATAGGTCAATCTATGCCTAGCAAACAAATCACAGAGTATTTCAACTTCCTGTCTTCTGAAGACATTAGACTCAAAGACTCAAGAATTGGGATTGAAACAATTCTTTATGAATACATTGATTGTGGACGTTCTCCAGAAGAAATTGCCCAAATTTATCAAACAATATCTTTAGAGCAAGTATATGCAACAATTCTTTATTATCTGCAAAATAAAGAAACTGTCAGCGCTTACATGAAAAACTGGATAGAACACGGTCATAGAATGAGAGAGCAACAGAGACTTGATCCTCCACCAGTCTCTGAAAAACTGCGGCAACTCCGAATTGAAAGACAAGCTACACAGCAAGGATGACACTGCAATATCTGATTGATGAAAAAAGTATTGGTGAAAATATAGAAGAACTTATAATACTTGCTTTGGCTTCAGAAGACGATGAATATCAAGACAGAATAATTTATTTACCCTTACCCTAAAAATAGGATATTGTTACAGTCGGCAATGTCCTGCACTGTTAGTAACTCCAGAACGCGGGTTAATATTCCATAACCATATTGCCTATTATCTCTTGCCTAACTACACAAATAATTTTACTCTTTTAGTCTCAAAGTTTTATCAACTGTTGACTAAAGTAAAGACGATACAATTCACACATCACACAAGCTTGATTGCCGTTGAGTTGCACTAAACCCATGCTTTCTAGTTTATAGGCAGCGATCGCATCTAATTCTACTTTCTCRTTRCTGGYGATTACYTKTTGCATYGCAGGCATTAATTCTGGTTCCTTTTGCAGTAAGTTCAACAGTTCTCGCAAATGCTGGGTGTAAATTCCCATCGGTGTTGATGCTGTTTCTAATAACATTTCTAAGGTGATTTCTTGYCTTGATAAATGATATAGTGCAAGGCTTACYAAATAAGGATGTCCCCCCACCATTGCTTGTAGASATTCCAGGCGTTTTTCTYCTTCRGGGGACACTGCCCATTCTAGCCCGTAACGCAATGCTAAATCCTGTACTTGTTTGGGGGTAAATGGTGGCAGAGTTATTGTTATTCCTACATTAAAAGGTGATTGATTGAGTTTYAGGGGAACGTAAATTTCTGTGGTGTGAACTACCACCATTCGTAGTTTTTGCCAAATGCAATCTTGCTTTGCTTGTTCGTGCCAAAATCGCAGCATTGGTAAAAAATCTTGGGCGATATTTGGATGTTCAAAAACTCGCTGCACTTCGTTCAAAGCCAAAATCACAGGATTGGATGAAATCTGCTGTAATAGATAAGCTTCAAAATAAATTTTGCAGCTGACTTTGCTGCCCATTTCTATATCCCAAAAATCATCAAGACAGGAAATTAAGTTTAACTGCCTAGTGACATAAATACAAAACCAACGCAAAAATTTATCCAAAGAAGCAAAAACTTCTTCGTCTGCTTCTTGAAAATCCAAGTAGATTACTTGATAATTTTGCTCTTTAGCATAAGCAATCATTCGGTTGAGCAAGGAACTTTTGCCCATTTTTTTGGGTGCTTTAATTCTGATTAAGCAACCAGGATGTAATATCTCTTTACAAATTAGTTCTTCTAATGCCGGACGGTTAATGTATAAAGGAGAATCTAGTGGCACAGGGCCGCTAGGATAATCTATCTCGCTAGCTGAGAACACGTCTGAAAAAACCATTTCTAAGCTATATTGTCTTTTGAAATTTTGTTGAATTTGATTTTCTTGATTAGTCTGACCTAGCGAAAAAAAGCTAGGAGGGATTTCTACGTTGGGGAAACAATGCTGTGGACTGATTTTTTGACTTGAAGAGTTCTCCGACTTCCAACAAATGTTAGTAGGGAGTGGGGAATGGGAAAGGAAACTTTGTTGATTGTTGGTTGTGAGTTTTCCACACGAAGAACTCTCTTGTAGATGTTTCCTTAAGACTATATGCAGATTTTTTTTTGTTACTCTTTTTCTCAGGGCTACAGAAAGGTCTTGCCACAACTGAGAGCCAATTTCCTTAATGTAGTGGTTGGCGTAGCCTGATGTCTTTGACATTTCATCGTAAGTTTTGCCCAACCAAGATTGATACAGCACATACGATTGAATGGAAGCAAGGGGCTTGTCTTGCAGAATTCTTTCTACAGTTTGCAGAAGATCTTCCACGGATATTAAAAATTTTAAATTTATTATGTAAATTTACTACATTTTATATAACAAATATCATATTACTAAATAAATATTTTTGACGAAAAAATTTTGTTATCAGTAGGTATATTTAAAGGAAGTGGGAAATCGGGGATACAGCATTGGTAGAGGCTTTTTTTTAGCGGCCATCAGCTTATACCAATTCTGTATGAAGATCTACAGAATATTAAACGTAGACGCACAGCGGCAAGACAGAGGCTACTGCCAAGTACGCCTTCTCTACGAGAGGCTTCCACCAACGCGCAGCGTCTCGTAGAGAAGAGCGCCAAGAATAGAGAGTTACTCATTTAGTGCAGCTTTACAAAGAAAGGCAGAGGGCAGTCCCAATGAAAAAATTTCATCACCATGAATGAAAATGCAATCTGGAACTACCTATATAGATACTCATCTAAGAAGCATTTTCAAGTCAGAAGGAAAGAAGTATTAATAAAAACTGTCTTTTGTGGATCTAAAGCTCACTAGTATAAAATATTTCTGTCGAGATGCGTAGTATGAGACACAAGGCATCCTTGCTTCAATCCCACGTTTTTAAACGTGGGTTCCATAAAAGCCTTCTGCCTTCTGAAATTAAATTGGTATTACCAAACTTTACTCATATTTAAGATAAAACCAGGCAATATTGGGTCGCCACTAACACTAGCAGGATTATCTAAACATTCCTCTGATAATCCAGGACGATAAATATAAACTTTGCCTTGCTTGCGGTCAATTAACCAGCCTAACTGTATTCCCGGCTCATTCATGTATTCCTCCATTTTTTCCTTCAAAGTTTGGAGGTTGTCGCTGGGAGATTTGAGTTCAACTACAAAATCTGGACAAATGGGGGCAAATTTTTGCTGTTGTTCTGGAGACAGAGAATTCCATCGTTCTAGTTTAATCCAGGAAGCATCTGGAGAGCGTTCTGCACCTGTTGAGAGCTTAAATCCAGTACTAGAGCTAAAAGTTATACCTGTGCCATCCTGCTCTGACCATACCCATAACTGTCCTGAGATGTTAATTTCTCGGTTTCCTGTCTCTGAACCAGTAGGAGGCATAATTACCAATTCTCCAAATTTATTGCGCTCAATGCGTAAATCGCGATTTACTTGACAGAACTCAAAAAATTGTTCGTCTGTCATTTGCATTGATGGCGGAATTTGCAAAACCAAAGGGGATGAAAACATGAGAATTTCCTCCAGGTTACGATGCCTAGCCCACTGACTTTATTTTCACCCAAAAACAAGGACAGTTGCGTGCTGGGGTTGCCCCCGCCCTCAATACGTTTCGGATAAGCAGTATGAACTTCCCTTGTGGTCTGGGAAAAGGTTAAGGGGTAAATGGTAAAGGATAGACTTCTAAGAGAAGTCGGGAAAAGGGGAAGGTGGCCCCTGAAGGGGATAAGGGGCAGGGGAAAGGGGGTGCATGTTTGGTATTTTCCCTTTCCCCAATAAAGATGTATCCCTTTGACCACAAGAGTGCTTTTTGCACTCTTGTGCAAGAGGTCTGATGTATTTGAAACCTTTCCCCTTTTCCCTTTCCCCTTTCCCCTTTAACCAAACCGTATTGCCCCCGCCCTTGCAAACTGTCCGTTGCAAAGATAAAGGCAGCCGCATAGGCCGGTTTTCCGACTTTAGCGGACTGCCTGTCGCCAAGATGTAGCTTGGCGGCTTTGCGTCTAATGCAGGAAATCATTTTCAGATTTACTTATTAGGCTGAGGAGTTAAGCGCAGATAAGGTTTAACTTCCTGATAGCCTTTGGGGAATTTCTCTTTGAGGACTTCTGGATCTTTGAGTGAGGGGACAATTACGACATCCTCTCCATCTTTCCAGTCAGCTGGGGTCGCCACACTGTACTTGTCAGTCAATTGTAGAGAATCGATAACCCGCAAAAGTTCATCAAAGTTGCGTCCCGTGCTGGGGGGATATGTGAAAGTGAGACGGAGTTTCTTGTTGGGGTCAATTACAAAAACCGATCGCACCGTTACAGCTGCATTGGCATTGGGGTGGATCATATCATAAAGGTCAGAAACCTGGCGATCGGCATCTGCCAAAATTGGGTAGTTAAGAGTCGTGCTTTGAGTTTCTTCGATATCTCCTATCCAGCCGTTATGTGATTCAACATTATCAACACTAAGTGCGATCGCTTTCACATTGCGCTTGTCAAATTCTGGTTTTAGCTTAGCAACTGTGCCCAGTTCCGTTGTACAAACAGGTGTAAAATCAGCAGGGTGAGAGAACAGCACAACCCAGCTGTCACCTGCCCATTCGTAAAAATCGATATCGCCGTGTGTTGAGGCTTGTTTAAAGTTGGGTACTGTATCACCTAAGTGGAGAGCCATGTGAGATTCCCTGTAGCTAGAGAAATATACGTGTTCTACTTTGTCATCATGACACAAAACCCCTATTCCCCAATCGGGCTTTAGCGGTTTTAAACAAAATTTTAGGTTGTCAAGACTTTCGTATACGGCATTGGGCATGGGGCATTGGGCATTGGGCATTGGGCATTGGGGATGGGAAGAGGACAAGGTAGACAAGGTAGACAAGGTAGCAATCTTTCTCTCCGAAGTTCTGATGGTCGGAAACCTCCGCTCAGACTTCTCTCCTTGTCTCCCTTGTCTCCCCCATCTCCCCATCTCCCCTACTCCCCATCCCCCCAACTCCCCATCTCCCTCATCTCCCGGTTGTTGAGCGTTCGCGTAACGTCTCGTAGAGAAGTCGAACCACATCTCCCTATCTCTGTACACCCCACTCCCTTGTACTAGCGATGATTGTACTTTTTTTGACTATCGGTGTTACCCTCAGCACAATTGCAAGCTTTGTTTTTGGAATTCCTTGGTTAATGCCGATTTTGGGTGCTGCTATCCCCTATCCTATTTTCTTTTTACAAGTGCGTCGTCAACAATATAAAAGTGCTTTTTGGTGGATGTTGCTGTGGGGAGTGTTGCAGAGTATTGGTGTAATTGTAGCAACAGCGATTGCCCCACAAACAGCAGCAAAAGTTATTCTTCGTGGAGAATCATACACTACGGAAATGTTCCACTGGATTCGCACAGGAGAAGGTATGGAAGGAACACTTCGTTTGTTTTTACCAAACCATTTATTGCACTATGGGATTTTTTGCATTCTCTGTATTGTCACCATCAGTAGCGCCGCATTAATCTTTGGCACTTGGATGCTAAATTATATGAATTTTTATGTTGCACAGTTGATAAAAGTCAGCGCTAAACCTTGGTTGGCAGCTATTTTAGGATGGTATCCTTGGTCACTGGTGCGGGTAATTGGCTTTATTGCAACTGGGGTGGCTTTAGCTGCATTAGGATTAAATTTATTCACTCGCATTAGAGGCGAAGTTCCTAAATCTACTTTTCCTAAAACTTATATGTTAATTGGAATTACTTTTGTGATTGCAGATATTATCATCAAAGGAATTCTAGCGCCCATTTGGCAAAAATTACTGTTGTCTGCGTTGGGTTAAATTAATTACATAGATATCTTCAAAATGAATGTAGAGACGTAGCAGTGCTACATCTGTGGATAACGTATATTTAATTTGTGAAGATGTCTATTTATTTGCCAAAATTTTCTCATAGGCTTGGATTGTTTGCTTAGCGATCGCATCCCAGCTAAAATTTACATCAGCATATTTGTGAGCATTTAATCCTCGTCGTTGGCGTTCTGCGGGATTGTCCAAAGCTGCTTTTACTAAATTTACCAACGCTTCCACATCCGTTGTACTTACCCAACCTGATTGACTATCAAGTATTTGTTGGTAAATATGCACTTGGTCAGAAATCACTACGGGTATTCCTGCTAGCATTGCTTCAGCCACAGCAATGCCAAAATTTTCATAGTAAGAAGGTAAGACGAATAAATCAGCAGCTTGTAGTAAACTAGCTTTTAATTCACCAGTAACAAAGCCAGTAATTGTAGTGTGCGATCGCAATGGTGAATTTTGAATTTGGGATTTTATCTTTTGCTCGTAATCTGGATCTTGAGGATTTGTACCAGCTAAAATAAAATGAAACTTATAACCAACTCCCAGCAATTTTTCTAGGGCTGGAATTAATAAATCTAACCCTTTTTTCGGGTCGATTCTTGACATAAATAATACCAACGGGATATCGTCAGCAATATTAAATTGCTCGCGCGTGATATTTCTCTTTTCTTTTTTTGTTACTTCCTCTTGTTTCACACCCAAGGGAATTACCAAATCTGGTGTGAAAACTCCAAACCGTTCTGATATTTTAGCTTCTTGTTCGCTAGTAAAATGAATTGCTGCCGCACCAGCTAAATTTTGACGTTCTATAATTGCTGTATAAATCTGCTTTAATTGCTTTTTTTTACGTAAATCAGCCGGATCGAGAGTACCCAAAGGGCGCAAAATATAAGGTAGCTTTTGTTGACGACACAAAATAGCAGCAGCACTACTTATAGGAGAAAATAAAGCATGAATATGTGCAATGTCAAACTCCTTGCCGTGACGTTTTAGCCACTTTAATAAATCTAAAGAAAATTTATAACGACGAAATGGCGCACAACGAAAATAAATGATTTCATAACCATCTTGTTTAATTGGGCGATTTAAAGGAACATCCAGAGGTATTTGACCTGTATCGCCATTACTATCAGTTGTGAGAATTGTAACTTCTACTCCCTCTTTTACCAATGCTGGAGCTAATCCCAGTACCATTTGACTAGGGCCACCATAAATCAGAGAAATTGAGGGAACAATTTGTAAAATCTTCATTTTTTTGTTATTAGTCATTAGTCATTAGTCATGAGTTATTAGTCATTGGTTTGGTATTTTCCCTTTCCCTAATAAAGATGTAGCCCTTTCTTTGACCACAACAGTGCAAAAAGCACTCTTATGCAAGAAGTTTGATGTATTTAAAACCTTTTCCCTTTCCCCTTTCCCCTTTCCCCAAACCGTATTACCCCATGCACAACTCTTGATAAAACTCTAATTGCTGTTTAGCCAAAGCTTTATTTGTGTATTTAATCATTGCTTTTTGATAACTCATTTCCCCAAGACTATGAGCAAAATATGGTTTATCCATTAATTCAAGTAAGCAATTAGCAAGGGCTTGGACATCACCTTCAGGAAAAATTAAACCAGCATCACCAATTACATGGGGAATTTCACCAGAATCAGAACCAATCACGGGCACTTGACAAGCCATTGCTTCAATTAATACATGACCAAATTGCTCTTTCCATCCAGCAGAAGTTAAGGTTTTAAATTTGTAAGTAGTTTCTGAAGGCAGTACTAAAGTACTCATTAAATTAATATAGTTAGCCACCTCATGATGAGGAACGCTTTCTACTAAAATTAATCTGTCTTGAATATTGTTTTCTACTGCCACCTTGATTAATTCATCTTTTAATTCTCCCCGTCCCAATAACAGGAATTTCCAGGATTTATTTTTTAAACTTATCAATGCTTGTAATAAGGTTAATAAACCCTTTTCTTGAACAAAACGCCCTACAAAACCTACTACAAAATCTTCTTTATCGATACCTAAACTAGCTGCTAATTCTGGTTGTTTTTTAGGAGTAAATAAACTTTCATCTACACCTAATTGTGGCATTACTTTAATTGGGCCTTGATATCCCCGTTGCCTCAGAATTTCTGCTCCATCTTGATTACCAGAAATAATTCCGTGGCTTTCATTTAGGTTATATTTTTCTAATAAAGCAATCGGTAATTTTAATTGATATGGTAGATTCCACCAGGTAAAAAATACATTTTTTGCTTTGAGTCCTAATAGCTTATTTAAAGTAATCATCTGAGTATAAGCTAGTCCTCTAGATCCTTGTTCTACTTGAATAATTTCGGGGCGAAATTGTTTGAACAAAGATATTAAATCCGCTCCAAAAGTCAAAAGTCCCTGATGATTTTGGCTGAAGTTAGAAACCGGAACTATTTTAAATGAACCTTCATCGCGATATTCAGTTTCAATAATTTTGTTTTGTACGCCACCAGGATTCCAACGCTTTGGAACTACAACTATTACTTCAATGCCAGGTTGTAGTTGAGATAAAGCGCGTAATTTTTCACAGTTGAGGTCTACAATATAAGTGTGACTAGCAACTAAAATCTTCATTTTTATTTATAATTTGTGAATTTTGATTCAGTAACTCCTAACTCCTAACTCTTGTACAGACGCGATTAATCGCGTCTCTAGCACTAACTAAATTTGTTGATCCAAACGAGTGTAAACTTGACCATCATTCCATACTGATTGGATGATAGTACCCAAGGCTTTGAAAAAACCCAAAGTGTAAAAAATACCGCGAGTGATAATTTTGATGGGGGAACCGCTTTTATGACAAGGTGGGCGTCCCAGTACGTGACAATCGAATAAACGTGCGTATAAACGTAAAGCTTGAGTAACTGTGAGGTTTTTCAGCCCCATCAAAAAATGGTTGTGGTAAAAGGTGAGTTGATATTTGAGCGATCGCATACTAATATCGTGACAACCACCAGTCTCTTCACCTAAATGCACCAAATGAGCTTCTGGGTCGTACCAAATCTTATATCCCGTCTTGCGTACCCGCAAACAAAAATCTGATTCTTCCCGCACTGCACTACCGCGAAACCTCTCATCAAAACTCAGTCCGTGCTTAGTAAAAATTTCGCGACGAAAGGACATATTGCAACCCCTTGCTGTGAGTACTTGTTGGGGTTTTGTCGTATGTACCAAATCAATATGATACCAAGCTATTCCTGGATCCATAGCTTCGGGAGGCAAATATTCAATCTCTAAATCTCCTCCAGAATCACCCAGTTTCATTCTGTCAAATACTCGCCCAGCAACAGCCCCCACTTCTGGGTTTTGCAAATAATTTTTCACATGGGCTGATAACAATCCAGGCGTTAACTGGACATCATCATCAATAAATAATATTATTTCACCAGCTGAGCGCCGTACAGCATAATTCCGCGCCCCTGGTAAACTTGCCCAATCTAACCGCAACCATTTAATTTTACCTGCTGCCGCCATTTCCTCTAGGTAGGCTTGAATTGCTGGTTGGTGTTTTGCGGTTTGATCTACCACTAAAACTTCAAAATTCGGATAGTCCTGTTTTAGGACATCTACAATACTATCCCGTAGCGGTTCCTCTCGACCGTATGTCGGAATTACCACCGTAATTAAAGGCAAATTATTCATAATTTTAGTTATTAGTCATTGGTCATTAGTCATTAGTCATTAGTCATTGGTCATTAGTCATTGGTCATTAGTCATTGATCATTAGTCATATCATGTCCGCCTAATTACCCATAATAAAAACCTCTCCGCGTCCCCTTGTCTCCGTGTCTCCGTGTCTCCGTGTCTCCGTGTCTCCTTGTCTCCTTGTCTCCTTGTCTCCTTGTCTCCTTGTCTCCGTGTCTCCTTGTCTCCTTGTCTCCTTGTCTCCTTGTCTCCTTGTCTCCTTGTCTCCGTGTCTCCTTGTCTCCTTGTCTCCTTGTCTCCTTGTCTCCTTGTCTCCGCATCCCCTTGTCTCCCTCATCTCATTTATCCCGCTGCTGTTGCATATAAATTATCAAATAACTCATTTTGTTTTTCGGAGTTATGTAAAATTTGTGCTTGAGCTAATGCTCCCGCACTTAAAAATTCATAATGTTCTCGTTTATCACTTCTATCAAGAAATTGTTTGACTTGTTGTAATGCTTGTTCTGCTAAATAGTCATAAGTACTATTGAGAACTTCCCAATATTCATCAGTTTTAGTTTTTTCTCCGTGAACCCAATTTGCCCAATGTCTAATGTCGTTAATTGGTAATTCTAAAATATAGCCATTTTCTTCATGACGAATAAATTCAGGCAACGCACACACATTTGTTGTAATAGCTGGAGTTGCAACGGAAAATCCTTCTATGATACTAAAGCCATAAGTATCATGTAATGTGGGCATTAATTGAAAATGACTTTGGGATAGTAATTCAATTACTTTGTCGTTAGGAATATTTTGATGAAAAACAACGTTATTTAAATCTAATAACTTCAAATCTTCTAGATATTTTTTCTTATCGGGGAAATCTGTCGGTACTCCTGAACCATGTTCTAATCCCGATATTATATGGATGATGAGAGGTAAACCTAACTGTTCAGCTTTCTTTGCTAGCCTTAAAGCAATAATTCCACCTTTTCTAGCAATGTGATTTCCTACAAAAACAAGTTGTAATTTTTGGTCTGATTGATAAGTTTTAGCACTGTTTACTCTGGTACGAAAATTTGGATGAATTACATCTAATTTTTGAGTTAACTTTGCTTCTATTTCCCAACCTTCAATTCGCTTAATAAATCTCATTTTAGCATAATCTGAAATTGCTATTAATTTTTGGCAATTATCTAGTGCTAAACGATTGTTTAATAATTCATAAATTACTGCCTCGCGTCTATTTTGAGGATTTCTATACAAAACTCTATGGTCTTCAAATGTGACAAACCAAGGTTTATGTGTATGTAAAACTCTATTAAAAGAATGAACAACCTGACATTTTTCACCCACAGGTTGCCAAGGGAAAAAACTTCCTAAAGGATACCAAAGTTTTTCTATAGGATATCTACCTGTGGGAAAAGATTTGGCATGAATTAGTTTATGCCTAGAATTACGTGGAAGGTTAGGAATTCTAATGTGCTTATTACCGCATATGATAACTTTTACCATTGTTCTCTGATTTAAATTGTTTTTATGGGTTTTCTCTTGTTTTTTGGGTTCGGGTCAGCATCTTCTTTTTCTTGTTTTTCCAGTTCTGGCAATTTAAAAAGAACTCCCGCAAAAAACCAATAATACACAGCAACCGGATCTACATCCAAGGGATAGTAGTAGGTGTTGTAACTAATAAACAATATAAACACCCATAAAGCTGCTCCGTAACTGCGGAAATTACGGTTTTTTATCGAACGATAGGTTTTGAAGGCAATAATTGTTAAAGACGTGACTAAAGCTAAAAATCCTAGTACTCCAACAATTCCAATTTCATAAAGTACTTTGGGGTAATAAGTTTCTACCAATTTAGTTTCACCCATTGTACGGGCTGAATTAGTAGCTCGACCCAAGCCACTACCTAAAGGGCCGTCTACGTTTTTCCAGTTTTCTTCAAATTGCTGGACAATAAAATCTTGGGGTGGTGAAGCTTCCCAACGACTGGTAAAACTCGCAGTTCTCTCTTGGACGACAGCAGGGTTAGTTATCATTGCTATTCCCAAAATAAAAGCCAGTCCTATTCCTATGGGGATAAACCGTTTGAGGTTGCCTATTTGACCAGTGAGTAATAGCAAAATTCCAAAGCAGGTTGGTACTAAAGCTAAAGCAATTCTCTGTCCAGAAATTACAGCATTAATAAATACTGAACCTAAAGCACCTAAACTAACTAATCGCCATATTATTGAGGGGTCAGTAAAGCCAGTAGCAAAGGTAAAAAAGGTACTGGAAATTAAAAACCATGCCCACTGCCAAGGGGCTACAAATGTCCCTGGAAGACGAATAACTCCTTCTTCTGGACTATATAAAAGCGCTCCACCAAAATAACACCTGG
Source organism: Nostoc linckia z4 (assembly GCF_002608075.1). Lineage (GTDB taxonomy): Bacteria > Cyanobacteriota > Cyanobacteriia > Cyanobacteriales > Nostocaceae > Nostoc > Nostoc linckia. The sequence goes on from NZ_LAHA01000029.1 coordinate 29,158, forward strand.
CTTCTAATGATGTGACAAATAGGGCATTTCCTTCAAGACCTCTAGTGCCTTTACATATACCAGTTAATAATAATAAATATTGAATGAATCCCAGCACACAACAAATAAGTATCAGGGAAACTTGCAGGCGCGATAACAATAGAAAATCTCGTTTATCCCGAATTAAATAATAAGCACAAGCAATCAAAGGCACATAGCCTAAAAGTACTTTTAGCCCCAGAATTCCCATACCTATAGGGAATTCTTTGGGTGCTTTTTGTAAAAGTCCGACGCTAGGGGGGTTAAACTGTTGTCCGCCATTGACAAACAACAGTGTTAAGACACAGCAACCTAAAGCAATATAAAGTGGAGTTTTAATTCCTGGGGGAATAATTATTGGTAGCCCTTGTTTGCGGCAAGTCTGCCAAAGTCCAATCAAGGCCGGAACGTAAAAAGCATCTTTAGCTAATTGCAGTACCGGACTATTGCCCAAGTAGTAAGTGATAGTACCGCCAGCAGGTACGTAAATAATGAAGGCGTATAGGGCTTGGCGGGGATATTTATAAGAAAGGGACATGACAATTATCCCCAAGACACCAGGAACTGCTGCTTTAATTCCAGCTACGAAAAAAAGTACGATACCTAAGAAGACACCGCCAAAGGTGGCGGTGGTAAGCAGGCTGGTGAGTTCTTTACGCGCTTGGGCTGCTTTGCGCTTTTGAGCTAACTGTTCTTTGAGGCTAAGGGTAGGAGCTTCTGGCTTTTTTGAGCGTTTGGATTTCTGTTTTTTGGGTTTTGCCATTTGAGGGGGAGTAGGGGAGTAGGGACTGGGGACTGGGGAGAGGGGGGAGACAAGGGAGAGGGGGGAGACAAGGAAGAAAGATTGCTACCTTGTCTACCTTTTCCACCATGCCCCATGCCCTATGCCCTATGCCCCATGCCCCATGCCCTACTTAGTTTATGCTATGTATTGCTGAACTTTTGAAACTAGTTCATTTGTCCAGTGGTTGGCAAGTTCGGCGTTGGCGGCTTCTACCATAACTCTGATTACTGGTTCTGTACCAGAGGCGCGGACTAGAATTCTACCAGAATCACCCATTGCAGATTCGGCAAGAGCGATCGCTTTTTGCAGAGGTTGGCAATCTTTCCATCCCAAACGGCGATCGCGGTCTATAACTCGCACGTTCCGCAATAATTGAGGATAGGTCTGGAAACTTTGCTCTACTAATTCTGCTAGGGAAACACCTGTTTGTTTTACTAAAGCTGCTATATGTAAGGCTGTTAATAAGCCATCCCCAGTTACGGCATAATGACGGCAAAGGATGTGACCTGATTGTTCCCCGCCTAGCATTCCCCCTGTTCGCAGCATTTCGGCTTGCACGTATTGGTCGCCCACTGCGGTACGAATTAAGTTACCACCAATTTCTTGCCAAGCTTTCTCAAAGCCCAAGTTAGCCATGACTGTAGACACAATCAAGTTGTCTGGGAGTTGTTGCTTTTGTTGGAGGTGGCGTCCCCAAAGGTAGAGAATGTAATCGCCGTTAACTTGTCTGCCAGTATTATCTACTGCTAAGACGCGATCGGCGTCGCCATCAAAGGCAAAGCCAATGTCAGCGTTGTGTTCTTGTACGGCTGCTGCCAAAATATCTAAGTGGGTGGAACCGCAATTGACGTTAATGCGATCGCCATCTGCTTCGTTATGCAAGCAAATTACTTCTGCACCCATCTGTGTAAATACTGTTGGTGCTAATCCTACTGCTGCTCCCCACGCTAAGTCTAAAACTATCTTCATTCCTTCAAGATTGAAGTCGCCATCCAATGGTTTTTTCAAGGCGTCGCCATAATGGTCGATTAACTCAAAACGTGAGTAATGCCTTCCGCAATTGCTATGAGTAGCAGCCGTTGATATCTTGCCACGCAGTCCTGCTTCAATTTCTGCTTGCAATAATTGTGGTAACTTCCCGCCATCAGCACCAAAAATCTTAATCCCGTTGTCTTCTGGAGGATTGTGACTAGCAGAAATCATCACTCCACCAATGGCATCACTGATACTCGTGAGATAGGCAACGCAAGGAGTAGGACACAATCCCAAATACCAAACCTCTAACCCAGCTGCTGTTAACCCCGCACTCAAAGCCATTGCCAACATATCGCTGGAGTTTCTGGAATCTTGTCCGAGAATCACCGGCCCGACGCTAGTGGCATGGTTACGCAAAACAATACCCGCCCAAAACCCAATTTGCAATGCTAGGGGCGCACTGAGTAGTTCTCCCACTCGTCCCCGAATACCATCTGTGCCAAATAATGGATTTGCTGGTAGCGGTAGTAAATTCACTGCAAAACTGCTTTCAATGCCTTTGCCTAATCCATTCGCTTCAGAGGCACAATTCCCAGCAATGCCTGATGTCCGAGTTACAGATGAAACCATATTTTTTTAACACTCCACACAACAAACAAAAAAAATAGCACTTGAAACCAGATTTAACAATTTCGGCATTCTTTATTTTTTTGATAAATTTGCTTCAGACAAACTTAATTTTAAGTAAAATTACTTAAAGAAATGGGATAGAATTGTAAATATTTCATGAAATCAGTATTGGTTTTTACGTTGGTAAGTAAAGTTTACTTATTTTAACTAATTCTTTTTCTTATGCCCTCTATCTTAAATCTGGACTCTCATAGGGAACTTCCAACTAAAAAAATATTCGATCGCATTTTGCATAGGGAGCAGCAAACCAAGCAGGAGATACAGTCATGTTGAGTCCGTAAATTGGAATAATTGATTTTTGGGTGTTCCTGATGTGTTAGTTCATACTTAATGTCTTTTTAAAGCATGAGTTAGAAATATCACCTGAAATTATTAAGTAATATCTAATTAAGATGACAGTTTTATCAAACAGAATTCAGGAGTCAGGAGTCTGAATTCAGAATGAATTGTGTACGAGTGGCGGATGAATAATCGGGTTGAAGACCACTAAATCTTCTCTTTGAGAGACGCTGCGCGAACGATTTAGTGGTCTTCTCCCAAGGGGAAACGCTACGCGAAGAATTAGTGGCGGATCTGAATCCCCCACTAATTGATTCTGACGCCTTGGCGGAGCGTCTTTGGCTTTGCTCCTGAATTCTGACTCCTGAATTCTTCTTCAATTATTTTTGAATTTGTTGTGTAAAATACTACAAAAATTAATTAGCTTAAAGAATTTTAATATAAATTCTCATCAAATAGTTTTAAGGTAACGTTTTAATGGCCTTTTTAGCTTTTGGTCAGTTAAAACTCCGGCAGTTGACTTTTAAAGTTGAGAAATTTAGTATGAGCAGCAATTTAGCAACCAAATTACGTGTAGGTACGAAAAAAGCCCACACGATGGCAGAAAATGTTGGTTTTGTCAAGTGCTTTTTAAAAGGAGTAGTGGAGAAAAACTCTTACCGGAAACTAGTTGCTAACTTCTACTTCATCTACTCAGCGATGGAAGAGGAGATGGAAAAGCACCGCCAGCATCCAATTGTTTCTAAAATTTATTTTCCCCAGTTAAACCGCAAGCATACCCTAGAGCAAGACCTGAGTTTTTACTTTGGTGCAAACTGGAGAGAGCAAATCCAACTATCTCCCGCAGGTGAAGCTTATGTAAAGCGGATTCGGGAAATATCTGCAACAGAACCAGAACTGTTAATCGCTCATTCATATACTCGTTACCTGGGTGACTTATCTGGGGGACAAATTCTCAAAAATATTGCTGTAACGGCAATGAATTTGTCTGATGGGCAAGGAACTGCCTTCTATGAATTTGCAGATATTTCTGATGAAAAGGCATTCAAAGCCAAATATCGCCAGAATTTGGATGAATTACCCTTGGATGATGCTACAGGCGATCGCATTGTTGATGAAGCTAACGCCGCCTTTGGGATGAACATGAAGATGTTCAATGAATTGGAAGGCAATTTGATCAAAGCGATCGGTGTAATGTTGTACAACAGCCTCACACGGCGTCGTACACGCGGTAGCACTGAACTCGCTACTGCTGAGTAATACCATTTTGAATTTTGGATTTTAGATTTTGGATTGTGAAATAGTCAGTAAATCGGCTTTTTGGCTATCCATACTGTGGCAATCATTTTTCAAATTGGTATAATCAACGCTGAGTAATAGATGCGGAGTGTGGAGTGTGGAGTCATAAGTCCAGATAACTTGATGAAAAATAATTCACAACTTTTTCTGGGAAAATACTAAGCGCCAAAAACGCTCAAAATATTTAGGGGCAATAGCCCTGTGACTGCTTTTTATTCGTGAAAGCAAGCATGGGGAAATTGCCCCTCAATTATGTTGGGTATGGGGCATGGGGCATTGGGTATGGGGCATGGGGAGGTGTGGGAGGCGTGGGAAGAGAGGGGAGCATAAATTCTCTTTCTCCCCACACTCCCCACACTCCCCCATCTCCCCAGTCCCCAGTCCCCACAACCTAATAAGCAATTAAATCCTTGAGGGCTTCTTTAGCCTCAGCATTTTCTGGATCTATTTTTAATGCTTCCCGAAAAATCTTTGTCGCTTCTTGTTTTGAGCGATCGCCAGATTCATCATAGGCGATATCTTTGCCTAGCTTGATGTAAAGTTCAGCCATTTTGCGGCGTGGGATGGCATTTGATAAGGGCTGATAAAATTTCATCACGCCACTAAACCCTTTTTGTTTGTAAAGTAGCATATTCACACTTGAGCAGGTGTCATAACTGCCTTCTCCAATGTTGACTACCTTTTGACAAATTGCCAGGGCTTCATCTAAATTTTCTTGTTCAACTAGTGCTTGAGTAAGTTTATTGTAGTAATAATCACTACCATCTTGGACAGCGGCTTGGCGATAAAAACCGATCGCTTCTTCGGATTTTTCTCGGATCGCCAGCACATCAGCTAAGTCTATATATGTTGAAGGTTCAGGTTTGATTTTAATTAGTTGGCGGTAAGCTGCGATCGCTTCATCGACAAAGCCACGCTGTAATGATAATTCAGCTAACTTTTGATAATAAACTTCATCTTCAGGGTTATTTTTACTCCCTTGACGATAGATCGCTACTGCTTCTGGATATTCAAGGATTTCACCTAGCTTATTGTAAGCGTAAGGAGACCAATAACCACTTTCATCAACTTTTAAGACTTGGCGATAAGCTGCGATTGCTTCTTCTCGTTTGCCTGCTTTGAATAGGGCTTCAGCTAAAGTATTGTAATTATATGCTTCAGGTTTGAGTTTAACTGCTTGGCGGTAAGCGGCTAGCGCTTCCTCTGTCTTGCCGATTGCTATCAACTGGTTGCCTAAATTTGTATACGCAGTATCATTTTTCCCGTCTAATTTGATAGATTCCCGTAAAGCCGCGATCGCTTCTGCGATTTGTCCCTTTTCTGCCAAGAAATTTCCTAATTTTAGGTAAACTTCAGCATCGGGAGCTAATTGTAAAGCTTGGCGATAAGCTGCGATCGTGTCTGCAATCTTGCCTTGGTAAGATAATACATCTGCTAGTTTGACATAGGCAGAGGTGTTCTTAGAATCGCGTTTAATCAAACTCCGCCAAATATTAGCGGCTTCTTCATAATTTTTTACTTCCTCAGCAGATGAGGCTTGTTGCTCCAACTCTTCCACCGTTTGTGCCGCGCTAATTTGAGGAGCCAACACCAAACCTAAACCCAACAGCAAAGGCAATATTTTCCAGCTTGCCATAGAATTTTAGCTTCAAATAACTTAAGTCAATCTTCAAACTAAGCTTAGTACCAGTATTTAAGATTGTAATCAGTGAAACTTCCAATACTGAGGAAATTAGGCAAAAATATAATAATCCGCTTGAATTGTTAAACTCACTTACGTAAGCAATAATGTGATTAATTGTTCTCTATTTATCTCTGTATTTCCTCAGAAGTCCTTGAGCATCAGTAAACATCTGTATTTTATCCTTTAAGGTTTACCCATCAAGGGGCTAGAATTGTTACGATAGTTTCAGATTAGACGTTGAAACCTTGATCCAATCTGAAACCTTAGAATTATTAGAATGGCATCGTCTGTGCCAACACCTTTCCACCTTTGCGGCAACGAAACTGGGGGTTATAGCTGCGCGTCATCTGAAAATACCTGATTTTCGGGCAGAAAGCGAACAGTTGTTACAGCAAACGAAAGAAGTGTATCAACTGGAAAGTCGCCTGACTACAGGGCTGTCATTTGAGGGAATTCAAGATATTGGTGATTCCCTAGAACGGGCAGAACGCAGCGGAATTTTGGCAGGAGATGAACTTTTAGCGATCGCCACTACCCTAGCTGGTGCTAGAAATTTACGCCGTGTCATTGACAATCAGGAAGATTTGCCAATACTCGCTGATTTGGTTGCCGATTTGCGGACTTATCCAGAACTAGAACAGGAAATTCACCGTTGTATTGATGAACGCGGACAGGTAACCGATCGCGCCAGTCAAAAACTCGGCGACATTCGCACAGATCTGCGGCGAGTACGCACGCAAATTACCCAAAAGCTACAAAATATAATACAAGCTAAATCTGGAGCAGTCCAAGAACAGATTATTACCCAACGGGGCGATCGCTATGTAATCCCCGTCAAAGCACCCCAAAAAGACGCTATCCCCGGTATCGTTCACGACACCTCCACCAGTGGTGCGACACTCTACATCGAACCGAATTCCATCGTACCTCTGGGCAACCAACTGCGGCAAATTATCAGAAGAGAGCAAGCGGAAGAAGAAGCAATTCGCCGGACTTTGACAGAACAAGTAGCCGCAGTTAAACCGGATTTGGAAAGGTTGCTAGCAATTGTCACCACTTTGGATTTAGCAACCGCTAGATCTCGATATAGTTACTGGTTAGGAGCCAACCCGCCGCGATTCATCCAGCCGCAAGACAATGAAATGATTACTTTGCGGAACTTGCGGCATCCCCTTTTGGTGTGGCAGCAACACCACGAACAAGGACAGCCAGTAATTCCCGTGGATTTACTTATTAGTCCTCACATTCGGGTAGTGACAATTACCGGGCCAAATACAGGCGGTAAAACTGTCACCTTAAAAACTCTGGGGTTAGCAGCATTGATGGCTAAAGTGGGTTTATTTGTCCCCGCCCGCGAACCAGTGGAAATTCCTTGGTTTGAAAAAGTGCTGGCAGATATTGGTGACGAACAATCTTTACAACAAAGTTTATCTACATTCTCCGGGCACATCCGGCGGATTAGTCGGATTTTAGAAGCTTTGGGAGAAGACACGGAGACAGAAAGACACAAAGACGCAGAGAATGATAACATCACCGCGTCCCCACGTAAGAGCGTCCCCGCGTCTTCTTCCCTAGTTTTACTCGATGAAGTTGGTGCAGGAACCGATCCAGTAGAGGGTAGTGCCTTGGCGATCGCTTTGTTGCAATATCTCGCCAACCACGGCCAGCTAACCATCGCTACCACTCACTTCGGCGAACTCAAAGCCCTGAAATATGAAGATGAGCGCTTTGAAAATGCCTCTGTAGAATTTGACGAAAGTACTCTCTCGCCTACTTACCGTTTGTTGTGGGGCATACCTGGGCGTTCTAATGCCTTAACAATTGCCCTGCGCTTGGGATTAAAACCAGAAGTGGTAGAACAAGCGAAAACCCAAGTGGGAGAAGCAACAGATGAAGTTAATCAAGTAATTGCTGGCTTGGAAGCCCAACGCCGTCGCCAGGAAACTAAAGCTGCGGAGGCTCAAAATTTATTGCAGGAAGCGGAACGTTTATATAAACAAGTTTCTGCTAAAGCTGCGGCTTTGGAAGAAAGGGAGGGCGCTTTGCGGGCTTCACAGGAAGTAGCAGTGCAACAAGCCATCGCCCAAGCAAAACATGAAATTGCCCAAGTGATTCGCCGCCTGCAACAAGGTACACCCACAGCCCAAGACGCCCAGCAAGCAACCAACGCCTTGAATCAAATTGCCCAGCAATATCAGCCAGCAACCCCAGCAAAACCAAAACCTGGGTTTATGCCGAAAGTAGGCGATCGCATCCGCGTTCCCAAGTTGGGACAAACAGCAGAAGTGTTAACCGCACCTGACGCAGATGGCGAGTTAAGCGTCCGCTTTGGGCTGATGAAAATGACTGTGAAGCTGGAAGATGTGGAATCTTTAGATGGGCAAAAAGCTGAACCAATCGTCAAACCCAAACCAGCCCCAGCCACAGTTACACCACCACCGCAAAACGTCCCAGCAATTCGTACCTCGCGAAACACCGTTGATTTGCGTGGTAAGCGCGTAGCTGATGCCGAATTTATTCTTGATAAAGCCATCTCAGAAGCCACAGGCCCGATATGGATTATTCACGGACATGGAACTGGTAAATTGCGACAAGGCGTCCACGCCTTTTTGCACCAGCATCCCAGAGTTAACAGCTACGAAGCCGCAGAACAAGCAGATGGCGGGAGTGGTGTTACCATCGCACATATAAATTAGACCTCTTACAAAAGTGCTTTTTGGACTCTTTTGGGAAAAGGGAAAAGGTGAGCCAGCGCGGTCTTGGGGGTTTCTCCCATGAGCGACTGGCGAACCCCGAAGGGGTTAATGGTTCGACAAGCTCACCAACCGGGTAAAGGGAAAATACCAAACCTTTCCCCCTTTCCCCTTACCCTTTTCCCGACTTCTACAAGAAGTCTACGGTCTAGTTGGTGGTGAATTGGTGGGATTTGGAACTGGGATAATTGGCACAATTAAAGGCTTTGATTTTTCGCTTTGCAGCTGGATTTGGGCTTGGTCGCGGGCGTTGATTGCTTGTTGGTAATCAGGTTTATATTTTATGGCTCGGTTGTACGCAAGAATGGCATCTTGATAGCGTTGTAGATTTAATAAAGCATTGCCTTTGCTATACCAGCTTTGATAATGGTCTGGTTTATAGCGAACTGCGCGATCGTAAGAGACAATGGCGTCTTCGTATTTTTGTAAACTATATTGTGAATTTCCCAGATTATACCAAAGTTGATAATCGTTTTTCTTAAAATTTGCTGCTTTATTATATGATTCTATTGCGGCGTCATAACGTTGGCTTTGATGCATTGACCAGCCTATATTGTACCATGCTTGATAATTGCTGGGGTTATATTTAATGACTTGGTTAAAAGATTCAATTGCTTCGGGATAACGTTGTAAATTCATGAGGATATTACCTCTAGATAACCAAGCTTGATAAAAATTTGGCTTGTATTGTACTGCTTTGTCATATGCTGTAAACGCATCTCGGTAGCGTTGTAAATTGACTAAAGCATTTCCCCAATTGTACCAAGCTGAAACGTAATCTGGTTTAAACTCAACGACTTTTTCATAAGCGGCGATCGCTTCACTATATCGTTTGAGATTTTGCAAGGCTAAGCCTTTTTTGTACCATGCTTCAAAATCATCTGATTTCAATTCCAGGGCTTTTTCATAGGATTCAATTGCCTGGTCATATTGTTTTAAATTACTTAAAACGTCTCCTTTGGCATTCCAGACTTGGGTATTTTGATTATTTAGTTCTAAGGCTTTGTTAAAAGAAGCGATCGCTTCTTGATATCGCTGTAAATTTTCCAACACTAAACCTCTTCCAACCCAAGCTTCTAAGTAATCTGGCTTGATTTGAATTGCTTTGTCATAGGCTGCTAAGGCATCTTGATATTTTTTTAATTGCGATAGCGTTTTGCCTTGACCATTCCATGCTTGGGCGTAATCTGGTCTAATATTAACTGCTTTTCCATATACTGCTAATGCTTCTTGATAACGTTGCAAATCAAAAAGCGTATTTCCTTGTTTAGATAATTCTATGGCATTTTTAGAATTAACATGATTCAAGATAAATACTGATGCAACTCCAGTCACACTCAACAAAAATATTGCTAATAGCAATTTAGAAAATAAACCTTTTTTCGGTTGAGGTTTTATTATCTTATTTGCTGGCAAAATCGGGGTCAATGCTATTGTTTCAGCCGGTGGTTGTGACAATTCTTTTAGTGCTTTTAATGCTATTGTTGCTGAAGAATAGCGCTGTCGAAAATCATAGCGCACCATTTTATCCAAAAATTGAGCAAATTCTGGCGTTACCGTGGTTTTATCCTGCCAGACAATTTCATTAGTATCGGGATCTTTGACTATTTCTTCAGGAGATAATCCAGTCAGGGCTTGAATAGCAATTATCCCTGTGGCATAGATATCACTGCTTAATTTTGGCGTACCGTGAGCTTGTTCGCTAGGAATATATCCAGGCGTTCCAATAGCAACAGTACATTTAGTTGAATCTTGGGAAGCAATAATTTGGGTAGCAATTTGTTTCACTGCACCAAAATCAATTAAGATGAGCTTGCCATCAGCAACCCGTCTGAGAATATTTCGCGGATTCACATCGCGGTGAATTACGTTCTGTTGATGGACAAATTCTAAAATGGTCAAAATTTCTTCTAGAAGTGAAATCACCTCCTCTTGACTCCAGGTTTTTCCTGGTATTATTTCTTGACTGAGGTCGCGGCCTTCAATTAATTCCTGTACCAGATAAAATTGGGCATTTTCTTCAAAATAAGCTAAAAGTTGGGGAATGCGATCGTGAGTACCTAATTTGTACAGAACTTGAGCTTCTGTATCAAATAAACGCCTCGCTGTTTCCAAAGTTACTGGGTCATCTGCTTGAGGCTTGAGTTTCTTAACCACACATTGAGGCGAACCAGGTAATTGAGTATCATAAGCAACAAAAGTTTCACCAAAACCCCCACCTCCCAAGTTGCTAATAATTTGGTATCTTCCAACAAGTGTGTTTCCCAACATCTCGTTTGCCTAGTATAAGTGCCATGCGATCTGATTTTGATTCTGCCACAGGTTAAGGGGATGAGGGGGATGAGGGAGAGGGGGGAGATGGGGAGACAAGGGAGACAAGGGAGACAAGGGAGATGGGGAGATGGGGAGATGGGGAGATGGGGAGATGGGGAGATGGGGAGAATAATAACTTTCCAGTCTCTAGTCAAGAGTCAAGAGTCAACAATCAACAGTCAACAGTCAACAATCAACAGTCAACATACCCCATACCCAATGACTAATTTATGATTCCTATTTGTGATAATGTGCGTTGTTGGAATAAGCCGATTGTTAATTATTGGCTGATTGGCATTAATATTGCTGTATTTTTATGGGAACTGAAACTAGAATTTGGCGATGAATTGGGCTATTTTGTCAATAGTTGGGGCTTGATTCCATACCAGATTACTGGGGCAATTCAAACTGCTATTTTTTGGAATTTTGCGGCCTGGATAGTTGTGATTTGGCGCCTATTTTCGCTAATTTTTAACATATTTTTGCACGGAAGTTTTAGCCAAATCTTGGGAAATCTGCTATTTTTATGGGTTTTTGGTAAAACTGTAGAGAATATCCTTGGACACAGGCGTTATCTGGGATTTTATTTAGGGGCTGGCGTTGTCACGAGTGTGGCACAAATTTTAGCTGAACCGAGTTTGAAAGTACCATTGATTGGTGCTAATGGGGCGATCGCAGCTGTTTTAGGAGCGTATATCATCAAGTTCCCTCAAGGGAAAATCTACTCTGTTTTACCACTAATAATTTTATATATTCCCCTGGAACTACCAGCGTTTTTATACATATTCTGGTGGTTTGTTCAACAGTTATTTTATGGTATTGGTAGTTTAAATATTCCCCCTCTGGGTGTTAATCAATCTGGTGTTATTTTTTGGGGTCAATTCGTAGGATTGCTTTTTGGTGCAGGTTTCATGCGATTTAAGAAGTTTATCAGGTGATTAAATAGTTGTGGGATGAAGTTTTCCGTTGCTTTCATCCAAATCTGAGGTTTGCCCATTGCATAAATTGAATAAAATTGCCATATATCTTGCGAGTGAAATTTTTTAATTACCATAGCGAAACAATGCATATAAGCAGCGACTAGAACCAAGATTTTAGCAATGTTTCACAGTTTTTAATATCAAGTTATTTATGTGCCTTTTGATAGATTGTATTTTTTAGCTGAAAAATCGATACTCATCACACTAGCGGATGCCAACTTTTCAAGTTGGTATTGTTTAGTTATGAAATGTGTATGAGATGCTAAATTTTAATATTATTTACGGGGAAAAACTTCCAGCCGAAAGTTCAAAAGAAAAATCCAATCCTAATTTCACTGCCAACTTAGCGGCTTTAGTCACAAATGAACAGGTCGGGTACGAAGAAGATGAATCTTTAATTTTTGAGTCTGATACTTCATTTCCCAGTGAGACTAAAATTTTGGTGGTGGATGACGAACCAGATATTCGCGACTTAGTAACCTTTATTCTCCAAGATTACGGTGTAGAAGTTACTGCGGTTGCATCAGCACAAGAAGCATTGCAAGCACTGTCTGAGTCGATACCAGATGTTTTGATCAGTGATATCGCAATGCCAAAGACAGATGGTTATATGCTGATGCGTGAAGTCAGAAAGCGATCGCCTCAACAAGGAGGACATGTACCAGCGATCGCTCTTACGGCTTATGCAGGGGAAATCAACCAACAGCAAGCACTACAAGCAGGATTTCAGATGCATATTGCCAAACCAATCGATCCAGATGAATTAGTTAAGGCGATCCTTGGTTTAATGATGGAAGTTGGTGCTAAGTAACCTTTTGAAACACTGTCCATAAATGACAGCTGAAATTTCTCTTTTATCTCAGTACTAAATACTTTTGATCGAAAAATTAACTACGTAAGATTTACTTAAGTAAATCCACTTGAAATTTGGGTTTGGGAAAAATCTTCTCGTGATTTTAAGTGTTTTTACAGAAGATATTATTCAGCAAAACCATAATTATCTAAATAGTTAGATGACTCATTGATTAATTATCTAACTTTTTTAAAAAATCTTTTGATAAATTTAAAAAACAATGAATAACTGTCCTTGCTGTTCTCATCAGCTTTTACGCCATATCCGGCATCATGAAATTTACTTTTTTTGTCGGACATGTTGGCAAGAAATGCCAATTTTAAAACAAACATACTATCCGAAAACTCAAGCCAATTTCATCGAAAAAAACAAAGTTCTAAATTAATCTGGGAATTTGATTGGAATTGAGTAGTAAACAATATCAGTGCTGGCTGTTGACTGTTGACTGTTGACTGTGAACCGTCAAGAGTCAACAGTTAACGACTTCAATTTAACGTTAGGATAGATATCAACAGGATTTAATTGTATCTACCGTTTTCATGGGAATGACTGAGCAACACGATCCTAACTCTCAGCAATTCAGTGAACTCACCGATAGTGTAAACAACAAATCCCTCGGTGGTTCCTGGAAAAATCGCGTTGCTGGTGTCTGGAACAAAGCAACAACAAATTTGACACAATTCTTACCCGTAGAACAAGTAGCACAAACAGTTATTCAATGGTTTAGTGTCAGTGAGGCTCAAGTTGCAGAAATTTTAGAGAAAGTTCGAGCCGAACTACCAACTACACAAGCTCTGTTAGTTGGTAAACCCCAAGCCGGAAAAAGCTCAATTGTGCGTGGACTGACGGGAGTTTCTGCGGAAATTGTCGGTCAAGGATTTCGCCCTCACACCCAACACACCCAGCGCTATGCCTATCCTTCTAATGACCTACCGTTACTGATTTTTACTGATACTGTGGGCTTGGGGGATGTAAATCAGGATACTCAAACAATCATTCAAGAGTTACTTGGCGATTTGGAACAAGAGACTCGTTCCGCCAGAATCCTAATCTTGACTGTTAAAATCAATGATTTTGCAACTGATAGCCTACGACAAATTGCTCAACAGCTACGCCAGCAGTATCCAGATATTCCCTGTTTGTTAGCCGTTACGTGCTTACACGAAGTTTATCCCCCTGATACGGTCGATCATCCTGCTTATCCTCCAGACTTTGAGGAAGTCAATCGCGCATTTACTCTCATACAAGAAACTTTTGCTGGATTGTACGATCGCTGTGTACTCATTGACTTTACTTTAGAGGAAGATGGCTATAATCCCGTGTTTTATGGATTAGAAGCCCTGAGAGATACTCTGGCAGAACTACTCCCCCAAGCAGAAGCCCAAGCAATTCATCAGTTGTTGAATCGGGAAGAAGCTGGTAACCAAATTGGCAACCTCTATCGCGATACAGCACGGCGTTACATTTTGCCTTTTGCAATTATGTCTGCAACCCTAGCAGCTGTGCCATTACCATTTGCCACAATGCCAGTGTTAACTGCCTTACAAGTTTCGATGGTGGGGCTTTTAGGAAAATTATACGGACAAACACTGACGCCATCCCAAGCCGGAGGCGTTGTGAGTGCCATCGCCGGTGGTTTCCTCGCACAAGCCATCGGACGGGAATTAGTGAAATTTATACCACTTTTCGGTAGTGCGATCGCCGCATCTTGGGCAGCCGCCTACACCTGGGCATTAGGAGAAGCAGCCTGCGTTTACTTTGGGGATTTAATGGGAGGTAAAAAACCAGATCCCCAGAGAATTCAGTCGGTGATGCAAGAAGCTTTTAAGGCAGCACAAGAACGTTTTAAAGGAATTAAACGTTGAACTAAGCGATCGCTATGGGGCTGGTTACCAATCCCTTCAGGATAGGGAACGGGGAACAGGGAATAGGGAACAGTAAAATAAATAACTTTAGTTGGGGGTCATTGCCCACTTTAAACTGCATATTTGTTTTGAGAGGCGTAGCCCAAAAAACAAGGCGTCCTTATTTCAATCCCATTCTTTTAAGGATGGGTTCACTGTTGCCTGTTCCCTATTCCCTGTTCCCTTTGAATAGAGAAAATTTCTCAATCCTCATCAAGTTTGAATTACAAAGTCTGATGCAGTTAGTGATGGGTTGCCGGTGAAATTGGCAAACAGCGATCCGGTTCCCAAGCCAGCCGCAACTCCATTTTGATTGTAGAAGAGAGATCCGCTACTTTGGTTGTAAACAATTTTGGCTGCACTGATGGCCGCTGCGGCGTCGCTAGTAACGATCGCAAATTCATTATTCAGGCTAAATCCATTACCAGCTGAGCTTTGTAAGGCTGTGAATGTGGTTTTATCTAGGATGATTTTATCGCTTCCTTTGACGAAATCTGTAATGCGATCGCTGCCGATCGCTGTACTGCTAAAAGCAGCATTGGTGTTGTAAAGGAAGAAATCGCTGCCACTACCACCAGTTAGGATGTCATCACCAGCCCCCCCAATCAAGATATCATTACCACTTCCCCCAATTAGGGTATCCTTGCCGCCTCCTCCGTTGAGAGTATTATTTCTGGTGTTGCCCGTCAGAATGTTGTCGAGAGAGTTGCCAGTCCCATCAGTTCCTCCTTCTAGCAAAATCAGGTTTTCTAAATTAGCACCCAAGGTGTATCCCTGGGCGGAAGTATAGGGGGCTTGAACGGTATCGATTCCTTCGCCTGCATTCTCGATAATTATGTCATCATTTAAACCACCCACGATGTAAGTGTCGTTGCCAGCGCCGCCCCTCATTACATCATTCCCTATACTGGCAATCAGGGTGTCATTACCAGCGCCGCCATCCAGGGTATCATTACCTGTGTCGCCATCAAGGGTGTCATTGCCCGCGCCGGCATTCAAAATATTGTCACCCCGGTTGCCAGTCAGCTTATTGTTTAGGCTATTGCCAGTCCCATTAATTGCTGCAAACCCTCTCAGAGTCAAGTTTTCTAGGTTTGCTCCCAGGATGTAAGTAATGGAGGCTTTAACCGTGTCAATTTCGGTACTGAGTGTAGAGGTTTCGGTGACAATATCTCCGGTACTATCAACAATGTAAGTATCGTTACCAGTGCCGCCAGTCATGCGATCGTTGCCAGCACCCCCATCAATGGCGTCGTTTCCGGTACCACCGTTGATAGTATCGTTTCCACCAACAGTATTGATAATGTCGTTTCCAGCGCCACCATTGATGGAGTCGTTTCCAGCAACAGTATTGATGGTGTCATCTTTGCTAGTACCTATGACCGTAAACTGTTCAATATTATGGAAACCAATGAAATCCAAGCGGGTGCTGTCTGTATTGCTGACTTCTCGTATGGCATAGCCATAAGTGCTACTACCAACAAAACGCATACCAGTGCCCGTATCGCCAACGGAATAGTCCACAATCAGACGGTCAATACCATCACCACCATAGACGGTATCACCATCGTTAATACTTCCACCACCCAGTCCGGCGTTAATGGTGTCGTTGCCAGCACCAGTTTGAATTAAGTCATTAGTCCGCAGAACAGCACCGTTAACAATTCCAGTGTGAGTAACAATGTCGTTGCCACTGCCTGTAGCGATCGAAAATCCCTCAAAATTGATGGCAGTGACAATACCAGAAACATTAATATTTCCGAGATTAGAAAGATTTAGGTTAGATGTTTGTGTGGAGAGGTCAAGGGTAAGGTAGTCTAAGCCTGAACCACCATCCAAAGTGCCAGCAACAGCAGTTACATTATCATTGCCAGCACCAGCTTTAATGACGTTGTTTCCAAAATAAGTTGTGATGGTGTCATTTTTGCTAGTACCTGTGACAGTGAACTTCTCGATATTTGTGAATTGGAGATCATCTAATGATAGGGTGTTTGGAACACCGCTGGATCGATAAGCAGAGCCTGTGCCTGAACTGGCGTAGTTGCTATAAAAATCCATACCGCCGCCTGTATCAGCAACGGAGTAATCTAAAATCAGGTGGTCAAAGCCTTCACCACCATCAACATACTCATACTTACCTAGTCCAGGGTTAATGGTGTCGTTACCAGCACCAGTTAAAATGGTGTCGTTGCTGCGAAATACTGAACCGTTGACAAAAACTGGTCTGATAACAGTGTCGTTGCCGCTACCTGTAATAATTTCCATGTGTCTTGAATGTGGGTAAACTTGATAACTCTAGTAGGTATTTCGCAGTCAAATCTCATAAATTACGCAAACTACCGAATTTTTTGTTGAAGAAAGCGATCGCGCCAATAATTCCACACTAAACTTTTTGAAAAATTTGCGTAAATTCACGAATTTTCAGGAGAAATATTGATAAATTAACAAACTAGAGTAGTTAATTACCGTGAAAAAAGCAAAACCATTCTTCAGTGCGACCTTACCCAGCCTCATACTGAATACTGCATCACAATCTTCATTCATTCCATTTCGAGCTATGAATCAAAAATTTTCCCAAATCGCACTTGTGGTAATTGTCCTAGCAAATATAAATCCTGTCATGGCTGCATCTAAAGAAGCGAATGCAGATTTATCAACTCAAAAATTAGACTATCATCAAAACCCAAATAACATCTTAGTTGCTGGTTTTTTTGATGATATCCGAACGATAAAAGATACTATTGAGGGAATAGATCAAACACGGCATAATATCGAGCAGCGTGAACTGCAACGAAAACAGCAGGAGCAAGCAATAAAAGAACGTCAAGCACGTGAAGAAGAAAGGAAAAGACGACAAGCAGAACTCGATGCAGCTCGCAAAGCAGCTACAGAAAAGCAAATTCAGGAAGCTGAAAGAAGAAGACAGTATTTTGAGAGTCTATCTCCAGAACAAAAACAAGCTTATCTCCAAGAACAGCAGGCACTTAGACAAAAGCAAGCAGAAGCAAGTTTGTTTATGGCAGACTTCTTCCTCAGAGCCTTAATGAGTGGCGATGGTGGCTCTAAACAAAACGAAGAGCCTAATTTCTGGTGTCTCAACTCTTCATACTACGATCCTAATTGTAATGTGCGGCCTGGATACTAGTACTGGTAGCTCGAAATCCTAGATACGTAGTATTGTGTCAAGGCTAAAATGTTGTAATAGATTTTATTGTGGGATGGGTGTCCTCACCCGTCCGGGCGGGCAGGATGCCCACCCCACAAGAGTTTACTAATGCACTATTTTAGCTGTGTCAGTCCAATAGTATTGTGTCAAGCTTTAAATGTTGTAATAAATTTTCTTGTGGTGTGGACATCTTGTCCGCACCGGACGGGCGAGAAGCCCATCCCACAAGAGTTTGTTAATGCACTATTTTAGCTTTGATACGCTACTACTAATAGTTTCTGTAAACACCTCTGAACATCGAAACTCCCCAATTGACTACAAAATCACCCGTACATCCATAACCAAATTGATTCCTCATTGCGTTAGTGAATTCATTAATTAAAAGGTCTTGAGTTACACCCGCCAAATCATTGCCTTGAAGTATTGAAGAAAGCCCTGTAACTACTCTAGAAGATGTTTCATTGGGAATATTTTCTTGTTCGAGACTACATATTAAAGAAGTTTCAGCCAATGCAATAGCAAACCTATTAGCAGGACTGACATAATTTGCATACAAATGATATTCAGATGGTTGTGAACCATCATTAACTATCGTGATATACGCATATTTATCTTCCGAAAACATTGGCGTGACAACTAACTCTGTTTCCGTCCCCTGGTTCTTTCCTTTAGCCAATAGCTTCCAGTCTCCAGAATAGTCATGTACGTAAATATCGAAATTTGAACTGCGACTGTGATTTTTGAGTGTAAAAATTCCAAAAGTATAAGCAGGAACTTTATATCTATAGTAAGCAAGACCTTGAGACTTTAGTGTTTCATAGTAATATTTATTATCTTGATGCTCAAAATTAGTAAACTCCTGTGCATTGGCAATACCTGGAGAAGTAATCGATAAACTTAATGCTGAGATTCCTGCGAGTAATTTTTTCATTTTGCTATTTCCTCTTGCAACTCTGATATCATCAATTTGTGAAAGCCCGGAAAGTAAAATCAAGGTTTTCATAAGATTTGCTGTGCAGTCATTTAAAGAGTTTGCTGCAATTAAATTTGCAGCAATTTTCTATGAAGATGCGCCTAATTATTATGGGAAAAACCTGTGCCTCACCTTTGCATTGAAAAAAACGGTATTACTTCTTATTGTGTAGGCTGATTTTTTCCGGCAATAGCAAGACCAACGCCCAAAGAACCAGATATTCCAGCAATCACAAGAAAGGTAAATACTAAATTTTGCTTACGTTCTAATTCTTGTTTATTGAACTCTTCCCAGCCCGACAATTTACTAATTGTTGTATTAAACTGACCTCGATTTCCTAATTCATTTTCAAATTTAATTTTTTCCCAAAAACTCCAACCTCCCAAAAGTAGAAACATGATTCCAACAGAAAAGAATACCCCTCCAGCAACAGTTATCATTTGCTTCATGGTTTAGCTCCTTGAACTGCAAATACAGCAAAATATATTGGTTGGCTGATTTATTAATATTTCGCATCTAAATCTAAAAAATTACGCAAACCACCAAAATTGTTTTGTAGTTTTTCGCCAAAAAAATTATCTATGAAGCACAACTCTTCCGGATATGTGTACACCAGCATTCCAAAAAGATCCCCGACTTCTTTGAAAAATCGGGGATCTGAAGACTAGTACTAGATGTATGGTTATTTCACAGCTTGATAGGTAATGGACATGGCTGCTAATTGACGAGCATCGCTCAAAAGAGCTTTTTCTCTAGAAGTAATTTCAGAAAGATTAGAATTATTTCTACTACGGTTTTCTGGAAGTGTGCTACTATCAATATCTTCTAATAAGAGGTCGATAATATTGGTGGAATTATCTCCTATGGAGACAGGTACATCTCCTCTTCCTTGTGTTTGAGCAATAGTTTGTAAACTCTGCAAACTCTTTCTTAAAGGTGATTTACTAGCAACGACTAATATTTCTGTGAATCCCAGAGGTTCAATAACTCCTAATACCCAATTATCCTGTGCCTTGGGTATTGCCAGAATTTCTCCGGCTTTAACTAAGGTGGCATCCTCGGCAGACGACCAAATATTAGGAAAGATAACATCAATCTTGCCTTCGGGGTTAATCACTAATACTGTAATGTAGAGGTCGCTATTTTCTTTATTTTTAACTTCAAATTGAATTTGTGTTTTTAAAGGAATTTGAGGAATGCCATTTTGATAATTAATATTAGTATTTGTGGGGGGTATGAATGAATTTTGATCGACTTTACTGACTGAACGAGAAGTATAGGTTTGAGCAACAACGGTTATATCTAATTCTTTTGGACGTAAAATATTTAAGGAAGCCAATACATTGAGACGTGATGAGTTGGCATTTAAAGTTAATTTGATGATTCTCGCTGCCAAAAGAGAACGAAATTTAGGTTTGAGTCGAGTTAAGGCATTATCTATGGTTTCTTTCGCATCACTAAAAGAACCAGGAATTAAATCGATTCCTTCTGTATATAAACCAAAACTATGGAGAGGAGGAATATAGGTAGCTTGTTTGTTTCTTAATTCTGTTTGTTGTACTTCTGTTAGCCGACCAAAAATATAATGAACTTCCCCTGTTTGTAAAGCAACTGGCTGGACTCGCTCAATTTTAGCAATTTCATTTCTTGCTATAGCGATATCTTTACCTAAAGAATCGTCTAATCCAATTCGCAATTTATAATCAGAGGGAATCACTCTAACTCCTTCTTGTAATAACGCTCCCGGTTTTAACAATTCTGGTTTTTGCAGTTCTAAAATTTTGCCTTCACCCGTCAAACCCTTGCGAGATTGTAATTGTATTCTGCCTCGTTTAACTCCTTGGTTGTCTACTAGCTCAAAGATGGGATTTTGGTTGAAAGCTGCAAGTGCTTGAGGTGCTATTCCTCCTAACCAAAGATTAACATTATTCCCCTGAACTTGAGTAATTACTGCTTCCGCAGTGGGAATTGGTCTAGAAATAAAATACGTGGGTTTTGTTTCGTTAGTACTATTATTTTTGGCTTCAATTTCTGGTATCTGATTAGAGGTAAAAGTACTGTTGATGCTGCGAGAAATATTAGTAATGACATTCTCAACTGGAGTGTTACTATTTTCTTGCCACAGGTATTGAGTCATCAAATAAGTAAATGCTCCTGTAACAAAATTATCTAAATATGCTTCGGAAGCAACTTGGTTTTTTCTGGCTGAAGCAATTACTACTCCTTTAGCAATACCCTGTTTTCGGCGTTGTTCTAGTTCTTGGGGAGATATACCTAAATCAGACAGCAATTTTTGTTGATATTCTCGTTCGATGTCGCTAGAAATGTATCCTTTTCCGCCTTCAATTGACCTAATAGTTAGATTCCCCCGTTTCCCTCCTCCTGAATAACAACTATCTAAAACAACGGTGATATTTTCAGTGTTTATTTTTGACATTAATAAGAAAAGAGTCTTACCTGTAATATCAGAAACTTGTTTTTGATTATCTACTAGAGAAGTAGTGCGATCGCTAGGTACAAAAGTACTATTAAGTTTGTCTTCTAAACCACTCTCTTGGTCAAATACTTGAGAACCGTGTCCTGAAAAGTGATAAACTACAATGTCACCTGGTTTTGCCTGTTGAATTAGATGTTCTTCAAAGGCTTGTAAAATTCCTTGGCGAGTCGGCTTAATTTCACTTTCATCGCTAACTACTAATATATCTTGAGGATTAAAGCCAAAACGATGCATTAATAGTTCTCTTTGCAAATAAGTATCAGTAATTGCACCTTTGAGATTATCAACATTTTGATAATTGTTGATTCCTACTAATAACGCTAATTTGCGAGGACTAGAAGAAGCAACAGCTTGAGCATAGCGTAAACTTTGATTTTTGATATCTAACTGACTTAATCCCAAAGTTGTTAAAGCAGAAGTAGCGAATTGCAGAAATTGGCGGCGTTTAAAACGAGACATAGTTAACTAATAATTAATTCGTAGTTTAAAAAATAATTTATTAAGTTTGTAGTAAGCACTTCAGTGCTTACTACAAACTCATCAAAATTGATGCGATGAATTACCAGTCTATTTTGATTGTCCAATTAAAGTAAAACCAGCCCAATCAACAGGGTTGGGATGAGTTTTCATTGTCTCCAACATCGCCTGACGCAACGCTTGAGCTTTATCTAATTTACGCTCTTGGAAATTACGGTAAAATTCCCCCATTAATTCGGCTGTTGGAGCATCAGGAACAGACCATAAAGAAACCACAATACTAGGAACTCCAGCAACGATTAAGGCTCTAGATAAACCGACAACTCCATCTCCGGTAATATCGCCTCCGCCTGTATCGCAAGCACTGAGAACTGCTAATTCGGCTTGTAAATTCAACTCTTGAATTTCACTAGAAGTTAATAAGCCATTATCTTGATTAGAAGGTGCTAGAGCAACTGCTCCTGGGATACCAAAACTCGCAAAATCTTCTAATAGTCCATGAGTTGCTAAATGAATATAGCGTGCATTGGGTAATTGTTTTAACACCTCGGCTTTAGTTGCTTGATTTCCTGTCAAAAACTCAGCATTCAGCAGTTGAGCAACTGCTTTTCCTTCTCGTTCTGCACCAGGTAAATTATTTAGTTGTGTAGGAGATTGGTTATTAGGTAGCTTAATTGTAGGCATTGTGGGATTGCCTACTACTACTGCAAGTTTGCTCTTTCCAGTTTGTTTTTGTCGTTTTTGTCGGGTTACATCTAGGGCTTGAATTGAAGGTGCGGTGATGATGGTATGTTGTTCGATGAGATATTTATCTTTCGAGTCGATTAAAGCTGCAAAAGGAACAAGAAATAGTTCTTTGTGAGGAACAAAAACTACTTTGGCTTCTGGGTTGCTTGGTAGTAAATCAGCAATGGGTTCTATGAGTAATTCATGGAGTTGTTTAAGTTTTTCTTTGGCTTGAACTTCAGAAGCATTGCGAGTAGAACCATCCGGTAATTCTGCATCTGGTTTGAGGAATACTCCAATGCTGCGATCTAAACCCATAGTTTGACGGGTATTAGTTACTAAGTTTTTGAGAGGAATCTTTTGTTTTTTCAAATCGATTTCGCGGGATTTGATTTCTCCTGTGGGTTTGATTACCCAAATCACTAATTTTTGTTCTTCTCCAGGAAATGCATTCCAATGGGCATTATGATGATCGTAAGGAAGAATGGCTGGATGGAAAAATGTAGTTTCAGAAATAATTGAGTATTGTACAATTATTGCCTGATGAAAATGTGCAATTTGTTTTAGTTGTTCTATAATTGGAGGTTGAATATTTGATGGAGCTTTACTAGCAAGAGTTACTAGTTCATCTAGGTTTGCTGGATTTTGTGCTGCACTTTTTAACCAGCTTTCTTTTAATTCCCGGATTTTTTCTTCTGATTCTTTATTACAATCAAATTTTGCTAAATCTGACAACAAGAATGCTTTCCCCTCGCTATTATATATACGGTCAACTCCTACTCTCCGATATGAATCTAGAGAATATTGAATATCTTGAGAAATTTGCTTACAAATAATTTCAGGAGTGTAGACAATATCTACTAAAGCATCCACTTTTTCTTTTAAAGTCAGATTGCTAGGTGCAGTTGCAGCTTCTACAGATAATCGCGCACGTCCCCATTCGGAAGCAGCTAAAGCTTCTTCTGGTTTGTTTTGAGCTAAGAGAACTCGTTCTAAGAAAGAAGTAGCACGAACTTGATTGTTAAATAGTTTAAAAATGTGTCGAGTATATCCTTGGAATCTAGATTTTTTCCTAAAATATTCAAATAATTGAGTAGCTTTTCGTAATTCTTGCTCTGCCTGTTCTAGCTGTCCCAATTTTTCTAAAGCAATTCCAGCTAAAACATGGGCGTGTCCATTACCTAAGTCACCTTCATGCTCAATCCTGGGTATGTCGCTATTGCCATTGCCATGTATCTCATAATAATTTTGAAAAATTTTACCTCTTTCTATAGCTTTTTGAGCATAAGTTAGAGCTTCATTGTAATTTCCTAAACTATAGTATACTCGACTGAAGTAAAGCGAAGGATCTCTAAAATCTATGAAATTGAAAAGATAGCGAAGTGAGATGTCGTTCCAATTGTCTGGTGTGGGTGTTATTGCATCAACTTCTTTAATATACGGTAATGCTTGATTAGGCTGTTGTTTCTGTAAATAAGTTTCAGCTATTAGTAATAAAATAGGAATGCGATTTCTTAATATTTCTTGGTCATAATCAGAATCGCCTGGTTTTCTAGCTCTATATCTAGCTGCTGATAATCGCTCAGCTGGCTGTAAATTAGCTAGAGCATTAACGTAATCTTCTTCGTAGAGGTAAAATGCTCCTAGTGTTGCGAAAGCTGTAACTTTGTCTTGTTCTCTCCCATTCGTTTTAGCTTGAGATAATGCTTGCTGAAAATATTCTTTTGCTCTAACAGAATCTTGTTGGTTTTGCCGAGTTAAGCCTTGAGAAATTAATTTTCTGACTTGGGGACTTAATTGAAATTCATATTTAGGTTTTTGTTCTCCTTCTTCAAGATTTTCTTCAGCTTTCTCAGCAGTTAACTGCTCATATTTATCATATACTCCTCGTAAACCGTAAATACGAATAAGTCTATCTCTAACCTCATTGGCAATTTTTTTATCTCCAATTTGCTGATAAATTCTCATTGCCTGTTCGAGAGTATTTGTACCTATTACATATTGTCCTGCTGCTAATTGCTGTTCTCCTTGCTGCCTTAATCTATCGGCTTCTGCTTTAGTATTATTTTGAGCGATCGCCACAGGTAATTGAAAAGATAACAAACTCAAGCTAGAGGTAAAAATCACACTAAATGATGCCAAAAATGTCAAGAACAATTTAGCATTTTTATATTGTTTTTTCATGTTTTTATGTCAATTATTCAGGAATAGGATTACAACATTCAACTAAAGGCTCGGAAATGAATTCTGCTAATTCTACATGGGGATTGGATAATAAATCTGACCAATCTTGTTTGAGTTCTTGTTCTGTTGGTTTAGAGCGACGGGATTGAATTAATGCAGTAATAGTTTCATGCCATAAACCTTGACTAGCATATAAATTAATTCGTCCTTGGATAGTAGTAGTTGATGTCAATTTAGTTTTCAAAACTTCGTTTGTAGCTACTCGCTCTACTACTCCCTGTACTCCTGTAAATGAAGGTTCAATATTGGGTTCGCAACTAAAGGAAACTTGCCAACGATAAGCACGATTTACTTCTAAAGCAGGCGCAGTTTCAGGTATCGGGAAACCCATGATACCTCCACCTTTATTAATTTCATAATTCACGTGAGCTACTATAGTACTTTTGCGTTCATCTTTAAGAATTAGCTTTAAACGACCCCGTTCGTAAGGGATGTAAAACCAAAAAATAGGACGTTCGGCAAGGGTATTTGCCCAATTTGTTTTCGGTATTAAAGCAGTGATATCTTTTTCTACAGTAGGACAAATAGGACGACTACCTGTATCAGCAGAAGATCCAGAGCGATTTCCTCCCGGTGCGCCATTGTTAGGAGGTTTAAATTCAAGCGGTTCTTTGGTGGGAAGATTTTGACCAGCTACTGGGTGAATCAAATAGCGATCGCCTAATAATAAAGTTAAAGTTAAAAGGTAAATATAAGCTATTTTTTTGATCATGACTTTATATTTTTGTTGAATAGACTTATTGCATAAATTTTTTTCTCACGCAGAGGCGTAGAGGCGCAGAGAAGAGAACGGAGAGGAGGCTTTTGCAAGGGGTCTAATATTTAACTAATATTTACACTTGTAAATAAGTCTTTAATGAATGGTGTTAGTTAATTAACATATCAACTATGACTCGTTTTTTTGTTACTTACGTATAACTTTATCACTAATCTTAAGTATTATTTCTACTTTGTAAAATCTTTAAAGTAAGTATTTGACTCCAATGTTTTATTAAAAGCCATCCACTCAGGCTACTGATAGATAAAGAGATTGCAGATGGTACTAATGGTATCCATATGCCTTGAAGTAAAAATACAAAGCAAATTAGAGACAGAATCGAGATACAAATTACAGTATATAAAAATAGTAAAAAAGAATTAATATTTTTTAGAAAAATGATGGCAATTCCACTTCCTGTTAAAGACCAAATTACAATCCAAAATCCTTCTCCTGTTTCCGACCAACTCCACAATAAAGGTCGTTTATCTAAAACTACGCTGAGTATTTGACTGGTCATTTGCGCCTGAATATCAACTCCAGACATTTGAGGCAATACACCTTTACTATAAGGAGTAGAAAAGTAATCTGTGGGATTAGATATGGGAGCAACTACACCAATGATGACAATGCGTTCCTTTATTAATTCTGGATTAAACTTATTTTCCAGCACATCATTAAAAGAAACAGTTGCAGCAATCTTTTCAGAATTTCGATAATTAAGTAGAAGTTGAAACCCACGATTATCTAGTTGATTGTATGCACCAGTATTTGATTGTAAACGTTGAATTATCGTCTCACCAATTTTGATGCGATCGCTATCTATTTCTTCAGGCTTGATTCCTTTGGAATTTAAGTATTTCGATGCTAATTGAAAGCTAAAGGAAAAGCTGGTGGGACAGGGATTATTCAAGTCGGGATTGATGAATAATAGATGACGACGAACAACTCCATTGTCTAACTCTATATTGCTAAATCCTAAACGACTTTCAGGAACTCTCGAATGTGATGAAATACCGGGTTGATTTGGGTTATCATCAGTCAATTTTATGCTACATAAAGCAATTAAACGGTCATCATTTTGTAAAAGATTAAGTAATTTTTGATGACCTGGTTCTACAGGGCGATCGCGGAATATTAATAAACCGATTATGCTAGGTTTATACTGTTTTATACGCTCGATAGTTTCAGCTAATTTACCATCAGATATGGGATAACCCAAGCGGTTGATATCCTTTTCTGTAGCTTCAACTATTAACAAGCGAGAATCTACCCCTTCATTGGGACGCATTCTCATCAACCAGTCGAAAGCTTGAAATTCTAAGGATTGCAATAAACCAAAAGACCGCAGTCCTATTACTACCATCGCTACCAATAAACCAGATAAAATTACTCCTCCTTTACGAAATAGTAAATTTGAAGTAGATGCTAACGGAGGGTCACGTAATTCTTCCCAAGTAGGTGGTTTAACAGACCAATGTTGACAAACTACAGGTAGCCAACTTGCACAGTAATATTTATCTTCTATATCTTTAAGTCTACTTCTGGCTTCTCGTATCGCTAAATAGAAAGATTTTCCACTAGAAAAACTAGTAATAAACTCTGCTAAAAACTCTTGAGCTACTTGATTTTGAACTTGCTCCCGCATCACAATAATCTGAGGAATTCCTAACTCTTCAAGTTGAGGTACTAATCCTAAACCTTGACAGGAATTGAATATGGCTAGTTGTAACCCATTCTCTATCGCTACTTCTAATGCTGAATTTAATTCGGATATTTCTAGCTTGGTTTTCGCGTTGATACTAATCCATCCTTTCTGAGCATTAGACTTACTATGTCCAGCATAAAATAAGATATCCCAACCTGATTTTTCTCTGAGGCGATCGCAAATTTGTTTACGAGAAGGCTGAGAGACAATTTCTAACTCTATTTCTCGATTATTTCTTAAAGTATTCAAATCTATTTCTGGATCGATATTCGTACAATCTCCAATAATTGCTAATATTCGGACTTTTCCAGCAGTTAACGACTTGTGTTTGAGTTTTAAAGAAAATTTAGGCGCACTTAAAACAACTTCTGCTTTTGTGTACTTCTTAAAAAAATTCCATTCATGCCAAGGTAATTTTCTTAATATATCATTATCAGTTTGAATTACTAAAACAACTTCATCTTTCGTATTTATGTTAGTGCGTAAAGCTTGATCTATTGATTGAAATTCTGGCGAGTTCAGCCATTGATTAATTATTTCAATCATATAAGCAGTTAATTCTGCTGCACTTTCTTGACTTCCTCGCTCTATATTATCTTCTGCAAATTCTAATATTCTCGGTTTAAAACCGATACTTGCACTGTCAAAATCTCCATCCAAGAAACCACCTCCAGTACCAATAAAAGCCTCATATAGACACTGCCATTTCTGATAAGTTTTTTCAATTTCTTCGTTAGGTGGTAGGCTCCCAGTATCTATTTCTTCCAGTAATTCTTCTCCTGCATATAGCTTCAATAAAATCTGAGAAAACCCGCTTTGAAAATTTCCTTGTCCCAACCGCAAAGAAATAATTTTCTTCATTATTGTTCGTCAAGCTCTAAAAATTAAACGATAAATTCTTCAGTTATGTTAGCATCACCAAGAGTTATTCTCAGCTTAAATTTATCTCCTGATTCACTAGTAAATTCTGGTAACTGAATAAAATAATCTCTCAATTCAGATTTGACTTCTTTTAGACTTTCTTCTAATTGAGAAAGTATCTCTAATTTCAGACCTGATGGCAAATATTTTTCTCCAGAAACTGGACATAAACGAGCGCGAATTTTTAGCTTTTGTTCTGATTGTGGTGTGACAGTCATCAGCAACATTACTGCTTGACTAGCTAAATTCATTTTTAAGTCAATCAATTTAGCTTTATTGATAGCTTCAGAACTATTTCTAGTCATATAACTAAGATTTTGTGGTTGTCTCATCAACAACTCTTCCGCATTTTGCCATTCTCGTCCAATATTTTCTTTAGTTTCTTTAAACCAATGTCTGATTATTACGACTCCTTCTTTGATTGATTCGCTAAGAGTTTGTCTGACAATTTCAGATTGTTCTTTTTGGCTCAGATATTCAGGAAAATCTTCTAAAGAACGCAATTGATTCAAAGATACAATTCCTTGTGTTTCTTCTACTGAAGATACAAAACCAAGAATCTTTGCTTCTTGGAATGATTCATCTATATGTGCAAATACATAACCAATACGATTTGACCAAACATCCTCTGGAACATCAATATCGCCATCAAAAAAAACTGCACGACATTCTAACTTTCCGTGATTCTTAACTTCTAAATCTACTACATCAGCAAAAGTGGATATTACAGGATTGTTAAAGTCGCTGTTATTCCAATCAGTTTCATATCCCAGAATTTCTAAATAATCCTTGATAGCACATGTAGCCAAAACATTATAATAGAATTCTTTGGCTTTAAGCTTAGTTAATTTTTTTTTGCTCAACTGTTTGGCTATTTCTCGGTGAACCGATTTTAGATGAACTGTGAAGATAAAATTTTCAGTTATTTCCCAAGTATTCATGACTTCTAGTCCCTAATTTTTATTGTAAATATTCTGCTAAATCCGCTTTAACTTGTTGAAATTCTCGTTCGTAAAAACTTTTTATTGTGGTGTATGGTATGTTCCATATTTTTGAGAGATTTTTAAATGTTTCTCCTTCCCAATTAATAGCAATTAATACATCTTTAAATGTAATGTCAGTTCTGTCCTTTCTAATTGGTTTACCAAGTTTATTATTAGGATCTTCTTTAATCAAATTTTTAATTTCTTCGGATTGTTGATAGTAAGCAAATTCTTTTTCAGCATTCTCAAAAAGATATTCTTTCATTGAATTAGGGTCTGCGGGAGAAATGCTGATTTTTTCTTCTTCTTGTTTCTTAGATTGACTTTTCTTGATTCCTAATATTCTTCCAGCCGCATCTAGAAATTTTATAGGAATCCAGTGATTTATCCAAGCCATAAAATCTCCTCTTATTTCATCATATCTATCAATATTATCTAAAACATAGCGAATAGACTCTCCTTTAGCTTCCTGAAAAGCATCTTCATAATCTTGTGGAGATAATTGTAAGTTTGACCCAAGTCCTTGTTTCTTGTATGTATTTTTTGTTTCCATAGCTTTAATCAGGCATTGCACGGCTTGTTTTCTTTGAAAGCTATTCGGTTGAGCTTTTTTAATCTCTATTGCTAAAGTATTGATAAATTTATCTGTTATTAACTTTTTTTGATATTTTTTCTGTAGAATTGTAGCTTCTTTTAGCAAAAAAACTGCCAATTCTTTTAAGTCATTTTTGCGGGTCACATGAAGTTGAAATATTTCTTCAATTTCTGTTTGTAAATCTTTTTTTATTTGCTGAACCTCTTCACAAAAAAGATTGATAATATATCGAGAATGCCACCAATAGCATGAAGATAATTGTGCGATAAATTTAGTTTTGATATTTGTTTGTTCCTGAGTTTCTGATGAAGTATTTTGATACTTTTTGAGTAAATAAACTAACTCTTCTGTATTCATCTTTTCTTTTACCCTTTTTAGGATGCTCCATACAGCATATTTCAGGTAAATGAAGTACACGGTTAGGGGTCGCCCTTACAATAGTCTGTACCTCACTTAGCTGAAATTTGGTGTATCTCTCTGAGCAGTTTATACCCAGAAAGCGACTCAAGCTCACTCATTGTCTCAACTACCTATGAATGTAGGTAGTTGAGACAATGCATTTATCAATTTTTCTCCACAATAAGCAAGATTTTACGCAAAATTTTAATCTAATTTGAAATGTCAAAAGTAGTGAGGACTGGGGAGTACTATTTATCTGATATTAGGCGGGTGGGGTAAAATTAAAATAATATTCCTGCAAGTCAAGCAATGAATTCAAACGTAATCGGTGGAGAATTAGAAGTTTGCTGCACTTCCCCCATGACTGGGTTTTATCGTGACGGCTTTTGTCGTACAGGCGGTCAAGATTTTGGGTCGCACGTTATATGTGCCGAACTCACACAAGAATTTCTGGAATTTACTAAATCTCGCGGTAACGACCTGAGTACACCTGCTCCTGAATATAATTTTCCTGGACTCAAAGCAGGCGATCGCTGGTGTTTATGTGCTTCTCGCTGGCAAGAAGCCCTGGAAGCCGGTGTTGCTCCCCCAGTAATCCTTTCAGCAACTCATCCTAGAGCCTTAGAAGTAGTTTCCCTCGACGATCTTAAAAAACATGCCCTAACTTGATTGGGCATTGGGCATTGGGCATTGGGCATTGGGCATTGGGCATTGGGTATGTTGAGTGTTGACCCTCTCCTATGGTCGCCGCTACGCGGAGCGTCCCGGAGGGAAGTGGTACGACTTCGCTCCGGGTCAAGGCTGAGCGGAGTCGAAGCCTTGACTGTTGACTGTTGACTGGGGAGTTATTATTCTCGCCTGCTCCCCTGCCTCCCTCATCTCCCATGCCCCATGCCCTATGCCCCATGCCCCATGCCCCATGCCCCATGCCCACTAACTCACCGGAATCTCCACGGGTAGCTTCAACACATTAACAACCACACCAATTAATTTACTGGGGTCAATTGGCTTCGGTAGATGCTGTTGAAATCCGGCTGCGAGTGCTTTTAAGCGGTCTTCGTCTCGTGTATACGCAGTTAACGCGATGGCGGGAATGCGTCCCCCTTTTTCTGGTTCTAAAGAACGCAGTTTGCGAATCAGGGTATAACCATCTTGTTCTGACATGCCGATGTCGCTAATCAGGATATCTGGTTTGGCTTGTTCCAGTACTGCTAAGGCTTCATCCACTGATGAGGCGGCGGTGGCTACTGCGCCATAGTCCTCAAACATAAAGCTGAGAAAGTTACGGGTATCTGTTTCATCGTCTACAACTAAAACCTTTAATCCCGCCAAGGGAGTAGAAACTTCAGGGGAAGATATTTCTCCTGCTTCTTTAGTGGCTTTGTTACCCCGATTGTCTTGTAGTAATGGTAGTCTGACAGTGAAGGTTGCTCCCTGTTCTGTGCCTGGACTTGCGGCTGAGATGGTTCCTTTGTGGAGTTCTACTAGGTGACGGACGATGGCTAGTCCTAGTCCTAGTCCATTATGCGATCGTGTTGTGGTGCTGTCTGCTTGCCGGAAACGCTCAAATACTTTCGGTAAAAATTCTGGGGTGATGCCAATACCTGTATCGATTACTTGAATTTCGGCGTATTGGAATTTGGGATTTTCGTTTTTGGATTTTGGCTCGCTACTTTCGTCAGTGTTTAAATTAGAATTTTCATCTGGAGATGCGGATGCCAAAGCAGTTTTATTACTGGCTAAATCAGGACTATCGTTAATTGAATATCCAAAATAAGTAGATAATTTGACTTCTACCCTACCGCCTTTTTGTGTAAATTTAATGGCATTGGTTAATAGGTTCCACACAACTTGCTGTAAACGGGCTGGATCGCCATACATTGAACCTACTGATGTATCCAAGACTGTATTTAATTGAATATCTTTGGCCTCTGCTAAAGGACGCACTGCTTCTAAAGCTGCTTCCATCACTGTAATCAAATTCACAGCACATACATTTAATCGCAACTGACCCCGGATAATTCTTGATACATCTAAAATATCCTCAATTAGTTGCATCTGAGATGTGGCGTTGCGTTCGATGGCCTCTAGGGCGCGGGAAGTGGCTTTTTCGTCAAGTTTTTTAGAACGTAGAATTTTTGACCAACCAAGCATCGAGGTTAGGGGCGTGCGGAGTTCGTGGGAGAGAACGGCGAGAAATTCATCTTTCATACGATTTGCCGCTTCAGCTTCCTGTCTTGCTGTTTGTTCTCGAATTACTTGAGCGCGGACTTCTTCTGCTTGCTTGCGTTCGGTAATATCTTCGAGAGTGCCTACATACCCCAGTAATTCCCCTTGACCGGAAAGCATCGGTGATGAGCGAACCTGAACCCAACGAACATTGCCATGAGCAGTTTGAAAACGAAATTCTTCGGAGTAGTCACGACCTTCATTAATATAAGCAGACCAAGTAGTAACTGCTCGTTCTCTATCTTCAGGATGAACGGATTCCAGCCAACTTTTTTCTACACTCTGGGCTGCTTTCACACCACAAATTGTTTGATAACGTGGATTCGTAAATCTACAGCGTCCTTCTGTATCAATTTCAAAAATGCCAACCGGCGAACAAGTACTCAGGGAACGAAATCTTTCTTCACTTTGTCTGAGTTCGGCATTAACAGCTACTAGTTGGGCTGCTTGTAACTTGACGGCTTCTGTTTTCTTAAATAATTCTGCGAATACTGTGACTTTAGAAGTAAGAATATTCGGGTCGATGGGCTTGAGTAAATAATCCACTGCACCCAAAGCATAGCCTTTAAACAGCATTTGGTCGCTGGTGCTGAAGGCGGTGAGAAAGATGATTGGTGTATGACGCGATCGCCCCCGATTGCGAATCAAAGTAGCTGTTTCAAAGCCGTCCATCCCTGGCATTTGTACATCCAGCAAAATCACTGCAAAATCCTGATGCAGCAGACACCTTAAAGCTTCTTCCCCAGAAGTAGCTCTCACCAGATTTTCACCTAGTTTTTCTAGGATTGCCTCTAGTGCAAGTAAATTTTCCAGCTTATCATCTACCAGGAGGATGTTTACTTTGGGTTCCATCTGCATGGGTTCATTTCCGTGATAAGTAACAAAGCTTGACCAATCGATCAGCAATGTCTGAGAGTGTCAGAATCCAGTTTACTGCAACAGCTGAAATTGCTGCCTCTGGCATAATGCTACTCTCTGCTGTGGCGGGTTCCTGTACAATAGTGATTCCCCCCCGCGCTTGTATTTTTTTTAAACCTTGCACACCATCATGGTTGGCTCCTGTCAATATTATACCGATAACTTGTTCGCCATAGATATCGGCTGCTGACTCAAATAACACATCAATGGATGGTCGGGCATAGGAAACAGGCTCATCAGTGGAAAGAGCAAAGTGACCTTCTTCAAGGAGCAAATGATAATCTGCTGGAGCTAGGTAGATATGTTTCGGCAATATTTCGTCTTTGTCTTCTACTTCTTTAATCGGCAAAGAAATCGATTCTTGTAATAGTTGCTGGAGTGCGTTGTTAGACTCTTTATGACGGTGTTGAACAATGGCGATCGGTACTGAAAAATCCCCTGGTAAACTTTGGAGAATGATTTTCAATGCCGATAATCCACCTAATGAAGTACCAATCACTACAATTTTAAATGACACTAATTTAGGCCTCATACCCGCCGAATATGATTATGGGGCATTGGGCAAACAGGGCGTTGGGGATTGAGGGTGTTGACTGTTGACTGTTGACTGTTGACTGTTAACAGAAGAATTATTCTCCTTGTCTGCTTGTCTCCCTCATCTACCTTGTCTCCCCATCTCCCCATCTCCCCACCTCCCCATCTCCCTCAACTACTGAAGATTATATATTTTTGTCATTTACTTTACAAATAGAAATTTTATAAATGTGAAATACTTTACATAAAAGTATTGTTTTTGTGTTTAATAATGTTTTAATTATGTTAATTTAGATACATAAAAAACTATTTTTCTTGCTACATAAAGAAATTTGAAGTTTTTATTTTTGATTCTTTTGACAATTCATAAAAATTTACTTAAGCTAAAAGATAGGTTGAGGAAATCAACAAACAACAGCAACTTGGATTAGGTACATTAACAATTGCTGTTACAGACTCTCAGCAGAAGTAAAGGAATCTCAGCATAAATATTGTCTGTAGGCAAATTCACAAAATCTGACTGCCAAAAGCTAAGAATTAACTAAACATATTCCACCGCGCAAAAATTAAATCAGCGAACATTTTTTAATGTTTTAAAGGGGAATGATGAAGTAAGAATTCAGAATTCAGAACTCACAACTCAGAATTCAGAATTTAGATAACTGCTTGTTTTTGAATTGTTTTGGCGGAGCGGGGCTTAGCCAATTCTGAATTCTTACCCTCAAGTGCGGTAAATATGTCGAGGAGAACACAATGCTTGAGTATTTTACATCTTTGAATGACCATAATTTGCCGTATCCAGATACGATTCATCCCATCGTTGTCCACTTCGTAATTGCGATGGTGTTGTTTTCCTTTTTTTGTGATGTAGTTGGCTATTTCACTGGTAAAACTCGCTTGTTTGAAGTGAGTTGGTGGAATATGTTTGTCGCCACCATTGCCATTTTTGTTGCTATTATTTTCGGTCAATTTGAAGCTGGTTTAGCACAACCTTACAGCTTAGCTAAATCAGTGCTGAATTTGCATACATTAATTGGTTGGTCGCTTTCGGGAATCATCGCCGCCATTACAGCTTGGCGCTATGTAATTCGTAGCCGTAACCCCCAAAAAGTGCCGATTTATTATCTGGGAGCCGGACTAGTTTTAACTTTAATAGTTGGCTTGCAGGTATATCTGGGAGATCGACTTGTTTGGGTGTATGGACTGCATACAGTACCAGTTGTGGAAGCGCTAAAGGATGGTTTATTGCCATGAACTCAGAACTGATTGACCAATTGAACGGACAACTAGGCGCAAACGGACTACCTTACACAATTCCCATTCATCCCAACTTAGTCCATCTAACACTGGGTTTATTCATCATTGGCATCACCTTTGATATCGTCGGTGTTTTCTTCCCCTTCCAAAAATGGGTCTTCAAATTTTTGGGAATAACCGTCGAACGTGACAACTTCTTTGAAGTTGGCTGGTACAACATGTTTGCTTCCAGCATCATTACATTTTTCACAGTGGGAGCAGGTTTTTACGAAATGCTATTAGCAACACCACCAACTAATGTGAAAAGTGCCTGGGGATTACAGGCAATAGACACAATGCTTTGGCATGGTGTGGGTGGTGTGTTCTTACTAGCAGTAATTGTTGCCATGACCATCTGGAGAGGATGGCAACGCTTCGTATGGAGCAAACAAGAATATAGACAGACAGACAGACAAGTGCAATGGAGTTATTTGCTCACAGGCGTAGCTGTGATGTTCGTAATGTATCTCCACGGCACACTAGGAGCGCAACTAGCTGCCGAATTTGGCGTCCACAACACAGCAGATAGACTATTACGACTAGGCCAAGACCTGAACAAAACACTCAAATAAGTTATTAGTCATTGGTCATTAGTCATTGGTCATTAGTTATTTGCCCAATGCCCAATGCCTAATGCCCAATGCCCGATGCCCCATGCCCAACATCCAATATTGACCATGAAAATCCAGAAGATTTTAAATATTTTGACGCTGCTTACAGGCGCGATCGCAGTTACCGCTACAAGTCTGTGGATCGGCAAACAAGCTTACTCTTGGCTTCCTCCACAAGCAGCAGCCGAATCTCAACTAATTGATAATTTGATTAGTTTCTTAGTCACCCTTGGTAGCTTCATCTTTTTGGGAGTAACGAGTACTTTGATGTATTCTGTAATCTTCCATCGCGCAGTTAAAGATGACTTTACTGACGGCCCCGCAATTGAAGGTAATATCACCTTAGAAGTTGTCTGGACAGCAATCCCAATTTTGTTGGTGTTTTGGATTGCGGG
Organism: Nostoc linckia z4; assembly: GCF_002608075.1. Lineage (GTDB taxonomy): Bacteria > Cyanobacteriota > Cyanobacteriia > Cyanobacteriales > Nostocaceae > Nostoc > Nostoc linckia. Next base: position 65,119 of record NZ_LAHA01000029.1, read on the forward strand.
TTACAGCTACCAAGTATACGAACAAATGGGAATTCAAGGCCCCTCCCAACTAGTCCACTTGCATAATCCCTTGGGAATGGAATCAGCTTATGCAGCAGGGAAAGAGAACACGGGGACACGGGGACAAGGGGAAACGGAGAATTTATCACAAACACTCTCCGCGCCTTCTTTGCCAGTAGAGAAAATTGATGTCATAGCCAAACAATGGGCTTGGGTTTTTCATTACCCAGAAAAAGATGTTACCAGTACTGAATTGCATTTACCGAGCGATCGCCGCGTGCGTTTAGCGCTAAACTCACAAGATGTTCTCCACGGCTTTTACATTCCTGCATTTCGCCTCAAGCAGGATATCATTCCCAACCATGCCATCGACTTTGAATTTACTCCCGTCCGTCCCGGCCAATATCGATTGACCGATTCCCAATACAGCGGCACATATTTTGCAACCATGCAAGCAAACGTGGTTGTGGAATCTCCCGAAGAATACCATCAATGGCTATCCCAAGCCGCAACCCAAAAGCTATCCCCAGCCAAAAATCAAGCAGCTTCTGAGTACGATCAAACATCCCATCAATCAGTCCAAACTGGTTGGGTCACAGTTCCCCCCGCCGCACCTCCTTTAGTCAATTCCCCTGGCTGAAAATACCCCACCTCTGAAGAAACAAGTCAGGAGGAAGGAGGGAAGAGGATTTGACTTGTTTATTACATTCATAGTGGGTGATGCGCCGCCAGTATGCCTGCTGCTACCAATCAAACAAACACTTCCTTCTCCGTCTCCTCACCTCCCCACCTCCCCACTCCCCACTCCCTAAATTTATTAACAGGAAACTAATTCATGACTAATGTTCCTATTGACGGCATTAGTATCGTTGGTGAAAGTTCTCACCATGAATCTCCAGGCGACTGGAAGCGATACTTCAGCTTTAGCACTGACCATAAAGTTATTGGTATTCAGTATCTCGTTACCTCATTTATCTTCTTTCTCGTCGGCGGTATCTTTGCAATGGTGATTCGGGGAGAACTGATGACACCCGAATCTGATTTAATCGATCGCACAGTCTACAATGGCATGTTTACCATGCACGGCACGGTGATGCTGTTTTTGTGGACATTTCCCTCATTGGTTGGTTTTGCTAACTATTTAGTGCCCTTGATGATTGGGGCGCGAGATATGGCATTTCCCCGCCTCAACGCCGTTGCCTTTTGGATGGTGCCGGTAGTAGGGATTCTGCTGATGAGTAGTTTCTTTATTCCTGGCGGCCCAGCCCAAGCAGGCTGGTGGGCTTATCCTCCTGTGAGTCTCCAAAATCCCACAGGTAATTTAATCAACGGTCAAGTCCTCTGGCTATTGGCGGTGGCGGTATCAGGTGTGTCTTCAATTATGGGGGCAGTGAACTTTGTCACCACAATTGTTAAGATGCGGGCCCCAGGTATGGGCTTCTTCCGGATGCCTTTGTTCGTCTGGGCAGTATTTAGCGCCCAAATCATCCAATTATTTGGACTACCAGCACTGACAGCCGGGGCAGTAATGCTGTTACTCGACCTCACCGCAGGCACCGCCTTTTTCGACCCTGCAAGAGGTGGCAATCCTGTCATGTTCCAGCATTACTTCTGGTTTTACTCCCACCCCGCCGTTTACGTGATTATTTTGCCCATCTTCGGAATTTTCTCGGAAATCTTTCCAGTTTATGCCCGTAAACCTTTGTTTGGTTACAAAGTAGTTGCAGTTTCATCGATTTTGATTGCTGTAGTTAGCGGTATCGTTTGGGTACACCATATAAACTTGTTAGCACTTTCAAAAGTTGATAAATAAGTTGTTTCAGGTGCAGTCATATTAAATTACTTAAATTTGGGTTAATTTTCTTTATTTAACGATTTATATCTACAGCCATATATCAGCGTTGTCAATATTTTGTGAAGCAGTTTTGTAATATTAAAAACAATTTTTAATGCTTATTTTTCGCTTATAAATACAACACAATTTATAAGACTCTAAATAAAACGAATAGGGTGCATTATGACTTCAGTAAATGCATCCTATAAAAACTCATATTTTGAAAATAAATTCGGATAATTTAACTACTAAACTTTAATATTTAAATCAACCAATTGCTTTAATTTTTCATTTTCTAATTGCAGCAATTGTATTTCTAATTTCAATCTTTTGTTTTCTTCTCTAAGTGTCTCTAAATCAGATTTTTTACTAAGTGCTTCATTAATGGCTTTTTTCCGATTATCTAGCCCAAAATATTTTTGATAAACTTTAGTATGCATTTCTACAGAATGCCCTAAATTATCAGCAGCTGCTTTGATTGGTATTCCCATTAAATGTGCCCGAATGGCCCAAGCGTGTCGTAAATCATAGGGATTAAATGGTATTTCCACTTTGTCATCAAACCATGAGGCATTATGTTGTACTACATAGCTGCAATCTTTAAATGATGTAAATTTTGAGATTTTTTCTGCCAACATTTCTATACATAGTTGATTTTTTAAATCAAATAAATCAACCCATTCAGGATATAAAGGTAAAGTTTCCCTAGCTCCAGTCTTACATTTTTCGTTAACTTTCCAAGTTCGATCCTTATTCTCTGTATTTAACCACCAATCTATATCAGGTTCTAAAATAATTTCTCTTGGTCTTAATCCGTAAGTTGCGATCATACCATACATCCATCTCCAAAAAAGCCAATTATTTTCAAAACCACTCCTACGTCTACTAGGTGTAGCATAAGCGTATTTTTCATATTCATGAAAATATCTAATAATGTCTGAATCGCTAGGAATATTTCTAGTTTTTGGTAATGGTTGTTTTTTAAATACTGATAAATCAATGTCAATTTGAAAACAGCGAGCTAAGACATTGAGAATTTTAAACAATTGCCATCTTTGCGATTCACTAGAACATTTTAAAATTTCTGCCTTTAAAGCATCTGACGTAATCGGGCAATCTAAACTAATATGTTGCTTAATTCTTGACTCATACTGATGATATGTATGTTCGCTTTTTATAGTTTTCTTTCTCGTCTTAAAATACTCTTGCTCAAAACTTTCTAAAGCTGTTTTGATTGTTAAAATTTGTTTGGAAATCGAGGCTTGTTTGCCTAAATATTTATCTGTCCATACAAACTGTTTACGAGCTATTAATTTACCAAGTTCATAAGCTTCTTCTTCGGCAGTTTTAAGTCCATCTAAATTAGCGGGAATACCTAAAGATATTTTGTATTGTTTAGTTCCCGTACTTTTAGTATCGCTATCACCTGGCTTGATTGGTAAAGTCGCCTGTAGCTGGATGCTTCCTTTATCACAACATAAGCCTACCTTGACTTTAGCCGACTTGAGTCGAGCTTTAGCTTTTTGAAACTCATCGTCAAATTTATCATTTAAATAACTAGCGATCGCTCGCTTTTGATATGCAATACCCATATAACTTCCATCGGTTGTAGCTGGAGGTTCAAAATCTGCGAATAATTCATTTGTTGACATTTTCTTAAATTTTGCTTATTCTTAGCGTTCAAAAAGCACATTGTTCACAATGAGCAATGTCTCTCAGGTAACACAATAGTGTATTAACTCATCATACTATTACTGAGTTTCACCATATGTATGTCAGCGGTACGCCTGGTTGGATGCGCTTAATTTTTATGCTGACAACCATGTTTGTATCAGTCCCCACAGGAATTAAAGTCTTTGCTTGGGTGGCAACCATTTGGGGCGGGAAATTGCGGTTAACTACACCAATGCTATTTGCCCTTGGTGGACTAGTAATGTTTGTCTTCGCCGGCATCACAGGGATTATGCTTTCCTCTGTGCCAGTGGATGTCCACGTTAACAATACCTACTTCGTAGTCGGACACTTCCACTACGTCCTCTACGGCACTGTGACAATGGGCTTGTATGCTGCCATTTATCACTGGTTCCCCAAAATGACCGGTCGGATGTACCACGAAGGCTGGGGCAAAATCCACTTTTGGTTAACCTTCATCGGCACCAACCTCAACTTTTTGCCCATGCATCCCTTAGGATTACAAGGAATGTTACGCCGAGTCGCTTCCTACGCCCCAGAATATACTTCCTGGAATCTCATTGCTAGCATCGGCGGATTTCTATTAGGAGTATCCACCTTACCCTTCATTTTCAACATGGTGATTTCTTGGATGCAAGGCGAGAAAGCACCCGATAACCCCTGGCGAGCAATTGGACTAGAGTGGTTAGTTTCTTCACCACCCTCCGTGGAAAACTTTGAAGAAATTCCCATCATCGTCAGTGAACCCTACGGCTACGGCAAATCTGAACCCTTAACAGCCAACCTCCCAGAATAACCCATCGGGAAAGCGCAGAAACCCTTTGCGTACCTCTGCGCTTTCCTTTGCTACCTAGAGCATTTCAAACTCACCTTCAAAAGCCAACTTCACCAATGGACAGCTATCTCAATTCCCACGAATTACACCACACAGAAGTAGAACATAGCCACGATGAAGAAGGCAACAAAATGTTTGGCTTCATTGTCTTCCTACTCTCTGAAAGCGTAATTTTCTTAAGTTTTTTTGCAGGATATATCATCTACAAAACAACAACTCCCAACTGGCTACCTGCTGGTGTTTCTGGATTAGAAGTAAAAGAACCTGCAATTAACACAATAGTTCTAGTTGCCAGTAGCTTTGTAATTTACTTAGCAGAACGCGCCCTTCAACGCCATGACTTAGTAAAATTTCGCCTGTTTCTTGTGGCAACAATGGCGATGGGAACTTACTTTTTAATTGGGCAAGCCATTGAATGGAATGGCCTCGACTTTGGCTTCACCTCAGGGGTATTTGGTGGCACGTTCTATTTGCTTACAGGCTTCCACGGTTTGCACGTTTTCACTGGTATTTTGTTGCAGTTGATTATTTTAGTGCGTTCTTTTATCCCTGGTAACTACGACACAGGTCACTTTGGGGTGAATGCAACTTCATTGTTTTGGCACTTCGTCGATGTTATCTGGATTGTTTTGTTTATTCTCATCTATGTCTGGCAATAAATATCGACCTAGACAAGCTAATGCGCGCTAAAAAAGCATAACTACACTAGTAGTTCGCCAAAGCAACTTGGTGGGGTAAAGGGGAAAGGGAAAAGGTTTTTTATCCCTGACCCTTTAACCTTTAACCAACCTCCACCTAACATTTTTGGGTTGGCAGACCACTAGCATGGTTGTTGACTGTCAACGGTCAACGGTCAACAGTCTAATCCAGTCAATATGCAAGTTAAATATGGAACAACTTATTTTTGTTTCAAAGGAGAAGGAGGAGCAGATAGTACAATAATATTTCTCACATTACTAACGTAACGACCTCCAGCTTTGTCACCTGGAACAACTAAACGAGCAAATCCTTCATCTGCTAGATATACTACTTTCCCATTACTATCTTTTTTGGCAAAGGCAAGTAGTACTGTTTTTCCTTCAAAGTTGGGTTGAATTTCTCCAATAGCCACCACTGCACCATAACAATCTGTGGCTTCAACTAAAACATATTGTCGCAGAAAAGAGTTTTTCGGATTCAATCCAGAATTTCCAGGTTTGAGACCACCTCCGGCTTTGGGATTATTAATTAATTCCCAGAGGGGAACTCCGTAGTATGTTTCTGTTCTTGGCCCTGAACCGGTTTGAAAGCTGACAGTAATTTCAGTAACTAATCCTGGATTTTGATTTTTTAAAGTATTTCGTAAATTTTTCAGATTGTACAAGTGATAGGTAGTTGGATTATTGACTTCTCCATCCAATCGAAAATTTTGTGAAATACCTCCAGAACACTTATTTTTGTTCCAAATAGTTGCTATTTTTTGTTCTCGAAGTCGGGGAAGATTATTGTTTGAGTCAGCTAAAGTAGGCTGCCACAAAACCAGTGTTGATAGTATTAAAGATGCAATGGGTATTTTGCGGCTAAAACGCATAAAACATTTCTCCGTTTTCTATGGGATATTGAAAAAATTCCGTTAGAATTCAGAATTTTCAGATCTGAACTCAAACAAGCTGTATGCAATGAATCAATAGCCAAAATTAGCCGCAAACCTCTTGTGAAATTTGCATTTTTCTAAATCGATTCAGTGTATCTATGCAATGTACTGAAGATAATACCAACTAATTGGGTAAAATACCAAATATTATGGTAATAAAATGTTAACAAAATTAATTTTTATTTCTTTATAAAATAGTGAGGTTTTATATTGTATCGAAATTTTCTGTTGTTATTTGCCTGATGGATTTGCAAATATCAAGCTAATAAACTCAAACTGTCGCGTTAAGCTGTTCTATATTTGGCGTTGCACTTAGATTGTTGAGTGTTAACCGTTGACAGTTAACGGTTAACAGTCATAATCAAAAACAACGTAACTCCCTGATTACGAGCGATAGAGAAGTAATTCCCCTAAGGCTGGAATTGTTTCCCTAAACTTTGTTACAATCGCAAGCAATGATAATATCGGCGTTGCGTAAGTCCTGGCTTTTTTAGCGCGCATTAGCTGATACCATTTTGGATTTTAGATTTTAGATTTTGGATTGTGAAACAGTTAGTAGTAATCGCTTTTGGCTATACATCTGTTGCAATCATTTTTCAAATTGGTATGATTTCACAAATTAGGGAACTCCAAAAAATAAATTATTCCGCTTTTCGTCGTTGACTGCTGAGTGTCAACCGTCAACGGTCAAAAGTTAACAATCTTCTGGGATTGCTATAAATCAACTTTCATCTTCAAAGAAATTTCACCAACTCGGTTAATTGTCTCGCTACCGGGGACGATTTCAAAACCTAATCTTTGATATAAAGCCAAGGCGGGATTTGTGGCTCTAATGCTGAGGGATATTGACTCATAGGATGTTTTGGCTGCTGCTAATACATGCTTGAGTAACTGTGTTCCTATGCCTTGATTGCGATATTCAGGGACAATTGCTATTGCTAATTCGGGAATGCGATCGCTAATATAACCATATCCTTGATTTTCACCAATCAATAAACGCAGCCATGCTGCTCCCACTGGCTGATTCGTACTTTCTAAAATAGCAACAAAGCCACTATCATCTTTGTCTCCCCAATTTTTGACATATTTTGCCAAATCAGGATGATTCATGGCATCCTCCACTGTCAAATTACCTTCCTTTCTCAAATGTGCTGCTTCGTATAGCATTTCCCACAAAAAAGGCTCATCTTTTGCTGTGAGTGGAGAAATCGAATAATTCACCATTATTTTATACTGTCAAATCGTCAAACTTCATTTTATTTACCATCAAAGCAACCACATAATACCAATTTGAATAATGATTGCAATCCCATAAGCTTGCCCTGTAAATTTATCACAATCCAAAATTCAAAATGGTATTAGTGCTGACAAAGTAAATAATATTATCTTAGTTAACCTGTTCTAAATCCTGCCTAACAAGCTGCTTTTGTCAACATTAAAATAATTTACTTAGTGGAGCGGATAAACCATCAAGACTAACGAGATTTTTCTGTTGTTGATATTCTCTAACTCCCTGTTCGCCTTTTTTACTAGCCCAGTTTACTAGAGTTTCGCGCTGGCCTCGATAGTCATACAGTGGCACGCCAAAACCACAAGAGGTTTGTATTTTTTGGATATCGGCGACGATAATTTGACGAGTTCCAGGTATTTCTGGAAATAGACAATACAATGAATTCCACTCTGGAAAAGTCGGTAAAATTGTATTTCCTTGACCGTAAAGACGCAAAATACAAGCAGGTTCTTCAAAAGCGCAAAACATGAAAGTAATGCGCCCATTTTCTTGTAAATGCGCCGAAGTTTCGTTACTACTGCCTGTCAGATCTATGTAAGCTACTCGCTTGGGAGAAAGGATGCGAAAGCAATCCAAACCTTTCGGAGACAGGTTAATATGACCTGTAGGACTTAACGGTGCAGAGCCAACAAAAAACATATGTTGGGCGCTAATGAAGCTTTGTAGTTCTTCAGTGATAGATTCAAAAAATTTAGCCATAGAATGTGTGATTTCTATTTGCAAATTCCCCTTGTTCTCAGCCTATGTCCAAGCTCAGAATCTAGCAAGGCCTATTTGCCAATATCTGATGAGCAGGGAGTTGTTGTGGGAGTGAAAATATGTAGCTGTAACTTCCCACAACCTGGAGAATGAAGAAGTGGTTCGAGACGCGATTAACCCTTGTCTGTAGTAAATTTGGATGAATATTTATTTGATGTAACGACTGGCCATTTGTAAAGCATCGGCAATATCAACATCACCATCGCCATCAGCATCTAAGAAAGAATTGAGTACGGGATTACCTCCAGTTTGAGGATTTTGAGCATTAGCGCCTGACTGGAGAAAATTCAGGACTAAAGGTACTGCCAAAGGCAACAATTGTCGAACTACACTAGCATCTAACCCCGTGCGCTGGGCAGCAATTTCAGCCACTTGCTGTTGTATACCAGCAGAAAATAACGAATCCACTGCTTGGGGATTGGCAGAAGTACCAGCATATTGATTAACTAGAGTTTGTGCGGCTTCATTACCATCTGTGGCTTGCTTGTGTTGTAAAGCCGAACGAACTTGACTACCGACAATTGACAAAACGGATTGGATGGTAGAAGGGTTTGTGCCAGTGCGATCGCTCAGTTGATTTACAATGTTAACAATACTTCCTAATTGACCTAAGTTGCCTTGTTGATTAGGATTAGCAACAGCACCAAGAATTTGCTCGAAAAGTCCCATAAATTTGTTTTTTCCTGACTGCAAAAGATTCTGACTACACATGTAGATATAGAGACGTAGCAGTGCTATGTCTCTATATGTTGTTGATTATTATGAATAAATTTACTTTCACATGAAAGTACCCCAAGACAGAAAAATATTGATTTTTGTGAAGCTTTGTACACCTTTAGGGAATTTAAAAAAATAAATGTTGACTGTGAAGAGTCAACAATCAACAATAGCATATCTTTATTTAGGTGCGAGAAAGAGGCAGAGTAATTGCAAATTCTGTACCTCTGTCTAACTCAGACTCGCAGCTAATTTTCCCTTGATGTTTTTCTACCACAATCTGATATGCGATCGCTAGCCCCAAACCAGTACCAATTCCTCGTGGTTTAGTGGTGAAAAAGGTTTCAAATATTTTGTGTAAATTTTCTGGTGAAATCCCAGAACCATTGTCTGCAATTCGCACGATGACCCAATTATTCTGACACAGTTCTGTGATAATAGTAATTTCAGCTACAAATTCTGGATTCTGGGCTGCTTTTTCTTCTACAGCATCTATGGCATTGCTTAAAAGATTCATAAATACCTGATAAAGTAAACCTGTATAACCTGGAATTGTAGGAATTTCTCCATAATTGCGAAGCAGGTTAATACCATTTTTCAGGCGATTGTTCAAAATTAATAATGTATTATCTAGACAAGCGTGTAAGTCTAGTAACTGTGCTTCCCCTTCATCTAAGCGAGAAAAATCTTTTAAACTACGGACAATTTCTCGCGTACGCTCAGCACCAACTTTTATGGAGTTAAAAAGTTTTGGTAAGTCTTCTAATAGAAACTCTAAATCAATTTCTTCTGCTAAAGTTTGCAAAGCAGGTGAAGGCTGAACTACTTCGGCTTGATATGTTTGCAGTATTGTTAATAAATCGTCAGTATAAGTTTTTGCATGTACGAGATTGCCAGAAATGAAATTTATGGGATTATTAATTTCGTGAGCTACCCCAGCTAACATCCGTCCTAAACTGGACATTTTTTCACTTTGAATTAATCGTGCTTGATTTTCGGCTTGTTGTTCTGCTAAAAGCTGCTTTACTTGTTGAATTAACTGATTGAGAGAGTTGGCTAATGCACCAACTTCATCATCTGTAGTGATAGGCGCTTGCAAATCAAAATTAGCTTCTTTGGTAACTCTTTGGGCAATATCTGTAACCGCGTTAATCGGACGGGCGATGATACTACTTGTGTAGAAAGCCAGGATAGTTGCCATCGCCACTGACAGCAGTATACTAGCAAGAATAATCTGAGTTTGTATTGAGGCAGCTTTTTTTTGAGCTATATCAGCTTCTTGTTGAGTTTCTTGAACTGTGATGGCAAACTCAGTTAAATCATGTCCAAATTGATAAAACTTCAAAGCATCCTGACTTTGACTGAATTTTGAGATTAATTGCTGGGCTTTTAATGCTCCCTGTGGCTGGGAACTTAATGGCAAAATTTGTCTAATTAGCGACCTGAGTTCCTCAAAATATACGGTTATTGAGTCGTCATGCTTGAGCAGTAGTGATTGCAAATCTTCTTGGACATGACTTTGACTAAATTCCTCCATCTGAGAAAGTAATGTTTCAGCTTCAGCTAAATCTCTTTTGAAATGAGATATGCTTCTTTGCAAAGCTTGTGGCTGCTGTAAAAAAGGGACTATTTCTTGCTGGTGAATCTGTATTTCTAACAATTCTCCTTGGAAACTACTTAATAAGTTTTTCTCTTCATCTGCCAACAGCATTTTTTGTCTAGCTTGTTGTAAATAGCGATCGCCAATTACCAACCCTGCTATCGTCCCCAAAACTGCAATTCCCAAAGCTAGTCCGTACCCAAAAAAAATTTTTTGCCGAATACTCCGCTGGTGGAATACTTGTTTAACCCAGTTAGAGTATCTTAATTTAGGTATGGCAGTCATGATATAACTCGCTGTTGAATTAGCTAGAGAGTCGGGAGTAGGAATATAAACACAGAAATTACCAGCGTCAGCTTTTGGGAAGGGAACTCTGGAGAAATGCGGTAAGTAAAAGGAAATTTGATACAAAATGCGCTATTAGTTTACCAAAAGTTGCTTTTTTTTACCCTGGTAAAAAATACTGAAAGTAGAATTGACCAATTTATTTAGATGATAGTTGTCTTTCTCCACCTTGCTTTCCTTCCCTACACAGCGATTAATTATTTTTTTAATCCCCAGTCATCAGTCAACAGTCCCTTTTACTTTTTAATTTCCTTGTGAATCTGATAAAAAATACTGAAACTATTAAGATCGAAAGCATGTGCCTACTTCATATCAACTAATTTGTGCCAGCCATGCCTCTGTCACGTATCGTAACGCTGATTATCGGTCTAATCGTCATTTTGGGGCTAGCTTTATGGCTAATTGATTCGCTATCGCGGCTTTATTGGCAATTGTCCTATTCGCCGTTGTTAGGCAATTTGCTGTTATTGCTGCTGATTGTGCTGATTGGAGGGTTGGTTGCGGCTTTTGTTTATTATGTCCTAGTGCTTCAAGCCGGGGAAAAGCGATCGCGCCGCAGTCGTTCCCGTGTGACTCCAGCGCAAATCCCAGCTGGTAAATCTGATGCAGCTTCTACAACTCTCCAAGCTGTGCGCCAACAGGTAGCGCAAATTCAAGATGAAGTCGCACGTCAAGCTTTGTTAAGTCGATCGCGGGAAATTGAAGCCAACCTCGCACGGGGTGAAATTCAAGTGGTGGTGTTTGGTACTGGTAGTGCTGGTAAAACTTCCCTGGTAAATGCCATCATGGGACGCATGGTGGGTCAAGTAGATGCACCGATGGGTACAACCCAAGTAGGCGAAACTTATTGTTTGCGATTGAAGGGATTAGAACGGAAAATTTTAATCACCGATACACCGGGAATTTTAGAAGCCGGTGTAGCGGGGACGGAACGAGAACAAATGGCGCGGGAACTAGCCACGGCAGCAGATTTATTATTGTTTGTGGTGGATAATGATTTACGACGCTCAGAATATGAGCCTCTACGGGGATTAGCGGAAATTGGTAAGCGATCGCTTTTAGTTCTCAACAAAACCGATTTATACACAGATGAAGACAAAGAAGCCATCCTCGCTAGGTTACGCCAGCGGGTGCGGGGATTTATTGCTACTAATGATGTAGTGGCGATCGCTGCTAATCCCCAAACTGCACAACTAGAAACCGGCGAAACCTTCCAGCCAGAATCAGATATTGTTCCTTTGTTGCGACGCATGGCTGCTATTTTACGCGCTGAAGGTGAAGATTTAGTCGCCGATAACATCCTTTTACAATCTCTGCGCTTGGGTGACGAGGCGCGAAAACTCATCGATGGTCAACGCCGCCGCCAAGCTGACAAAATCGTAGAACGCTTTCAATGGATTGGTGCTGGTGTTGTGTCGGTGACCCCTGTACCAGTGGTAGATTTATTAGCAACCGCCGCCGTCAACGCTCAAATGGTGGTAGAAATTGGTCGAGTATATGGCTGTGAATTGAATATGGAACGGGGACGAGAATTAGCCCTTTCTTTAGCAAAAACCATTGCTAGTTTAGGCATTGTTAAAGGAGCAATTCAATTATTATCCACAGCATTGCAACTTAATGTTGCTACCTTTATTATCGGCAGAGCAATTCAAGGTGTGACCGCCGCTTATTTAACGCGAATTGCTGGTAAAAGCTTTATTGAATATTTTCGTCACGACCAAGATTGGGGCGATGGGGGAATGACAGAAGTTGTACAGCGACAGTTTCAAATGAATCGCAGAGATGAATTTATTAAAGCTTTTATTCAGGAAGCCATTGCCAAAGTAGTGAAGCCATTACAAGATAAAAGTGAAGCGATGGAAGAAGAAGAGACGAAAGAAGAGTTACGCTAGCACTTATATTCAGTTTGTTGATTGTTGACCGTTGACGGTTAACTGTTAACAGTCAACGAACAATAGTAATTCCCTGAAACTCAGTTATGGAAATCTGATTATAAATACTAGCGATCGCTAAAACTTACTTATATACGTTTAAATACCTTTTATTTATGATATATTAATCACCAGCAATTAAAAAACGCTGATTTTAAAGTCAATCTTTATTTTGAAGTAGTCAAATAATTGAACTAATAATGAAAACCAAAAATAAAGCAAAGAAACCAATAGCTAGTCTTTCTTTGGATCTAGATAATATTTGGTCTTATCTAAAAAATCAAGGCGCTCCGGGTTGGGAGAGTTTTCCTTCTTATTTGGATATTGCAGTACCGCGTTTTTTAGAAATACTTGAGCAATGGAATTTAAAAATCACAGTATTTATTGTTGGCCAAGATGCAGCCCTAGAAAAAAATCGTCAGGCAATACAGGCGATCGCTAACGCAGGTCACGAAATCGGCAACCATTCATTCTACCACGACCCCTGGCTACACCTGTATTCCGAAAATGAAATAGAAGAAGAAGTAGCGCAGGCCGAAGAACATATCAAGCGCGTCACTTATCAACACCCCGTAGGTTTCCGGGGGCCTGGATACAGCTTTTCCCCAGCAGTATTAAAAGTTTTAGCACGACGCGGTTATGAATATGATGCTTCAACTTTTCCCACAATTTTGGGGCCAGTAGCACGAGCTTATTATTTGATGACTTGTAAACTAAGCAAGGAAGAACGCAAAAAACGCGAAGCTTTGTTTGGTAGTTTCAAAGATGGTTTGCAACCTCTAAATCCCTACCAATGGCACATGGGTAAGGATAGACTGACTGAAATTCCTGTCACCACCATGCCAATTTTTAAAGTGCCAATTCACTTTAGCTACATCATGTATTTGACTCGATTTTCTAGCGGTTTGGCATTATTTTATTTGAGAATTGCTTTGTGGCTGTGTAAACTTACACGCACCCAACCATCGTTATTACTCCATCCCACAGACTTTTTAAGTCAAGAAGATGTGCCAGAGTTATCATTTTTTCCTGGTATGGATGTCCCCACCTACAAAAAACTGGCAGTGGTGAATAAAAGTTTAGAAATGATAACCAATCAATTCAATGTTTTGACCGTTGGACAACACGCCAAGTCTGTAGCAGGTGTGCGACAACTACCTGTATTAATACCTCAAAAAAGGTAAAAGTAGCGCCATACCCTAATGTAATGGTCGATTAATGATTTTCAACCTCTGAGTGTGTTTCTGTTGCAGCCTGTTCTAGTCGTGCAGACATCATTTGTTTTTGCTGTTCTTGTAACCAAGCTTCAAACAGTTCATTCAGCAGGCGGGCTTTCATACTTTCATCCAATTGTGCGGGAATAAATTTTTCTAGCCGCAAAATTACAAACCATTCAGCAATGCGGGTAGGAGGTAATATTTGACCTGGTTGACTGCTGGAGAGCATTTGCACCATCACCGGATGTAGCGCATTTAATTCTACTGGGCCTACTAAACCACCAGTTTGGGCTTCTGGCCCCAGTGAATACTCCCGTGCTAAGTCAGCAAAAGAGTTTTCTTTTGCTTGAATGCGAAAATAAAGTTCTTGAGCAATTCCCACATCCTGGGTTCGCAGTAGGGAATAAATTACTCTGTCGAGTTTTGACTTGGACTGAAAAAAGTAAGCTTCTAGCTTATTACCCCAAGTGGCTTGCTTAAATTTTTCAATTTTCAGCTTTCTGGTGGTAATCGCTTCTAGTTGTTGGTAACTTAGACCCTGACGTGCCATCCAAGCTTGGATATCTTCCTCATTTTTCAACTGTTTCTCAGCGTAAAATTGCTGTTTAGCTTGGGCTACTTCTTCAGCTGTCAGTTCTATTGCCACATCGGTAGAGCGCGAGCTTTGGTCAATTGCTTCATCCACAATCAATTCCCGCTGTAATTGTGGCAGCATTTGGTAACTAGCTAGTAAAGAAATCAGTTCGCTAGCTGTGATTTTACGATTACCGATTTGGAGCGCTTCAGTCATTAGCTTTAATTTATTTCAAAGAATATATTGTTTGTGAAATAAGCTGTGCTGTAGCCGATTTACTGGAAACCTTTGCCTTAGTCCCACTAAGTCGGGTACGCTAACCTCAAGTTCAGAATTAGGGATTTCCAAGTAAAAAATATTGCATAGAAGACTGTTGACTGTTGATTGTTGACTGTTAACTGTGAATCATCAACAGTCAACACTTTAATCGGAATAACTTATTTTTTGGAGTTTCATAATTAAATAGTAATTTCCTAACTTACTTTAAAATATACAATTTCTGTGAGTTTTTATCAAAGATTCTACGTAAAAACTACCAGATGACGCACAAGAGCTTAAAGTTCATCTGGTAGTTTCCGGAGTTTGTTAAGATTCATAAAGATTTTTATCAACGAAAAAGGCACTATATAGTATACTGCCTTTTTCAATGAATAATTTCCGGATCCCGCAGCCAAAGAATCGAGCATCTACAACGACTCTAAGTAGCTCAGAAGGTCTGCCATTTCTTGGGCACTAGGCTGGAACTTGGGCATTGGAGGCGTATCGCCACTAATGACTTGGTGAATCAGTCCATACCGAGACTTGTGCTTGGATACAGCTTGCAAACTAGGCCCTACTCGCCCATCTGCCTCCAAGCCATGACAACCAGCACAATTGATTTGAAAGATAGCGTGTCCTTGAATTGGGTTTCCTGTTAAGGATAGAACGCTCTTGACATACGGATCGGAGGCTTGAACCAAGTGAACGCCAAAAAAGCCCAAGGGCACTGCTAACAGAACGACCAGCACCAATAAAATAATGCGCTGAATCAAAATTTCGGGTTTGGTAATCTGATTATCCAAAAGGTTTGCTGTGAAAGTTATAGGTGTGCTAAAAAAGTTTTCATTTCCTACACATAGCTTAAAAGTTCTTGATTGTGTCTGCAAGCACAGAAGACTATTTTAATCTGGATAGCCCTCCTGAGAAAAGACTCTAGCGCAGAGGATTCATACCAAATTTGGTAAAATCAAAAACGGGAAACAAATATTGAATAACTGCAAAAAGGAACTTACAGTGATTGAACCCCTGCTCTCAGGCATTGTCCTTGGTCTAGTTTTCGTCACCCTTGGCGGACTATTTTACGCTGCATATAAACAATACAAGCGACCCAACCAGCTGGGAGGGTGAGGATTGTTGACTGTTGACTGTTGACTGGGGACTGGAAAATCAGGATTTATTCTTATTGTCTCTTTGAAGTTCTGATCGCTGGCTGCCGGCGCTCAGACTTCTCCCCTTGTCTTCCTCATCTCCCCTTGTCTCCCTCATCTCCCCATCTCCCCATCTCCTAATTCTGTAAAAAGTAAGTGATGTGTTGCCGTAAGCTTTCTCGCGGCAAATTTCCCAAGCGGGAATCTCTGGGGATGTCCAATCTTGTGAAGCGTGTTCCACTGCAATTTCACCGCTAGGATCTAAAAGTTGATGCTGGGCGATCGCTACTAAAACCGGCTCATACAACCCACTGGCATAAGGTGGATCGAAGTAAATCCGATGGAATTGCTTGCCTGATAACGTTTTTAACTGCCCAATAACATCTCCGCGCACTACCCGAAATTCTTGTTCGGCATTAGCTAAGAGCTGCCAATTTTGTTGAATAATGGCACAGGCTCGGCTTGATTTTTCTATTCCCACTGCTAAGGCGGCTCCTCTACACAAAGCCTCTGCACCCATTGAACCATTACCAGCGCACAAATCTAGCCAGTGGCAACCTGCAATTTTTCCCTGCCAAATATTAAAGACTGCTTCCCTAACTCTAGCACTAGTAGGTCTAGTCTCTTTGCCTGGTAAAGTTTTTAGCTGGCGATTTCCGTAAATTCTCAGACTCATGAGGATGGGGCATTGGGCATCGAGCATTGGGCATTATATTGATGGTCAATGGCCATTTTGATTTATTCACAAATGACTAATGACTAATGACTAATGACTCAGGACAAAAATAATTATGCAGGAATTTTTTCCCGTACTTGAGCAACAAAATTAGACAGGATTTGCAATCCGATATTAGAAGATTTTTCTGGATGAAATTGGACAGCCATCAGGTTTTCGCGGGCAATGGCAGCTGTTACAGTTTGAGTACCGTGGGTGACGGTTGCTGCACGAATTTCCTCTTCTATTGGATCGACATAGTAGGAATGAACAAAATACACCCAAGGATTTGAGGGTAAATGCTCCCACAAAAGACTTTTTGGTTGAGTCACTTGCAGTTGATTCCAACCCATGTGAGGAATAGTAATATCTGTTTCCGGGCGAAACCGCCGTACTTTTCCTTTGATAATTCCCAGTCCTGGTTGGATACCTTCTGCACTTGATTCAAAAAGAATTTGCAATCCCAAACAGATACCTAAAAAAGGTTTGCCAGATGCGATCGCATCTTTGATCGGTTGTTCTAAACCACGCGATCTTAAATGTTGTACTGCGGGATCGAATGCTCCCACTCCCGGCAAAACTATTGCATCTGCATGTTCTAATTCCTTTGGAGAATAAGTAACATTAGGAGTTGCCCCGGCTTTTTCCAAACCTTTGCAGACTGAGTGCAAATTTCCCATCTCATAGTCTACGACCGCAATCACTGGCATTTACCTGCTCCTTGTAAAATTATTATGGAGGGTTTTTCTATTCTAAATAATATTCCTATTGTAAATAATATTTGTTATGCAGAAAAGAATTCTATTAACTTCTTTTGACACTTGGCTGACGGATCAACAATCAAATTCATCTGATGATTTATTAATAGAAGTTACGAAACTTCAGCTGATTCCCCTTGACTTAACTTTTTTGCGGTTGTTACCCGTAGATGTGCAACAGGCCAGTTCTCTGGTAATTGAAAAAATCAACGCAATCCAACCTGATTACATTATCTGTTGTGGCATGGCTGCCAGTCGCACTCGATTAAGTGTAGAATTGGCGGCTAGTTCTGGTGAAAGTGTTTTGCACACAAATGTTGATTTAGAAAAATTAGTCGCCGAAGCAGTGGCAATTGACATTAGCCACGACTGCGGTAAATTTGTTTGCGAAGGTCTTTACTATTCGGTTTTAGACTACTTAAACGAAAGCCAACTACCAGCGCGTTGTATCTTTGTTCACGTTCCGGTTCTCAATGGAGAAAATTTGAGTGGCATTTTGGCTGATTTCTTATTAATTATTAACAATCTGGCACTTTCATCAAGTTGTTAGTGTCTGTATGTTCAAAGTGCTACCTAAGTATATGTTGCCATTTTTACTCAGTTTTTCCATAGCTCAATCCACACCTGTGACAGCACCGCCTCAAGAAGTCGTACAATCACAACAAGTACGACCTTTACCAGGTAAGTTGGATACAGTGCCAACTTTTAATAGCAATAGTCCGGAATTAGTTTTAAAAGAAGGAATTTTACTTTCAACTTTTCCACCAAAAGACAAAAAAGTTCCTACAGCACATCTGAATTTTCCCTTTCGAGGAAGATTTGATATTTTTGCTCACCATGTAGCTAGAGCTGAACCGCCAGAAAATTTACGTTCTCTTTATCTAGGGATAATTTTGCACAACCCTACTTCGCAGCCGGTGAAGGTAAATATTTTGCAGGCGGCGAGTTATTTAAGCCAACCCGATGCACCATTTATTGAGTTACCATCCTTTACCCAAAATCCTTTAGGAAAAATTTTTGCCGGCCCTGGCGATCGCGTCATGACTGATATATTAAGAGGACAACGACAAAATATTTTCCCTGCCCAAATTGAAATTCCACCAGGGCAAAGTCGGATGTTACTAAATTTACCAATTCCGGTGCAGGGATTGACGCCACCCCTCAATGGTCGCTCTACATTGATGCGCTTGCAAAGTAGTAACACCGTTTATGCAGCTAGCCTAGCCATGTTCGCCCCGACAAATGCTGATGGTGGCGAACGTGCCCCTACTTTGGAAGAATGGGAAAATTTACTAAATAATGGTGATTTAGCTAGTCCACGGGATAAAACCCCCACTCCTTTAGAAGAAACTGACAAGCCAATAATTTACGGGCGCGTTGCTGGAGTGGTTGCTGGTACCCAATGGCGAGCCTTATTAGTAGATAATCCTAAAGCTAGGTATTTGACTATTCCCCAACCAGGCCAAATGTTTTCCTATGCCTTGAGTACTCTGGATCGTGGTACTTTAGGAACTAATCAAATTCAAAGCGGTAAGATGCTGGTGCGCTATCCTGACACTGCATATCGCGCACATGGCAACTATGGAATTCAATATAGTTTAAAGTTGCCGTTATATAACAACACCCAAAGTCCTCAAACAGTGAGTGTATCAATACAAACTCCGCTAAAAGAGGATCGGTTAGTTCAACCAGGGTTACGCTTTTTGAGTACGCCAGCGCGTCAAGTCTTCTTTCGCGGCACAGTGCGGGTACGTTATAAAAACGAGCAAAATCAGCCGAAAACAGAGTTTGTACATTTAGTACAAAAGCGGGGTCAAATAGGAGAACCCTTAGTTTCATTAAACATGAAACCAGGCGATCGCTCTTTAGTAGAGGTAGACTTTCTCTATCCACCCGATGCTACACCACCGCAAGTGTTAACAGTGTCAACTCAAGGTGGAAATCGCTAATACATCCAGGACTTACGCAAAATATCTCTCAAACTCTCATTTCTGTGTGAACTCTGTGCCTCTGTGGTAGCCTACGGCAAGCCGCTCCGCGTCTACGTTTTTACGTGACTTGTGCGTAAGTCCTATGCTTGTCTGCCTTGTCTGCCTTGTCTCTTTGAAGCTCTGAGCGCCGGAAGCCGGCGCTCAGACTTCTCTCCTTGTCCCCTTGTCCTTCCACCTCCCCACCTCCCTACACCTTCTCCCTCGCTGGTGGGACGATACTAAGTTTATTTAAATTTGCATCGATTTCCCGTAGTGTTTTAAAATCCTCTTCTGGTAACGGATAGGTGTTACTGTTCAATACACCAGCACCAAAACCAGGCTGCTTTTCTAAAAAAGAGAAAGCTTGACGAAATTGATAAGGCTGGGCTTTAATCGGTGCATCAAAGTGGCAAGGAATAATCCACTCGAAGTTCCAACTTGCTACTTTATCAGCCCAGTTAATAGTTTCTTTGGGTGCGCGGTTGAGAATTAGTGTTTGTAAAATTGGTGCTACAAACAACCGACCATTACCCCGTAAAGCTTCAAAGGAACGCTGCCAGTCCTGCCATTTAAAGGGATACAATCCAAAATAAGCTTTTTTTGAGCGTTCTGGTGCTTTGAGGGCATCTTGGAACACCTGACCCCAAGGGCGGATTTCCAAGCCACTTGGTTGAAAGTATAAAGCAAACAAACAAATACGCTGCCATCCTTTGCGGCGATTTGCTTGAATGTCTGCAACAATGTCACATGCATTATCCTTGGCATGGAAGAGTAACGGATATGGATCTAATTGGACGATCGCAGGTGGATCTTCTGGAATCGAAAGTACTGAATCTGTTACCAGGAGAGAGTGCGATCGCTTGTGAAAAAAAGCAACTTCCGCAAATCGACCAGAACCAAGATTAATGGGGCCAAGCATAGCATAATCAAATTCATCAGCAAAAGGTGTTTGGCTGCTATCTTCTGGAAGCAACTGGGTGCGTTTTGCAGGTAAACCAAGCCAGCTTAAGGGAAGATTTAGTGGGAAACTCCATTGATTAGGGGCGACAAACACCTGTGCAGTGGGAAAATATCTAGCGAAGGGGCCAACAAAAACCTTGTGTTCCAAACCAGAGACAGTAGGCAGAATGATGTACTTGACATCACCATGTTCTGCTACCAACTCATTGACAAGCCGGATGCACTCTAGCGTCGGCGCAACAGGAGCATAAACTAGAAGACCACCTGCTTGCAACTTCACCACAGTCATGCGAATTGGCACAACAACATAAAAAATGCCCTGAAGTTGGTCAAAATTCCAGATTGTATCCTTGAGGACTTCTTTGCGGATTGTCTGCCGCCTACCGTATGGGTAGAGCGGCACAAGAGGCCATAATCGCCAGGAAAAGTCCCTTGGATGAATCTGTTCTGCATTGACTATGCGTTCATCATCAACCACTGTACGATTCCCTCCAAATTCCCTGCTCAAATTTTAATAGGATATGGCACAATTCGCTTGGTGTTAGGAAATTTTCTTTGTAGAGGTCAGAGAACAGGACGATAAAATCTACATTTTAGATTACAGTATTTTTCAGGTCTTTAGACCAAAATTGAGGCGGGTAATGGAGAGTAGGAAATAGGTAGTGGTGTAGTTGAATTACTTGAAAAAAACTGTAAAATATCACAAATTTTCCATCTAAACAGTTGCATTCTAAATAAAAGTAATGGCAGCCTTGAATGAAGCTTATCAGGTATTATCTGAGGTTTTTATTAGTAGAGAACATGACATATATATAAATTTGGGCTTGATTCTTTAACTATTCATAGAGACAGGGAATAGAGAACAGGTAAAAAGGCATAAAAGTATACTGATTTTTTTCACCAAATCAAATATGAGTCCTAGATGTAAAAGAGAAAAAACAACAATCAATACTGCTCGGTTAAGGAGAAATAGAGGTAAAACAAAGAAAATTTTGTTCGCGAATGTTTTACGCGAACAAGATGATTGGACTTACTTTTTCTCTTTGAGGCTATCGTACAAGTCCACCCAATTTTGACGAAGAGAGTCGATGCAGGAAGTTAAGTGATCGATTTGAGTTCTTCTAGCCACAGAGAGGACAGCATCAATATGAGCAGGGCTTCCAGCCTTACCCAAATGCT
>NZ_LAHA01000003.1 GCF_002608075.1 Nostoc linckia z4
TAAGTAGATAGTCATGATTAAATCTAAGATGTCATTGCGAGCGAAGCGAAGCAATCCCAGAGACTTTGCGATTGCTTCGCTTCGCTCTCTACGAGACGCTACGCGAACGCAATGACAGAACATATTATATTTATTTATGTCCATCTACTTATAATATTGAGATGTGTAGTTTGTTTAGTTGCAAAGTCCTGTAAGTCCTTCACTAAATATTTGATTCTAAAAAAATATTTTCTAGGGTGGGTAATGACTACCCAAGCTTTTATATATCGGCAGGGTAAAAAAATAAATTATGGTGACTTATAAACCGATTCAAGTTGATAGCGAACCTTATTTAGAATACATTGGTAAACATAAACGTGCCTTTGACATTTACGAAGACCTATATCCCGTTAAACTTTTTGAGGATTTTGTACAAGTAGAGGGTAGGCAAGGAGGCATGTTTCGCTGTGGTTGTAATGTAACTAAAGATGAATTGTCTCCGGCTCGGTTCGCTCTTTTATTTCCTACACAAGACGATTTGCAATCGCTTCACAACCCCCAACAGCAACTCGAAGCAGCTTTTGATTTCTTTCGTAAAGTGGAAGGTCGAGCAGAAGTCAAGGTCAATTATCATCTGCTTGAAAAGTTTTTTGGCAAGAATCCTGACTTTGGAGGGATTTATTTTATTGCTGTGGGTGTAGATGCACAGACAGAAATTAGTGAATCCCGTTTAAAGCTGTTTATTCATCTGCATGATGCCCCTGACAAAATAGAATCTGCCATTGCTTTGTCTGGTGATAGTCCAACATTACGAGCATTCTTAGTGAACAATGATTTATTAGTAGGTTTTGACTTTTATTTAGATGGACGCAGTGAAATCGAGGTTTATCCAACTATCTATCAAGAAGAGTTGAAACGAGCTGATATCCAAAGCAGGATATTACCACTTTTACCCCCCCGTGCTTTACCGCTACTAAAGCAGTGTGAAGTCTTGCAAATAGGAATTAGTCCGGCTAATAAAAGTAATATTCTTTATTTCGATTTTGTTCGCGACCCCAATACCTTTATCGATAATCTTGGTAATGAAATGGCAAAAAAAGTTCATGCCTATTATCGCCACCAACCTGTACAACATGTACTAGTTGGTGTTTCTGAAAAAGACTTATACGCTAGCTCTATTGAGAAAGTGAAGCTTTACTACTTTAAGAAGTAATGTATATCAAAAAAAGGAAAAAACTAATTCAGAGGGAACAGGGAACGGGCAACAGGGAACAGAAAAAACTCATGGCTTTTAAGCATGAGATTGAAGTAATGACACTGTTTTTTTGACTGAAGCTCTAAACTCTGAAACTTTAGTTTCTTATCTGTTGCCTATTCCCTGTTCCCTGTTCCCTTTTTTTGTAACACAAACTTAAATAAAAATCAAAATTATGGTGACATATAACCCGATTAAAACTAATAGCGAACGTTACTTAGAATACATTGGTAAACATAAACTTGCCTTTGATATTTACGAAGACCTCTATCCCCTTAAAATTTTTGAGGATTTCGTAGAAGTAGAGGCTAAAAAAAGAGGTTTGTTTTACATTCTTTCTAATGTAGATAAAGATGAAATATATCCGGCTCGGTTCTGTTTGAGATTTCCTTCATTAGAAGAAGCTCAACTGCTTTATAATCCACAGCAACAACTACAAACTGCCCTTAACTTTTTTCGTCAAGTGGAAAGCCGACCAGAAGTTAAGCTCAATTATCACCATATTCAGCAATTTTTTGGTAGTATTTCTGACTTTCAAGGTATTATTTTGATGGCTGTTGCCATAGATGCCCGTACAGTAATTACTGAGTCGCGTCTAAAGCTGTATGTTTGGCTCAAAAATGCTCCTGAAAAAGTAGAAACAGCTATTGCTTTGTGTGGTGATAGTCCAACATTGCGGGCATTTTTAGTTAATGATAAACTGCAAGTAGGTTTTGATTTATTTTTCAATGGTGAAAGCGAAATAGAGGTTTATCCAATCATCAGTCAAGATGAGTTGCAGCAGGTTCATATCCGCGATCGAATAATCCCACTCTTACCGCCTCGTGCTTTACCGCTACTACAGCAATGTGCAGTTTTTCAAGTAGGTTTTAGTGAAGCGAATGAAAGTAATATTCTTTATTTTGATTATGTCCATGACCCCAATAGTTTTGTAGATAATCTCGGTAATGAGATGACTAAGAAAATTCATGCTTATTATCGCCATCAGCCTATTAAATCTTTGACAGTGGGCATTCCCGAACACAATTTTTATGGACGGGCGATTGAGCATGTGAAATTATATTATGATATGAATTAATATTTTGATTTTAAATAAGGGCAAGTCGATCCAAGTAATCTAAAAAATCAAATTAGGAGAGTGAATTATCATGGCTAAGAAGCAGCAAACCCCAGAAAACTCAGAACCAACTCCAAAAAAACAACCAGAAGGAATTCCCAAAAAAGTTGAATCTCATTTGTTAGCCACTGGTTTAGAGGATTATGGTTTCTGGTGGCAAGAAATGTTAAAAGCACAAGCCAATTCAGACAAAGAACGCAAACCTTTCCGCAGGGGTCGGATTTGGTCTTGATTAAGAGACTTCCAAGAAATTAATTACTACTTGTGGGTTGGACATCTTGTCAGCCCTTCTTTACAACTCTGAGTCTTTAGCTGGTGCGTTGCAGCGCGTGACAACGCACCCTACTTTTAAAAATTAATTATAAGTGCGATCGCCATCCTACTAGCGTGTCCTAGCTAAATTAGTGCATAAAATTTAGCTCTTGTGGGGTGGGCATCTTGCCCGCCCGGACGGGTGAGGACACCCATCCCACAATAAAATTTATTGCAATATTTTAGCCTTGTCACGCCATCCTACTTTGACGACTTGCAACATCCATTCACAAACTTTCAGATCCTTTTCTACAAAAACTCATTCTTCAATAAGTCCACAAGAACTCGAAGCTAAAACAACTTAAGCTGAGTTTATACATGGACATGTTTTTCCCGAGATTTTTGTTTTTAGATAAATAAAAATTAAGCTGTTCTAGAAAAATTCATTTGTTATTTATACAAAGTCATTGAATGATAAGTAAACAATAAGTCTTCCTCAATAAATTTGTTGTTAATTTATTAATCAACATGTTTTAGTAAGTCCGGTATGTTCTGGAGTCACTAATCAACATGTTTTAGTAAGTCCAGCATGTTCTGGAGTCACTAATCAACATGTTTTAGTAAGTCCGGTATGTTCTGAAGTCACTAATGCTTCTTCTGTAGTAAGGTGCGTTGTCGTAAAACGCAACACACCATCTATATTTGTGCTATTGGATTAGAATCTGACAATATTTGTGGATTTTGCTGAGCCAAAATGTAGTTTAAGTAGTGCATAGTAATTTTATAAACTTCAAAAAGTAGTAAATTTATGTCTCAAAGAAAACGCACATCTCGCGTTCTAGAAAATGCCGAGTTAAAATTTGCTGGTGTCAAAGCAATAGATACCAATTTAGATATTGGAGATAATTACAACACCATCAAATTCGCACAATTAATTGAAGAGTTACGCACTAAGTTAGAAAATCACAATACTATTCTCAGCACGATTGACTCTTCCAAAATAGAAGTTGAACAGTTAGAAAAAAAATTGGTAAGTTACTGTGAGAATATGATGATGGGGATTGGCTTTAAATACGGCAAAGACAGCCGTGAATATCAAATGGCTGGGGGAGTTCGTAGAAGTGAAATTCTACGTAAAAGTAGAGCAACTCGCTTAAAAACAGCCGCGAATAAAGCAGCTAGTCAAAATTCTCAATCTACTGGTCTGTCCTAGTATTGATAGGTTAGAACTCTGACTTCTAAGAGAAGTCAGGGTTCTCAGCCCCCAGGGTTAGGTATATTTTTTATATAAAATTGTAAGATGCATAACAGTGAGTTCAACCCAAGTGCTGTTTCAATTCACCAATTGCAGCACTAGTAGTCTCAATACGGTTCGGATAAGCAGTATGAACTTCCCTTGTGGTCTGGGAAAAGATTAAGGGGTAAGGGGTAAAGGATGTATTTGAAACCTTTCCCCTTTCCCCTTTCCCCTTTCCCCTTTCYCCTTTCCCCTTTCCCCTTTCCCCTTTCCCCTTTCCCCTTTCCCCTTTCYCCTTTCCTTCCCCTTTCCCCTTTCCCCTTTCCCCTTTAAAGAAACTATATTTTGAAGATTAATACTACACTCCATCAAAAGCTGGTGGATAAACAACCTTCCCCTTATACCTTTCTTGATAACTTTGCAGTGGTTTAACCATAAAGAATTCTTCTGGTACTGGAAAGGGAGATTCAATTCCATAAAGCACAGAAGTCTGAAAGCCAAAGCGGGTATAAAATTCTGGATGACCTAGTACAATTACTATGGCTTCTTTTTTTGTTTCTGCTATTTCTAAGCCTGCTTTGATTAATGCACTACCAATTCCTTGTCTTTGAAACTCCGGACGAATTGCTAAAGGTGCTAAACCAAGTACTTGTAATGTTTGTTCCTTCGCCAGGTCAATATAGCTAAATAAGATGTGACCGACTACCATACCTTCAATTTCAGCAACTAGCGAAAGTTCTGGAATATAACGGTCAGAATGACGTATTCGTTCCACCAATTTGGCTTCGTTATCTTGACCAAAAGCTAAAGTATTCACCTGGGCTATTGCTGGGTAGTCTGTCAAAGTTTCAGGACGGATATTTATCATTTTAAAATCAATTCCATAAAAATCTAGTTTGCTCGATATTCTAACGGAATCTCTGTTTTTTCTAAATATGGCTCGATATTACACTTCTTGCTTTCATTGCTTTTTGCACTTTTGTGGTCAAAGGGAAAAGGTGAGCCAGCGCGGTCTTGGGGGTTTCCCCCATGAGCGACTGGCGAACCCCGAAGGGGTTAATGGTTCGACAAGCTCACCAACCGGGGAAAGGGAAAATAGCAAACCTTTCCCCTTCCCCTTTTCCCGAATTTTGCAAGAAGTTTATTGTAGAAGCTAAATTCACGATAAAGTGCTTGTGCTTCTTTTGCATAAGGCGATTTAATGCACAATTTTAGCCTTACCACGCCACTAGAATAATTGTATTTTTACTCAGGTAATTAAAAAAGATATAAATGCACCGATCGCACTTTATTCTTTTGGCTGTAAACCTAATTCACAAATTGTTTTTGCTTCATCAACAGAGTAACTTTTACCTAAATCTATTTGTGGTTCTTTGCACCAGCCCTGTCTAAACCACTCATAGAGAACGGTTTCGGTCGAAGTCCCTGAGATAAATTGCTGGGTTTGTTTTTTAGATGGCCCTTCGGTGTTGGGACTACATTTTTTGCTTCTCCATCCGTTACCTTCTAGCCATGTTGTCTCACTCGCACCCAAATCAATTAAGTAACGTCCATTCAATTCTGATACTGATTTAGCCACATATTTTTGAGTAATTAAACGTTGAACGCACTCAGCTAAACTAGTTTTTTGGCATTCAGCTAAAGCCGCATCTGCTGAGATACCTAAATTAGTATATTCTTTGATGCATTGCAGATATGCTGCTTCTTGCGCTTGAACCACTGTTTCACCAAAGGGAATACTAGTAAAGAATGCTATGACTGTGGTAGTTATGAGTAATTTGTGCAACTTATTCATCATGATTTACTAGAAAGTAATTTAGCCTCTTATATATTTACTTGATAAATCAAATCTGAGAAATACATAATGATGTTTGGAAAATTGCAGAAAACTACATAGTTAACATACGTTAATTTTGCTATGAATGATTTCTTACGTAAATATTTTTAGAATTAGTTGACAAATATGCAATTTATCTGATTTTATTTTTAATAAATCTACTTGTTATTCCTATTCATCTGTGCACTATCGTGAATAAAATATTTTCTAAATCAACTACTCATTATTGGTTAACAATTTTATTTTTTGTCAGTTTCACTTTTTGTGTATGGTTAAATAATGTGCAATTAATCATTCCACAAGTGAGTATGGGCAACTTAGTCCAAGCTCAAGCCATTGATGCTGATAAATTAGTTAACAGAGGAGTTGAAAGTTATAAAACAGGAAACTTTCAGGCTGCAATTCAATCTTGGGAAGCAGCTTTAAAGCTATACGAACAACAGAAAAACTATAATCATGTCACTGTTGTGAGTGAAAATTTAGCACGAACTTATCAACAATTGGGTGAAAATGAGCAAGCCCTGAATTATTGGGATAAAGTTAATAATTACTATCGCTCTCAACAAAACTGGCTAAAAGTAGGGCGGGTATTAACAGAGATAGCCCAAGTTTACAGTAATGTTGGGCAAACAGCCAAAGCTATTAATTTTTTATGTGGTGCTTCTGATATAAAAAATATTGAAAACTTAACTTGTCAGCAAGGTAGTGCATTACAGATAGCTACACAACAACAAGATAAAGTCGGAGAAATTGCAGCATTAGGAAGTCTGGGTGAAACTTATCGGCTTCGAGGGAATTATGATGTAGCAATTCAATATCTGGAAGCTGCTAAAAAAAGTGATAATCAAACATATAATTTTGCCATCCTTAATAGTTTAGGTAATGCTCGCGCCAGCCGTGCCCAACTTTGGAATTTACGTGCGAAATCTGCTCAACAACAAAGTGTTTCGAGAGCAACTGAATTCCAACAAAACGCCAACAATGATTATCAACAAGCCCTGGAATATTTTCAAGCAAGCCTCAAAGAAGCTCGTCAACAAGATAATAAATCTGGGGAAATGCGAAGTCTACTCAATCAAATTCAGCTTTTTTATCGCTCGAAAACAATTAGCTTAATACCCCAGAATGAATTTGAGGTAAATATCCAAGCAGCTTTAGGACTATTGGATAAATTACCTGATTCTGTGAATAAAGTATATAGCGCCATCGATTTAGCAAATTTACCCGGTGTTGATGAAGAATTAAGTTCGCCATTTACTCAATGTTTAACAAAATCAAAATTACCAAATGCCCAAGCCAAGGAATTATTTAACCAAGCTATCAAAATTTCTCAAAGGCTGGAAGACTACCGTTCTGAATCTTATGCTTTGGGAGCGTTTGGTCATTTTTATGAGTGTCAAGAAAAAAATTATAAATTAGCTTGGGAATTTACTAATAAAGCAATTTTGTTAGCAGATCAAAAATTAAAGGCTAAAGATAGCTTATATTTATGGGAATGGCAAGCCGGGAGAATTTTAAAAGCAGAAAATCAAGATACTAAGGCACTTCCTTTTTATCAACGCGCATACAATATTCTAGAACAATTACGCAGTGACATTCTCATTGCCGACCGGGATTTTCAATTCGATTTTCGGGATATCATTGAGCCTGTGTATCGTCAGCTAGCACAACTTCAATTAGAATTTGCTTCTACAAATATTACTAGTAATAAAGAACTGAATAAACCAGAATTTAATTCTGCCTTAACTACAATAAATTCTCTCAGGTTAGCAGAAATTCAAAATTACTTTGGGAATGATTGTATCTTAACCGCCATCGAAAACAGAAATATCGCCGAAATTGTAGAAGAGGATTCTGCTTTTATTAGTTCGATAGTCCTCAAAGATAAGACAGGAATTATCTTAAGTTTACCTAATCAAGAAACGCATTTAGAATGGATAGATAAAAGCCGGGAAACTCTTAGTCAAAACATTAAAAACTTCTACGATGGGTTAATTAGAGGAAAGCGAGATATTATTTATAATACCAAAGATGCTGAAAACCTTTATGAATTAATTATTCGTCCCTTGGAAAAATATTTAGAAGCTCAAAAAATTCAAACTTTAGTATTTATCCAAGATAGCTTTTTACGTAATGTACCGATGGCTGCACTTTATGACAAAATAGGCAAGAAATATTTGATTGAAAAATATGCGATCGCCACTACACCAAGCTTACAATTAACCTCCACACAAAAAGTTAATTTCAAATCAACTAAAGCCTTAGTTTTAGCTGTCAGCAAAGAAATACAAATTGATGATGTATTGTTTGAACCATTAATAAATGTTCCTTTAGAAACTAAAAGCATCCAAGAACAATTTCCCAATACTAAAAAATTAGAAAATCAAGATTTTACAATTAGTAATTTAAAAAAAGAAATCCAAAACACAGCCTATCCAATTATTCACGTTGCAACCCACGCACAATTCGGCACAATTCCCGAAGATACATTCCTGGTCACAGGAAATAATGACAAACTCACAATTAATCAACTAGAAACTTTACTGCGTGAAACTAATAATAATTCTAACTTAGTTGAATTATTAGCACTCACCGCTTGTCAAACAGCAGTTGGTGACGATAGGTCAACCCTAGGGTTAGCAGGTGTAGCATTACAAGCTGGTGCTAAAAGTGCAATGGCTTCATTATGGTCTGTGGGGGATGAGTCTACAGCCAATTTAGTTGCAGAGTTTTATAATCAATTACGTCAACCAAAAATCACTAAAGCACAAGCTTTACAACTTGCTCAATTGAAACTGATTAATGCAAAAACAACTGAAATTGACATCCAATATAATCACCCCTATTATTGGGCACCATTTATTATTATTGGAAATTGGCTGTAAAGAATTATTGTTTAGACTGACATGGAGACACGGGGACGCGGGGACGCGGAGAGATTTTAATAATAAGTGATTAGGCGGACATGATATGATATTATTTCTCTAAATAATTGTATCTTCCTTACCAGCTGCAAATTTAGCAAAACGCTCTGCTAAGGGTGGTACAATGACGAGGGGATTGCTAAATCCAGAAAACACATGAATGTTTTCAAATCCAGGAATAGCACCCATAAAAGGAATTTGATTGTTACTAAATGCCACTAAGCAATGATGCCAAGTTCCTGGTAAATTCCCCAAAGCTGGTAAAATTTCCGCCACACTTTCTCGTAACCATTGTTCGCTAGCCTGTGAATTGACCTCAGCATTAGGATCTGTGAGTACACGGCTAATTTGACCCAAACGCAAGCTACCATCTTGAAACTGAATTGCACCAGCATCTAATATTGCTGGTATTGGTTCATTACCTGGTTCATTCCACAATTGCTCAAATTCCGTGGATTGGCTTTCTAAGTAATATCGTTGCACATTTGCGGGCATAACTAAGGTGCGTAACCTGACATCAACTGGTGCAGTTTCAATGATTTCTGCGTGGGTAAAATATATCTTAAAGGAAATACCAGCTGATTTTAGTAGCTGGCGGCTAAGTCCACCCGCACAGATGGCGATATTTGCGCTGTGGTAAGTTGCGTTAGTTGTTTGTACGCCATTTTCCAATATTTGCAATACTTTATTAACTTGTACTTCACCTCCACCACGCAAAAAAGCTTGAATGTAGGCTTGTGCGGTTTTTTGTGGATGAATATGACCGTGTTTAACAGTTAAAGCCCCAGATATGGCCTGTTGATTTAGCAGTGGTTCCAATTCACCAGCTGCTTTTGGGGTGAGTAAACGCGGTACAACAGCACAATTACTATATAATTTAGCGATCGCCTCAGCATTGCTACCTGCTGAAATCGTTAGTAATAAATCTAATTCCCGAAATTCAATATCAGCGTCTAACTCTTGAGGTAGGATATGGTAGCGAGCGATCGCATCTTCACACAATTGCTGAGTTAATGGTGTATTACCCGCCCAATAAGCAAGCCCACCATAACTATAGCGAGTTGCATTCTGTGGTATTTGATATTCTTCCAGCAAAAGTACGCCAAAGCCTGCTTTCCTTAACTCATAAGCCAGCGTAGCACCCGTAATCCCACCACCAACCACAATCCAATCGTAAGTTTTCATAATAAGAGCAAAGAATTCAGAATTCAGAATTCAGAATTCAGAATTTAGGAATCAGTGTGTCAACAATAGCATGACCAAATTATATAGCATTAAGAAACCCAAAACCCTTGTAGAGACGTAGCAATGCTACGTCTCTACATTAATTTTCAGCAAATGTCTGTAGATTTGCTGCTATGTTTGCTGTTTATTTATTCGCCACTCGGACTGCAATTTATTCTGAATTCTGACTCTTGAATTCTATTTAATATGTTGCTTGTAACCGTTGTAAAAGATATTCTCCCGCAAGGATGGGAGGATAAATAGATGAGTTTTCTTTTTGGCAACTTTCCAAACAAGCAATTTCTACATCATCATTAGGATGGCAGAAAAAAGCAATAGAATAGCGAGACTGGTTTACCCTGTCGTCCTTGGGAATCATTACCCGGTGCTTAGTCGAACAAAATACATTATTTGTCCACCTCTGCATTAAATCGCCAGTATTCACTATCACAGTATCAGGTATTGCAGCCGCACCAATCCATTCTCCTGTGGTTGTTTGTACTTCCAAGCCGCCGATACGATCTTGGAAAAGTAAAGTAATACTGCCATAATCGGAATGTTCCCCTGCACGTACTTGTGCGGGTTTGGGTGGTGTTTGCAATGGGGGATAATGGAGAAAACGCAAGGTATGATTGTGTTGGCTGTGTCTGGTGGTAAAAAAATCTTCTGGTAATTCCAACGCCAAAGCAAATGTTTGCAACACCGTGTTAGCCAATTGTGTGCAACTGTCATAAAAAGCCACAACACAAGCATCCACACCCACAGCACCTTGTTTGCTGACATTAAACGCTTCTTTTAAATCACCTGGTTTATTCGGGTCAAGACGTTCTCTCTCTACAGCAACATAGCCTGTATTATTAAATTCATCACTCCAAGCTTGCTTTTGTTTAACTTCTAAAGGTAAATTAAAAAAAGATTTACTGTAAATGAATACTTGCTCGATTAAATCTTTTGATATTTCTGAATTTTGCAAGTACATAAAACCGATTTCATGACAAGCCTGATAAATTTGTTTAACAACACCTTGCCTAGTTGTTGCATTGCCATTAGTGAAAGCAGACAAATCAATTACTGGAATTGTAACCATTGATAATTCAAGATATTGTGTAAATAATTAACAATTTATAGCCTGGTGGCAAGGCTATAATGTTGCAATTATTTTTATTGTAGGGTGGGCATTTTACAGGGCAGGCTAGAAGCCCATCCCACAAAAGGAAAGCTAATGTAAAATTTGAGTTTTGCCACGCCACTAGGGTGCGTTAGGCTATAATCGTAACCCACTACTATACCTAAGATTTATTTTATAAAAGCTATTGGATTAAGTTGCTGAATTTTAACAAAATTAAAACAGTATATTTACATATTAATCGAAACAAGCTACTATTTGTAGGTCTTTAATTACACCATTAAAAGCAGTTATCTAGAATTGTGACTAATCAATATTATTCAAAATTGCATCTGCCATTTGGGCTAATGCTGAGTTTTGCTTTGACAACAAATATCAGCGCCTCTGCTCAAGTGACACCGGATGAAACCTTGGGAACACAAGTTATAGATATAGGCCGCAACTCTTTTATTTTCAATGGTACAACTGTTGGTAACACAAATTTGTTTCATAGTTTTAGCAGCTTCAGTATTCCTAATGGAGGTGCTGCAATTTTTTTCAACGATTCCAGCATTATTAATATCTTGGCACGGGTAACAGGTGGACTACCTTCTAATATTCAGGGAGTGATTAACACTCAAGGTACTGCTAATTTATTTTTGCTTAACCCCAACGGCATTATATTTGGAGAAAATGCTCGATTAAATGTTGGCGGTTCCTTTGTTGCTACCACAGCTAATGCAATTCAGTTTCCTGGTGGGGCTGAATTTTCTTTAACTTCACCAGTTACACCCAATAACGAATTACTCAGTATTAATCCCACAGCATTTTTATTTAATCAAATTGCTAATCAAGGAGCAAATTCTATTGAAAATTATTCTACTTTCTTATTAGTTCCTGACAATAAAAGCTTAATTTTACTTGGCGGTAACGTTACACCTACTCCTGAATCTACTGGACAAATCCTAATGGATGCAGGAAGAATTGGTGCATTCGGTGGCCGGGTTGAAATCGGCGGTTTAAATGCACCTGGAAGTGTAGGAATTAATGTTAATGGCGATAATTTGAGCTTAAGTTTTCCTCAGGACATAGCAAGAACAGATATTACATTAATAAATAATGCCGCCGCTGTTGCCTTTGGTGGAGGTGGCGGTGATGTTGTAGTTAATGCCAATAATCTGAGTTTAGTGAATTCTAGTTCTTTAAATGCAGGTATACTTCCTAATCAAGGCAATCCTGACACGAAATCAGGTGATATTTCCATCAATGCTACTGGAATTGTAACAGTTGCCCAAGGAAGTAATTTGGGAAATATTTCATCAGGAATTGGTAATAGTGGAGATATCAATATTGTTGCTCAATCATTGCAATTGATTAATGGTAGTACAATCAATGCAAGTGCTACACAAGGTAACTCAGGAACTATTAATATTGAAGTTGATAATACAGTTTTTTTATCTGGAATTAATGATGAGTTTGTGAATAGTTCTATTTTGGCTGGCGGTATTAATATTCAAGCCCAAAATCTTTTACTTGCTGATAATGCTGTAATCAGTACTACAAATTTCTTAACTAACACTTCTGGAGATATTAACATTACAACTACCGATTCGATTAATTTAAATAATTTTTCCAGCATTTTTACAGCCAATCTTGGAGGAAATAAAGCGGGTAATTTATCAATTACTACTAATGATTTAAACCTTGAGAATAACTCTCAAATATCATCCGGTGCTTTTGGTAGATTTGGCAGTGGGAATGGTGGCAATATCAATATTACTGCTCGTAACATTAGCATAGATAATTCTGATATTTCTGCAAGTGCCTTCTCTTTTCCAGAAGTTATTTCTAATGTAGGTAATGGTGGCAATATCAAGATTGTAACAGAAAGAATTACTCTCACAAATTTGGGAGCTATTGCTTCTAACTCTGGCGCACCAGAACCAGGAGAAACAATTGGTTTTGGGGGAGATATTAATATTACGGCTACTGATTTGATAGAGATAGATACAAAAGGTGCAAAGGATAGAATAACTGGAATTAATACAAGAACTTTGAGTAGTAGTTCTGCTGGTAATATAACCTTGAACACCAAAAATTTGATTGTTAGGGATGGCGGTATTATCACAACAGAAGCTGCCAATAACTTAGGAGGAGATGCTGGTAATATTATTATCAATGCTTCAGATTCTATAGAGTTAATTAGTTCAAATATTAATTCCCCTAGCGCAATCTTCACAGGAGTTGAAGCTTTTGATAATGATGTCATTGCTGTCGGTGATGGCGGCAAATTAACAATTAACACTAAATTTTTACAACTAACCAATGCGTTTATTTCATCTGGTACTTTCGGTAAAGGTAATGCAGGTAATATCTCTATATTCAGTAACGAGCAAGTAATAGTTGATAATGGTGTTATCAATAGCCGAGTAGGTTCTCGTGGAGTCGGCGATGCTGGAGAGATTAATATTCAAACTCAAAGACTCACTTTAGTTAATGGCGGTGCAATTGATAGTGCAATTTTTCGAGCAGTGGGAGATTTACCAGGGGGACAAGGTAGGGGTGGAAATATTCGCATCAACGCTACAAATGCAGTGAGTATTTCAGGAACTGATGCAAATGGAATTAGTAGTTCAATATCAACAGAAACACAAACTGGAGCATTTGGTCAGGGAGGAGATATCATCATTAATACAGATGATTTTCGGATAACAGATAAAGGTATAATATCATCAATTACACAAAATTCTAGCAATGCAGGTAATGTAACTGTTAATGCCCGTGTGGCTGAAATATTAAATGGTGGATTTGTGGTTACAGGAACTGATGGTAGTGGTAAAGCAGGTGATATCACTATTAATGCTAGGGATAAAATTACCATTGCTACTAACACAAATTTAGATCGTTCCACTGGTTTATTTGCAGGTACTATTTCTCGCGGTGATGGTGGGACGATATCTTTATTCACAACTGACTTTAATTTATCTGCAATTAACTCAAATTTTCCTACTCCTGTCACTATTTCTACACTTAGTCAAGGAGAAGGAATCGCAGGTAATATTAATATTATTGCCACAAATAATTATGCTGCAAATAATGGTTTAGTGACTGCCAGATCCGAACAATCAGGCGGTGGCAATATTAATATTAGCTCCAAAAATATTCGCTTGCGGAATAATAGTGATATTCGCACTGATTTATCAACAGGTCAACGTAGTGGTGGTAATATTTTCCTCAGTGCTGATACTATTATTGCCTTAGAAGATAGCGATATTCTCGCTTTTGCATCAGAAGGTCAAGGTGGTGATATCATTTTTAGCACCCGTGCTTTGTTTAGCGATGCTCTATATAATCCTACACAAACATTAGCTGACAGCAATAGTCTTCAGTCACTAAATAATAATAACCGTTCTGACATTAATGCTACTGGTGTAATTTCTGGTGATATCATTGGTGTGCCTGATATCACTTTTATTGAAAACAGTCTTACAGAATTACAATCTAATCCCATTGACACCAATAATCTAATCGCTAACAGTTGTATAGCCCGAAATCAAAAGCAGAAAGGGACTTTTTTAATCACAGGTGCTGGTGGTTTACCTCGTCGTCCTGGGGATGCTTCAGGTTCAACTTATGCTACAAGCGATGTCCAAAATGTTACTGTTAATGATGAAACACAACAGTGGAAAAAGGGCGACTTGATTATTGAACCACAAGGAGTATACCGACTAGAGAACGGACAATTGGTGATGAGTCGAGAATGTGATTAGGGCAGGCAAGATGCCTACCCCAAAAGATTTTAAGCAGCGAAAATATCTGCGTTGGTTAGAGACAATCCAGTGTTGAGTGTGGCAATTTGGATTTTAGCGATCGCTCCTGTACCATCTTGGTCAAAGAACAGAGAACCGTTACCTTTATCATAGAGAAATCTTTGGCTGCTTGTAGTTGCTGCGGAACCCAAGAAAAATTGATTAACAGCGATGGCAGCACCAGCAACTAATCCGCCACCAAAACCAGCCGCAGAGACATAAATCGTATCATCAACTACGCTAAAATCAGTAATGCGGTCGATTCCTTCGCTGCGAGAGTTGAATGTAAAGCGATCGCTACCACTACCACCTGTTAATGTATCGTTGCCAGTACCACCAACAAGGACATCATTACCAGTACCACCAATTAATGTATCGTTACCACCACCCCCAGTTAGGGTGTCATTTCCCGTACCTCCATTGAGGTTATTGTTAGCACCATTACCTGCGATCGAGTTATTGAGAGTGTTCCCAATGCCGTTAATTGCGGTTGTACCTTTTAGAATCAGGTTTTCCAGATAAGCTGGGCCTAAATCAAAGGTGTAAAAAGATTCAACTGTGTCTACACCTTCATTGGCATACTCAGTGATAGTTATGTAATCATCATCAGCGAACACATAGCGATCGTTGCCAGTGCCACCGTAGAGCGTGTTATTACCAGCACCACCATTGAGCGTATCATTACCAGCGCCACCCGTGAGGGTGTCATTACCTCTACCACCATTTAAGGCATTGTTAGCAGTATTACCAATGATTGTGTCGTTACCATCGCCAGTAAAAGCATTTTCGATGACAGTTCCTGAACTGATAGTCAAGTTAGTTCCATTGAGGGTACTTGTAGAACCTGGATTCAAGTTGAGGTAAGAGTTGGAAGTAATGGCCGCCGCATTAATTGTATCAGTCCCAGAACTATCGGTTAGTGTGGTTGCACCATAGATACCATACTCATTAGTGTAGAAATAAGTGTCGTTGACAGTATCGGCATCGCCATATAAATGTAATTTCCAATTGTTGAGAATGCCGATATCTGTAGGGCCTAAATCCTTGATTCTGAGCGTCCAATTACCAGCACTGCTTTCTCCCCAGTGTTGCGTACTGGAAAGTTTAAACACAATATTATCTCCATCATCCTGCTTATTACCCGGCTGGTCGATCAAACGGCTGATAATTCCACTGGGAGAAATCAAATCTACAATCAAATCGCCCCGAAACGGATGAGTCAGATTGAGTTCTACTTCCACCCAATCAACATCTAAACCCGCAGCAACAGTAAAAGTATGACTAATTCCTATTGTATTATTATCTGGAATAGTCCAACCTAAATTACCTGAATTATAGGAAAGACGCTGCTCATTGTTAAATCGACTTTGTGTTTGCCAAGTCTCTGCTAAACGCACAGCAGCAAGAGCATCTACCAAACCAAATCCATAGTCGTGGCTGACGTGTAAACCTCCGCCATTCCAGTTTTTAGCACCGTTATATTGCCAAATAAACTTACCCGCGTAATTATTAGGATCGTTGCGACGAGCAGAATAAGCAAGAATTTCTTGGATATCTCGATAACCTAAATTGCGGTTTGCTTCCAACATTAAGGCTACTACGCCAGAAACTTGAGGGGCTGCGGCTGAAGTGCCATTAAAATCGCCAGTGTAGTCTGTATAACTATAACCAGCAGATCCTAAGCGATCGGTAGTGACAATACTGCCATATTCACTACCAAAGGCAGAAACTAGAATAGAAGCACCAGGAGTACTGTATGAAGTTGCCCAGCCATCATCATCAAGTGCAGCTACACTAATGACGTAGCGAGAATTTTGAAAGTTGTGGTAGTTAGTATTATCTCCTTCTTCACGAGAGTTACCGGCAGCAAATACAATCGCTGTTCCTAATCCATTACGTCCATTAGCAGCAGCATTGGCGATCGCTTGTCCTAATTGTGGGATAGTATAAAAATTATCAACAAAAGACTTAGTATAACCCCAGCTATTGTTGACAACATCAAAACTTGCAAGCCGCGACAGAGCATTAATTAAAGCATTAGTAGAACCAGGAATAGCTCTGATACCTGTAATCTGTGCATTGAAAGCCACCCCCACAGTACCAACACCATTCGCCTCAGCCGCGATAATACCTGCTACTGCTGTCCCGTGATTATCATCAGTCAGAACTGGGAAAGGATCGGAATCTTGGTTAATACTGTCATAATCTCTCGTGGTGTCGTAATTATTATTTAAATCATAGTGAGTATAATCAAATCCATCATCAAGCACACCAACTAGAACACCGCGCCCTGTATAGTCATCCCAAACATTAACTACATTGATATCAAGACCGCGATAGTTATAGTTGCCAACAGATATGTAGTTGTAGAGATACCATTGCTGGCTAAATAGGTTATCGGAAGGAAAGGTAGGCATAAGTTTATCTCTGGAATTCTGGAAATATTTCAATGCTGGGAAACTGTCTGATGCACTAAAAATATGTGATATTTGCTCAGACTTGATGGCTATTTTTTGACACTGAAAATCTTCGACAACTCACAGAGTACGAAAAACACAGAAATTAGTCCTTCAGCTTTCATGCAAACTCAGATGCAACTTTCAGTATCGATATCAGCACGATTGTGTATGTAAAAGTGCATAAAAGTGTATTGCTTTTTATACTCATCTATGCAAAGTTGCCATTTATTACTGTAGGCTTCAAACTAAAAATCGTTTGTTGCAACTGACACGCACGAGTAAAAGCTATGATTAATCAATTTTATTTAAATTGGTATTGCCGCTTGGGGATATTAATTAATTTAAGTTTTATAACAAATGCCAGCGCCTTAGCTCAAGTAACATCTGACCAAACTTCAGGCACACAAATTACAGATATTGGCTTAGGTTCTTATATTTCAGGTGGCACAACAGTTGGCAATACAAATCTATTCCACAGCTTCAGCAGTTTTAGTATTCCTAACGATGGCGGAGCAATTTTTCTCAACGATTCCACCATTAGTAATATCTTTGCACGGGTAACTGGTCGAACAACATCTAATATTCAAGGATTGATTTATGCCCAAGGTGCTGCTAATTTATTTTTGATGAATCCCAACGGCATTATTTTTGGAAAAAATGCCCAATTAAATATTGGTGGTTCCTTTGTAGCTACCACAGCTAATGCAATTCAATTTCCTGGTGGTGCTGAATTTTCTTTAACTTCACAAGTTACACCCCAAAATACTTTACTTAGTATTAATCCTACAGCCTTTTTGTTTAACCAAATTGCCAATCAAGGTATAAACTCGATTGAAAATCGAGGTATTTTAGCAGTGCCGAACAATAAAAGTTTAATATTACTTGGTGGACGTGTGTCACCTACACCTGAATCTACCGGGCAAATCTTCATGGATGGAGGATTAGTTGCAGCACGAGATGGTAGGGTAGAGATTGGTGGATTAACCGCAGCAGGAACAGTAGGACTCAATATTGATAACAACAAATTCAGCTTAACTTTTCCTGATGGTGTAGCAAAAACAGATATCTCATTTGTGAATGTTTCTAGTGCGTTTACTCTTGGTACAAGCACTGGTAATGTTGTAGTGAATGCAAATAATCTTAGCCTAGCAAACTCTAGTAGTATTTATACATCTATACCTAGAAATCAAGGTACTGCTGAAACTCAAGCAGGTGATGTTTTCATTAATGCAGATGGAATTATTCGCTTAGAAAATGAAAGTTCTATTGCTAGTGTTGGAATTGGAACAGGAAATACAGGAAACGTCAATATTTCTGCCCAATTCCTAGAAATTTTTAATGGAAGTTCAATTAATTCCACTGCTACAAAAGGTAACGCAGGTGGGGTTAATATCAAAGTTGAAGATACAATTTCTCTTATTAATAGCCAAGTTATAAGTCAGGCTTTTTCAGCAGAATTCACATCTTCTTCAGAAGTAGTTAGATCCCAAACACGGACTGATGGCAGCAGTAGTGGTATTAATATACAAGCTCAAAATGTTTTGCTTTCAGATGGTGCTTTGATAACTTCTAGGAATATTTTTGCAGGCAAACCTGGAGAGATTAAAATTAAAGCTGATGATTCAATTATTTTGAATGATACAGCAATAATATCGTCAATTACTGACGGTCAAGAAAACGCAGGTAATTTATCAATTATTGCTAATCGCTTAATTCTGAATAATGGTTTCTCGAACATATCAGCAAGTACTTTTGGCAGCGGTAATGCTGGAAATATTAATATTAAAGTTAAAGAACTGAGAATAGAAAATAACTCTTTTATCTCATCGAATGCATTGAAATCACAGACAAATAATTCTGTTGGTAATGGAGGAAATATTAGTATTGAAGCAGAACGAATATTATTAAAAAATGGTGCATTTATAGCTGCTCAATCTGGAGGAGAAGGACAAGGAAAAGTCGGCCGCGGGGGAAACATAACTATTACTGCTAGTGATGGCATAGAAATAGATGGTACAGAAACAAATGTTTTTGTAACCGGCTTTTTAACTTTCAGCGAAGGTAATGATGCAGGTAATATAACTATTAATACTAAATTTTTACAATTCATTGGTGGAGGTATAAGTGCTGAAACTTTCGGTAAGGGGAATGGAGGCAATGTCATTATCAATAGTACAGATGGAATAGTTATTGACGATAGCGTTATCACTAGTGATATCAGAGAAGGTGCTGTGGGGAAAGCCGGAGATATTCAGATTAATACATCAAAATTGACCTTAACAAATGGCGGTCAAATTATTGCAGGTATTAGTGAGCCAAATGGAAATCTCCCTGGAGGACAAGGCGAGGGTGGAAATGTTCGCATTAATGCTGCCGATGCTGTAATTATTTCTGGATTAGATGCAAATAAATTTCCTAGCTTAATATCAGTTAGAAGCGACAATGGAAGTATTGGAAAACCAGGAAACATTACAATTAACACAGGTTCTTTTCGTTTAGCAGACAGGGGCGAAATTAGTGCTAGTACAAGTAATTCTAGTAATGGGGGTAATATCACCATCAATGCTCGTACATTTGAAGTGTTGAATGGCGGACGAATTCTCAACTCAACTAGCAGTAGTGGGAATGCTGGTAATATTAATATAAACGCTAAAGATAGTATAAGTATTTCTGGTGTAATTGCTGAGAATATTAACGCAGCTATATTTGCAGGCACGAATCCCAATTCTATTGGTAATGGTGGGACAATATCTTTATTCACAAATAACTTCAATGTAGCTAATGGCGCTGGGGTGACTGTACGTAGTGAGGGACAAGGTATTGCAGGTAATATTAATATTATTGCAACAGGAGATTACACTGCAAATAATAGCTTTATCAGCGCCAGGGCTGAACAAGCAGGCGGTGGTAATATCAATATTACTGCGAGAAATATCAGTCTGCGTAATAACAGTGACATCCGCACTGACCTTTCTACAGGTCAAGCAAATGGAGGTAATATTAACTTAAATGCTAATACTATCATTGCCTTAGAAGATAGCGACATTTTGGCATTTGCCCCAGAAGGTCAAGGTGGCAATATTACTTTTAATACCCGTGTTTTATTGACTTCACCATTATATAGCCCGATGCAAACATCAACTGATGGAAATACTCTTCAATCATTAACTAATAATAATAGTGCTGATATTAACGCCAGTGGTGCAATATCTGGTAATATCATCGGCGTGCCTGACATCACTTTTATCCAAAACAGCCTCACAGAATTACAAGAGAATCCTATTAATACTGATGCCCTAATTGCTAATAGTTGCATCGCTCGTAGTTCCAAACAAGAAGGTACTTTTTTAATTACAGGTGTTGGTGGTTTACCTACTCGTCCTGATAATGCCTCCGCTTCAAATTATTCTACAGGTGATGTACAAAATATCAGTAATGATAATACAACACAACAGTGGAAAAAAGGTGACTTGATTGTTGAACCCCAAGGAGTATACCGACTAGCAAACGGCGATTTAGTGATGAGCCGAGAATGTCATTGAACTTATTGAGGTTTGAGATACCCGACTTCTTAAAGAAGTCGGGTATCTGATTTTTCACAAAATTAAATAACATGTAAATATATATTCAATCATCAACCTCACTAATTTATAGGAAAATAGTATGAAATTGAGCGAAACTGAAAAAATGGGCAAAGTAACTACCACAATCACTATTACTAACCAAATAGACCAAATTCTTGCAGAAAGAGGATTTATTCCAGTAGAACAAATACGCTCAATTACTTTACATGATGTTTTAGTTGACACAGGTGCAACCAGGCTTTGCTTACCTAAAAATATTATTCTTGATTTAGGATTGCCTCTTCAAGGAGAAGTAGACGTTAAAATTGCTACGGGAGTACACAAAGCTCGGATTTTTAAAATGTTAAATCTTGCAGTTGAAGGAAGAGAAGGGATATTTAATTGTATTGAATTACCAGAAGGTTCAGATGCTTTATTAGGCTTAATACCTTTAGAAGATTTAGGATTAGAATCGGATTTGGTGAATCAAAAATTGCGAGTTTTGCCAGTGGAAGGAAAAGATACTTATTTAATGGTTTTGTAATTACAGTATAATTAGCATGAATTATTACACCTTAAAACGCCTGATATCGCAGCGAAAAAATAAGACCATTATCTTGCAGAGTATTCCCTCCACTATTCACATCTATTAACGGAATACCATAATCTAAACGTATATTTAAATCTCGAATTGGTTGCCAAATTAAACCTAACCCCAAACTTGCAAAGGTTTCTGAACGGGAAGTACCACGATTATTCCACGCTGTACCGACATCAAAAAAAGGCGCAATTTGTAATGTATTGGCAGAAGTTAAAGGAATCCGAGCTTCAACTGAAGCTGTAATTCCATTGTCTGCCACAAATTCATTTTGACGGTAGCCGCGCACTGTATCAAAACCACCAATACTAAATTTTTCTAAAGATAATAAAGAATCTCCTGTGAGTTGTGCATTTAATCTACCTAATAAAATTGTTCCTGGTGATAGGCGTTGTACCCATTGAAATTGTCCCAGCCACGAAAAGAATCTTCCGTCAGTACCTGAGTCGTTAACTGTAGCGTCAAAAGCACCAATACCAAGACTAAATTGAGAACGTGCAGCTAAAACTCTTTTTGCACTGCGTTCCACCCAGTCTTGTGAAAAACGAATGACTGTAACTTTTGACAAACCGTTTTCTGGCCCTTCAGAAAAAGAAAAAGGAATGTCATTGAGTAAAAATGTTTGACTGCGGCGTAAATCTAATCCTAAACCAATGGCAAATTCAGATTGCGGTTTGCGATACAAAGGTTGACGATAATTAAAAGAATAAGTTTGTGCGTCACTTTTAATATCTAATTCGCGAAATTCATCTTCAATGATGCGGCTGTCGCTGTTATTGACGCGAAAAGCAAGAGTACCGTTATTTGGATTTATGGGAATTGTATAGCTGACATTATATATATTCAGTCCTTCAGTAATGCCATATTCAGCAGTAAAACTATCCCCAAAACCCAACAAGTTATCATGGCTGAGAAATACTCCTGCTTGGGTAGAACCAATACTGGGGGTTTGATTGTTAGCTACAAATACTCCGCCATGAAATGCAGCCGCTTCGGTAATTGTGACTTGTAAGATATTACTACCGGGAGTGCTACCGGCGGTTAACTGTGCGTTTACCCGTTCAATTAAAGGATCGAGTTGTAATAGTTGCAGTGCTTGTTCTAAACGTTTTTGATTTAAGGGTGTAGAGGAGGCTTTTTGCAGACGCGATCGCACGTATACTGGTTGTAATCTCCTTAATCCCCCTAGTTCAATTTTTTCGAGTTCTCCTTCTACTACTTGAATTTGGACGACACCATCAGTGAGATTTTGATTGTTGGGTAAAAATGCACCGCTGGTGACATAGCCGTTTTTGATGTATAGGTCGGTAATATCCGAACGCAGTTGAATCAAGTCTGCAAAAGTTACTTGACGATTTTCTAATAACTTGACTAACGCTGCAATTTTATCTTTTAAAACTGTAGCCCCCAGAACTTCAACTTTTTTCACTAGAAAACTTTCACTATTAGGAAAACTCGTATCTGGTGATGTTGGTGTCTCTGGAGAATTCAAAATCTGTGGAGAAGCTGCGGGAGGAGTCGGGGGAGGAGTTGGTGAGGGAGTTGGTTTAGGAATTGTTTGGTCGAGAATTTCTGGTGTTGTTGGCGGAATATTAACTCCTGGTGGGGGAGTAGATTGAGCAGATACAACACTAGGGAAGATAATTAAACCCAAGATTAGGGATATGCTGTAGCGCTGAAGTTTCGATTTTTTGTGTTTATTTTTTGATTGGAAATTATTATTTTTCATTAAATTTAAATGATTAATTTCAGATTTTTATTATAATTTTTTGTTGGCAATTAATTGAGAATGCTAGTGTGTTGTGATATTTTTATTTCTTGATATAAAAGCTATTTATAAAATGAAATTTGCATGAAAATTATATAGATAGGGCGGACAAGATGTCCACCCCACAAGACTTTCACCAGATTTATTTAAATTGCATCATCATTGATGTT
Source organism: Nostoc linckia z4 (assembly GCF_002608075.1). Taxonomy (GTDB): domain Bacteria; phylum Cyanobacteriota; class Cyanobacteriia; order Cyanobacteriales; family Nostocaceae; genus Nostoc; species Nostoc linckia. The sequence goes on from NZ_LAHA01000003.1 coordinate 23,298, forward strand.
GTCTATCAACTGTCAACTGTCAACAATCAACCCAAAACATCACTTTTCTTGATTGGCAATTCTTTGCAAATTTACTATTCGCTTTTTAACTAATTCTTCATTGTCTTTATCTCTAACTAACTCATACTTAGCAAATTCTTGAATAAGATTTGAGCCTACTTGTCCCAATTTTTGAGAATTGCTTGATTTGAGTGCTTCTGCTAAGGCTTCATACCACAAATTTGCGGCGGCGTAGGTATTTGATTTTTGCAACCCATTGATTGTAGTTAACAATTTGTTTTCGATTGTAGATGGAATTTCTACAACCATAAATTCAGATCTTTCTACTAAATCGTCTCCCGGACAACTAATTGCTACTTGCCAAAAGTATTTTTTGCCTACAGTTAATTGGGGATAATTTTCTGGAAGATATACTTGGAAAATACCTGGTGATGTTTTTTGTTTAATAGGATTGCTTAATGGAGTGACTGTTTTGTTGGAAACAAACTCAAAAATTTGAAATTCGATTTCATGAGAACTAGATACATAACCCACAAAAGTGGGACGCGTGGAAGCTGTATAGCCAATATATGTTTTAGGCGCAAGTAATGTTAAAGGAATTTGATTCTTTGAATTCGGACAACCTCTACCACCGCCGCTTCTGGTGTAGTCGCTTGCAGGTTGGCGATCGCTTGGTCTAAAATTAGCAGCTGCTATTGCTGGTAAAAACAATAACAAACCCACAAAAGAACCAGTTACTAAATTGATAGTAAGAGTTTTGTTAAATAATCGTGACATTTAAGCCTCATATTTGAACAAAGGAATATTGCAATAAATTTATCACCCTCCGGTTACTACGTAGTACAAGTATTACTATTTTCTTAATCTCCAGCTTATTTCGCACACCGTTCCTTTGGGAGCAATACTTTCACGCCGAAAATCACCTCCCAAGTTTTTAGCAATGTTTTTCAGTTGTTTTGTTCCTTTATTTTCAAAGGATGAAATCAGTCCCGGCCCGTTATCCTGAATTTTCAGGATATAAAAATCTTCATATTTTTTACCAATAGCTTCGATGCGTTTGACACCTTTAGCATGTTTACCTACGTTGCATAAAGCTTCTTCTAAGAATAAACAAAGTTCCTGTTTAATATTTACGCTCAAACATTTATCATCTACTGGTTCAAAAGTACGAATTTTAACTTTAATATTTTTCAAGTATTCTAAATCTTGGCGTTCCAGGGTGCTAGTATACACTGCATAAAAAAGCTCATGGATTGGACATTTTAAATCAAGTTTTAAGCCACTACCTAAACGGAGACTTTCTTCTTCAGATAAAGCCTCAAGCTTTAGATATTCACCAATTTCGCGAATTTCATAATTGAGTTTTTCTAACTGTAATTTTAATTCTTGATAAGGCCAATCTTGAGCTTGCATCTGTCTTAAGACATTGGCTAAAGTTTGTAGAGGGCCATTATGAATTACAGTAAATGCATGTTCAATTGTATGTTGGCGTTCGTTCATTTTAATATTAAATAATTGATTGTGTTGATATAAGGCAAATGCAAAACCACTCAAACCTAAACCATTAATTATCAAAGTTAATAACCCTGGTGCAATGGGAATCCACCAACCATATTCTATAAGTACTAAAGCTAAACCAAATAAGGCGAAAGCTACAACTACAACAGCTAACAAGTTCTTCCATAAAGATTGTGTTAGTGAAAAAATAATTATCGGATAAAAGCCACAAGCTATTATCCATATATATTCCCATTCCTCCGACCAAACTTTTAACAATGGTCGTCCGTTAATCACTGCATTAATTATTTGAGAACAAGCATGAGCGTGAAATTCTACTCCAGATATTTGTCCGCGTATTTTTTGCTCGATGGTTGCAGAAGTATTGACAAAATCAGTGCTACTAATAGCAGTAATTCCAATTATTACTACTTTATTTTGTAGTAAATTAGGATTAATGTTTTCAGCTTTGATATCATTTAACGATAAAATATGAAATGGCTTCTTACCAGAGCGGAAATTAATTAATATTTTTAAACCACTGTCATTTTCATTTATATATCCTCCAGTGTTAGATAAAAAACGCGGTAGTTCTGTAGTTTTAAATCTAATTGTATTTTTATCAACTATCCCCGTTTGCATATTAATATTTTCATGAGATAAATAAGCTTGTGCTAACTGTAGTCCCAAGGAGAATTTATCTTCTTCAGGATTTTGAGGATTTTTAGGTGATGGTGTCCAAAGGAGGTAGCGGCGGTATTTATTATCCTTATCTGCGATGATATCAGAAAAACCTATTTGCTTTGGCGGTAATTGTGGTGGTGGTGAAATTAAATCTGGAGGTAGTATTTTTTCAATCCCAATGATATTTGGATACTTTTGAAATACTTTTATTAATTCTTGATGACCTGGTTCAACAGGGAAATTTCTAAATATATCCAAACCAATGGCGACGGGTTTATATTTTTGTATTTTTTCTATTACTGCTGCAATTTCTCTATCAGGAATGGGATATTTACCAACACTACGAATATCTTCTTCATTAATACCCACAATCACAACTTTGTCATCAGTTACTTCCCCAGGACGCCAACGTAAGAATGTGTCTAATGCCGTCAATTCAAAATCTTGTAAAAATCCATATAAACGTGCAATTACAATCACAATTAAAAATGTAGTTCCTGGAAGTGACGCCAGTAACAAAATTTTGATTTCATTTTGAATCCTTCTCCAATTAACCCACACCATAAAAATTTTGAGTTGAATTTATGTTTCAATTCTGAATTTTGACGATAACTAATCAATTAGTCCCTCTTGGCGAGCGCGGATTTCTGTTTGAATGCGGATATTTTTACCTTCTCTTTTACAGTCTTCTGGATAAAGTCCGAGAACATCTTGAATTTTTGTCCAATATGCCCTGATTGCACGTTCAGATCTATACATTCGTTCCGAGATTAACTTATCTGTTAATCCTTCTTCAAAGGCTAATCTTAAAACTTCTAACCACTCTGGTTTGAGTTCCAAACCATTTTTGATATCCTGTGTATGAGTTGCACCTTGGAGTGCTATGTAAACGCGAGATAACATTTCCTGTTCTGATAATCCTTTATCTGCGATCGCAAATCCACCTTGATGCTCGTCAATCTCATGTTTTATCCTCACCAAAGCCTTGACATAACTGCTTTGCACCATCAAATTTTGTTGGGGATATTGCTTGAGTAACTGTTGAATTAAGTTAATACCTGTATCAATTTGGGCTGTCATTCCCGTTGCTTCTGGTATAGATAAATCCATAACAATCAAGTCAAAGCCACAAGTCCCACTTTTATTGATAACCCCAGTCCCAATTTTACTGAGAGCCTCAAATACACTTCTAACTTTGATAATATCTGCATTCGGATATTCTTGTTGCAGTAAATTAAAGGTTGCAGTCAAGATTAATTGGTGGTCATCAATAAGTAAAATTTTCATTGCTGGTGATTCAGGTAAATCTTGACTTTTCATTAATGTATTAGCATAGGCTTTAATCATTTTTATACCTTCATATAGTGCATCCTATAGGATGGCACTTTGTTTACTCATTGTTTTTATATTTACTTTATAAGTAAGGTAACTCCAAAAAATAAATGATTCCGGTTCAGGTTGTTGAACGCCAGTTGATTCAAGCAGACGAACCCGTCCAACGCCCTGGATACTGTTGACTGTCAACCGTCAACGGTCAACAGTCTTCTTGGAAGTCCCTAATGGAGTATTGTAATTTTTGCAACACATTTTTGAAATTGCAATACAGTTTTCTGCAATCTCGGATACACCATGCTGTATCTCAGCCAGCAGCAAAGGTACGTGAATTATATTAATACTTTCTCTATTCTATTTTGTGTAGGTAAGTACATTCAGTAAATCGACAGAATTGTTCCTAACAAATGACTCAACTGTAGGGGCGTATAGCTTTACGCCTCTACATTCTTTTGGAGACTTCCACAATTAAGGAGATAAATATAGCAATCCAGTTTGATTCCTGAAATTATTTGTGTAGTAGGCAAAAGGCAAAAGAATTATAAAAGATTAAATGTACTGAATTTTGTTGAAAAATAAAATAGGAATACTATATATGGTTACTTTTCCTGCTGATTATTTATTCCCTTATCAATGACATCCTAGTTGGCGGAACTGGCAACGATATTCTAGTTGGTGGAGCGGGATATGATTTCTTTACTTTCTACTCTCCCACTGAAGCAAGTGACACAATTACTGATTTTAACGCCCTTGATGATACAATTTTGATCTACAGCCCTGGTTTTGGCGGTGGACTAATTGGTGGTGCGATCGCTGTTAATCAATTCGCTTTAGGTACAGCAGCAACAACAACTGATACCAGATTTATCTTCAATCAAAATAACGGTTATTTATTCTTCGATTCTGATGGCACAGGAGCAATAGCCCAAACCCAAATTGCAACTCTCAACACCGGAGTTTCTCTGAGCAATACCAATATTTACGTTTTTTCTTAGCTCGCCTAACCAGATAGAAAGTTAAAAATCATATAATATGATACCTGGCGATATCTCAAAATAATTCCAAATTCATGAGCAAAAAAAATATCCCAGTACTCCTGAGTGGAGTTATTGTCAGCTTAGGACTATTACCATCATTAGCTCAAGCACAACAGCCGGTTTCTGATGCCCAAGTAGCAGCGATGGTAGAAGCATTGCGACAAGCCGCACCCCAAACAAAAAATCCCAACGATGGGCTTTATAGTGAATGGCAAGTCAAACCAGAAACCCTCAAAGGCTGGTCAAGGACTTGTCTCAAACGAGAACTAACACCGACACAATTTGAAAACAGCCCTGCGATCGCCCGCTCCGTTGTATCATGTATCACCCGCCGTGAATTAACCAATCAGTTCGCCGTCACCAAAAATGAAATTGCATCTGTGCGTGGTGCTGCTTGTTGGTGGATGACTGGCAACTATACAGGCTGCAACAAAGGCTTCACTGGTGATTATGTGCAAAAAGTTGTCCGCTTTTATCAACAGCAGCGCTCAAAACCAGCAACTCAATCCTCAAAGACTGGCTCTTAACAAAGACAGAGAATACTAAAAATAAAATTCTTGTAGGTGTGTTAGGGGCATATTTAGGATAGTTGTCTGACTTTTTCAGCAAGCCAGTCAACACGATCCTTGCCCCAAAATTTTTCGCCTTCCACCACCCAAGTTGGTACACCAGGGCAGCCAAATTGTTCGTATTCCGCTAAAGCTTCAATTACGGCTTGTTTAGCTGCTTCGCCGTAAGCTAATTCTAAAATGCGATCGCCATTCAATCCCACATCATCAGCAACTTTTTTAATTACAGATTCATCGTTGACATCAAGTAAGTCAACATAGCTGGCTCGATAAAAAGCAGCATCCAAAAGATGCTCCTTCCCGCTTCCACGAGCAGCGTAGTATGCTCTAGCGGGAAGTTCTTCCCGACTAAATTCCATTTCTTGCCAGCGCTTTACCCACCTGCGGAATTCATCAAGTTCCTTGAGTCGAATTTCAATACCGTACTTTTTTGCCCACCGCAGACAATCTTCTTTGTGATACAACGACACGGCGGCGCTTTCACTTCCTCCTTGCAAATCGGCTACCTTAATACCCCGCTCCTTAGGAATGTAAATTGGTCGTCGTTCAATATCAACAGATAATCCCTGTAATGCTCTTTGGGCAAGAATGATGCCAATGTATGAATTTGCTGAGTGATATATCGAGTAAGAGTAAACTTTGATTCGCTGCGACATAAATTCTTTTATAATCGTATTAAAAATTTAATTCCGGTATCAAAGTATTCTTAATTCTGACTTCTTAATTCTGACTTCTTAATTCTGACTTCTGACTTTTGACTTCTGACTTCTGAGTTCTGAATTCTGACTTCTGACTTCTGACTTCTGACTTCTGACTTCTGACTTCTGAATTCTGAATTCTGACTTCTGAATTCTGACTTCTGACTTCTGAGTTCTGAATTCTGAATTCTAAATTCTGACAATTTTGCTTTTAACCCATTGACGAAATTCTTGAACTAATTCTAAATAATCTTTTTCTTCCACCTTCTCTAAAAAATTAGAAATCTCTGTTAGTGGCAGATTAGGAAATGCTAAACTTTGTTCAACAGATATATATTTTTGATTTTGTAAAACGTTAATACTAAAATCTTTACCATCATATCGCCAGATTTCAGGCACACCCATATCAGCATAGACTTGAAAGCGATTTATAGAACTGCTAGTAATATCAATTTCCACTACCAAATCTGGCGGCGGGTCTTGCGCTAAATCTATTCTTTTTTTGCCTTTTATAGCATTAATATTTTCAATGTAAAAACATTCATCTGGTTCTGCGCCACTCAGTTCTGGGCGCTTGAAAGTAGTAGAACCAAGGCACTCAATTCTAACTTTTAGTTCTTCCGCGAGAGTTTCGACAAATCGACCCGCAATTCTTTTGTATCGTTCATGTTCAGGTGAAGGAGCCATGATTTCTAGACTACCTCGATTGTAAGTAAGCCTAAGGCGGCGATTAACACTAAGTTCAGCTAGCAAGTTCTCATAAGTTTGCCAACTGATACCTGATAAATGGATGATTTCTGTAGGTTCAAGCAGTGTGTTGCTAACCATAGCGGTATGCGATGTAGATTCTCGCTGTACAATAACCATTCTTACTCTTACTGTACTTTAAACTCAATCTTCTATAAATGTAGGTATCTAGTTGCTACAGTCGGGGTGAAAACTACTAAGCTGGTAGATAGCACGTTGAAACTTTACCGGAAAATCTGAATCGCATTCATCGGCGCTTTAGAATTCCTCACTGGCGAACTACCTGTAATTACATTATGTTTGATGCTTTATCTGACCGTTTAGAAGCCGCCTGGAAAAAACTGCGGGGACAAGACAAAATTTCTCAATCCAACATTCAAGACGCTTTGCGGGAAGTACGCCGCGCTTTGTTGGAAGCAGATGTCAATCTCCAGGTAGTCAAAGATTTTATTACCGAAGTCGAAACCAAGGCACAGGGAGCCGAGGTAATCTCCGGCGTGCGACCTGACCAACAGTTCATCAAAATTGTTCACGATGAGCTAGTGCAGGTGATGGGGGATGAGAATGTTCCTTTAGTAGAAGCCCAAGAACAACCTACTATTGTGCTAATGGCAGGGCTGCAAGGTACTGGTAAAACCACAGCAACTGCGAAGTTAGCTTTACATCTGAGGAAATTAGACCGTAGTTGCTTGTTGGTGGCCACAGACGTATATCGCCCAGCAGCGATCGACCAGTTGATAACACTGGGTAAGCAAATTGACGTACCAGTTTTTGAACTCGGAAGCGATGCCGACCCTGTAGAAATCGCACGGCAAGGTGTAGAACGCGCCAAAGCAGAAGGTGTAAATACAGTAATTATCGATACTGCTGGGCGGCTGCAAATTGATGAAGACATGATGGCGGAATTAGCCCGCATCAAACAAATAGTCCAACCCCACGAAACTTTGTTGGTGGTTGACGCCATGACCGGGCAAGAAGCAGCCAATTTGACCCGCACTTTCCATGACGAAATCGGAATTACTGGGGCGATTCTCACCAAACTTGATGGCGATAGCCGTGGTGGTGCGGCGCTGTCAGTGCGACGGATTTCGGGAGCGCCAATTAAATTTGTAGGGGTGGGTGAAAAAGTCGAGGCACTGCAACCCTTTTATCCAGATCGCATGGCATCCCGGATTCTGGGAATGGGTGATGTTCTCACCTTAGTAGAAAAAGCCCAGGAAGAAATTGATTTAGCAGATGCCGAGAAAATGCAGGAGAAAATCCTGACGGCGAAGTTTGACTTTACCGACTTTCTCAAACAGCTGCGTTTGTTGAAAAACATGGGTTCCCTGGGAGGAATCATGAAGCTGATTCCAGGGATGAACAAGCTATCAGACGACCAGCTAAAACATGGAGAAACCCAACTCAAGCGCTGTGAAGCCATGATTAACTCCATGACCCGCCAAGAACGCCAAGACCCCGATTTATTAGCCAGTTCTCCCAGTAGGCGACGACGGATTGCTGCTGGTTCAGGCTACAAAGAACCCGACGTGAGCAAACTAGTAGCTGACTTTCAAAAAATGCGATCGCTCATGCAACAAATGGGTCAAGGTGGCGGCTTACCCGGAATGCCAGGAATGTTTGGTGGCGGTATGGGCAGCCCCTTTGGAGGAGGAGGCAATCGTGCCGCAGCCCCCGGATGGCGTGGTTACAACGCTGGTGCCCCAGCCGCGAAAAAGAAAAAGAAAGATAAAAAGAAAAAAGGGTTCGGTAATCTTTAAGTTGTTGGACAGGGGGCATGGGGCATGGGGGAGAGATGGGGAGATGGGGAGATGGGGAGATGGGGAGACAAGGAAGTGTGGGGAGTGTGGGGGGAAAGATTTCTTCCCCATCCTCCCACACCTCCCACACCTCCTGCTTGCCCAATGCCCAATGCCCAATGCCCAATGCCCAATGCCCAATGCCCAGAAAATAGCATCAAACACTAGACCAGTGCTAAAATTAGCATTTCGGCATACCTAATAACAGGAGAATGATTCTTCAACCATGATCAAACTGCGCTTGAAGCGATACGGTAAAAAGCGGGAAGCAAGTTACCGCATTGTCGCCATTAATAGCCTCGCTCGTCGCGATGGTCGTCCCCTAGAAGAGTTGGGATTCTACAACCCCAGAACTGATGAAGTGCGACTAGATGTTCCCGGCATCGTCAAGCGACTACAACAAGGCGCTCAACCTACTGACACGGTACGTCGCATCTTAGTAAAAGCCAATGTTTTTGAACAGGTCAGTGCCACAGCCGCATCATAATTTCGGAACAAACTCCCCAAAAGCTAGTCCCAATTATGTTGGGCTTGTTAAGTTTTTGGTACAGCCGTTTTTAGAATCTCCAGAGACTTTAAGCGTCGATAGTGAAATTTCCCAAACCCTAAATCGGGTTTGGATTCGCATCGCCTTTGACAGCACAGATAAAGGAAAAGTGTTTGGTCGAGGAGGACGTAATATTCAGGCAATTCGTACAGTAATTGCCGCAGCCGCAGCCGCAGCTGGGCAATCAGTATATCTGGATATCTACGGCAGCACTACTCCAGGTCGGGAGGGTATGTCTTTTGATGAAGACACAGAGGATCGATCGCCGCCACCACCAAAAACAAGAGAACCGCGAACAAATGGGCCCAAACCCATTGTTAAACCCCGCATCCGCTAGATTAAAACTAGAAAAACAAGTCTGAGCGGTTGTGGTTACCTCCGCTCAGAATTTTTGTGGAGATGGAAAGTAGCAAAGATCTATTTTTTTGACTCTTGCCATCAATTACATACTGATGAAACTAGCTGATAGTCATATACAACTGTGATAATCCCTGTAAGGAGGTGAACCAGGGAGTGGCTGAAATTCGTTTGGGTGAAAATGAGTCAATTGACTCGGCACTAAGACGCTTTAAAAAGAAAATTCAAAAAGCCGGAATTTTATCCGAAATCAAACGTCGTGAAAGATACGAAAAACCCAGTTTGCGGCGGAAGCGTAAAGCGGAACTCGCACGTAAAGTTGTTCGTTAATAAATCAAAGAAACCTTAGTTTTAGAGACGTTGCAATTGCAACGTCTCTAAAAAGATTTTGAAATCGCGCACCCACGTTTTCATGCATGAAATTAGCAATACCAAAAAAATAATTTCCAAATCCCAAATTTAAGTTGTGCTCAAAGCGCACCAAGGGTGCGACTCAAATCTAAAATTACTTATGGTAGGTGCTTCAACAATTCAGTTGCCGAATATTTCCAGTGCCATCGCTCTTGCAGGAGATGGAGAAGAAAATCTCAAATTTCTATCTCGGCAAACAGGAGCTAATTTAGTGTTGCGCGGACAAGAATTACTGATTTCTGGTACAGATAAGCAAATTGAACTGGCGACGAAATTAGTGCGATCGCTTGAAGAACTGTGGACTAAAGGCAATACAATATCCAGTGCCGATATTTTAACAGCTCGTCAAGCCATAGATGGCGATCGGCAAGGCGAACTGCAAGATTTACAACGAGATGTCCTCGCCAGAAGCCGCCGAGGCGAAGAAATTCGCGCCAAAACCTTTCGTCAACGTCAATACATCGAGGCAATACGCAAGCGAGACCTCACCTTTGGTATTGGGCCTGCCGGTACTGGTAAGACTTATCTGGCTGTGGTTGTGGCCGTCCAAGCACTCCTAGCCAATCAATTTGAAAAACTCATTTTAACTCGTCCTGCCGTAGAAGCAGGCGAACGACTCGGCTTTTTACCTGGAGACTTGCAACAGAAAGTCAATCCCTACCTCCGCCCACTTTACGACGCTATTTACGAATTCATCGACCCCGAAAAAGTACCCAATTTAATGGAACGCGGTGTCATTGAAGTTGCACCACTGGCTTATATGCGGGGACGTACTCTGAATAATGCCTTTGTAATTGTAGATGAAGCCCAAAATACTACACCAGGTCAGATGAAAATGGTTTTAACTCGTTTGGGCTTTCGTTCCAAAATGGTAATTACAGGCGATATTACCCAAACAGATTTGCCACTCAACCAACCATCAGGCCTAACAATAGCATTGCAAATTTTAAAACATGTAGAAGGCATCGCCTTTTGTGAATTTTCCCAAAAAGATGTTGTTCGCCATCCATTAGTTCAGCGAATTGTCGCTGCTTATGAACAACATGAAAAATAGATATGGGGCATGGGGCATGGAGATGAGGGAGCAGAGGAGCTTTAGATTTCTCTTCTGTCCTTCTGCCTTTTTTCATGCCCAATGCCCCATGCCCCATGCCCAATGCCCAATAACTAATGACTAAGGACTAATGACTAATGACCACAACATTAAAAGAATTTTTAGCAGCTTGTGAAAATCTAGGAACTTTGCGTCTAATTGTTACTAGCAGTGCTGCTGTTTTGGAAGCAAGGGGTAAGTTAGAAAAACTATTTTATGCAGAATTACCCAAGGGTAAATATGCAAATATGCACACCGAAGGTTTTGAATTTCACTTGAATATGGACAGAATTATTCAAGTAAAATTTGAAACAGGGGAAGCAAAAAGAGGTAATTTTACAACTTATGCTATTCGTTTTTTAGATGATAAACAAGAGCCAGCTTTAAGCTTATTTTTGCAATGGGGTAAGCCAGGAGAATATGAACCAGGACAAGTGGAAAATTGGCAAGCTTTAAAAGAAAAGTACGGTGAAATTTGGCAACCTTTACCAGCTGAAATTTAATTAGACATTTGATGAAATTAATTCTGCCTTATCCGAAACCTTTGTAGAGACGTAGCAATGCTACGTATCTACACAGACAGGGGTGGAGGAAATCGAATATCTGCGCTAAATTGTTCCACATTGGCACTGCGATAAATGGGTAAAACATATTCTAAATTTTCGTGGGGGCGGGGAATAATATGCTGAGAAAGCACCTCACCACCGTTTACACGCAAGGCTGCCTTTAGTCCTGCGGTTATTGCCACATCCACCTCGCCCACAACTCCACGAATTAACACAGTAATTCGTCCCAAATCAGTATTTTCATACCCCACAAGCGTCACACGGGCAGCTTTACACATGGCATCTCCCACTTCAACTGCTGTGGGAACGCCGTAAACTTCAATCATACCTAGTGCCAATGTCACGTCGCTTTGCTCCGAATTCAAAATTCAAAATTCAAAATTAATCATCCCCATCAATAAATTCAGGGGTTTGTATCCTTTGGGCTTTCGGTCATACTTGTAACAGAATTGAGGATTGTATGTTGGTAGGGCTGTAAAATTGTACACCACTACGGCTAATTCATTTTGTTGCAAAGATTTTTGGAACGGGTATAAAGTTAGTTATTAAGGTATATTCTCTATTTCAAAAATAGGCAATATCTCTAAGTGTTTTATTATCTCATATAGGAATCTGATTTGAGTTATGAAATCCTACAGTATGGGCAGGGAATAGGGAATCAAGCTGTTGCAGGAGTAAATCGTTTTTTCACCAAATCAAATATGAGTTCTATATATAGGAATCCTATTTGATTTTTGAACAAAATTCCGTACACTTTATTCTTTTATAACTTTGTTGCCTATTGCCTCTTGCCTCTTACCTACCTATATAGATCAGTTCATTAATCAAATCAGACTGCTATATTCATTTTTAATCAATAAATAATCAATGTTTAATACAAAACTACTCATGTTTATAATTAGGAGTATTTGGAGTTTTTGTTTGCTGATTTTATTCTTCTTAGGAAGTGGTGAAGCCGTTGCAGGGGAGTTGTCTCAACGCTTAGCTAACTTTCCTCAGTGGGAAAAATTAACTTCCGTACAACCAGCATCAGGTGATTTAGTTTACCCTGAGTGGATGGCTGGCACTTGGGAGGTAACAAGTACGTTAATAGATTTGGTTGCGCCTTTAGCTCCAGATATTGTGACGCCGGGGTTTGAAGGTAATCGCCGACAATTGAATCAACCTGTAAGTTTTCTAGTAAGATTTATCAAAGAACAACCACGTAATACTGGATTTAAAATACTTCCTTGGGTAGATAGCAAATCACCAATTTTAGTAGCAGATAGAGCATTTAATAGTTTGAATTTGGCACGGGCTTCTTTAGGAAATGAAGCGGTGTTAGCAGTTAAAGTAGATCCAGATTCACCTAATCGTCAAATTACATTTTTGCGTAGCAGTCGCCAGCTAGTTTCCACTGTTACTGCACGGGCTACAGAAACTACTGCTGATGGTAAGTTTGTGACAACAGAAGTATTTCAACAACTATTTAAAGGCAGTTCTCGTCCTTATTTAAATTCTGTAGAATCTACCACGGCTTACCACAAAGTGATAGCGGATAATCCAGCAATTGAAGCGGATCAAGTCACTGCTGTTTATCTTTCACCCCAAGATCCGAATTATTTTAACGCAGCTTCTCGCCCAGTAGCTCTTTATCGCTATCATTTGCAATTTGTCCCCGCACAAATGCTTACTAATTCAAAGGAATGATTTCAACTTTTAGCCCTTGACTATTTTGTAGTATACTTGTAACTTGTAAGTTCCAAGCTCACGATCGCGCTCTTGGAAGGTGTGCATCATGGCGACATTTCGAGATATTGTCAGTTACTTTCGTGCTGACTGGAAGCAGAGTGTTTTCAGTATCACAGCATCTAGCATTTACGAAATTATTGATTTAGTTGTACCTTATGTGATTGGGCAGATTTTAAATGTTTTGTCCAATGAACCCTTGGATAAACCCCTTGCAAGTGCCATTGCAACTTTTTCTGACATCATAAATTACCCAGTGAATAAATCTCTATCTTTGGGAGTATTACTAGGTTTAATTTTTGTTGTCACTGTAGTGAGAGCGCCTACACAACCTTGGTTAACAATTTGGTTTCATTGGGCTATTGCTTTAAGGCGGCGTCGCTATCAAAGCCAAACAGCCATCGAAAAAATTCTCACCCTGCCACTAGAATTTTATGATGAAAATAATCCGGGACGCATTGCTGGGCGCGTAGCTAGAGGTATTGGGAACCATACTTTTTCATATCCCGAAATTGCCGGACAGTTGATTCCTAAATTGATTCGTGTACTGGCAATTTTTGTGTTTATTTTAGTCATCGAATGGCGAATTGCGGTTTTGTATTTAATTTCTTTTGTGTTTATTCTTGGCTTCACATTGAAGCACTTACAGCGGCTAATTTGGCACGAAACTCTTCTAGATAAATATATGGAAGATACCGAAAGCCGCACTTCCGAATTGATTACGAATATCAAAACTGTGAAAGCCTTTGCTACAGAAGCTAAGGAATTGAAGCGACAAAACCAGAGATTAGATCGGGAACTAAGACTAGTTATCGATCGCGTCCACGTAGGTTATGTGAAACTGTCTATTTGGCAAAGAAGCGTAATTCAGTTTTGTGTGTTTGCAATTTTGGGATTAACTTTAGCAGCAACGGTGGACGGGAGAATTTCTCTCGGTCATTTTATCATGGTTCTAACTCTTTCTAGCATGGCTTATGCCGAACTAGAACCTATTAGTACTTTGGCAGAAAGCTTTGCCCGTCGTTATTCTTCCATGTTGCGGTTTCACGAATTTCTTCAAGAACCAACTGGAGAAGATTCTGTTGGTCTTGTAGAAGAGAATAATCAGACAGAATCAGCTTATAAATTCACTGGAAAAATTGAATTTTTCCATGTCAATTTTGGATATAATCCCAATCTTCAAGTTTTGCAAGACATTAACTTGTTGATTGAGCCATATCAAACAGTGGCATTAGTGGGGCGTTCTGGTTCTGGAAAGTCTACTTTAGTGAAATTGCTGTTGCGATATTTTGAACCTCAATCGGGTGAAATTTTCATTGATGGTCAAGATATTCGCACTTTAGATGTGGGTAAATATAGACGAAGATTAGCGATCGTTCATCAAGAAGTAGACGTTTTTAACGGTACGCTATTGGAAAATCTCACCTATGGTAAGCGGGATGCCAGTTTAGAGGAGGTTCGAGAAGCTTGTCAAATTGCGAGAGTCGATGAAGTGGTGCAGCACTTACCCCAAGGTTATTACACCGTTGTTGGAGAACGAGGCGTTCGCTTATCTGGAGGACAAAGACAACGTTTGGGAATTGCCAGGGCGTTGTTAGTAAAACCAGACGTGCTGGTTTTTGACGAAGCCACCTCCAGCTTAGATTATGAGTCAGAACGTTCAATTCAGCTAGCAATGCGATCGATCCAAGGTACTTGTACCACCATTGTCATCGCCCACCGTCTGAGTACAGTACGGGAAGCAGATAAGATTGTAGTGCTAGACCAAGGAAAGATTGTAGAAGTGGGTAGCCACGACGAACTTTTACGTCACGAGGGTATTTATCGCCGCTTGCACTCCCTCCAAGAAACTGGAGAACTTTTAAATTAGGCCAAATTATCTGGCGTTCTAAGAGAAGTGGGGAAAAGGCTAAGGGGTAAAGGGGAAAGGGCAAATAAAAACCCTTTTCCCAACAATACTATAAATTTTCAGTCACCAGTCATAATGTATACAGTATGTGATAATAGACTTCAAGCAAAAGTTATCGCATACTGAACTTTCTTTGTCTGAGTAACGCAAAAAGCAAAGCTTAACTATTCGCGAGTGCGTAAATAATATGGTTGGAGTTTTTATTATGACCATTTTTATGTGAAGATGAAAGCACAAATTACATTTACTAAATATTTATATAAAAAGTTTGATACATTATTTAATAATTTGTATTATTTGTGGATACAAACAAAATTACTCCGGGGCAAACACTTACTTCTACACAAAAAGTTGGCTTAGATTTAGTTGCCATTTTGGGTGGTGGACGAGATGTTGTCTTAGCCATTGATTTGACAGAAAGCGTGGGATTGAATGATGAAGGTCGTATTCGCTTACGTCAAATTATTACCGATAGCCTCAAACCCGGAGATACTGTATACGTTATTCCTTTTGCTCAAGATATAGTTTTAAATGAGGTGAAATCGGATGCAAATCCGTTGGGCACACCGATACATTTTAGTAGTCAAAATCAAGAAAATATTGACAAAATTTTAGGAAAAATTCCTTCCCCAGACCTGAGATATTACGGTACAGATATTCAGCAAGCTGAGTTGACTATTTATCAAGGTCTAGCTCAGATTAATCAAAATCGCCTACAAGCAAATCAAAACATCAAGCCGCAATCAGTGGTTTGGATTAGTGATGCACCTTTATTTACAAAACCAGGAATTACCTCAGATACTTGGATAGAAACACCTGCTGGTAGTCCCTTTCGCCTAGCAGATTCTCCAGAAAGCCAACAACGACAAGCATGGATTAATAGTTTACCGATTAATAGGCGATCGCTATCAATTAAAACACAGAATAATCAAGAATATAAACTCACAGTAGTAGACATTGCTCCTACAGTCCAGGAATTTTGCACGCCAGCACCAGGTAATCAAGAAACCTGTTTAGTTACGCCTTATTTAGTGAAAAAATTATGGTTGCCTGGATTATTCTCAATATTAATATTTATTGCACTTATTTTAGCTGGATTAAAAGTATATCGATTGCGAAAAAAATGGGAATTAATAGTCGATTTTGAAGTCACAGCCAAGCCAGAAGACCAAAAATGTACTTTGCCAAATAATAAAAGAATTGCAATTGGTGAATATGATTCCACTTGTGTAGATTCTATTGATTGTCCAGGAGAAGAAGTTAGAGCATATTTAGAGCGCAAAGGTGAAAAACTTTATTTAGTGCCAACTAATTTGGCAGCAATTTATTACGACGAGCGCGAAATTACCTCGCGTACTCTGATAAATAAATCTAAATTTCGCATTAATTGTCCATATCGCAACCGCGACTACGAAATCATTATTAAACTTAAAAAATAATTCTTATTAGGTGCATATTATGAGTCAAGCAACTACAAATGAATTTCAATATCGGGGAATTAATCGCACAATTTGTATTGGTTTGGGTGGTACTGGACGCGATGTATTAATGAGAATTCGACGGTTAATTGTTGACCGTTATGGTGATTTAAGCAACTTGCCAATTGTCAGTTTCATTCACATTGACACAGATAAAGCCGCAACCCAAATAACTGGTATTCGCACAGGAAGTACCTATCATGGTGTAGACCTCAGCTTTAAAGAGGCAGAAAAAGTCAGTGCTACAATGTCCTCCAATGAAGTTAGTATGTTTATTCAAGGATTGGAGCGACGCTCAGAATATACTCGTCACGGCCCTTATGACCATATTGGTAGATGGTTTCCACCACAATTATTGCGAAATATTAAAGCAGTTGAAGAAGGTGCAAAAGGTATTCGACCTGTAGGAAGACTAGCTTTTTTTCATAATTATCAAAAGATTAAAACATCAATTGAAAGCGCAGAAAGACGCACTAGAGGACATGATTCTTTATTGCTAAAAGCAGGTTTGAGAGTCGAACCAGGACTGAGCATTTTTGTAGTTGGTTCTCTTTGTGGCGGTACTGGTAGCGGTATGTTTTTGGATATTGCTTATAGTCTGCGGCATCTTTATGGCGACCAAAGCGCGCAAATATTCAGCTATTTAATCGTTAGTCCAGAATTATATGGCAATGCTCCTAGTATGAGCGCCAATACCTATGCTGCTCTCAAAGAATTAAATTACTATAGTACGCCAGGGACAAAATTTGAAGCTTTTTATGACATTGCAAATTTAACTTTTATTCAAGAACAGCGTCCGCCTTTTGACTATACATATTTAGTATCTAGTCAAACTGGAGGCGAATATTCGATTCTTTTCCAAGGTAAGCTATGTAACGTCATTGCTCATAAAATTGCTCTCGATTTTTCTAGTGAATTAGCACCAGCAATTAAAGCTAGTAGAGACAATTTTCTTCAACACATGATTCAATGGGATAAACACCCGCGTCCTAATACCCAGCGTTACTTAACATTTGGCTTAGCAGCTATTTATTTTCCCCGCGATACTATAGTGCAAATTGCTTTGAACCGCGTTAGTTTGGAACTAGTTAAATTTTGGTTAAACGGCAAAGGTCAAAGTCCAGATCCCTTAAATTTAATCGAACAATTTCTGATTCAAAATCATTGGCATAACGACCCAGAAAGCAAGGATAACTTTACTAGCAAACTCGCAGAATCAGTCCAAGAAAATAATAAGAGTTTTCGCAATACTATCAGCGCTTGGAGAAATAAACTAGAACGACAAATTTCCGAGTGTCAAAAGCGCGAAAATCGCACTGATATTCGCGGACAATTGCCAAGAGAATTTAGAGAACAATTCCGTAAAGTCCAGCCTGGTGAAACTGAAAGCACTAGGGGAATTTGGCTGACAAAATTAATACAGGTTTCTCCCAATATTGCTAAGGAACTCAAAACTAATATTGATGAATATCTCAGTCAATTACTTACACCCACAGATGCTAATTTTTCGATTAAAAGTACCCGTGATTGGCTAGATGCATTACAACATGAATTGCATAACTATCAGCTAAATTTGCAAGAAAAAATTACTGATAATGGAGGGATGAGAATTATAGAAGATTTAGAAAGGAGATGGCGCGATACCGAACAAACAATGGAGGATATCGAACAAAAAGCGAGTATTCCTTTACTAAATAATAAAAATAGTCAATTTCAAGACGAAGCTAGAAAATCAATCCAGGAAGCCTGCAAAATTATTCAGCATAACTTCGATGTCACAATTGTGCAAGAAGCGCTAAAAATTGTGAATCAGTTACAAAAGCACGTCCAAGAAAGAGCAACTCAAGTTGCAGCATTTAATAGCTTAGTAGAAGATTTACAAAGTTTCTACGAAAAGCAAGATAGGGACTTGAGACAATTGAATTTTGACGAAATGAGCGGTGAAGCAATATTTGATAGTGAAGATATTGATAGCTGCTATCAAACTATTTTACCTACAGATGATTCCCGTCGGCAATTTGTGTTAGTTAGTTCCACAATTACAGAACAAACTGGTAGAGGACAATCTTTAGCAAGTTTTATTAATAGAGAACGCAGTACTGTAGACCAGTTGCAAAAAGAAATCGATCTGAAAGTTGATAAATTATTTGCTTCTCGAAGTATTAATATTGTCAATTCTGTGATTAAGCGATTTATGCAGAACTACTCGTTAGCAGTGCGTTCAACTCGTTTAGCACAAGTGATGCAAGAAGCAGAACCACTGTTGCGTTTGAATTTAAGCGATCCTTATTTTCGTGAAGACCCGGCTAAAAGTAGTAAATTAGTCGGTTTTAAAGATACAGATGATTCAGAAGTTCGACAGTTTAAAACTTTACTCACACAAGATATCGGAGTCGAACCAAGTGTTTTAAAAGCAACACAAGCAGAAGACGAAATTTTAATTGTTAATGAATATGCGGGTTTTCCTCTCAGATTAATTAGTAGTCTGGAAAAAATGAGGAATCCGTATTTACGAGAACAACATTCTGCTTCTTCTTTTCTGCATAACGATCATAACGTTTCTTTTCCCGATATCATCCCGCCTGATGCCAAAAAAATGGAAGAATTAGAGGATATTTTTTATCCTTCTCTAGCATTGGAATTATTAACAAATAATCAGGAAAATAAACAATTAGAATTTCAATATTACGATCAATTACGCTATAGCTATAATATTGCTGGTTTAAGTCTAGAGTGGAGTCAAGCTTTAGAGGAACTTGCTAACCGCCAGGATATGACTGAAGCTTTGCAACAGCTTTTAGATAATGAAATTGCTGTCATTGCCAGAGAACCTGAACTGTGGGATAGTACATATTCACCCAAACTTAAACAGTTTATTGAAGAAGTACATAGTTTGCCGGAAGATCATCCTAATTACCCCTATAAAATAGCAGTAATTGGAATTTCCCCCAATATTGACCCTACAGCTAAAGAGGGAATCATCAATCGCTTTCGTAAAAAGATAAATGAGCGATTTAAAAATTTACAAAATCGTAGTATTACGCCAACCAAGAATATAGGAAATCAGCCAGCATTTAGTGATGAAATCGTGATTGATTCTCCACTAGATTCTATTAATCACGCATCCAGATTAGATTATACTGATAATCGTGCGAAAAGACGCTCAGAATTAGAACGTCTTAAACAAGATTTAGCTGATGAATTGATTACAGAAGAAGAATACGATCGCGAAAAACAAAGAATCTTCGCTCAGTACCCTTTATAAGTCTATTTTTTAGTTTGGCGAACACCAAACTATTTTATATATCCTTACAAATTCACAAATTATTTTCATGCCACCAATACCTCTTGAGTTAATTATTCTCACCCTTTTATTTGTAGTTTTACCATCTATCACTACCATTTTTTATCGCTTAGCTCTCCATCGACATCTGATAAATTTAGAAGAAAAGGTAAGAAGATTAATTAATAGACAACCATCTGGACAGCAACCCAAAATAGTAGACAAATTACAAGAAAGATTTAAAGAAGCTAGTAGCAATTTAGACCAAGTTAATACAGCTGCATTAATAGACCAAATTTATAGCCAAGAAAAAGTTGGGGGATTTACCTGCGAACAAATAGATTATTTTTGTCGTATTCTCCCCAATTTACTCTTAGCTTTTGGGTTACTTGGTACTTTTTTTGGCATTACGATTAATTTAGGTACACTTAGTCAAACAATCAATCAAACGAATAGTACTAATGTTAGTGGTTTACTTGCGGAATTAAAAAAACCGTTGGAAGGTATGAGTATTGCTTTCATCACAAGCTTAACGGGACTTTTTTTTAGTACTGTATTAACATTATTTAATTGGTTGAAAAATACTAGTTTTGCTAAATATAGACTTATTAGTTCCCTGGAAGATTATCTAGATAATATTTACCATCCTAAAGTACAAGGTGATACTCGCCTTGATAAAATTGTCAATAAAATGGTATCCCAGCAAGATCAATTTTTAACTAGATTTGGTTCTACAATGCGGCAAGCAATAGAAGAACCGATGAAAAGTGTAGTTAAAGAAATGAAGCAAGGGAATGAAGAAGCTCGTCATTTAGCCACACAAGTTTATGAAAGATTTTATGAAGCTGCTGGGACTATATCTGCGGCTGCTAATGAATTTAAACACACAATTGATGAACTGAATAAAAAATCTGATGTATTTAAACAGTCTGCGGAAATATTTGCTAAGAGTCAGTTTCCGCAAAAATTATCAGCAGCTACGGGCGATTTGGCTACCATACAAGAAAGATTTTCCCAATCTGCTGCCAGTTTAGCCGAGACTACTAAATTCATTCAACAAGCAGTAGTAGAAGTGCAGCGTTGTAGTGGAGAATTAACTGCTTTAGGATTAGATATTAAAAGTAGCAATCAAACTGCAATTCAAGTTTTAGAGTTGCATCAAAATAATCAAAACTCCCTGGGTGAGATTATTCCCCAACTCAAACAGGGAGCAAATAGTTTTTCAAGAGCAATTAATAAACTTGACAAGTTAGAGAAAGAAATTGTTAGTAAATCTGAGACTTTTACAAAATTAGTAGAACTTGTCAAAAACCATACAGAACAAACTAATTTAGCGGTTGAAACATTAGGCGATCGCCTAATTTTAAATTTATCACAGCAAATCGGTTATAACAACCAACAAATTAAAACCGTAGTCACCAATTTTGAAGGATTTGCCAATCAGTTAATTGTCAAAATGGATATGTCGAAATCAGATTTTATCGATATTATTGAAAATAACAATGAAAAATTTAATACTGAATACAAAAATGTCAGTGCTATGATAATTAAGGGAATTATTCAACAAACAGAAATAAATAAACAAGGTATAGAAATGTTAATTAGTAATGTTCAACAATTCAATCAAGATGTCAATAATATCAAAAATGAAATTTCTCAATTGAGACAAAAAATGGAAAAGCAAATAAACACAAATTAAATTTTGAATATTAATAAAAATTTGTATGTAGTCTATTATTTGAAATTGCTAGTAATGCTTTGTAATCAATTATTTTATTTAATCGAAAATCTAAAATCCCAAATTAATAAAATTTATGGTTCGTCGTTCGCGACATACTGACTACAATGAAGATTTAAATATTTGGCCGGCTTTTACAGACTTAATGTCTAATGCCTTCATGATTTTACTGCTATTATTGCTACTAGCCAGCACCAAATATACAATATCGCAAATAACTAATCCAGGAACCCCACCCATTTTACTCATTAAAGATGAAAATTCTAGATTCGATCCAGGTAGCGCTGTAATTCCACCAACCATGTTGAATTTTATTACAAATAAACTCGTACCTGATATAGAAAAAACCGCCAAAACTTACAACATTAATACAGTTGAAGTTATTGGACACACTGATGAACAACCCATTGGCATTATCAGCAGTAATTTAGACAACAATTTAGAAGTAGCAGCTAACCAAGGAGGTTCAGTTAGTACACTTAAGCCTGGTTCTAACGCTGATTTAGGATTAATGCGTTCTCTTGCAGTGGTAAAAGAACTACTAAAAATTCAACAACAAAATAAAATGGCTGGTATCAGATTTCGCGCCTATTCTGCGGCACAATTAATATTACCAAGTGGTGAATTTGCTCCCATTCCACAACAAAAACGTCAGTCTGAACCAAACCGACGACGCATTGAAATTCGTTTTACACGTCTTGGTGAAGTGCGAGAAGTAAAATAATTGAGAATTAAAATTTTTCAACTACTATTTAAAATATTTATTCAAACAGGAAAAATTTATTTTTAAGATTGCAGCAATTTTTGGGTAGTCCAATAACCCTGTAGGGGCGCAGCATTGCTGCGCCCCTACGAAATATCTGCTGCAAAAAAAAGACTCCTATTTGATTTTTGAAAATAACTCCGTACATCCATATTCTCTGAAACCCTTTTGCCTGTTGCCTATTGCTTTTTGCCTGACTACACAAATAATTTCAGACATCAAACCGGATTCCTATAGATGGAAAAGGCTGTCAAATAAACAACTAATTAAATTTGCCAAGACTTTGCTTGCGTTGATATTTACTTTGCTAGCTAGAGCATTGAGAAACGCTAGGATTTCACACAAAATGTTACTAAGATTTACTCTTATATGCTTCTTTTTGTGCTGCCTCACTATATTTTTTATATAGTTGAGTCCGAATCTTAGCTTCCTGATAGCGATTGTGATTTGTTGGTACAGTACTCATTAAATCTGAAGCACGTTGCCATTTAGCAGCTATCTCTAACCACTGAGTTGAACTTGTGGCTACTTTCCCAGATGCAGAGGCTTGGTTGGCAATTCGCACAGCCGTTCCAAATGGATCGTCAGGTGATTCAAAAACACTATTATTAGGAGTAATTAGTGTTACTGGAATTTGATTTTCTTTAGTACTTTGTGTTGTTAAAGATTTGGAAACCTCTGGTTGCATTGGGTTTTTTATTTTGTTACCTAACTTGGCGTATACAAACCAACCAAGCAACAACAAAGAACAAAGACTAACTGCGGCTAATACCTTCTTGTTTTTACGTTTATTTTTGTGTTTTTCTTTGTTAACTAGTACCAAAGAACGAGAAACTGGAGTTTTAACAAAATTTGGTTTTCCTAGTTCCGCTTGGGCTTGTGTGAAATCACTAATTAGTTGTTTTATGATACTTGGCTGAATTAATGTAATTTCCTGTGACCACAGCAATTGATTCTCAGGATCGCTAGATATTTCCTTTAACCAAAGTAATTGCTGTTCGCGAACTATTCTACTATTGATGTTGACTCGGCGAATATGACGCGGTGCAGTGGATTCCAAAATTTGCTGGATTTGTTCCACTAGCGAGGATTGCTCTAGTTGTTCTACCTTCGCTGCTTCACATAACAGTTGTAAGACGCCATTAGCAAAAATGGCTCTGGTTCTAACGCCTGAATTAGACAGCTTTTCGTTTAATAGCTGAATAATCGCCGCCACGCTACCCTGGTGAGCTTGCCAGGCTATATCGTTTATTCTGTCTATCATCTGGGGTTTATTAATAGCTCTTACACCCTGAGTTATTGACGGATTCATTAATTTAGGAACTCTTTTCTACTGACCTTGACCTTGTCTTCGATTTTACGAGTAAAAATATCAGTTGCCAAATAAAATCACAAAATAAAGCCTCCTATTGAGTTTTGGCAAGGAGACTGTATCACCATTAGTAGGGGGAATCTAATTCTGTAACAAAATGTATTATAGTTTTTAATTTTTAGACTATCTGAGGCGACACAAAACAGAAATCTGTAGCAAGATACCCCATTTGGTAGAGGTTGATTGCCTGATAGTATTATATTACACAGATGTAGAGACGTTGCAATTGCAACGTCTCTACAAGGTTTTGATATCTGATGAGTATCCGGCTGCGTCAAATCCTCCTCTATTCATGAGGGAAAATTTTATCTCCCGTGTTGGGATCGAATACAAATAATTCATTTAAATCTAATTCTAGAGAAAGGCGATCGCCAAGACGCAAACGCATATCCCCACTAGTCTGAATATTTAACACCGTCGTCGAACCAGGTAAACCCGCGCGAATCAAAGTTTCCCTTCCTAAAGGTTCCACCACTTTTACTTCAACCTGTAAGATTGCTGAGTTTTCACTCCTCAATTGAGAATCAGTATTGATTTTTAGATGTTCCGGTCTAATTCCCAAATTCAAACTTTGTCCTTGACGCAATTTTAATTTTTCCTTCACAAATGTGGGAATGGGAAATAATTGTCCACTCACATCAAAACTCAGATTCTGATAAATTACAGGCAAAATATTCATGGGTGGACTACCTAAAAAAGTGGCCACCATTTGATTAGCTGGACTGGCATAAATGCTTTGGGGATCGCCAATTTGTTGAATGCGTCCGCGATTTAGCACCACAATTTTATCAGCCAAAGTCATTGCTTCCACTTGATCGTGGGTAACGTAGATTGTGGTGATGCCCAATTGTTGATGTAATTGTTTTAATTCTGCTCTGGTGTCATCTCGCAATTGAGCATCTAAATTAGACAAAGGTTCATCAAGTAAAAAAACTTGTGGTTCGCGGGCGATCGCCCTTCCTAAAGCTACTCGTTGTTGTTGTCCCCCAGAAAGTTGTTTGGGTTTGCGATCTAGGAGGTTTTCTATCATCAGCGATCGCGCCACATTCATGACTCTTTCTTGAATAATCTTCGAGTCAACCTGACGCATCTGTAACCCAAAAGCAATGTTTTGGGCTACCGTCATGTGAGGATAAAGAGCGTAGTTTTGGAATACCATCGCCACATCTCGTTGTCTGGCTGGGATATTATTTACCAAGCGATCGCCAATAAAGAGTTTGCCAGAAGTCGCGCTCTCCAAACCAGCGATCGTTCGTAAAATTGTAGACTTACCACAACCAGATGGCCCCACTAAAACCCAAAATTCTCCATCGGGAATTTCAAAGGTAATGTCCTCGATAGCGGTGACATTATTAAATCTACGCTTAATATCTTCTAAACGAACGTTTGCCATTATCGAATTCAAGTTAATAGTTAGGAGTTAGGAGTTAGGAATTTTAAGTTTTGAGTTTTGAGTTTTCAATTTAAAATCTCTTCAACTCATCACTCATAACTCCTAACTCATAACTGCGTCCAAGCAGCATGAGACAATAAAGAAGCAAAAACTCGCACTCCCCGCAGTTGATTAGACAGGGGCAAATGACCTCTAGGTGCGCTTAAATCCCACGTAAACTCATGGGGGTAGCGAGTCCAATTATTACCTTGTTTCCAGCCAATTTTCGGCCAGAAATTCTCCCAGTTTTTCCCCAAACTCAACCAAATTTCTCGCTGTACTGAAAAGCCAAATTTCCCTTCGGAGTGGACTAGCCACAGATTGTTAATGGTTTGTAAATCCACAGCAGGGTAATTTTCTACCTCAGTAAAATACAACCATTTGCGCTGTACAGCAGTAGGCCCTGAGATTTCACACATTTTTTCGATGGTCGTGCGATCGGCTGCTTGGAAATCTTGCTGTGCCAATAGCTGTTGCAAAGGATTGTAATTAATCCCGCGCTCTGATTTTAGAGGTACAATTCCCTCAGGAAACCACGAGAGCAGAAATTCTTTAGCCTGGGGTGCATCAGACTTGTAAAGTACTTGGTATGCTTTGCCATCAATCCAAGTTGGTTGATTCTCACGTCGTTTCAGCAAAAATTCCATTAACACATCTAATCCCCCATCGCCCAACTGTGCTAGCTGTGAGATAGTTTGTTGTTGGACTTGAATAGACCCAGCGATTAATGGTTGTCGGAGGGAGTCGATGTCAGTGGGAGAGCCTGATAAAATCATTGGGTCTGTCATGCCATTACTCGTATTAGCTCTAGCGTAAAAAAGCGGTCACCATCGAGCATTCTCTTAGGTGAAGCAGTGATAGCGAAAAGTAGTTTACTATTTTTGATCGTACAAAATTGCGATCGCTTCACCCAATCCCACACTAGATCCGCAAATAATGTACAAGGAAATAGGGGGAAAATCTGCGCTTCAGGGGACTGGGGAGATGGGGAGCAGGGGAGATGGGGAGCAGGGGAGATGGGGAGATGAGTTTTTCCCCTCTGCCCAATGCCCCATGCCCCATGCCCCATGCCCCATGCCCCACGCCCCATGCCCAATTCCAATAGCATATTTTTTAGGAGTGTTAAAGTATGTACGAAAAGATTACCCCTCCTACGACTGGAGCAAAAATCACCTTCAAAAACGGCGAACCCATCGTACCAGATAATCCAATTATCCCTTTTATTCGGGGTGACGGTACAGGGATAGATATCTGGCCTGCTACCCAAAAGGTGCTAGATGCTGCGGTAGCTAAAGCATACAAAGGTCAGCGTCAAATTAGTTGGTTTAAGGTTTACGCTGGGGATGAAGCTTGCGATTTATACGGCACTTATCAGTATTTACCTCAAGACACTCTAACGGCAATCGAAGAATATGGTGTAGCCATTAAAGGGCCTTTGACTACCCCAGTGGGCGGCGGTATTCGTTCTTTGAATGTGGCATTACGGCAAATTTTTGACTTGTATGCTTGCGTGCGTCCTTGTCGCTACTATGCAGGGACACCCTCACCCCACAAAAATCCAGAAAAACTGGATGTAATTGTTTATCGAGAGAATACGGAAGATATTTATTTAGGCATTGAGTGGCGACAAGGCAGTGAAATTGGCGATCGCTTAATTAAAATTCTCAATGAGGAACTTATCCCCGCCACCCCAGAACACGGGAAAAAACAAATTCCCCTCGATGCTGGTATCGGTGTTAAACCCATCAGTAAAACTGGTTCCCAACGCCTAGTTAGACGCGCCATAAAACATGCTTTGCAATTGCCCAAACACAAGCAACAAGTGACTTTGGTGCATAAAGGCAACATCATGAAATACACCGAAGGCGCTTTCCGCGATTGGGGTTACGAACTAGCAACCACCGAATTTCGCCAAGAAACTGTCACCGAACGGGAATCTTGGATTTTGAGCAACAAGGAAAAAAATCCCAATATTTCCTTAGAAGAAAATGCCCGTCAAATCGATCCGGGGTTTGATGCTCTTACCGATGAGAAGAAAGCACAAATTGTCAAGGAAGTTGAAACAGTTCTTAACTCAATTTGGGCAACCCACGGTGACGGCAAATGGAAAGATAAAATTTTGGTGAACGACCGGATTGCTGACAGTATTTTTCAACAAATCCAAACCAGACCTGATGAGTATTCGATTCTGGCCACAATGAACTTAAACGGCGATTACCTGTCTGATGCTGCGGCTGCTATTGTCGGTGGGTTAGGAATGGGGCCAGGGGCAAATATTGGCGATAGCAGTGCCATATTTGAAGCCACCCACGGCACCGCACCCAAACACGCCGGGTTAGATAAAATTAACCCTGGTTCAGTGATTTTGTCCGGTGTGATGATGCTGGAATATCTGGGTTGGCAAGAAGCCGCAGACCTAATTAAGAAAGGTTTAGGAGATGCGATCGCCAACTCTCAAGTCACCTACGATTTAGCACGATTGCTAGAACCGCCTGTTGAACCCTTAAAATGTTCTGAATTTGCCGACGCCATAATTCAGCATTTTGATTAATTGTTAATGGGGCATGGGGCATTGGGCATTGGGCATGGGAAGAGGACAAGGTAGACAAGGTAGACAAGGTAGACAAGGTAGCAATCTTTCTCTCCGAAGTTCTGATGGTCGGAAACCTCCGCTCAGACTTCTCTCCTTGTCTCCCCCCTCTCCCCATCTCCCCATCTCCCCTGCTCCCCATCTCCCCATCTCCCCACTCCCCACTTCCCCAATTTTTTGCAGCCAGAATCTAAGAAAATAAAAACGACGAAGTAATTGACATAGATTTCCTGCAAAAACCAATATGGCTATTAATCGACGTTATTTCTTGTTTTTACTCACAGCAGGTGCTGGTGCATTTGCGTTAGATGCTTGTGCATTAGCAGAAAATTCTCCTCCAGAAAACACTCGAACTCCTGACACAACACCAAATACAACAGGTGCCATCCAACTACCACCGTTACCTTACCCCTACGAAGCACTAGAACCACACATTGATGCCAAAACAATGCAGTTTCATCACGATAAACACCACGCAACTTATGTCAAAAATCTGAATGGGGCATTAGAAAAATATCCAGAACTCAAAAGTAAAAGTGTAGAAGAACTTTTGCAAAGACTTAACACAGTACCACAAGACATTCGCAAAACAGTGCAAAATAACGGCGGTGGTCATGTGAATCATTCGATGTTCTGGCAAATTATGAAACCCAAAGGTGGTGGAGAACCAACAGGAGATATAGCCTCGGCTATTAACCAAAACTTTGGTAGTTTTGCAGCCTTCAAAAAACAGTTCAACGAAGCTGGTGCTGGTCGTTTTGGTAGTGGTTGGG
Organism: Nostoc linckia z4; assembly: GCF_002608075.1. GTDB lineage: Bacteria > Cyanobacteriota > Cyanobacteriia > Cyanobacteriales > Nostocaceae > Nostoc > Nostoc linckia. Next base: position 51,701 of record NZ_LAHA01000003.1, read on the forward strand.
TTTGGCTAGTGCGTAACAAAGATGGCAAATTACAAGTAACTTCTACAGCTAATCAAGATAGTCCCCTCAGTCAAGGTCAATATCCCATCCTGGGAAATGACGTATGGGAACACGCATATTATCTCAACTACCAAAACCGTCGCGCTGATTACTTGGAAGCATGGTGGAACGTTGTTAATTGGGATGAAATTAACAAGCGGTTTGCAGACGCTAAAAAATTTAAATTTGCTTAGATAGAAGTGGTGGGGAGAAAAAATAATTACACGCCCAGGTAACTCCAAAAAATAAATTCTTCCCCTTGAGGTCGTTGACTGTTGACTGTCAACCGTTAACAGTCAACAGTCAACAACAGCAATAAAATATTTTTTACTGATGCTTGGGAATTTGATAGTTAAAGAGGCTTTTGAGTAGGTACACCAGTAGCACGAGGAAACTGAACTGGTGTACTGGCTACCTTACGCAAATAGACACAGTGGCGAATGCTTTGGCTCAAAGGTGTTGTAAATTTTTCGATCGCTTCAATAACGCCGCCTAATTGCTTAACAGCATTTTCTAAACCAGTGGTTTCATCTTCTGTCCAATTACCACGATAAATTATGGCTAAACCTCCCTGTTTGAGCAGTGGTAGTGTATATTCTGCACAAACAGAAGCTGTGCCCACAGCACGGATTAAGGCAACATCATAAGCTTGTCGGTGTTTGGGTTGCTGACCAATTTCTTCAGCCCTAGCCACAAGAGTTTTAGCATTTGTCAGGGCAAGTTCAGTTAAGACTGTTTCAATAAAAGTAATTTTTTTGCGGGTTGAATCCATCAAAGTAATTGTGCAATTAGGTGCAATAATTGTCACTGGAATACCGGGAAAACCCGCACCCGTACCAATATCAATTACAGATGCACCTTCTTTAAGAGAAGTAATAAATTCTCCCTTTAGTGCAATTCCTCGTAGTGAATCCCAGAGATGTTTTTCCCAAAACTCTTGGGGGTCAGTGATGCGAGTTAAATTTAATTGGCGGTTACCTTCTAGGATTAAGTGATAAAGCCTCTGAAATTGCCCCTGCTGATGGGCACTTGGTTGCCAATTGAGAGTTTGCTGCCAAATTTCTGCCATTTCAGGCAATGAGTTAGTCATTAGTCATTAGTCATTGGGCATTGGGGATTGGTCATTGGGCATTGGGCATTGGGCATTGGGCATTGGGCATTGGGCATTGGTCATTGGGCATTGGGCATTGGGCAGAGGGGAAAAACTCATCTCCCCAGCCCCCCATCTCCCTTATCTCCCTTGTCTCCCTTGTCTTCCCCATCTCCCCCATCTCCCTATCTCCCAATCTCCCCAACTCATACCGCCGGTAAAGGTTCTTTACCCTTGGCTTCTAATGTTTTTGGGTCAACTGATTGTAGTTCGCCGTGGTTGAGTGTCCAGCAACGATCTGCGATCGCTAATAAATCTCCAGCATCGTGTGTCACTATTAACAGCGTCCAATCTTGTTTGAGTTTTGCTAATAAATTTACCAGCTGGCGGCGCATTGACCAATCTAAACCAGCGGTGGGTTCATCCAATAACAGTACATTTGGCTGACGAATTAATTGCACTGCTAAAGCTAAACGTCGCTGCTGACCTCCACTCAAAGCATGGGGGGCGGTGGAAAGGGATAAATGTTCTAATCCCACCTCACTCAGGGCATGTCTAACTCGATCCGATCCTAATTCAGGATGTCCCAAACGCAATTCTTCTAAAATCGTACTCCCGCAAAAATGTCGCTCTGGAAACTGAAACACTAAGCCAGCTAATTGTTGTAGCTGTTCGGGAATCAATTCTTGTTCTCGCCAAAACAGTCCCCCGGAGGTAGGTTCAGCTAGTCCAGATAAAATTTCTAGCAAAGTACTTTTACCTGAACCACTAGGGCCAATAATCAAACCTAGCTGCTGGGGTGCTAATTCTAAGTTGATCGATTTGAGAATCGCTGTTGGGCACGCTGTGGGGTGATAAATTAGATTTCGGAGATAGAGCATTTGTTAAGATTACCAAAAAGTCAGCGAATTACTGATTAATTACACCAAGAGCAGCTGGAAAATTCAGCAAAAAAAGCCTTTAATAAGCGTTGACTGTTAATTGTTAACCCTCAACAGTTAACGTCAAATTTCATTAGTTTTTACGAGTGGCATGAACTTAAGTACTTTTTCTCCATTGTGGCAGACTTACCCGAAAACAATGGCTACAACATGCTTGGGAACATCAAAAAATTACCCAAGTCAACCTTGATAGAAAATTTTGCCTGAAGCAGACACAAGCTGAAATTAACTATTTTTTGCATTCTAAGTAACACATACAACTATTTCAACAGCAATTATTCTGAGAGTTAAAATGGCTAAAAGGTTTTCCCGTTATCAATCGGTGGTGTTTGCTAAGCTCAACTTATTGGTTCAGGTGGGTTTTGGGGCGGCCATCGCACTTAATCTTTTGATCAATCCCTCCTTGGCTGGCGATCCCTTTCGCAGCGAGAAACCTCACCGAATTGGCGACCAAACTCAAGCAGCTTTTGAAGCGATTTTCCAACAAGGCAATTATCCAGCAGCCGAACGTTACCTCGAACAAGCACTAGCCAAAGAGCCAAATGAACCTCTAGCTTACGCCATGAAGGCGTCTTTAGCATACGGAAATAAAGATTGGGGTAAATTAAAAACCTACAGCCAGAAAACCTTGGAAAGCGCACAAAAATTGATTCCCACTGATCCATTACGCGGAAATTTATACACTGCCGTTGGTCATTTTTTAGAGGGTTCTTTAATTCTCATCCGTGAAGGTACAGTCAACGGTGTACCACAAGCTTTTGGTCGCTTGCGGCAAGTTTACCAATATTTAGACAAAGCTGAAGCCATTTCTGCCAACGATCCAGAACTAAATTTAATCAAGGGTTATATGGATTTATTATTGGCGGTTAATTTACCTTTTGCTAGTCCAGATCAAGCAATTGGGCGCTTACAAGAAAATGCTGCTCCTCAATATCTCGTACATCGGGGTATTGCTCTTGCCTATCGCGACTTAAAACGGTATCCTCAGGCTCTAGAGTATGTTGACCGTGCCATCGAAAGCGGAGGCGACAATCCAGAAATTTACTATCTCAAAGCCCAAATTCTCAGACGACTGGGGGAAAAGGAAAAAAGTCAGCAAATAATTAAGGAAGCGATCGCTAATTTTGATAAAGCATTGACTAAAAAATCCCAACTTCCAAGTAATTTAGTCAAACAAATCGAAAGCGAACGTAAAAATGCTCTGAGTCTAAATAATTCAAGGTAACAGAGCATTGGGCATCGGGCATCGGGCATTGGAGAAAAAATAGCAATCTTTCTCCCTTGTCTCCCTTGTCTCCTTTGTCTCCCTCATCCCCATTCCCCATTCCCCATTCCCTACTCTGATATGCTTGTGTTGAGTCAAAATCATTGGAATATTTAATTAAAATGCAAATTCAATTCCGCGAATTTAATCCTTTTGATGTCTGGATTTGGTTAAAATTCAGTACCATCCCTTCTGAACGTGAAAAACAGTATGTAGAAGAAGCCTTTGATTCCTGGTTTTATCTTGGTAAATTGGGTGCTTTTAACGCCGAAAATCTCCAAGTACAGGAAACTGGACTTGATATCAGTTACATGAATTATGATTCCCAAGGATATGACAAAAGCTTACTAGCCTTGATGCATAATATGGGTGAATTTGAATATGAAGGACAGTGGGCGCGTTGTTGGTTTGATTTGGGAACTAGTGATGCGATCGCCATTGATATTTTAATCAATGCTCTCACACAACTAAGTGAGGAATATGTCACCATTGAAGACTTGTACATCGGCGGCGAAAACGAAGATTGGCCAGTTGAGGATAGCGAAAGCCGCTCTTATTCTATTTACGATAACTAATCCCAACAATGAGTAAACCCGGCCAAATTCGAGTATTAGCTTTAGGACTAATTCGAGATGGCGAACGCATTTTCGTTTCTGAAGGCTACGATCCTGCAAAGCAAGAAATATTTTATCGGGCTTTGGGCGGTGGCGTTGATTTTGGTGAAACTAGCCGTGATGCGCTACAAAGGGAGTTTCAAGAAGAAATTCAAGCAGAGTTAACTAATATTCACTATCTAGGCTGTATAGAAAATTTGTTTATCTTCAACGGTAAACAAGGACATGAAATTATTCAACTTTATCAATGTGACTTTGCCGATCCTAAGTTTTATACTTTAGAAAGTTTGATTTTCTCTGAGTCAGGGAAACACAAACATCGGGCATTATGGATCGATATTTCTCGCTTTCAATCTGGAGAGTTAAGATTGGTTCCAGAGATTTTTTTTGAATACTTGTAAATTAGCTAGCCTAAATTCGAGACATAAATTATTAAGACTTACGCAACGCCGATATTGTCATTGCGACCGAAACGCAGTGTAGGGAAGCAATCCCAGCGTCAGGGGGGATTACTTCTCTACGAGACGCTCCGCGTAGCTTGCTTCTGGGTAGGAGTACGCTATCGCTCGTAATGACCCAATTACGTTATTTTTGCGTAAGTCCTGATTATGATATAGCAATCTATTTTAGTTGTGAAAAATATCGCTGTTGACTGTTAACAGTTAGAGCCTATTTATAAAGTAAATATGGCGGTTTTCAATTGAATGGAATACACATTTTCAAATCGAATCATTGTAGGGGCGGAAGGCTTTGCGCCCCTACCGCGTGGTCTCAACTAAAAACATTGTTTATTGCAACATTTTAGTCTAGACACGCCACTACACTTCGTTACGGTTGCAATGACAATATCGGTGTTGCGTAAGTTCTATCTTTTATAAGATGAATTATCGGCTGAAGTAAGTATATTTACTTGACAAAGCTTCATCAAATCCGCAAGAAAAAAGAATTTTTCTTAAAATAGAGAAAGATTAATTAATTTTGCTTGTGACAATATCCACTCAAATACTACCACTAGTTAAAGAGCCGGAACGACTGGAAAGCCGTCTTGCAGAAATTCCACCAGAACCAGGGGTTTATTTCATGCGGGACAAAAGCGATCGCATTATATACATAGGTAAATCGCGTAAGTTGCGATCGCGGGTGCGTTCCTATTTCCGGGATGGATACAACAAAAGCGAACGCATCGCCACAATGGTAAAATTGGTGACAGAAATTGAGTTCATTGTCACTGATACAGAATCCGAAGCCTTGGCACTGGAAGCTAATTTAATTAAGCAACACCAGCCATACTTTAACGTCCTGCTCAAAGATGATAAAAAATATCCGTATCTCTGCATCACTTGGTCGGAAGATTATCCACGGATTTTTATCACTCGAAAACGCCAGTTAGGCAAAGAAAAAGATAAATTTTATGGACCCTATACCGATGCTGGTTTGTTGCGAGAAATTTTACGTTTGTGTAAGCGCATCTTTCCCCAGCGACAACGACCCCAACCACTTTTCAAAGACCGTCCTTGCTTAAATTATGATTTAGGGCGTTGTCCGGGTGTGTGTCAACACCTGATTTCACCAGAAGAGTATCGCAAAATTGTCCAAAAAATCGCGATGGTGTTCCAAGGTCGGACTCAAGAGTTAATTGATGTTTTGACTCAACAAATGAACACTGCTGCTGAGGACTTGAATTTTGAATCAGCAGCACGAATTCGCGATCAAATTTCTGGGTTAAAATCGCTGACGGCTGACCAAAAAGTATCCTTACCAGATGATACAGTTTCGCGGGATGCCATCGCCTTAGCAGCTGACGCCCAACACGCCTGCATTCAACTCTTCCAAATTCGTGCAGGACAATTGGTGGGACGCTTGGCGTTTGTGGCGGATGCTCATGCAGAACCAGGAGCAATTTTACAACGAGCCTTAGAAGAACATTACCAAACTGCTGACTCTGTGGAAATACCCACAGAAATTTTAGTACAGCATGAATTACCAGATGCAGAAATCTTGGCAGATGTCTTAACTGAACGTAAAGGGAGAAAAGTGACGATTTTGGCTCCTTTGCGGCAAACTAAGGCAGAATTAATAGAGATGGTAGAGCGAAATGCCCACTATGAATTACAAAGAATGCAAAAACTGGGCGATCGCAATCACCAAGCAATGCAAGATTTAGCGACTATTCTAGATTTACCAGATGTACCCCACCGCATCGAAGGTTATGACATTTCCCATATCCAAGGCTCAAATGCTGTAGCTTCCCAAGTCGTGTTTATCGACGGGTTACCCGCCAAACAGTACTATCGCCATTACAAAATCAAAAATCCCACAGTTACAGCCGGACATTCGGATGATTTCGCTAGTCTAGCGGAAGTTATCCAACGTCGGTTTCGCAAGTATGCCGAAGATCCGCAATTAACACGTTTGGGTAATCCTGACTGGCCCGATTTAATTATGATTGATGGCGGTAAAGGTCAATTATCTTCAGTTGTCGCTGTTTTGCAAGAAATGAATTTATTGGAAGACTTGCGAGTTGTGAGTTTAGCGAAGCAGCGAGAAGAGATTTTTTTACCAGGAGAATCTCAACCATTAACCACTGACGCAGAACAACCAGGGGTACAGCTATTGCGACGACTGCGGGATGAAGCGCATCGATTTGCAGTCACTTTCCATCGTCAGCAACGCAGTGATAAATTAAAGCGATCGCGTTTAGATGAAATTCCTGGTTTAGGACATCATCGACAAAAGCAGCTACTAGGACATTTTCGCTCGGTTGATTATATTCGCCAAGCAACAACCGCGCAACTCGCCGAAGTTCCCGGAATCGGGCCGCGTTTGGCTCAAGAAATTTACGATTATTTTCATCCATCTTGATATCAGCCAAATAATGCAAGGATTTTAGATTGGCTTCATACCTGTCCTTTGCACGTTACTGCTGTTTAAGGAACTTCCAAATAAAAAAACATACAATTTTTCGTGTGGGGTGGGCGTCTCGCCCGCCCAAGGCTTGGGGCGGACTTTCCGGTTCACCCCACAAAATTGGATAATTTATTTCTTGGTAATCCCTAATAGAGAAAATCCTCATTGGGGATGCCCACAATTTTGTAAAGTATTTTCAAAATGCGTTTCAAACGATCTCTTATTACCGTTTTCATCTAAATAACGCACTTTGAATTTAATAACTATGACATCGGGAGCATCATATCCAAATATCCGATCTAAAAACGAAGGCTGTCGAATCTCGTAAGGCCCACCAGTATTGATAGAACAGCAGTCTGGATTTTCTTTGATATATTCATCAAAACTTTCATATTTGATGTAGTTGTAACTGCTTCGTCCTAAATCTGTTCGCTCGTTTTGATAATCAAAAACCATTCGGAACCTCTCTTCATCGCTTAGATAACGCATCTTGGCGAAGCAGAATCCTGAATAATTCAACCCAAAGTATGCGAATAAAACGCTTAATGGTATTCCTATGAAAACTAGAACAAGTAAAAAAAAGGTACGGTCTATCATTATATTTTGGCAATGAAATTCTTACAGCGTTTTTCATCTATTTGAACCACAATTTTCGGTAGGGACGCACAGCTAGCTGTAAAGCCCCTACAACGCGGTCTATTTACCTCAAAATTGCCATAAGTTAAATAGTATCTAAAAAGCAATACTGTTCAATTAAGGATTTTTAGTACGAGCTAGAAATTTCAGGACACCATCAGTAGTGAGAGTAAGATTAAAGCGATGCGTCGGGAATAAGTACGTTGGGAATTTTTAGTTCGAGATACGTGGAAATTCGGACACATTGTAAAGTTATGTTACGCAAATTGGCTAAACCGTCTGTACCCACTCCGTATGTTTCTTTCGATGAAATATTATCTGGTCAGAATTTAATCTTATAAATCTCGTTAGTAAATATTAACTAAATCTTAAGACAGATATTTTGTAACCAAAGATACAGTAATTTTTGAATTTTAATTTTTGAATACTAGAATGGCTTTTTTTGTTTTTCTCTACAATCATTGAAAATCAATCTCTCTCAAGGCATTAACCATAGGGATCGCGGAATCTCTAAACGAAATTTATTAAAAATTTAATTTATGTATCTAAAGTAGGAGGGTAAAATCACGTAAATTTGACGATAATAGATTTAAGATATCCAAAATTTTTCAAACCTGAAATTTTGTTTAAAATCATTAGCTAATTTCACAGCAGTTTGTTAAGTTGGGTCGAACCAGAATTTTTAACTGGTTTAAGTAGCAGTTTTAGCAAATAAAAAATAATTACAACCAGGGATCTTAAAAATGCAGACAGTACAGAAGATTTACTGCCCAAATTGTGGTAGCCAAGCGGAGCGTTATTTTATTACTGATAATGAATTAACTCGGACACAATGCCCAAGTTGTGATTACTTGATGATTAGCTGCACTCGCACTGGGAAAGTAATTGAGGCTTACGCGCCAGGAATTCTTGCAAGAAAGTAAAAATTCAAAATTACTCACACGAATTTGTGTTGGCTATTGTTGTTGTTGCTGGAGATATCGGAGAGCTTCTAATGTGTTGACCTGGGGAAATTGTGCATAAAAATTACTTACACTCCAGAAAGGTTCCGGTGTTTTCAAAACAATTATGCGATCGCCCCATTGATTCAACCAAGGTAGCAATTTTTGTGGTGCTAGCGGAGTACACAGCCAAATTGCTCTAGGTGAAAGGGCCTTGATGGCACTGCAAGCAACTGCCATAGTCATACCTGTGGCAATGCCATCATCAACCAAAATTGCCGTAGCATCCTTTATATTCACTTGAGGACAAGCAGAAATTAATTGCTCCTCTAGGGACTGAGCTTGCTTAATAGCTTTAGTTAAAGCCGCTTCTCGCCAGCGCGCATCATGTTTGGAGCTAAAAAGTTTTTGCTCAGTCCAAAGAATATTTCCAGAACTAGTGACTGCGCCAATAGCCAACTCTGGGTTTTCTGGATGACTAATTTTTTTAGCTACAACTATGGTTAAAGGACAACCCAAAAGACGTGCTATTGGTGCTGCTACTGGTATACCCCCCCTTGGCAAAGCATAAACGATTGGTATAGGCTTTACCCCAGAATCAATGGTTTGCTGAGTCAAAAGATCGTGAATTACTTGCGCCAATTCTTCACCCGCATGGATGCGATCGGCAAAAAGTGGGGTATATGACATGGTTTCCCCTAGCGTCTTAGGACGGCACTGCCTTTATCATGACTGAATTTTGTCTGAAATTAACTGATAGAATAAGATTTGTATAAATAATTAAGTATTCCCATCAGTCTCTCACTAAGGGACTTCCAAGTAAAAAAATATTCCACTGCTATTGTTGACAATTAACAGTCAACCTTCAACGCATTAACTGGAATAATTTATTTTTTGGAGTTCCCTAAAGACAAACTTAAATCAAATAAGACTGCTGGTGCTGATACCAAAATCATAAATTTTCATGAGCAGCGAAAATCAACTTAGCCTCTTCGACGACTCAAGCTTTAACCAACAAGACCTAATTCCCACAGACGCTAAGATTTCTATCCCTCCCGGTACCTATTCCACCATGACTGAGTTGGCGCAGCATTGCGATCGCTGCCACCGATGTGTACTGGGAAACACTCGTACCCACGCCGTCGTCGGACGCGGTAACCTCAAAGCCCCAATAATGGTTGTAGGAGAAGCCCCTGGCCAAAATGAAGACGAAACGGGTTTACCATTTGTAGGCAAATCAGGGCAGTTGCTAGAGAAAATTCTCGCATCTGTGAATTTGAGTACTGAGCAAGATGTATACATTGCCAACATCAACAAATGTCTCGCTGGTTATACGAGAATCATCACAGAAGAAGGTTCTAAACGACTTAACTGGATTGTCAAAAATCAGTGGTCAGGTAAAGTGTTGAGTGTCGATCCTAATGGCAGCTTGGTTTGGAAACAAGTAACTGGTTGGTATCGGTCTAAGCTTGCAGGAAGGCAGCTTTACAAAGTCTTTTTTCCAGATGGTAAATGTAACAACAAAGGTGAAGTTGGCTATATTGCCACAGCAGATCATCCAGTACTTACCCGTAGAGGCTGGATTCCCGTTGAAGAATTACAAGACGATGACTTAGTTGCAACTGGTACACCTGCTCCTGGAAGCAGAGGGTTACAAGTATTACTAGGGTCTTTACTAGGTGATGCTTGTATTAGTTCCACTGGTCAGTTTTTGGAAAATCATAGTATTCAACAAGCAGCTTATTTAAAACTCAAAGCAAGAGTACTAAATGGTTTTCGACCACAGGTAAAAGAATATCTAGCCAAGTCACAAAATGGCAAAACTTATCAATCTCTGAGTATGGGACTGGCAAAAACCTATTATTTGCACGACCTACGCGAGGAATGGTATCCCAATAATAAAAAAGATTTTCCCATAACAGCACTAGAAAAACTAGACAACTTTGGGTTAGCTATTTGGTACATGGATGATGGTTATTGGCGAACAAAAACCAAAGATGGGCAAATCAGAAAAAGTATTGACGTTGAAATTGCTTTAGGAAACATCACACCAGAAACGGCTCAAAAAGTTGTTAAATATTTTGAGACTCAAGGCTACAGAACATACGCAGTTTTTAAGTCTACTTGGAGGCTATTTTTTAGATATGGTGAAGGCATTCGCTTTTTAGAAAATATTGCTGAATACATTCCTGCCTCTATGCGATATAAATTGCCAGAGGAACTGCATAGTATTCCATTTAACATAGAAGTTTATCAAGAAGAAGCAGTTGTCACCTACTGGAAACCAGTTATTAAAAAACTATTACCACCAAAGCCAGATTTTGACGTAGTTTACTGTATTGATGTTGAAGACACAGCCAATTTTGTGACACCCGCAGGTGTTGTACATAATTGCCGCCCACCTGAGAATCGTGTACCTACTACACAAGAAATAACGGCTTGCAAACCCTACTTACTAGAACAAATTCGCCTAGTTGACCCGAAAATCATTCTGTTAACGGGTGCAACTGCCCTCAAAAGTTTAACTGGCGATAAGCGGGCGATTACGAAAATTCGCGGACAGTGGCTAGAGTGGGAAGGGCGTTTGTGTATGCCAATTTTTCATCCTTCCTATTTGCTGCGTAACCCTTCTAAAGAAAGAGGTAGCCCGAAATGGTTGATGTGGCAGGACATCCAAGCCGTGCGTGCCAAGTTAGATGAAATCACAAAAACCACCTGATGTTAGTGGATTCATAGCAGACTTTTTTCGCGATAGAACCTTGATATCAGTAATTACACATAATTATTTACGTGTTGATACTGACTCAAAGGAAATGAAAAAAGTCAAAATAAAAATTTTTAATCTGCGTACATTTGGCATAACTTTGGCTTGAAGAAGAATTCAGAAGTCAGAATTCAGGAGTCAGAATAAATCAGTCGGGGATTCAGACCCGCGACTGATTGAAGACCACTAAATTTTCAATTTAGTGGGGGTCTTAAACCCGGTCATTCATCCGCCAGTCATACAGAATTCATTCTGAATTCTGACTCCTGACTCCTGAATTCTGTTCGATAAAATCTACATCCCATAACAGTTTTCAACTAGGTCAAATTCTCACAGCAAAATATCTTTAAGTCCTTTACATCTCCTTTATTACTGACTAGACCTCTCAAGTTTGATGAAATCCGGAAAAACGATTTACGCAACTGAAGCTATACTCTAGCTCTCGTCAGCTTATTAAGCTTGAGAACATTAGCAAAGGAGAATAAGTATGTGGGGCTTAATCGTATTTTTACTAATTGTGCTGGGTTTGATAGCTTTCATCAAACGTGCTGATTCATCTAGTAAAAAGAGTTACCGTAAAAGTCATAAAGGCAACTTTAGTAATTCTTCTAGTAATAGCAGCAGTACTTCGTCTGTTGATGATACTCAAATATATTATCCCAGTATTTACCAAAGCTACAGTACTAGCTATGATGACCACAAAAATCATAGCTGCGAATCTGGCAACAGTAGCTATGATGACCACAGAAATCATAGCTGCGAATCTGGCAACAGTAACTACAATCACAGCAACTATGACTACAGCAGTAGTTATGATTCTGGCAGTAATAGCTGTGACTCTAGCAGTAGTAGCTATGATTCCGGCAGTAGCAGCTATGATTCCGGCAGTAGTAGCTATGATTCCGGCAGTAGTAGCTATGATTCCGGCAGTAGCAGCTATGATTCCGGCAGTAGTAGCTGTGATTCTGGCAGCAGTAGCTGGGACTAAAGTGACAGTTATGAAAATCAAACTCTAGGCTTGATTGTCCGGTTACGCACACTTCCAGCCTGACAGTCGCGTAACCAAGCTTGAACTCCTTGAGCGATCGCACCATTACTACTATCACGTGGCGGAGATAGTGGCTGTTTTTTTGAATAAGAACCAGTTTGAGAAAACATCATCACTATACGCCAACCAATTTTAGTTTTAGTTAACAATAGCCAGTGAAATTCTTGTAATTCTACTGCGGTCTTACCGATATACTGACGCCCTAAGGTGGTAAAAAAAACTTGTTCAACTCCCGACATAGAACTTTCAGGAGCATCTTTACTATATTCTTCAAGGTTAAGGGGTAGGGGAGTAAATTCAGGTTTTCCTGCTACCAGGATATAACTGTATACATCAGCGCTGCGGTTGCGACGGCGGGCGCGTTGAATGACGCGGTTAGTATAACTGGGCAAATCTTGTAATAACTGCGTAGTCAATGTTTCTAAATTTTGCTCGGAACAGGAAGATTTTGCCCCAGTATCTATGTTTCCCTCCTGTGCTAGCAAAGAGGGGTTAGGGTTAAAAAGTAAAAAGTAAAAAGTAAAAAGTAAGAAGATAATCCCCATAAATAAATTTAGACGGCTTACTACATTTTTTATTTATCTATGGGGTTTACCCTTGTTTTGTTGCTGATTTCTGGCTTCATGCGATGGCACTCAAATCCTCAGAAATTCTTTTCCAAGCTAGTTCTGGATCGGCAGCAGTGGTGATGGGACGCCCAATCACTAGATAATTTGCCCCAGCAACAATCGCTTGTGCTGGAGTGAGCGATCGCTTTTGATCGGCTTTATCTGCCCAAGTTGGTCTGATACCGGGACAAACTAATAAAAAGTCATCTCCACAACTTTGCCGTAGCTGTACCACTTCTTGAGGCGAACAAACTACCCCATCTAACCCTGATTCTTGAGCCATGAGTGCCATTTCTAAAGCGTATTCTGGCAACTCTAAGGGAATTTTTAAGTCAAAAGCCAGTTGTCGAGCCGAAATGCTTGTTAATAAAGTAATAGCAATTAACTTCGGTGGTTTTACACCCGCTTGTGCTGCTCCTACTTGTGCCGCCTCTGTTGCTGCTTTCAGAGCTTCTCTACCACATGTAGCATGAATCGTCAATAAATCTACTCCATAACGAGCTGCACTACGACAAGCACCCGCGACAGTATTGGGGATATCGTCAAACTTTAAATCTAGGAAAATGCTTTTTTGGCGAGACTTGAGCATTTCCAGAATTTTTGGCCCGGTGCTGGTAAACAACTCTAAGCCTACTTTGAAGAAAGTAACATCCTCAAGTCGATCCACAAGGGCGATGGCACTTTCTTCGTCTGGCACATCCAAAGCCACAATCACTCGTTGTTGAGCCAATTCCCCACTCCCCATTCCCTACTCCTTATCTAAAGCACTAAACGCACAAATTTATTTTTGCCGACTTGTAAAACTTTACCTTGTAAATCACTAGTAGCTGCGAAAGTGGTATCGACATCAGAAATGCGATCGCCATCTAAACGTACTCCACCTTCTTGAATTTTCCGCTTGCCTTCCCCTGTACTTTTGCACAAGCCAGTGACATTAAGAAGATAAGCTAACTTCACAGGAAATTGCGATACCCCAGCTAGAGAGAATTCTGGAACTGCACCTTGCTTACCGCCGCTTTGGGCAGCTTCTTTGGCTTCTTGGGCTGCTGTTTCCCCGTGGTAGTATTTCACAACTTCCCATGCTAAAAGTGTTTGGCGATCGCGGGGATTTTCTGGCAATTTGTCTAAAGGTAAATCCGTCAATAGTTCAAAATATTGATCCAATAGCCCATCAGGAACACCCTGTAATTTTTGATACTTTTGTCCTGGGTGTTCTGATAAGGCAATATAATTACCTAATGACTTGGACATTTTTTGCACGCCATCAGTACCAATTAAAATCGGCAGCAGCATTCCAAACTGTGGCTTTTGACCAAAATGACGTTGTAAATCTCTGCCCACAGCAATGTTAAATTTTTGATCGGTTCCTCCTAATTCCACATCTGCCTTCACAGCAACAGAATCATAACCTTGCATCAAGGGGTACAGGAACTCATGGATAAAAATCGGATTCTCTTTTTTATAGCGATCGGCAAATCCTTCTTTAGCTAACATCTGCCCGACCGTCATGGTGGAAAGTAACTCCAAAATTTTCTCTAAGTTTAGCTGGGAAAGCCATTGGGAGTTATAGCGCACCTCTAACCGTCCTGGTGTGTCAAAATCCAAGATAGGACGTACTTGGTCAAGATAAGTCTGGGCATTGTGGGCTACTTCTGCTTCTGTAAGCTGACGACGCACCTCTGATTTACCAGTCGGATCGCCAATGCGTGCCGTAAAATCGCCAATAATTAGAACTGCTGTATGACCAGCATCTTGAAAAGCTCGCAGTTTTCGTACTGGTATGCTATGACCTAGATGAATATCAGTGCCTGTGGGATCGATTCCTAATTTAATCCTCAAAGGTTGGTTTGTAGTTAATAAGCGCTTTTCTAGACTTTCACTGTTATTATCAGCTGGTTGTGGGAAAACTTCTACTACACCACGACGCAACCAATTCATATCTTGCGTCATACCAGAAAATCCATCGTTAGCTATGCTTTGTACACTAGAAGTTAAGTTGGTTATAAGCACTTGCAATTTATCCACTTTCTCATCTGCCAAACTACTATAATTGCAAAAAATTAACCGCCTTGCTTCGCCCAATTAATTACAGTTAAATTTACAAGTTGAGGAAGTGAAATCGCCGTGTCGTCGTCTAGGACTTTTGAAGATAAGCAGCCGCAACGTCGGGCTTCATCAGGTTTCGAGTTTTTGAAGGGAGTCGGCCAGGTAACTGGCGGGACTCTGCTTTCAATCACCATGCTGGCAAGTTCCATTGTAGCCGGAGGACTGGTTGGTTTAGCCATTAGTTTCCGTAATTTGCCAGATGTCAGACAGCTACGTAATTTCTTTCCTTCAGAAACGACTTACATTTATGACATTAAGGGTAAACTTTTAGCTAGTGTCCACGGGGAAGCCAACCGAGAAGTAGTTCCCTTAGATAGAATTTCCCCAAATCTCAAACGGGCAGTATTGGCAAGTGAAGATAGCCACTTCTACACTCATCACGGTATTAACCCCACTGGTGTTGGACGTGCTGTAGTAGTTAACGCTGTGGCAGGTGGAGTCCGCGAAGGTGGCTCTACTGTTACTATGCAGTTAGTAAAAAACTTATTTTTGACTCGCAAGCGTGCCTTTACCCGGAAGTTAGCCGAAGGAGTGCTAGCAATTCGGTTAGAGCAAATTCTTACCAAAGACCAAATTTTAGAAATGTACCTCAATCAAGTTTATTGGGGTCATAACAATTATGGTGTACAGACTGCGGCTCGCAGTTACTTTAATAAGTCAGCAGAATATTTAACCTTGGGCGAGTCAGCAATGATGGCTGGTTTGATTCAAGCACCAGAAGAATTCAGCCCGTTTGCGAGTATGAAGCTGGCAAAACAGAAACAAAAAGAAGTACTGGGACGAATGCTGGAAATGAATTGGATTAACCAGCAAGAGTATGACGATGCCCTCAAGCAAGAAATCAAACTTGGCAAAATCAAATCCTTTCAAGGTAGTGCCCTACCTTATATCACCAACACTGTAGCGCAGGAATTGGCTAAGAAGTTTGGCCGCGAGGCACTACTCAAGGGTGGAATGCGGGTACAAACTACGGTTGACGCCAATTTTCAGACTATGGCAGAGGAAACTGTCGTCAAGTGGCATAAATCACTGCTGGGGCAGGGATTATCAAAGAATCAAATTGCTTTGGTGGCTATCGATCCGCGCACGCATTTTATCAAAGCCTTGGTGGGTGGTGTAGATCCGAAAGTCAGTGAATTCAACCGAGCAACTCAAGCTCAGCGACAGCCCGGTTCTTCTTTTAAACCCTTCGTCTACTATACTGCTTTTGCTACTGGTAAATATGGGCCGGATACAACAGTGGTAGATTCTCCAGTTAGATATCAAGATGGTAGTGGTTGGTATTCTCCCAGGAATTACGATGGCAGTTTTAGCGGCCCGATGCCAATTCGCACAGCTCTAGCGCAGTCACGGAATATTCCTGTGATTAAAATTGGTAAGGCTGTGGGAATGAATCGAGTTATAGAAACCTGCCGTACCTTGGGGATTATGAGTCCAATGGAACCCGTGACCTCGCTACCTCTGGGGGCAATTGGTGTCACGCCATTAGAAATGGCTAGTGCCTATGCTACCTTTGCTAATTATGGCTGGCAGTCTGCACCTACTGTAATTGCCCGCGTTAGTGATAGTAGTGGCAATGTATTACTAGATAATACTCCTAAACCGCAACTAGTTCTCGATCCTTGGGCTTCCGCAGCTATTATTGATGTGATGCGAACAGTAGTTACCAGTGGTACTGGTAAAGGTGCTGCTATAAATCGTCCCAGTGCTGGTAAGACTGGTACAACTTCCTCAGAAAAAGATATTTGGTATGTTGGTACTGTACCGCAGTTAACTACTGCTGTTTGGGTAGGAAGAGACGACAACAGACAATTAGCTAGCCGTGCTACAGGCGGCGGTATGGTTGCTCCTATTTGGAAAGATTTTATGGAAAAGGCACTCAAAAATGTGCCTGTAGAAAACTTCAAGTCACCTTCCCAGTTTCCCCGTCCCAAGTCTAATTAGAGTTAGGAGTTAGGAGTTAAGAGTTAGGAGTTATTAAGTAACTCCCACCTGATATTGGTTTACCTCTAGTTAAATGAATTTTTCCAAAATTAAGCAAAATTATAATTTTGGATAAATTAAGGAAGTAACGAAGCTTTCAAGACTTGATTCACATAAATTTTAACTCCCAACTCCCAACTCCCAACTCCTAACTTCATGTTAAGGCTGTTTTTCTAGCTCGGCTTTCATCCGTTCTAAAGTGAGGTGCATTTGGTCAAACATTTGTTGGGGAGTAACACCAAACTGACCTAACTGGGTTTTCAGTTGCTCTACTGTCATTTGTGCCATGAAGTCTTCTGATAGCTCGAAGCGCTTCATAAAGATGCGATACCGATCCATCATGGCTTCCATTTGCTCAATAAATAACTTTTTGCCCTCGCGGTCAAATTTCCCATAGCTGTTGCCAAGCTTGATAAGTGCTTGATAATCATCAAACAACTGCTTTGCTTCTTGCTGAACTATTTCAGAATCGAAGAATCCCATGTTGCCTATATAAAACTGAGCGCCCAGACTCAGTAGCTTAATAGTTTGACTTCTATTTTTATTCTAGTCTAGGGGAGTAATATAGTGGACAAGCTTCGGTTTGAGTACGGTTTATTACCGAAATTTCAACACTTGACTTGAGAACGTTTCCCGTTTTTAAATCCACCTAATAAAGCTGCAATACTCAAAGCTTTAGCAATTGATTTCGGATTGCGGTTTTCACCAGGTTGAATTTTCAATCTGGTAGCGCATTTCAAAGCTAGTGAATGTTGGGGGTCAAGTTTTAATGCTTGAGTAACGTAAACCCTAGCCATCCCTAGTAATTTCTGTCGCAGATGTACAAAACCTAATAAGGCGTGATAATCACTATTATGAGGCTCTAACTTGATGGCATCTCGCAGTTCTTGGACAGCTAGCGTCCATTTGGTTAGTTTAATATATTCAATAGCTCGCTCGTAGTGGCGTTGAGCGTAATTTTTCAAAACTGGTTTGACATTAGTTTCTTCACTTAATGTCACTTGAACTAGTTTAACTTCTACCTTGGAGATAATGGGGAGAGGTTCTTGAGGTAGCAATAGATTAGATTTATGCAGCTGTAAATAAACTAAATTCAGTATCCTGATTTGTTGGGTTACTTGATAAAACTGATGTAGTGATTTGTATTGAGCTTCTGCATAGCAGGCCATCGCTTCTTCGTAAAATAACTCTGCTTGGGGTGCAGTCATTTCCCGAATCTCTTGGAATAGGACACTTTCAGAAGACAAAGCTTGCTCCTTCAACACTCTTGCTTCTGAAAGTAGCATGGCTATGGCACTAAAGCGCTTGTGTTGATTTTTTAACTGCTCGTAAGCTGGATTGATTAAATGGCTAAATATTGCCGTTGCTAATTCTTGGTCTCGGTTGCTGCTTTTGGTATGGCGATCGGGATGTAGCAGTTTTGCTAAAGTGTGATAGCGTTTGAGAATCTGGCGATCGTCAGCAGTCACAGAAATTCCTAGTACAGCATAAGGATCGCAAAGCTGTTCAGTCCATTTCGGTGGTAGGAAAGTTTGTGACATTGTAGTAATCCCATCGCTTAAAAACTAAAAATTACCATCAAAGCCAAATGCCCACTCATGTGACACCTACTCAAGTTGATTGTCAAACTTTAAATCCTGGGGTTTTCCACCCAAAAATCATCAAGACAAGGTAGACTAGTTGACTAAAATAAAATTAGATGACCACTATTTAAGTAAAAACTTAGCAATATATTCAAAATGATTGCCACCATTATATTTCTTGATTGCAAATTTTGAATTCGTAATGGCTATTTTATTGTAGGAACTGTGGTACTGGTATATTTTTTAAGAATATGTTGACTAAGCGCAAGAGCCGAAGTGTTGCCGCTGTTCTAGCTTTTTCTGGCACGCTGACAATTTCCGGATTACATAAATTTTATTTGGGACAGCACCTGTGGGGTATTTTGTATGTCTTGCTTTCGTGGACGCCTATCCCCAAGGTAGCTAGTGCTATTGAGGGAGTTTGGTATCTAGCCCAAGACGAAGAAGCTTTCGATCGCAATTTTAATCTCGGCAAGTCAGCTCTCAGGAATTCACAGCGAGTGAGTAATCAAGTAGGAGCAGTTGCTGATGCTTTGCGCGAACTTGATGCTTTACGCCAAGATGGACTAATCTCCGAATATGAATTTGAGCAAAAACGCCGCCAACTGTTAGACCAAATTTCTTGATATTAGCGACAATCATGAACAATTGGCTACCTTTCAATTTGAAACTGCAAAAACTCCGTGCCAAGTTGCTCAAAGATCCCTACTATCGGTTGCAATCTGGGGAAGAAATCCAGATCGCCGCACAATTAGGCATTCGTATTGATGCTAATCAAGCAACTGTAGATGATTGGTTGCGCTTACCTGGTTTATCAATTCACCAAGCGCGATCGCTTGTGGAACTTTCACGTTCTGGTGTGAAATTTTACTGTATTGAAGATATCGCTGCGGCTTTGACTATACCTTCCCCGCGACTCGAACCATTAAAACCGCTATTAAATTTTAATTATTATGACCACGAATCTTTAGATTCTCCAACAAATTTAATTAATCCGAACACAGCAACAGTTGAAAGTTTAGCAAAAGTTCCCTTTATCGATTTGTCTCTAGCGCAAGCAGTGGTGCAAAATCGCCAATCTGCCGGCCCTTTTCATAACTTGGCTGATTTCCAGCGACGATTAGAACTACCTGGTGATGCGATCTCTCAACTAATGTATTTTCTGCGTTTCTAATTGCTTATTTATTAAGTAGCCAGTTTTAATCACAAACAACTGACTACTTACTAGTTAAATCAAGCCAATCCTATCTAGAGGCCAAAAGCGAAATGTAGCCCGACCAATGATATTTTTTCTGGGTAAAAAGCCCCAATAACGAGAGTCGTTACTGTCGTTGCGGTTATCTCCCATAACGAAAAATTGGTCTTTTGGAACTTTTACAGGCTGAAACGGCTGATTTGCTGGTTCAGCAATGTAGTCTTCTGCTAAGGGTTGGCCGTTGATATAAACTTGGCCCCTAACAACACTAATTACCTCACCAGGTTGACCAATGACTCGCTTAATGAAGGCTTGGTCTTGGGGATATCCTCGACGTTGTAGTTCTGCGGGTGGCTGAAAAACGATAATATCTCCAGTTATGGGGGGGTGAAAATGATAGGAGATTTTTTCCACCACCAAGCGATCGCCAGTATGTAAGGTGGGTAACATCGAATCAGAAGGTATGTAACGAGGTTCGGCGATAAAAGTCCGAATTAGGAGTGCCAAACATAAGGCGATGGCCACTAAAATTAGATTTTCTTGCCAACTACGCCATACTTTTAAAGGCGCGCGCTCTTTTTGTGCATCACTTTCGTGAGGAATCATAGAAATTTTTAGCCAGTTAAAGAAGTGGAACAAATACCTTGATTATTTTGCTTTCAAAGGTATACTGATAAGCAAGCTGAGTTTCTTCCTAATTAATACATAGATTAAATAATACAGTTATTGCATCTACCAAAACTATGCAAAACTGCCGAAAGTCAACTATGACCTGTTTCAGGGAACATAGGCTGGAGCTTAACGCTCTTAAATAGACAATTAAAAATTTTAATTCTAATTGCTGCAATTATAAGGCAAGTCACTAAATAATTTTCAGCTTTGCTACCTCCTGCTAAAAAAAGCTAGTTGCCGACTGTAAAACTATATAGCCAGTCGGTTTTTTCTACGAGAGCAAAAGTTAACTGGATTGAGTGTAATTAGTCAAGAAACATTCGATTTAAATAGAATATTTAATGTTTTAATGGTTTTGTGACAGACTATTAAGATTTTCGCAAATTGTCGAAGGAAGTGCGATGAAGTTACGTAATTTTACGGTAACAACGGATATTAAATTGTAATATCAATAATGTATAAGCCTCTTTAGTTATCAAGAGTAACGATAGCAGATAAAAAGTAAGTAGCAATTTTTACTAAAGTTTCAACATCAAAAATAGAGTTAATCCGCTAATACAATTATTTTTGCTAAATAAGTAAAAAGTATCCAGATTAACGACTAAGTGCCCCTCGGCAATGAGAAACTATATTGAATTAATTTCCGTCTCTCTATTTGATAAAAATTACAAAGTAATATTCTCTGAGGTGAAAATTTAATTTTTTCTTAAAAGGGAACCAATGTCATTAGGCAGTAAAATATATTTTATAATTTTTATAACTAAATACTTTATTAAAGTGTTTTTTCAAACAACTTACAAAGTGTCAGTTGTTCTGTAAATTAATTAAATATAACTTTCCTGTAACAATGAGAGCTTGCAAAAGATAAGATTTGTAGCCTTGACAGTTTGAATTGAACTGATTTGGTATCCATCGAAAGTATATTAGTGGCGTAGCTAGTAAAAAACAACAGTACATTCAAAACTTTTCTTAAGAGGATTTACACGTGTGGTGAATTATCTAAATTATGCTCCTTCCAAAGACTAGCAATGGTAACCAGTAAGTGCAGACTCCATTGTTTATGATTCAGTGAAAATTAAACATTTAATTTTCAATTCAACTTGTAAAATCTGTGTCATTGGTTCTAATTTTCAGAATTATACAAACCATTGGTTTTTTAAATATCTAAAAAAATATGTGCTAGAACGTACTGTCATATACGTAGGATGGTTTTCTTGGTGAAGGAGCTAGATGGTGGAAAATAATAAGCCGTTTTTTTGGCCAGAAGGGATATTAATTGGGTTACTTGCTTTGGGTGGTGTTTTTAGTGTTGGTGTCATGATGCTTCTCAGACCTAATACTTCGGAAGCTCAGATTAGACCAAATATCAGTGTCAATAATGTATCTGCAAACACAGGAACTCAGCAGCGCATTGAGAAATTCAAGGGTGCGATGTTGACCATTTGGCAACAACAAGCACAAATAAAAGGCTTCTCCTACCCTGTACCATCCCGTTTTCAAGGAACGATAATTAAAGAAGCAAAATTTACTCAACCAGAGAAAGTCATTGCTCTTACCTTTGATGATGGCCCTTGGCCTCAAACTACAAAACAAGTACTAGATATTCTCAAATCAAATAATATTAAAGGGACATTTTTTGTTGTTGGGCAAAACCTAAAAAATTATCCAGAATTAGGCAAAGAAATCGTAGCTCAAGGTCATGTGATTGCCAACCATACTTGGCATCACTGGTATCACTTCTTTAATCAGCAGGCAGCTGCCTTTGAAATAGACCGTACGGCAGACTTAATTTATCAAGTTACAGGAGTGAAAACAACTCTGTTCCGTCCTCCCGGCGGGATGATGCACAATGGGCTAGTTGGTTATGCCAAAGCCCAAAAGTATACTGTAGTAATGTGGTCAGCTGACTCCACGGACTATAAACTACCAGCTGTACCAAAGTTAATTAATAATGTCATCAAAGATTCTAGACCTGGTGGCATTGTGCTAATGCACGATGGTGGTGGTAATCGTTCTAGAACTGTGCAAGCTTTACCAGAAATTATTAGTAACCTGAGAAAGCAAGGTTATCGGTTTGTTACTGTTCCAGAACTATTGGAAATAGAAGATAAAGAGATACAATTACTTGCTAAGAAAAAGTAATAGTTATTAATTATGAACTTATTGCCCAATAGTAATTGACTAATACTAATTGCCGTTTTATTGAAGTTATAAGCTACAGATCCCCTACCTCTTAAAGAAGTCGGGGATCTTTGTTGTTTGTTAATGACTACTGGTGACTAAACTGAATTCAGTTGTTTCTTTTTGAGGATCGGCCTCTGGACTATCAGCTTCCGAAGGCGGAACCAACTGCCAGAATTTGGGCAAGAATTCTTGCCAATTTTGCAGAATTTTCTTCGCTTTTGGTGAACCAGTGCGTTCTGCATGAGTTTTGATTAACTCTTGCAACTGCTTTGCACCTGCTTGGGTAATCACTCGCTGCATTTTGACAATTTCTGGGTTGACTAATTCAGGGAAGGAACCGTCTTCATCTAAAAAGTATGCGAGTCCACCGGTCATTCCAGCCGCGACGTTACGTCCTACTTTACCAAGAACGACAATCGCACCACCAGTCATGTACTCACAGCAGTGATCCCCAGCGCCTTCAATAACTGCTACACCTTTGGAGTTTCTCACAGCAAAGCGCTCTCCTGCTAAACCATTGGCAAATAATGTACCGCCAGTAGCGCCATAAAGACAGGTATTGCCAACTATGACGTTTTGCGATGAATTGTAAATGGCATCAGATGGAGGTTTGATGATGATTTCCCCACCATGCATTCCTTTACCTACGTAGTCGTTTGCCTCTCCTTCCAAGGTAAGAATGATGCCTGGGAGGTTGAAAGCACCAAAGCTTTGTCCAACACTACCTGTGAATTTGAGATTAATTTGTCCTTCAAAACCGCTATCGCCATACTGGGAAGCGATCGCCCCTGCTAATCTAGCACCTACTGTTCTGTCAGTGTTGACTATGGGGAAGGTCTTGGTCACACTGGATTGGTTTTTGATAGCAGCTTGAATGTCAGCATCAGCAAGGAATTTATCATCCAAAACTACGCCGTTGCTGTGGACTTGTTCATGTACTAACCAGCGACGATTTTCTCTGCTGTCTGGTAGCTGGAGTAAACAGTTGAGATTTAGGGATTGGGTTTTGGTAAGTTTTACCTCTGGACGCATTGTCAATAAATCTGCACGTCCGATAATTTCTGACAAAGAACGGTAGCCGAGTCGTGCTAATAAACTCCGCACTTCTTCGGCAATGAAGTAGAAGAAGTTGACGACTTGTTCTGGGATTCCTGTAAATCGCTTGCGGAGTTCTTCTTTTTGGGAAGCTACTCCCACAGGGCAATTATTCGTATGGCAAATACGCGCCATAATGCAGCCTTCAGCAATCATGGCAATGGAGCCAAAACCGAATTCTTCAGCACCCATCAATGCACCTATTACCACATCCCAGCCACTCTTGAGGCCGCCATCGACGCGTAAAATTACCCGATCGCGCAAACTATTTTCCATCAAAACCCGATGCACTTCACTTAAACCTAGTTCCCAAGGCGAACCTGCATGTTTAATAGAACTGAGTGGCGATGCACCTGTCCCTCCATCGTGACCAGAAATCTGGATAATATCAGCGTTGGCTTTAGCTACACCCGCAGCGATCGTCCCGATACCAACTTCTGCAACCAGTTTCACTGATACTTTTGCTTTCGGGTTAATTTGATGTAAGTCAAAAATCAACTGGGCTAAGTCTTCAATGGAATAAATATCATGGTGCGGTGGTGGCGAAATCAGTGTTACACCGGGCTTAGAGCGCCTTAACATGGCGATGTATTGGCTCACCTTTGGCCCTGGTAGTTGTCCGCCTTCCCCAGGCTTGGCACCTTGGGCAATTTTGATTTCAATTTGTTTGGCGTTGACTAAATACTCTGGGGTGACACCAAAGCGTCCCGATGCAACTTGCTTGATGGCACTATAGGCGCGATCGCCATTTCGCAAGCCTTTTAAATGAGGTAGAGTTGGTGAGTGTCCAGATTCATCTACATCATCTAGGACTGTATAGCGCACTGGGTCTTCGCCGCCTTCCCCAGAGTTAGATTTGCCACCAATGCGGTTCATGGCGATCGCTAAAGTTTCATGTGCTTCTCTTGACAAAGCACCCAAGGACATGCCGCCAGTACAGAAGCGCTGGACAATTTCAGATACTGATTCTACTTCTTCTAGGGGAATTGCGGGGCGATCGCCTTGGAAGTCGAGCAAGTCACGCAAAGCCGTTAGCGGTCTGCCTTGGAGGTGCTGTTTGTAAACTTCGTAGTGGTCGTAGTTTTTGCCATCTAAAGCTTTATGCAACGCCTTCACCATTTCCGGGCTATTCATGTGGTACTCGCCCTTAGGACGATACTGTACAAAGCCCAGGTTTTCTAATTTGTTAGTTGTCAGTTCGGGGAAGGCTTTGCTATGGAATGAAAGCACTTCTAAAGCCAGTTCGCTGACACTCAAACCACCAATGCGGGAAGTCGTACCACAAAATCCCAAATCGATTAAATCTTTACCAATACCGATGGCTTCAAAAATTTGCGCTGCTTGATAGCTGGAGAGTAGGGAAATTCCCATTTTGGAGAGAATTTTTAATAAACCTGACTCTACTGCTTTGCGATAATTTCCTAGAGCTTGCTCCAAGGTAATAGAAGCAACTTTTTTTACCTCCATCAACTTTTTAGTTTTGGGGTCTGACCACCAATCACGCACTGTGTCCAAAGCCATATACGGACAAACAGCACCTGCTCCATAGCCAATTAGACAAGCAAAATGATGCGTACTCCAGCATTGGGCGGTATTGGCAATCAGGGATGTTTTCATTCGCAACCCTTCACGAATCAGGTGGTGATGCACAGCGCCCACTGCTAACAGTGGAGGAATGTAAGTGTATTCTGTGTTGATACCCTCGTGGCCCTGGTTATTAAGGGGGGTTGGGGGTATTTTGTCGCTTAAGATTAAAATCTTGGCACCTGCTTGCACTGATTGTGCGGCTTGTGCTTGTAATGCCTCTACAGCAGCTTTTAATCCTTCTGGCCCGTTAGCAATGGCAAATAAAGTTGATAACTCGGCTGTGGCAAATCCTGATAACTTAATCGCCTCTAATTCTGTTTCGTTCAATACTGGCGACTCAAGTTTCAATCTCCGAGCATATTCTGGCTTTGGTTCTAATAAGTTACCCCGTTCGCCCAACTCGACTTTCAAAGACATCACCAGCTTTTCCCGTAGGGGATCGATGGCTGGGTTGGTTACCTGAGCAAAGCGCTGTTTGAAGTAGTCATAAAGTAGGTGGGGCTTTTCTGACAATACTGCTAGGGGAATATCATCTCCCATACAGAAAGTGGGTTCTGAACCTGCGATCGCCATTGGTTGAATCACCATTTCCACATCTTCGGTGGTGTAACCAAAGGCTGTTTGCCGCTGGAGTAAGCTTTGCTTGTCAATATGCAATTGTCCTTGGTCATTACCATTGCCATTTGTTGATGATGTCTGAGTAATGACCAATGATTTCAAGTCTTGACGGTACTGTTGCAGCCATTTTCCATAGGGATGCTGCTTGGCGATGCGTTGCTTGATCTCCCAATTTTTCAGCACTTCATGATTTACTAAGTCCACGGCAATCATTTGCCCTGGGCCTAGTCTACCTTTCTCTATAATCTTGGCTTCTGGGAAGTCCACTACTCCTGCTTCAGAGGCCACAACAATGTAGTCATCTTCGGTAATTAGATAACGAGCTGGTCTTAATCCATTTCTATCTAGTGTCGCTCCGACTTTTTGACCATCACTAAATACTAAAAGTGCTGGGCCATCCCAGGCTTCTTGTAGACCGCTGTAATACTCGTAGAAATCAACAATTTCTGGATATTCGTTTAAAGAAGGCTGATTTTTGTAAGCCTCTGGAACCATAATCATTAAAGCTTCCAAGGGGCTGCGTCCAGAACGCACCAGCAATTCCAGCACGTTATCTAAAGTAGCTGAGTCGCTATTATCAACGTGGACTAATGGCTTAAGTTCGTTAATGCCATCGCCCCACACTGGATGATTCAGGGTAGCTTCTCGTGCCATCATCCAGTTGATGTTACCCAACAAGGTGTTGATTTCGCCATTGTGACCCAAAAGTCGCATTGGCTGAGCTAGCGGCCACTTGGGCATCGTGTTGGTACTAAAGCGGCGGTGATAAGCAGCAAAGGCACTTTTGTAAGCTGGATTTTGCAAATCTTGATAAAACTCACCCAATACAGCCGAACGCACCATACCTTTGTAAACAATTGTCCGGCTTGACAAAGAGCAGATGTAAAATTCTTCTGAGACGTTGTGTCGAGCTTTTTCAATGCGGCGACGAGTAATGTACAACTGACGTTCTAGTTCATCGCCGCTTTTATCTTCACAGGCGAAGATTACTTGTTCGATCTGGGGTTGATTTTCTCTTGCTTGTATACCAAGTAGATTAGGTTGTACTGGCACTACTCGCCATCCCAGTACAGTCAGTTTTTCTTGGGCAGCTACTTGCTCAACTAGCTTCCTAGCTTTTTGAGCAGCTTGTTGGTCTTGTGGTAAGAATATCATCCCCACAGCTTTGTTGCTAGTACATCGCAATTCCTGGCCTCTTTGGGAAAACTCTTGTTGCAACAACTCCCAAGGAATAGCTGTCAATACTCCCGCACCATCTCCAGAATCTTGGTCTGCACTACAACCTCCCCGATGTTCTAGACAGGTTAAAGCAGCTAAAGCTTTTTCGACAATTTCGTGGCTGGCATGATTTTGGCGATGAGCAATGAAACCTACACCACAGGCATCTCGTTCCTCTACTAACCACCTTTGCCCCTGGCTGGTATTTCTTGAGTCAATGTCTGCTGTGATTTTCTGGTCTTGATTCATCGATTTATTATTCATACCATGTACCTGAACTATTGAGTTACCAATTTTGCCACTACTTATGAGAAAAATTTTTCAATTTAGCGGAGCCAAAATACATCAACAATGCTGAAAATTTAGGGAAAAAAAATTTTAACTTCGGTTTTACTTTTTAGTTAACCCGTGTTAAAATCTTTACGTAGTTTTATGTATTTATACTATGATCCGACAAGTTATTTTTGCCAAGACATTGTGATTGCCCTGACATTTTTTCTCTTATACTGTGAAGCTAAGTATTTTCTCAATTCCCTCTTTCCAGATGCATATTAGCTACTTGCTTTGGCTCATTTTATATAAATCACTTAACGCTGCACTAGGTTTGAAAATCAAAATTATCCCGATCTAGCAATAAAATCAGCGTATTACAACATATACCCATTTGACAATTCCCAAAAATTTCTCTTTACCAGTCGCCACCTGTCTCACTAGCAATTACGCCCCATTGGAGTAGCAACAGTCGCAACTAACAATGAGGATTAAATATCCTAATCCAGTTTTGATAACCAACACTACCGTGTATAGTGCGGCCGCTATTAGTGCCAGTTAGAACACTTGCTTACAGTCGTTTAGGCAGCTAAATTACTTTTTCTCTTTACAAGAGACAACAATCCAATATATAGATTATCACGTTTTTTCGCAAAAAAAACTGATATTTTTATCTTTGCAAATAATTAGTTAGTTTATACCTTGGGTGATAGTTTTGAAAAATACCTAGTAAATTATGGTAAAAGTGCCGAATTGTTGCCAACAACAATACTCCTGTGTGATGTCACTAATTGGGAATGCGAAGTTAATGCAAGATACTTTGTCATCACTACTTTTGACAGTGGTCTGCTTGGCTACTACCCATGTTAACGCCCAGGAGTCCCTAAAAAACGATCGTCAAATACCAAGATTAACTTCACAGACGCCGACATCTCCTTTACCAGCAGTGTCATCGCCTTTGTCTGGTAATCAAATTTCTCTAAATGGGCGTACCTTGTCAGGAACTTGGTTACAGCGACCTGGAACAGCCAACCAAATCACAACTCACATCAGTGACGGCGCATTCCGGCAATTAATAGGAGTAAATTTTTTAAACAGTAGCGATTGGACTAGGCAACCAATACAATGGTTCTCCTTGGCGAGCAAGCCATTAGTTTTAAGCACTACCCTACTAAAGGGATATCGCTATCTAGATATTACGAATTTTGCCCAAGCAGCGGGATGGCAAATCCAAGCCAATGGTAACATACTAGCGATCGCCACCCCAAAAGCCCAAGTAATTAACATTGTTCAAAACCAGCAACCTTCAGATGCAAATCTTCCTCCTTTGCAACCAACTCGGATTGTTGTCGATTTAGATCGTCCAACTCCTTGGCAAGTTGCACAAGGAGCAACTGTGAAAACAATTCCCACTGCATCCCCAGACCCAGACACACCACCACCAAAATCCACCACACCACCAAATCGCGAGTGGATGGTTACCCTGGATGCAATGGCCGATCCCGCATTAATACAACGCTATACTCCCCAACCACCACCAACACTACTGCCAGATCTACTCAAACAATTATCGCCACTTACACCACCAATACCAGCCCCAGAACCATTAATTCAAAAAGTAGAAGTGGTGAAGAACCAAACCATTATTCGCTTGAGTGTTCCCTTTGGTTTATCACCTCAAGTGAATACTGTAGCAAACCCCCATCGCCTGATTATTGACATTCGACCCGATCCTTTAGAAGAGCGAGATATTACTTGGGCACCAGGATTACGCTGGCGACAGCGTTATATTAACTTGGGTGCAGAACGCTTTCCGGTGGTTTGGCTAGAAATTAATCCCCGTAGAGTCGGGTTAACCTTAAAACCGATGTGGGTTAGTCCTAACACACTTATTGGTACTGCTCCCTTAATTCAAACAGCACAACGTTACTTAGCGGTAGCTGCAATTAACGGTGGTTATTTTAACCGCAATAACAGATTACCCTTGGGTGCGATTCGCCGAGATGGTCAGTGGTTATCAGGCCCTATTCTCAACCGAGGAGCCATCGCTTGGAATAATTCCGGTCAATTTTACTTCCATCGCCTCACTTTAGAAGAAACTTTGAGCGCTACCAATAACCAACGCTTACCAATTCTCTTTCTCAATAGTGGTTATGTCCAAAGTGGTATTGCTCGTTATACTCCTGCTTGGGGAACTACTTACACACCTCTAACAGACAATGAAATTATCCTAGTAGTACAAAAAAATCGAATTACTAATCAGCTACCAGGCGGCAAAGTTGGCGAGCAAGCGATTCCTATTCCCTCGGACGGGTATCTGCTAACCTTACGCGCCAGCGCTACTGCTAGTGCCTCACAGTTACCTGTTGGCACCACAGTCAGCATTTCCAGCAATACAACTCCTGCTGATTTTAATCGTTATCCCCACATTATCGCAGCAGGGCCGCTGTTAATCAAAAATCGTCAAATTGTCCTTGATGCCAAAGCTGAAAAATTCAGCAATGCCTTTATTGCAGAAAAAGCTATTCGTAGCGGTATTTGCACAACGCCAACAGGCACACTAACAATCGCTGCTGTCCATAATCGTGTGGGTGGTTATGGCCCTACCTTGGCAGAACACGCCCAACTACTGCAACAAATGGGGTGTGTGGACGCCCTAAATTTAGACGGTGGTAGTTCCACCAGTCTTTACTTAGGAGGACAACTACTCGACCGTTTTCCGAGTACTGCTGCCCGCGTTCATAATGGTATCGGTATTTTCCTACAAAAATGAGGAATTGGTATCGGAGAATGTGTATTTGAAATAGGGATTGAGTGTTTGGGATTGAAGAATGTATTTTTAATTAATTTTAATGAATATTATTCTTTATTCCCTATTTATCAGCCCTTTTTTAAAGTTTACAACAAGCCGCCATTTTGGTTGATGAAGACTTAGTGTAGACCTATATCTTTTAATCAGTGACAGTTTACACCATAGGGATTGATTTTGTTATCTTTAGCAAAGTGCAACGAAATTCTGGTTTTTCAGGTAGCGAGATAGCACCAGAATTGTTCATCAAAATTTTAAGAGTACTGATGGTTTGTTATGTCTTCAAATGAGGTTACTATGGCTCGATATCAAGAAATTACACAGACTGAGACTCTACACATATCTCCAGCTATTAGTTCCAAAAGTATTGCTACCACTGAGTTACGTCCTTGGGGTGCTTTTACAGTCTTGGAAGAAGGACGTGGATACAAAATCAAGCGCATCGAAGTCAAGCCTGGACACCGCCTCAGTTTACAAATGCATCATCATCGCAGCGAACACTGGATTGTCGTCTCTGGTACAGCTAGGGTAATTTGTGGCGAGCAAGAAGTATTATTGAGTAATAATGAGTCAACTTATGTACCCCAATGTACAGCTCACCGTTTAGAGAATCCTGGCGTGATTCCTTTGGTGTTGATTGAGGTACAAAATGGTGAATATTTAGGCGAAGACGATATTATTCGCTACCAAGACGATTATGCTCGTACCAAGGATTAGAACCAAAAGAGCGTCATACAAGCTCTAAATTGAAAATAGAATACATTTTTGTGCAAATCGTCTTTAGTAACTACTGCATGTTATGAGTCCCTGCCTAGTTAAGGTGGGGAGTGCATTATTTTATTGAAGAAGACACAAAAAGTTAGGCAGTGACACAATAGCAGTCCTAGCAGTTTACGTCGGTTGCATTAGCGACGCAGGAGCGTCACTGCCGAACCCAAAGGGTCATATAAATGTAGTAATATGTAATCAGAGCCATAAATCTGTTGAGTAAGTATTTAGTGAAGTCAAAATCGATCGTCTTCATCTGAATAAAACGAATAACTCAACATTTACCACCTCTAAAACAAAATTGCTCGTTGACAAAAATGTTCATTTGTCCTTTAAAGTTTAAATTGTAGTGTATAAATGAATTCTCTAGATATGAAAATTAAAGCGTATTTATACATAGAATTTTGGTAAGTACAGCATTTTGGGGTCAACCAATCTGTAAAATAAACGTAGGTTATTCAGTTGCAAAAACGAATTTCATGATTCATCTGAGTCAAGCAGCCGCGAGTGAAATCGTGCGAATTAAGTCCAAGCAGCAGCCAAATGTCTTGTTTCGATTAGCAGTAAAACCAGGTGGCTGTTCAGGTTTTTTTTATGATATGTCCTTCGATGAAGCAATAAAAGTTGGCGATCGCATTTTTGACTTCGACGAAGTGCAAGTAATTGTAGATGCCCAAAGCCTAAATCAACTCAACGGTTTGACAGTAGATTATTCAGAAGACTTGATGGGTGGTGGTTTTCGCTTTCATAATCCCCAGGCGATCGCTACATGTACCTGTGGCAATTCTTTCTCCATAAGTAATTAGTCATTGGTAATTACTCATTATTTCCGCTTTACAAATGACTAGGGACAAATAACAATTGACATAAAACCCAAAAAAAAGATATAATCAGGATTTGTTAAAACTTAGACCATAAGCAGCTTTACGCGCTGTAACTCATGCCAACAATACAGCAGCTAATACGTAATGAACGCGAACAAG
Organism: Nostoc linckia z4; assembly: GCF_002608075.1. GTDB lineage: Bacteria > Cyanobacteriota > Cyanobacteriia > Cyanobacteriales > Nostocaceae > Nostoc > Nostoc linckia. Next base: position 83,624 of record NZ_LAHA01000003.1, read on the forward strand.
CGCGTCAGAAAACCAAGTCCCCGGCTCTGAAACAATGCCCCCAACGTCGGGGAGTTTGTACCAGAGTATACACGACCACACCAAAGAAGCCTAACTCAGCTCTACGCAAAGTAGCAAGGGTAAGACTTACCTCTGGTTTTGAAGTTACAGCTTACATTCCAGGGATTGGTCACAATTTGCAAGAACACTCAGTTGTCATGATTCGTGGCGGCCGGGTTAAGGACTTACCAGGCGTGAGATACCACATTATCCGTGGCACCTTGGATACAGCCGGAGTCAAAGACCGCAAGCAAGGCCGTTCCAAGTATGGAACCAAGCGTCCCAAAGAAGTGAAAAAATAGGATTAGGCGATTAATCGCGCTAAACACGATTAATCGTCTGTTCTACAAAGGCTCAGGGAAAAAAAGCGAACGCCACTTGTGTTCTTGCAACAGTCATCAAGACTGTTTTATTTGTTTGAAGCAATCAAGCAAGCTACACCCTACACTCAGCGAGCAAGTGTAGAATTTCTGAGGAGAATGCTGTAAAAATAGCAGAATTCTCGTTTAGACATTAAGGTTTAGAATCTTGTCGCCTTGAGTATTCAGTTGCTCTTAGCAAGTCAAGCAATTTGAGATTTGTGATTTGAGATTGATCGAAATTTCAAGAAAATGAAACTTACACGCTCTTGATTTTTGATTTGTTCTAACCGTTAGGTTAAGGGCATATTAACGAAAAATTTTAATCCAAAATCCAAAATCCAAAATCCAAAATTGGCAGCTGTAACGCTCAAAAAAATGAGGAAGTCTGAGGGTTGGGTTCCACCGCTTTTAGTTTCCGGTGTCTGATAGCATATAAAATCGTTGCCAAATCCGAATTAAAGGTGAAGTATGTCTCGTCGTGGTGTAATTCAAAGGCGCCCAGTTCCGTCTGACTCCGTATATAATAGTCGCCTTGTGAGCATGATGATCAGGCGGATCATGCGTCATGGCAAGAAATCCCTTGCTGCCAGAATTGTTTATGATGCATTAAAGACCATTGAAGAACGCACTGGTAATAATGCCTTAGAAACTTTTGAAAGAGCGGTGCGGAACGCTACGCCTTTAGTAGAAGTCAAGGCTCGACGAGTAGGTGGAGCAACCTACCAAGTACCAATGGAAGTGCGTTCCGAACGGGGTACTACCCTAGCACTCCGTTGGCTGGTGCAATTTTCTCGCTCTCGACCAGGGCGCACAATGGCAAGCAAACTAGCAAATGAGTTAATGGATGCTGCTAACGAAACTGGAAATGCAATTCGTAAGCGGGAAGAAACGCATCGGATGGCCGAAGCTAACAAAGCATTTGCACATTATCGTTACTAGCTAGAAAAACGATATATCGTAATCCTCAAGCGGTATATCGTCAGATTTACAAAAAAGGCGGTTTTCCGTAAAAGTATAGAATCTTAACAAAGAGTAATATACAAGATATCATGAGGCCAAAACAATAGGAGGTAATTGTGGCACGCACGATCCCGCTAGAGAAAGTACGCAACATCGGTATTGCGGCGCACATAGATGCGGGCAAAACAACAACAACAGAGAGAATATTATTTTACTCTGGGATAATTCATAAAATTGGCGAAGTTCATGAAGGAACTGCCGTCACAGACTGGATGGATCAAGAGCGGGAGCGGGGAATTACCATTACTGCTGCTGCTATCAGTACCAGCTGGAAAGATCATCAAATTAACATTATCGATACTCCGGGTCACGTAGACTTCACCATTGAAGTTGAGCGTTCCATGCGCGTGTTGGATGGTGTAATCGCGGTATTTTGTTCTGTGGGCGGGGTACAACCGCAATCTGAGACAGTGTGGCGTCAAGCAGACCGCTACAAAGTGCCTCGGATCGCCTTCATCAACAAGATGGATCGTACAGGAGCGAACTTTTATAAAGTTCACGAGCAAATGCGCGATCGCCTGCGGGCAAATGCGATCGCTATTCAACTGCCAATTGGTAGCGAAAACGACTTCAAGGGCATTGTTGACTTGGTAAGGTTGCGTGCCTATATCTATAACAACGACCAAGGAACTGATATCCAAGAAGCGGATATCCCCACCGACTTGCAAGAACTGGTAGAAGAATACCGTACCAAGCTCATCGAAGCAGTAGCAGAAACCGATGACGATCTGATGACTAAGTACTTCGATGGAGAAGAACTTACAGAAGATGAAATCCGTACTGCTCTACGTAAAGGTACAATTGCAGGTACGATTGTGCCAGTACTTTGTGGCTCGGCATTTAAAAATAAAGGCGTACAGTTAATGCTGGATGCAGTTGTAGATTACCTACCTGCACCAAGTGAAGTGCCGCCAATTCAAGGCATACTGCCCAATGGCGATACTGTTGAACGGCGGGCTGATGACAACGAACCCCTATCAGCTCTGGCATTCAAGATTATGGCCGACCCTTACGGGCGTCTGACATTTGTTCGAGTTTATTCTGGAGTGCTGAAAAAGGGTAGCTACGTCCTCAACGCTACTAAGAATAAGAAAGAACGGATTTCTCGCTTAGTTCTGATGAAGGCAGATGAACGGCAAGATGTCGAAGAATTGCGTGCGGGCGATTTGGGAGCAGCTCTGGGATTGAAAGACACCTTGACAGGTGACACGCTCTGTGATGATGGTTCGCCAGTAATTCTGGAATCTCTATTCATTCCTGAGCCTGTAATCTCGGTAGCGGTTGAACCCAAAACCAAGAATGACATGGACAAACTGTCCAAAGCTCTGCAATCTCTCTCAGAAGAAGACCCAACCTTCCGCGTCAGCGTCGATCCAGAAACTAACCAAACCGTAATTGCTGGGATGGGAGAACTACACCTAGAAATTCTGGTAGATCGGATGTTACGCGAATTCAAAGTGGAAGCAAATGTTGGTGCGCCCCAAGTAGCTTACCGCGAAACAATTCGTAAGCATGTAACCAGAGTCGAAGGTAAATTCATCCGCCAAAGCGGTGGTAAAGGTCAATACGGTCACGTAGTGATCGATTTAGAACCCGGAGAACCTGGCAGCGGCTTTGAGTTCGTCTCCAAAATTGTTGGTGGTGTCGTACCAAAAGAGTACATTAGCCCCGCAGAACAAGGAATGAAAGAAAGTTGCGAAAGCGGGTTTTTAGCTGGATATCCGTTGATTGATGTCAAAGCGACGTTGGTTGATGGGTCATACCACGATGTGGACTCTTCAGAAATGGCTTTCAAAATTGCTGGCTCAATGGCAATGAAAGAAGCTGTGCTTAAAGCTTCACCAGTACTATTAGAGCCTATGATGAAAGTTGAAGTGGAAGTTCCTGAAGATTTTATGGGGAACGTCATTGGCGACCTCATCTCTCGTCGGGGGCAGATTGAAAGCCAAAGCACTGAACAGGGACTCTCGAAGGTGGCATCTAAAGTTCCACTGGCAACCATGTTCGGCTACGCCACTGATATCCGGTCGAAGACCCAAGGTCGGGGTATCTTCACAATGGAGTTCAGCCATTATGAAGAGGTACCCAAGAGCGTAGCTGAAACTATCATTGCAAAAAGCAAAGGGAACGCTTAATTAAAAAAGGAAACAAGGATTCATGGCACGCGCAAAGTTTGAAAGGACTAAACCCCACATTAATATCGGTACAGTTGGTCACGTTGACCACGGTAAAACCACATTAACAGCAGCCATCACCATGACATTGGCGGCTCTTGGTCAGGCTGTAGCTAAAGGCTACGACCAGATCGATAACGCGCCAGAAGAAAAGGCACGGGGTATTACCATCAATACCGCTCACGTAGAGTATGAAACCGAAAAGCGCCATTATGCTCACGTAGACTGTCCCGGACACGCTGACTATGTGAAAAACATGATCACCGGTGCAGCGCAAATGGATGGTGCCATCCTTGTAGTTGCTGCTACCGATGGTCCTATGCCCCAAACCCGCGAACACATCCTGCTGGCAAAACAGGTAGGGGTTCCCAGTCTGGTTGTCTTCTTAAACAAAGAAGACTTGATGGATGACCCAGAACTGCTGGAACTAGTGGAACTAGAACTGCGGGAATTGCTTTCTAGCTACGATTTCCCTGGTGATGATATTCCCATCATCAAAGGTTCCGGTCTGCAAGCTCTGGAAGCAATGACCAAAAATCCCAAGACCCAACGGGGAGAAAATCAGTGGGTAGACAAAATCTACGAACTGATGGATGCTGTTGATTCTTACATCCCGACTCCAGAACGGGATGTTGATAAGCCTTTCCTGATGGCTGTAGAAGACGTATTTACCATCACAGGTCGTGGTACAGTTGCTACTGGACGTATCGAAAGAGGCAAAGTCAAGGTCAACGATACTGTAGAACTAATTGGTTTGAGAGAAACTCGTACCACCACCGTCACCGGGATCGAAATGTTCAAGAAAAGCCTTGATGAAGGCTTGGCTGGGGATAACGCCGGTGTACTGCTACGCGGTCTGAAAAAAGAAGACGTAGAGCGCGGTATGGTAATAGCCAAACCTGGTTCGATTACGCCTCACACTCAATTTGAAGGTGAAGTTTACGTATTAACTGACAAAGAAGGTGGTCGGAAGACACCATTCTTCGCTGGTTACCGTCCTCAGTTCTACGTGCGGACAACAGATGTGACCGGCACAATCAAAGCCTTCACCTCTGATGATGGCAAAGATGTAGAAATGGTGATGCCAGGCGATCGCATTAAAGTGACTGTAGAATTGATCAGCCCGATCGCTATTGAACAAGGAATGCGCTTCGCTATTCGTGAAGGTGGTCGCACCATTGGTGCTGGTGTCGTCTCCAAAATTGTGAAATAGCACCTTTTTGCTCATAACAAAGGAGCAGAGATGGTATAGTTCCACTCTGCTCCTTTCTCTTCCTTGAAATAAAGGGAGTAGGGAGTAAAAAAAAAGATACCGAAGCTCCCTTCCCCGTTTACCACTCCCCTAATTACGCAGAACCTGGACAACTAAAGATGGCAACTCTACAGCAGCAGAAAATTAGAATTCGCTTACAAGCTTTTGATCGACGCTTATTAGATACATCTTGCGAGAAGATTGTAGACACCGCTAACCGCACCAATGCTACAGCGATCGGGCCTATTCCTTTACCGACAAAACGCCGAATCTACTGCGTGCTGCGATCGCCTCACGTAGATAAAGATTCGCGGGAACACTTTGAAACCCGCACTCATCGCCGGATTATTGATATTTACCAGCCATCTTCTAAAACTATTGATGCTTTGATGAAATTAGATCTTCCATCTGGTGTAGATATCGAAGTCAAACTTTAATTCGTTATTATTCATTAGTTATTGGTCATTAGCAATTTGTCAATAAATAAAGGACAAAGGATAAATGACAAAAAACTAATGAAATTAGTATGAATATTTACTTTGCCCTGAAGAAATATATCTCAGGGCTTTTTATTTAGCCGCAGAACAAATGATAGAATGTAGACAAAGTACGGGAAAAGCAGAGAAAAATAAATTTTAAAGATTCAGTTTATACCAAGGTAACAATGGCATCATCTTCTAAAATTGCAGTCCGCGAACTACCTCTGTTCCCGTTACCCGAAGTAGTTCTGTTTCCTACTAGACCATTGCCCCTGCACATCTTTGAATTTCGCTACCGAATCATGATGAACACGATTTTGGAGAGCGATCGCAGGTTCGGTGTTTTAATGTTCGATCCAGTTAAAGGTACTATTGCAAACACTGGCTGCTGTGCCGAAATCGTTCATCATCAGCGGCTACCAGACGATAGGATGAAAATGCTGACCTTGGGACAGCAAAGATTTCGTGTATTAGAATACGTTCGTGAAAAGCCATACCGCGTTGGTTTGGTAGAGTGGATTGAAGATCATCCACCAACTAAAGATTTACGGCCTTTGTCTTCAGAAGTAGAACAACTGCTACGGGATGTTGTACGTCTGTCAGCTAAATTAACAGAACAAAATATTGAGTTACCAGAAGATTTACCAGATCTCCCAATCGAGTTATCTTATTGGGTAGCAAGTAATCTTTATGGTGTTGCCGCAGAACAACAGTTATTACTAGAAATGCAAGATACTGCAACTCGTCTAGAGCGGGAAGCAGAAATTTTAACTTCTACTCGTAATCACTTGGCAGCTAGATCTGTTCTGAAAGATACATTTAATGATAAATGATGAGTAGTTATTAGTCATTGGTTATTTGTCAAATGACAATTGACAAATGACTAAAGAACACTTGCTGGTAAAACATTGTAAGTTCCCAAAATCCTGAGAATTTCTGTATGGTTAGTTAATTCTGCTAAAGCAGATTGCATTTGTGTTTCATTAGCGTCTGCTTCTACATCAATAAAAAACAAATATTCCCCTAGCGATCGCTTTGTTGGACGAGACTCAATTCGACTCAGGTTAATTCCTAATTCAGCAAAGATCTGTAAAGGTTTGACTAATGCTCCTGGGATGTTGGCAGGCACACTAAAAGCTAAAGATGTGTGACTATAAGTTAGTTCAGAAATCTGATATTTAGCGTCTGGTATTCCCTGACTTATTACCCAAAAACGAGTAAAGTTTTCTGGATAGTCATTAATACCGCTGGTAAGGATGGGCAGATTGTAGAGTTGAGCTGCTCTACTAGAGGCGATAGTTGCTGTTGTTGGCTCTTGTTCTAATCGCTCTAATGCTTCGGTTGTAGAATTATTGGCAATAATCTGTACTCTTGGAAGGAATCGTTCTAACCATACCTGACATTGTGCTAAAGCTTGGGGATGAGAGTAAACAGTTTGAATATTATCTAAGCTAGTGGCACAGGAAATTAAATTATGAACAATGGGTAATACCAAAGCCAACTGAATTCGCAACCCATCTAACTGCCAAACTGTATCTAGTGTCATAGTGACACTTCCTTCAATCGAATTTTCCACAGGTACAACAGCCAAATGGGCTTGACCTTTAGCAACCGCGTGCAGTGATTGGGAAATACTGGGATAAGGGCATAAAATAGTTTCAATTACCGTATTTTTGGTTAGCCAGTTCACATAAATAACAGCAGCTTGTTCGGAATAAGTGCCAGTTGGCCCTAAATGTGCGATCGATATAGTCATGCCATTAGCCTTGAGTTGATAGTTTCACTGGTACTGGATGTTGAAAAGAATTTGTAAAAAAGAATTTTATCCTAGATATTTTTATCCCAAATAAATGAACTAAAAAAAATAAATAACAGCACATGGTCGTTGAGGGATGGTAGTCAGTAGTAATTGCATATTTTTTTACTTTAAAGTCGGTAAATAAAGTATTCATAGCAATTCTCTAATAGTCAGATTTGCAAGTGGCTGTTTGCTTAAATTTATCTGAAGATTAAAGATAAATTTTATTAGCTGATGTAATTTGTATGCGCATAACTGTATATTTTTGTCAACATTTATTTAATCCGAACTTTTTCTCAGAAAAGATAATAATGAGCGTACCAACTTTTTGGCGATCGCGTATAGGTCATCAACAAGTATAATTTTGATGGTAAATAAAGTTTTTACTTTTATGTCATCAGATCTAAGTTGTTAAAAAATATTAAAATTAAGAAACATATATTTTTATTCGCTCATGGCTACCCGATTTAGTGCTTCCCAATCGGTTGAAATAGCTGTTCAAGAGGAGCCTATTCCAATTCAGTACTATTTGCGTCAGCCTCAACGTCTAGTTAGGGCGTTGGTTGACAATAGTCGCATTCAGCAACTTTCAGAAGAGATATTTCGCTTAAAAATGCGTCCGCTGACTTTTATGTCACTGAGTATTCAACCGACTGTGGACATGAGAGTTTGGGCAGAGTCAAATGACATAATTTATTTGCGATCGCTAGGTTGTGAAATTCTGGGTTTCGAGTACATTAATCAGCGCTTTGCTCTCAATTTAAAAGGGCATTTATCTCCCAAAGAGGTAAGCACAGGTACTCGCTTACAAGGAAGAGCTGATTTAGAAGTACAGATAGATTTGCCACCGCCATTTTCCTTGACTCCCAAGCCAATTTTAGAGGCTACTGGTAATGCTTTGCTTAAAAGTGTGCTATTAACGATCAAGCAACGCCTATCACATCAGCTTTTGGCAGATTATCGCTATTGGGTGAAATCACAAACGAAAAATCAAGGAATTGACGGTGACAGCAGTGAATTGCCGATATTCAATGCGGAGTAATTATTAGACTTCTTGCATAAGTCGGGAAAAGGGGAAGGGGAAAGGGGGTGCATGTTTGGTATTTTCCCTTTCCCCTTTAACATGATTCCCTTTGACCACAAGAGTCCAAAAAGCAATTGATTGCAAGAGGTCTATTGTATTAATCACCATTGATTACTTTAATTTGGCAAGGACGAAATGACTTGCGATGTAAGGGAGATGCACCGTATTCTTGCAGAGCAAGTAAGTGCTGTTGGCTACCATAACCCTTGTTACACTCCAGGTTGTACATCGGATATTTCAATGCTAAACGCATTATCAGATCGTCACGCCATACTTTAGCAACAATACTGGCAGAGGCAATAGCTAGCGATCGCTCGTCTCCTTTGACTATTGTTTGTTGGGGCACTGGCAAATCTTTGATTGATTGATTTCCATCAATTAAGCACAGTGCAGGCTGTACTTTTAACTTCAGTACAGCCCGCTTCATCGCTAACAGCGTTGCTTGCAAAATATTTATCTTGTCAATTTCCGTAGTGGAAGCATACCCAATTTTCCAATCTACAGCTAGCCCACAAATTTGCTGTGCTAGCTGAGTCCTTCTTTGACTAGACAACTTTTTACTGTCTTTAATTTTAGCTGCCATTAGTTTTGGCAAAGCATAATCTGGCAGGATTACGGCTGCGGCCACCACAGGGCCAAATAAAGCACCTCGCCCTACTTCATCGACACCTGCAACTAGCCCAGAAATCCCTGAGAAGGTAGAAAACTCAAGCCAACTGGATTCTTCCAGAAGTGCTGGCGAACAATCAGCAGCTGTTTGCTGCGTTTCTACCATAAGGCAAATTAATTGTCGTCCATCGCTGAGGAACGACGGCGGCGGCGACGGTTGGCTGTAGTGGTGCTACTTGCATCACTTTCATCTAGGTTTGCCACGGGTGTCGAAGGGCTGTCAGTAAACCCTGATAGTTCAGTTGTCTCTGGGATTGAGGATTTTTGTTCTGGCTCAACAATTTTTGGTATCGGTACTTTACTGGGAGTTAATTCAGATGTTGCTCTTTGAGCAATAATTGGTTCTGGGATTGATTCAGTCGGCATTGTTGACTGTTGTCCGGGCTGAATCACGTTAATAATCACAGATTTGGGATTTTTAACTTCTTGCTCTAATTTCACCAAGGGAGAGATTCCCATCAAGGCAAACATATCCTGTTCTTGGAGTGTCATTTCTACAGTCCTAATTTCCGGTGGTTCCACCACTGGTTTGATTGGCTCTGCCTTGGTAATTTTAGTGCGCTCTATTCTTTCACTCCAACCTGGCTTACCAAGATTAGGTGAGGGAATTTCTGGTGTTACTCCCAGTTCTGGCTCACCATCAAGGTCTAAGTCTGGCTCGTTGACAAAAGCTAGTGGATTAGTACCAGTCCGGGTTTCATCTTTGCCGTTTAATCCGTTGATAGCACCAATTCGACTGCGACGAGTCCGGGTACGACGCTTATTATCGTTAAGTTCTTGATAACTTGGATGATTGATGAGATTGAGATTACTCAATTCCGAATCACCATCAAATGGTTCCCCAAATCCATCATAGGTTTCTCGTGGTTCTGGAATGCGGGGAGATGGCTGGCGGGGTTCTCTGTGAGGCAGAGGAGAAACAAAACGCTCGCGCTCTGGCATTTCTGTTGGCGGTGGAAATCGGTTTTCGATTTCTCCAGGCAGACGCACGGTATGTCCTAAACCACCACAGGTGGGGCAAGTTTCACCAAACAATTCGTAAATATTTTGACCCTGACGCTTACGAGTCAACTCTACCAAACCTAGTTCAGTTAGTTGAGCAATCTGGGGACGAGCTTTGTCTGCTTTGAGTGCTTTATTAAAGTGTTCTAGGACTTGCAGCTGGTCGCGTCGTGATTCCATATCTATAAAATCAACGACAATCACCCCAGCAATATTTCGCAGACGTAACTGCCTAGCAATTTCTGTTGCAGCTTCACAGTTTGTCCACAAAACCGTTTCTCTAGCTGTTGCCGATCGCGTAAACGAACCTGAGTTAACATCAATTACTGTTAATGCCTCAGTCGGTTGAATGATGATGTAACCTCCAGAAGGTAGGTCTACCCTTGGTTTGAGGGCTTCTCTAATGGCGGCGTTAATCCGGAAATACTCTAAAATTGGCGAGCGATCGCGATGATGATCGATTAACAGTCCTTGGGGTGTTTGGCCTCCACTCCAGTTCTGTAAATACTGCTTAACTCGCTTCAAACCAGTGCTGGAATCCACAACAATCCGATTCACATCTGCGCCGTACATATCTCGCAATACGCGCTGAATGAAATCATCGTCTCGGTTGAGCAGTGCTGGGGCACGGGTGGAATGGGCTTCCTGTTGGATTGCCTCCCACTGCTTTTGCAGCACCTCTAAATCTTCCATAATCGCTTCTTCTGGTTTGCCTTCTGCTTCTGTACGCACCAGCAAACCCATTCCCGCTGGTTTAATCAAAATTGCTAGCGCCCGCAAACGGTTGCGCTCGCTTTCACTTTTAATCCGTCGGGATAAATTTACGCCTCTGCCATAGGGCATCAGCACTACATAGCGTCCTGGTAAGGTGATATTACCTGTTAGCCTCGGCCCTTTTGTACCCGTTGGCTCTTTCATCACTTGCACCAACACCTTCTGTTGTGGTGCTAATAGTTCTGTAATTGCCGCTGCGGTACGCTTTAGCTTTAATGGCCCCAAGTCTGTAACGTGAATAAAGCCGTTGCGTTCTGGGTCGCCAATGTTGACAAAAGCAGCATCTATTCCAGGTAATACGTTTTCTACTACTCCTAAGTAGATATCGCCTATTTGATGATGACCGGTAGCAACCACCAGTTCCTGTATCTGATCTTCAGAAAAAACCGCAGCAATTTGGTGCTGCTCCGCGATAATAATTTGTTTTGGCATTCAATTTCCTCAAAAATTGGCAGCACTAACAGGTCTAGAGGTTTGTTGTATCAAGTCCGGTTGATTACTTATTAATGAAAGCTCCTGGCATCCCCGTGTCTTTTGAGACAATCTTACAGCTATCATTTCGTACTCCAAAGGGAGAAATCTTTAGCCTTAGCTCAAACCTCTTTTGACACGGCATTTTGCCAACCTATCTTGCGGGAAAGGAAACGCCAAAGGCAAATAAGTCGGAGAACCCGTTGTTAGCACATGCCTCGTCTTTGCGTCAGTTTTCATTTTCAGTGAAATTCCAGTTCGATATTATACCTTTTATTCCTGTAAGTCTCAAAAGACGCTACTGGTAATAACCATCGTCAAGCAATTTTGGATTTTAGATTTACGATAGCGCAGAGTAAAACCTTCTCCTTCCCTAAGGGACGCTAACGCGAACGGCAAGCTTCTCTACGAGACGCCGACGAGTAGCGTCTTTTGGATTGAAGCAGAACACAAGGGTAATAAGCTTAAGGATTTTAGATTGATGATTTAACATTACTTCCACCTATAAAGGTGGGGCATAAACGAAAAAACAATCTAAAATCTGTCTTGAAAAGCTTTGACTAGAGGTTTCCTCCACTCAAATGCCAACCTACAAATACAAAAACCCACCCAAACGACTGACTCAAATTTTGTCTCGGACACGCTACGCGAATGCAAAATCTAAAATTGAAAATTGCAAGTCAACCCTAGCTTCTCAGTTAAATAGCTATTGGTACTCATAAGAGCTTTCACACGCTTGATTATTCCAGAACGGCTGCATATTCATATTGTTTAAGCAATTAAATCAACCGTCAGTGGTTGATTTGTGATGTCATACCCTCTTTGAAAGAGAGTTCTGAGTTGAGAGTACTAAATCCTGAGTCAACTTTTAACTCAGGATATTTGATTTGAGAGTAACCTACTGAAGTCGTTAACAAAAAAAAACTACTTCTATTTTCCATTCCCCAGATTTATCCTTAGGGTTATATTCAGCAATACCAGTTGCTACTCTGCTTGAAGTTGCTCTGGCCTGCAGCAAACTGCGCTTTGGCTTTGCGCGTCTGTGGGCGTCTATAAGTCGGCATAGCCGATGGCAGTTGGTTTCACAGCGAGTTATCCAAAGGAGTACAACTCTACAAGAGTAAAGTACTGGCTCTTAGGCACTACTGTGGATTAGACATTCAGCAGTTGTTTAAAAAGCATGGAGTTAGAGAACCTAACCGAGCCTGCTGTTCGTTACTGATTCACAAGTTAGCTATAGAGAGAGTGTGTGTTCTTTAATCTGCCTCAGTTTGTCTGGGATAAAATCCTAGAAGTTGCACTCTAATATCTTTGCTTTCGCCCCCTGAATGCGAGGGTAGTGAACCAGCTAATTCAATGCAGCGCCAGAAAATTTCTCTTCATCTCATTCTAACGCAACCTTGCTAAAAATCAATTCCTATGATGTGCTATCTTATGACAACTACTAGCAAGTTGCCATAGAGGGATTATACCCCTAAAACTAGGCGATTGCGGTGGATGTGTAGGATTTGAAATTCTACATTAGCTACTGCCTCTAACATAAACACGATTTGTTCTGGACGTAAGAGCCAACCATCTTGGCGGTAGCTGCCTAGATAACGAATAACAGATATACATTCTGCCCTATTCTTGTCGGTTTCTACCAATTCCAATTCAAACAAGCGATCGCGCAGATTTATTAACTGGCTTTTGCCTGACTTGGTTGTTTGCTCGTACCAGAGTTCGTCTTTGGCTTTAATGCTATCAATCCAGTTTTGCCATTGTGCAGGTGTCACTTCATTTGCTGCTGCCACAGTCATCAAATACTCTGCGGCTTCCAAAAGTTGGCTAGCGGCTTTCGCTTTTACATCAATTTGCGCCACATAATATATAGGTATGTCTATGGGCATTTCTTTCGCTAGTTTTTCTTGAAAAGTATCAACTGGTACTGGCATTGTTAATTCAAAATCCGCAATTTCACCACTGCTAGTTGCTCCTAAAGCTAAAGCCGTGGCTAGAGAAATTCGCGGCATTGGATGAAATCCACCAGTGAAGGCAATTGGCAACCCTGCTCGCCGCACAACTCGATCGAATAAACGGATTAAATCGAGATGGCTCACCAAAGCCATGTTTCCTTGTTTACCAAACCAAACTCGTATTCGTTGTGTTCTAGTGGTGTTAGGGACAAATTCGCCAGCGAATTTTGGCACAGCAGGTGGTTCAATGACGATATTGTGGCCAAAATCAGTGCCACAAACGCCACAGTGAGAACAGCCTTCAAAGGAGCAGTCGGGTACAATTGCGGCTGCTAAAGCGCGTTCCAAGTCTTCTTTAAGCCATTTTTTGTCAATGCCGGTATCAATATGATCCCAAGGTAGAGGAGCGTCGAAGGAGTGGGGAGTCGCGAGTCGCGAGTCGGGAGTTAGGAATTCTCCACTCTGCTCCTCTTTTTGAAATACATTCCATTCGCCGTTTTCGATTTGGCGGTATTTCCAATCTAGATCGGCTTGGGCGATCGCATCTTCCCAAGCAGTAAAAGCTTTATCTAAATTGTCATACCACGAATCCATCCCTGCACCCAATTCCCAGGCGCGACGCAGTACTTTGCCCAAAGTGCGATCGCCTCGCCCGATAAAATCTTCCATTGCCGAAATCCGGACATCGGTAAAATTTGCCTTTGCTCCCTTTATCCGACGGAATTCTTGCCGCAGCAGGTTTTGTTTGCGCTTAAATTCACTGGTGGAAACTGAGTGCCACTGAAATGGCGTGTGGGGCTTGGGAGTAAAGTTAGAAATTGTCAAATTAAAGTTTAGGGGTTTTCTGCCTTTGCCCCGACATTCACGCTGTAGCCAACTTACTGTTTCGGCAATGCCCAAGACATCAGCATCTGTCTCACCTGGCAAGCCAATCATAAAATAGAGCTTAATTTTTTCCCAACCTTGTTCCCAAGCGGTTTTCACTCCCCGCAACAATTCTTCATTTGTCAGACCTTTATTCACGATGTCTCGCATCCGCTGAGTTCCAGCTTCTGGAGCAAAGGTCAGCCCACCTTGCCGCGTACCTCCAAGGATATTAGCAATATTTTCATCAAATCTGTCTACTCGTTGGCTGGGTAGAGTCAGAGAAATGTTTTCATTTCTTAAGCGATTTTTAATTTCCATCCCCACCGCTGGTAGGGATAAATAATCAGAACAACTCAAGGAAAGTAAGGAAAACTCATTGTAACCGGTTGCCCGCATCCCTTGTTCAATTGCTTCTACCACTTTATCGGGTTCTACATCCCGTGCCGGTCGAGTCAGCATTCCTGGTTGACAGAAGCGACAGCCACGAGTACAGCCACGGCGAATTTCAATGGTCAAGCGGTCATGTACTGTTTCTACATAGGGAACCAAGCCAATAGAATATGCTGGGATGGGAGTTGCAACTCTTCGCAGAATTCGCTTGGGGACATCTGGACGCAGAGGATGAACTGAGCCATCGTCTGCCATCTGGTAAAACTGAGGCACGTATACGCCTGGGATTTGTGCCAAGTCTAGTAACAATTCTTCCCGGCTCAAAAGAGCTTTTTTGCCTTCTTCTAATACCAAACCAATTTCTGGTAGTAATTCTTCTCCATCTCCAAGAGCGAAAAAGTCGAAGAAGTCAGCGTAAGGCTCAGGATTTGATGTTGCTGTCTGTCCTCCAGCAAAAATTAACGGGTAAGAAGAGGACGCGGTGACGGGGGGATGGGGAGACGCGGTGATATTTTCTTTATTCTCCGTGTCTCCGTGTCCTCGCGTCCCCACGTCTCTTCTCTCTTGCCATGTTAAAGGAATTCCCGCCAAATCCAACATTTCTAGGATATTTGTTGCACCCAGTTCGTAACTGAGGCTAAAGCCTAAAATGTCGAATTCTGTTAGCGATCGCTTTGACTCTACCGCAAATAACGGTGTATTGGTTTCCCGTAGTTTTGCTGATAGATCTTGTCCTGGTAAGTAGGCGCGATCGCACAACTGGCTCTTTTGGGCATTCAAAATGTTATATAAAATGATGTGCCCTAAATTCGATGCACCGACTTCATAGACTTCTGGGTAAGTTAACACCCAGCGGATTGTAGTCGTCTCCCAAGGTTTGTGTACTGCTAAGCGCTCGTTACCCAAGTAACGCCCTGGTTTTAAAATATCCGGTGTTATTAGCTTTTCAACTGCAACAGCCACTGTGCTATCTTCGAGCTACCTTAATTAAAGTTAGTGAAGTACCTACACTGACTTTCGGTACAGTGTAGGCTTCCCGTCTCACTTGCCGTTGCTTTGTTGGGGACATTGTAAAAACAATGTGCGTTACCCAAAACGCTCCAAGACTTACACAGCATCTGGAGGGGTTTCCCCCTTTATCCAGTCAAAACTGGAACCCAGGCACCCGCCTTCCGCAGGCAGAAACTTTTTGATTTTGCTAAAACCCAACCTTAGCATCGAATCAGGCCTTTGAACAAAATTTATCGTTGCAACTTATAACTCCTTTACATAAAGTCCACTCCACACCTGAATTTTGTTTGTTTTAGATAGTTTTTATATGAATTTATGTTGCAGATAAGTCAGTTTCGCTTTCTAAAATTTCAAAAACTCTATCGAGCTGCGTCAGTTCAAAAATAATCTTCACTGAGGGAGCGATATTGCAAAGTCGAAAACTCCTTTCTAAACTCAGAGCTAGTTTGTGCACAGATAATAATGCCATCAACCCTGCGCTGTCTAAGGATTCTACTGCCCCTAGATCTACCATCAAGATGGAAATATCATTTTTTGTTAGCTCTGTGGTCAGATCTCGTTCAACTTCTAAAGCGTTTGCAGCATTCAAAGAGCCTTGTGGTTGAATAACCGCAATTTTGGGATACTGAAGCACTGCTTGCATGGTTACATCCTATGAGAATTATTGAAGCGTCAAGGTAAGAATTATTTGAACATAAACTTTTTTTTGTTGCATCGACCATATGTCTTAGGTTTCTTTGCTGAATCTTTATTGCTTTTGTATGTCTGTTTAAAGATTGTCATAATTCCAGTTTAAAATGTGTTCATATATACTTTTTTTTTATCTCAGTTCAAAAACAATCAACATAGACAGCAGTAAAACAGAAAAATTATCCGTAACTTTCCTGAGGAAACTTGCCTAGTCTATAACTTAAGCTAATTTAGCCAAGTCTTAACGGTAGGTTAAATCTCACACTTTACTGTTACTGATGATATTGATGATATTAGCCAAAATCACCACAAATTGTTTGTCTAGTTAATCTAAATTGTGATCTATATCACTAAAGAAAGTAGTATGCGATCGCTTTTTATACTTAGAATTATCTGGAATAATTAATATCATAATAGACGTAGGTTATTACTTATGAGAACTAGGTACGCTATTCGTAAATTGGTAGAAAAAGCTCTTGATATTAAAAAATTAACTCCTGAAATAGAAAATGAAATTAACTTAGAACTGACTCAACTTGGTTATATTTCTGACGTTGACTACGAAGCTTTAGAATTATTAATGTCAGAGATGGATGCTGGTCGAATTCAGTTGGTTTCTAGCCTTGGATACTAATCCTCTGTCTTCAGGTATAGAGGTTTTTAGCTGATGAAGTTAATTGAATCATAACGAGAGCAATCAGACTTAAAGAATAGTTATGATAGCTCCCGCATGGCTCAGGAAGAAGAGCCTTGTAAAGGTGCTGTTAACCGTGTACTTTCTGGAAATACGACGGCAACAGTAAGGGCACAATCATTAGTTTTATTTTTATATAAGATTGATTATTTAAATACTAAGGTGGCGTAAACTGTGCTAAAGACCATCTTGATTGTGCATTCTTCATAAATAGCCATGCAGTTCGCTAAACGCCTAGAAAAAATTCCTCCCTATCTGTTTGCTGAAATAATCCAGAGGCAGAATGAACTCATTGCTCAGGGAGTTGACATCATTAATATGGGTATTGGCGATCCAGATAAACCGACTCCTAATCATATTCTCCAGGTAATGCATGAGGCGATTGAGGATGCTTCTATGCATAACTATCCGCCCTATCGAGGTACGAAGGAATTCAGGGAGACAGCGGCTAAGTGGATGGAAAATCGGTTTGGTGTAACGGGCTTGAACCCCGATACAGAAATTGTTTCTTCAATTGGTTCTAAAGAAGCAATTCATAATACTTTCTTAGCATTTGTGGAACCAGGAGACTATACATTAATACCAGATCCTGGTTATCCTGTATATCGAACTTCGACAATCTTTGCTGGTGGTGAGTCTTTTGCTATGCCCTTGAAGGCAGAAAACGGTTTTTTGCCTGATTTGAGTAGCATACCCGAAGAAGTAGCTCACAAAGCAAAGCTGTTGTGGATTAATTATCCAAATAATCCCACTGGGGCGTTGGCAACACTAGAATTTTTGGAAGAATTGGTAGCTTTCTGCAAGCAGTATGATATCTTGTTATGCCACGATCATGCTTATTCAGAAATGGCATACGATGGCTACAAACCACCTAGTGTGCTGCAAATTCCGGGTGCCAAAGACGTGGCTCTGGAATTTCACAGTTTGTCTAAGTCATACAACATGACAGGTTGGCGAGTGGGGTTTGTTGCTGGTAATTCCGTGGGAATTCAAGGATTAGCGCAGGTAAAAACTAACGTTGATTCTGGGGTATTTAAGGCAATTCAACAAGCGGCGATCGCAGCTTATTCTAATACCACAGAGACAGAACTCCAAGCCATTATGTCGGTTTACCAAAATCGCCGTGACATTATCATCAACGGATTGCAATCTCTAGGTTGGGCAATTCAGCCTCCTAAAGCTACCCTTTATGTCTGGACACCTGTTCCTGGAGGATATTCTTCAATAGAATTTGTGAATTTGCTACTTGACAAATGTGGCATTGTTGTGCCTCCTGGCAGTGGTTATGGTGTATATGGGGAAGGCTTTTTCCGAATTGCTTTAACTATCTCTGATGAACGATTGCGAGAAGGAATTCAACGGATGAGAGATGCTGGTATTCGTTATGTGTGATTAGGGACTGGGGACTGGGGAGATGGGGAGATGGGGAGATAGGGAGATAGGGGGGAAAGATTTCTTCCCCATCCCCCCACACCTCCCACACTACCCACACCCCCTGTTTGCCCTATGCCCCATGCCCCATGCCCAGTCCCTCTTGATATGCTTGCCAAAGTTGATGAATAAACTGATTGAGTTGCTGTTTGGCGGTTGAGTCAAGCTCTGTTTTTGGTTGTTTTGCAAAAATTTGGCTCAATAAGGTGATTACTTCTGTGTCTAAAGCTGGTTGAAATAAATCGGCAGGCCAGAGTAAGTCAGATGCATCGCGTAAATCGGTAATCACGGGGGATTCTTCAATGATGGTGACCATTAATAAAGGACGCACCCAGCACAACTGGCGAGAAACTACAAATTGAATGACTTCTGCATATAGATTTTTCTCACCATGCTTCAAAGACACAATTTGTCCCGGTTGAAGAAAATCTAAGTTAATGTCCATCATTTAGACAGTTTGGGTGGCAATAAAAATTGTTTTGTAAGTTGTTGAATTTAAAACTGAGAATGTGCTCCTTTGAAAGGAAGCTTCTGTAACATTAGGGTAGCACTCTCACGGCAACGATGTCTTAGAGATATGGTTTATCAGTGCCTACGCAAAACTAATGGGACTAATCCCCAACAGCAAAGGGTTTTCTGGCATAGTATCTCGACGGAAATACTATAGAATAGGTAAATAACTGTTAAGCCATCGCTAAACAGAGGCTTTGTTGTAGTGAATTAACGATTAAAGAGCAAAGAGCAGTGTCAGTTGAAACCATAGAAAAGCGTTCTACGTCCCGCAAGCTCGCGCCTCGCTATCGCGTTTTGCTCCATAACGATGACTACAACTCTATGGAGTACGTGGTACAGGTATTAATAACCACTGTGCCGAGCCTTACTCAACCCCAAGCTGTTAGCATCATGATGGAAGCCCATACTAATGGAATGGCTTTAGTTATTACTTGCGCTCAGGAACATGCTGAGTTCTATTGCGAAACATTGAAAAGTCACGGTTTAAGTAGCACGATTGAACCTGATGAATAGTTATTAGTCATTGGTCATTGGTCATTAGCGATCGCTGACTGAATTTTGTATGAAAAAAAACCTTGTCCGTTTAGCCGAACGCCCTGCCCCTATTAGGCTGGGTTATTTTATTGGGATTTTGTTGCTGCTATGGTTGCCCTTAGCCGCACCAATTTACTTACTAATAAATAATTCAAATTTAGTAAGTATATTGACAATGGTATTGTTATATGGATTATTTATTACTCTGTTGAGGCTATGGGGTAAGCACGTCTATCAGCAGCCCCAAATTCTCGGACATTATGGCTTAGAATTCACGCGACAAAACGGTGTGGATTTAATCCGTGGTTTGGCTGTGGGGATAATTAATATTCTGATACTTTTTGGGATACAAGGTTTTTTGGGTTGGTTAGTCTGGCAACAACCAAAAGTTTTTTTACTAAAAGTAATTTTAGAGGGTTTAATTGTCGCTTTGGGCGTTGGTTTTGCTGAGGAATTGTTATTTCGGGGTTGGTTGCTAGATGAATTACAACGAGATTACAGTCCGCCTGTGGCATTGTGGACAGATGCGATCGCATTTGCAACTTTGCACTTTATTAAACCGTTAGCAGTAATTATTCAGACATTGCCGCAATTTCCAGCTTTAGTATTGCTGGGGTTAACGCAGGTATGGGGAAAGCGTTGGCATAGAGGACGCTTAGGTTTTCCCATTGGTTTGCATGGTGGTTTAGTCTGGGGTTACTACATTATTAATGTGGGGAAATTAGTGAAATATTCTGGTCAAGTTCCTGATTGGGTAACTGGTGTGAATAATAATCCTTTACAAGGAGTGATGGGGGTATTTTTGATGAGTATACTAGCGTTTTTGATATGGGGGCAATCTCGGCGATCGCTTGTTTAATAATATGAGCGTTATTATATTGTTTATATAATGATGCATACTAATCGCAGTATATTATGAGCTTCACTTTAGCTAACTTTCAAGTTGGCAATATCGTCGCTGGAAAAATTATTAAGCTCGAACCAACAGGCGTTTTAGTTGATTTTGATAAAGATAAACTAGCTTTTGTGCCATTAATAGAGCTATCATTCGCTGAGATTCAGACCCCGGAAGAAGCCGTGCAACTAAATCAAATCAGAGGATTTTTGGTTGTAGGAAATTACGATGGCGAACACGATATTTTCTTCTCCAATTGTTCGCCTGAGACACTGAAAGATAGCGATCGCTTGTACGAGACTGCATTGGATTTGGCTTCTGAAAAATGTGGTCATTCAATAAATAGAGAAGACCTAATCGTACACACTAAACTTCTTGATATTCATAGACATGGTTTATCAGTAAGGATTTCCTGGTTTTTATGTTCTCAAGAACATCCTCCAACTGTTTCTTTTTCAATTCGCAAACTAGAAATGCGAACAGCATGGGAACGGGTACGACAATTACAGACTGAGGACGTAACAGTATATGGAAAAATCCTTAAAAAAACTTCAAGGGGTGCATTAGTGAAAATAGAGGGTTTGTGTGGAGTAATTCTTACTCATGTTGATAAGCATAGAGAGGAATTAGTAGTAGGGGAGGAACTTCCGCTCAAAATTATAGAAGTGAAAGAGGAGTATAATCGCTTAGTAGTGCTCCATCGCTCTGTTTCAATCAGACTCAGACTATTGCAGGTTGGTCAAGTTGTTAGCGGTACTATACGGAGCATCAAAGATTATGGTGTTTTCGTTGATATTGGAGATTTATATGCTTTGTTACCGACCTCAAAAATGTTCCATCCATCTGTTAACCATCCAAAGCAATTTTTCAAAATTAATGACAATTTAAAAGCAACGATCGCCGAACTAGATCGTAAAAATGGTCGAGTTATTCTAGAAAGTTGTGGAAGTTAAGAATGTTAGACCTACCCCACATTTTTGACTGAAATAATTCCCTCACTACACCACTGGATAAGTAGCCATCTGTCAGAATCTTTATCTAGTGCTGACTTGAGACGGAAATTAAAAACTTCTTGCCAAACCTCTATCCCATACTGAGATACAAAATCTGCCTCCAGTTTTTTGAACTGTTCCCATTGCCGATTTGCGATCGCAGTCAGCATGGGAACGATCGCGGTAATTGCAACTTGTTGGGCGATGGGTGTCATTCTGAGTAGTCCTCAAAAATACAAATAATCGGCATAGGCGGTTTTTTGGGGCAATATTTACGCCCGCGTTTCAACCACTGTACCCACCACGCACGCCTTATCCAAATTAACGCCGCTTAAATTTGCACCTTCTAACTCTGCACACAGCAAATTCGCCCCTGTAAAATTCGCTCCTGCCAAATTAGCGCCGCGTAAGTCAGCTTCTTCAAGGTTTGCTTCGCTCAATAATGCCCCTTGCAAATCAGCGCGACTCAAGTCTGCGCCTTTGAGATTTGCCCCAGTCAGGTTTGCACCGCGCAAGTCAGCACCGCGCAAATCCACACCTTGCAAGTTCACATTCATTAAGTTGGCACCGCTGATGAAAGCACCCGCCAAGGATACATCGCTGAGTCTGGCTCCCATCAAGTTAGCACCCCGCAGATTGCTACCCCGCAAGTCAGCACCGGTTAAATCTGCTTGCATCAGGTTTGCTCCCATGAGGTTCGCCCGCAAGTCGGTTCCTTGGAGGTTCGCCCCCATTAAATTCGCTCCCTCTAAATGCCCGCCTTCGAGTTTAGAAGCAGCGAAGTTAACACCGACAAGGGTGGCACCAGCAAGATTAATTCGGTTTAAATCCAGTCGGGAAAGTTCCTCGTCTTCTAAATTTGCCCCTGGGAGTTGTTTGAGTTTTCCTAATTTGATAGCTTCAATATTCATTTGTAGTAAGTACCAATCTCTTCACTTGTCTTGCTGTGGCTATCCCATTGTGAATCAAGTAGCCAGACGCCGCTGCTAACTTTGGGTGTCATGAAGGGTAAATCGAGTCCCTGCTGTAAACCCATAACTAATAAAGCTAGGGTATCTATAAGTTTAGGGTCAAAGCGGGTTGATTGTTGCTGCCTACATTCATCTAAAGCTTGAGTAAATATTTCTTGGCGACTTTGATTTGAAGATTTTCGCTGATTTACTCGCCACTGAAAGTCTGCCAATAATGCCAAAATTCTCGACTCCAGGGGAATTTCATCTCCAGCTAAACCTGCTGGTTCCCCTGTGCCATTCCACCATTCGGTTTGATGAGTAATAATTTGAGCAACTGCTCGCAGTCGTGGCATGGTTCGCAATACCTGTGCCCCTGGTATTAAAGGACAGCTGGGGGCATCTTCTTGAGAATGTGTTGGTATTTTACCAGAAGTCAAAACGCTTTCTGCTTTTTGTAGTGGATCTATGCGGTGCAACAAAGCTGCTAGCCGCAATCTCTTAATCTGCCATGCAGGAAGATCTAAAAGCTGCGCCACAACTTCGGCAAGTGCCACTACTTCGGCTGCTGCCATTGGATTGTTGACATCTGCTATATCCAGCAGTTGTGCCATCCGCAAAAATGCTTGAATTTCGTTAGAAACTAAGTTCCGGTCTAGGGTTTGTTGACCAAGGGCTGTGGGGATGGATAAATTGTCTTGCCCAGTCTGGAGATAATCGACTACGCGGGAGACAACTGCACCTAAGTTTTCTAATCTGGCAGTGGACGGTACGATCGCCTCTCTATGGGCAATGAGTTGATTCGCCAGTTCTGGGTTGTATTTTTTGATGTGAGCGATCGCTATTTCTGCTGTCTCTTGCACTAACTCTGGCTCAAATGTCCACAACCCATAGAATTTGCGCTCTAAGTCTGATGTCGGTATTCCACTTTTGCCATAATCAGCCTCTGATAACTCTTGACAAATTACCATTGCTGTGTAGGTTGGCGACAAAATAATTAAGTGCCACTCTTGTGCTACAGGATCGGCTGAATCTAATGCTACTAAGTCTACATTCGGTAGCAGGCTTGTAGGATGTTCGGCAAAGCCAGCGTCAGTGCCAGCCATAATTACAATCTCGCGGCTGCGTTGGGCGATGTCTGCATATCGTTCGGCTTCTTGCAGATACCATTTCCCCTGTTGGAAGGCTGTGATGACTAAAGGGCGATCGTCGTCTGCTAGGATATGATCTTCTAGGGCATGGCAGAGGGATACTAGGGTATTTTTATAGTACACCCCGAATCGAATTGGCCTGGTGCTGTGGCGATGAGCTATTTCCAGCTTTTGTAGAATTGAACCTTCTAACATGAGTTTGGGATTTTATAAAAACGAACCGCTTCAGGCGTTGAGGAAAAGAAGGCGGAGAAATTCAAAATTTTTAATTCTGAATGTCCCCATATTTTTTTATGTTTTCTAGGATACACCCGCTAGCTGTTTTTTTTTCTTCTCTATTGGTGAAGAAAGTGCTGCTTCTAAGTCGGCACAACCCAGTTTTTCTTCTAAAATATTCATGACTTCACGGCCGAAGTCGTTGGGATTTTGTTGCCAAGCTTGTAAACAGACTTCTCCAAAGAATGAACCAAGGGGTTCAGGGTTCCAAAGCAGTTTTTTGGCTGTCCACGGCATCAGGCTCATTGGATTATACCCTGGTTTGAGGATGCCTTCTTTGAAGGCATATTCTTCTAAATGGGTATGTGGTTGGAGTCCAATAAAGAAGATGGCAGGTTCGACTTTATCAGCACCAAAAATTCGTTCTAGTTCTCGGTGGTAAGCAATGGTTTGGCGGATGGTTTCGGGACGTTCGTCAATGACATTAAAGGAATAATTAACGGAAACCAAGTCATTGAAACCAGCAGCTTTTAAGTCACGACAGTTTTGTAAAACGGTTCGGAGGTTATAACCCATTCGCATTTTCCGCACGAGTTCTTG
Source organism: Nostoc linckia z4 (assembly GCF_002608075.1). Lineage (GTDB taxonomy): Bacteria > Cyanobacteriota > Cyanobacteriia > Cyanobacteriales > Nostocaceae > Nostoc > Nostoc linckia. Next base: position 107,637 of record NZ_LAHA01000003.1, read on the forward strand.
GGAACCACTGGTGATGCCAATTTCAAAGTAATTCATCCCGGTTTTCACCATCAATTCACACAATTGCGGTGTTAAATTGTCAGCTCGAATGTAAGCCGCCCAATGGATGTCTGTCATACCAGAATCGACGATTTTTTGCAAGAGTTCTATAGCATCGTCGATAAATTTGCGGGCGGGGATGAATTGGGCATCGGTAAACCAGAAGTTGCGAATGCCGCGATCGTATAATTGGCGCATCTCGGCAACTACTTCATCTGCTGGATTGATGCGTACTTGTTTGCCTTCAACAACTGTATAAACGCAATAGCAACAGTTGTGAGGACAACCGCGCTTGGTTTGTACGCCTATATAAAAGTCTTGCTCTTGCAGATAATAGTTAAACTCCGGCCAGATACTTTCGATATAGTCGTAGTTGCAAGCTGTTTTTTCTATGGGTGTGGGTTGTTCGTGAATTAGGCGTTTTCGTGGTTGAGATTCTCCCACAACATAACAACGCTCATCTCGAAACTCTTGGCCGCTTAAAAGTTTTTCCAGCAGAGTTTCCCCTTCACCCACAGAAATAATTGTTCCTTGGGGTAAGCTTTTACCCAATTGTTCGTAAAATACGCTGACTGCACCACCACCCACAACTGCACGAGCATCAGCATGATATTTTTGGGCACGCTTTAAACCACGTTTGATTAAGCCCAGGTTACGCCACAACTCTATATAGTAAGCGATGAAGATTCGCAAACCGCCCAATGCCCCACGTAGTTTTAATAGAGGATTCTGGGCGTAGTAAAATTCAAAAGCGTTTTGTAGCGGGTTACCGCCACGCCCGCCCACTGGGGCATAAATTTGAATATCCCGCCAAGAAAATACTAGTAGTGTGGGTTTAAATTCATCGATACACCGATCCAAAGCCGAGGTGTAGTCTAAAGGTGGTACTGTTCCCAAATCAAAAATGCGCTGTTCGATGTTGGGAAATTGCTTGTGGACGCCATCGCTCAAGTACACAACCCCAATGGGAAAGATGGGGTTACAGGGAAGGCGAACATAAAGAATTCGATTTTCCATTGTGGGTATTTTGACTGCCATCTTGCCAATGCTGGGAGAGAACGAGGAAAAACTTCAGTATTTAAGGGGGATTTTTGTTTTTGGTACTTTTATCTATCAGAATTTCACTTGACATTCAAGCCGATTATTGGTAAACATCAAATTTTAGTTTCCAATTTTCAGCATCAATAAAGTTACTTTCCACACAAAATGCATATGACAGACAGAGATTTATGAAGATATTTTTCATATAGCTTTACGATAACATTGAGTTTATTCATTAAGCGACCATCTGAGCGTATTAATCTTGGGATAGATCGAACAGCAAAACTGACTTGTTCGCAAAGAGGAAAGCAAAGGGATCATCGTCAGATTAATGTCCTATTTATCTGGCTTGGCAAAATTAAAGCTTTGATGCTGAGTAAAAATATCTAAAGCTTTTACATATAGTGTATAATTGCGAAAAAGGCATAAATAATTACAAAATTTTCATAACCATAAATATTTCTTTAGGTAGAAATAATCTACAAATATTCAGTTGGTATTCACAGTTACAGCAACTGGGGATCAGTCAGTGCTAGGCTTGAGAAGTCTAATGTAAAATTGTGGCGTAAAGCTCCTCAGCAGTTATGGCTCAAATTTTAGATCCTCTACCACCTGAGCAATCGGGGAAAATTCTCTGCTGCTACATTAATGCCACGAGCAAAATACAGGTAGCTCGCATCTCTAATATTCCCAATTGGTATTTTGAAAGGGTTGTTTTTCCAGGACAACGCCTAGTGTTTGAAGCTCCGCGAAAAGCTCAACTGGAGATTCATACGGGTATGATGGCTAGTGCAATTTTATCCGATAAGATTCCGTGCGATCGCCTGATGCTCGATGAACCTAGCTATTCTGAGTTAGATACAGACTCATCATTTGGAAAAGAACCAATAGATACCAAAGCAATGGTGCAGCAACTTAAAACAAATACCGGAGATAGTATAAAACCCTTACAAGTCGCTGGTTTAGCAGCTGTTGATTAAAAAAAACAATTTGGCTCAATTTCAGGGTTGCTGAATTCAGCAGCCTTTTTTTTATTAGTCATTAGTCATTAGTCATTGGTCATTGGTCATGGGGCATGGGGCATGGGGCATTGGGCATGGGGCAAGCAGGAAGTGTGGGAGGTGTGGGAGGAGACGGAGGTGTGGGAGGTGTGGGAGGATGGTGAAAAAATCTTTCCCCCCACACTCCCCACACTCCCCACACTCCCCACACTCCCCACACTCCCCACACTCCCCATCTCCCCATCTTCCCATCTCCCCATCTCCCCATCTCCCCATCTCCCCTGCTCCCCCTGCTTCCTTGTCTCCCCTACCACCTACATAGCGATTGATGGAAGTCCCTTAATTCTCTTCCCAATGCGCCATGCCCAATGCCCAATGCCCCATTGTCATCTACAATCAATACTTATGAATCTGCCTTCATTTCTTTGGTTGTGGAAAATCGCCGCCTGGTCGATGGGGTTGTCCCTGCTGGCATACCTGATGTTAGCAGTCACTGGCGTTTGGATGTTTCAAGCGAGGACTTCGCTGCAATTTCCTTTTATTCCGTTATTCATGGGCGGAAATAGAGGAGTGCGATCGCTACACTATCTAATGGGCATCAGTATGGTAAGTTTAGTGCTACTACTGCTGGCCATCGGCATTGTTGGCACTTTGGGTCATTTTGGTTCTCTGGGACACTCCTCACACTTGGCAGCTGGATTGATTGTGGTAGCCTTGGTTTTGGTGTCTGCTTTCAGTGCAATCCAAATTAGTCCCACACGACCTTGGGCTAGACCTTTACACGTGGGCGTAAATATTATTTTATTTGTGGGATTTACCTGGGTATCCGTTACAGGCTGGAGTGTCGTCCAAAAGTATTTACCTTAAACGAGGTAAGACCAAAAGCTATCCTACAATGAAGAAAAGCATTGTAATTGAGCCGTGACAGCAAATTCAGCCAATACCTCAGCTTCTGTTTTTCACCTTTCTCCTTTGATTCGGATAACGCTGCTGAGTCTATACATAGCACTCACAGTTCCATTACCTTTTTTATCCCAGGTAACAGCCGCACCAGTACCTCCAGCATTATTGTGGATAGGAATTGGCATTGGCTTTGTTGGCTTGTACGCAGTGTTGACCGAACAAGTCCTAGTGGACGAACAAGGAATTCAAGTTACTTACCCCCGTTGGGTACCCCGCTTTTTTCGTAAAGGCTGGTTTTTACCTTGGTCAGAAGTCAAAGAGTTAAAACCTCGGAGTACTGGTCAAGGAGGTCTAGTTTATTATTTCCTCAGCCAAGATGGCAAAGCTTATCTACTACCAATGCGTGTAGCTGGATTTGCTCGTTTAGTGCAGATTGTCCAAGCAAAAACCAACATCGACACTACAGACGTTCGTCCTTTAGCACAACCGTGGATGTATGCGATTTTACTAGGTTTTACACTATTGTTACTGTTGGTTGATGGTTGGGCGATCGCCACAGCTTTAACTATAAAATAGGGCATAGGGCAAAACCCTTCGGGTAGGGAAAAGGGAAAGGGGCAAAGGGGAAAGGGAATAAACCCTACATACATCCCTTTTACCTTTCATGTTTTCCTCTATCTTTACCCATTTTGCCTTGGCGAAGCCATATCCCCACTCCCTACTCCCCATTCCCCTTGAATAGTGTCACAGCAAAAGCCATACTCAGGCTAGAACAAGTTAATCTGTTTACAAAACTGAAAACCCAAGCTTCAGGGAATCAGCAGGGATATCCGATATTGCAGGATATTTCCTTTGAAGTATTGCAGAGCGAACGTATTGCCATTGTAGGCGCAGTGGGCGCTGGTAAAACTTCGTTGCTACGCCTGATAAACCGCCTCATTGAACCCACTAGTGGCAAAATTTATTTAGAAAATCAAGAGTATCGCCAAATTCCTGTCATCCAACTACGTCAGATGGCGACACTTGTATTGCAAGAATCAAAGTTGTTGGGGATGACAGTAGGGCAAGCTTTGGCTTATCCTTTGGTTCTGCGTGGTTTGTCCAAACAGGCAATTGAAGAAAGAATCAATTACTGGACAGAACAAATGCACATTCCTCATGAATGGCTAGGTCGAACAGAGGTGCAACTTTCTGCGGGACAACGACAACTAGTAGCGATGGCTCGTGCCTTACTCATCCAGCCTAAAATTTTACTATTAGACGAGCCAACATCTGCCCTAGATGCTGGTGCAGCTTCCCATTTAATACAAATCTTAATCCAGTTGAGTCAAAACCATCAAACCACGATTTTGATGGTAAATCAGCAACTTGATTTAGCCCAGATATTTTGCACTCGATTATTACACTTACAGCAAGGTCATTTATCAACAAACCAAAGAGTTTCTGAAATCAACTGGCATGAATTACGAGAAACTTTGATAAAAGCACAATCTCAAGACGATTTTGAATTTTAAATTTTTGGATTAATGAAACAGGAGACACGAGTTAGAAATTAGTAATAATTTTACCTATCTTTCCCATGCCCCATGCCCCTTTACACTTGACTACTACTAAGCGTTGAACGTTGATTACTAAATCTCTCTCTGGTTAACTTTGTTTGTGACTGTGGAAGGTTGCTATTCAAAATTTCCATGTTAAAACGGTATCCCACATTGCGGATAGTCTGAATCAAGCTGGGTTGTCGGGGATCGAGTTCAACTTTTTTCCGCAGCGACAAAACGTGAGTATCAATGGTACGAGGGTTATCGATGGCATCAGGCCAAGCACGACGCAGCAATTCCGACCTACTCAGAGGCACTCCCCCGGCTTGTGCTAAAACGTACAGTAAGCTAAATTCCTGGGGCGTTAAGTCAATGAACTCTCCTTGAAAGCGGACGCGGCGCTGAACTAAATCGATTTGCAAAGTACCATAATCCAAATATGCTGGTGCAGTCGGTGTACGCTTACGGCGAATCAGTGCCTCTACCCGTGCTAAAAACTCTTGCATCCCAAAAGGTTTGCTCAAGTAATCATCTGCACCCGCCTTCAAACCTGCCACAACATCAGCTTCACTATTGCGGGCAGATAGCATTAAAATTAATGGCTGTTGCTGACGATGCAACCAACGACAAAATTCAATGCCGTCACCGTCAGGAAGATCGGCATCCAAAACCACGAGTGTTGGTTGATGGCTTAAAAATACTTCCCTTGCTTGATAAATACTGGCAGCTTGATGCACCCGGTATTCTAGTTGTTGCAAGTGCCAACCTAGCAACGACCTGAGATGGGGATTCCCTTCAATGATTTCTATACAAACCGAACCCACGGTGGCAAGACCCCTTAGCGTCGATGACTTTCAAAGTAACAAGCCCATGTCTAAGGTTTTGTAGCCTTTGTTACTTCAATTGCTATTAGCTTTACATTTCCTCATAAAAAAAGTGCCAATATCTTTAATTTGTCCTTTACAAAAAGGCATTAGAAATATTCTTAAATTTTTGTTAAACTTATAAAAAGACTTGTGGAACTTATCAAAAGTTCTTCTAGCTTAAATATTCTGTTTTTTGATGGCTATGAGATCCAACAACCATAACCAAAATAGCGAATCCTTAACAAAAAAGCTTTCCAGCCTAATGGAAAACTGATTCTTGAGGAAGAGATTTGGTGCTTACATCCATGAATATAGCACTAATAAAATCTCTCTGCTGGGAGGTCAAATCATAAAAATCCCTTAGCAGATCGCAAAAATAAGTGTTTTCTGGAATACGATTAAATTAGTCTGTAGCTACTAGGAGAGTACTACCCGAAGGACATATGTTTATTTTTAATTGATCCCAAAGTAAAATTACACTTCACATTTGAACTTGAATCATTTACAATTCTCATTCCAAAGACATTAATACAGCAGTTATGCTCCAAGACACACAAACCATCCGCTATTACCAAAGACTCACTGACGCCTTCGTCGAGTTATGGAATCGCGGTTATCGTATGGATGATATGCGGATGTATTTGGATGGATATCTAGCCGCACTGCGACATGGCAACGCTATTGAACCTTATTTGATTCATCGTTTAGAAGAGGAAGCCAGCCGCTACTTGTACGATGCATCAAATTTTGAAATGCCGCAAGCGCAGCCACAACCTGATTACTACTAATATCGCTTGCTTGGTAATTAATAGTAACCGTAAATCAACGCAGATAATTATAGCATATTATTTGTATTGGTCAACGGGTTGTTGTGGTGTGAAATTTTGGAGATATTGTGTTGATAAAACTAATCCCCTCAGCCCTGTATTGGTCTTGCCAATGCGACTGAGGGGATTTTCGGCTATGGGGGTTGGGGAGATGGGGAGATGGGGAGATGGGGAGATGGGGAGATGGGGAGATGGGGAGAAAAATTGCTATGCTACCTTGTCCCCCTTGTCCCCCTTGTCTTCCTTGTCTTCTTCCCCATACCCAATGCTTAGGAAGCTAATGCGACTTCTACCTTTTGCTGTAATTCCCCTTGTTGGTAGAGTTCAATCATAATGTCAGAACCGCCAATGAATTCACCATCAATATACACCTGGGGAAATGTCTGCCAGTTGGAGTATTCTTTAATTCCTTGACGGATTTCATCGTCTGCTAAAACGTTAACGGCCTCAAAAGGAACTCCCAAGCTATTGAGAATTTGGACAACATTGTTGGAGAAACCACACTGGGGCATTAACTTGGTTCCCTTAATGAAAACCAAAATCTTGTTATCTTCTACCAATTGATCGATTTTCTCTTTGAGTTCTGGTGTCATGGTATTTATGTTTCCTAATATTGCACTGAACAATCAGGAATTAGGAGTAAAAAGTAAAAAATGTATTACTCCTAACTTTTGTACAGATGCAGCTAATGGCGTCTGTACTAATAACTCCTAACTTTATATTTACGAAGCTGATTTTGCTTGCCAAGCTTCAGGAGTATATGTTTTTAGAGACAAAGCGTGAATTGCTTGACTCGATATTGCTTGTTGCAACGCACCATAAATTAATTGGTGCTGTTGCACTAGTCCTTTACCTGCAAAGTGCGATGAAACTACTGTCACCTGATAGTGGTCATTACCACCAGTCAAGTCTTGCACCTGAACTTGGGCGTCTGGCAGTTCCGCCACAATCATTGCCTCAACCTGCTGTGGACTAATCATCCCAATTCCTGAAAAAACCTACTCCTCTATTATTAGCAGATATAGAGTAAATCCCTATGCAATTTGCGTATGGGGCATGGGGCATGGGGTATAAATCAAATAGGATTCCTATAATCAATAGACTTCTTGCATAAGTAGGGGAAAGGGTAAGGGGAAAGGGGGAAAGATTTTGTGTTTTTCCTTTCCCCTTTAACCTTTCCGCTTTTCCCGACTTATGCAAAAAGCACTTTTGCAAGAGATATAATGCTTATTTACAGTGTGTAGGTAAAATCTTCCACCAACATACCGGGAACTAAACCACCTCCTAGTTGACGACTTTCGTATGTTCCAACTTCAGGGATAAATTCTTGAAAAGTAGTCAAATCTATGAGGTTTTCTCCCCAAAAGCGGTAGAGACTTTCATCAAAACGGAGGTTTTCAATGGGTGCGATAATTTCTCCGTTTTCTACCCAAAAACAAGCATAACGGGTCATCCCTGTGATTCTACCTGTTTGGCGATCGCTCCAATTCAAGTAATGCAAATTCGATACATATAATCCTGTATCTAAACTGGGAAGAATTTGTTCAAATACTAAATTACCAGGACTCACTTCTGGGGCACGTAACGTCTCTGAACCATTAGCACCATTGGCTATTTTTCCATATTCCTTAGCAGTACGAGAATTCACTAGAGTGTTGACTAAATCTCCTTTTTCTATAATTGGTAACTCTAGGGCTGCGATTTCACCTAATTCATTAAATCGTGGTACTAATCCCCGTTGAAAATTTTCTTTTAAAGTGAATTTTGCAGACAGTTGTTTCTCTTGACGACATAAAGCAGCTAAAGAACTGTTGCCTTGTTGAATATCAGCTTCGCTGACAGAACCCCAAGAAAGCATCATTGATAAATCTGCAACAGCAGCAGGAGCAAAATAAGTTTTGTACTGTCCTCTTGGTAATTCTTTGGATGGACGAGAAAGGAGTTTTAATTGTTTTTTTGCTTCATTGATTTTAGCTATGTATGCAGTTTTATCCCAATCGCTACCTGCAAACGTACCTTTAACTGCTTGCCCAGATGTAATAAATAAAGAATAATCTAAGGTAAAAGAATCAGTAGCAAACCAATGTTTTTGACCGCTAGAATCACCATAGGCTTTAATTACAACTCCCCCGGCATATATGCCAGTAAAATCTAGTTCGGAAATTAATTCTAGAACAGTGGTTACCACTGCTTCTTCTGGCAATAAATTTCCAGAATGGATTTCGCGACTAGTATTATTTCCTGAGGGCAAAACTAAATATGGATCGATGGGTAATAGAATTATTTCATCTCGTAGTTCTTGCAAAGCGCTATAAGCTAACTGCCAGTCTCTCTCCCAATTTCCAGTAAAGGGAAATTGTCGAAAACTACTGCGCTGGTCTTTCATCAAAGTTAGTTCGATCCAACCATCAGCAACATAACCAGTTTGTCGCACTTTTGCATGATTGAAACGAGTAAATTGACTGCGTTCGCTACTGAGCCTGACAGTGAATTCTTCATCTGTTGATTTTTTCAGAAGCAGAGTTTCAATCAATTGATTAAAGCTAACTTCTAAAGTAGATAATTCCTCAAGTTTCATAGATATTACTATTAATATGGGATAGTTTAAAAATTAGGAGTGATGAGTGAGAAGTTATTAATTAAAGTTCAAAGAAAGTTTTTTAATTTCTAATTCCTAACTCTTAACTCCTAACTCCTCACTCTGAAATTTTTTATCTTTCAACTTCCTCCACCAAAAACTTCGACATTAGCAAATACACAAACAGGAGAACCGTGTCCTACCCAAATAGCTTGATTTGGTTCTCCTTTGCCACAATATGGAGTACCGTACATTTCCCAGTTGTTGGCATTTCCTACTTTAATTAAGCTATGCCAAAACTCTGGTGTTGTGGCGCGATAGTTGGGATTGCGGAGGGTTTTGGTAAATTTACCGTTTTCGATTAATTTGGCATATTCGCAACCAAATTGGAATTTATAACGGCGATCGTCAATTGACCAAGAACGATTAGATTCCATATAAACGCCATGTTCTATGCCACCAATAATGTCTTCAAAACCAGCGTCTAGAGGCTCTAAATTCAAGTTAGCCATACGGTCGATCGCTGGTCGATTCCACGAGGAAGCACGGGCACAGGCGACACCAGGTACACCTGCTCTAGCTTGACTCTCTAAGCTACCCAAACCGCGTTGCAGTACGCCTTCTTTGATTAAATACTCTCGTGTTGCCACAGCGCCGGTATCATCAAAGCCATAGCTGGCAAATTCACCAGGGACGGTGGGGTCAAAGGTAATATTCATTAAGGGCGAACCATATACTAGTTTGCCAAAATCACTTTTGCTGACAAAACTGCCCCCGGCATAGTTTCGTTCATCTCCCAAAATGCGGTCAATTTCTAGGGGATGCCCGACACTTTCATGAATTTGCAGCATCATTTGGTCTGGCGCTAAAACTAAATTGGTACGGGTGCTTGGGCATTCTTCTGCTGTTAAAAGTTCTATTGCTTGTTCGCCAATTTGTCGTACCCGATGCCATAAATTCTCTTGTTTTAACAGTTCTAGCCCGCCTTGATAACAGTTTGCTTGAGCGCCGTTGTAGGTGCGTTGCTGTACAATTGGCCCATCTTGTGCAGTGGCTCCGTAATGAGTGCCGATGGATAGAAATTTTTGATAGACTTCCGAGCCATTGCTGCTGACAAACCATGACTCCTTCTCGTTTGTGCTGACACCAGCGATGGTTTGGACAATTTGGTCGTCAACTTTTAGAGTTTGGCAAATGCGAACTAATAAATCGTTGATTTCTCCAGGAGTTAAAGCATCCAATGACTCAAGGAATGGAGAGTTATATTCACCAACGACTTTAGGGCGCTCAGTTTCACGGAAGGGATATATCCACCATTCACTAGCTGCTAGTGCCTGTTTATAGGCTATTTGGGCAGCAGCTTGTAAAGATGGCAATTCTAGGGAGTTGGTAGCTGCATAACCTAAACAGCCATTCACTAAAACTTCTAGCATGGCTCCCACGGTAAAAGATTTACCGTTGGCTTGGGGTAAGCCATCACGCACTAAACGATTTGTAGAAGTTTCCTTAACAGCTCTGATACCAATCCAATCAGCAGGAATATCGAAACTAGCGATCGCTTTTTTGAGTTCAGACAACATAATTTAAGGAATGGGGAATAGGGCATGGGGCATGGGGCATGGGGCATTGAGCATTGAGCATTGGGGAGTTGGGAGTTGGGAGTTAGGAGTTAAAAATTATTCTCCTTGTCTCGCTTGTCTACCTTGTCTCCCTTGTCTTTCTCTAATTTCTATGCCAACGTGTGCCTTCACGGCTATCAATTAGCGTAATACCTTGGGCTTGCAATTCGTTGCGAATGCGATCGCTTTCGGCAAAATCTCTGGCTTGACGTGCTGCTTGTCTTTGTTGAATTTTTGCGTCAATTTCTGCATCGCTTAAACCTTGTATTGTGGAAGTTTCTGCTTCTGGTTTGGCTTCTAAACCCAATACTCCAGCTAATGTGACTAGTGTTTGCCATTGGTGTTGTAACTCTTGTGGCGGTGTTTCGGTTTTGCCTTGATGCACAAGAATATTTCCTTGACGTTGGAGTTCTTTTGCCAATTCAAACAGCACTGTTAAGCCACCAGGAAAATTAAAGTCATCATTGACGAGTTCTTGGAAACGCTCAACGTGTGAATTTTGGATTTTAAATTTTGGATTTTGGATTGGGGAATTTTCTCGATTTTCTAATTCCCAGCCAAGTTGTTTGCCGTATTGGTAGCCAAAAAGTAAACCTGCTTTTAGGGTGTGCCAAGCGTTTGTTTTATCTGCGATCGCTTCGTCGGTAAAATCGATGGGTGTGCGATATTGGGCTGTTAGCACTAATAAGCGCACTGCCATCGGGTCAACTCCTCGATCCAGCAATTCTCGAATGGTGATAAAGTTGCCCAAGGATTTAGACATTTTTTCACCATCAACTTTCACCATGCCGTTATGCAACCAGTAACGTGCTAGGGGTTTTCCTGTGACAGCCTCGGATTGAGCAATTTCGTTTTCGTGGTGGGGAAAAATTAAGTCAGCACCGCCAGCGTGAATATCTATGGTATCACCCAAGCGATCGCGCACCATGGCCGAGCATTCAATGTGCCACCCCGGACGCCCCGCACCCCAAGGTGACTTCCAAGCTGGTTCTCCTGGTTTTGCTGCTTTCCACAAAGCAAAATCAAAGGGGTCTTTCTTTTTCTGGTATTCTGGATCTTCGACGTTGACGCGATCGCTAGCTCCGGCTTGCATATCTTCTAACTTGCGTCCGGAAAGCTTGCCATACTCAGAAAACTGCCGCACTGCATAATACACATCGCCGTCAGCAGGGTAAGCAAAACCTTTATTTTCTAAATCGTGAATTAAGCGCAAAATTCCATTCATTGTATGAGTAGCACGGGGATATTCATCCGCTTCTTTGATTCCCAAGCGTGCCATGTCCTCAAAATATGCTTTGATAAAGCGATCGGCTACGGCTTCCATTGATGAATGCTCAGCACAGGCTCGATTGAGAATTTTGTCATCAATATCAGTAAAATTTTGAATATAACGTACTTCATAGCCGATAAACTGGAGGTATCGACGTACTACATCCCAAACAATGCAAGCTCTGGCATGACCCAAATGGCAATAATCATATACCGTCACGCCGCAGTAATACATCTTAACCTTGCCTGGTTCCACTGTTTCAAACGGTTCTTGACGACGGGTGAGGGTATTGTATAGGGTTAGGGTCATAATCAACTAATGCTGAAATAGAGAGATACGCAATAATAAAGTAAGCAACTGGGATGACAGTCCAGCATCCCTATGCTAGTACAGCACGGCAGAAATAAACAGACCATTAAAAATGGTGCAAAAGCCGAAGATACAATTATGCGTGACTTTTGTACAGACGCAATTAACGCGTCTCTACTTTTGACTTTTGTACAGACGCGATGAATCGAGTCTCTACTTTTGTTTTCTGGACTATCTGCGCTACATTACTATTTTTGATTTTTTTGATAACAGCGCTATGCAATCAGCAGCTACTTCCGAATCTCAGGCAATGGATACACCGAAACAAGGAATGCCAGTAACAATTATCACGGGTTTCCTTGGTAGTGGTAAAACGACTTTACTTAATCATATCCTTAATAACCAACAGGGTTTAAAGACCGCTGTTTTAGTGAATGAGTTTGGTGAAATCGGCATCGACAACGAGCTAATCGTTTCCACTGGTGAGAACATGGTGGAACTAAATAATGGTTGTATCTGCTGCACTATTAATAATGATTTAGTAGATGCAGTTTACAAAGTTTTAGAACGCCAAGAAAATTTAGATTACTTAGTAGTTGAAACAACTGGACTGGCAGATCCACTACCAGTAGCCCTGACATTTTTGGGTACAGAATTGCGGGATCTAACTCGCTTAGATTCAATTATCACCGTTGTAGATGCGGCAAATTACAGCTTAGATTTGTTTAATTCCCAAGCAGCATACAGCCAGATTGCCTACGGTGATGTAATTATTCTGAATAAAACAGATTTGGTTGATGAAGCTACTTTGAATGAATTAGAGAGGAAAATTAACGAAGTTAAAGAAGAAGCAAGAATTCTCCGTACCACGCGATCGCAAGTGCCACTGCCATTAATTCTCAGTGTCGGTCTGTTTGAGTCTGATAAATATTTTGACACAGCAGCAGATCAACACGACCATCACGACCATCACGACCACCACGACCACGACCACTCAACGTGCGGTCATGACCATCACGACCATGACCACGACCACCACCATCACCATCACTCAGACCATTTAGAAAATGATGGCTTCACTTCCATTTCTTTCCAGAGTGACAAACCTTTGTCTATTAGGAAGTTTCAGTATTTCTTAGATAACCAACTGCCATCAAGCATCTTCCGAGCCAAGGGGATTATGTGGTTTGATGAAAGTCCGAAGCGTCATATTTTCCACCTCTGTGGTAAACGCTTCACCTTGGATGATGATGATTGGCAAGGTCAACCCAAAAACCAACTAGTGCTGATTGGTCAAAATCTGGATCGTGAAACTTTAATTGCTCAAATCGAAAACTGCGTTTGCTTACCTTCTAATAGTCGCGGTAAAGGGTTTGGCAAATAAAGGGACTTCCAAATACTGTTGACTGTTGACGGTTGACAGTTAACAGTCAAGGTTTATTTTTTGAGTTCCCTCAGATGCGTGATAATTTAGCGATCGCATTATCATCTCATCTGAACCTCATAATTTTTTATGCGTGTTGTCATCCAGCGAGTTAAATCATCTCAGGTTATCGTTAACGGCGAAATCATCGGCAAAATTGGACGGGGACTCAACTTACTTGTAGGTATTGCTAAGACCGATACCGATGCTGAACTCGACTGGATGGTGCGTAAGTGCTTAGAATTGCGTCTATTTCCTGATGAAGAAGGAAACGAACGCTTTTCAAAATCTGTACAAGAAATTGATGGTGAGTTATTAGTAGTCAGTCAGTTTACCCTTTACGGTGATTGTCGCAAAGGTCGCCGCCCTTCTTTTGACCGCTCAGCCGCCCCCCAATCAGCAGAAGATTTATATAATCGTTTTGTTACCAAATTAATAGCCAGTGGTTTACAAGTCAAAACTGGCCAATTTGGTGCAATGATGGAAGTCTCAATTGAAAACGATGGCCCGGTGACTTTGTTACTTGAAAAAGAAGCAACTTAACCTTGACTGTTAACTGTTGATTGATGACAGTTAACCGATAAGTCCAACCTCCTTTCTTAAGGATGAGGTCTCGATCAAAGTGTCACTAGTCAACCGTCAACCGTCAACCGTCAACCCTCAACACTTGAAAAACATCAATCGTAGTCGCCTCTAGACCGTGAAGTTCTAATTGATGAGAGAATATTAAACTAACGATCGCAAAAGTTTAAATTCATTTATCATGGCCAAAATACAGTTTGCTAGGGGTGTTAACGAAGAAGTAGTTCCAGACGTGCGTTTGACGAGAGGGCGCAGTGGTGAAACTGGCACGGCAACATTTTTTTTTGAAAATCCGAAGATTTTAGACCAAGGCAGTACCGACGACATCACCGGAATGTACCTAATTGATGAAGAAGGCGAAATCATCACCCGTGAAGTTAAGGCTAAATTTATTAACGGAAGACCAGAAGGATTAGAAGCAGTTTATATTATGAAATCTCCTGAAGAATGGGATCGCTTTATGCGCTTTATGAAGCGGTATGGCGATGAAAACGGTCTTGGACTTAGTAAAAATGAATAGGGCATAGGGTATGGGGTATGGGGCATGGGGCATGGTGAAAGGGAAAGGGGTAAGGGGGAAAGGTTTAATTTATCCCTTTACCCTTTACCCTTTACCCTTTACCCTTTCCTCTTTCCCCCATCTCCCCACTCCCCACTCCCCATGACACAACAACCCCACCCAAACTCCTCTGAAATTACACTAATTTGTGCTGTGGTCACTGTCAGCGATACACGCACGGCAAAAACAGACAAAAGTGGTCAGCTAATTCAGCAGTTACTCATTGCTGCTAACCATGCTGTCGGAGCCTATGCGATTATTAAAGATGAACCAACACAGATTCAACAGCAGATAGAAAATCTGGGTAAAAGTGCAAATTTGGATGCTGTAATTTTCAATGGCGGTACCGGTATTGCACCGAGAGATACTACCTATGATGCAATTGAGCAATTATTAGAGAAAACCTTGCCGGGATTTGGTGAGTTATTTCGTTTTTTAAGTTATCAAGAAATTGGCTCGCGGGCGATCGCTTCTCGCGCCGTGGCAGGTATTTATCAAAATAAATTAATCTTCTCGCTTCCTGGTTCCAGTAATGCCGTGCGGTTAGGTATGGAAAAACTGATTTTACCCGAACTAGCTCATTTAGTAAGTCAAATGCGGAAATAGAGTTTAGACTGGTGAATATTTAAGTATAATCGCGTAATTATAGCTAAACCTATGGAGCCAGTATCACTGACAGCCGCAGCGATCGCAACTCTCATTTTCTCAGAAGCTTTGAAGGAAGGCGGAAAAACTTTAGGACAAGGGATTTCACAACAACTTGCTCAACTACTGAATGCGATTCGGCAGAAATTCCAAGGGGCGGGAACAGAAGGAATACTCAAACGAGCCGAAGAAAATCCCACAGACAAGAATCAATCTAAGTTCCAGGATGAACTGGAAACGCAGATGGAGGAAGACGAAGCCTTTGCCAAGCAATTGCAAGCACACCTAGCGGCACTCTACCGTGACCAAGGCAGATACAGCGAAGCGGAACCTCTGTACCTGAAAGCTTTAGATATTTTTGAGCGCCGATTAGGGGTGAATCATCCAAATACTGTTACTGTTGGTAGAGGTTTAGCGAATTTGCGCGATCGCCTCAACTCACAACAGTAAAATTCAAGTTCCCAACCTCATCAATCAAGCTTCTATCTCCAAGTTTCGCGTTCTGAACTCGAAGTTTCGTGTTCCAAACAAGAATGTTCCTGTTTCAAGTGAGAACATTCCTGTTTCAAGTGAGAACATTCCTGTTTCAAGTGAGAATGTTCTCGTTTGAAATGAGAATGTTCTTGTTCCAAACGAGAACGTTCTTGTTCTGAGGTGGAATGATGGTGTTGTAAAGGCGATCGCTCTACCTTTTGACTCGAAGTTTTGTGTTCTGAGGTGGAATGATGGTGTTTTGGGGGCGATCGCTTTTGTTCTGAGGTGGAAATTCAGCAGGGAATGGAGAAATTAGGCGCATTGTTAAAATAGTTAATACAAGCGATTTATGGGAGAAATAGTTATGACAGTTGCAAGTACTAAAAAAATGACTTTTGAAGAATTTCTTCAATTTGATGACGGTACGGATACTTTATATGAATTGGAGAATGGGGAATTAATTGTTATGCCTTTTGAAAGTGAGCTAAATCGGCGAATAGCGACGTTTTTATTAATCTATTTTTCTAAATTAGGTATTCCCTATTACCGCTTGAGTATGAAAACAGAAATTGCTGTAAATAGTCGGATGGTAGGGGTGCGTGTTCCTGATTTGGTGGTGTTTTCCGAAGAGTTGGCGATGGTAATGCAAGTTGCTACACGATCGCTAATTTTGATGGATATGCCGCCGCCGTTGTTGGTGGTTGAGGTGGTGAGTCAGTGCGTTGCGCGGGTTCCCCGCGTTGAAGCAACTGACGAACCCGTAAGGGTGAGTCCGAATCAGGAAAATCGGGATTATCGTTACAAGCGTTCTGAGTATGCAGCGCGGGGTATTGCGGAGTATTGGATTGTCGATCCTATCGCCCAAAAGGTGACAGTTTTGGAATGGGTTGAGGGATTTTATGATGAGCGAGTTTATCAGGGAGAAAGTGCGATTGTCTCTTCAATTTTTGCTAATCTTCAGTTAACTGCTGCTGAAGTTTTGCAAGGATGAGATGCGATCAAAACTATTAATGAAATTCGACAAGTTTTATCACTAGCATCAAGAAAACGACTAGCTGCACCTAAATTAAATCGACTTATATAGTTTTTTATATCTTTTAAGTCTTGCTTGGCAGCAGCACTCAAAACATATCTGCTCATGCTTAACTCTGCTGCGCTTGTTGAATTTCTTCACGTAATTCTCTTAATACTTCTTCCCCATCAAACACATCACCGCGATCGGATTGTTCAATTCCAATACCAATTTCTTTGCGGAGTTCCTCTAATCGCACTAAACGCTTTATTTCCCATTCTTCTAGCAGTTGCAAGGCGGCGCAAATTACCTCAGAAGCAGATGAATATCTACCTTGCTTTACTGTTGATTGGATAAACTGCTCTAGTTCTGGAGTTAAAAATATATTCATAACATGGAAGATAATATTTTAATCAACATGACTACATTTTACTATAGCGATCGCTCGCTTTTAGATTGTAAACTAGGGTGCGTAGACGCAAAGCAGCGAGTCAAGAGACATCGGTTATAGGACTAAATTTCATTAAACTAGATGAAGTGCGATGCCTGGGTTGGGCTACGCCTACGCTTCTTGGCAAATCTTAAAGGCTATTCCATTCTTGGAGCGTGATTTCCCGTTCTAAAATCACCTCAATTTCCCCAATCATCATCCGCAATTGCGGTACAGAATACTCATCATTAGAGGGAATAGTGAGACGATGTTTTCCATACACCATAAACTGATGTCTTGTCCCAGCAAAAGCCCCTTCAAAGCCAAGTTGTCGCAATTTATTGACAAAATCTCGACGCTTACAAGGTATCCATCGGCTCAAGGGTTGGCTCCTGATTTAGATCGATATTATCAATAACTGGTAGAGGATGTCCGAGCTTTAAGCCAAGCAGAATCCAGTCTTCGAGTGTGGAACGCAACTCATTTTCACACTCGCGCAAAGTTACACCAAAAGCAATAACTCCTTTACAAGCAGGAATCTTACCTGCAAAAGTGCCATCTTCGAGTTTGTCATAAATTGCCTGGGCGATCGCTACCTCAACATAGTCGCTCAGAATAAATCTTATCGCCATGAAATCTCGCCTTGTGCTACCAGTTTTATCTTACGTTAAAAAATTGATGACTCTGACGGGTTACCTCAGTTGAATGATGGTGTTATCAAGGCGTAGGCGTAGCCCGCCCTTAGACATCGCTACAAGAGTTTGTTTCTGCTAAGAGAGAATTTCTCACTGAAAAGGAACCCGGTGCTTTAGGCAACTGGTTTTGGGGTTCTGTGGAGTAATGCAGATTCCAAATAAAAAAACCTCGAAGATTCGGGGTTTTTTTCTTAAATTAGTTTTTCAACAATTTTTAGAATGGAGCGATCGCTAAACAAATAACAGCTAAAATTGCACCGATGATATAAAACACTCCAACTACTTGCAATTCTGACCAGCCTGTTAGTTCTAAATGATGGTGTAGCGGTGCCATTTTGAAAAGACGCTTGCCTTTGCCATCGGGGCCTTTGGTGGCTTTGTAGTAACTTACTTGTGCCATTACAGATAAAGTTTCTACGAAGAAGATACCGCTGAGAATGAACAGGGCTACTAAGCTATTTGTTAACAGCGCCACAGCGGCTAAAGCTCCTCCTAGCGCCAGGGAACCAGTATCTCCCATGAAAACGCGGGCTGGGTTCCGATTATGGGCTAAGAAACCCAAACAACCGCCACTTAATGCAGCACAGAAAATCATCAAACCTGGTGCTGTGGGTGCGATGAGAGCGCCTAAGGCTAAAAACGCGATGGCTACTGTTCCCCCTGCTAAGCCATCAATACCATCAGTTAAATTAGTAGCATTACTTTCTGCAACTAGCACAAAACCTGCCAGAGGCCAGAATAAGAAACCCAAAGGTAGTGTCAAGCTAACCCAAGGCAGAGCTATATTTGTAATATTAGAAGGTTGATTAAACATCAGCCATAGGCAAAACACCACCGCAAAACTGATTTGTAAACCCAGCTTCATCCTGGGAGATATACCTTTATTTGATTTACGACGGAGAATTTGCCAATCGTCGAGCCAGCCAATCAACCCGTAGCTGATTGTTAATGCTGAAACTGCAAGCACTTCTGTAGCAAAATTAGACAATACACAGGCAAGTATCACAGCTACAGGGATAAAAAATATGCCGCCCATTGTGGGAGTCCCTGCTTTTTTAAGATGAGCTTGGGGCCCATCTTCACGGATGATTTGTCCAGTTTTCAGTGCTTGTAGTATAGGTATTATTAAATAACCAGCGATACCTGAAGCCAGCGCAGACAATAATAATGGCAACGTTAAGGACATAGCGTGCCAGGGTAACCTATTGGCCAGCCAATCCAAGAAAAATGCGGTTGTGCCTAACCCTAAGGCTAATAAAGAGGCTAGAGCGATTCCAGAAATGTTTAATCCTTGCTCAGGAGATAATTTAGCGTCCACAGAAGTTTCCCTTCACTCCACACTTACAAAAGTAAATACCAGAAACCAGGTATATTACCAAGTTCCCCAAGACAAAATTATTAGTCTTCAGCGATTCCAATATCGTCGTCATCATCAAGGTCGTAATCGCCGATTCCATCTTCTACCCCCATGAGGGAGTCTATTTCTTCTTCATCATCTTGAAAATCCGGTTCGTGAACGTCACGCGCTATGAGACGACCGTTACTTTGTAACCAATCTAGAAGGGAGGATTCTTGCTTCAGGGGGATGACACCAGCTCGTTGATTACGAGGTTCTTCACGTAATGGAGAGTTCAACATATCGAGGAAGACAACAAAAGGTTTACGTAACTTGACATTTAGAGTCTATCACTTGACACGGATTAATTTAGTTATCCTTTCAACCCTTGAGTTGATAAATCCGCATTGAGATAGAAATTTTTATTTAATAAGCTTATGGTTTACGGAAAGTGGTTATTAGTAATTTTTTTGGCTTTACACATAGGTGATGAATAACTTGTTTATGCTGATGAAAAGAAAGTGATTTTTGAGGTCACAGACTATGCTGGGAAAAACGGCTCTTATTGATGCCATCGCTGGTACAAATCGCGGTTTATTGGCGACTGAAGCACAGAAACAGGCTATCTTAGCAGCGATCGCTAACTTAGAAGACAATAATCCTACACCTCGTCCATTAGAAGCAAAGGAATTGCTTGATGGCAATTGGCGATTACTATACACCACTAGCCAGGGCATTTTGAACTTAGATCGTTTGCCTTTTTGCAAACTCGGTCAAATTTATCAGTGTATTCGGGTAGAAACTACCAGAGTTTACAACATTGCAGAAATCTACGGCTTTCCTTATTTAGAAGGTTTAGTCAGTGTTGCTGCAAAATTTGAGCCAGTTTCACATCGACGCGTCCAAGTAAAATTTGAGCGCTCTATTATTGGCTTACAACGTTTAATAGAATACAATTCTCCGGCAACTTTTATCCAACAAATTGAAGCAGGTAAAAAATTTCCGGCAATTGATTATGCTATCAACAACAATCGACAGGAAGGCTGGTTAGATATTACTTATATAGATAACGATTTGCGAATCGGTAGAGGTAACGAGGGAAATGTGTTCGTATTGAGTAAAACATAAGCTTATGCAAAAATACTGTTTGCGAACGAAGGTACGTTATAACGACAACTTTGTCAAGAAGGTTTAAACACTGTTTTGGATTGGGGTGGGGAGGTGGGGAGATGGGGGAGATGAGGGAGATGGGGGAGACTAGGTAGCAATTTTTCTCCCTTGTCTTCCTTGTCTCCCTTGTCCCCCTCGTCTCCTACCTCCCCATGCCCCATGCCCCATCCCCCATACCCTACAACCTAATTCAGACAAATAACTTAACAAAGGCTCTTGCTGCGACCTTCAGGTTGTAGAGTGAAATCAATTAGCCCTCTAAAATTGGCAATCGATCATAAAAAGGGAAAGTAATCATGGTTCAACGTGGCTCTAAGGTACGTATTCTCCGCCCTGAATCCTACTGGTTTCAAGATGTAGGAACCGTGGCTTCTATCGATCAAAGCGGCATCAAATACCCAGTAATTGTCCGTTTTGAAAAGGTCAACTACTCCGGTATCAATACCAACAACTTCGCAGAAGACGAACTATTAGAAGTCGAAGCACCAAAGCCTAAAGCGAAAAAATAAGCAACAAATCCACAAGGGGATTGCTTAATGGGATGATGAAGGGAAGTCTCAAGTATGAAATCTGAAATATGAAACTTTCAGTTCTTTCATCCTTGCTCTTAGCCTATCCTAATCTATAAGAAGCCGCCCTGCGGGTATTTACGGTTTCTGGTTAGAGTAGTATGGTAAAGCCACCTACGGATGTTTACATACTGTGTCATCTTGGTTTGCTTAACTCCCCAAATACACTAATATTTGCTTGCTTAATCAGCTTGAATGCCTGAATTGCCTGAAGTTGAAACAGTCCGAAGGGGTCTAAATCAATTGACCCTCAACCAAAAAATTACGGGTGGAGATGTGCTGCTCGATCGCACCATCGCCTACCCGTTTTCTGTCGGTGAGTTTATTGATGGAATCAAAAATAATGCCATCGCTATTTGGCATCGTCGCGGCAAGTATCTCGTAGCTGAACTCACACCCGTAGAAAAGGACACGGGGACACGGGGACACGGGGACACGGAGAATTCTTTCCCCGCCTCATTGCGTCTCCCACTCTCCGCGTCTCCCCCCATCGCTTGGCTAGGGGTTCATTTGCGAATGACTGGTCAACTACTGTGGGTGGATCGAGATGAACCATTACACAAGCACACGCGAGTTAGATTATTCTTTGGCGATCGCCAAGAATTACGATTTGTGGATCAGCGCACCTTTGGACAAATGTGGTGGGTTCCCCCTGGTGTTCCTGTGGAAAGCGTCATCACAGGTTTGGCAAAATTGGCAGCCGACCCATTTGCCGATGAATTCACCGTTGAGTATCTAGCAGGGAAACTCCAAAAGCGTCGCCGTCCCATTAAGACTGCGCTATTGGATCAGTCGGTGGTGGCGGGATTAGGTAATATTTACGCCGATGAAGCACTATTTAAAAGTCGAATTTTACCTGAAACATTGTGTACTGATTTGCAGCTAAAGCAAATCGAGAATTTACGAACAGCGATAATTCAAGTTTTAGAAACCAGTATTGAAGCTGGTGGTACGACTTTTAGTAATTTTCTCAATGTTAAGGGCGTTAATGGCAACTACGGAGGCGTAGCTTGGGTTTATAACCGCGCCGGAGAACTTTGTCGAATTTGCGATACACCGATTATGCGGATTAAACTAGCTGGGCGATCGAGTCACTTTTGTCCCCAGTGTCAAAGGGGGTAGGGAGTGGGGAGATGGGGAGATGGGGAGGTAGGGGAAAGGGGAAAGGGGAAAGGGKAAAGGGKAAAGGGGAAAGGGTAAAGGGGAAAGGGTAAAGRGATAAATTWAACCTTTCCYCCTTACCCCATGCCCAATGCCCMATGCCCAATGCCCMATGCCCAATGCCCAATGCCCAATGCCCCATGCCTAATGACTTATGAGTTCTAAGTCTCGTAAAATGCAGATAAAACAAGTTACATTCTTTGAGAGGGGAATTCATGGCAGTCAAAAAAGGGGATATGGTTCGTGCTGTGCGCGAGAAATTGGAGAACAGTCTGGAAGCAAAAGCTAGTGATACTCGTTTTCCTCCCTATTTATTTGATTCTAAGGGCGAAGTTGTAGACCTTAAGGGTGATTATGCACTTGTGAAGTTTGGGAAAGTGCCAACACCAAATATTTGGTTACGTGTAGATCAACTTGAAGAGTTTAAATAAGAAAAAAGAATTCAGAATTCTGAATTCAGGAGTCAAAATTAACTATTTATTATGTCTTCTGGATTCTGAATTTTTTCTGACTGGTGGATGAATAAAGAAGTTTAAGTTAAGTAGATGGACATAAATAAATATAATATGTTCTGTCATTGCGAGCGAAGCGAAGCAATCGCAAAGTCTCTGGGATTGCTTCGCTTCGCTCGCAATGACATCTTAGATTTAATCATGACTATCTACTTACCTACAAAATTTAAAATTTGGTGGTCTAGAATTAGTGGTGGGTACTACTCCCAACTAATTGATTCTGAATTCTGAATTCTGAATTCTGTATTCTTCTTTAATTTATGTCTTTTTCTTCTAACTCGCCAATTTTGTGTAATTTACCCCGTGTCACTATTGTTGGTGCGGGTAGGGTTGGCAGTACTTTAGCCCAACGGATTGCGGAGAAAAACCTAGCGGATGTGGTTTTGCTGGATATCATTGCGGGAATGCCCCAAGGTCTAGCATTGGATTTGGTTGAAGCTAGGGGAATTGAATTACATAATCGTCAGATTATTGGCACAAATAATTATGCTGATACATCTGGTTCGCAAATTGTGGTGATTACCGCAGGAATTCCCCGAAAACCTGGTATGAGTCGGGATGATTTGCTGAAAACTAATGCCAAGATTGTAGTGGAAGCGTCAAAAAATGCGATCGCTCACTCTCCCAATGCTATTTTTATTGTCGTTACCAATCCTTTGGATGTGATGACTTATTTGGCTTGGGAAGCAACTGGTTTACCACGCAGTCGAATTATGGGTATGGCTGGTGTGTTGGATTCTGCGCGGTTTGAAACTTTCATTGCCCTCGAATTAGGGGTTTTACCGGCTGATGTCAAAGCAATGGTATTGGGTAGCCACGGCGATTTAATGGTGCCTTTGTCTCGTTATGCGACTGTTAACGGCATTCCCATCACGGAATTGTTGGATGCAACTATAATTGCACGTTTGGTGGAAAGAACTCGCAATGGTGGTGCTGAAATTGTGGAATTAATGCAGACTGGTGGTGCTTTTTTTGCTCCGGCGTCGGCTACTAGTGTAATGGTAGAATCAATTTTATTAAATCAATCGAGATTGTTGCCGGTGGCGGCTTATCTGCAAGGGGAATACGGTTTAGAAGATGTTGTAATTGGTGTTCCCTGTCGCTTGGGATGCGGTGGAATTGAGAGGGTGTTGGAATTAAATCTCACTGATGAAGAAAGAGAAGCTTTGCATACATCCGCTCAATCTGTACGGAAAAATATTGAGCGATCGCAGGAAATTTTGATTAACAATTAGGGAAATCCAAGAAATAAAAATAACTGCTTGAATTTAACTAAATGATGACTGTTGATTGTTGACCGTTGACTGTGAACAGTGAAAGATTTTTGATTTGGAAGTCTGGTTAAGTGATGAAAATGCCCACAGTTTTTATTTGTGGGCAGTTTCATAAAATATTAGCTTGATTTTAACGGCGGTAATCCTGGTCTGCGGGGTCGCCATAGGGGTCTTCGCTGGCTGGACGGACATCGCCGTAAGATCCTATATCTGCGGGGTCGCCGTAGGGGTCTTCGCTAGCTGGACGGACATCTCCGTAAGATGCGATGTCTGCGGGGTCGCCGTAGGGGTCTTCGCTGGCTGGACGAACATCACCATAAGATGCGATGTCTGCGGGGTCGCCGTAAGGATCTTCGCTAGCTGGGCGGACGTTGCGATCGCGATATTCATCTATTTCAGCTTCGTCCCGGTTTGACCCCAAGAGGAAATCTTTCGCCTTTCGCAAAAAGTCATCTACCATGATTTGTCTCCTGATTTAAGTTCGTGTTTCCGACATGAGCGATCGGCGTTATCCTCTCGGAACAGGCTTTGCCGATCTAAAGTCCTGGTGCTGCTAATGAAACTAAGTTACTGAGGTCGCGGCCTGTGGATCGTCCGTTATAACCTTGGAAATCTTGGTACTGTCGCGCTTCAGATTCAGGTACTCGAATTCCTTCTGGTGGTGGAGTTACCCAATGGGCACGATGTTCAGCATCGCGGTAGTATACACGCCCATTTTTGGAAAGATAGTATTTACCTTGCGCTCCTTCTTGTGGAGCATTTTTATGCTGGTTATAGAGGTAGTAAAGTGCTGCTGCACCTGCCAAAATCGCCACTTTTTGTCCCCCAGACAAGCCCTTTTTAACTTCGGGTTGCGCGCTGCGATCGCTCACTGTTCTACCAACAGTATCATCCACAGGTGGTGGTACATTGGCACTCCGGGAACCGCCTCCGCAGCTACTCAGCAATGGCACTGTTAGCAATGCCGAGAGCAATACAGCCAGCAAACGTGAAACTACTTTACGTTCTTTAAATATTGTAATCATCGGATCTCATCATCACCTACGTTTACTAAAAGCCTTGCTGTTGTAGCCACAGAGTTAGAGTTCCTGTTAGTTTACCTGGAATTACAAAAACATTTACTGCTGATTTACAACAGCACAACTAAAGCATTTCATTAATATGATGAGCAAGTTTCTTGAATATTCCATCTTGCCTTTGAGAGAAACTCCCTTCATCCCAACGAAATATCTTGTTGATTTTTGATGAATTTTTTGTTTTGAAAGATAAAATTTTTCAGCAATTTCTCGGTTATTTTTACATCGCTGAATAATTTACAAAGATACAGGTACTACGATGATATTTGTCAAAAAATACACTAAATATGACGACTAAAAACACAATCCAAAGTAAAACTCGCGTGCTTTTAGCTTTGTGGGATTTGGGTGGAATTAAGCAGCAAGTAAGTAAAGGTTTACTCACAAAACGAATTGTATCAAAAACCAAGAAGGTAGCAGATTATCAAGGAATATTCGAGGAATTACAGAAGCAAGGAGCGATCGCTATTTCTAAAAAGGGATATTCTCTGATATCTCCCAAGGGTTTAGAGGTATTGGGTGAGGGTTTGAGGAGTGATGGTTTTAAGTTTGAAGGGACGATTGTTGGCACTTGGGTGGCGAATGCGTTGGTGAAATGGATTAGCCAGATTAATGTTGGGGTAGCTAGCGCAAGTGTAACAGTTAATGGGAAAACTGGGGCGATCGCTTCTTACGACGAGTTTAAGTCAGCAGCGTTGGAAGTCTACGACAAGTTGAACTATGAGTACAACTTTAATAATTTAGTGCCAATTTACCGCATTAGAAGAGAAATAGGCGATCGGGTTAGTCGCACAGAGTTCAGCAAGTGGCTACTAGAAATGCAGGAAAAAGATGTTTTGCAGCTGATGGCGGGAGAAATGCGAGACATCACCCCAGATAAACGCGACGACTCAATAACAGTTCCTGGTGGTGGATTGCGTTACTACACCAAGCTTTTAAATTCCTAAATTTCTTTGAATTTCAATGTAGCTCCTTACCTCAGACAAAATTACTATGGACAGTTCAGCTGTTTCTCCAAAAGAAGCCCTTAACACCGCCATCAGAAACCATAACCCGTTTATCAACGCTGGGATAGTGAAAGAACAGGATGTCTGGGGAAAAGGATTCCCCGATGTGCCAACTTTAAATGCCCACGCTTCTGATGCAGTTTTTCAAGCAATTGATCTGGTGCGTACTAGCCAATCTACTCAAGAGAAGGTGACATCAATTGCCATTACAGCTCAACAGGGTGTGGGTAAAACTCATATCCTTAGTCGCATTCGCCATCAACTGAGAGCAAATGGAACGGCTCTGTTCGTTTATGCAGGTGTTAACAACTATACGGATTTAAACCTAGTTAAATACCAGTTCCAGCAAACCTTGGCGGATAGCTTCAGTAACACTGGTAGTCAAGGAGTAATGCAATGGCAGGAAGTGGCTGCTGCAATGGCCAATGAAGGCTTTAAAGCTATAGATTCCAATTTTCCGAGTCTTTGCTCTCAGGTACTAGTTGAAAGATTTGACAAAGTGTGTTCAAGCTGGTCAGCTAGGAACAAAAATTTGATGGACAGGCTGATTAAAGAAGTTCTGAAAACAAAACCAAATGCAGATCCTTATATTCTGAGGGCTATTTTATGGACTCTTTCAGAAACTCAAGCGTCTTTTGCAATTAAATGGTTGTCTGGTGATGAATTAGCAAGTTCTAATGCTAACGAATTAGGATTACCTAATCCTAGTAAAGCTAGTCAAGATAGGGAATCTGAAGCCCTGAAGAATATTCAGCAAATATTGAATTTAGTGAGCTATTATAACCCCGTTGTGATCTGCTTTGATGAAATAGATGTAGAAAACAACTGTAATGTTGATGGGTTGACAACCCCACAGGTAATTGCTGATTTAGTAAAACGTCTACATGATACTCTCGAACCATCTGCCCTCGGTAGAGGTCTTGTTATTCTCACAGTCATGTTGAGTGATACATGGATAAATAAGGTAAATCTAATGCCAGGTGGAACTCCCGATCGAGTTTCAAAATACACGCAACGAAAACCAATAGATTTAAAAACTCTTAGTGGCGATTCTATGGTCGATTTAGTCACCCTTTGGCTAAGAGAATTTTATGAGGAAAAAAATTTAAAGCCTCATAACCCGCTTTACCCATTTGAAGAAAGTGAGCTAAGAAAATATGGCAAGAACGGACTAACCGTAAGGGAAGCTTTAAACTGGTGTGCTGAAAACTTTAAAGTTGATGATGAGATACTGCCACAAGATCCATTACAAAGATTTTACTTGGCTTTAGAAAGAGAAAGTAAGGTAGATCGTGGAGATTATCTCGATGAAAAAAATAACTCTCTGATTATCAATGCTTTACGTTTTGGCTTTCAGAGTTTGAAAGGTCAGAAATTAGAATGTGAAACTTCGACAGGTGAAAAATTAGAGGAAGTAATAATCGAAGATATTACTGACGTTGAACCAAAGTCAAAAAACCAGGGTTGGATAAGCTTTAAAGTAATTGGCAAAGAAAAAGACAAAGTTTTCAAAATTGGGGTCGCCGTTCTACAGTATTCACATGGAAGAGCAGTAGGAGCAGGAATGTGGCGTTTAATTGAATATAAAACATTTGATATAACGCGAGGTTGTTTAGTCCGTTCTAAAGCAAATAAGATTTACAAAAGTTGGGATTCTTACAGTTATCTAAAAAAACTGGTAGAAGAGCTTGGTGGGGAACATGTGGATTTAAAAATTGAAGAAATTAGAGAATTAATTTACTTCTGTTCTGTTTATAACAACCGCGCAAACTATCAACTAAGTGAAGAACAAATTTTAGAATTTTCCAGAATGTTTACTCGTGAAAATCCTTTGTTACTAGAAATTTTGAGCGATCCTTCTGGTCAGATAGATGAAGAAACTATTGAGGGAGAAGAATTATTAAACGACTTCCTTAACCCATCTACTATAGAAGATATGGATAACTCAGATGATCTGAGTGAGTTGTTGAATTAAACATGAGTAAATCAGTTCTACTTGAAACAGCCTTATCCTTACCAGCTTGTGATATTGAAGCATTAATACAAGGGCGAATGATTGCTGTAATACCTCGAATATTCATTAATCCGGGGCGGCAATTTGCCCTTTATCCAACCAATTTATCAATTAACTTACAACCTCATCAGCGTTATTATCGCTCAAGTTTTTTGACTATTACTCAAACAACTTTAGCCAAAATACCTTGTGATAATGTTGTGATAAAAGCTTGGGCTAGGTGTGAAGGGTGCAAAATGTATTCTCCGGAACTATTTGATACTTTGTCACAATTAACAGTCTGGACAAAAGAAGCATTACAACTATCACTTGGGCAACGACCTCACATTTTTCTGGCTTACTTACGTGTTTATCTGCTATCTGACTATTTGGATATTCTTTCGCAATCTCAAAATAGTCATTTTTTGCCTTTGCGTCCTTCGCTAAATGTGTCTGAAGACAACCCAATTTTAACCGATCGCACTTTCACCCAACGCAAGCATCAATTAGAAAATCTACAGCCACCACTGCATCCTGAACTTGAAGAATTACAAAGTGCGATCGCTTCTCTAATCATTAGCCAACCAGCAGCGAAACAATTAGACGATGATATCAAAGTATTTTTAGGTTGGAGTAGTGACAAGCTAATTAAGCAACCCGATGCAAATTTAGCTTGGATAAATGATATTGCAAAATTAGGCGATCGCAGTATCGAACAAGACGAGAAAAAAAGCAACTACCAAGCTGGTACAGATTTTGAAAATATCGCACGTCAAAGTCTAGAGTTTTTAGGCTTCAAAGTTGAAAGTGCTTTCAAAGGTGGTGCTGGAGGCTTAGATTTATATTGTTCAAAACCTTACCCTATTATTTGTGAGTGTAAGGCGGGTAAGCTGATTCCGAGTCGAACTGTTGAAGAATTACTAAAACTTGGTGGGATGCATTTAGGTAAAACTCAACTATTAACTTCAGCTAAGTTAGTAATTGGCCCTGGTAATCCATCTCCAGATACACTAAAAGCCGCTAAAGAATGGGAAGTAAGTATTATTAATGCTATGACTTTACAAAAGCTCGTTGAATTTAAAGCAAAATACCCAGGTGCTATTAATTTAGTTGAATTACAGCAATATCTACAACCTGGGCAAATTGACTACAAAATTGATGAATATATTGATAAATTGGAGAGAGCGATTAAGTTGCGATCGCACATTATCGAACTTGTCAAAAATTATTTGCAAAACTCAGGCACAGAATCTGCTGGTGTCGAAGCTTTACATGGTGCTTACTTCGGTTCGCTTCCACCGCAGGCATTAAAAACAGACGAAATGCACGAAATTTTAATAGAACTTTCTTCACCATTAACAGGCTATTTAGGACGAATTAAAGGTAGTGATTGGAAGAGCGATCGCTTTTATTTTTTACGTGATTTAGCTATTACTCTAAAATAAATTGCCAATAAATCCTAGCTTGCTTGTGGAGAAATAATATTGCCATAGTTTACTCTACCTCTTGATGCTGCTTTAACTTTCTTCATATAACAAATTGTAACTTTGTGAGGTACGGGTAATTGTAAGGGCGTAGGCTTTGCGTTACCGTAGGATACTACGTGTGTATTTTATTTACCTGAAAATTGCTGTATTATGATTAACAACAAGGGATGGTTGTATTCAGCATCGCTATTTTGAATTTTTCTCAGTATTTGTGATTTTTAGTAATAAACTTTACACAAAATTCATACTTAGTTACTGTGTACTTTCATTTACAGTCAATAATCAACTAAATACTGTCGATGAGTCTTCTTATACTTACTACACTGGTATTCACTAATAAAAATTGAGTAGCAAGTTTAAGACTTAGGAAAATGAGTCATGTACTATCAAATTTGGAACTTTTTTCTTCAAGAGGATAAATACAATTATTGGAAAGGAAGAATAAAAGCTAATCATAATTTTAACAGAGTTACATGGCAAAAAATTATTGATTTTTTGTCATTGATTGAGCAGACTTTCGTACTCAAATATCGACTTGGAGAAACTGATAGTCTTGAGCCATTTCTGAAGTTAGCTACAGAGAATGGTTATAATATAACCGCGGATGAACTTGCCTGGTTTTTAATCACTAGAAAACAAATTTGGGATCTTTTTGATTTAGCACAAAAAACGCCGTCTCTCAAAGAGAAATTGCTAACTGCTAAAAGTCCACAGAATTTTGTCAACATAGCTGCCGAGAATGGTTATTATTTTTCTGTAGATGAATTAGCTTGGCTATTAACTGAAATTAAATCTTCATCTGAATTAGTCTCTATTAATAATAGTGTTGGTGAAATTCTGACAGTATCAAACTATGGCAGGATTGAAACAGGATACTGGATTTGGCTGGCAGAAGATTGGGGAATTGTAGCGCCATTTTGTCATCGAGATAAGCCGGGTACTTTTTTATCTCAAAATATCAACAATCCTTTCTTACCCGATCGCTGCTTTTTACCCAAGAGTTACTTTAACCAACGCCTATTGAGTCAGGTGTAAGAGTCTAGTAATCTGAGTTGTGGTTTATAAAATAACAACTGAAAAATATCTGTTTATTCCTAACGCAAAATTGGCGACTTGTGCCATCATTTTGGCATTTGAATAAACCCTCCGCTTTCATATTTACGAATCGGGATATAGACGATACTTCCTATTTTTTGCGCCAGTGTTTTTTATCTAGAGGCTACTTTGACCACCAGTTAATGGCAATTCATAATTGAAGAATGCAGAATTGAAAATTCTCTTTACAACTTTGGATTTTGAATATTTAATCCAAAATCCAAAATTGTAAATCTAAAATTTGATGATATCTGCACTAAAGTTATCAGCTAGCAGAAACCGTCAAACTGCTGGGTTTATGAAAATCACCTTGCAAAACCACACCACGCTGATTGGTATGGAGATGACGCAAAATCTTGTAAATCGCCTCAACTTGGTCTGATGCACCAGCTTTTTCGGCAAGTTCTTCCAAAGAAAGGGCTGCTTTTTCTTTTTGTAGCACTGCTACTACTCGTGTTTGCAAGTCCAGAATACCGGCGGCGGCTTTTTTGCCAGCTTCTACCCCTGGTTGATGGTAGGCGTTGATGTTGACCAAGCTAGCATATAAACCAACAGCACGCTCATACAAAGCGATTAATGCGCCTACAGTGCGGGCGTTAACTTGGGGAATAGTGACTGTTATTGAATCGCGCTGATTTTCATAAAGTGCTTGTCGGCTTCCTTGGAGAAAACCGGAAAGATAATCACCGGATGTGACTCCTGGATCTATTTCTGCTGATGGCCCTTGACGATCTTCTAGAACTTCAATCAAGGTAGCAAAGAAATTCGGCACTCCTTCCCGTAACTGCTGGACGTAAGCATGTTGATCTGTTGAGCCTTTGTTACCATAAACGGCGATGCCTTGATAGACAGTGTTGCCGTCTAAGTCTTTTTCCTTGCCCAAGGATTCCATCACCAGCTGTTGCAGATAGCGGCTGAATAACAATAAGCTGTCTTTGTAAGGTAGAACAACCATGTCTTTTTCACCCTTGCCATTGCCAGCAAAGTACCAAGACAAAGCAAGCAAAGCCGCTGGGTTAGTCTTGACATCTGCGACGCGGGTGGCATCATCCATTTCTTTTGCGCCTTGCAGCATGGCACGGATATCAATGCCTTGCAGTGCTGCTGGTACTAGCCCCACAGCAGACATTTCTGAGGTGCGTCCTCCCACCCAATCGTACATGGGAAACCTCGCCAACCAACCTTCTTCTTTCGCTACCTTATCGAGGTTGCTATCAGGGCTAGTAATAGCTACTGCATATTGAGCAAAGTCCAAATTGTGACCGGCGTAGGCTTTTTTAACTTCAATCATGCCGTTGCGAGGTTCTGGTGTGCCCCCAGATTTGGAGATTACCAATACTAGAGTACTGGCGAGGTTGTTTCGCAAATGATTGAGGAGGCGATCGATACCTGCGGGATCGGTGTTATCAATAAAGTGAATTTTCAGGGGCGGGAAATCAAGCGCCAAAGCTTCAGCAACGAATTGGGGGCCGAGGGCGGAACCACCAATACCAATAGAAATAATATCCGTAAAACGGCTCGCTCTGGGAGGATGAATAGCACCTGTTTGGACTTTTTCCGCAAAGGCTTCAATTTGTTCGAGGGTTTGGACAATTTCTTGTGTCAGTTCTGGAGTTGGTGCTAAATCAGGATTTCGCAGCCAATAGTGTCCAACCATGCGGTTTTCATCAGGATTTGCGATCGCTCCCTTCTCCAGTTGAGCCATATCCGCAAACGCCTTGTCAAACTTCGGCCGCAACGACTCCACAAAGGCATCATCGAACCGCATTCGACTTACATCTAAGTACAGTCCTAATCCCTCGTGGAAATATAACCAGTTTTGGTATCGTTGCCAAAGTGCCCTAGCATCCATAGGGAAATCTCAAATAAAGTGTTTTTCAAAAACCAGTTTAATGGAACGTAATAGCGATCCCTGCCTAGCCTTATACAGTTTACAGTTTTAAGTGTTCCCTTAACTCTTTCCTTTAAACATCTGGCATAGGGATGACACGCAAAAATTTGACGATTCCACCCCTAATTTCTATACCAATCAGATAATTATCTAGAGTAAAGCGGTGAAAAATCCCTTCACTATCAAGCTGTCGTAGTTCTTTTAGTCCGCTCAACTGCCAGTTTTGGGTAAACTCGGTAAACACAAAATCATACACCCGCTCGTAAGCAGCAGGTTCTAAATTTTTCAGGTCTAGCAAAAAAGACCTTGCATAGCGCACTTCCACACTCACTAGGCGTTATACCATTTTGGATTTTAAATTTGGGATTTGGGATTGTCTACTCCTGAAAACAAGCAAGCTACGCATACCAAAACGAGATTGAAAGCACTGCTGCATCAGAAAAACATTAACAATCGTATTGCTTCATCATGGGTTAAAATGTCCCACGGTTGCTGCGATCGCTTGACTTTTTGTATGGCTTTAAGCATATAAAAGTCACAATGTAAAGCTTCAAGAACGTCCCAAATGCTTTGCAGATCCTCGTCGGCTAACTGCTCGATTAAATGATGCATTCTCAGTCGCAACAAATTCATAGGTCAATTCTTCCCTACAACCAAACACTAACAGTAAATAGTATTCCCAAAAATTTCCCCAGGCTTAACGACAATGCATTATTACTATCAAGCTAATACAATTTTGGGTTTTGGATTGGAAATCACCTTTGTAGAGGTAAGGCAATAGGTTTATCTCAATTGGATTGTGCTATGTCGGTCTAATCAAGCGTACAAGACCGTGTGGGAAGATAAAATTTCACCTTCTGAGGCTCAATGTTGACTTTCTGAGGCTCAACTTTCACCTTGAAATAAATTATCAAAATCCAATATTGTGGGGTGGACATCTTGTCCGCCCTTGTTTACGGGCGGGCGAGACGCCCACCCCACAAGAGAAGTTCCAATTTTTTGATTGGGAAAGCCTTGAAATCTTCTCAAGAGGACTAAACTCAATTAATGGCTGGTTCCATCGCAGTCCACAAAACGCAAACTTAAAATAAAAGCCTGTAAAATCTATTTCTGAATGGTAGATTGAACAGACTCATGACTCTTGTACAGACGCGATTCATCGCGTCTCCTAACTTTTAATATGGTTGAATACCTGATTTTCTTAGCAATTTCTACAGCCAGTTTTGCCTTATTCGCTCTCGGACTGAATTTACAGTGGGGTTTCACGGGATTAATTAATTTTGGTCATGTTGCTTTTATGACGCTGGGAGCATACACAACTGTGTTGTTAAGCTTAAAGGGCGTTCCTTTACTGATATCGGCAGTCATTGGAGCAATGGTAGCCGCTTTGTTGGGTTTGATTATTGGTTTTGCAACTCTGCGCTTGCGGGAAGATTACCTGGCAATTGTCACCATCGGTACAGGAGAATTAATTCGTTTAGTAGTAAATAATCAGGAATTACCTGTAGGAAATTCTTGGGTTTCTGGGGCCTTTGGTGTCCAAAGTTATCCCATACCTTGGGACACACAGCCGAGTTTGTTTTTAAGATTAGTGATGATTGGAGTGTTAACGTTGGTGGTGGTTGTCACTTTCTTGACTTTATGGCGCTGGATTCGTACCACTCAAGTATCTCGCACCACCGATTTAGGTCAAAGGATGACTAGCAAACAAGAATTAACATCGCGTTTGGTAGTGGGAATTTTGTTAGCAATTTTGGCAGCAGCAATTTATATTTCTGGGGTAATTGGATTGTATAATTACAACCCCAAAGCAGGTTTGATGTTCGTGTTGCTGTTAGTTTTAGCATTGGTATTCTGGCGCTTAGAAATTTTAGTGCGATCGCCTTGGGGTAGAATTCTCAAAGCTATCCGCGAAGATGAAGAAATTCCCAAAGCATTGGGAAAAAATGTCTTTTGGTATAAATTACAATCTCTGATGTTGGGAGGTGCCATCGCTGGTATCGCTGGTGCTTTTTTCGCTTGGCAACTCGGCGCTATATATCCGGATAATTTTCAACCACAACTGACCTTTGATACTTGGATTATGGTAATTTTGGGCGGTTCTGGGAATAACATCGGCACTATTTTAGGCGCAGTAATTTTCTTTGCTTATGATGCCATCACGCGAGAAGTTTTGCCGAGAATTGTCCCCCTTGATGAAGCACGTTTGGGTGCATTTCGCATCATGGTAATCGGATTAATTTTAATGGTACTGATGATTTGGCGTCCTCAAGGTATCTTAGGGAAAAAGGAGGAACTCACCCTTGGTAAATAACCAATCATCACCACTTCCTTTGCTAGCAGCCACTGGACTTTGTAAAAGCTTTGGCGGTATAAAAGCAGTTAATGAAGCGAAAATCGAAGTTGCTAAAGGCAGCATCACGGGTTTAATTGGCCCCAATGGTGCTGGGAAAACCACTTTATTTAATTTACTCTCTAACTTTATCCGCCCAGATAAAGGACGAGTGATTTTTGACGGCGAACCGATTCATAATTTGCAACCATATCAAATCGCCCAACAAGGAGTAGTACGCACCTTTCAAGTTGCACGCACTCTTTCGCGGTTGTCGGTGTTAGAAAATATGTTGTTGGCGGCGCAAAAACAAACTGGTGAAAACTTTTGGCAAGTGCAATTACAACCACACATCGTCGCCAAGGAAGAAAAGCAACTCCAAGAGAGAGCAATGTTTTTGTTAGAGTCGGTGGGCTTGGCAAAGAAAGCCTATGATTATGCTGGTGGTTTGTCTGGCGGACAGCGCAAACTATTGGAAATGGGACGCGCCCTGATGACTAATCCCAAGTTAATTTTGTTGGATGAACCAGCAGCAGGGGTAAATCCCAGATTAATTGATGATATTTGCGATCGCATTCTCGCTTGGAACCGCCAAGATGGCATGACCTTTTTGATTATCGAACACAACATGGATGTGATTATGTCCTTGTGCGATCGTGTTTGGGTACTTGCTGAAGGACAGAATTTAGCAGACGGTACGCCAGCAGAAATTCAAAACAATGCCAAAGTTCTCGAAGCTTATTTGGGAAAATAATTTGCGGAGTAAAAATATATTTGCTCATGAAAACGACAGATCCCCGACTTCCTACAAAAATCGGGGATGTCGTAATTCACGATTATTCATCCATAAAACCTGTAAAAGTATTTGTTTAAGTCTCCCTATCAATAATTTATGCGGTCTTTACATTGCTTACCCACTGACCTGTTAAATTTTATGAATATTCGGGAATATTAAACTATGAAAGCCTAGACCAAATACTTGTGGGTTAAGGAAAAAAGGGGAAGGGTAAAGGGAAAATAAAAAACCTTTAACCTTTTTTCTAAACCAAATGCCGAATTAAAAATGCAAAATTCGACCAGTATTGAGCCTAGACCACATATCAAGTTTTGCATCTTTCAAGACTCATTTATGAAAAATATTTTTGACTCAATAATTATCGGAATTATTTTCTTTGCACTTTGCAGTTGTACTTCAATCCAATGGACTGAAACAACAAATTCTTCTCAAGTTATTAAAAAAACTGATTCTCAAGCTAAAACAGTTATTAAAATCGGGGGTTCTAGCTCCACTGTAACTGTTTTAAAACTTTTAGCACAAGCTTATCAATCTGAAAATCAAAATGTCAAAATCGAATTTATTTCTAATACCCAATCCGAAGGAGCGATCGCAGCGTTAAAAAACGATATTGTTGACATCGCTGGTAGCAGTCACCAACTTAAACCAGAAGAAGATAACGGTAAAATTCAATATCGGCAAATAGCACAAGATTTGTTAGTTGTTGCCACGAATAAAAATGTCAAAAATGTTATTAATTTATCAACTGAACAATTAAAAGCAATTTACAAAGGTGACATCACCAATTGGCGAGAATTAGGTGGTGCTAATGCAAACATTTTATTGTTAGATAGACCCGAAGATGAGTCAGCGAAAAAATTATTGCGAAAATATTATTTGGGAGACGATAAAACCACAACGAAAGCTGTGATTTTGAACAAAGAAGGAGAATTGATTGAAACCTTACAAAGTACTCCTAATTCCATCGGCACTTTTTCTTTGGCATCTTCCCTCATCAACAAATTGCCTGTCAATCATCTCAATCTTAATGGTGTTGCTCCCAAAGCGCAAAACTTTGCTAACGGTGAATACCAAATGGTTCGTCACATAGGTATTATCTGGGAAAAAGCGCCTTCAGCGACCACTCAGGATTTTATTGATTTTATCTTTAGTGCAGAAGGTAAAAAAATACTAAAAAATAATGGCTTTATTCCTACTAAATAAATTGAATATATCATGCAGAGATTTTTCAGAGGAATGAGGCTCAGCCAAAAAATTGTTCTACCTCTGCTTGCAGTTTGTCTGAGTATATTCCTGCTGGGCTTAGTAGTGATAGGACAGTGGTTCACGGATAGTTTGAATCAAAATTTTCGCCAACAAATCGAAAGTTTTACAGAACGAGTCGATCGGGATTTTCAGTATGAACAGCAAACACTGGAAACTGAAATCGAGCTAATTGCTAATCGAGATATGCTGAATCAAGCAGTTGAACAGCGTAACCAAGGCTTGCTTTTGCAGATATTACTACCGTTAAAGTCTATTTTGAAATTGGATTGGATTAAGGTAATCGATACTCAAGGCAATGTTCTTGTAGATTTACGAAATAACTCATTGAGTCAAACTAAGTTTCTAGACAAAGTCATTACTAATACTGCTAGCAAAGGAGCGCATTTAGTCGATTTGGTAGATGTAGAAGGCCAGCAACAAGTTCTCCAAGTGGTGACAAATGGAATCAAATCATCAGCAGGACTCTTGGGAGGAATTATTATTGGTAATTTAGTAGACGATACCCTGCTCCAAAAAATTGCTGCTGGTTCCTCCAAACACCTGATTATCCATAGACAAAATCGTATAGTTGCTACAACTTTATTGACAACCAAGGGTAAAAATTGGCAACTTCCTCCTCCTAATTTGTCTGCTACACTAATCACTCTTGACAACAAAAACTATTTAGCTAAAAGCATCGTATTTACAGGAGCTAGTCAGTCTTTAACAACCACAGTGTTGTATTCGATCTCGATGCTAGAGGTTGCTGAATATAGGTTATGGCAACATTTAGGACTGTTGTTTTTGTTGGGAAGCAGTATTTTAGGAGTTGTTGGATTTTTAATTGCGCGAACAATTACTCATCACCTCAAAGCCGTCACACATGTTGCACAAAGAGTCACTCAAGAATCTAATTTTAATCTCCAAGCTCCGGTAACGAGTGAAGATGAGGTTGGAATATTAGCCATTTCCTTTAACCAGTTAATTCAACAAGTAAAACGGTTGCTAGCAGAACAATATGAAGCGAACCAAAAGCTAGAGGTATATAGCCGAACGCTAGAAGAAAAAATAGAAGAAAGAACTCAAGCACTGCGACAAAAAAATATCGATCTCAAGCACACTTTACAGGAACTTAGACGTACCCAATCTCAATTAATTCAGAACGAAAAAATGTCTTCTTTGGGACATTTAGTTGCTGGTATTGCTCATGAAATCAATAATCCAGTGAACTTCATTTACGGTAATCTTAAGCACACTGATGATTACACTCAACAATTACTGTGGTTACTGGAACTTTACCAAAAACATTATCCCTACCCAGAACCAGAGATTCAAAATGCTAAACAAGAAGCTGATATTGAATATTTAACAGAAGATTTACCTAAAATGTTGACTTCCATGAAGATTGGAGCCAATCGCATCCGGGAAATTGTCCTCAGCTTAAGAATTTTCTCGCGTTTGGATGAAGCCGAGTTTAAAAACGCTGATATCCATGAAGGAATTGACAGCACTTTGTTGATTTTGCAACACCGCCTCAAATCCCAAAGCGCTCGCCCTAAAATTACAGTGGTTAAAGAGTATAGTGAAATTCCCAAAATCCAATGCTTTGCAGGACAATTAAATCAGGTATTTATGAACATTTTGGCAAATGCCATTGATGCTTTAGAAGAGGCTTTTCAAAATGGTTTTTGTCCAGATCCGATAATTCGCATTTCTTCAGCCCAGATGAATGAAAATGTCGTTATTCAAATTGTAGATAATGGTATAGGGATTCCAGAAGCAATCCAGTCACATATATTTGACCCTTTTTTCACCACTAAGCCAGTTGGTAAAGGAACTGGTATGGGATTATCAATTAGCTACCAAATTATTACTGAAAAACATGGGGGATATTTACGGTGCATTTCATCACCTGGACAAGGTACAGAGTTTGTAATTGCAATTCCAATTCGAGGAGTTTAAGTAGCAGCCTTTAAAAGCTAAATACTTGGCACAAAACTTGCTCTTCGATCTTGTTCCCACACCTGTGTCATACGCCAATAAACTCCATTGTCTCGCTGCATTAACTGATAGCCAATCAACTCCCGTCGTATTTTAATTAATTCAACCACATCACCGATCAATCGGAACGCCAATAAACCCCATTCTCTCGCTGCATCAACTGGTAGTCTATCAATTCCCGTCTGAGAGTGGCGTAGTCAGGATAGTAGCGCTTGAGAATTTCATTGACTGCGCGCTCTGGATACTGAATCCCAATTTCAAATCTATTTGCTAACCACTTGAGAATTACCAAGCGCTTTTTGCGGCTAGCAGGGATTTCTTTGAGGTGTTGGACACAGCTGTTGTCAAAAACATCGCCATCAAAATAGTTTTTCAATACTTTGTTTTCCCAAGCTTCAGTATCTACGTCGTTAATCAAAGAAGCAATTTGCTCCGGTGTAAAAATTTGCTTACTGATGCTTTGCAAAACGTTGCTATCCAACTGGTACAGGCGACTATTACCCTCAGGGCGCATAGTCACTAAATTGAGTTCCTTAAGTTTTGCTAGATGATGGGATACTGTGGGTTCTTTGAGTTGCAATAACACAGCCAATTCTTCGACGCTGCACTCCTGATTCGCCAGAATGCCCACAATCTTCAATCTGCTTTCGTCTGCTAAAGCTTTGAAAAATCGCAGCAGGGTCTGAAACTGTTCTTTCTCCATAATTTGTTATAATCAAATTAGATCTCGATCTAATTAGAAAAAAATCAAATTAGCTTTGCTGTCCTCTTCTGACACAGCATTGCTTAATGTTGGCTAATTGTGAATTAATGTTAATTCTTAGATTTTTTTCGTAGAAAATTGAGATTTCTTAAGTTGTTCTTTACATTTCGCCATGACACGTCCCTCATCATTTAGGAACAGAAGAAGAGGGAGTATCCTTCAACAGGGTACTTCACTCGTACAAGCAGCGAGATTTTTAGGTGTAGACCAGAGTACTCTATACATGGCTCTGCAAAGAGGACAGATTCCCACTACTAGAAGAAATGGACGGACTGTGGTTAGCCAAGGAGCCTTGATGGACTATAGAGCTAGAATCAGACCACTTTTATAGTTATTCATGATTGGGTAGAACACAACTTCATAAGGGCAAAGCGCGTTGCTCATTGGCGTTAACTTGAGAACAGAAAGCCCAGAAGTAAAAAGATAATTTCCTAAATTAATTGATGGAGATTATCTTTTTACTTTTTCATTAATATCACTCACTAGAAAATTTTAAAATATTCTGGGCGGTGATTTGTGGTTGTTCTAAGTGAGGAAGATGGCCACAATCTTGAATCCAGATTAGGGTACTTTGGGGAATTGCTCTTTTAAATCTTATGGCATCTTTAATACCTAAAATTTTATCGGAATCTCCCCATAAAATTAGCGTTGGTTGCAGAAT
Organism: Nostoc linckia z4; assembly: GCF_002608075.1. Classification (GTDB taxonomy): domain Bacteria; phylum Cyanobacteriota; class Cyanobacteriia; order Cyanobacteriales; family Nostocaceae; genus Nostoc; species Nostoc linckia. Next base: position 147,820 of record NZ_LAHA01000003.1, read on the forward strand.
TTGTGATATTTTTTTGAATCTAAAAGCACTATAACCACCACTTTTAGTGAAAGCAATTAAAGCTTGATGCCAATTGGGCATTTGTAGGTGTAATGCACTGCAATATAAAGCATCCAAAGAGGCAAGACTTTGATTTTTATATCCAATGCGGGCAATGCGATCGCGCACTTTCATATTACTCAAAAACTGAGTTGCTAAATAATCCAATGGTGGAAACATTAATTTACTTAATGGCGAACCACCAGCCAAACCAGCACTATCAATTAACACTAACTTCTTCACTAATTCTGGATAACTCAAAGCTAAATCAATGGCCGTAGCACCCCCCATTGAAGCACCCACCAAAATTACAGGTTGGTTAATCAAGCTTTTCCAAAAATCATAAAGATGGATTTTAATTGCAGACGGGCTATAGGCAATTCCTGATAGTCTATCTGTAAAGCCAAAACCCAACAAATCCACTGCCCAAGTTTCATTATTGCCAGCAAGCAATGGCAAAAGCCGACGGAATTCTAATACAGAACTATCAAAACCGTGAATTAGTAAAATCGGAGTACCACCACTCCCTTGCTTAACATAAGCTGTGGTAATTGGTTCATTAGTTAAAGGCGTAGTGAGAGCAGTTGTTTGAATATTCTGAGCCAGAGTTATGGACGCTGGTTCTGTTAGCTGCCCAACTGTTTGAGGAAGAAAATTTGGAAACATAAATATCAGTTTATCGTACTAGGTCACTGCTAAACATCGCCGATTTTTTTAAATTACAAAATTACATTGACTAATACTATTAATTAATATTTTTAATGTATAAAACATCATTCAACTGTAAAAATACTGCTACATATAGATTCATAAAACCAAAAACTATAAAGGCATTTTCAATTTAAAATCCCAAATAGTATACCTCTGTGTTGCCTACTACCCCAACACCTGCCATTAAAGAAAGTTTGCCAAAATGTCAAAATTGGGACTAAACCCACGTACAATAAATATCACTTATTATTTATTGACTCAGGAGCTAATGCCATGCCGATGGCGGTTGGCGTAATTGAAACTTTAGGATTTCCTAGTGTCTTAGCTGCGGCAGATGCAATGGTGAAATCTGCCGCAGTCACGCTGGTGTATTATGGTCTAGCTGAGAGCGGCCGCTTTGTAGTAGCCGTCCGGGGACAAGTTGCTGAAGTAAAAAGAGCTGTTGCAGAAGGTATTGATGCTGGAGAGCAAGTAAAGGCTGAAACAGTAATCACTCACTATATAGTTCCCAATCCCCCGGAAAATGTGGAAACTATATTACCAATCCATTTCACTCAAAAATCAGAACCTTTCCGTATTTTCTAGGCAATTTCGCCATCACAATCTGTAGCGAAGCTTCGTACAGTTAATTTGTCGCGCCACATATCATTTATTCATACAGGAGATTACTAATGTCCCTACAAGCAGTCGGATCGCTGGAAACTAAAGGTTTTCCTGCTGTGCTAGCAGCAGCAGACGCTATGGTAAAAGCCGGTCGAGTCACTCTGGTTGGTTACATCCGAGTTGGTAGCGCTCGCTTTACAGTTAATATTCGTGGTGATGTTTCTGAAGTCAAAACAGCTATGGCTGCTGGTGTTGAAGCCGCAGAAAATGTTTATGGCGGTACCTTAGAATCTTGGGTGATTATTCCTCGTCCCCATGAAAACGTTGAAGCTGTTCTACCAATTGCTTATACAGAAGAAGTCCAACAATATCGAGAATCTGTAGAAAACCCCATTGTTAGATCCTCCAACGGACGATAACATCAAATCCAGTTTTTTCTCTTTTGGCGTTGGCGGAGTCAGACGCTCGCAGGCTCGCTAACGCTACGCTATTGCTTCTTTGGAAGTCAAGTGTCTTTGGCTTTGCTCAAATATCAAAACTAATAATATCTGTATTATTTATTTTGAATAGCGATCGCCATTCAAAATACTAGAATTCAATAAAAGAGTAAAGTGTACAGAATTTTGTTCAAAAATCAAATAGGATTCCTGTATTCTTGAGATACTAAAAAGTAAAAAGTAAAAAAATAATCCCCATAAATAAATTTAGGGGATTTATAATCAACGTCTTATTTCTTCACTCTCCAGGTCTCGAAATAAATGTTTTTATTTCGTTCCATAACAAAGTTGGGGGCTTAGTACCAGCACTTTTTCTATATGAGTGCCTTTTAATTTTTTACTTTTGTCTTATAAGGTCATCAGTCCCTAATCCCCAGTACCTTGCTATACCAAAACTAAACTTTTGTTCAAGCAGATTCTTTTGCGGCTTGTAATTTTTGGTTTTTACGTTTGCGTAGAAATAAGCCGCCTACAGCTAGCATACCTAAAGTAACACTAGGTTCAGGCACACTTTCAACACGAAATGTATGGTTATCACTTTCAAAGCCGCCACCTTCTGTTTGAGAAATGACAATTTTATTAAACTTGTCATTGGCACCTTCTGAGAAAAACTCAAAGAAGCCATTCTTTTGACCACCGTGTTGGGAGGCTCCAACAGTAGCGGTTCCATTCAGTATTTCGTATGTCAATTCTCTGATTAAAGTAGTGCCATTGAAGAATTTCAATGTGTTGCCTACACTTAAAGCCCCTGCATCAAAACCGAAATAACTAAAAGTATTATTACCCTGGGCTTCAATGATGGTATCGCTATCAGAGAAAACTGCTAAATAATTAGTTTGGTTGACTTCTGCATTAGCGCCAGAAGGTGCCCAAACATCTGAATAAATACCAGTTTGACCAGAATAAGCTGTGGTAGAATAAGTACCTTTAGAAAAAGAATATTTTACTAGGTCATTGCCTGGTATTTGACTATTATTAAAATCAAAGGTTGTATAACCTGGACTATTAACGTTGCTAGAAAAAACACCTTCATTTGTTACTGTAGATTGGCGGTAAGATCCAGCTTCATATGTAAATCCTAAAGCATGTGCTGAACCAGCATAACCAATAGAAGCAATTGTAGAGAGAGCAATAATAGAAGCAATTTTATTAAAAGACATCTGTTTTGAGTTCCTGTTTTTTCTTTGTTCTGCATCAATTATGTGATTTAGCCGTCAGAAAAGAACAGGGCATAATTACTAGATTTATGTCTCATACTCCAATCAATATTTGAGTAAATTTATCAATCTATATCTGCTTCAAAATGCTATTTATACTGCCAAATAATGAAGTTATTATTTATATTTACCAAGGATTATAAAATCTTAATGAAAGAATATCCTCTACATAAAGAAACTATATTTTTACTCCCAGGACTTACGCAAAAATCACCTAATTTCATCATGGCGAGCGATAGCGTAGTCATCTCCCCTGACGTTGAGATTGCTTGTCTGCACTCCGTTTCGGTGGCAATGACAATTTGAGTCATTTCTGCTTGATGATGGCTGCTAAAGACATGAACAACTTGCAAAATAAGTTCAATCTATTGTGAGGTTAAAATCATTGAATTCCTTGTGATGGAAGAATCCCCCGTTTATAAAACAACGGGGGTGTCAAAAAAATGAATTACGTCTGATGTGAATTATTCAAATCAACGAAATATCAATACAGGACTTACGCACAGGTAACGGAAAATCCAACCACAGAGGACACAGAGGCCACGGAGAAATAAGAGTTTCAGAGAGTTTTTGCGTAAGTCCTACAATAATTATCCGTTCTATAGAGAGGTTGCAATTGCTAGTCTATACAAGGATAAATCAAGGGTTTTAGCGTTTAATTCATAATAATGCGCGAATTACAAATTCTTTCCATCAGTTGGTATTGACGGATTTTCTAAGGTGGGGTGAGTTAATGTGCTAGTTATTACTTGGTTATTACCACGCACTAACTGATTGATTTGACCTATGAGTTCGCCTAATTTACCTTCTTCCAGTAAGGTATTGATTAAGGAAAGTCCGCTAGTAGATAGTAGCAATTTGTTAATATCTTGACTGCCGTTGCTGCCATTTGCACCAGGGAATGAATAAATGCGAGTATCTCCTAAAACTCCTGGTTGTGGTGCTAAGGCAGTCAGAATTTCTGGTAGTTTGTCGGCTAATTCTGGCCAAATAGTTGTAATAATTTTGGCAGTGAGATTGGCATTACTAATGGAATTTTCCGCAGCAATTTTGGCGCGAATACCTTCGGCTTCGGCTAAAACTTGATCGCGGTTAGCTGCTGCTAAAGTGCGAATTGCTTCTGCTTCTAATTCTGCTGCTTCTTGGGCGATTTCAGCTTGGCGACGACGGCGGAAAGCATCAATTTCGACGACATTGCGATCGCTAATATTTTTTTCTTGCGCTTCTCGTTCCGCAGCAATGATTGATAGGCGTTGGTTGCGTTGCGCTTTTTCCACTTCACTGGCGGTTTTAACTGATTCTTCTGCTTTGGCTTGTTCTGCTTGTGCTACAAAGCTTTCGCGTTTTTTATTGGCAATGGCGATGGCCACATCTTCTTGAGCTAGTTTTGCCAGTCGTTCTGACTCCACTATCTGCACTTGTGCCTGTAATTTTCCTGATTCTACAGTTTGTTGGCGTGTAATCTCTGCGAGTTCGGATTCTTGTTTTTGCAGTGCTTGTACTACCTTTAGCTGTTTATTGCGTTCTTCCAGAGCAATATCAGCTTCAATTTGGCTTTGTTGCACCGCTAATTTTTTGCGAATTTCTTCTTCTTCAACTGATTTTTCTTGTAAAATTTTAGTTCTGCGTACTGTTGCAGCTTCCCTGTCTTTGGATTCTTGAATTTCCCGTTCTCGCTGTGCTTTGAGTGCTTCTACTTGTAATTTTTGCTCTAGTTTCGCACTTTCTTGTTCTTGGGCAATTTGTAGCGATCGCTTTTCGGCATCCAGTTCTTTTTGCTCAATCGTTACTTGGGTTGCTAACTCTACTTCTCGCTTTTGTTGAATCGAACGCTGAATAATTTCGGTTCGCAAACGCACGCCTTGGGCATCAAAAAAGTTATCTGGATCGTAGGTAACACTTTCTAATATTTCCGAAATGGCAATATTATTTAAAGTTAAGCCGACTTTTTTTAAATCCGGGCCGACTAAGTTCAAAACTTCTTGAGCAAAACCCAATTTATCAGAATCAATTTCTGCTAACTCTTTAGTTTTAGCTGCCGCTCTAATTGCGTCATCTGCTCTTTTTTCTAAAGCATTTTTGATATCTTCAGGAGTAATTTTAGTACCACTTTGAGAGAGTCTAGCGGCTGCTGTCAAGACATCTTCTTCTGAGGCATTAATACACACATAAAAAGTTACGCGGATATCTGCTCGTAAATAATCTTTAGTCCGGACTGCAAGTTTACCAGTCCGTTCCACATCAATGGAAATTTCTCGCAGAGGTACACGTGTTAGCTGATGAAATCCCGGTAAAATAATACAACCGCCATAGAGAATTACCGCTTTCTTTTTAATAAAAAGACCCCCAGTCCTGACGAAAGCTTCGTTGTTGGGTGTCACTACATAAACCCGCGTGTAAGCAAACAAGCTGAATAAGAGTAACAAAACTAAGCCACCAATCACGGCTGGAAAAACTAATCCACCATCGATTTGAGCAAAACTAGGCATAACTTTTACTGGAAGTGTTTGGTCAATTAATGTTATTTGTTTTTGTTGTTGCAATTTAATCTCTGGAATTTCAGCGATTTTAACACTCGGTAAATACTGAAGAAAAGTCAACCAAAAAAGCATCTTTTTACCTCTTAATAAATTTAATCCCTTCGAGATGAATTTGTTAACCAGTATTCTTCATCGTGACTATCTTTAGCAATAACTACGTAAATTTGTGCTTGATGTTCAATAATTAAAACTCTTTCTCCGCGTTGTGGTGCAACAGTTACCCAGTCTGGTAAAACAGCACTAATAGTTAAAAGATTGCGTTTTGCATCTAGCACATCTACTTGTCCAATTCTGCCCTGATTCTGAGTTGGAATATAAGCTGATGTGACAATTCCAATGCAACCTATTAAGCGATCGCTACTCACATCTTCGCCAAATTCGGCAAATATTTTCCCAATTGGTTGCGCTATTAATCCTCCCAATAATAAACTAATAATTAGTGAACCAAATAATATAATGCTGCCGATAAAGCTCCCAATATTATTAGAAACTCCACCAATCCAAACATTCAACATCCACCCCAAAAGACCCCACAAACTCAAATCTGTAGCCAGTAACAATATTAATGGAGCTTTTCCAATTCCAGCCCATCCCAAGAATTGCCCAAAACCCAATTCGTGATTGCTATCTGCGTCTACATCTGCATCTACATCCACATCTGCATCAATATCAAAATCTTCCCCTCCACCACCGGAAATTATCATAAAAAAGAACAGCAAAATTCCCATTCCTAGAAAAATCCAATAGGGCAAGTTGTTGAGACTAAACAGCATAATATTTCGTTAATGATATGTGCTGGTAGTTTAGTAATATATAATACTCTTCCAAGAAAATTCCGAATTTCTTTAATGCTTGCAATTGTGCAAAATTAAATTGGATAATTTTGACGACTAAGGTCTTTATTTTTTATTGTTAAAGTTGACCAATAAAAGCGGTAAGTTCAGAAAAAAGCTGATAAAGACTTATAACCATGTGACTCTAAGACCTCTAAATTCTGACTCTCTCGTATTATACTACAAAAATAATACATAAAATTCCATGTCCATTTTATGAATAGTTGCCCATAACGAAAGAGCTAGGATTATTTATCTAGTAAAATAATATAAATCTTAAAATTTTTAAAAATTAGCAATCTGAATTCAGCAAATATAGGACTTACCCAACGCTGATATTGTCATTGCGACCGAAACGAAGTGTAGGGAAGCAATCCCAGAGTTTTGGCGATTACTTCACTTTGCTGGTAATGATAAATATTAATTAGTTGCTACCTTGTTAACAACCTCCGTCGCAAACTATCCAACGCTGCATTTGCACTCACATGGCGAATCAGAGAACGTCCTCGCGCCGCACCAAAATGATACTCAAAACTTGCCACTTCATCCTTCGGCCCAGCCAAACCGACATAAACCAAACCCACTGGTTTAGTATCTGTTCCCCCAGTAGGGCCAGCAATACCAGTGATACTCAATCCCCAAGTTGTAGAAAGTCGGGTTTTAACTCCAATTGCCATTTGTTCTGCAACGGTAGCACTTACCGCACCAAATTTATCTAAATCTTCCTGGTGAACTCCTAGCAACTTAACCTTCGCTGAATTGTCATAAGAAATGACTCCACCCCAAAAGTAATCAGAACTCCCAGAAATCTCTGTTAACATTTGCCCTAGTCCACCACCAGTGCAAGATTCTGCCACTGAAAGCGTTTCTTTTGATCCACGCAATAACTCACCAACAACAAAAGCAAGATTATCATCATTGATACCGTAAAAATCCAGCCCAGCGATTTCTTTAATTTGTTTTTCCACAGGTGCAATCAAAGCTTCTGCCGCTGCTTCTGAATTTGCTTTTGCAGAAACTCGCAATCTGACTTCCCCTTTACCTGCATAGGTGGCTACGGTGGGATTTGGCAAATTTAAATAAGAAGCAACCTTTTCCGCTAAAGCAGATTCACCAATACCCCAAAACTTTAAACTGCGGCTGTAAATAATTTCCTTACCCCAACCTTGACTTTTGAGAAAGGGAACGGCTGTTTCTTTCCACATCGGGTGCATTTCACTGGGAACCCCAGGAAAAGTAAAAATCGTGATTTCTGGACGGGGTTGCCAAATGATACCTGGTGCAGTTCCAGTGGGATTGGGTAGAATTTCCGCCCCTTGCGGAATTAAAGCCTGCTTGCGGTTACTTGGTGACATTACTCGACCACGTTGGGCGAATTTCTTGGTTATATCTTCGATAATTTCTGGGTCTTCTACCAAGGGGGCTTGAAAAAAATCGGCGATAGTTTCACAAGTGAGGTCATCTGGAGTGGGGCCAAGACCACCAGTAAAAATCAGAATTTGTGCCCTGGAAATAGCAATTTCTATAACTTGCTTTAACCGTTCTGGATTATCACCAACCACAGTTTGATAATAATGGGGAATACCTAACTGGGCTAATTGTTGCGCCAAAAATTGAGCATTGCCATTGAGGATGTCTCCTAGTAGCAATTCTGTACCAACACAAATAATTTCTGCACTCATTGGAAGGAATAGTTAAGAGTTAGGAGTTAGGAGTTAGGAGGTAGGAGTTAGGAGGTAGGAGTTAGGAGTTAGGAGTTAAAATTTATCACTCTTAACTCTCTAAGTATCATCTCAGGCTATGGCTGGTATGAGTTGGGAGTGGAAAACTTAAAACTCATCACTCTTAACTCTTAACTCCTAACTATCATTTCACACTAGTGCTGGTACTGGAATTTGCAAGTGAGGATATAAGGGGAAGCGATCGCACAATGCAGCCACCCGGCGTTTACAATCTTGGGCGACTTCTTCGGAATCTGGAGAAAGCAGGCGATCGGCGATAATATTTGCTATTTCGGTAAACTCTGCTACTCCTAAGCCCCGTGTTGTCATTGCTGGGGAACCTAACCTTAGACCACTGGTCACAAATGGCGACTGCGGATCGAAGGGAACAGTATTTTTGTTAGCAGTAATATTCACACGGCTGACTAGTTGATCGGCTTGCTTACCGGTCATACCAATAGAACGTAAATCTACCAGCATTAAATGGTTATCAGTGCCATCAGATACTAACTTTAAGCCGCGATTTTGTAATTGTTCTGCCAAAGCACGAGCATTTTCAATCACTTGGGCAGAATAGGTTTTAAACTCTGGCTTGAGGGCTTCTCCAAAAGCTACTGCCTTAGCAGCAATCACATGTTCCAATGGCCCGCCCTGGCTGCCAGGAAAAACTGATTTATCAAGCTTTTTACCCAGTTCTGCATCTCCAGTCAAGATTAAACCACTTCTAGGGCCGCGTAGAGTTTTATGGGTAGTTGTTGTTACAACATGACAATGAGGAATCGGGTCTGGATGAAGACCACTAGCAACTAAACCAGCGATATGGGCAATATCAGCAAGTAAATAAGCGCCGACTTCATCAGCAATACTACGGAATTTTTCAAAATCGATGATACGGGGATAAGCGGAATAACCACAAATCAGCAGCTTAGGACGCTCCCTTAGCGCCAGCTCCCGAATTTGGTCATAGTCAAGTTGTTCTGTCTGTTTGCTGACACCGTAATGACTAACTTGGAACCACTTACCTGAGACGTTTACAGGAGAACCGTGGGTGAGATGTCCGCCATGAGACAAATCCATCCCCATAATTTTGTCCCCTGGTTCTAGGAGGGTCAGAAATACAGCAAAATTCGCTTGTGCCCCAGAATGAGGTTGTACATTGGCATGGGCAGCCCCAAACAGTTGTTTAGCACGGTCAATGGCCAGTTGCTCAATTTTGTCGATAAACTCACAACCGCCATAGTAGCGTTTACCAGGCAGTCCTTCGGCGTATTTATTTGTCAGTACTGAACCTTGAGCTGCCAGTACCGCAGGCGAAGTAAAGTTTTCACTAGCAATCAACTCCAAATGGTCTTGCTGACGCTGTAGTTCGTCGTTGATTAACCCCGCGATCGCCGGATCGCTGGAGATGAGAAAATCTGAATTAGTCTTAGTCACTTCGATTATCCTTATGGAAATTTGGACAACGGCTGATTTTAGTTGTATCAGCACCTAAACAACAGTCAAGCGTCCATAGCTCAAAGTAGTTCAATGGTTTTTGACTGCTCTAGAAAGGCAATTAATTGAATTAAAGTTAAACTCAAGCTCGATTAATGCATTAACAATCATAACGTTGCTTTTTCACCCTGCGTTATTCAAGTTTCTCTTCCCGAAGCGGGGAGAGGTTCCCACAGAGAGCGTTTCTTTGGAATCTGTCGAATTCACGTTAATAGAAGTTACGCATGGTAAACGAAAAATTAAGGGTTTGGGCTGTATATGGGGCATTGTGCAAGAAAAAATCCCCTATGCCCAATGCCCAATGCCCTATTCCCGACCTCAACAAATAATCTCGCTGCGTAAGTCCTGCTTAAATCAAATAACAAGACTCCCGATTTCTCAGAGAAGTCGGGAGTCAGAGGTTTGCTATTTTCACAAATCAAATAGGATTCAGATAGCGATTTTGATAGTAAGCCAAAATCTGGTTAACTCGTTGCTGACTTTCTAAAGTAGAGTTTGCTGAGCGCGTAATCCCTAAGCCGCCAATTTGGCTTTGATTGTAATCAAACTGTTGAGATGACTGGGGAATTAAATCTACTTCTACCCCTTCCACTTGACGTAAATGCGCCGCGATTTCTCGATAAACTGCTAAAGGCAAACCAGGGAATTCAATTGTTTCCTTAGTTTCCATCTTTTATGAAGCTCCCACATTAATTGGATTTTGGGGGGCTGTTGTTCCTAAAATAGGATTGCCAGTTGCAGATGCCGCTGATGGGGTTGCTGCTGATGGCGTTGAGTTGACAGGCCCTTCCCCTACCATTTTGGCAACTTCGATGCCATTTTGTTCCAAAATCACAATCGGATTGGAACCTCCATTCATTTCAATGCGTTTAATTAGTACGCCATTTGCTAATCGCTGTCCTGCCTGGACGTAACGACTCGTGGGTTCATCCGGTACTTTAATAATTGCCTGGGGTTCTTTAGTAATGAGAACTACACCAGTCACAACCACTGCCCTTGCTAAGTCAGGTTGTGGTGCAGGTGGCAATACAGATACTAAAGTTGGGTTCGGCACCACTTGAGGCAAAACCTTAGGCAAAACTGAAGTTAAGGTAGCATTGGCTTTTTTCGGTACAACAGCAACGGTATTTTTCTTTTGATTTGAAGCTATGGTACTCGTTGGCAGTTTTCGCCCTGGGATTGATGCAGTAGGTAGCTTAGGTAATACAGGAACAGGTCTTATGGATGTTTTTGGTACTCCAGTAACCGTCTGTCCAAAAATTTGGGCAAAGGGGTCAGTGCGATTTTTTGATACCAAAACGATTCGTGCCCGTTCTGTAGGATTAGTAGATTGAATTAAGCTCAGACTAGGAGAAGAAACTTGTGAAACCTGTTTAGCAGGTATCACTGGATTTTTGAAGGATTGAGCCGCTGTTTGCGACTTTTTTGCTATTTTCGGAATTGGTGTCGGCTCTATGGCTTGTGGTGTTTCTTCAGAAGCACATCCAGCGATGGCCAAGCTAAAAATAGCTGCAATTGTAATTGTTAAATTTCTGCCCATGAGTCTTTCTCAAAAGCCATTGGAGAATTGAAGAATTGAAATTAACATGCCTGAAATTTCTCTTCAAGGCAAAGTCTTTTCCCGTTATAACCTAATTTTTGGATTTTCAATGGTTATTTTTTCTACCGTCAACCCAGCATAACTGCGGTTTTACTTTGTTGGCAGTTAATCCTCTGCTACACCCATGAGCTGTTTCATCAAATCCAAGCCTTTCTTAACTCTACGGGAAACAGTTACTACACTAATGCCCAGATGTTCAGCTACTTGCTTTTGTGTCAAATCTTGCAAAAACACGCATTCCAAGACATCGCGAGTGCGTTTTTCTAGCTGAACCAATGCCTGTTGCAAGCGAAGTTGGTCTTCTTGTGCTAATTGAAAGCTGCGATAGTGAGGATCTGGAACTAATTCTCCTAAACAAGTAGAACCTTCTTCTCCATCTTGGACTGGCACATCTAAACTCAAGGGAGCGCGATTCACCCATGCTAATTTGATCTCTTGCCATTCGGTGGGAGAAATTTTTAGTGCTGCTGCTAATTCGGAATCTGTTGGTTGGCGATTATGTGTTTCACGCCAACAACGTGAAATTCCTATTGCTTGTTGTTGCAGTGCTAACCATCTGCGAGGAATTCGCACTGTGACGCCTTTATCTCGCAGATAGTGTTGAATTTCGCCTCGAATATAGGGAAGAGCATAGGAACTAAAGGCATGTCCCTTGGAAAGTTCAAATCTTTCAATAGCCCTAATTAAACCCAAACATCCAACTTGGAGCAAATCATCATAGGTTTCATGACATTGATTTGTCCAATAGTGAGCTTCTTTTCTCACAAGTCCAAAATTGAGTTTTACCAGTTGATTGCGAACATTTTCAGAGCGAGATTGCTGATATTCTCGTAACAACTGCCAAATTTCATGTTTTAATTCATTGGTGACTGTGGTAGGCATAGCACCGGGTTTATTGAGTAAATAAAGAATTAATAACTCGCGCTTAAACTCAGCTGCGATCGCACATGATATTAAAGACAATATCGTGCTGTATGCCCTAGTAAATTGATGGTAAATAACAAAATTTTTTAGAAATTTACCATTATTCACTTGACAATTTAGCAATATTTAAATGGCTGAAATAAGTTCGATTTAGTTTTGTATCCAGCAAAACTTAAGAATCCAGAGCAGAGCCAAAGACGATCCTAAATTCTGATTTGTGATTTATTCTGCAATTAATTTGGGTACGATCTGTAGTTGGATTTGAAAAACTACATAGAAATAAAATATATAATTAATTACCAAATATCAAACCGAGATTGTACTTAATTTATTCCATTCATTCTCAAATTGACTTCTATAAACAAAATTCAAAAAGTAAAAAGTTTATTGGAAAAGTAAAATTTGAATTCACAGTAAAATTACATATATAGTTCGATAAATTCATTAATTATCCAAAAATTATTAAATAAAAATTAAAAAAGAGTATGTATATTTACGCAATTAATAAAAAAAGGGCATTTTGCCCTTTTTTGTAGTTAATTTATAGCCATTTGGTAAAAACCTACTTACTCCAAAAAATAAGGGGGTAAGGGGTTAACTCTTGTGATGAAAGCTGATGCTGACAGAATTGTAGTTCTGAATGCCAATCAGTTACAAAACTCAAAAGAATTTGGCTATGATTTGGTTTCAACCCGACCGTAGAATATACCGCGAATCTTAACTTCTTTAGGTTCGCCAGCACCTAAATCAGTATCAGATGGCTGTTCGCTCTCGAAAGTACCAGCAATTTCACCGCTACCGCTATCCACCTTGGCTATTTGCAGAGAAATCTTACCGTTGAGAATTTCTGCACGCTTGACGTTAGTACGGGTGAGTTCTTCGTCATCGGCTTGGGCAGGTAGAGCTACGGCGTTATCATAGCCACTAACCACACCACGACCTTTGGGATCTAGGAAAGCAGCACCACGGTAAGAAGGAACTTTGAAACTACCTTCAAAATCAGTGGAGGTATTAATACTGGTCAATTTGGGTTGGGTTTGAGCAACCAAGTTTTTGATGGTGAAGAGGAAAGGTACTCGCTCACCACCAGGGAGTTGCACGGTAATGGCTTGGAAGTCAAGACCATCAGTTTCCACAAAAGTCAGGCTATTATCTGAGTTGATTTTTAGGTCGCCTTGTACCTGGTCAATGGTGGAAGTGTATCTAGTCAACAGTTTGCCAGCAACAAATTCTGCTTCTTGGCGTTTGTTAGCAGGTTCTTCTTTGACGAAGAAACTAGTTGGTTCTAAGCAAAGTTCTTTGATGGTGTATGACTGGCTAGAATCAAGGGGAATAGAACCACGACTTGTTTCTGATAGTTGAGGGCATTTGTTAGCCAAGCCAGTGCCTCGAATTTGTTCGTAAGTGAGTACATCCCTACCACTACTAGTAGTAGGAGCATCACTACAAGCAGTTATTAGCCCCAGGCATAAAGCCAAGAATGCCACAATTAAAGCGCGATACCTCATGGTCAACCTCAATCTCAAAAATTAATATCTAAGTTGTAAAACTGCATCGAACTGTGTTATGTATGTGACGCCACTACATACGCCTATTGTTTGATGGGTAAATCAGCCAGATCATACGATTTTTTTTAACTCAAAATCAAAGTACTCTAGTCTCAAGCAACAATGTTCCGATCCCCTCTAGCTCCCGTGAAGGCTGTGCTAAACGGTACTGCGCTGTTTTAGAAGCGATCGCAAATGTTTTTCACAAAAATACAAATCTAGTTATATTCAGTCGTGATTGAAGAAGTTGAAAGTGGAAGACACGGGGACGCGGGGACGCAAAGAGTTGAAAAAACTTCTGGAAAATTCTACAGGGTGTTGGTCTACTTGGGTCAAGTGAGGCCAATCAATCAAGCCGGCAAACTAGGGAAAATTAAAAATCTCCGGTAAATTTGAGTTGACCTCATTTACACGGAAAGGATGGGATGAACAACAACAAAACTATTGACTCAGAAAATTTGCTTTCTAAATTGCAAGCGATCGCAACTGTGGTTCATGATACAGTTGATAGCTGTCAAGGCGACACTGTAGCTCTTTTGTCTTTGCTACGAAAATTAGAGCAGTTACACCGAGAAATTCGAGATGGGGTTTTTCAACAGAGTTTGCCTGTTAACCGTCGCCAACTCTACTCACTGCTGAAAGATATTGAATCTGAGGGAGGCTGGCCTTATATTGAGCGGATGAGATTACAAGCTTTTTTGGCGAATTTTCCTGAAGAAGACACCAAAGGAAATAGCCCTGAGCTTTTGGAAAACGATCCCTCCTTTAGTTAATCCACCAAGAGTCATTACTCATTCGTAAAAAACCAATGCCCTATGCCCCTTTGCCTAGAGTATGCCATCACAAATATGGCGATCGCGCTGTTCTATATTGCGGTTATGTTTGAGGTAATCATCCACCCACTGGCAACCGCGAGCAACTAAGTCATGAAGATTTAAATTCCAGAGAATTATCGTATTGTCATTACTAGCTGATGCTAGTGTTTGACCATCTGGACTAAAGCTGACACTTAATACTGGAGCGTGATGCCCGTTGAGGCTTTTGATTAATTTGCCTTCACGGCTCCAGAGTTTCACTGTACCGTCCCAACTAGCGGCGGCGAGTAATTTCCCATTAGGACTGAAAGAAACGGCATTGACGCTATCGCTGTAGCCCTTTAACAAGGTTTTTAGCAATGTACCATCCCGTCGCCAAAGTTTTACAGTGTTGTCCCAACTAGCAGAAGCTAGCAATTCATCAGTGGGACTAAAGCTAACACTCAACACCCAACTGTCATGGGGCGAAAAAGTTTTGAGTAACGTGCCATCTCGCCGCCAAAGTTTTACTGTTTGGTCATCGCTGGCAGAGGCTAAAAACTGATTATCAGGGCTGAAACTCACACTATTCACCCAGCCGTGATGCCCCACTAGGGTTTTGAGTAACTTGCCTTGACGATTCCAAATCTTTATCGTTTTATCTTTACTAGCTGATGCCAAAAACTCGCCATCTGGGCTGAAATTTACGCTCATAACGCTATCACTATGTCCGTAGAGAGTCGCGATTGAAGTACCGTCAAGCCGCCAAAGTTTCACAGTTTTGTCATAACTTCCGGAAGCTAGCATTTCACCTCTAGGGTCAAAACTAACACTAGGAACTTTATCTGTATGCCCGACCAAGGTTTTATAAAGTCTGGTTTTGACTTCACCACTGGTGGTGTCTCTTTGCCAAAGTTTGACGGTGCGATCGCTACTACCAGAAGCTAGCATCTGGCCATTGGGACTCCAAGCAACGCTCAAAACTCGATTTTTATGCCCTTGGAGAATAGACGGTGTTGGCGCATCTAAACTCCAGAGTTTGATGTTTTTGTCAAAACTTCCCGAAGCCAGCAATTTATTATCGGGACTGAAAGCTACACTAGCAACGCCATCGTTGTGTCCTTTAAAGGTTTTAAGTAAGCTGCCAGTGATACTCCAGAGATTTATGGTGTTGTCTTCACTTCCAGAAGCTAATTTTTGACCATCAAAACTAAAGCTTAAACTCCATACTGTGTCGCTATGGTGGTGTAATGTTTTGTAAAGAACAAAATTAATAGCACTGTTGTTTTCCTCTCGCCGCCAAAGTCTTACTGTTTTGTCTCGGCCTCCCGACGCTAACAATTTCCCGTCAGGACTGAAAGCAACCACCGTTACACCTTGTTGATGTCCCTGCAAAGTTCTAAGCAAGCTACCATCACGTCGCCAGATTTTTACTGTTTTATCGTCACTTGCTGAGGCGAGGAATTGCCCGTCAGGACTAAAGTTTACCCAGTTAACCCAGCCATCGTGTCCCCTGAGTATTTTTACGAGGCTACCGTCTTTGTGCCAAAGTTTGATCGTTGCATCCTTACTGGCGGTGGCTAATAACTCGCCATCAGGACTGAAATTAACGCTATAAACCCAATCTCCATGTGTTTTTAAAGTTTTATATGGTTGGGGATAAAACTCACCCGTAATGGGGTTTTGACGCCAGATTTGCACTGTTTTATCAAGACTGGCGGAGGCTAGGGTTTTCCCATCAGGGCTGAAACTAACGGCGGTTATCGCGTCATTATGACCTTTGAGGGTTTGGAGTAAGGTTCCATTGGGACGCCAAAGTTTTACTGTCCGATCTCGACTTCCTGATGCTAGTAACTGGCCATCTGGGCTGAAAGCTATTCCCCAGACAATATCGGTGTGCCCTTCTAAGCGGTTGACCTCGGTTACTCCATAAACCGCTTGTTGCAGGGCTGTGATTACCCGCATTCGGGTGTCTGGTTGCACAAAGTCTGCCTTTTCAAGTCGTCTCCAAGCCCGTAAACTTTCTAATAAGGCATCAAATTCTTTATTAGAAGCAAATAAAGCTTCGCTAGCAGCTGCGATCGCACTAATTTTTAAGTTGGTTTCACTGCGTTCAGCTCGTAAAGTTTGGCTAATTGCTGCTCTTTTCTGTATGTCAGCTTGCCACCATAATGCTGCTATCGTTCCCCCCATGATTGACAGCACTACGCCTGCTATGCGTGCTTCTTTTAACCGTCTTTGTAAAATTAAATTGAGTTGCTGTTGACTAAGTTTTTGAGCTACTTCTGCTTTCTTTTTTTCTAGCTTGATTTTTTCTAATTCGGCTGCAATTCCATAATTGTTTTTTTGGCGAATTGGTTCAACTAAATAATCGTGAACTAACTGGTAGCGATCGCCTAATTCTTCTCTGACTCGCAACACCAGCCCCGAACCTACCAATATTTCTAAAATCAGTTCGCCAACTCTGTTAAAATTTGATATTGTATCGATATCTTGATTATTAGCTAGTGCAGCAGCTAAATCGCCTTTAGTTTTTAATGGTCGCGTGCCTTTTTCATCAGTTAATTCAAATAATAATTTCCAACTTAATTTTTCATTTTCCTGACCGCAATCTTTGATTACTTCTCCTAGCCAGCGCTCCACTAATTTTGTCCAGCCTCCGCAAAGTTTATATTGTGCCAGTGTGGTAATGTTTTCTATTTCTAGTTGAGCGCCGACTATTTGTAATTCAATTGGATGTACTTCGTCTAGTTCTCCTGTTAAATCTTCTACTAATCGATTAATTAATTCATCACTCAATTCATAATGAGAACGTTGAGTCAGACTATAAATTATCGCTTTGGCATCCTGTCGAGAAAATTTTCCTAAATAGTAACGAATATCTTTGTCGAGAATATTTTGATTAATGACTCCTAAGTCATATATTTCAGTAGTATTTTTCTGACTCAAGCGTTCAAATTCTAATAAATAATGTAAATAATCTTCTCGCAATGAAAGAATAATTTTGACATAGGGAATATTTAAACATTCACTAAAAAATTTATAAAATTCTATTCTTTGTGTGCTAGGACTGCTAACAAAGAAAAATTCTTCAAATTGGTCGAATATCAGAATTATTGTATGATTGCGCTCAGTTGCCAAGCGAATATTTTCAAGCAGGATATTAGGTGTATAGTCCAGATTAATGGATATTCCTGTGTGTGCTATAGCTTGGTTAATACTGCTTACTAAAACTGTCACCCAATCAGTATAAACAGATAAAACAATAGGTATGGGAATGCGTTCGCCGATGGCTTTTCTTCTGAGTGCTGGTACTAAACCAGCTTTGAGAATTGAACTCTTTCCGACACCAGATTGTCCATAAATTACTGTGAGTTTGTAGTCAGCGCGAGCAATTCTTTCAATTAAGCGATTAACATCCTGTTGTCGTCCAGAAGCAGATATTTCCTGGGCGACTTCCTCAGGAATAAACGATATTTTATCAGCTTCTAATACTGGGTTAATTTTAGAGCGTTGTGGTTGTAATTGACTAGCACCAACGAAGGCGCGAAAGCCATATTGGTGTTCTATTTGAATTTTTTCCCGTTTGAGCTTGAAGGCTTCTGTGTAGTCGTGACGCTCAAAAAAGTAAAGCGATCGCAATTCCTCTAAAATTTCTATGTAAAGTGATGGCTGATGTTGCAGTTCGCAAACTACCTTCGCCCATTCCAAGTTATCGATCGCTTCTTCCCACTCGCCTAAATGCCTCTGTGTACGCGCTAATAATAGAAGATACCAACTTTCTTCTCTTTGGGAAACTTCTGTTGCTGCTTCACAGATAGAAAGTGCTGTATTTGCTAGTTCATGAGCCAATACCCAATTTGATTCATAAGCCGCTACATTCGCTAAAAAACCATAATTTTGAGCAATTTGTAAGGCATTTCCATAAATTTTGTGTAGACGTAATGATTTTTGAGCTAATTGTTTTAATTCACCCCAAGCTTGTAAACGTTGTAGCATTTCACAAACAGGTGAAATAAATTTCGCAACTAAATCTTCTCTTTCTACTTCTTCTAATATTTCTAGGCACTGTTTAAACCATAAAAGAGCATGTTGACAATAGCTACTATCAGCACTGTGATTTAAGTCTGCCATCCGCCGATAACATAGTCCCAGATGAAATAGTACTATTGCTTGTTTTAGTAAAGGTAAGGAAGATGTAATTTTATTTTCCCGCAAGGTGGGAGATGAAGAGGATGAAGGGGATAAAAGTAATTGTTCGCTAATTTTCCGGACTTTGCCACTTTCCAACTGTGCTACTCTTCTTGTTTCTTTCTGCCACAATGCTAGGCTTCTTTGATAATTGGCTAAAGCACCATTAATTTGATCGTTAGCATATTTATCTCGCCCTAAAACAAACTCTAGACTCGCTTCTAATCCTGGTGTTAATTGAATACCATACAAGCGCAGCAAATCGTTACGCGCTGATTCTATTTCGTGGCGATGTTGGGATTTGGGATCTAAATGTAGAGAAGCATTAGATAAAAATGTTTCAGCACCTGCTTCTAAAACTTTGGCAAATAAAGATTCTGCTTCTTGATTAATTAAAGCAATTAAATCTGTTTTTGCCATTTCAAACTTAATAGTGGTTGCAGCCCAGCTTTTGAAATCAGGGGCTAATCTGGAAAGCAATGATGCTACTTCATCTTGTAGCCACAATACTACTGGGAATGGAAAAGTTGCAGCATAGATATCTCGTGCTTGGTTGATGCCTGTAAGTAAGTTTTCTAGGTCGATAATTGACTCAATACCAAAAATCATGACAGCTGATGGCAAAGAGTCTGTGACAACCACGGGATTATCCAGAAATAATTCTGAAATTATTGTGTTGTGTAAGGAAGTAGTTGATGGATTGAGAAAGATTTCTCTAATATTGATGTCTTGAGTCAGGGAGCGAATATTTTCTAACATTTGCTCCCGTAGCTGCCCGTAATTACACCGGACTAAAATCAAAGCAAATTGACCCTCAGAAAGGGCGATCGCTCTAATCAGTCTTTGCAAAGTATGTTGATTTTCTTTGGTCATTGGGTATGGGGCATTGGGCATTGGGCATTGGGCATTGGGGGATGAGGAAGATGAGGGACAAAGCTGCTCAGTCCCCAGTCACCAGTCAACCCTATTTTCAAGCCAGTGTTATTGGTTTTGTTGCCAAGCCAAAACTTTTTCTGTTTCTGCTAAGGCTGGACTGATACCAAACCAGCGCCCCACAGGATCGCGATATTCAAACAGATACATGCTTCGTAGTAAGCTTTGGTAG
Source organism: Nostoc linckia z4 (assembly GCF_002608075.1). Lineage (GTDB taxonomy): Bacteria > Cyanobacteriota > Cyanobacteriia > Cyanobacteriales > Nostocaceae > Nostoc > Nostoc linckia. The sequence continues at coordinate 167,636 of NZ_LAHA01000003.1, forward strand.
TCAGACTCGCCTTTAACTCTCTGCTGTTGTACTACTTCAAACAATAATTCCCATTGGGATTCATCAATAGCTAATAGCAAATCATCACGGTAGTCTTTAATCACAGCTTCTAAGCAGTCGCTAGAAAACGGCGGATCTTGTCGTTGCAGACAGCTATAAAGTAAACCCAATAAGTTACGAATGTGGCCGCCGCTAACGCGACATAAGCGATCCAAGGTTTGGGAGTTATCGAATAATTCTGTAATGAGTGAGAGTCTTGTATCTAAAGGAACCTCTGGAAAAGCCCTGGCTAAGACTAACTGGCGTACCAATGACATCCCTGGTTCATAATCACTACCATCTCTTTGTCGCAGCAGCACCATCGGTAATACTTTGGGGGCAATCCCTCCCCCCAAGCGATTTTTCAGTGTCTCGTACTCATTAGAAAAAATTAGTGCTAGGGGAATTGTGTAAACTAGGTGGCATTTGAGTCGGCGTAACTGTTCGCCTCGGTCGATAAATAGGTACTCTGGTTGCGATCGCCCTGATGCTAAGGGACGCATATCCACTCGATCTAAGTTATCTACAATCACTACCAGTCCTTTTTGACCGCGCAGTTTGAGCTGATTAACAGCTTTTTCTAAAATTTCTTCGTTAATCGCTTGCAAAATACTGTTGGTGCGTGGTTCGAGATATTGCCTCAGTTGATTACGCAGCTGATTGCTATCTTTGGTTTTGGCGGTAATTTTAGCAATTCCTAAGGACAACTCTGCTTCTGCTGAAATTTCTATGGGACTTTGCAAAAAATCGCCTACTTCTTTAAACAAATTGCTAAAGTAACCAGGTTTGAGTTTGATACCAATCCCTTCTAAACTAATACTGACTTGACGCGCTACACTCAGCAAAATATCGCTGACATCAATATCCGCCATGTCTAAATCTTGACTGGACTCAAAATAAACTACATGAAATCCCGCCAATTCTAGTTCTGTTTTCAGGCGCTGCAACTCTGTGGATTTACCGCAGCCAATGTGACCAGTAAATAACTGGCAGGTTGGCTCGTCAGGGGAAATACGACAGATTGTCCGTTGCAATTCTTCTACAATCTTGCAACCACGTACATCAGCAAAATCTATGTAATACTGCCGATCTAGCACGTTACTTACATTTAATGTGTAGCTAGGATTACATGCTTTATAAAAACGTGACAAATTTAATGTCATTCTCATGTATGTTGAGGTCTATTTCAGAGAAAACAGTGTTGGGAGAACAGGAAACAGGGAAACCCATACGCCATAGCGTGGGATTATGACAAGGACGCCGTTTTTCCTCGCGCTTTGCGTCTGATAAAAACGTCTTTTTTAAATTGGGCTTTAGACCCAGAACTAAAGTTTTCGATCGCTGTTTCCTGTTCCCTCTTAAGAGTTCCCTACTCGAAGGGGTTTGTGATGTGTGTGTAGATGCAATTAAATTTGTATTTTTTATACAAGTAATCTCTAGCCTACATTTAGGCACACGCTTAGTTTGCAAGTTGGTAGTGTCTTGCAACAGACAGTACTCCTAGCGAGCCTACACCGAGTAACTGTGAGTATATGGTAGAGATTTAATTGACCCTAATAACGCTAAGCATATCTGTCCTTTTTACACCTGCTATTGAGGTTTTGACAATCTCTAGCTTTGGCTTGAACAAAAAGAAAAAAAGTGGCAGGTAAACTGTTTGAGATCGCGGGTTTTCCCTGATGCCTTTGTCCTCTTGGTTTGCTTAGCACAAATGTTAATCCTAAACTTAACAAGTCGCAAAAACTACTAGACTAGATGATTTTCAGTTTGTATAGCTCATGAGGTAGGACTGGTATTAATTATAGCAATGTATACATAAATCTAGTAAATTTTCATCTATCATTTCACATTGTATTTGTCAATAAAACAAAATTTTAAATATTTCAATTAATATTTCGTAATCATTGAGAGAAGAAAGTTAGATGAAAACTTGTCAAAAAGACTACAGTCAGTTCAAAATGGACACCGGAAACTTTAATAACCACTAATGACTAGCGCCACGATTTTTGTTTAGTTACTGTAAAGTGTTACTAAAAATAAAAAAAGTCTTGAGGAGTACGGCTAACAGATGCCGACAGTGTTTACTGAAATTAATTAATGATACAAATACGTCAAGGATTTTGGACTGCAAGGAAAAAGGGGTTTGAATGGCTGGCATAATATCAGTTTCCCGCACGGATCTAGCCCAGCGTCGTAAAAAATTACGTCGGCAAAGGCAGATGAAAATTATTCAGGCGATTTGGCGAACCATTGCCATTACCAGTTTGGCCAGTGGATTGCTGTGGGTGGCAGTCCAACCAATGTGGATGCTCAAAGCTTCTAAGCAAATAGTGATGAAATCAGGCAATAAATTACTGTCGGATGAAACAACTCGATCGCTATTGGTGCTGTCTTACCCCCAGTCATTGTGGCGAATTGAACCGTCGGCCATCGCCAATTCCTTGAAGCAACAACCAACTATTGCCAATGCCACCGTTAGACGCCGCCTATTTCCTCCTGGGTTGATTGTTGACATCCAAGAACGAGTACCTGTGGCGGTGACTCAAACACCAACAGTCCAAAATCAAAGCACTAGTAACAAAAAAGTCACAATTGGCTTACTAGATGCAAGTGGAGTTTGGATACCCTTAGAAAAATATACATCACTCAACCCCACCAGAAAATTACCCAATCTCAGAGTTATTGGATTGCCAAAACAATACTGCCTCTATTGGAATCAAATTCATCAAGCTATCAGTCAAAGCCTGGTGAAAGTGATGGAAATTGATTGCCAAAATCCAACGAATTTAATTTTAAAAACAGAATTAGGAAACGTGCATCTTGGCACTCCAGGGCCGCAATTATCAGAACAAATCAAGGTACTAGCTCAAATGCGCCACATAACAGCAAAACTCAATTCTGGCGAAATAGAGTATATTGATTTGAAAAATCCCGAATTACCATTAGTACAAATGAACCAAAAAAATTCCAAATTAACTCCCAAAATCCCTGGAAACATTTAGACTGTCTGATATGTTCAGCGCTCTTAGTAAATTAAGAAGCTTTATGCTGATAAATATATTTATTATTTTTAGCTTTCTCGCAAACCGCAGGAAAATCGGCATTAACTTCTAATTAAAATGAAAAGACCGATCGTAAAATCTCCATTGTGAGTCAAAAAGCCCGTAGTTGCGCTCCTAATATCTATGTAGTGGGGTGCAAGATGCCAGACAATCTAGTGATGACATCTAGCGTGCAAACACTTTCTGCCATACATTCTGCAACTAAACCCAGTGCAAAAAGCAGAAAAATGTTTGAGTTTTCCATTAAAATCTGACTCACAAGCAGAGAACAATCTCTGAAAATGGTTGAGGCCGCTATGAAAGTGCAAAGCCGAGAATGCTCTGACTTTAGTCTTTTTAAGACACTTTGGAACTGGCCAAACAGGGTGTAGCAAGAGAGATTTCGATCTTTTGTTGTCGGTGCAACTCACATAGTCTCTTATACTAGACTATTGCTACAACAAAGTGTCCATTAAGACTCCCCAAATAACAAATTAATCAGGTATAGTCTGACAAGCAAATTATTCCTTACTTCCATCTCTAGGATAAGTAAGTATCATGTAAATTTTGTGTCTTAAATTGCAATCATCCCCAATGGTGAAATCTATTAACAATATTATTAAGGCAAAAAAAATCCAATGTAGTGTGTGCTTACAAGTTATGCCATCTACGGAGGAAAATGAACAGATTAATATCTGGTTGAAGTTATACAGAAGGCTTTTAGATACATGTAGGTATTGCAATGTATTCAACATTATGCAGAAATTATTGTTGTTCAGACATATCTGTAGTAGTGTGGCTATATTTGACTACGTAAGATGGAATTCTACTTCTGTAGAATTTGTTGTGCCATCGCCTATTTTAAAAGCGTACCCCAGAGTAAATTTTCGCACAACGAATTCTGTTAGGCTTGGCAGTAGTGAAAACAATAAAAAACACTGCCACAATGTTATGGCAGTGTCAAACTATAGTTGACTCTTAGTTGAATAACACCCCAAAAAGTCGTTTATCTACCTCTCACAAATCCAATGACACTTGATAATAACCAAGGACTTACCTATAAAGATTCCCAATCTACCGGACAGCCCGGTTTCTCTTTGGCAGTTAACTCCACCAATCCCTTTAACTCTGGGTTGAACTTCGGACAAAATCACGATAATAAGAAGATTTCTCCTGAAAACAGCCGCATTGGGGAAATTGTCCCCGGTCGGGTTGCCAATATTAAAGTAATTGGTGTCGGTGGTGGTGGTGGTAATGCTGTTAATCGGATGATCGAGTCTGATGTCTCTGGTGTAGAGTTTTGGTCAATTAATACTGATGCTCAAGCCCTAACTCTAGCTGGCGCTCCTAGTCGATTACAAATTGGACAGAAGCTGACACGGGGTTTGGGAGCAGGTGGTAATCCTGCCATTGGTCAAAAGGCGGCTGAGGAATCACGAGATGAAATTGCCACGGCTTTAGAGGGTGCAGACCTAGTATTTATCACTGCTGGTATGGGAGGTGGTACTGGAACAGGTGCAGCTCCCATTGTGGCCGAAGTAGCCAAAGAAATGGGCGCTCTGACTGTTGGCGTGGTTACACGTCCATTTGTTTTTGAGGGACGCCGCCGCACCAGCCAAGCAGAACAAGGTATTGAAGGACTAAAAAGTAGGGTAGATACGCTGATTATTATCCCCAATAACAAACTCCTGGAAGTGATCCCGGAACAAACCCCGGTACAAGAAGCTTTTCGTTATGCAGATGATGTGCTGCGTCAAGGGGTGCAAGGTATTTCTGATATCATCACGATCCCCGGATTGGTAAACGTTGACTTTGCGGATGTACGAGCTGTAATGGCAGATGCAGGATCGGCATTGATGGGAATCGGTGTTAGCTCTGGAAAATCTAGAGCCAGAGAAGCGGCGATCGCAGCTATTTCCTCTCCTTTGCTAGAATGCTCCATTGAAGGCGCTAGAGGTGTAGTCTTTAATATTACTGGTGGTACTGACTTGACTTTGCATGAAGTGAACGCTGCCGCAGAAGCAATCTATGAAGTAGTCGATCCCAACGCTAATATTATTTTTGGCGCTGTCATTGATGACAGACTCCAAGGCGAGGTCAGAATTACTGTGATTGCTACTGGGTTTACAGGTGAAGTACAAACAGCACCACAACAAAGCGTGGCTAATGTTCGGGTAGCACCCAATACTCCCAAGCGACCAACAACACAACAACCCACAATTAATCCTCCAACTCCAACTCCAGGCCCTACTCCCATTCCAGAACCAAAAGAAAAACTGGGACTAGACATACCTGATTTTCTGAAAAACCGACGTACACCACGGAATTAAGAAATTTTGGATTTGAGATTAACTTCATAGTCTTAGACCAGGCTGAGTGTTGTATAAAATCTGCTAGTTTCAGGGTTTTACCAAAGGTAGGGGTAAGCAATACGTTGCCATCCCTAATATTGCTAATTGGTAGAAAAATTTCTCAACGCTACTTACAAAATCAACTTGGGCAGGAATCCACTGATTTCCATGTCTAGCTGTGCTTTTGTCAAAAAAGCAGAACGACCCGCTCGACTCAGGATGTGTATGTAGACCTTGCTCCTTGTAGATATGGCTACATCTATGATTGTAATTTATTTAACTCAAGAAATATGTTTACTTAATTTTATACCAACTGAAAGAAACAATGCAACAGATACATGCTGCCAAACCCTTGTTATGTCGCCTTTCTTAATACGCCAATTTTGATTTGGTATTAAGTAGCGTGAAAAAATTATGCAAGTGTCCTAACTCAGTATATTTGCTAAGAATAGGACACAAATAAAAATTATTTTTTAATTTTTAAAATTTCTTCAATCCATTGAATCACCTGATGAGCCAGACGAGTACCATCTAAGCGGTCAATCTCACGAATACCAGTGGGGCTGGTGACGTTAACTTCAGTCAGGTAGCCACCGATAACATCAATACCCACAAAAATTAAGCCTTCTTGGCGTAAACGTTCAGCTATTTGGGTGCAGATTTCATGCTCTCTTGGAGTAATTTCGGTTTGGGCAACTGTACCACCAGTGGCCATATTATTGCGAAAGTCAGTGCCACTGGAAAGGCGATTCAGGGCACCTATGGGTTCGCCATTGAGTAAGATAATTCGTTTATCTCCTTCCTTTGCCTGTGGTAGATAAGTCTGCACCATCACTGGTACTTTACCTTGGAGAGTACTGAGTTCGATAATGGAGTTGAAATTGCGATCGCTTGATTGCAAAATCAAAATTCCTTCCCCAGCTTTGTTACCCAATGGTTTGAGAACCGCAGTCCCCTTTGCTGCCACAAATTCTCTAATAAACTGCTTATCAGCACTAACAATGGTTTCTGGAATTGCTTTGGTAAACTGGAGGGCGTACATTTTTTCATTAGCCCCTCGAATACCGCTAGGACTATTAATCACCAAAGTTTGATTTTGGTCAATGTAATCGAGAATATAGGTAGCGTACAGGTAGGAATCATTGACCGGTGGATCTGTCCGCATGAATACGGCATCCATTGTTTCTAAGGAAGCGAAAAAGCGTTGGCTCAACTTATACCAAGGATTCGCTGCTATCCAGCGTCCCTCATCCAATTCCACCGGTACAAGTTCGACTTGCTGTAGGACAGCCCAAGCTTTGCTCCCGACCACACTCAACAGATTTGTCTGAGTCACCCAAACTTCGTGTCCCAGGATTTGCGCTGCTTCCATCAGGGCAACGCTAGTATCATGACACGGGTCAAGCTGATGGATGGGATCAATGATAAAAGCCAGTTTCACGCTGTCTGCCTCAATCACCAGAAAATTAAATGGTTATTCAACTATTATCTCCTGATGTTCTCACCAATTGATGTATGGGCATAGCTTAGAACCTAATATTTTAATAGACAGCGCTTTTGCACTGCCTTACTTTTCGAGAATTGTAGCGACTGCCGTGTATGTCCAGCGGCTTGTCGCCAGAAAGAGCGATATTTTTTGAACTAAACGCTATTGCTAGAAGTTAGTAGTTCGTCTAGCTTACCTTGATTATCTAAAGCGTGGATATCATCACAACCACCAACATGCTCGTCATTGATGAAAATTTGCGGTAAAGAACGGCGTCCATTTGCTCTTTGAGCCATTTTATTTCTGGCTGCCTCATCTCCGTCAATGCTGTATTCGATAAATTCAACTCCCTTGTTTCTCAGCAGATTTTTAGCACGGATGCAAAATGGGCAAGTCCTCCAAGTGTAAATTTCTACTTTTGCAGCCATAAAGTCCTCAAAATGATTTAATACTCCTTAATTTTAGAACTTTGTTATGGAGTGTAGCTGCCCCATTTTGTTTTGATTTGATTTTGAGAAATAGCTAACTGGTTTCGCAACAATAAAAGTTAGTCAGAAAATAATAACTTTAGGCTTTCGGCTGAGATAATGTTGATGTCAAAATCATTAATATATATGAATTACTAAAAGTATATTTGAGTATCTGATGAATCAAGAAATCTATAAGATTAAAAAAGACACACCCGATTCTACTAAAAGAATAACTAGACATTGTATTCTCTTAGGGAATATAACTGGTGTGTCATTATGCAGTTTTTAGGAAACTGCTATTGAAGTTGGCGCTAAAGTTTTTTTCTTTGCTACTTTCAGCGCACCCAGAGCAAATAGCCCAAGGGCAGCTACTGTACTAGGTTCAGGTACTTTTTTTGGTGGAGGTGGGGGAGGAGTGTAGTAAGGGGCTTGTCCTTTGAGCTTGCTACTTCCGTTGCGATTGTTTCCAGAACCGACGCTCATTAACCGCACCCCAAAGTCTTGCTCAGAAAATTGAGCCAATGTTAAAGCTTGGGAAGTATGGGATAGGGTAAAGATCGTAGACTGAATGTCACCTTTTCCTTGACCGATACCTTCTTGACCAATTTCTACCCCGGCATCAAAGAAGCCGCCACCACCATTTAAATTGTTACTACCGCTACCAATGGAGTTAATTGTTCCAGCAGGGCCAAATTTGCTGGCTGTTATATCTGTACCGACTACTTTGAGACCACTGAGGAGTGAGTCATCTTTAATGTTGAAGAAAATACCGCGAATGTCAGCAATTGTGTTACTGCCAGTAGATAAATAATCTACTTTAAACTGAATTTTGCCTGACCCTGCTGCTGCATCATCTAAGGTAAATTTTACCCTAGTATCCGCGCCGGTGAAGTCGTTAATAGTAAAACTCATCGAAGCGGCATTAGCTGGGGAAAAGGCAGAAGACGATATCACAACGGCAGTAGCAGCTAAAAACGAAGGTATTGCTGCGGTGGAAAATAAATGTTTCATGTTAATCAATGTTTTGGAAAACGAAATGGTAAGACTTTGTTGGTAGTTATGGGAATTTGCTGCTTGCTATCCATGTATAATCAGATGCACCGAGTGAAAAGCCTTCTCCCACTCTAAATACTGGATTTTAAGTTGTCCACAATACAAGACTCATATTCAAAAAGACTTCATTTTTCTCTTCACATAATAAAATCACCCAGTAATAATACTGGGTGATTTGATAATTAAAAACTTATTTGATTTCAGTATTTATCCACAATCAACCGCATATTCAATCAGTTGCCCAAGGCGCTGACGTAAAGTTTCTAATCCCAACCTCTGACTAGCAGAAATAAACACCGCCAAAGGAAACTCTTCTCTAGCCAAAGCCAGTGTCTCACTAGTGGCTCGATCGATTTTATTAAAAACAACCAGCGCCGGGCCGGGAGTGACTGGCATTTGTGCGAGAATTTCCCTAACCGAACGAATATGACGCAACCAAGCTGGATGAGATAAATCTACTAAATGCAGTAGGGCATCGGCTTCTGTAACTTCCTCCAAAGTGGCGCGGAAGGCATCCATTAAGGATGGAGGTAGTTCGTGTATGAATCCCACTGTATCTGTAATCAGAATTTCTTGAGGTTCATCAGTTTCGCCATGAGGAATTACTAGGCGGCGGGTAGTAGGATCGAGAGTGGCAAATAGCTGGTCGGCTGTATAAACTTCTGCATTAGTCAGAGCATTTAGCAAAGTAGATTTACCAGCATTGGTATAACCAACCAAAGCTACTGAAGGAACTTCTCGATGCTGTCGTCGTTGTCGTAAGCGCGAACGATGCGCTTGTAACTGGTTAACTTCTTTTTGTAATCGCGAAATCCGTTGCCCGATCGCACGTCGTTCAGTTTCTAGTTTAGTTTCACCAGGGCCACGAGTCCCAATACCACCACCGAGTCGGGACATGGCGCGACCTCTACCAGTTAGTCGCGGCTGCATATATTCCAACTGTGCTAGTTCTACTTGCAATTTACCGGCACGGGATTGGGCGCGTTGGGCGAAGATATCTAAAATTACTTCGGTACGGTCAACTACGCGGACACCAATTTGCGCTTCTAAGTTGCGGACTTGGGAGGGTGAGAGGTCGCGGTCAAAGACGACGAGATTTACTCCCAGTGTTTGGGCTGTGAGGGCGATTTCTTGGACTTTGCCTTCGCCGACTACTGTTTGGGGATGAATGCGCGATCGCTTTTGTTGTATTGTCTGTAATACATCTCCCCCAGCGGTGTCAACTAAACGAGCCAATTCCGCTAGGGTGTCTTGGAATTGTTGGGGGGTCATTTCATCAGTCATTAACCCCACAATTAACACGCGATCGTGGTCAGCATCTACTTCTTGGGCGACAAATTCTCGCTGGAATTCGGCTTCCAGATTTTCCACCAAGTCGATTAAATCCTGCTGTGCCAGTTCTTCCAAATCCAGAGGAGGCGATATATTCCAACTCGGAGATTGGACTTGCTTGTGTTCTATGTTGAAGCCAGCAGGACTTGTAATCAAAGTCCGCGAGTCTTGTTGCGGCGTCAGATGAGCCAAATAAGCTTCTTTGACGTAGCCAGTAGCGCCGCCTCCCCGCCGGGTAAATCCTGTTCCGGTAATATTTAGCACTACCAAAGCATCTAAACGTTGTAGTGCCATAGCCGTGAGTGCCGCTTCATTGGGCGGTTCAGACTTAAGATGAGTGGCGATACAACGAATACCACTGAGTCGTTCTGCGCCATAACGAGGTAATTCCAAAGGTGGAATTTGCGTTTGACGCGGCGTGCCTACCCCAACACGAATCACTTGTCCGCGACGGTTGAGATAGGCACACACAGGGTGATTGAGTTCTGTACTGATTGCTGCCAGACGCTGGGAAAATTCAGACGTGGTGATGCGATCGCCTGGTATGCGCTGGTGATAAAGCCGCTGTAGTTGTTTCAGCTGGCTGGTCTTTAGACCTTGGAGATTTCCAAAGATAGTCTCTATAGGCGTTTCTGACCAGTTAAATGGCCCCCCGAATCCTTCTTTAGTCTATTTTACAACAGGCTAAGGGGTGCAAACTCTTTCCTTTGAGGGATGAAATCTCAATTATTCGGAACTTACGCAGGGAGATTATTGGTTGAGGTTGGGAATAGGGCATGGGGCATGGGGCATTGGGCATGGGGAGATGAGGCAGACAAGGGGGACAAGGGAGATGGGCAGGGGGGGTAGGGGAGAATAATAAATCCCCTGTCAACTGTCAACTGTCAACTGTCAACATACCCAATGCCCAACTTAACCTACCCGTATTCCCGCAACCAGCTTAGGATAGACTAAAAGAATTTTTTGAGGAAATGGTAGAAAAAATTACAGCCATATTTAATGGCAAAGTGTTTTATCCGTCTGAACCCATCGTGCTGCCAACTAATACCCGCGTGCGAATCAGTATTGAAATTTTACCGCCCAGCGAACATGAAACAGTATCATTTTTGCAAACAGCACCATCGCTTAGTCTGCAAGGGCCAAGTGATTGGTCTGCCAATATAGACAAGTATTTATACGCTAAATAAACTTTTCATGCATTCTGAAGTTTTTCTGGATACATCATTTGCTATTGCCTTATCTGCACCAAGCGATCGCTTGCATCACCGAGCTTTACATCTCGCTAAAATGTTACAAGCGGCAGAAACTCGTTTAGTGACAACACAAGCTGTGATGTTGGAAATTGGCAATGCCCTATGCCAGCTACCTTATCGTCAGGCAGCGATTATATTATTGAATTCTTTGGTAGCAGACTCGAAAGTCGAAATTGTCCCCCTTTCCCAAGAAATCTACGAACGTGCTTTTCAACTTTATTGCGATCGCACTGAGAAAGAATGGGGATTTGGCGATTGCATATCTTTTATTGTCATGGAATATAGCGGAATTACCGAGGCCTTAACTGCTGACGAGCATTTTCAACAAGCAGGGTTTCGAGCATTATTGCGAGAAAATTTGCCCTGACTGTTGAGTGTTAACTGTTGACTGAAAAATAAGGTCTAGCAACTAGGTAATAGTAAATAAATATTTAGAAATATCTTCTCAGTACCCAATCAACAGTCAACAGTCAACAATCAACACTCCTTATTATTCCGTTACAATCAGCTTGTGCGTTAGGCTTTCACGAGTTATCAGCCATGAATTTGATTTTCGATCCACCGATTCCTGTGAAAATTCAGAAGATGAAGGAACGGGTGCGGTGGATGCATCCGAGTTTTGTGCAACGGGGAATTGACCAAACCACTTTGGCCATCGACGATGGCAAAAATCATAGTCCAGAATTTTCTTTTATGGTTATCGGTGATTCTGGTACTAAATCCCATTCTCCACACCACCCCCAGCGAAAAGTTGCCGAACTGATGCTTCCTCACCGTGAGGATTGCAGTTTTGTGTTGCACACAGGAGATGTAATTTATGTGGTGGGTTCTCATGAGTATTACTCAACAAATTTTATTCAGCCTTATCGGGAATTTCTTGTAGGTGGCCACAACCCCAAAAGCATTTCCTATAACCAAATGGTGTTTAACCTACCATTCTTGCCAGTACTTGGTAATCATGATTACTACGATGTGCCGTTCTTGTACCGTTTATTTACGGGTACAACATGGTCTCTACGTCGGCTGTTGAAGTACAAAGATATTGAGATTGGCTGGCATGGTTCCTATCAAGGGAATGCCTATGCACGGGCGTTTATGGATTACACTGCGGGGATGTCTTCCCAAGAGTTAGAACGGCATTTAGATCGACACTACACTGCTAAAACTGACACAGGACGCTGTTTGCGCTACGAGCCGGGAAAATTCACCCGTTTACCCAATCGCTATTATACGTTTCGTTACGGGGGAATCGACTTTTTCGCACTGGATTCTAATACATTTAATACACCATCACCTTTACCTGCAACTCAAGAGGGAGAGATTTACCGTCAGGAATTGCAAAAGCGCCGTCATGAAATAGATACAGAAGAATTGCAAATTTTGAAAATATGCGATGGACTCAATCCTGATAAACCTACTGAAGCGGAAAAACTAGATGAACTGAGTGCTAAATTAGACCAAATTGATGAAATTAAAATCGATATTGAAAAACAACTAGCATCAGAGAAAATACTTACCATCGATTTTGAACAACTAGAATGGTTACGAACTAGACTTATTGAGTCTTGGAATACCTCCGAGGTGCGGGGACGCGTAATCTTTTTCCACCATCCACCCTATGTTACAGAAGCTACCAAGTGGCATCAGGCACAAACCTTAGCGGTTCGCCATCGTTTGCGCTTGGTGTTTGAACAAGTGGCTAAAACTCTTGGTTCTTTAATAAAAGAGCGCCCCATAGTGGATTTGATTTTAAACGGTCACGCCCATTGTTTGGAATATCTCCGCACAACTGACACAGGATTTGCGGATTCCCACATTAATTGCATTATCTCTGGTGGTAGCGGTCATCGCCCCCGGTATCAACGGCAAGAGGGCACTGAATTGATGGAGACTTTTGCAGAAATGGCTGGCGATCGCAGTCGTAAAATTGCTGATTCTAAGCTTTTTATTGGTCGCTATAAATACAATTTACAAAAGCGACTGCCTTACTCTGGCGTGCGGATTGATGTATTAGATGGTAGTCCACCGAAGTTTATTGTCAAACCGCTAGTTACTGAGCGTATTGGTGAAGAATGGTATAACAGGGAATTTGAATCTTTTGTGATTTAGGCAGTTAAAAAGACTATGGCCCAGTAATCACAGCTACTGGACAGTGTGCTTTATTGAGAATTGCATCTACTCTATGACCGAAGAAAACACGACCCGTAACCATTCGGATATTGCTCCCTAAAACAATTAAGTCAGCCTGTTTGCTTTGGGCAAACTTGAGGATTTCCTTTTCTGGGCTGGTTCCTTGAAGGATATAAGTTTGGACATCAGCGCCTAAATTACGACCAATTGCTGCTTGCTGTTCTAACAGATCTTCCGCGATTTCCTTTACTGGAGCTAGCGATCGCTGTTCGTAAAGAATATACTCAACCTGTGGTAAGTTAATCACGTTGACAATAGTGACTACTGCCCCAGTGTGAGCGGCGATGGTACTTGCTACTTCTACAGCATTTTTACTGTATTCTGTGCCCACTGTTGGCACAAGAATGTTTTTCAGCTGTTGTTGAGCGATTTTGCATGTCTCACCTTGGGGCTGGGGTAGGTGCGACTTCACCACCATTGTTGCACAAGGGGCTTCTTGCACTACTCGGTCAACAAGTAAATTGAACAATGCTTTTTGAGGGCGTATCTGTTCAGAAGCTCCCAGTACAATTAAGTCATAGTTTTTGTTTGCTTCATTCAGAATCACCTCTGCCTTACTGTGCCCAGACTCCGTTTTTATTTGTAAGGTGGTATCAGCAGATAATTGCATTTCCTCAGTCACACAAGCAAGAGCTTCCTCAGCAGCAGTATCTTTCACTTGGGTTGCTGTACGACGTGCTTTCTTTGGGGGCTGCTTGTCGCTCAAAGCGTATAAAGCTGTGACTTCTACCTGGTTTTGATGAGCCATATAACCAACTAACTGGGCTGCAAGTTGGATGTTACTTCCGCCGCTAGTCGGCACTAAAATACGATGTATCCGCTTGATAAAGCTACGGCTATACTGTTCTTCTTGCTCTAAACGTCGAGCTTCCTCTTCACCCATAACCACCTTCGACAGGGTGAAACGTAAGAGTGCTGGAGCCATTAAAGAAGTTACGATCGCCACCATGACTATAATTGAGTACATCTGCGGATTGAGGACTCCCAAAGATAAACCAATTGTGGCAACAACAATCTCCATTGCTCCACGCGCATTCATCCCGGAACCCATTGCTAAAGCTTCCCAATGGCTCAACCCCCCTACACGAGAACCAAGATAAGCACCCGTAAATTTACCAATACAGGCCACAGCAAGCACAATCAAACCAAATATCAAGGTCTGGGGAACTAATAGGGCTAGCAAGTTAACTTTCAAGCCAGCGGCGGCAAAGAAAATTGGCGCTAAAAAGCTGGCTGTGAATACTTCTAGCATGTGTCCAGCTTCACTACTAAAGCGGCGGGATTGTCCCGCCAGAATCCCCAACACGAAAGCACCCAAGGCTGCTTCTAGTCCTAATGCGTGGGTGAATGCTGCTGCGGAGAGTGAAAGAACCAGCACAACCGACATACTAGCAGCGATGCCGCCAACGTAGTCATCAACCCAGCGCAAAATCTGGTCTACGATGGTACGCCCAATTGTAAAGGCAATGCCGAGAAACAATACTGCTGCACTCACGGAGTGGAAAATTGTCCCAAAGTCAAATTTGCCGCTGCTAGCTAAACCCGAAACCACAGAAAGTAAAATCCAGCCAATGGTGTCGTCGGTCATACCGGCTGCTAAGGTAACTTGACCAATGTCACGGCGAATCAGGTTCAAGTCCATCAACACCTTAGCAATCACAGGTACTGCTGAAATACTCATTGCTGTGGCGATAAACAGACTGAATACCAGTCGCTTTTCTGGGTCGGCTAAAAAACTATCTGGCAATAGCCAGCCTAGTCCAAATCCGGTGATAAAAGGGACAATAATTCCACCGAGTGAAATCAGCAAAGCCGTTTTACCTTTACGCAGAATCAGTTTTAGATCTGTCTCTAGACCTGTCACAATCAGCAAAAATAACACCCCTAACCAAGAAATTACTGAAAGTAAATCAGACTGTTCTTGGCTTTTGGGAAAGATATGCGCCTGTAAGTCTGGAAAAAGCAAACCAAATAAAGAAGGGCCAAGCAGCACACCAGCCAGTAATTCTCCAACAACGGGTGGTTGGTTAATCCGGCGCATGAACTCACCTAATCCCCGCGCTACTAAAAGCAACAGCGACAGTTGTACCAGCACCAACAGCAGTTCGTGATGACCGAGAGGTTTAATCAGACTAGCACCTGCTCCTTTCTGTGTAGCTAGTACAGGCAGTAACATTAGGGATAGGTTTTGCATAAAAAATTTTGAAAAAGCTAGCTTTCAGTAAAGAGTGTTAGTGTTTACTTCCACATCACTCTAGAAGATTAAAATTTGATTCCAAAAGGTATGATTATGATGAGCGATCGCCTTGAGCTTGGGAGCATTGCAAATGGGCAAGTTTATTAAACTACGAGATTGTAACTTACCTCAAAGATTGAATCAACAAACCACAAAGGACGCATAGACGCGTTAGCGACTTCCCGCAGAATCGGACACAAAGATAAGAGAGTTCAAAAGGATTTTTGCATGATTTTTGTATATTTTTGCAAAATTGAGATGCTTCCTTGAGTTCTCAGTTCAGTAGCCAAGCTCATCAACTTATTTTTGAGCGCGAACAAAGAATTTTGTGGTGTCTTCCCAAATACCTTGAGCAGTTGCTAGTTTTTCAATTTCTGCTTTGTATTCAACTTGCAACTGATTTAATTGTTCTGGTGATAATTTTGACAATAAAGGATGACCTTTAAAATTTATATTATTTATTGTCTGTGATAATCTGTTATCTGTTACAGGCCGATAACGTCCTGATGGTTCAATTTTAATTTCGATATCTTTAAAACCTGCTTGAGTGAGCAATTTACGACATTTTTCTGTAGTTCCAAGTGGTTCAAGGATATGTGGTAGCGATACACCCAAAACTTTAGCGCAGATTCTTTGCTGAAGAGAGGCCATATAAGCAGTTTCGGGAGGACAAGTAAATGCCACAAACCCTCCTATTTTTAGGAAGCGATACCACTTTTGTAAAGCAGCGAGGATATCAGGAAAAAGTACAATCGCCTCACAGCAAAAGACAACATCAAAACTACTATCACTAAAATTGAAATCTTCAGCATCTGCCTCTATCAATTCTATATTTTGTAATTTTTTTGCTGTAATTTTTTGTCTTGCTTGATGCAACATTCCAGGGGTCATGTCAATCCCAATGACATAGCCTTCAGATCCAACTTTTTTTGCTGCGGGTATCGCTACTAAACCTGTTCCAGTGGCCACATCAAGGATTTTCTGACCTGAGTGTAGAGGTACAAATTCAAGTAAAATTTTGGCATCTAGAGGATGGCGAGTACCTTCTTCACGATCATAAGTAGTTCTACTACCATAAAATTCTTTTAGTTGCTGTTTATAACTATCCACATCAGTCATAAGTAAATGTCAATTTTTCTACACTTTATAGTAACTCTTGGTGTGATGTTGAGTTGCTTGTTGCTAAATCCAACCTTGATAGCACAAGCCGCCTCTTTACCCATTGTTTACGAAGAGCATATCATCCATAGTCCAGATGGGATCGGCAAATATTACATGGGGCGAGAAATTGCCAAAGTTATGGGATACACCGGTGCCGGTTGGCTAGAAAGACCGAAGCGAGAAGTGGAAGAACAGCCAAGTAAAATCGTTAGCATCCTGAACCTGAAACCTGACAATGTGGTAGCAGATATTGGTGCTGGTACTGGTTATTTAAGTTTTCGCATCGCGCCACTGTTAACAAAAGGCAAAGTGTTGGCTGTTGATGTTCAGCCAGAAATGTTAGAAATTATTGAATTGTTCAAACAAGAGAAAAATATTACCAATGTTGAGCCTGTTTTAGCAACTCTCACTGACCCAAATTTACCATCTGAAAGTATTGATTTGGCATTAATGGTAGATGCATATCATGAATTGGCATATCCCCAAGAAGTGATGCAAAAAATTGTCAAAGCACTGAAACCTGGAGGGAGGGTAGTATTAGTTGAGTATCGGGGTGAAAATCCTTTTATCATGATTAAACCTCTGCATAAAATGACTCAAAAACAAGCCCGCAAAGAAATGCAAGCTGTTGGTTTAGTTTGGCGCGAAACTAAAAATTTGTTACCTCAACAGCATTTAATGGTGTTTGAAAAACCCAATGGTAGTGATTTGTTGGCGAAATAAATATCCAGCAAGTCATAATAAAATAAGCTACTGGGCTTTTAAATTGCACAGTTGTTTGTTAAGTTTGTTCACTGTTGAATGTTGACGGTTAACTGTCAACTGTCAACATTCAACAATCCAAAGTAATATTTCACAAATTATTTAGAATCGCTATATATTTTGAGGTACAAAAGTCGCGGTTTTGGTTGTACTATCCCAAACTATCCAGCTAATAGAATTATCTAAATCATCATCGCTATTGGAAACTTTAAAATAGAGTTTTTCTTCACCTTTAGTTTCAATAGCAAAGTCGGCATTTTGGGCATAAACAACCTTAAAACCTCTGTCCCGCAGACAATACATCGCCCAGGCCTTTAATGATTGTTTGTATGGTTCGTGGGGAATCGGCGGTTTGGTAATTGTGTCTTCAATTACTTTGAATATTTGCGTGAGTTTCGCGCTCATAAGAGATATTTTGTGATTACTCCTGAATTAGCTAGCTTCTGGATCGCAACGAATTTCAATCATAAAGCCATCTGGGTCATAGAAATACACACCTCTACCAGTGGGACGACTGACTGGGCCGTGAGCGATCGCTATTTTATTTTCTCTGATTACTGCCACGGCGCGATCGAATAACTGCGGCTCGATATCAAAAGCCAAATGATAGGCTCTAGTAAATGTCTTTTCAGGATTGGGATCTGGTGGTGATAATTCTGGTTCCCCAAATAAATCCAATATCGTACCATCTGGGGTGATGAAATTCGCTACTTTTCCAGATGCCACCAATTCCACCAAGGTTGCGGGTACTTCGTCGCCGGTAAGTTCATGCAAACCTAGAATAGTCCCGTAAAAATGTCGGGAAGCTTGCATATCCTTGACATTGAGCGCAATATGATGCACTTTCCGCAAATCCCCTGGAACAAGGACACTGTTTGCACATTGACTGCTAGATAGCATAGTAAACAAAATTTCCCTACAGAGATAGAAGTTGAACTTTTTTCTTAAAGTTTACTATTCCTAATGAGAACCTATCAACAAAAGAGTCAAAATTCACAATAAATTTTCTATCCAAGTGCTAGAAAATCCAGCAGATGATTTATTTTGACTCCTGAATTCTGTTTTCCTATGCCTTTTGATTATTCCTTAGACTTTCAAAATATCGATTTTCGCCAACATCCCGAACTCTATCGCATTGGCAAAGGCGAGCAGGGTGTACTTTTAATAGAACCATACAAATCAGAAATTCTTCCTCACTGGCGATTCAAAACCCCTGAAATTGCCAAAGAATCTAGCGAAAAAATCTATGAAATGTTTCTTGCTTATTTAGAACAAAATGATTTTGTTGGAGCAGATATGGCGCGAAAATTTATGCAAATGGGTTATACTCGCTCCCGCCGTTATGCTAATCATAAAAGTGGCAGGAAATATAAAAAAGGTTCATCTCAAGAAATTTTACCTTATGAAGTAGACCCAATAAAAGCAGAATCAGCAGCTATATTTAAAGCTAAATGGCTGCAAGCAAAAACAAACGAAAAATATATCCAACTTTTAGCAAGACATAAACAAAAGTATGAATTATAGGAATATTATTTAAGTTGTGAAAAATATTGCTGTTGACTGTTGACTGTTGATTGTTGACTGTCATTTTAACTTGTAAAAGGCAGTCTAGATAAAGCAAGTTTCAGGGTCAAATATGAAAGTAGTGGTCTATCGTATTAATTTTGATGAGTTTGTAGTAAGCACTTCAGTGCTTAAAAATCAAGGACTAAAGTCCTAACTACAAACTTATTTACCCCTCGTAACTAATGCGATGAACCAGTAGTCTTTTCTCATTCCCTACTTTCTACTCCACACTTTCAAGCTAGTAGAGAAGGGGAATATAGGACTCCTATTTGATTTTTGAACAAGATTCAGTACACATCTATACCCTTCTTTTCTGTTCCCTGTTCCCTATTCCCTGTTCCCTACCTACGCAGATAATTTCAGGAATCAAATCGGATTACTATATAGCCAATACGCTTGGTATTAAGAAACTTGATGTGTGGAGGTAAGGGAACAGGGGACAAGGACAAGAAAAAACAGGCTTAAGGAACTCCAAAAAATAAATTATTCTGAGTCAAGCATCACCAGTCAACAGTCAACAGTCTTCTATGGAATATTTTTTTATTTAGAAGTCCCTTATCTGAACTGTATTGGAATATAACCGAAAAACCACGTAATTATTTGTGTGTTTATAATCACTATAAATTAATATTATCTGTTACGTGTTCTTTCTTTCAAAAGAAATTGAAGTCAAAAAATTGTCAAATTCAACCAAAAACACGATAATTTTCACAAAGTCATTGCGTATTCTGCAAAAATGGCAGCAAATAAAGCGTTTAAGAAAGTTAAAAAATCTCTTGAAGAAGCTGGAATCAAGTTTGTTCGTATTCTCTGGTGTGATAACGCTAACATCATTCGTGGTAAAGCGGTTCATGTGGAAATGTTATCTCATTACTTTAACTATGGCGTAGGCATTTCCGCAGGACAGCAGGGAGTACCTGTAATGTATGATGCTGTTATTCCTGAAACTGGTCTTAGTCCAGTAGGTGAAATCCGCTTAATACCAGATTGGTTTAGCTTCACTCCTTTACCCTACGCTCCAGGACATGCTTCTATCATGGGAAACATGGTACTTGATGGTAGTCCTTGGGCATTGTGTCCGCGTAATTTTTTAGTGCGAATGATTGAAGCCGCCAGACGGGAAGGTTTAGAAATTCGTGCTGCATTTGAAAATGAGTTTTACCTGTTACAGCAAACATCACAGGGAATTGTAGCCGCAGATTCTACGGTTTTCGCTTCTACCCAAGCAATGGATAGAAATCGAGTAGTAATTGATGAAATTGCCCAAGCACTCATTAGCCAAGGAATTCCTGTGGAGCAGTATTATCCAGAATCCGGCCCAGGTCAACAGGAAATCTCCATACGGTATACTAATGCTTTACAGGCAGCAGACTGGCAGATTACTTTTAGAGAAACCGTCAAAGCGATCGCTCATCAACACAACCTTACAGCCTCTTTCTTACCGAAAATTTTTGCTGATGCAGCTGGTAGCGGTTGTCACATTCATCTTAGTATTTGGCGTAACGGTCAAAATCTCTTACCAGACCCCCAAGGTGTCTGCGGTATTTCCCCCATAGGCGAAGCATTTATCGCTGGTATTCTAGATCGTTTGCCGGCACTGATGGCCTTGACTACCCCTAGTACTAATTCTTACCGCCGCATCCGCCCCCACTGTTGGAGTGGTGCTTTTCGTTGTTGGGGACTAGACAACCGAGAAGCAGCTGTGAGAGTACCAAGCAATCCTGCATTCAATGGTTCCACCCATTTTGAGTTAAAAACCGTTGATGCATCGGCTAATCCTTACCTGGCTTTAGGTGCTGTAATTGCAGCCGGAATCGACGGCGTGCAACGAAACCTCAAACCAGGGAATCCCGTTACACAAGATCCCGGACATTTGCCAATTGAAGAACGTCATACCAATGGTATTGACCTTTTACCACAAAACTTGGGTGAAGCCCTAGAATTTTTGAAGCGCGATAACATGCTTTTAATTGCTTTGAACCCACAATTGTCACAAGCCTTTTTAGCAGTGCGTCAAGCTGAGTGGGAAGCAATGAAAGATTGGGAATTACAAGCAGAAGTCAAACTTTTATTAGAGAAATACTAAACTTGTAGTAGTTTTCACAAAAATTATTAGGTAATGATAATAAGAAGTTATTTACTTGACTTGCTACATTGCAACGCATTCAGGTTTCATTTATGAATAAGTCTTTTTCTCAAAATCAAGCAAGACGAAATCGTCAGCAAAATCTGTGGCAACAAAAATGGAGTTTAAAGACTAAAGCTATAATTTGGGCACTAAGTATCAGTGTCCTACCTGTAGTTGCAATTGGAACAGTTACTTACTATTCCGGTATTGATATAATTACTAAAAAAATCCCGCAAGTAAGACTTGACAATGGCAAAAGTTCAACAGAAATTGAACTAGCTTTAGAAAGAAAACTATCACTTTTATTAACTGGTGTCGGAGTCACAGCAGTTTTGGCGGGTGCGGTGGCAACTTTTGTAGTTAATCGAACTGTTACGCGAATCAAAAACGCTGCTGAAACTACTAACGCCATCAAAAATAAGCTGCGTCCAGATAGTGAGTTTACTCAAGTTTATATTGCCAGTAATGATGAATTAGTGATGTTAGAAAGAAACATCAGCTTATTCACAAACTTGCTTTCAGTTTTGGAACAGGAAAAAGCAGCCGAAACTGATTACTCGCAACTATCGCTCAAAATTACCCGTTGGGTTCGAGAATCATTCAACGAGGAAGACGTTCTTAAAACGACCTCAGAAGAAATTCGTAGAGCTTTAAACCTCGATCGCGTAACTATTTTTTCCTTCAATTCCAACTCTAATGGCAGCTTTATCACAGAATCAGTAGCACCAGGGTTACCAAAAATATTGGGGGTTACAGTCTCCGATCCTGGGTTAGAGGCGGGATACATAGAAAAATATCAAAATGGTACTATCCGCACCATTGATAATATTTATAAATCAGATCTTACAGATGCTGATATTGATTTACTAGAGCAATTTGCTGTCAAATCTAGTTTAGTAGCGCCTATTTTCAAAGATAAACAATTATTCGGTTTATTAATTGCACATCAGTGTTCTAGAATTCGCTTTTGGCAGCAATCTGAAATTGATTTATTCACTCACATAGGTATGCAAATCGGTTTTGCCCTTGATTATGCCACGGTTCTAGAACAGGTAGATACTAAAGCGAATAAAGCTCAGCTATTTATAGAAATTACCCGTAGGATTCGCCAATCCCTCAATGAAGAAGATGTTCTGAAAATAACTGTAGAAGAAGTCCGTAAATTACTTAGTACTGACCGAGTGCTAGTTTATAGCTTTAATCCTGATTGGTCTGGAATTATAATTGCCGAATCAGTGATTCCAGGTTATCCAAAAGTTTTGCGGTCTGAAATTGAAGACCCATGTTTTGGTCAAGGTTACGTACAAAAGTATCAGTCTGGACGCGTTCAAGCCACAAACAACATTTACCAAGCAGGTTTGACTGATTGTCACATCAACTTGCTGGAATCTTTTGCCGTCAAAGCAAATTTAGTTGCACCGATTATTAAAGATAAACAGCTATTTGGCTTATTAATTGCACATCATTGCTCTAGACCCCGTAATTGGCAACAGTCTGAGATTGATTTATTTTCCCAAATAGCCATCCAAGTGGGATTTGCTCTCGACCATGCGAGACTGCTACAACGCATCGAAGCGGAAGCTGTGCAAAGTCAGTTACTAGCAGATATTATCCGCAGCATTCGCCAATCACTTAACGAAGAAGATGTCCTGAAAATCACTGTAGAAGAAGTTCGTAAAGTACTCAGCGCTGATAGAGTGCTGGTTTATAGCTTTAATCCTAATTGGTCTGGAACCGTAATTGCCGAATCTGTTGTTCTCACCTACCCAAAAATTTTACGAGCTGAAGTCCAAGACCTATGTTTAGGTCAAGGCTATCTACAAGATTATCAATCCGGACGCGTTTTAGCCGTAAACAACATTTATCAAATCGGTTTGGATGATTCTGAGATTAGCCTGCTAGAATCCTTTGGTGTAAAAGCAAACTTGGTTGCACCCATTATTAAAGATCAACAGCTATTCGGCTTGTTAATCGCACATCAATGTTCTAGACCCCGAAATTGGCAACAGTCCGAGATTGATTTATTTGCCCAAATAGCCATCCAAGTGGGATTTGCTCTTGACCATGCTAGACTGCTGCAACGAATCAACGCTGAAAGTATGCGAAGTCAGTTATTGATGGATATTACCCGCAGCATTCGCCAATCACTCAAAGAAGAAGATATCCTCAAAACCACTGTGGAAGAAGTTCGCAAAGCACTTAGTATCGACCGAGTGTTGATTTATAGCTTTTACGCCAATTGGTTCGGCATTATCATTGCAGAATCAGTGGTTCCCGGTTATCCCAAAGTTTTGCGGTCTAAAATCCATGACCCCTGTTTCACTCAAACCTATGTGGAAAAGTACAAATCTGGTCAGGTTGTGGCAATTAAGAACATTTATCAAGCAGGTTTAACAGACTGCCATATTACCTTGCTGGAATCCTTTAGTGTGAAAGCAAATTTAGTTGCACCCATTATCAAAGATGAGCAACTATTTGGCTTGTTGATTGGACATCAGTGTTCTGCCCCCCGTGACTGGGAACAGCCTGAGATTGATTTATTTGCCCAAATAGCCATGCAAGTAGGATTTACTCTCGACCATGCTAGGCTTTTACAAGCGTATCAAGCTGCTGAAAATAACTGAGTAGAGACGTTGCACAGACGTTGCACAAACGTTGTAGAGACGTTGCACAGACGTTGTAAAGACGTTGTACAGACGTTGCAGTGCAACGTCTCTACAGGGCGCACTATTGCTTATTCTTATGAATCTTGCTGATATTCCCTTAATTGACCAACACGCGCACAATTTGTTACGACCTGAAGTAGCTAAGCGTTATCCTTATGCTGCTGCTTTTACCGAAGGCTATGATTCGGAAATTATCAATTATCATGCCCGCCAAACTTTCTTTTATCGGCGCAGCTTAAGAGAAATTGCCACTTTATTAGCATGTGAACCTCAGGAAGCAGCAATTTTGGCACGTCGCGAAAACTTGGGACTAGAAAATTTAACACAACTTTATTTCAGTGCTGCTAACTTGGAAGCGATTTATTTAGATGATGGATTGCAACCAGAAAATATTTTGCCCATATCATGGCATGAAAAATTTACTTCAGTGCAAAGAATTTTGCGTTTGGAAGTATTAGCAGAACAGTTGATTCCTCAAATCGAAGATTTTGATACTTTTGTGCAAACATTTACCAGCCAAATTGACCCGCCACCAAATGAAGTTGTAGCTTTTAAAAGCATTGTTTGTTACCGCACTGGCTTAGACATTCAATTTGTTGCTACGGATGTGGCTGCTACTAACTTTTATCAGTTAAAACAACAGGTGCAAAATCAACCTCTGCGGCTGGTAAACAAACCACTGATTGATTTTTTGTTACAACAAGCGTTGTTAATTGCTGCTAAATATAGGCTACCAATACAATTACATACTGGCTACGGCGATCCAGATTTAGATTTACGATTGGCGAATCCTTTACATTTGCGATCGCTCCTCGAATCACCACAATATCGCCATGCACCAATTGTACTGCTACACGCTTCCTATCCTTATATGCGAGAAGCGGGATATCTTGCCTCTGTTTATCCTCAAGTTTATTTGGATTTTGGTTTAGCAATACCATTCTTAAGTGTATCTGGAATGCGAGACACTATACACCAATTATTAGAATTAACTCCTACGAGTAAATTGATGTATTCCTCTGATGCACACTCAATTCCAGAGTTGTATTATTTGGCGGCAAAATGGGGGCGTCAGCTGTTGGCGGAAGTACTAGAACAAGCAATTCAAGATTCTGATATTACTGCGAGTGAAGCAGAGGCGATCGCATTGGCAATTTTACGTCAAAATGCCTTGGCTTTGTATACGCGAAAAATTAGCTCCACTCGCCTTGACAATCCCAAATCCTATTAGTTACGTAACTTATTACCATTCCCTAATGATGATAATTGTAACTCAACTGCGCTGAGATAATATTCATCATTTATAACTTCTGCTGGTAACTTCTTCGCCTTTATGGCAGCCTCAACTACATCTTTTGCAGTCACTTTTCCTATTTGATATTGATATAACAAAGTGCCCATACTGGGAATACCTTGTCCTTCCAAATATCCTTGATAAGCAAGAAAGACAATATTAAATGGTTGTAGATAACTGCCGTTATGATTGTTTTTGACTGTTTGAGCGCCAGCAATTGCAGGCATAAAAGTTATAGAGGCAATAATTAAAGCAGAATTTACTAAAGCTCTAAATTTCATAATTTTATCCTCGCCAGAAAGTTTGTAGCTGCTTGAAAATTTAAAAATTCCCAAAACCCATCATGTAATATGCAATAAAAGCAGTATCAAAGGATTTCAGGTAATTAATATTGGAATCAGTTTTAGGCAAATTTTGAAAAGGAGTTATTGTGTCGCTTGATGTTTTCTGATTCTTGTTTTCAACTGGAAAATATCTAGGTATTTTTAGCATCATAAAATTCCTACTAACAACATATTTAGATTTGATGAAACTGACACCATAAATTCATATAGCGTCTCTCAATTTCGTGAGGTACGAGTACATCACTAATCAAATTGGGTAAACTTTTGACTTGAAAAGCTTTGAACACCGGAAACAGGCGCAACCTGCGGGAAACAAGCTACAAACTTTTCGCTGTGTACCTATAGCTATAACTGAAAACTAAAGATGCTTTTTCAAGACATCGAAATTTATAACCAAAACAACTTTTTGGTAGCAAGATTATCCTATTGTTACTTATTCAAATCTGCTGGATTTGATATGGTATTTTTCAGCTTTTTTCTTTAAATCACCAGCTAAAGTTTCACTTGCTTTTAGCTAATTAGATTCATATAAAAATATGTTAGAAAAAATTTCAGAGAAAAACAAATATTTTTAATTGTTAATTTAATAAATAAAATTAATGAGAGTTAATCAGGACTGACGCAAAATCATGAAAAACTAACCGCAAAGAACGCATAGACACAAAGAAATAAGAATTTCCAAGAGTTTTTGCGTAAGTCACGATTAACACAAGTATCTGGTCAAAATTAATTAGGCATTTTTTTGAGGTGAGGAATGGGGAACTCTTAACAGGTAAAAATAAATAAAAGTGTACCTAGCTTCACAAAAATCAAATATGACTCCTATAACTGTTAACAGTCAACAGTCAACAGTCAACAACTTAACTTTCAAAAAAGATTACTTTTTGAGAGCTAGAGTCAATCCATCAGCGATCGCAATTACACTCAGGTTAACTCGCTCATCTTGATGCAACTTCTGATTAAAAGCACGCATTCTTTTAGTTCTATTATCCTGTACTTGGGGGTTGGCGACCCTGCCAGACCACAGGACATTATCAATAACAATCAATCCCCCCGGACGTACTAATTGCAGCGATCGCTCATAATAGGCATCATAATTTCTCTTATCTGCATCAATGAAAGCAAAATCAAAAGTTTCTGCTTCTCCTGTTGCCAATAGCCAATCTAAAGTATCCAAAGCTGGAGCAATGTGCAGTTGAATTTTACTTGCTACTCCTGCTTGTTGCCAATAACGTCGAGCGATCGCTGTAAATTCTTCACTAATATCACAAGCTACCACCTTACCGTCCTTCGGTAACGCCAACGCCACCACCAAAGAACTATAGCCCGTAAATACACCAATATCCAAAGTTTTCCTTGCTCCCAACAATTGCACCAGCAAAGCAAGAAACTGACCTTGTTCCGGAGCAATCTGCATTCTACCTACTGGATACTGCGCTGTTTCTTGCCTCAATTGAGTTAAAACTTCCGGTTCTCGAAGAGAAATCGACAGTAAATAGTCATATAAATTTTGTTCGAGTCCTAGTGTTTGGGTTGTCATAATACTTCGAGTTTTGGCACTGGCGTGTTGACTGATGACTGATATCAAGTCCGGCTAAATGCTTGTCATTACGTTCGCCCTTGGCGTTCCCGCAGGGTACGTAGCGATAGCGAAGTGAAGTAATCGCAGAATCCTTGCGATTGCGTCGTTCCACTTCGTTGCACTCGCAATGACATATCACAAGTAATTTACCGGACATGATATGACAAGTTATGATTCTCCCCTATCTCCCCACCTCCCTTGTCTCCCCACCTCCCTACCTCCCTTGTCTCCCCACCTCCCCACTAATGACTTTCCTCGTTTGAGAATTTCAAAACAATACACTTTCAATGGATGGGGTTTGTTTGCAACTTCTGTAAAATGTTGGCAGAAAGCAAAACTCAACACAGCCAAATCAATATGCGATTACTACATACAATGTTGCGGGTGGGAAACCTTGAAGAGTCGTTAAAATTTTATTGTGAAGTTCTGGGTATGAAATTACTGCGCCGAAAAGATTATCCAGGAGGAGAATTTACCCTGGCTTTTGTGGGTTATGGTGACGAAAGCGATAATACAGTGATTGAATTAACTTACAACTGGGGAGTGGAAAAATACGAATTGGGCAATGCTTACGGTCATATTGCTCTTGGAGTTGATGATATTTACACTAAGTGTGAAGAAATCCGCAATCAAGGCGGTAAAATCGTCCGAGAACCAGGGCCAATGAAAC
This sequence comes from Nostoc linckia z4, assembly GCF_002608075.1. Taxonomy (GTDB): domain Bacteria; phylum Cyanobacteriota; class Cyanobacteriia; order Cyanobacteriales; family Nostocaceae; genus Nostoc; species Nostoc linckia. Next base: position 195,260 of record NZ_LAHA01000003.1, read on the forward strand.
ATGGTTCTACAGTTATCGCTTTTATTGAAGATCCAGACGGGTATAAAATTGAACTGATTCAACTGGGAACTCAAGGATCTGCTATCAAACAAGAACCACAAGAGCAACTTGTAAGCCAGTAATTCTCACAGTAATAATCTATATACTGTCATTGATGGGTAACGTCAACAGTATAGGCCTAGCCCCTCGTAGACATCGCTCCAATAGCACCATCTGGCAGAGCCATGTTTTCGTTTTAAATTAGGGAATAGATGGGGAATGGGGAAGACAAGGGAGACAAGGGAGACAAGGAGAATAATTCATCAACAATAATGTTCCATGCCCCATGCCCCATGCCCCATGCCCAAATCCCTAACATAAAAATCTCAAATAGAAAATTTTAAAGATGCAACCTACAGATCCTAATAAATTTACAGATAAAGCCTGGGAAGGGATTGTTAAATCTCAGGATATTGTTCGTGCTTATCAACAACAGCAATTAGATGTTGAACATTTAATTATTGCCCTCCTAGAAGAACCCACTAGTCTAGCAATACGTATTTTGGCTAGGGCTGAAGTCGATCCAATTCGCTTGCAGCAACAACTAGAAGCTTTTACCCAACGTCAGCCAAAAGTTGGTAAAAGCGATCAGCTTTACCTTGGTCGCGGTTTAGATGTTTTACTAGACCAAGCTGAGGAAATTCGAGCCAAAATGAAAGATTCCTACATTTCTGTGGAACATATTCTGCTGGCTTTTGCTGAGGATGAACGGGTTGGACGGCGGATACTCAAGGGCTTTAATGCAGATGCAGCGAAGTTAGAAGCTGCAATCAAAACTGTTCGCGGGAGTCAAAAGGTAACAGACCAAAACCCAGAATCCCGCTATGAAGCTTTACAAAAGTTTGGTAGGGATTTGACAGAACAGGCAAAAGCCGGGAAACTTGACCCGGTGATTGGGCGTGATGATGAAATTCGCCGGGTAATTCAGGTATTGTCTCGCCGCAGCAAGAATAATCCGGTGTTGATTGGGGAACCGGGAGTTGGTAAAACTGCGATCGCTGAAGCTTTAGCACAACGCATGGTCAATGGTGATGTTCCCGAATCTCTGAAAAATCGCCAGCTGATTTCTTTAGATATGGGTAGCTTAATTGCTGGGGCAAAATACCGGGGTGAGTTTGAAGACCGGTTGAAATCTGTTCTCCGGGAAGTCATGGAATCAGACGGTAAAATTGTCCTGTTTATTGACGAATTACACACCGTAGTGGGTACGGGTTCCAATCAACAAGGGGCGATGGATGCGGGAAATTTACTTAAACCAATGCTGGCGCGGGGAGAATTGCGTTGCATTGGCGCTACTACTTTAGATGAATTCCGCAAACACATAGAGAAAGACGCGGCCCTAGAACGCCGCTTTCAGCAAGTATTTGTCGATCAGCCAAGCGTGGAAAATACGATTTCCATTCTGCGGGGATTGAAAGAACGTTATGAAGTGCATCACAACGTCAAAATTTCTGATTCGGCTTTGGTAGCCGCAGCAACTTTATCAGCGCGTTATATTAGCGATCGCTTTTTACCAGATAAAGCCATAGACTTAGTAGATGAAGCCGCCGCCCAACTAAAAATGGAGATTACCTCCAAACCAGCCGAACTAGAAACCATTGACCGCCGCCTCATGCAGTTAGAAATGGAAAAGCTGTCATTAGCTGGTGAAGAAAAAGGTACTCCCCAAACGCGAGAACGTTTGCAGCGAATCGAGCAAGAAATCGCCAACTTAACGGAAAAGCAGCATATATTTAACGACCAATGGCAAGGTGAAAAGCAACTATTAGAAGCCATAAGTGCTTTAAAGAAAGAAGAAGACGCCCTGCGAGTGCAAATCGAACAAGCAGAACGCGCCTACGATTTGAATAAAGCTGCACAACTGAAGTATGGCAAATTAGAAGGAGTGCAACGCGATCGCGAAGCCAAAGAAACCAAACTTTTAGAAATTCAAAGCCAAGGTTCTACTTTGTTGCGCGAACAAGTCACCGAAGCCGATATTGCCGAAATCGTCGCCAAGTGGACAGGAATTCCCGTCAATCGCCTCTTGGAATCGGAACGCCAAAAATTACTGCAACTGGAAAGTCATTTGCATCAACGAGTCATTGGTCAAGAAGAAGCAGTCGCCGCAGTGGCAGCCGCAATTCGCCGCGCCCGTGCAGGGATGAAAGACCCCTCTCGTCCCATTGGTTCATTTTTGTTCATGGGGCCTACAGGCGTTGGTAAAACCGAACTCGCCCGTGCTTTAGCTCAGTTTCTCTTTGATTCCGATGACGCACTGGTGCGCCTGGATATGTCCGAGTATATGGAAAAACACTCAGTTTCACGGTTAGTAGGAGCGCCTCCGGGATACATCGGCTACGAAGAAGGCGGTCAACTTTCGGAAGCGATTCGCCGGAAACCCTACTCAGTGGTGCTGTTGGATGAAGTAGAAAAGGCACATCCAGATGTGTTTAATATTTTGTTGCAAGTTTTAGATGACGGCAGAATTACTGATTCCCAAGGAAGAATGGTAGATTTTCGTAACACCGTCATTGTCATGACTAGTAACATTGGTAGCGAACATATATTGGATGTCTCCGGTGATGATTCCAAATATGAAACCATGAAGAAGCGGGTAATGGACAACTTGCGATCGCATTTTCGCCCCGAATTTCTCAACCGCATCGACGATCCTATTCTCTTCCATACCCTCAGCCGTTCGGAAATGCGGCACATTATCCGCATTCAACTCAAACGAGTAGAAAATCTCCTCCGCGATCAAAAAATCTTCTTGGAAATCTCCCCAGCTGCTTCTGATTATTTAGTAGAAGCAGGCTATGACCCAGTTTACGGTGCCCGCCCACTCAAACGCGCCATTCAGCGAGAAGTAGAAAACCCCCTGGCTACCAAGTTATTGGAAAATGCCTTTATTTCTGGAGACACGATTTTCATTGACACAAGTGAAAACGGCCTGTCTTTCACTAAAAAAGTGCCAGTGAAAGTATCAGTCACACAAATTGCTACGTAGACTACATACACAAACATGTAGAGACGTTGCATCGCAACGTCTCCACTTCATTCACTGATAATAGCGATATCTACGATGGGGTATGCCTACGCACTTCACAAAATTAAAGGCGATCGCCTCATGGCATACCATTAAGATAGTTAGCAGCTAGTCATTCCATGAGTATTCGTCAAGAACTTCTAAATGCGATCGAGCAACTAAACGATGACCAGTTATCAACACTGCTGGATTTCGCTCTTTCGCTCAAAAGTGCAAAAAAATCTGTTCATTCTACTGTTGAATCTCAGGCTTATCGGGATTGGGTAAGTACTGAAAATGATATTTACGACGAAGTATTTGCTGATGAATTTACAGCGCGGTGATGTTGTACTATGTCGAATCCCCATGCCTTCGACTAAATTGACACAGTTTAAAGTTCGCCCTGCTGTTGTAATTTCGGCAAATCAATTGAACCAAATTCTTGATGATTTAATGATTGTGCCTTGTACTTCCAACACTAATCGTCCTTTAAGCGTGACGCAATACTTAATAACAGGTGATGAAATTGCCAATGCAGGTATCAGGATTGAGTCTGTGGTTCGCTGTGAGTCAATTTTCACTTTGAATAATTCCATGATTATTAGAAAGCTGGGTTTTCTTTCATCTGAAGCAATTAATCAGGTGAATTTTTGTCTAACAGCAGCTTTGGAATTATAAATCAATACATTTCAGGTAAGCCTGTTTTTTCTCCCCTCTGTTTCCCGTTCCCTGTTCCGTTAGCTTCACAGCTTTACACACAAGGTGATTCAGAATCCAAAATCTAAAATCCGTCTTGAAAAGTTAAGAGCGCCAGCTTCCGGCGCTCTTAACTTTTCGCAAAATCCAAAATGGTATGACTTGAGAATAAACACTGCTGAAACTTGCAAAATTTTGGAAAATAATAAAGTAAGTCGAGTATCACAAGACTCACTTGATTTCCTCATTTTTTCTAGGAAAATATGACTCATCCTTTCCTTGAACGCCTGCGTAGTCCAGATAGCCCAGTCCTCGTCTTTGACGGTGCAATGGGAACCAACCTGCAAACCCAAAACCTGACAGCAGAAGACTTTGGCGGCGCACAATACGAGGGTTGCAACGAATACTTAGTCCACACCAAACCGGAAGCTGTGGCTAAAGTTCACCGTGACTTTCTCGCCGCTGGTGCTGATGTCATCGAAACCGATACCTTTGGCAGTACTTCCATTGTGCTGGCAGAATATGACTTAGCAGACAAAGCCTACTACCTCAGCAAAACAGCCGCAGAACTCGCCAAGCGTGTGGCCGCAGAATTTTCCACTCCCGAAAAACCCCGGTTTGTCGCTGGTTCCATCGGCCCCACAACCAAACTACCCACCTTGGGACACATTGACTTTGACACCATGAAAGCCTCTTTTGCCGAACAAGCAGAAGCGCTGTGGGATGGTGGTGTGGATTTATTTCTGGTGGAAACTTGCCAAGATGTGCTGCAAATCAAAGCGGCGCTGAATGGCATTGAAGAAGTGTTTGCGAAAAAAGGCGATCGCCGTCCGTTGATGGTGTCTGTGACAATGGAAAGCATGGGCACAATGTTGGTGGGTTCAGAAATCAGCGCTGTGCTGACAATTTTAGAACCATACCCAATTGACATTCTCGGCTTAAACTGCGCCACAGGCCCGGACTTGATGAAACCACATATCAAGTATCTGGCAGAACATTCACCTTTCATCGTCTCCTGTATTCCCAACGCAGGTTTACCAGAGAACGTCGGCGGTCAAGCACACTACCGCCTCACACCGTTGGAATTACGTATGGCGCTAATGCATTTTGTTGAAGATTTGGGTGTCCAAGTGATAGGGGGTTGCTGTGGGACTCGCCCAGAACACATTCAACAATTGGCAGAAATCGCCAAAGATTTAAAGCCAAAAGTTAGACAGCCTACTTTAGAACCAGCAGCCGCATCAATTTACACCACTCAGCCCTACGAGCAAGATAATTCCTTCTTGATTATCGGCGAACGCCTCAACGCCAGTGGTTCCAAGAAATGCCGTGATTTACTAAACGCCGAAGATTGGGACGGACTCGTGTCAATGGCCAGGGCACAAGTCAAAGAAGGCGCACACATCCTCGATGTCAACGTCGATTATGTGGGACGCAACGGTGTGCGAGATATGCACGAACTCGTTTCGCGCCTAGTTAATAACGTCACATTGCCTTTAATGCTTGACTCCACCGAATGGGAAAAAATGGAAGCAGGTTTAAAGGTAGCCGGCGGTAAATGTTTACTCAACTCCACCAACTACGAAGACGGCGAACCACGCTTTTTAAAAGTCCTGGAATTGGCGAAAAAGTATGGTGCTGGCGTCGTCATTGGTACAATTGACGAAGAAGGCATGGCGCGCACAGCCGAGAAAAAGTTTCAAATTGCCCAACGCGCTTACCGCCAAGCTGTAGAATACGGCATACCAGCCACAGAAATATTCTTTGATACCCTAGCTCTACCAATTTCCACGGGGATAGAAGAAGACCGAGAAAACGGCAAAGCTACCGTAGAAGCTATTCAACGCATTCGCCAAGAATTGCCTGGGTGTCATGTAGTTTTGGGTGTGTCTAATATTTCCTTCGGTTTAAATCCCGCAGCGCGGATAGTGCTGAACTCAGTGTTTTTGCACGAAGCCATGAAAGTCGGAATGGATGCCGCAATTGTCAGCGCCAGCAAGATTTTACCGCTGTCCAAGATTGAAGAACGGCATCAAGAAATTTGTCGCCAATTGATTTATGACCAGCGGAGATTTGAAGGTGATGTTTGCGTTTACGATCCTTTGGCAGAGCTTACCACATTGTTTGCGGGGGTGACGACAAAACGCGATCGCTCCTTAGATGAAAGTCTCCCCATCGAAGAACGCCTTAAACGCCACATCATCGACGGCGAACGCATCGGCTTAGAAGAAAACCTCAAAAAAGCCTTAGAACAATATCCCCCTTTAGAAATTATCAACACCTTCCTCTTGGATGGCATGAAAGTTGTCGGGGAATTATTCGGTTCTGGACAAATGCAACTACCCTTCGTGTTACAGTCTGCCGAAACCATGAAATCAGCGGTGGCATTTTTAGAACCATTCATGGAAAAATCCGAATCAGGCAACAATTCTAAGGGAACCTTTATCATTGCCACAGTTAAAGGCGATGTCCACGACATTGGGAAAAACTTAGTAGACATCATCTTATCCAACAACGGCTACAAAGTAATTAACCTGGGAATTAAACAGCCGGTGGAAAACATCATTGAGGCTTACAAACAGCACAAAGCCGATTGTATTGCCATGAGTGGTTTACTAGTAAAATCCACCGCTTTTATGAAAGAGAATTTGGAGGTATTTAACGAAAAGGGAATTACCGTCCCTGTGATTTTAGGCGGTGCAGCCTTAACTCCCAAATTTGTCCATGAAGATTGCCAAAACACCTACAAAGGTCAAGTAGTTTATGGCAAAGATGCCTTTTCTGACTTGCATTTCATGGATAAATTAATGCCAGCGAAAACCACTGGTAACTGGGATGATTTGCAGGGATTTTTAAACGAAGTTGAAACTGCTGGAGTTTCCACCAATGGTCACAAAGAATCAGCAACCATAACTCCTCAAGAAACAGTATCTACAGAACCAAAACAGATAGATACAAGACGTTCTGAAGCAGTAGCCACAGATATTGAACGCCCGACACCACCTTTCTGGGGAACAAAATTATTGCAGCCTAGTGATATTCCCATAGAGGAAATATTCTGGCACTTGGATTTGCAAGCACTGATAGCCGGACAATGGCAATTCCGCAAACCAAAAGACCAATCCAAGGAAGAATATCAAGCTTTCTTGACCCAAAAAGTCTACCCAGTTTTAGAAACTTGGAAACAGCGAATCATTGACGAAAATCTCTTACATCCGCAAGTGATTTATGGTTATTTTCCTTGTCAAGCCGAGGGAAATTCTCTCTATATATATAACCCAGAGAACCAATTGCAACAAATCGCAACTTTCGAGTTTCCCAGACAAAAGTCATTAAGACGGCTGTGCATAGCAGATTTCTTTGCACCCAAAGAATCGGGAATCATTGATGTCTTCCCCATGCAGGCGGTGACTGTGGGTGAAATTGCCACAGAATTTGCTCAAAAGCTGTTTGCAGAGAATCAATACACCGATTATCTGTATTTCCACGGTATGGCAGTGCAGATGGCAGAGGCATTGGCAGAGTGGACACACGCTAGAATTCGCCATGAGTTAGGCTTTGCTGCCGAGGAACCCGATAACATCCGGGATATATTGGCACAACGCTATCGTGGTTCCCGGTATAGTTTTGGCTATCCCGCCTGCCCAAATATCCAAGATCAGTACAAGCAACTGGAGTTATTGCAGACTGACAGAATTAACTTATATATGGATGAAAGCGAACAACTTTATCCAGAACAGTCTACAACAGCGATAATTACCTACCATCCAGTAGCGAAATACTTTAGCGCGTAGAATTCCCGTACCCCATAGCGGTTGTCACTTGCACCTATAAATTAATACGCTTGTATTAAGAAAGTTTGTTTGTGGAAGTAAAGGAATAGGGAACACGGGGAAGAAAAAACAGGCTTATCTAAACCGTATTGAGGTATAAATCTTTCGTAGGGTAGTACAGCTAGGCTGTGCTACCCTACTCGCTATTGGTAATTAATAATCCTAAATCACAAAATTCATAATTGCTCCAGGAAACTATAAATCTGGACGGAACTGATATCTTTCTTTAATAAGTGGGTATTATAAGCTTGTTTTTCTAACATCATCTTTATAAATTGACCTACCAATAAAGTACATTTCCGCAAATTTACCGTCCAATTCTGTTCTTATTATTCATCAGAATCAATGGGAATAGTTTTGAAAAAATCAGTATTTACCGGATCAAATCAAAAATTCATGAATGATATAACTTTAATAAATTGTCTTTTGTGTGTAGTCTTTGATTTTAAAATTTGTCAAACAAAATGTACTAGTGGCATAAACATACTCTCATCCTTTGCCTGAGAAAAAAAATTCAGGTCTAATTAAAAATTTCGTAAAAATTAAAAATCTGGTAAAACCACTTGACAGGAAAGCAGCTATGTCTGAAAAAAATAAGCTAGTCAAGGTAATTCAAAGAACCTTCAAACTCATTGGCAATAAATTTTTATCTGCCATTAACAAGCGAATTGTTTGGCTCTTACGGACTATCTTTCTCACGAGAAGAAAACGCATTTCACCGAATGCTGGCTTTGTGCTACCAACAGTGGCAATGGTAACTTTGGTAGTTGTATTGTTAACAACTGCAATTTTGTTTCGCTCATTTGAGCGTTCTAAAAACGCTAGTAACGTCAGGGTAAATCAAGCTGTTTTGAATGCTGCTACCCCAGCGATCGACCGTGCCAGAGCTAAATTAGACAAACTATTTGACGATCGCCGATTACCACGAGCCACACCTTCAGATACAGCTTTGGAGAGTACTTTAAAAAATTATTTGACAGAATACACTTTTGGTGATGAAACTCAATTAAATCTGAATTATACCGGTCAAACAGCACTACCAAGTGCGTGGATGTTCCCCATCGATACAGATAACAATGGCAAATTTGACACCTATACTCTTTATGGAATTTATTTCCGAAATCCGCCTATAACTAGCGGCACATATAATCGTGCGAGAAATCCTCTAGAGGCCAGAACTCCACCCATGACCTCTGGTAGTGTGAGCAACGGTTGTGAAGATACTCTAGGAACGAGTGCTACTTTAGTGGGGAGTACTGGCTGGTTTAATATTGCTGGTAAGCTCAAGAAAAGCTTTTTTGTTTATACCGCTAATGTTCCCATCACTAACCCACCTACGACTGACTACGAACCTTTTAAAGGGAATAAAGGCTTTTCAGGTTTAGAGTATCAACAAGACCGCGTACAACTACCGCTAGTTAACAATGCAGTGGTTTATGAGGATGATATAGAACTTACTCCCGGCCCTATATTTAATCTCAACGGACGGATATTAACTAATAGTAACTTCCTCACTGGTAGTAATGGTAATGGAGTCACATTGTATCAGGTCAGTAGTAAAAATTCCTGCTTCTATGATGATGAGAACGCCAAAATTGTTGTTGGTGGCAATTTAGGTGCAGGTCTTTTCACCAGTGATACTGATGATGCAAACGTAAGTACTTTAGTGCATTTATTTCAAGGCAAAGGAGCTAATCCAAATACTTCTTATGGGGTTAGAGATAACAAATCAGTAAATGGAACAGCCAATAAGCTTGCGTATAATAGTTTAGCTTATGTACAGCGAATTAATCTTTTAGTGCAGGCACAGGCTACTAACTCTGCATCTACTGACCCACAAGAAGTCAAAGATGGCATCGCACAGCAACTAAAAGTATTAAAGTTAGATACATCCACTGCCTCCACAGAGCTACAAGCTAGTATCCGTAATAACCAGCTAGCACTTTATTTTAAAAAACGTACACGGCGTGTACCCTATGCTGAGATTGGTTTTGGTGGAAATGCATTAGGGACTTATACTAGCACTACAGTACTAGGAGGAACTAGTGGTGATTCACTACGTCCACCAGACACTTGGGTTTATCCCTTCGATCCCAGTGATGGTAAAACTAGAACTAATTATGCGAATTTAACGCTCAAGCCTAATACTTCTGATAGTACTAAACTGTTACCTAGTGCTACAGAGCCAACTAAGCAACAACAACTAGGTAAAGAACAGTATATTGGCGATCGCATTTTGCTTGGTAATAACCTACCTGCATTGTGGTGGAACGGGACGAGATTTATTGGTTCGGATAGTACAGATACCCAAGATATTAAAGATATTAACTGGGATGATGGCACTGGAACTCGCAATCGCCGTAGTCGCGTACAGCAACTAGCTGATTTAGGAACTGTTGACCGAGATGGTGACTGGGAATCGGCAGCTGCTACAGTACCAACTACACCCCAAGATCCTGTAGGTGGTTTAAGGGTAGTAACTGGTGCAGGGATTTATTTACCTAGTAATTTGATTGTTAGTAGCTCCCAAGCACAGTTCACCGGAGCTGTAACCAAAATCTGGTCAGATATGATGCCAGTACCTTCGGAATCAGCTACTGTTGGAACAAGCGTTGATGCTAGAGATATAGCAGGCGGTTTTGACTACTCAACAATCCAAGTATCAACTCAACCATATTTACGGATGCGGGCCACAGCAGTTTATCACTACCAAAAAAGTGGCTACGACTCAAAAACCCCTACACCAATTGCTTGTATAAGTAGTTACTATGACCCTACTAATAGCACTACAGCTAAGAACCTCAATAGTCTTCCCTCTGCGACAGGTTTTATCTATGACAAAGCCACAGATGGTAGATCCCACAATGGTATTGTTTACGCAGCTCCAACAAAGACTGTTTCTGACTATCAGTATTTACTAGACTACCAAGCTAGTTTAAAGTATCCCAATGGGCGGTTGGTGAATGAATTACTGAGCAACGCTCTGCCAAAAACAGCTTCCTCTCGGACAATTTCAGAGCAGTCTGCCATTGATGCTGCCATTTGTGCCGCCCAAATATTAGACGGTACTATCGGCAACCCAGATAATACCGTTATCCCTCATGGTGCAATTTACGAAACTGCCTTTTTAGATGCAAGGCAGATTAAAGCAATTCATAGAGACGTATCAACCGCTGGTGTAGAAACATTTACCAACGCCGATGGTGTCAATGGAGATGGTACTGGAACTGTAGCAAACCCATCTACAGATTACGAACTTGCTAAAGAAAACCGCCAACCCCTAGAAATTCGTGCCACTGTATTAGACATTAGTAAGTTACGGACAACAACTTATGGTACAGCAACACCACAAGAATATTTAATTCCTAATAGCGGTATTATTTACGCTACGCGGGATGATGCACTTTTAGATTTGAGTGCTGCTGCTGGGATTACAGCATCGGACACAGATACACAAAAACAGAACAAAAAAGATACTCAAAAATTAAATAGCCCTGTAGACTTTAGACTTGACCCAACTCGCCGTCCTAACGCCATTGCGTTGATCAATGGCAACCCAATTTGGCGTACAAGTGATTACAGAGATGGAGAAAAAGGTTTGATTCTAGCTTCTAATTTACCCGTGTATATTAGAGGTGACTTTAATATACATAGCCAAGAAGAGTTTACAACAGCTCTAGCTAGTGATTGGAGCAATTTTTACTCTCGCACTGCATCAACCCGTAATACTCAGTTTGCTTGTCGTAAAGAAGACACCAGGCTACCAAACAAGTGTCGGCCAGATGGAGATCAATGGCGACCTGCCAGTGTGTTGTCAGATGCTATTACGCTTCTTTCTAATAACTTTAACGGGGGTTACCGCAGTGATGGAGACTATGATCTAAATAATAACCTGGGGGATAACCCTTCAATTACTGCATTTCGGAACAATGGGTTTGCTACCAACAACGCCAATGTTATCAATGCTGCTTGGTATGGTAGTGATGGCTTGCCCCTTAGCAGTAAAAGTAGTTCTTACCTCAATAACTTTGTTACACCCATCCAGCGAAGGATAAATGATACAAGTAATTTAAAACCAGAATATTTAATGGAAGTTTGTCCGAAACTACCTGTTTCAGCTTGCGATCCGGGTACTGATTGGTGGGTAACACTACCTGGCGACCTTGCTGCATATCCAGCAGGTCTCAGAGCCTCGGATGTTACTGGTACTCCTGGACAAACTTTTTCTCTAGCTACACATTTAGCAGGTACAACAGCAAAATTACCAACTAATTCTAAATATCTGAGCTATCCTCGGCGTGTTGCCTTTCTCCGTAGTACAGATGTTAGTACATTGGGACAACTCACGCTTAGTAGCAATCAACCAACGATTATAGGTATCAAGAGCGGGCAAATCACTTCATTTCTACTGAGTAGTTTTAGTGCTAGCAATAGACCAGATTTGACAGCTAATGCTCTATGGTTCAAATCAAACAGCAGTGATGTCAATAATCCCCCAATATTTTCACCAACAACATTTACTGCTAATACAACAATCCAACCAATTTTATCGCCAGTGTTACAAATTAATGTGGCTTTCAGCACTAACGATCAAGCAGCATCACCATCAGGACAGAGTAACCTAATGGGCCCTGGCAATACACAGAATACTTATTGGATGCAGTGGGCAACACCTACCACCTTTAACCTAGCCGCAGCAGGAGGAGATACACCAGCCCGCCCTACAGAAGATAATGGTGGTTTACATAATTTTGTTCGGTTCTTAGAGAATTGGAACCCAACTGGAGACGTAAATGCTGCTATTGCGGCTAAGATTAATGGCTCCTTTATTCAAAGATCTCGTAGTGCCTATGCAACTGCACCATTTGTAGCATACTTAAATGGCTCATCTTTGGCAGCATATCCGCTCACTAATTCTGGTGGTCAAATACCTTTTTATCTAGCTCCTAAAAGGCAGTGGGGTTACGATGTTGGCTTGCTGTCGCAATCACCAGATGCATTTTCTCAAAAGTTAGCGATAACACCAGATGACAAACCCAATGAATACTTCCGTGAAGTTGGCCGAGATGATGCATGGGTGCAAACGTTGTTGTGTGCCAAAAAAGCTTCAGATAGTAATTATCTTCTCGATGCCGAGCAGCGTCGTGGCTGTAGTTAATCTTCAATTTCTAGAAACTGGTGAATAACTATGATTAAGCGCAAACAACAGCAAGTAAGTCACCCATCTGATGAGGCTGGTTTTACGATCATTGAGTCGCTGGTAGCAATACTATTAATTACTATTTTGCTGGCAGCGATCGCACCTACCATCATAATTGCAACAGCAACTCGCGTTCAATCAAAACGGGTCGAACTAGCCACGCAAGCTGCCAGAACTTTCATTGATGGTGTGAAAACAGGAGCAGTGACAACTCCTGCTACTACTATTGAACAGAATGGAACATTAGGTGGCAATTTACTTAACACTGCAAATATGCAAGCTCCTGTAACATCAACATCGCAATATTTATATTGCGTGACAAAAGACACAAACAACAACTTAGCTGTTCTAAAAGATCCAGATTGTACAAGCAACCCAGACAAAATATTTTACATCCAGGCTGCAAAAATTATAGTAAGAGGAAGCACCCCAGCTGATAGCACAGGTATACCAAAAGATGGTTACCGTCTAGGAATTCGCGTTTATCGGTCAGATATTGATTTCACTAATGCCAAAGCTAGCAATGGTACTGACAAGAAAACACAAAACACTTTCACTGGAACTTTAGGCGATCGTCAATCGCCATTAGTAGAAATGACAACCGAAATTGGCTCTAGAAATACTTCTTTCAATGCTCTGTGTCAACGTCTTGCTATTACTAGCAGCACTACTAGTAACACCACTTGTAATTAATTTCTATGCAGCGATATTAAAAGATAAGACTTTTAATAAGGTAGTCATTTAACAACTGTAATGGTTAACATTGTGAATTCATCGTCTAAGCGTACACCATTATTTTATAGGTGTGTTCTATCACTAAGGAGCAGACCATAGTTATGAAGAATTTATTCAGATTTCTTCTTAGCATTCAGCTGAAACACTCTAAGTTTATTCGACAAGTTAATGGTTTTACCCTGATAGAACTTTTGGTGGCTTTGTTGCTAGCATTCTTAGTGCTGACACCACTGCTAGGATTCATGATTAATATTCTCAGTACAGATCAGAAGGAGCAAGCAAAGGCAAATTCTGAACAAGAAATCCAGATGGCAGCTGATTACATTGCCAATGATTTACAACAAGCTGTTTACATATATAATGCAACTGCATTAACTACCAATTCAAACACTACCCCAACAAACTCAGGAATTAAAGACCAAATACCTCCTATTAAAAAAGCTGGTGTTTGTGATTCTTCTGCTACAGGTGTTACTTGCGAACCAATTTTGGTTTTTTGGAAACGTAAGTTTATTCAAAATGCTATTACACCTTCTAGCACGGTAACAAGCAAAGATGACACTTTTGTTTACTCACTAGTTTCCTATTATTTAATCAAAGATAATAGCACCACTTGGTCAAAAGCAGCTCGAATTGCACGATTTGAAATTAGTGATGGAGTTCTCGTTGCTGGTGGTGTCAGTTGTGGTACTGATTATCCAAATGATAAATATGTTGATACTAACCATTGCCCCGATGCTGGTTTTCAGCGTTTTAACCTGAATCTACCAGGTGCCGCAGGTATAACTCAACAAATGAATTCATGGAAAACAGTTTCGTCAGCTTACACTCAACAACCTGTGGTACTAATCGATTTTATCGATCAAACCTCTATTGGCTCGACAAGTCTTACTTGCCCTTCTGGAACGCTTAGGAAAGGTAGTTTTATGGGCTTTTATGCTTGTATTGATGTTGCTAATACAGCAGCACAGGTATTTTTACGAGGCAATGCACTAGCTCGGTTGCAAAATAGTAATTTTGATTACTCTTCAAATAACAAAACTTATTTTCCCACAGCAAGCGTCCGCGTCCAAGGACGGGGATATTTATTTACAAGATGAACTTAACAATACACACCACAATAAATGGTGGGGGATTATGGACAACCTAACTTTAAAGTTATTGCACACTAGGATCTGTAATCAAGACGCCAAGGAGCGATTTCATCCTCAATCTGATGCTGGTTTTACTTTAATAGAAGTACTTGTAGTGGTGTTAATTATTGCAGTTTTAGCAGCGATCGCTGCTCCTGGTTGGCTTGCCTTTGTAAATCGACAGCGAGTAAATAAAGCTAATGATGCTGTTTTAGCTGCACTACAGGAAGCACAACGAGAAGCCCAAAAGAAAAAACTTAGTTACAGTGTCAGTTTTCGGAAAGTTGACACAACCCAAAATGTAGAGGTTGCCATTTATCCTACTAAAAAGAGTGATGGTAGTAATTTTACTGATGCTGAAATCTCTACATGGAAACCTTTGGGAACGGATGTAGGAGTCGATTCTGAGAAATTACTTCTGGGCGGAAATCTGAGTGGAGAAAACACAGCTAAACTTACTGAAAATTCTCCTGTAGATTACCCTTTAAACACATTATATAAAATTACCTTTAACTATATGGGAACTCTACCAAATGCAAACTTTGGCACAATCCCAACAGGTTCAACAGAGCCACCTGGATTAAAAATTGTGGTAGCTATACCAAGTGCTGCAAATTCTACATCTGCTAGTAGCGTCAAGCGATGCGTGATTGTCCAAACTTTGTTAGGCTCAATGATTACAGGAAAAGACTCCAAATGTAATTAAGTAATTTTCATAGCAAAAATTTATAAAAATACGAAATAATACTGAACATAAAACTGCACATTGATAGCAAAATTGAAGCATCAGGTGTAGTTTTTTATTCTATCGATTTGATTTGTTGATTACTGCGTTACAGATTGGAGATTCGCAGAATAAGTAATTAATTAGGCATAAATAAATTAAAGTTTGTAGTCATGACTTTAGTCACGATAATCCTGAATCAGCTATTAAGCGCTGACTACCAATGAGGATTTTATTTAATGTTTAGCCATATCTACCTATCTATCAAAATCTCAAAATATACTTTCACATCATGACTGATTGCTTAGATTTTACTGTAGCTATCCCAACTTACAACGGTGAAAGTCGTTTGCCTGAACTACTAGAGCGGCTAAAAAATCAACTTCATACGGAAAATTTATCTTGGGAAATTATAGTTGTAGACAATAACAGCACTGATAACACGGCTAAAATTGTTCAAGCTTATCAAAAAAATTGGCAATGTCCTTACCCCTTAAAGTACTGCTTTGAAGTAAAGCAAGGTGCGGCTTATGCACGCAAAAAAGCAGTAGCAGAAGCTAAAGGTAAATTGATAGGTTTTCTAGATGATGATAATTACCCAATATCAAATTGGGTAGCCGCAGCTTATAGTTTTGCCCAAAAATATCCCAAAGTAGGGGCTTATGGTAGCCAAATTCATCCTGATTGGGAAGTACAACCACCACAAAATTTTCAGAGAATCGCTCCATTTTTAGCAATTACGGAACGAGGTAATTTACCTTTATTATATGAAGCTAAAAATAAATTATTACCTCCTTCCGCTGGACTCGTTGTCCGTAAACAAGCTTGGCTAGAAAGCTTACCAGATAAGTGCATTTTAACTGGCAGAGTTAAAGGTAATATGCTTACCAGCGAAGATTTAGAAATGTTGTCTTATATTCAAAAAGCAGGATGGGAAATTTGGTATAACCCAGAAATGGAAATTTCTCACAAAATACCAAATTCTCGATTACAAAAAGATTATTTAATTCCATTTTTTCGCGGAATTGGACTCAGTCGTTATGTAACTAGAATGGTAAATATACAACCTTACTATAGACCGATCGCTTTTTTAGCATACATGATTAATGACCTACGTAAAATAACTTTACATTTGCTTAAATATCGGACTCAGTTAAAAGATGATTTAGTAGCTGCTTGCGAAATGCAACTTTTTTTAAGTAGTTTAATAAGTCCTTTTTATCTTTGGAAGAATGGTTATTTGAAAGACAAATTATCATAACATTAATAATCATGCCTGAATCAGCGAATGAAAAATTAGATATTACTGTAGCTATTCCTACATATAACGGAGCAAGCCGTTTACCTAAGATTTTGGATAAGCTATTAACCCAAACAGATGTACAAAATCTTAAATGGGAAGTTCTTATTATCGATAATAATAGTTCTGACAATACATCTGAAATCATCCAAAATTATCAACAACTATATGATGGAAATTGCCATTTAAGATATGTCTTTGAAAAAGAACAAGGAGCGGCTTTTGCACGATTGCGAGCAGGAAAGGAAGCTAGAGGCGAGCTAATTGCATTTTTAGATGATGATAACTTACCTGCACCTGATTGGTTAGCCCAAGGATATGCTTTTGGATTAGAGTATCCTCAAGCTGGTGTTTGGAGTGGACAAATTCATGGTGATTTTCAAGTAAAACCGCCAGAGAACTTTGAAAAAATTCAAGGGTTTCTTGCTATCAGAGAACATGGTTCAAAACCATATTTATTTGATGTAGATAATTTAAGGCTTCCCCCTGGTGCAGCACTTATTATTCGCAAAAAAGCGTGGCGTGAAAACGTACCAGAACGGCCTATTTTAAGCGGTAAGTTACCTGGGACTTTAGTGCAAGGTGAAGATTATGAACCATTACTTTATATACACAATGCCGGCTGGCAAATTTGGTATAATCCAACCATGCATACTTACCACCAAATACCAAGCTGGCGATTTGAAAAAGATTATCTAATAAATCTTGCACGTGGTTGTGGTTTATGTATTTTTCAACTCAGGTTAATAAATGCTAAAAATTGGCAAAAGCCAATAGTATTTGTCAAAACTGTTTTAGGAAATTTACGGCGAGTATTACAGTCTCTTGTTCAATATAAAGGACAATTAAAACACAATCTAATTGCAGTTGTTGAAATGGAATTTTATTTGGCTAGTATGATAAGTCCTTTTTATTACTTGAAATGTAATTTAAGGAAACTATTCAAAAACAAGGCAGCCATATAAAATGATTAATTGTAGCCAAAGCCAAAACTTACCAAAAATTTCTGTAATTATACCTGCTTACAATAGTGAAAATACTATTATTCATACAATTAATTCTGTTTTAAATCAAACTTTTACTGATTTAGAATTAATTGTAATTAATGATGGTTCGCAAGATTCTACTCTGGATATTGTTAAGCAAATTCAAGACCCACGAATCAAAGTATTTTCTTATTCTAATGCAGGTGGAAATGTCAGTCGTAACAGAGGACTAAAACTTGCAGTTGGAGAATTTGTTAGTTTCCTAGATGCTGACGATCTTTGGACACCTAATAAACTTGAATCTCAATTAAAAGCTCTGGAAAAAAATTTGAGTGCTAAAGTTGCTTATAGTTGGACTGATTACATTGATATCAATGGTGATTATGTCCTTTCAGGTAAACGCATAAATATCAATGGAGATGTTTACGAAAATTTATTAGTTAGTAACTTTCTAGAGAATGGCTCTAATCCTTTAATTTATAGAACAGCTTTAAATTCATTAGGTGGCTTTGATGAATCTCTAGCTGCGGCTCAGGATTGGGATATGTGGCTGCGATTAGCATCTAAATTTGATTTCGTCTGTGTGCCATCTGTGCAAATATTATACCGAATTAGTGCTAATTCAGTTTCTTCAAATCTTGTCAGACAAGAAAAAGCTTGCTTGCAGTTACTTGAAAGAGCATATCAAGAAAGACCATCAACATTCAAGCAAAATTGGAGCATAAGCATTGCAAATCTATATAAATATCTTACTTGTAAAGCTTTGCAAAAGCCATTAAACCGCAAAAAAGGTATAACCGCAGCTAAATTTTTGTGGAGATATTTTATTCATGATTCTTCAAGATTTCAAAATATAAATTTTAGCTCGAAATTATTATTGAAAATTCTCATAATTATCATACTGCCTACCTTCTTTCACAGTATTACTAGCCAGCGTCAACTCAAAAGCGAAAAAACTGAAATATTACTCAATAACTGGGTGGTTCAGGACTTACGCAGCGATCCGAAAAATCAAAAGTTTGGGAAAGGCTGTAAGGGTATAGAGGTGTAAGTTTTCAAAATGCTTAGATCTATACCCTTAAACGTTTACATCCAGTCTCAAAAAATAACCAAGCCTGCATAATTCTTGTACTTGAAAAAAGACCAGAAACTAACAATGAATACCCAGGTGTATTTACCGTTTCTAGTTAATACAAAGAATGTTTTGAATAATCGCTATAGTAGTGGTTTTACTGTCCTTGAAACTTTAGTAATTGTTGTACTGATTGGTTTATTAGCCGCACTAGGAATACCGAACTGGATAACTTTTGTGGCTACTCGCCAACTTAATACTGCTCAAAGCGAAGTTTACTATGCGATGCGGCAAGCTCAAACACAAGCAACCAAAGAAAAATCGACTTGGCAAGCTAGTTTTCGCGAGCAAAACGGCATTGTTCAATGGGCTGTTCATCCTGCTACAGTAAGCCCATCTAATGCAAATTGGAATAATTTAGATGGCAATGTGCGCCTTGATTCGGAGACAAACTTTGAAGCCCTCACTACAGTACAGCAAGTTAGATTTGACTACAGAGGTAACGCTAAAGATTTAGGACGAATTACCCTATCGAGTAAGTCTGGTGGTAAAGCGAAGCGTTGTGTTATTGTTTCTACAATCATAGGAGCAATACGAACTGCAAAGGAACATACTAGAGCCGATGGGGGTAAGTATTGCTATTAATATATTCTTAGTTTCTTCAAGTAAAGTATTGCGTAGCTCAAAACAACGCTTGATTATTTTTACTCGCTACCCTGAACCAGGTAAGACGAAAACCCGGCTGATACCTGTTTTGGGATCTGTTGGCGCTGCTAATCTTCAACGCCGAATGACTGAACACACAATATTGCAGGTTAAACAATTGCAAAAAGCCATTGACATATCTGTAGAAATATGGTTTTCCGATGGCGATTTACAACTGATGCAAAAATGGTTGGGGTCGGATTTAGTTTACCAGCCTCAAGGGGAAGGAGATCTAGGTTTGCGGATGGCGCGATCGCTCCTCCAAGCTTTTCAATCTGGTGCAGAAAAAGCAATTATCATCGGTACAGATTGCCCTGGACTAAATGCTGAAATTTTAGCAACAGCCTTTGATAAGTTACGCACCTTTGACCTCGTACTTGGCCCAGCATTGGACGGTGGATATTACTTAATTGGTTTGCGGCAACTCATTCCCGAATTATTCGCTAATATCGAGTGGGGAACTGCTAACGTATTCCAGAAAACTGTGGAGATTGCCCAGAAAGTTAATTTATCATATGTGAATTTGGTGTCTTTGGCTGACGTTGACCGACCAGAGGATCTATGTATTTGGCAACAATCCTTTGTGACAGAAGGATAAAGTAACAAGAAAGTACGGCGACGCGGTGAAGAAGTTAAAGCTTTGGGCATTACTTCCTTCAAGTCGCCATAGCTACCTAAATTTGTGCCTCTTTTCCCTTAAGTCTCTAGAAATCTAACTTTAACGAGAAATCGAGAATCTGAATCTACAGCCCCGCATAAACTTCGTATCTTCAAACACTAGGAATTTTCTGAAGACACCGGGCATAACAAATGTTACTGTGGCCTAGTTGAAAACCAAGAGGCCAGAAAGTTCACAATTCTTGAATCTGATTTGTGTTTCTATAGAACAGTTACGGTCATGGGCACAATATTCGAGTAACTTGAAATATGAAAATCATTCGTATTGACTGCAAGTTTGAAAAACTATGGTTAACCGTTTTACTTCCGTGAGTACTGCCCTCACTGTTAAGGTAGTTGGAATAATCTGCATTTTGTCGTTTTTTGTTGACTTTTTGATTCTCTTGTTGCCTTTTCAACCGACCGATCGCGGATGGCAAATAAATTTGGCAACAGCACTAGTGGATCGGGGAATTGTTCCTTTGGTGGGTTTGGGGCTTTTGTTCGCTGGCTATTGGATTGATAGCGCTGAAGCAGGAAGCGATCGCACCCAAGGTGTTGACTTAAGATTTCCGGCTCTAATTCTCTCAAGTATTTTAGGCTTGATGTTCTTACTGATTTTTCCTCTGCATCTTAATAATGTGAATCAAGCCAAAAATCAAACAGTGAACCGAATTATCGAAGAAGCAGATCAAGCAGAAAATCAACTTAACAATCGCTTATCGCAATTGCAAGCACAACTAAATACCGAACAAGGAAAAACCCAGCTAGAACAACTGCGAACTCAGACCAAAGCTCAGTTTACAGAATTACTCAAAGACGACCAAAGATACAAGCAAGCACTTGAAAGTTCCCAAGTTCCTCCAGCTATCAAGGACTTACTAAAAAAGGCTAAAACAGATCCCCAAGCACTTGACAAAGCCATCGAACAACAAACAGATATTCAGACCTTAAGAACTCAACAATTGAGCCAAATTCGCCAACGCAGGGATGAAGCTGATAAACAAGCTAGAGATAGTGCATGGAAGTCTGGATTGCGGATTGGTATTAGCAGTTTACTGTTGTCTATTGGTTACATCATCATCGGCTGGGTAGGCTTAAGAAGCAGGGGTGCTTTACAAGGTGGTAAACCCAAAGCTAGTGCGCGCTAATTTTTTCGGGAGATGGGGAGATGGGGAGATGGGGAGATGACAGTTATCTGTTGACTGTTGACTGTCCAATGCCCTATGCCCTATGCCCTATGCCCAATAAATTTTAACTTTATAAGTATAAAACCTGGGGAATGTTCTCAATTTACATACTGACATATAACGAAGAATTAGATATTGCTGCTTGTATCGAATCAGCGATGCTATCTGATGACATCATTGTTGTAGACTCATGCAGTAGCGATCGCACTGTGGAAATCGCTAATCGCTATCCCATCCGCGTTGTCCAACACGCCTTTGAAAGCCACGGACGCCAACGTACCTGGATGCTAGAGTCTATTCCCCCAAAGTATCAATGGGTTTACATTCTGGAAGCTGATGAGCGGATGACACCGGAATTGTTCGCGGAATGCCAAAAGGCAAGTCAAAGTCCAGACTACATCGGCTACTATGTCGCTGAACGCGTTATGTTCATGAATCACTGGATTCGTTACAGCACGCAGTATCCCCGTTATCAAATGCGCTTGTTTCGTCACGGTAAAGTTTGGTTCACTGACTACGGCCACACTGAACGAGAAGTTTGTGACGGTGCAACTAGCTTTTTAAAAGAAACATATCCCCACTATACTTGTAGCAAAGGCTTAACTCGCTGGATTGAAAAGCATAACCGTTATTCCACTGATGAGGCTCAAGAAACTTTATATCAATTAGAACAAGGTAAGATAAACTGGCAAGAGCTATTTTTTGGCAAATCAGAAGTCGAAAGACGCCGCGCTCTCAAAGATTTGTCTCTGCGTCTGCCTGCTAGACCTTTGTTACGCTTTATATATATGTATTTTCTTTTGGGCGGTTGCTTAGACGGAAGTGCGGGTCTTGCTTGGTGTACATTGCAAGCATTTTACGAATACTTGATTTTGCTCAAAGTTTGGGAAATGAAGTATCTACCACAACCTGACTTAAACACAAAAGCAACAGTGGCTCAGGAAAGCACACAACAGGTGCAGTGCGGGAGTTCAGAATCCACACACGCTGATGTAATTTAAAGACTAAAGTTACTAGGTTGGGCAAAGCCCTCGCCGTAGGATCGCATTTATCAGAATTCATAAGAAAATAGCCATTTATAGGGACGCACAGCTAGCTGTGCGTCCCTATACGTGCTTTCTTTAGAAGAAGTTAATATTTTTAACGCAGTTTTTTCACAAAAGCTGTTCTCGGCAATGTGTCAAGAATTGAGCAAACAAAATAATTCTTCAGCTTACCCAGTCGTGCTTTGAGAATCATGAGCAACTTTTCACTCTACGCGATAAATTAGTAATAACTTGAGAAACTTGTAACAATCATTTACAAGTTATATAAAGAAAAGTAACATCTTCTCAGAATAGCCAGTGGTTATTCAGTTAATTCATTTCTGTGTGTATTCTTGTAGGAAAATAGCTTAAAACAGGAGAATCGGCGCTTGGTAATCGATCGCCTAAAGCAGGACTTAAAAAATGACCTGATTGCTGGTTTGTTGGTAGTCATTCCTCTAGCAACTACCATCTGGCTAACAATTACCATTGCGAATTGGGTAATCAACTTTCTCACCCAAATTCCTAAACAACTGAATCCCTTTGATGGCTTACATCCCATCTTAGTAAATATACTGAATCTATTAGTAGGTCTAGCCGTACCATTGCTGAGTATTCTCGTAATTGGCTTAATGGCTAGAAATATTTTTGGGCGTTGGTTGTTAGATTTCGGTGAGCGTTTATTACAGGCAATTCCTCTAGCTGGACAGGTATATAAAACACTCAAACAGCTTTTAGAAACAATACTCAAAGACTCCAATGGCAAATTTCGGCGTGTAGTTTTAGTGGAGTATCCGCGCCGAGGAATTTGGGCCATCGCCTTTGTAACTGGTGCAATCAGCAGTGATATCCAAGCCCAAATGTCTCGTCCGATGCTGAGTGTTTTTATTCCCACCACTCCAAATCCCACTACTGGATGGTATGCAGCCGTTCCAGAGGATGAAGTGGTGAACCTTTCCATGTCCATTGAAGACGCTTTTAAAATAGTTGTGTCAGGTGGAATTGTCGCCCCCAATACGCCGTTGATTTTACCCAAAGACTCGACATTGGAAATGAAACACGACGCAACCAGACAGCAAGTGATTCACGTAGAAGAAACTTAAACTCTATCAGGCAAAGTCACAAGCAAATGCGTAATTTTGTTGTTTGACTGTGCCAAAATTGATAGACTGATAAGCTTGTCACTCCTGGTTAATCAATTCTTGCACAATCACCCTTCACTTTTATGCAACCTCGTAAACCCCAGCAAATTGCTCGTGAATTGGCACTTTTAAGCCTTAGCCAACTGCCAGTCAGCCCGAAGAAATTAGATAA
Source organism: Nostoc linckia z4 (assembly GCF_002608075.1). Taxonomy (GTDB): domain Bacteria; phylum Cyanobacteriota; class Cyanobacteriia; order Cyanobacteriales; family Nostocaceae; genus Nostoc; species Nostoc linckia. The sequence goes on from NZ_LAHA01000003.1 coordinate 218,876, forward strand.
ATTAGAAGACGAGCAACTAGTATCAAAGTTGGTGCTAGGAGCAGTACGCACCTTGACTTCAGAAGTGCAAGATACCCTAAATAATGCCGCAGGTGAACTGCAACGCAGTAACGATCGCCTTTTGAGTAGCCAAACTCGCGCCTCTGACCTCAACACTGCTAGAACCATGCTGCAAGAGGCCATCGCATGTACCCAAACAGCGATTAATCAGTTGGGTACTGCCGTTGATTTTCCAGAATTAATTCAGCTAGCTAATCAGGATAAGGGAGTTCGCAATTACGCTAAAGAGCTTGTAATTACAGTGAACGAAAACCGACAAATTATAGATGAACTCATATCCAATGCCCTGGTAGATTGGCAAGTAACTCGCCTTGCTCAAATTGACCGGGATATCTTGCAAATCGCTGTAGCAGAAATGAAATTCTTAGGAGTTCCAGATAGTATTGCCATTAACGAAGCTGTGGAGCTAGCTAAACGGTACAGTGGAGACGAAGGTCATCGGTTTATTAACGGTGTTTTACGCCGAGTTAGCGAGCAAAAGAAAAGTGCATAGTTTTTTATACTTAATTTCTCAAGTCAGGGAGAGGAGGAGATGAGGGAGGTAGGGGAGCAGGGGAGAAAATCTTACCCTCTGCCAAGAACTGCTTCTTCCCAATGCCCAATGCCCCATTTGGTACAAGTTAAATTAAACTCATAATTCGTAACTTATAACAACAAGTAATACTGCTGCAATGGTTTTTAACTGGTTCCGCCGTCAATATAACGATCCGTCTGACTCCTCCTCTGTTGAGAAGCAGGAAGAAACTCCTGCTGTACAAGAACCCCAACCAGAGACAGCCGAAACTTCCTCAGATAGTACAACAGCAGACTTGTTAGCGTTCGCTAAAGCTGCTTACAAAAATATCCAACAAAAACAACAATCTCAGACAGTAGAAACTCCGCCTGATTCATCAACAGAAGCCGCTGAGGCTACTGAAACTACAACTTCTCAAGAAACTGTAGAAACTCAAGTTACTGAGGAACCTGCTGTCACCAGCCCAGAAGCAACACAGGTACAAGATATCCACACAACCACAGAAGAATCTACTACAGAGGAAGAAACTACAGAAGATTCTGTAGTGGCTGCAATTACTAAGGAACCGGATGTCTCCAGCTCAGAATTAACCACAAGTGAAGTACAGACAACACCCGTTGAACCACAAACTACGCCAGAGGCAACACAGCCAACAGCACCATCCTTCCTAGAACGTGCGGCGGCGGAACGGCAAGCAAAGCTGGAACAACTCATAGCCAGCGCCATTGAAGTCCCAGAACCAGAGGTAGTACAGCCAGCATCAAAAACAGAAGAGGAAATCCCCGAACTAGTATTTGATGATGGATTTGTCTGGTCAGCGGAAGTGTTAGCAGCCCAAGGTAGACGCGCACAAGACGTTTCTATTGAAGAAATTACCTGGCTCAAAAAGCTGCGGCAAGGTTTAGATAAAACTCGCCGTAACATCCTCAACCAACTAAAAGCGATCGTTGGCCAAGGGCCCCTTAACCAAGCTGCGGTATCAGAAATAGAGTCGTTGCTGCTGCAAGCTGATGTGGGAGTAGAAGCCACAGATTTGATTATCGATGCCCTACAAAAAAAATTACTCCAAGAAGTCACTCCGCCAGAAGAAGCGATCGCTTATTTGAAAAAAATTCTCCGGGATATGCTAGATGCACCAAACAAAACATCCCACAAATCTAGCTTTGCCCCAGAAAAAGAAACTTTAAACATTTGGTTAATCACTGGGGTAAATGGTGCTGGCAAAACCACCACCATTGGCAAAATTGCCCACCTGGGGCAAAAATCTGGTTATAAATGTTTGATTGGAGCAGCAGACACTTTCCGTGCTGCGGCTGTAGAACAAGTCAAAGTTTGGGGTAGCAGAAGTGGCGTTGAAGTCATTGCCAATCCCGGAAAGAATACAGATCCAGCAGCAGTTGTATTCGATGCGATCGCTGCCGCCCAAGCACGTCAAACAGAATTACTTCTCGTAGATACTGCTGGGCGACTGCAAAATAAGAAAAATTTAATGGACGAACTCAGTAAAATTCGCCGAATTATCGATAAAAAAGCCCCAAATGCAAAAGTAGAATCACTGTTGGTTCTAGATGCCACTTTAGGTCAAAATGGACTGCGGCAAGCTGAAGTTTTCTCCCAAGCTGCCCAACTAAGTGGCGTTGTCTTAACCAAGCTTGATGGCACTGCCAAAGGCGGTGTTGCCCTTGCTGTTGTGCAACAATTAGGTTTACCCATTCGCTTTATTGGTGCTGGTGAAGGTATTGAAGACCTCCGCCCCTTTTCTAGCTACGAGTTTGTTGAAGCCCTGTTAAGCGGTTAGCAATTCCTTAAGTCAAAAGTGGCAACTTGAGAGGGATGGGGGATATGGACTGTTTTAAATTCTGCAAACTTGGCTTGACAGATGAGTAGTCCGAAAAATTGAGCTTAAAAATTTGGTTGACAAAATGATACATTTAGGAGTCACTTAATCTGATATTATCGCTGGAATTAACCACAAACAAAATACCGGAAACAGTTTAAGTCCTAAAATCATCAACTCCTGTGATTAAAATGCTTCCCCACTCTCAAGCCTCTTTAAATCTAATACTCCCGAAAGTATCCAATAATCTTTTGTGAAGTAAATCTGGAAATTTAAAACATTTGGTTACTAGTCATTGGTCATTATGAAGAAATGATGAAGGACAAAACCAACACTTCCTCTAAAAACCTGAGTAATTATTCTTTGATTAAAATATTTTTACAACTAGAGAGATATGTTTTGGCACTTCAGTTATGAAAAAATGAAAAACCCCGCCAAGTGTCATCCCAAATTACGATTTTTGAGAGATTAGATTTTGATTAAAAATATAGAATTACAACTGAGGAATCTGGAATCAAGAATGTAATTAGCAAATAAAATACTCATAAAATTTACCTGTTACGTCTTTATACTCTTGCTAAAATCACAAGTCTTGTCTAAATATGGTTTAGCAATATTAAAGCGACAAAATTTATAAATAATTTCAAACCTACCAAAAATAAAGTGTAAAAAAACTGTGCCTGTGTCTCAACTGCCCTCTCAACCCACTGACAACAATAGTAGTGCCACGACTGATGTCACACCAGTCGTAGCGCTGAAAGAACTCGTGGCAAGGTTGCACCGGGAACAGAATAAAATTCAAGATTTGCTCAGTTCTCTTGGATTCGCACTTAGAAGCTTCAACAATTTGAATCAGTTTTTGGAACTGATTCCGCTGATGGCAACAAGGGTCACAGATGCTGATGGTAGCGCCTTGTTTCTTTACAAACCTAATGGTCAAGTCAGGTTAGAACAACTACACTGGCAAGATAGCCACCAGCGAAAGAATATCCGCAAGGCACTAGAAATAGCTAGCAGTCAAATCACACTTGTACCCAACGCTGCCCCTTTAGCAAGTACTACAGGGATTTTGGATGACCAAATGCATCGCTATTTGGGGCCAGATGTGCAAATCTTTGGAACGGCGATTTTAGTCAAGCATACAGAAAGGGGTTGGCTGTATGTTTTGAGTCGCGATCCGGAATATAGCTGGACGGAAACCAGGCAAAAATTAGTTAGGTTAGTGGCAGACCAAACAGCAGTAGCCATCGAAAACGATGAACTAGCTGTAGAACTGAGAAAAAAAGAACGTTTAGACCAAGAACTAGAGATTGGCGCAGAAATTCAACGGCGACTTCTGCCGCGGCAATGTCCTACAATACCTGGTGCAGTCTTGGCAGCACGTTGTAAACCTGCCAATCGGGTAGGTGGAGATTATTACGACTTTATTGCTACTAATAATAATCAAATTCAGTCAAACGCTAAAAATGGCACAGGAACTGGTCGTTGGGGTTTGGTGATTGGAGATGTTATGGGCAAAGGTGTTCCCGCTGGGCTGATTATGACAATGATGCGGGGAATGCTACGAGGAGAAGTTTTACACGGTAATTCTCCAGCCGGAATTCTACAAAACTTAAATCGAGTTATGTATGCGGATTTAGAAAATTCGCATCGCTTTGTAACGCTTTTTTACTCAGAATATAATCCCCATAATCGAGTTTTGTCTTATAGCAATGCAGCACACAACCCTCCCTTATGGTGGCACGCCGCTACGAAAACTGTTAGCCGTTTAGATACTTTAGGAATGCTGATTGGTTTAGATGCTAACAGCCAATATGAAGATGCCCAGGCACAGCTAGAACCTGGAGATACAATTATTTACTATACAGATGGTTTGACGGATGCTGCGGCAGCTAGTGGCGATCGCTTTGACGAAGAAAACTTTATTGCTGATTTCAATACAGCTTGTAAATACTGCAACGGGCCGCAGGAAATTGTCGATTATTTATTCGACCAAGTTCAGAAATTCATCGGTGCTGATAAGCAAAATACCGATGATATGACACTAGTTGTTTTGCAAATTCTTTAGTTATGGCAGGCTATTGCCTATTGCTAACTATGCAGTTTGTTTCGGTTCTGTGGATAAATTTTGCCCAATTTTTGGCTCAGTGCCAGCAATTAGTCGTTCTATGTTACTACGATGGCGCAAAATCACATATAACCCACCAGCAATACCAAACAAAATATATGGTAAAGGTTGACGCAAAAGCAACATAAAAATAGAAACAGCCATCGCCCCTGCTATTGAACTCAAAGAAACAATCCGCGATATAGCTACAACAACGGCAAATACACCTGCTGTTGCCAAACCTACCTGCCAATTCATTGCCAACAAAATCCCCAAGCTGGTAGCAACGGATTTACCACCAGTGAAGCCTAAAAAAATTGATTTACTATGTCCAAGAATCGCAGCTAAACCAACTAAAGTTACTACCCACGGTTGCCATAATTTTACATCTACCGTTGGAGGGATAATATTTTGACTAGTGGCAAAATTGAACAACCAATAACCAAGAGCGATCGCTAATGCTCCCTTCAAGGAATCAAGTACTAAAACGAATGCTCCTGGCCCTTTACCCAAAGTTCTTAGCACATTTGTTGCGCCAGTGGAACCAGAACCAACTTCTCGAATATCAATACCTTTTAACTGCTTGACAGCAATGTACCCGGTGGGAAAGGAACCCAGTAGGTAAGCTATAAATACAGTTACTCCGCACAGAGTTAACCAGATAGCCATGATAACAATTCAAAATTCAAAACTTGTACTGAGCGCAGCCGAAGTATTCAAAATTCAAAAACTCTTTCCCAATGCCCTATGCCCTATGACCTATGCCCAATGACTAAATTAAAAGTCATCATCATAGTTTCTCACTGTTTTGGGGTCGGGGGCAAAGGCTAACCATAGAGGAAATTGCAGCAGAGACAAACTGATTTGCTCTTCTGAATCATCAATAATAATTAAAGGCAATTGATTGGCTTTTACCAACCGATCTGCTTTTTGGGCTACAGCTTCCGATGCCTCAAATAATACCACGCCTCTGTCTGGGCCAAAATCTGGGCGACCTATTCCCAGGCAGTCTTGCAAGCCGCGACGCCATTCACCTAATCGCTCTGGTGTATTAGCTAAAACTAAAGTACGGACGCGATCGCCATACAGCTTGTGTAATATCGAAATTGCAGCAGAGGCAATTAGGATATTCTGCAAGCGACTACCCATCGTCCGCAAAGCACCCCGTCCTCCTTGGCTGAAAAACCAATTAGAAACTCGTTCTGCATGGACTGGCTCAAACGTCCGGCGTAACTGCCAAGCGGGGCCATAGTAATCTGGCTTATTGCGGTATTGGTCAATTAAACGGCGAATTTGCTTTGTAGTATCTTGAAACTGTTGTTGGGCAAATTGCGGTATTCCTGGTTGAGGTTCGGCTGGTTTCACCTCTTTGATATTCGGTTTTTCTCTTTCCACCACAGCTGGCGTTAGTTGCAGCTGCTCAGCAGCAGCGGCCAAATCCTGTAAGCTACCCGTGAGATAATCTTTAAAACCCTGCACTCGAATTGCCAAGTCTTGGGATGCTCCCGCAAAAGTGGTTCGCATTTCGTTGCGGATACGTTCTTGACGACGTTCAAGCTGTTCTATGGAAATTTGCAGGGCTTGTTTGCGTTGTTCTAACTGCACTAGTGATTCTTTTACGAGTTGTCCCAGAGAAGTTTGAGTTTCACTCAATTGTGCCTGAAGGATTTTGTAAGAAGCTTGCAGGTTAGCTATTTCTTCTTTCAGTGCTGCTTCAGTACTCTGCAACTTTGCTACTCGCTGCTCTGTTGCAACGTATAATAAACTGTCTTCTGATTTTAATGTGTCTGAACCCAGTGTGGCAGTTTCCGGTTCCAACTGCTGTAAAAATTCGCCATTGGAACTTTCTGTTGGCTCTACCGTAGAATTTACCTCATCGGCTGTATTAGAAATAGTTGAATCAAAACTTGCGTCCTCTTCTGATGAGCCAATAGGTGCTGTTTCTGGCAGTGAATCAACAGATGGGTTTGTTGGATGTTCGACTCCATTGGTTTGTTCTTCTTGTGTCAACCATTCATCAATTGGTTCTGGGGTTTGAGATGCCTCTGGGTTCATAAACAATACTGTAATTCCTATGATGCGAATAAATAACTTTCAGAAATATTACAATTAACAAGCTTTCAAAGTTCTAAGTTTTGGGAGGTACTCAATTTTAGGCTTTGAGTATAGATTAGAACTACTTGTCATTACTACATAAATTTGAGCGGCGGCTTTTACCGCTCAAATCTTTTGTGAGTCAAGACTTAGTACTAAATATGCGGACAACGTTGTTCCAAGCAAGTTTTCAAGGTGTTGGGGTCAAATAAAATAGGCAAAAAGTGAATGCTTTTAACTTCTTTAAAGTAAAACAATATGGGGACTTTATTCCAGAAGATACGCCAATTTTGCCATTCCTGGTAGGGAAAACGTCGAATCAATTTTTCGCCTCTGTAAATATCTAAATCGGTAGCGGTAAATTGCAAGCGCAGTGTTAAGGTTTGAAACATCAAAAACAAGCCAAACAGCATGACAATAGAGCCTATCCACGGTTGTAGCAATATTAGTGGAATAGCAGCGATCGCCAACACCACAGGTATATTGTAACTAGGCTTGAGTTCCACAGTTGCAGTGGAGTTAGGGGCAAATGAAGTGGTCACAGTCTTAAATCCTGCTTTGTTACTACATATCTCTTTTATTTTAGGAGTTAGGGGTTAGGAGTTAGAGGTTAGGGGTTAGGAGTTAGGAGTTAGGAGTTAGGGGTTAGGGGTTAGGAGTTAGGAGTTAGGGGTTAGGGGTTAGGAGTTAGGGGTTAGGAGTTAGGAGTTAGGAGCTTTGACTCATATAGCGGTTAAAACATAGTTTAAGACATAAACTGCTCCTAAAACCCTGACCTGATGAGACTTTCTTTGCCTGTTACTTTTTGCTTATTGCCTGTTCCCTGCCATCACTGATAACTCCTCACTCTTAATTCTCAACTTTTAATCTCAACTCTTAACTCTTAACTCCTCACTCTTAACTCTTAACTTTTAATCTCAACTCTTAACTTTTAGAATCCTTGCAGGAATGCACTGCCAGTTCCTTGAAACATTAACCAAGAAAGAAAGAAGTTGCTAACAAAGATAATTAGCAAGGCAGTCACAACAGCAGTTGTAGTAGACTGTCCTACACCTTTAGCTCCTCCTGTCGTTGTCAAGCCCCAACTGCAACCAATTACAGCGATGAGAATACCAAAGCAGCACGCTTTGATAGTGGCACTCACAATATCCCAAGCGCGAAGAAAGTCACGGGCTGAGTCTAGAAACACTGTATCAGATAGGTTGTAAATACTTGTCGCAACTAGAAATCCCCCAAACATCCCTGTGACCAAAGACAATAGGGTTAAAATTGGTAGCATCAACAAACAAGCAAGGACGCGGGGAATAACTAGATAATCGATTGGATCTGTTCTGAGCATCAACATAGCATCGATTTGTTCTGTTACCCGCATAGTACCTATTTCTGCTGCAAAGGCAGAACCCACTCGCCCCGCCAAAACCACTGCTGTTAATACAGGAGAAAGTTCTCGTGTCAAAGCCACGGAAAGTACTCCGCCAATAATGTTTCCTGCACCAAAATTAATAAATTCTCGTGCTACCTGGATGGTAAACACCGCGCCCACGAAAATAGCCGTTAATAAAGCAATAAAAAGGGAATCTGGCCCAACTGTTGCCATTTGCTCTATGGTGTTGCGCCGATGGATTTTACCCCTTAATAGGTGAACTAGTACTTGCCCACCCAAAAAAATCGCTGCCAGCAATCGCTGACTCCACTCTCCTAAACTGGATTTGGATGTAGTCTGGTTCAATGTTCTGTAGCTAACTCGGTAACTGCCTTAAGAATAGCGGAAGTAATGGGGAATGGGGAATGGGGCATTGGGGAATGGGGCATGGGGCATTGGGCATGGGGCAGAGGGGAAAAACTCATCTCCCCTGTTCCTTTGCTCCCTCACTCCCCATCTCCCCATCTCCCCCACCTCCCCACTGCCCAATTGAAACCCCAGAAGATTAACTTAGTTTAAAGATGTTCTCAGAAAATAAAGCTGGTATTAAACGCGTTCGTGAGAAATTAATAGGTGCTAACTTCGGCTGTAAGCCTTGCTATACAAGTGTTTTGTAAATCTAAGTGGTTTTTAATATCTTTGGAATGTGGCGTAACTTGTGGCAGTTTCTTTTAATGAAAACTTAAGATTTTTGACAGATTGCCTGCTTGCAAGCGATCGCACGTATTGTAGAAAATGACAAACCTCTATCTAGCTATTGTCATCTTCATTCACGGAGTTTGTGTTCAATGACTATTTTCACTAACTTTCTCCGCTCCTTGGTACTAACGTTCGTTTTTAGTTTTGTCGCTCCGATTTTTCTGGTTGGCACAGGATTGCTGTTGTTGTTCGTAATCGGTCAGTTTCCTGGCTTACAAGATTTAACTGAGGCCATCGCAACTGGAATTGTCCATTTTCTCGCCACTTTCGGTAGTGGTACTCCTCTACGAGGATTATTTGTCATCAGTTTAACCTGTGGTTTTGTTGGTACCCTGTTTGACATTTACGTTTGTTATCGGGGTCAAATTTTACGAATCGATTCTTAAGTAGTGAAAATAGCTTTGATTGAGATACTCATGAATTGACAAAACTAAAAAAGTTATGTTGACCAAAGTCAAAGTCTTGCTAGAGCATTCTATAGGAATCCGGTTTGATATCTCAAATGATGCGTAGTCAGGCAATAGCCAATAGGCAACAGGCAAAAGGGTTTCAGAGAATATAGGTGTACGGAGTTATTTTCACCCAATTAAATAGGAGTTCTATAGATAGTCATTAGTTTTGTTCAATAAGTTTTTTATTAGTTAAAATTACTCATTAAATACTTCTTAAATTATTAGTTATTCATTTCTAACAGGACTTACGCAAGTGTCACAAAAAATCATTTTTTTTGCTTGTAGTAAGGACTTCAGTCCTTATTAGAGGACTAAAGTCCTTACTACAAACTTAAAATCTCATAACTAGCCTAAATGTGTGACCATAATAAGAATCTGACTCGATTGATAAAATTATTTGTTTGGGTAGTAAGTAAGGAATCAACCTTTTTAATGTAAGGGCGAGTTTTTCACTCAATCAAGTATGATTTTTGTAACACGATTTCACTTTAATGTTGATAAATTTACTCAAGTTTCAGGACTATTCAGTAAAGACGCAACAGGAGAAATGATTTGTATCATTTATTTGCTGAAATAGGATGACACCAAATATTCTGCAATTTTCCAGTCGGAAGAATAGCGAACATAGCCTTTATTAACGATCCCAGTGGACGCTAAACTAGAATTTGGTATTTTATATTAGCCACAATCTACAACAACTCCATCAGCATCCAGCGAAAATGCCACATCAAAGTCTCTGGAAATACAAAAAATTTATTAAAATTTTCAGGAAATTATCCCTGCTGATGTTTTTTCACAGAACAAAGAAAGTCGTTTGAGCGCTGGGCATCTTATATTAAGTTTATTACGAGGTATGTTGATAACTCATGGTTTGGCCGTTTAAGCCCAAGTTTAAGAAACAAATTGCGCGCATTGAAATTACTGGTGCGATCGCCGGCGCTACTCGCAAACGCGTCTTAGAAGCCCTGAAAACTGTAGAAGAAAAAAAATTTCCGGCTTTATTACTGCGTATCGATAGCCCTGGCGGTACAGTGGGAGATTCTCAAGAAATCTACAGTGCCCTCAAGCGTTTGCGGGAAAAAATTAAAATCGTTGCCAGCTTTGGCAATATTTCGGCTTCTGGAGGAGTCTACATCGGTATGGGAGCCGAACACATCATGGCTAACCCAGGTACGATTACAGGTAGTATTGGTGTGATTCTGCGTGGGAATAATTTGGAACGCTTATTAGAAAAAATCGGCGTTTCTTTTAAGGTAATTAAGTCCGGCCCTTACAAAGATATTTTGGCTTTTGACCGAGAACTAACTCCACCAGAAGCAAACATTCTTCAAGAATTGATTGACACAAGTTATCAGCAGTTTGTCCAAACAGTAGCTGATGCCCGTTCTTTGGCAGTAGAAACCGTTAGAAGTTTCGCCGATGGACGGATTTTTACTGGGCAGCAAGCCCTAGAATTAGGTATTGTAGACCGCCTGGGTACAGAAGAAGATGCCCGTCGTTGGACAGCAGAACTAGTGGGACTCGATCCAGAAAAAACTCTTTGCTATACCCTAGAAGAACGTAAACCGTTATTGAGTCGGGTTCTACCAGGGAGCCGCCAGGTTTCATCCGGACTTCGATCTGGAATAGATTGGCTGGAATTTGAAATGTCTACTAGTGGTTTACCCTTGTGGTTGTATCGACCCTAACATCAGTTAGGAGTTAAGAGTCAGAAGTTAAGAGTTTTAACTCCTAACTCCTAACTCCTAACTCCTGACTCCTAACTTTTCTGTTTTAAGGAGGATTTTGGCGTGGAGTGGCAAATGCGGGCTATTCGCGGGGCAACAACAGTTGCCGAAAATACTGTTGAAGCAATGCGAGAAGTGGTTACAGAATTACTTGATGAACTAGAAAACCGGAATCAATTCCAAACGAGTGACATTATTAGTGTCACTTTTTCAGTGACACGGGATTTAGATGCTATTTTTCCGGCTGCCATCGCCAGATCGCGTCCGGGTTGGGATAATGTGGCAATGTTAGATGTCCAACAAATGCATGTCGAAGGCAGTTTACAGCGCTGTATCCGCTTCTTAATTCACGCCTACCTGCCAGCTTCCGCCTCAATTCATCATATTTATTTACGCAATGCCGCTAGCTTGCGTCCAGACTGGAGTTTGCCACAGTCTTTACAAACTTCACAGCCAGCAGTTAAGTCAAAAGTGTAAATTATTTAGACAAATATGTAAAAAAGAAAATTGAATAAACTATTACATTGGTAATTGGGCTGCTGAACGTGGTGTTATTGATGGGAAAATATTACTAACTTTTTGTTGTGATTTGCCATTGAAGGAACACATTCAAAAATATGGAATTGTACAGCGATCGCACTCAGTTGATTTTGAAGGCTTGTGTTGCTCATGATGTACTGTTGTCACGTAGCGATCGCTTTATCTAACAACACTATTCCTTATGATGATTAAATCTAATTCCTAAAAAAATGTCATAAAGAAATTCAAAAAAGTCTTTTTTTTGTAACAAACCAGAAGTCTGATAACAACCTTTTTCATCTAAAAGAGGCTTCATCAAGTAATAAGTAGGCTGGTAATTATACCAAGGAATAGAAGGCCATAAATGATGAATTAAGTGATAGTTTTGTCCTAATATCAAGATATTAAGAATTGAATTAGGATAAACACGGGCATTTTTCCAGCGATCGCGCTCTAAAAAAGGACGATGAGGCAAATAATCAAAAAATAATCCTAGTGTTATCCCGACTACAAAAGCCGGAACTAACCAAAAATTAAGAATGTAACCTAAAAAATGGTACTGAACTGAAATATATATTATTGAAGCGACAATTAAACGACTAATGAACCATTCTAATAGCTCATATTTCCGCCACAATCGGCGTTGAAAGAAAAATACTTCATGATACAAAAACCGAAATGCAATTAACCACAAAGGCCCGCCTGTAGAGACATAATGATCTGGGTCATCTTTGGGGTGATTCACATGGCCATGATGCTGCAAATGTACTCGTGTAAATACTGGAAAAGCAAAAGCCAACATCAATGCACTACCATGTCCTAATATTGCATTAATTATTCGATTGCGATGGGCAGATTGATGACAGGCATCGTGAATTACTGTCCCTGCACAATGCAAGGCAATAGTATTAACACTAAAACATAGCCAGTGCGGCCATTCCCAAAGCCAGTAACCAAAGTTAGATAACACCAACATTCCTACAGCAGCCGAAAACAGCAGTTGTGTTGGATTGAAATCACCAGGAGGTGCTAAAAATTCTTTTGGCGGGATTGTTAATGGCTTTTGTGCCTCCGACGCAAGCATTATTGACATTGAATCCTTACTTTTCGATCAAACATTACGAATATACGATAAAGATTAGGGAATAGTAAAGATTTATAAATTTTTATATACCAAGATTTATCCAGAGCTTAGCCTATCGGCAGATGAATAAAGTTATGATTCCAGACGAGGCTTAGTCTTTGCTCATGAGTAGGGTGTCAAGGGAGATGAGGGATCAGGTGAGGCGGGGAAAAGGTTAAAGGTTAAAGGGAAAAGGAATAAATTTAATCTTTCCCCTTTTCCCCGGTTGGTGAGCTTGTCGAACCATACCGCTTTCCCTTACCCCATAACCTGTTTAGCCCATGCCCATTTCTTCTATAACCCTACTCTAACTGCTTAAATCTTATAGCAGTGACCAGAAAGGAGATGCCATTTAAAGTTACGATGACTTCCCAGATAGCTCCCTAAATTCAGCCCCTATGCAATTAAGAGATTCTCTACGCCGGACAAAAATTGTCGCTACTATTGGTCCCGCCACAAGCAGTCCTGAAATGCTGAAGGCGATTATTGAAGCGGGAGCAACGACACTGCGGCTAAACTTCTCCCACGGGACTCATGCAGATCATCAGCGTAATATTCGCTTAATTAGACAAACTGCTTTTGAACTTAATCAACCAGTAGCTATTCTCCAAGATTTACAGGGCCCAAAAATTCGCTTGGGAAAGTTTGACAATGGATCTATAGTTGTAGCAAAAGGCGATCGCTTCACCTTAACAAATCGCCCGGTTATTGGTACGCAGGAAATTAGCTGTGTTACCTATGATTATTTAGCCCAAGAAGTTCCGGTTGGTGCAAAAATTCTCCTTGATGATGGACGAGTAGAAATGCTAGTGGAGGAAATTAACCGCGATAAAGGTGATTTGCACTGTCGCGTTACCGTGGCTGGAAAACTTTCTAACAATAAAGGCGTTAACTTTCCAGGAGTTTACCTATCAATTAAGGCAATGACCGACAAAGACCGAGAGGATCTGATGTTTGGTCTAGATCAAGGTGTAGATTGGGTAGCACTTTCCTTTGTCCGTAATCCCCAGGATTTAATGGAAATTAAAGAGCTAATTTCCAGTACAGGTAAACAAGTGCCGGTGATTGCCAAAATTGAAAAACACGAGGCCATTGAACAAATGGAAGCGGTTTTGGCTTTGTGTGATGGCGTAATGGTGGCCAGAGGCGATTTGGGCGTAGAACTACCAGCAGAAGATGTCCCCGTCCTGCAAAAGCGGCTGATTGCAACAGCAAATCGCTTAGGAATTCCCATCATCACTGCCACTCAGATGTTAGACAGCATGGTGAGCAATCCTCGTCCAACTCGTGCCGAAGTGTCAGATGTAGCCAATGCGATTTTAGACGGCACGGACGCAGTGATGCTTTCCAATGAAACTGCTGTAGGTAATTACCCAGTGGAAGCAGTGGCTACAATGGCACGCATCGCCGAGCGCATCGAGCAAGAGGAAGCGGACTCAGCAGTACGTCAACTTAGAGATACCAGACGCTCTATTCCCAACGCTATTAGCCAAGCTGTGAGTCAAATTGCCGAACAACTGGGAGCCGCAGCAATCATGACTCTAACCCAAACGGGAGCAACAGCTCGCAATGTCTCAAAATTTCGTCCCCATACACCAGTTTTAGCTGTCACACCCCATGTGAACGTGGCGCGACAACTACAAATGGTATGGGGAGTAAAACCATTGCTAGTACTGGGATTGCCTTCCACAGGTCAAACATTCCAAGCTGCAATCAACGTGGCTCAGGAACTCAAATTACTATCTGAAGGAGATTTGGTAGTCATGACTGCCGGTACACTCCAGGGAGTTTCTGGTTCCACAGATTTGATTAAAGTTGAGGTAGTAACAGCAATACTAGGCCATGGAATAGGATTAGGCCAGGGTTCGGTGAGCGGTCGCGCACGGGTGGCTAATACTGACATGGATGTTAGTAACTTTAATCCCGGAGATATTCTGGTTGCTTCCCGCACTAATGCCCATTTTGTAGAGGCAATTCGCAAAGCTGCTGGGATTATTACGGAAGATGAAAGTCTAACAAGTCACGCAGCAGTCATCGGTTTACGTCTTGGTGTGCCAGTGATTGTCGGCGTCAAGCAGGCGACGCAAGCAATTCGCGACGGCGCAATTATAACCCTGGATTTACAACGGGGTTTGATCTACTCTGGGGCGGTGAAAACGTCTTAGTACTGGGGATTGGCTTTGCTAAGGGAAAAGGGGAAAGGTTAAAGGGAAAAGGAGGGATCTTTCGTTTACCCTTTGCCCCATACCCCATCCCCAATGCCCCATGCCCAATGCCCAATGCCCAATGCCCTAAACAATTGCGATCGCTACCCCAAGCCATGCGGCAAAGTTTTGCTGCTGTGTAGAATTGGGAGAATCAACAGGTTTCACTTGATACCTGGTAGGATTTGGTGAACCTAGTTTAATGGAATAAGTACGCAGTTCGTCTTGGTGAAAAACTGCGACCTCAATGCGATCGCTTGCTTGGTAATCTTTGAGGCGATCGCTTAAAGTATTGGCTGTTACCTTAATTCCATTAATTGCCAGTAATTCATCACCCGCATCAATTCCCCCTATTTGTGCGGGTGAACCTGTTTCTACAAACTTAATAATCTCCCGTCCATTTTCAGTATTGATTCTGACACCAAAGTATGGTTCTTCCTGCTGTTCTGCTACTAACTGTAAACCAAAGGGTTCTAAATACTGATTAAATGGCAAATCTTCAGTGGTATGAATGTAGCGCTCGAAAAAGTCAGCTAAATCAATTCCTGCCACAGATTCTATAACTTCTTGCAACTGTTCTTGGGTATAGCCAATTTCGGCTTCTCCAAATTGCTGCCACATTTTCAGCATTACGTCATCGAGGGAACGCTGATTGCTGTGAGTTGAGCGAATCAATAAATCCAGCAATAGCGATATCATTTCTCCTTTTAAATAATAGGAAATTTGGGAATTACCGCTATTGGCATCTGGCCGATACAGTTTAATCCAAGCATCGAAACTCGACTCAGCAAGAGGCTGTACTTTCCGCCCCGGTGTAGTCTCATATCTGGTAATTTCTTTACTTAAATGATTCAGATAGGACTTAGCATCATAAATTCCTGCCCGCAAAGGAATTAACAAATCGTAGTAACTAGTAGTCCCTTCACAAAACCACAAGCATGGAGTGTAATTTTCCTGGTCATAGTCAAAAACCTCTAATGCTTTTGGGCGAATTCGCTTGACATTCCACAAGTGAAAGAACTCATGTGCTACTAATTGCAGAAAGCGATCGTATTTTTCTGGAACGCGAAACCCAAAACGCTGATAAATTAAGGAACAAGAATTTTTATGTTCCAAACCCCCAAAAGCTTGACTAAATAAATGTAACAAAAACACATATCGTTCATAGGGCAAACCGCCGAACATCTGTGCTTCTACCTGAATAATTTTTTGGATATCAGCAATCATCTGCTGAATTTGATAATTCCCTTGTCCCCAAATTGCCAATTCATGGGGTTTACCCAAAACCTCAAATTGATATAATTCGTGGCGACCAATTTCAAATGGGCTATCCACGAGAGTATCAAAATCGCTAGCCAAAAAAGTATTCGTTTCGTTGTTAATGGCAGGTAAAGCAGTAGTGACCCGCCATTCTGGGTACGGTGGTACGATGGTGACACGAATCGGTTGTTTTTCCCAGCCAGGTATTCTAAAAAATATTGCTGCACCGTTGAAATAACCGTGGGTAGCATCCAAGTGATTTGTCCGTACCGATAGCTCATTGGCAAAAATGCGGTAACGTACAGTTAATTCTGAAACACCTATTTTATCTACCTGCCAATGGTTTTTACTGTTTTTCTGCCAAGGCAAAGGCTTGTCGTCCGCAAAAGCCACAAAATCCTGTAAGTTTTTGGCGTATTCCCGAACCAAGTATGACCCTGGTGTCCATACTGGCAGTTTTAAATCAAGAATCGGCCAGGGATAATTCACAAGGCGTAAAGTCACCTCAAACAGATGAGTTTCTGGTTCAGGCATTGCCACCAAGTAATGAATCGTTGGTGCAGTTTCCTGGATATAACTATTAGGGCGAGATGCAGTTGCTTCAGTCATCTTGTCTGCTGGAGTAAATATAAATGAGATTATTAGATTTGTCCCATTAATGACAAATTTGTTTTTTTATGCTTTGCGTCCAGACAAATGAAGCTGTATATAGAAGCAAATACTATCTAACAAAAGCTTTTACTTATTCTCAAAGCGGGCGGCGGGAATCGAACCCGCATTAATAGCTTGGAAGGCTATAGTTTTACCACTAAACTACGCCCGCAAGTTTCCAACTTCTGAATTATAACACACTTATAAAAAAAATTCAAATATTTAATTAATTGGAATTGGCAGACTGAATTTTGATTCGGACATACAGATTGCTGAAATCTGGTTTTGTACCATCTTGATTCTGGGCTGGAAGAAAGTTCTCGGTTCGGAAAATTTGGTTTAGGATTTGCTCATATGTACTTTTTTCGCTTCCCAGTGTTGCTGGTTGTATTTCTAAAACTATGGCTTGTTGAAAGTTGCCATTGCGATCGATTACTAAGCTGGCTAAAAGTTGTGCTGGCTGAAGTCCAGAATTTTGGGGGAGAAAACTGGGGTCAAATTGTTTTGTATTACTACCTCTATATACAGCGATCGCATCTGGCAAACCATCCTGTATAAATTTTCCTGATTTTATCAAGTTACTCACTTCATCTCTAAGTAAAGGAGCTACGATCGCTACTGATGCTCCCTGAGTAGAAGTTGGTGTAGTTTCCCTTGGTGGAATTGGCGGAGTTTGTCCTGTGGGAGTTGGTGAAGTTTGCCCAAGGGGAGTTGGCGGAATTTGTCCTGTGGGAGTTGGCGAAGTTTGCCCAAGGGGAGTTGGCGCACTTCCACTTGGTGGAGTTAGCGGAGTTTGTGGGGTAGGAGTTGGTGTAGTTCCCCTTGGTGGAGTTGGTGTAGTTTGTGGAGTAGGAGTTGGTGTAGTTCCCCTTGGTGGAGTTGGTGTAGTTTGTGGGGTAGGAGTTGGTGTAGTTCCCCTTGGTGGAGTTGGTGTAGTTTGTGGGGTAGGAGTTGATGGAAGGCCTGATGGTAGCGGCGTTCCCTTTCCTAATTTTAAATCTTGACGGCGGTTCCAAGGAAGATTACCCACTGGAATTGTAGGTGTAGGTGTAGCTGTGGGTGTAGGTATCGGCTTGGGAACTTTTTTTTGCAAAGAGGGTTGATTATTAGTTGGAGAAATATCGGTTTTTCTCTGTGATTGGAGATTATCGGCAGACTTAATTGCAGTAGAATTTTGATTTTTTGGCGTAGTTCTTGCTGCTACAGACTTTTGAGTTGAAGATAATTTCTTTGGTGAAATTATTTTAGCTGTTGATTGCGATTTGCTTGTTGATTTTTTTGGAGGAGCAACGTCTATCAATTCAATGGGTATCGTGGATTGACTTTCCTGAGGAAACCAGAGAATAAATATATTTGATGAGCGCATCAACAACCAGAACACCAGCAAGTGGAGAGACACTGAAGCGACGGTGACAGAAATCCACAAACCTGGTGGATCGGTGTGTCGCCTCCAGACTTTGGCTGGAATTGGAGTTTTGTCTGCAACCGATGGTTCCATATTATCTTTGAAACTGCTTCTGATTAAGCACTTTTACTAATTTGTATGCTTTAACCAGTTATCAGTTTTCACTCCCTAATTTAGAATCCAGTCTAAATTTTAGCGATTAATCATTACCTCTGATGTAACGGCGAAAGTTAGAACTGTTTCATCAACTCCTTTCAGTTCTAAGGGACTTCCTTTAGTAATTTCTTCTTCTTGCAAATAATCTGCCACAGCAGCAGAAACCAAGATCGTACCGGGAATAGCAGCAGATTGTAACCTAGCAGCAATATTCACACTCGGCCCAATGGCAGTATAATCAGCACGTTCAGCGCTGCCAAACATTCCCACAACTGCTGTACCTTGGTGAATACCACAACGAAACTGCACGCCAGTTTGTCTGTCACCATCAAATACACCTTGTTCTCGCCACCGTTGGTTTAATTGATCCAAAGAGCGGTGCATTCCTCTGGCTGTATTGATAGCACGACGTACTTGTTCGTTGGGAGTTAGTTCTTCCGGCGCTCCATACAAAGCTAAGATAGCGTCTCCCATAAATTTATCTACAGTGCCGCCATTAGCAAATACAACCTTGGTCATAGCTTCTAAATATTCATTGAGCAACTCTGCTACTCGCCGGGATCTAAGGGTATTTGCTAGCTGCGTGAAACCCACAATATCACTAAACAAAACTGTAATTAAACGTGGTTCTGGACGCAAATCTAACGCCAAATCTCCAGCAGCAGCTTTTTGCACCAACACAGCAGGCAAAAACCGCTTGAGTACGGATTCAGTGAGATATGTATTTAACTCCGAGATTCGTCTTTCATTTTCTTTCAACGCTAAGAGGTTGCGAACTTCCGCCAAAAGCTCCCTGTCATTGAATGGTTTTGCTAAATAAGCATCAGCACCATGTTCTGTGCCTTCGATGCGAGTTTCTTCGTCAACTTTGGCTGTGAGCAAAATGATTGGTATTCCTTTAAGCTTCTCCTGAGAGCGGATCATCTGAATCATTTCAAGTCCGCTCACCAAGGGCATCATTAAGTCAGTTAGAACCAAGCTGGGTATAATTTCTTTAGCTAGGCGATATCCTTCATAACCGTTACGAGATGTCTGTACTTGATAGCCATTGCGGCGCAGTATATCAGATACATAACTTCGCAAATCGGGGTTGTCGTCCACAACTAGAATACAGTGTCCAGTGCCCAGTGGTGATTCTTGAGTTTCAGAAATGGATGATAAGTTTTTTGTAATATTTTCAATATTATTATCTGCTGTTTGATCTAGCAGTTCTAAATCAGCCAATTCTACACTAGCGCGGCTTGTGTTTAGTTCAACAGGGGTTTCCAGCACTTGCTGTGTGGGTAAGTGAGCAGTACCAGTAACTAGCGATAATTTAAAGGTAGTACCTTCACCATACACTGAATCCACACTGACTTGACCGCTATGTAATTCTACTAATTCTTTAACTAAAGCTAAACCCAAACCACTGCCTTCATAGGAACGGTTTGCTGAACCTTCAGCTTGCCGGAAGCGCTCAAATAAATGGGGAATTTGTTCTTGAACAATGCCAATTCCAGTGTCTTGTACTTCTAAGATGCAGCGATCGCCTGCGAATTTTAGCCTGACGCTGATTGTCCCACCTTCGGGAGTAAACTTCATGGCATTTGATAGCAGGTTGTAAACAACCTTATCAAATTTTTCCATATCCAAGTACACCGTAGGACATTCATTTAAGTGTGTAGTCAGTTGCAGCCCTTTTTTCTCGCAGTAGGGGCGAAAAGATTCAACAATTTGGCTGACAAATTCCACTAAATCGCAGGGACGAAAACTAGGTTGCATTCTTCCTGCATCCAGACGTTGTAAATCCAGCAGTTGATTAACCAGTCGCAGTAAACGACGGGAGTTACGCAAAGCAATAGCACTTTGGGAATATGATAATCCCTCACCAGCCCCCACTGCTGACTCTAAAGGCCCCTGAATCAAGGTAATGGGAGTGCGAAATTCATGGGAAATATTTTGAAAAAATTCTGTTTTTTGTTTGTCTAATTCAAATAAGCGTTCTGCTTGTTGGCGAGTTTTTTCATATAAGCGTGATTGCTGTACAGCGATGGCAGCTTGAGCTGCTACTGCTTTAGCTAAATCGATGTCAGATAATAACCAATTACGTGTTTTATTACTTTCACATAAAGTAATACTACCGATGCATTTGCCGTCAGCTAATAATGGCACCACCATTAGCGATCGCGCTGGCATTTTCAAAGACAAATCAAAACTCTGTATTTCTCTGCGAGAATGATTGACATCAATAATTACTACTGGTTCGTGTGTCTGGAGGATCTCTTGTAAAATTGGATTCTCTTTTATGGAAGTTTGAGAATTAGGTAATTCTGTTAATAGGTAATTATTGTTACTTATATTTTTTTCTGTAACTGGCGAACCAAAATTTTCCCTATGTTGAAAGCTGTCATACAATCCCACAGACTGAACAAATTCATCTTCCTCTGTCCACAGGGATAGAACACAGCCATCAACTTGTAAAGCTTGTCCCAATTGCTGAGTAATAGCTGCAAAAATATCTTCAGGATCTAGGCTAGAGCGAATCGCACTAGTAATTGTATTAATCAAACTCTCTCGCTTAGCTAGGGCACGTACTTGTTCGTAAGCATAAGCTTGAGATAAAGCTAAGGCTGCTTGATCCGCCACCATCAATACTAGTTGCACTTCATCGTCTCCCCAGGAGCGGGGCAGGGAACACTGGTGCAGTGCTAGCACTGCCATCAATTCCTGTTGACAAATTAGTGGTACAACTAAACTAGAACAAATTTCTGCGGCAGCAAAAGCTTCTCGACGTTGTTGCAGTTCCGGGGTATCACCTTGAATCCGCTCATCATCTATTACATCATGAATTACTTGAACTTCACGGGTTTCCCAAACCGTGTGAGCCAGCAATGAAGAGGGGGAGATGGGGAGATGGGAAGATGGGGGGAAAATAGGAACATTGCTCTGCTTGTCTTTGTGTCCTTGTATGAGTGTATCCTCATCACTTTTTTCTTCCGGAGGCTTTTGATAGATAAATCCTTTATCTGCCAACTGTTCATCTTGGAAGGGACGCAACAAACAGACATCCACCTCCAACATCTGACCCACTGAATCTACAATTGCCTGCAAAATTTGTCGATAGTCTAATGCACTGCGAATTGTATTTGTGACTGTATTCAGCAGTGATTCTCGCCTGAGTGTGCGGGTAAGTTCGCGGGTACGGGCTTTGAGGACATTGTGGGTATCTAAAGCTTGGCGTACAACTCCTTTAAGTTCCTCTGCTTCCCACGGTTTAGTAACATATTTGAAAACCTTACCAGCGTTGATTGCTTCCACCAGGTCTTCGACATCGGTGTAGCCAGTTAAAATAATCCGGATAATATCTGGGTATTGAGTTGCTGTCAGGCTCAAAAATTCTGTACCGCTCATCATCGGCATCCGCTGGTCAGAGATGATCACCGCGACCTCTCCTTCTTGAGCCAGCAAATCAAGTGCCGCAGGGCCAGAGGTTGCTCTTAGCACCTTATAGTCACGATAGAAAGTGCGGTAGAGCAAATCAAGGTTGTCTGGTTCATCATCAACAACCAAAATTTTAGGCTTACTGTTTGCTTGGGATTTCATGCACCGCTTTCCTGCTGCAACGGCAGTCGGATAAAGAATAATCTGATGGGATGAGGATTTTTCTGAGTCAGGTAAGAGCAGAGCATTTCGACCAATAAGGCTGTTTGGCTACATGACTGCTGAGTTTGGGAGCGTTTACTCACAGTGATTTATCTCAATGACTGATATCGATTACTGTTTGCTCTAGTACAGAGTAATTGATTTTATAGTCTGTTTTAGTGTGATGGAGTCTATACTTGCTTGCCAAATGTTCTTTCACCTCCAATGAGCAATCTCTGATACTACATACAGCACTCATGGCTAGCTGAAAAATCCAGATGAAGCTGCATATTAAGTTTTCCCCGCACAGCAGTTGTACTAACACTTGCAGGTAAATTTTATTTATGGTAGTCATGGTAGAGCCAATAATATTAAAACAAAAAGATTTAAAGCCAAAGTATACTATTAGACAAATGCCTCTTTCCAATTTAGCAATCAGAACTATCATAAAGACAAGTGCTGGTGGTTAAGAAGTAGAATTAGGGATTTGTGGTGTTGGGTACTGCGAATTGAAATTAAGCATCAGGGAAAGAAGTTATGGGAATACTCTGCAATCTTTAGTGACATTGAAAACTTCATATGACACGGAGATGGTATCAGAGCTGTTCTTCACGTCTTGTTCATCTGCCTTATCCCCTGTTCTCTGGCAGTCCCCGGCCTTCTGTTGCTTTAAAGACTGTTTTAAAATTTTTCAAAAATTTTCTTTGAATCAAATCAATACTAAAGTAGCCTTGAAATATCGGTTTTTTCACTCTTACCACCAACAGCCAATCCATCCAACTTCTCATCATTTCCAAATTCGTATGGCTACACCTGCTGATTTAGTTAGTGTTGCCCAAATTATTGCTGAAAGTTTTCACTCACAAAAAGGTATGTGGGGATGGACTTTTCCTTTGTTACGTCTGGGTATTTACGAAGACTTGAGACATCGCATAGTATCACCTGCGCCTCGTCATGTTTGTTTAGTTGCTTTGGATTATACTACTGGTGCTGCTAGTAACTTAGTAGGTACTGTAGAACTTGGTGTGCGTTACAGCGATTCCTGGAGTCAAGAGGGCTTGGGTTTGCCTTACTTATCCAACTTGGCGGTTCACCCAAATTATCGTAGGCATGGCGTAGCGTCAGGGTTACTAAATCGCTGTGAAAAAATCTCTCAAGAATGGGGATTTAAAGATTTATATCTCCACGTTCTAGAAAATAATCACCAGGCAAGGCAGCTTTATTTCAAGCTGGGATATCGAGTACATAAAGTTGAATCGAATTGGCATACATTTTTGTTGAGACGTTCGAGCCAGATGTTATTGCATAAAGATTTAAGTGCTGACTCTATTGTCTAAATTTTCTTCGAGCATCTATCTATAATTTTTAATGTTGCGATCGCTTTGAACAAATTCTAGAGGTTGTTGGGAAAGTCCTTGGCAACACCGTCTTCTTGCTTTGAGAGAATAGAAAATAGTATCTACCAAATAAAGTGAGATTATATAGCAAGGGACTGGTGACTGGGGACTGCGTCAAAAGTCTTTTGATGTCTGAGTTTTCTTGTCTGTTAATGTCCTAACCACCAAGGCTTTGGCTGTACATCAAGGCAAAATTATTGACACTCATCCAACATCCTCTTAGTAATGCTGGCAATCTCAGGATAAATTAACTTCATCTCAAACCTTGAAAATAAGCGAAGATAAGTAGATTGTAGTGAATATTTATCGTCAAGATCGGGCAGGAGATGAAGCATTACTGTCTTTTTGGTTTCCAAAATCAGCAACTGCTCAACCCAGAGGGCAAAAGGCCGTAAGAAACAATGAAACAGGGTTTTAGTTCGATTAATATTTCTTAACATAAATTGGTTTTTTGATACCGATTTATCGTTTCAAAACCAGTTCAAAGGCAGATATAGGAATCCATCAGTGATTTTTTTGAAATTAATATCTAGCTTGGGACAATTTTGAAATATATTTTTCTTTCAAGTATGATTAAAATTACAAATCGTAGTTTTAATTTCTAGAAGTATCTCATTTAGAAAAATTTATCTTTTGTATTTTGTTATTTTAATTAATAAAATTTAAATATGTTTTTTCTCAAAAAAGAAATAGACTATAATAGAGATACTTATACATCGAATCTAAAAAGATTCTCAATTCCTCATAATAACTTTGTAATTAAGATATTCATCTTTATAAAAACTTTAAAAAAACATTATTATAATCTGGAGACAAATCTACTGGTATCTCATAAAATATAAACACTCAATTAGTGAATAATGTCTATTTATTCCTATCGTAGATAAATTGACCGCAAGACTGTTAATGAAAAGATGAAAAATCTCATTTGATATAACAGCTGGTTGCTTATTGAAGTGCATACTACTACTAAATTCTTTGAAAGTTTAAAAAACATGGATAGCGAACAGCATCGCCGCTATCAGCCCGCTATGGTATCAACTTATTACCCTGAAACTAGTTGTCCCGACTATCTTGTCATGCCAGATGGAACTGAGCAACCGCAAGGCTCGGAGATCCTTACAAGTTTGCACAGTGGACAGGTTTTCATCGTCAATAGTCGCAGGCGAAACGGATTAATACTGTTTAAACGTTACCATGCAGAGTTTGCTGGCCCTGGGGCTGCTGTGGGTGGAGACTACGATTTTGATTGCCAAGGGGTACTGCCAATAGGTAATCTGTCTTTGTTAACTCCAGAATCTAATGAAGAACGTCAAAAAGCTTACTTGATTAGGCGACAGTGGATTAGATTGATCAAACAAATTACAGAAAATCCGTTGCCTGCCCAGCGAGTCCAAAAAATTCTCGATCAATTTGAACAGTACTTTCCACCGGAAATAGTTTCTCTTCTTCCGGATGTAGCCTTTGCTCTTTTAGTGGGTGTGCTGCCCCAAACAGTGGGAGTGGTACGCCGTTTGGGCAGTGAAGTTGATGGTAGATTTATTGAGTGATTTGTTAAAGTTTTAAATTTGCCAAAGAGGCTTGTACTCTATTAATAGTACGGGCATTTTCCTCACTTGTCCCGACAGTAATTCGCAATCCACCACTAATATGTCGCACAAGAGTGCCCAGTGTTCTGAGTTTATGATGCAAACTTTTTAAAGTAGCGTCTTGTGAGTGTGAACTATTTGGTTTGAGACGCAGGTAAATAAAGTTGGCAGCACTGGGTGTGATTTGTAATTCTGGTTGCTGGGATAAAGCTTCAATGAGTTTGGCTCGTTCTGTTAAGATTTGCCCAATTGACTCAAGTAAGAGTGTGCGATTCTGTAAAGCGATTAATGCTGCTGCGATGGAAAAGCTGGGAAGATTGTAGGGTAAGCGGATTTTTTCTAAAATGGCGATCGCTTCTGGATGAGCAACGCAATAGCCGATGCGAAGAGATGCCAATCGAAAAGCTTTAGAAAAAGTGCGTAAAATCACCCAATTGGGGTGCTGTGGTAATTCACCGACTAGACTAGTTTGACTAAATTCAAAGTACGCTTCATCAATCACTACTAAAATATCTTCCGGCAAACTCTTTAACCATAGCAACTCTGCCGTAGTTAGACTGTTGGCAGTTGGCGAATTGGGATGCACCACGAAAACTACCCGAATCGCAGGGTTTTGAGTTTGTTCAATGGCTGACTGGGCGGCTTTTAAGTCAATTTCAAAATTGCTTTCATTTCTACCCACTCCCACTACAGGAATGCCCAAAGTTTGTGCCAAAATTCCGTACATTGAGAAAGTGGGATTGGCAACAAGAATTGAACCTCCTCCTCCTAGACAAGTGGCGATTAATAAAGAACGGATTAGTTCATCTGAACCATTGCCCACAGAAATATTAGCAGCGTTAAACAAAGATGACGAAACACCAGCTGACTCATTAACATATTCAGCGATCGCACTTTTAAGTGCCTCATGTCCGCCATCAGGATAACGATTTGTTTCAATTTCTTGCTGATATGTCCAAGCTAGCTTTTCTTTTAACTGGGGCGGTAAATCATAAGGGCTTTCATTTGTGTCGAGGCGATCGAACTGTGTGGGCACTGATGCAGCGGTATCGCTGCTAGGGTGGGGTTTGTAGGCTGTAAATTGTGCTAAATCTGGTCGAATGAAGGGAAGCATATAGATTTTGGATTTTAGATTTTAGATTTTGGATTTTAAATCAATACTGTCCACAAAATAAATAATTTCACCTAATCGTTCTTGACGATAGATGAATGTAGTCTCTTGAGAACTATGAGTTTAGTAGTACTTACTGAAAAATATAAGTAGTTAAATACAATCAAATGTAAAAGATTTGACAAATTTAAGGTAATTGGCAGAAGAGGCGAATTGCTTGCCACATTTCTTCCATAACATTACCTAAAGCGTGGTCGCTGTCGAGTTCGACTAACTCCACCCAAGGGCGCGATCGCTCAAAGTCACGACTAGCTTCAATAGGAATGACTTCATCATTCTTTCCATGCAAAATTAGTGTGGAAATGGGACGTTGCAAAATTTCTTCTTGGTATTGTGCTGCATCGGTGACAAAATTGTAATTTAAGGGAAGCAATCGCCCTTCCTCATAGTGATACACCATGAGATATTTTTCTTGCTGCCAACGCTGTATTTCCTCATTTGTTAATTTTGGTAACCAATGAGATAAAAAACCGAAAGCTGGTGCCAACAAGACTAAGCGTTGTATTTGTAAATATTGCTGTGCTAAGTGGGTAGCAGTCAAACCACCCAAACTTGAGCCAATAATCGTTACTGGTGTAGAACCCTGGGGTAATTCTGCCACAACTTGAGCGATTTGACGGCTGATTGTCAAATGGGAAAAATCGCCAGCATTCAAATCGGGAATTTTCAGTTCTGTGTGAATTTCGTTAAAGCGATCGCCAAAGTAGCGAGCTTTAGCAGATTTTGGACTGGAAGCAAAACCGTGAAGATATATGTATTGCAAAGCTGTAGATAGTTTAGGAGTGAGGAGTTTGGAGTGAGGAGTTTGGAGTGAGGAGTGAGGAGTTAGGAGTTATGAGTTAGAAGTGAGGAGTTTGGAGTTTGGAGTTTGGAGTGAGAAATTTTAAGTTTTCATTTATGAGTTTCTTTATTCAACTCATAAAACTCATAAAACTCCTAACTCCTAACTCATAACTCCTAACTCATAAAACTCCTAACTCCTAACTCATAACTCCTAACTCATAACTCATAAAACTTTTAACTCTTAACTTTCATTACCGCATTGTGACAAATTCTTCAGCTACTGAGGGATGTATGGCAACAGTGGCGTCAAAGTCTTTTTTGGTTGCGCCCATGTTGACAGCGATCGCCACACCTTGGATAATTTCAGCAGCGTTTTCACCCACCATGTGAGCGCCTAAGACTTTATCAGTGTTGCTATCAACTACTAATTTCATCATTGTCTTTTCTTGCTTGCCAGTCAAACTGTGGTACATGGGGCGGAAGCGAGCGCGATAAATTTTTACGGCTTCACCGAGTTTCTCCCTGGCTTCTGCTTCTGTCCAGCCTACCGTTGAGGCTTCTGGGGTTGAAAATACTGCTGTGGGTACATTTTGGTGATTGAAGGCTCGGCGACTATTTCCGAATTCACTTTCAGCAAAGGCGCGACCTTCACCAATTGCTACGGGAGTTAAATTAATTCGGTCTGTGACATCACCAACAGCAAAGATATTCGGTTGACTAGTTTGGCTATATTCATTGACTGCGATCGCATTTGTGCTGCTGTATCCCGGCCCTTCTATGGTACTGGGGACAACATCAACGCCAGCATTTTCTAAACCCAGTCCATCTACGTTTGGAGTCCGGCCAGTGGCGATTAAAAATACATCAGCAATGACTGGCTCTAGATCTTCCCCTGATAAAGTCAGTTTCACTCCTTCAGGGACGCGTTCAACTTTTTCTACCACGCGATCGTTAATTAGCTGAATTCCATGCTGCTTCATACCTTCTTGAATGTCAGCACGGATATCTTCATCAAACCCCTTCAAAATCTTTTCACCTCTGACAATTTGGGTCACTTCAGAACCCAAACCGCGCATAATACACGCAAATTCTGTGCCAATGTAACCAGCGCCAATAATGGCAATGTGTTTTGGTTGTTCTTTGAGGTGAAAG
Source organism: Nostoc linckia z4 (assembly GCF_002608075.1). GTDB lineage: Bacteria > Cyanobacteriota > Cyanobacteriia > Cyanobacteriales > Nostocaceae > Nostoc > Nostoc linckia. The sequence goes on from NZ_LAHA01000003.1 coordinate 246,820, forward strand.
ATTTCGTTAGAAGTAATGCCATGCTCCATTCCTGGCAAATCTGGTTTGATGGGACGACCGCCAACAGCAATTAAGATTTTGTCCGCTGTAATTTTGCGTCCATCAACTTCTACCGTGTGAGGATCTACCAATGTGGCACGACCGAGAATTAGTTCTACTCCTGCTTTTTCTAAAAGGCTGATATGTACTTGGGACAATCGACGAACTTCTTTATCTATGGATGTAATAAAATGTTCCCAATTTAATTCGGCGTTACCCACTTTCCAGCCATAGCCTGCGGCGTCACTGAAGAGTGCAGGAAAGTGAGAGCCATAGACCATGAGTTTTTTGGGAACACAACCACGAATTACACAAGTTCCCCCAACTAAATCATATTCAGCGATCGCCACTTTTGCCCCGAAGCTAGCCGCCCGTTTGGAAGCAGCTAAACCCCCAGAACCCGCACCAATGACAAACAGGTCGTAATCAAAAGCCATAAATTTTTATATCTCTCTAGCAACAAGTTAGTTCCTAAGAACTTACACACAGAATTTGATTGAACTATATAAGGATATCCGTTAAGCCGTGTTTAAGTCTCGCCCTTGATTTAATCTAGCGTTAGCAGATGCTCTCTGGTCGTAGGGAATATTACTTTTTGCTTTGATGATAGTAGAGGCAATAGTTAAGATTTATTATCAATATATTCAAATTTTAAGTATAAATATATAGCAATCCTATTTGAGTTGTGAAAAATTTCAGTAGTGGTCGTTGACTGTTGAATGTTCACTGTCAACTGTTAACAGTTAACGGTCAACAGCAGCAAGATTTCACAAATGATTTAGGACTGCTATATGCTTTTATTCCATTGGAAAAGCCGAGTTGAGAATAGGACTTACGCACAGGTAACGGAAAATTGTAAATATAAAGCGGCTTGTTGCAGGTTACCACACAGCACGTAAAGAACACGGAGAGAAGTTGCAGTGTGTGGGATACCGCTGGTTTTTGCGTAAGTCCTAGCAAAGAAAGCAGACTCAGGTTGTTTCTGGAACATCTCCTGGGTCAGTTGGCGTTACTGGGCCGCCATCTCCTGGGTCAGTTGGCGTTCCTGAACCGCCATCTCCTGGGTCAGTTGGCGTTCCTGAACCGCCATCTCCTGGGTTAGTTGGCGTTCCCGACCCGCCATCTCCTGGGTCAGTTGGCGTTCCCGACCCGCCACCTACCGGGTCAGTTGGTGTTACCGTGCCGCCATCTCCTGGGTCAGTTGGTGTTCCCGACCCGCCACCTACCGGGTCAGTTGGTGTTCCCGACCCGCCATCTCCTGGGTCAGTTGGCGTTCCCGACCCACCACCTACCGGGTCAGTTGGCGTTCCCGACCCACCACCTACCGGGTCAGTTGGCGTTCCCGAACCACCACCTACTGGGTCAGTTGGTGTTCCCGACCCACCACCTACCGGGTTGGTTGGCGTTCCTGAATCAACAACTGGTGGTTGGACTGTGGGATTTTGAGGTCTGGTTGTGGTTCCAGTAGAATCAACAGAAACATTATTATTCGGCACAGTTGTGTTGTTAGTGCCTGTAGTCTGCTGCTCAGTATTTGAGAGTACTTGCCCTGTTTCCTCGAAGGAGTTTACTGGAGATTCATCTGCTGTGGGAGCTATTGGAGAATTATTTGTCACAGCATTGTTAGTTGTTTCATTTGAAGGGCTGTTAGTTAACTCTAAGAAAGATGGGTTTTCAACTACTCCACTACCTGTTATTGGCGACTGTGCTTGTAAAGCCGCGGACGTTTCAGCTTGAACGCTGGCCATAGCTGGGTCTACATTAGGTGTAGCACTTTGCTTATTTAAATCCAATCCCCGTACTAAATCACTAGTTTCATAAAAATTTCTCAGATCGAAATCGTATAAACCCTGAAATTTGCCTTTAACTATGACTATCAGCTGTCCTGCTTGGAGTACTTTAGTTTGAGAAGCTTCCTTGTTAGAAACTTCAATACCGCTGTTTGTCAGGGCACCTACAACTGTGGTGTCTGTTTGCTGGTCGTAGCGTACAAATAATGCTGAACCACGAATCGCGGCTGCTGCACTAGGGGTTTGTATACGTGTTTGTCCCCTACCTGGTGGTATCAATAATAATGCTGTTCCGTTTGATAGTCTAAAGCTGCGAGTTCTAGGTAAAAATTGAAAAATAGCCTGTTCCCCTACTCTTGCTAGTGAGCCGTCGTTAAACCGCAAGTCTGCTAGAGAAGCTCGACCAGTTGACAACCCATCCCCAGGGATCATTGCATCTGATTTTTGTGCAGGACGCTTCTTGAGTTTGTTTCTGGGTATTAGTTGTACTAAGTTACGGAGGTTCTGAATCTCAGCTCGTGTTAAAGGAGTTACAGCACTTGCACGTTCTGGTAAAGGCAGTGCGGCAATTCCCCATAAACTAATTACTAACAGTGGTAAGGATCTATTAAACATAATTTGATAACTTTTAAACTTCAAGTAATACCAAATACACTAATGCTTTAAGATGCAGCTAATTCTGATAGATAGCCATCTGTTTTGGGTAAATTTATTTGCAATTCAGTCTACATTTGACAAATAAAATAAATAACTAATAAGTATGTGTTTAGTTTATTTAAGTTTTGATTCTAAAACTTACCTCGTTATGCAATCAAGCCTAGAGTTAATTTAAATGGTGAGTTTCAATATCAACAATTAAACGAACAATGATGTCAAAGATATTTTGGGAAAATTCTTGAATATTTTCGACACATTAATCCACATTTGACGAAAAAAGAGTAAGCAAGATCTAAAATCTTTTTTGGTAAATATGAATTTACGGACAGAAATAAATGTTGAATACAACATCAATAAGATTTCAGATATCTTTTGACAAAAAGAATCGTTACTCATCATCTCAACTAACTAACTGTGAAGTTGTTAGATAGCTATTAAGCTCTAAATCGCTAGCTATACTTGATTCCCGTTCTTCTATTACCCTCATAAGAAAAATATTATGAGAAACTGCCATCAATCTTTTGCTCAATTCTCTTCAAGTTAAGAGAGCCTAAGAACTGTATTAAATTTGTTGATATTTACTGTAAATGGTACAGTAGGTAACTTAGAGAAACTAGAAGTTTAAATGTGATAGAAGAACGGTAAGTTAGGTCAGCACTATGAAAATTAATTTTTTATAGTCATCATTTGTCATTTTTCATGAGTAAGGGTTTCAGAGATGTTTACATTTTGTAACTTAGTTTTATTAGTTGCTGTCTATGTTATTAAACAACAATTAAGGGAAACTGGTATCACAACAGATGATTATGGCAAAAAAATCTGGGAGTAAATCCGAAAAAGAGTAATTTGAGTTGGTAGATATCAGTATATACCTAAAAAGCTGAACTACATGCACTCAATTGTATTTTTGAATAGGAACTGATGATACAGCTTCTAGGTCTACATTCAATACTGCTCAGGTTTTGGATTTTAAACTGGAATTTGGTTTGGGGAAAAGGTTAATGGTTCGACAAGCTCACCAACCGGTTAACGGTTAAAGGTTTTTTCTTTCCCTTTTCCCCTTTCCCTTTCCCCCAAAACCCGACAAGTATTGGGTCTACATTTGCCAAACGTCCTTAACGCAATCGAATGAGATGCGATTCAAGAACTGGAAAAATTTATTTTTTTGGATTTTGTTAGCTTCCACAGTTGGTAGCTGGTTTTGCATCAGAGTCGATGCAGCAGAATCTCCAAATCATGATTTAGCATCAATGGGTCGCATTCATTCTTCTGGTACTTCTTCAGGAGACGCTACGCTAACAACACAGCAACTAGGGAAAGAATTGCCACCACAGGAACGGTTACTGGGTAGTGGGTATCGCGAAAGAAAATCTTTGAAGATTTGGTTAGGGTATCAATCCCCAATTCCCAGTTCAAAAATTGTATCTTTAGCAACTATACAGTTAACTGATGGGTCATGCGAGGATTTAGAACAAGACACAATTAACTTGTTGTGCAAGCACTTTAGTGAGTCCCAAAGTTTGAATTTGCAGACACCGTTAGATTTGGCACAGGAAACACCACAAGTTACACAAGCGCAACCAACACCAAATCCAGAACCAGGGGATACTCCAGAACAAAATGATTCACCACAGCTAGAATCTCAGCCAAGTAATTTGCCCATATCTCCTCCAGACTCAACACAGCAATTGTTGAATCTACCTGAGATCGAACGTTCACAAAAACTAGAAAGATTGAGAAAGCTGCTGCAACAGCCAAAACAGCCACCTGAGTCTGATAGCGATCGCGAATTGGGATTGCGCGTGCGGTTACAACCCTTAGAACAACAGCCACTACCGCCGCAGCCTGTACCTAAATTTAAACCCGTCGGCTATCTCAAGGCACGTGTCGGTTACTTTCAGACCACTAATATTTTTTCCTCAAAAAACGATCCCACAGAAGATGGTTTAATTATTTCTGGGCTGACACTAGCCTCTGCATATTTCCCCATAGGATCTAAAACTTATTTAAACGGTTCAATTGATGGCAATATCATTCGTTATTTAGATCAATCGCAATTTCATTACAACCAACTGAGATTTAATCTGAGTCTTTACCAACAGCTATCGCCGCGAATGTATGGAGAAATCAGTTTTAGCAATCAGCAGTTATTTTATGCCAACAACAGCGATCGCCCCAATAGCTTCAAAGCAGGCGATCGCTTTTTAAATGAAAATGCCGTGAAAATGTCTTTCGGACGACGAGATCCCTTAACCTCAAAATTGATGTTAGATAGCTTATACGAATTGAGTGTCAATTTTGCCGATCCTCTAAGCCGCAGCCGCATCATCAATTCTTTTTGGTTTTCTCTAAACTATTACTTGCAAAAGCCTCTGCAAGTTGGTATCGACTATCAAGTCAACTTTTCTGATTTTACACAGCGCGATCGAGAAGATTTATTTCACAGACTATTTGCACACTTAAATTATCGAATATCCGATGTTAGCAGTATGAACTTCCAGACTGGTGTTACCTTCGGGAATTCAACCGCCCAAAACATTGATTTCGATGGCTGGTTCTTCAGTATCAATTACAATTTGCAACTAGGTCGGTTTTGAAAAAAGTGAGGAGAGTTAGGAGTTAGGAGTTAGGAGTTAGGAGTTGGGAGTTAGGAGTTGGGAGTTGGGAGTTGGGAGTTAGGAGTTAGGAGTTGAGAGTTGAGAGTCGGGAGTTAGAAGTTGGGAGTTAGGAGTTAGGAGTTGAGAGTTGGGAGTCGGGAGTCAGAAGTTTTAATTCTTAACTTATAACTCCTCACTCCTAACTATAAATAAGAAATCCAATCACTCCAGCTACCAGCATAAAGTTTACCTTTGTTGATGCCAGCTAATTCTAGAGAAAGTAAATTCACACAAGCGGTAACGCCGGAACCGCAATAAACTAAGATTTCTTTGGCTGTTTCTAGGTTCTCCCAGCGATGGCGTTGTTCTGCTTCAGGAAGTAGGTAACCTGAAGAATCTGTAACTTCTTGCCAAGGATAGTTGACTGCACCAGGAATATGTCCGGCAATTTTATCAATTGGTTCTCGTTCACCTCGGTAGCGATCGCTTTCTCTGGAATCTACTAACACTACATCTGGTCTGTCTTTGCGGCTTTTTACTGCTGTAATATTTACAACTTTTTCTGTTTGTAGTTGAGGTACAAACTTACCCATTCGCGGCTGAGGAATAACATCTGTGACAGGATAACCAGCTTTTTGCCAGCCGCTAAAACCTCCATCGAGTACTGCTACTTGTTCGTGTCCTAGATAGCGCAACAGCCACCACAAACGAGCTGCAAAGGCAAAGCGCGAATCATCATACGCTACAACCAAGCTTTCTTGGTAATTGATCCCAATTGCTGCAAATTTGTTAGCGATATCATTAGGATCGGGTAAAGGATGTCTCCCGCCATGCTTAGCCACTGGGCTGGAAAGATCCTGATTCAAATCTAAGTAATATGAACCTTTAATATGACTTGTTTGATACTGTTGTTTTCCTAGTTGTGAATTTGCTAGAGAAAAACGACAATCCACAATGACCACTTGTGGATCTTCGAGATGCTCAAACAACCAAGCTGGGGAAACAACTGTTTTTGAATTGGGCATGGGGGATGGGGGGAT
>NZ_LAHA01000030.1 GCF_002608075.1 Nostoc linckia z4
CCCTTTCCCCTTTACCCTTTCCCCTTTACCCTTTCCCCTTTACCCTTTCCCCTTTACCCTTTMCCCTTTCCCCTTTCCCCTTTACCCTTCCCCCTATTGTGTTTCTTCCCAGACAGCAGCCACGGTCACCTTACCACTACTGGGCTTCCTGCTTAAATTTGTTGTAAAAGAAAGATAGAGTTATTTTTTACTTTTGCCTTTACTATGGCTGTAATTCGCTTGATTCTATTGGTGGCGGTACTGGGAGGACTAACACTGTTGTTAGTTCAGAATTGGTCACCTCCACTATCGCTGGTATTTTTAGGTCTGCGGACTCAACCGTTACCCCTAGCGATGTGGGTTTTGTTTAGTACAGTCGCTGGTGCTTTTACATCTATATTTATTACGACGTTGTTTAAATTATCCAATTATTTTGCCCCAGGACAACGCCAAACTCCTGACAGACCAGCAGCAACTTCATCTCGCGCAAAGGCAAATCCTAGAGAAGAACCTACATATACTCGTCCAAATCCACCACCAGCTAGCAAAAAACAAGAACCTACCAACGATGTGTTTGATGATTGGGAGACAAATAGTAGTGGAGATGATTGGGACTTTGATGAAAAACCCGAAGAAACCTCTACTCGCAATCCTCAAACTCAACAGTCCAGAGACTCTAAAATTTACGAACGCCAATCGCAACCTAAAACCAGTTCTGAATCTGGTTCAGTTTACTCCTACGGCTATCGCGAACCGAAAAATACAGCAGTCGGAAAAACTGAATCAATTTACGATGCTGATTATCGAGTGATTATTCCCCCTTATCAGCCGCCAACTACGAAGCAAGCTGATGATGACGATGATTGGGGATTTTTTGAAGATGATTCTGAAGATGACAATGAACGTCCCCGGCGGTAAGAACTATTAAGCTACCTCTCTACTTGATACCACATCGCTCTCTTGATTCTTGCTTGACTTTACCAGTCATGGCTGCTTCCTGCAAATTCATGAAAGCATTAAAATCTTCCAAGTCATAAGGGGTAGTCAACAGTTGTCGGAGTCGATTTTCAGCTTCCACTGTCAAATAGCCAGTTGCTAAAGCTTCTTGTACAATGTCGCGAATTCGAGCCATAGTTGACGCCTCATTCATCCTACTATTTATTAATTCAGGCTTATTCAAATGAAATATGCAGTAGTTTTTATGTCGAAACTTCTAGTTTGGAAATATATTTCAGCTAATTCCGAGTGATAAGTCATTATTTACACCTTTGATTATCAATTATTAATTGTTCATGTCTTGTCCTAACTCAATTATGAAAAATTCCACTTTGTGTTGATTAAAACACAGTATATTTTGTACTGAAATTCGTCTGCCAAAGATAAAATACTGGCTATTCGGATAGACAGAAATTGTTTCGATAAAGTTTCAAAGAAGTTATCTTAAATTTCCGTTAAACGTAAATGTAGCTCAACAAAATTTGTTAAGCCACCTCACAAAGGTTACTAAATTTGTGAGATGATTAACTATTTATCTATACTGAATAATTGTTAATTTCTTGTGTTTGTTACTTTCAATACAGAAATAACAGTAATAATGGCAATTAATTCCATTCAAATAAAAGATGAATTGATAGAAACTAAGACTTGTGCTTTCAAAAAAAGACTAAATTATAGATGATTTGCATACCACATCTATCTCAAGAAAGATTGTTGTATGACTACATTTTGGGTTTGCTACTACCCAAATTGCCATTGGTTCTGGCTTTGACTTCTGCAAAATCTCAATTCAGTACTAAAATTAAACTCTTGTAAGACTTCTCAGGTTTTATCTGAGCCTTAGGAAGCAGCTAACATAACTCACGATTGGAGCGAAGCAACTGGTGAGCAGTTTATTACAAGGAGTCAACCTGTACTTAATTGGGATGATGGGGGTTGGTAAGACAACAGTGGGGCGCTTACTAGCAAAGCAGCTGGCTTATGGGTTTGTGGATACCGATGATGTTATTGCTCAAGCAGCAGGTAAATCCATCAATCAGATATTTGACGAAGAAGGAGAAGCAGCATTTCGTCAATTAGAAAGCGATGTTCTGTCGCAGGTTTGCGCTTTTACAAAATTAACCATTGCAACTGGTGGCGGTATTGTATTGCGGCGAGAAAACTGGAGTTATTTACACCACGGTTTGATAGTGTGGTTAGATGCGCCAGTGGAACTAATTTACAGCCGTTTAGCGGATGATACCACAAGACCGCTGCTACAAGATTCCGATCCTCAAGAAAAATTGCGATCGCTCCTCGAACAACGTCAATCATTATACGCCCAAGCCGATATCAGAATTGCGATCGCTCAGGAAGAAACACCAGAACAAATTGCAACCAGAATCATAGAGGCTATCCCCAGCGTACTGAAAAAACCTGTTTCTCATTAATGAGGAAAACGTACTAACAGATTATTAAGTGTAATTGCGGAATTATGCCATCATTGTCATAATATTCGCAAATATCGCTGAATCGAAAACCCTATGGTTTGGATAGCTGGACAGCAGTTGCAGGGCGGTAAGTATGTAATTGAACAAATTCTCGGACAAGGTGGCTTCGGTATTACCTACAAAGCGCGACACGCACTACTGAACAACCTTGTGGTGATTAAAACCCCCAACGAAAGCCTGCGCCACGATCCAGAATATCCCAAATATGTCAAGCGATTTATCGATGAAGGACAGCGACTAGAAAAGCTTTCCGAAAAGCAGCACCCAAATATTGTCCGTGTCAGGGATTTATTTGACGAGGGTGGTACTTACTGTTTGGTAATGGATTTTGTTCAGGGAGATAGTTTATTTCAGCTGATTCAAAAAAGAGGAGCATTACCAACACAAGAAGCTTTGCAATATATTATGCAAATTGGTGAAGCATTGAAAGTTGTCCATCAGGCTGGATTAGTCCATCGAGATGCCCATCCCGGTAATATTATGATTCAACAGGATGGCAAAGCAGTATTAATCGACTTTGGCATTGCGGGTGAGACAATGCCAACAACCGTTAGTTCCAGATTTTTTGGAAATCCAGGATTTGCACCCCACGAACAAATGCGGGGAGATAGAAAACCCTATGTTGATGTTTATTCCCTCGCAGCTTCCCTATACTACGCGATCGCGGCCAAAAGACCAACTGAATCTTTTCAGCGTAAAGCCTATAATATGCCATTGGTTTCCCCACAGGAGCATATTTCTAGTATTAGCAATGAATTAAATCAAGCAATTCTCAAAGGGATGGAATTAGAACCAGAAAACCGTCCCCAAAGTATGCAAGAATGGCTAAAATTGCTGACAGATGAAGTTGTCACAATTTGGAAAAGCGGATATCGGTTACAAAATGGCAAATATACTATTGAAAATGATATTGCTCAAGGTGGCTTTGGCATTACTTATTTAGCCATAGATGAAAATAATCAACGAGTTGTCATCAAAACCTTGAATGAAACAGTGCAACGCCGTCCAGATTTTGCCAAACTTCAGCAAGATTTTCTCAACGAAGCTGTAAAATTAGCAAAATGCAATCATTCCCATGTTGTCAAAGTTAGGGAAGTATTCCCAGAAGGGCAACTTTGGTGCATGGCAATGGAATATATTGAAGGGGAACACCTTGCTGATAGGGTGCAACGTCTAGGTGTTTTATCAGAAGCCGAAGCATTAGGTTACATCCAGCAGATAGGTGAAGCGTTAACAGTAGTGCATCAAAATGGTTTGTTACATCGGGATGTGAAGCCAGCAAATATTATTGTGCGTTCTCAAAAACGAGAAGCAGTATTAATTGACTTTGGCATTGCACGAGAGTTTATCCCTGATTTGACACAGATTCATACTCCATATTTATCTCATTGCTTTGCGCCAATTGAACAATATCAAACAGTTGCACCAAGGGGCGCTTACACTGATATTTATGCTTTAGCTGCAACGCTATATTTTCTGTTAACAAATAGATTGCCTCCTATAGCTCCAAATAGGGCTACTGGTGCAGTATTAAATTCACCACAGCAGATTAATTCTAGTATTAGCGACAGGGTAAATCAAGCAATCCTCAAGGGGATGGAGTTGGAACCAGAAAACCGTCCACAAACAATGCAGGAATGGTTGGAATCATTAAAGGAACCACCAGTAGTTGTTGTTGCACCAATCAATAATCATCCACAAATAAATAACAATCCCCAAGTCAATAACAATCAACAAACACTTATCAAACCATCACGGCGAAAATTTATTCAAACTGTTGGCTGGATGGGTGTTGGGTTGGGAACTGTGACTGTGGGTAAGCTAATTACGGATGCTTTTAGAAAACCATCAACATCTCCAAATGCTTCTACAAAACAATCAACATCTCCAAAAGAATTATCCCTAAAAACCTTTAATTTTAAAACAGTGACAGTTGATGCAAAGGGAAACATCACTAACCGCCGCAATGGCCAGGCAAAATACTTTGTGGAAGACTTGGGGAATGGTGTCACTTTAGAAATGGTGCAGATACCAGGCGGAACCTTTAAGATGGGTTCACCGGAGGAGGAAGTAGGGAGAAATGAAGATGAAAGTCCACAGCATCAGGTGACAGTTCCTGGGTTTTTCATGGGTAGATATGAAGTCACCCAAGCCCAGTATCAAGCAATTATCGGGACGAATCCTGCTGTGTTTGAAGGCGAGAAACTACCTGTAGAACTAGTGAGTTGGGATGATGCGGTGGAATTTTGTCAAAAGTTAAGTCAGAAAACAGGACGTACCTACAGGCTACCCAGTGAAGCGGAGTGGGAATACGCCTGTCGTGCGGGGACGACTAAACCGTTTTATTTTGGTGAAACGATTACGACAGATTTAGTAAATTACGACGGGGATTATACATACGCCTCTGCACCCGAAGGTGAAAATTACCTACAAATAAAACCAGTAGGCAGTTTTTTGCCCAACGCCTTTGGTTTATATGATATGCATGGCAATGTTCGGGAGTGGTGTCAAGACCATTACCATGATAATTACTATGGCGCACCAACAGATGGCAGGGCCTGGGTCAGTGATAATACAAATTTAAGGCTACTGCGGGGCGGTTCTCACGTCGATTCTCCTAGACTCTGCCGTTCCACGTCCCGCTACGTCTCTGTTGGGGCAGAGCGCGGTGACCCCAACAATATTATTGGTTTTCGTGTTGTCTACGCGGTTGGGAGGATTCTTCAGTAGCCTTTTTCTCTTTTCCCCTGTTCCCCTTTACACTTCTTCACTTTTCCCTCTTCTGCCTTCGGCGGAAAATTTTTTTATTTTGGGTGTGGTGATTAAATTCATTAAAATATGAATTTATTAGGAAAAATATCTTGATGCGATCGCTTTTAGATTGTGCGATCGCAATATCCTAAATACTACGATCGCATTTTTTAAAGAATATTTTTTGGTGCGATCGCTTTGATATTTACTAATTAAAATTAGAGTATCGTAATTTATAATATGCCATAGCTCTCGAAATGCAACAAGGATTACTATATAATTGAGTTGCCAATATATTTATCAAGTTAATTTTATGTCTCTCACTGAGCTTTTGCCCCATTTAAAAGAATTATCTCACACCGATAAACTTTTATTACTGCATTTCCTAGTAAATGAAATGGTGAACGAATCCGGTTTAGTTCCATTAGATGCTCAAGGTAAAACTGCAAACCTTGGTTTGTATGATTCTTTTGAAGCTGCTGCTGTTTTAGCAAAAGCTTTAGCAGAAGCAAAAGCACCAACAAATGGTTGATAAAGTCAGATTTAGGTTCACTGAGGTTAACCCAGAGTTAGGTGCATTAAGCACATTTCCTTATCTTCCTTTAACCCTAACCTATCAGAATCATTCTTTGAATGTATCGGGTTTACTGGATACAGGTTCAAGTGTTAATGTTTTACCTTACGAAATCGGATTGAGGTTGGGGGCTGTTTGGGAACGTCAAACACTTTCCGTTCCGTTGGGAGGTAATTTGTCTAGATTTGAAGCAAGAGCATTGGTTGTGATAGCAACAGTAGAACAATTTCCAACTGTGGAATTGGCTTTTGCTTGGACAAGAGACAGAAATGCTCCCCTGGTTTTAGGACAGATGAATTTTTTCTTGGAATTCAATGTATGTTTTTATCGTGCTGATTTAGCATTTGAGATTAGCCCTAAAAAAACGCAATTGTAAGTAACTACGCAAAAATATTTATATAATTACGAGAAAAATATTTTCGTGCGGAACATCGCACGAACCGCTACACGATCGCATTTTTGTAGAGAATATTTTTTGGTGCGTTCGCATAGCGACTCCTGTGGAGTATCGCCAGCATAATATAAAATTAATTGCATTTTTCAAGACATATATTTTTAGTGCGATCGCCATCAAGCAGCTTTATTAACAGTTGGTTTTGGAAGTTCTTCACCCGTGGCTTCGTAAGCCATAATTAAAGATTCTAAAGCTTCAATTCCATTTGTGACAGCTTCCTCATAACTATCACCATGAGTTCTCCAAAGCTGTCCGGGAAAATCGGGAAATCCCACCAAAAAACAATTATCTTCTTCAGACCATTGAATCAGCATTTGATACTTAAATTTGCTCATCTTCTTGCTTCTGTTGTTGTTGTCTTTCTTCTACTTCCTTTATAGCCTGCTGAACATCTTTTTCTTGATAGGGTTTAGCATCCGAAGCATCTTTACCAGAAATAGTTAATTTTCCACTGTATAAAGGATGAATCCAGTTGGTATGACTACCTTTACCTGGGAGTTCAGTAAAATCTAATTTACGTAGAATCTGTTTTAACTCCCTGATTTTCCTCGGCATTTTTCAGGTTTTGGTTATTATTCATAGCAGATTAACATTAGCCATCATCTTTTTGAGGATATATTTTGTTGGTGCGATCGCTCCTGGAACAACGTCAAGGACTATATTCCCAAGCCGATCTAAAAATTACAGTGCAAGAGGGAGAAACACCGGAAGAAATTGCCACGCGGATACTTGAGGCAATTCCTAGCGTTCTCAAATCACAAGTTTCTAATAATTAAGAACAAAGTAATTTTCTGACGCTTACCAGATTTTGGTCATCTTTAACACAAATCCTGGCAATTCTGGATTGCCACTAACTGTTTCAGGATTATCCAAAATTTCAAGTTGTTGATGAGGACGGTAAATATAAACCTTTCGATTTTTGCGATCGATCAACCACCCTAATGATGCACCATTGTCAATATACTCCTGTATTTTTTCTTGTAATTCTTTGAGGCGGTCACTAGAAGAACGTAGTTCAATTACAAAGTCAGGACAAATTGGTGCAAAAGAAGCTTTTTGTGCTTCTGTTAAATCATTCCAGCGCTCTAATTTAATCCAAGATGCATCAGGGGAACGAGTAGCACCGTTGGGCAATGTAAAACCCGAACTGGAGTCAAAGCCAATCCCAGTACCATCTTTTTCAGTCCAGTAGCCTAGCTGTGCAGCGATATTAAAGTTACGATTGCCCGTATCTGAAAAAGCTGGTGGCATGATAATGACTTCCCCACTAGCAGTACGCTCAATTCGCAAATCTCGATTAGCTTGGCAAAATTCGTAGAACTGCTCATTTGTCATCTGCACAAGCCAGGGAAAATTGACTGTTAAAGGTGTGCTTTGGGTTTGAATTAGCAGTCTCGTCATTTTTATTTTGCGGTTCTTCAATCCCCGATTGTGATGATTTCAATTTTAGACCTTTGATGCAGCGATCGCCCCGCCCAATGCTCAATGCCCCATAACTTATTGTTACAGGTTCCAAAGTCTTCTACACTGACTGAAATAGGTTTTAATTTTCAATGGCGGCTCCTCATAATGGTTAATGATAGTGAGTACATCAGGCAAGCTGAAGCCACTCGCGTGCAAGTGCTAAGCGAAGCACTACCTTACATTCAACAGTTCACCGGCCGGACTGTTGTTGTTAAATATGGTGGCGCAGCAATGAAAGATAGCACCCTCAAAGATCAAGTCATCCGTGACATTGTATTTTTATCTTGTGTTGGCTTGCGGCCAATTCTAGTCCACGGTGGCGGGCCAGAAATTAATAGTTGGTTAGATAAATTAGGAATTGAAGCGCAATTTAAGAATGGTCTACGTGTTACCGATTCCCCCACAATGGATGTGGTGGAAATGGTTTTAGTCGGTCGGGTTAATAAAGAAATTGTGGCGCTGATTAACCAAGCTGGAGGTTTAGCTGTAGGACTTTGCGGCAAAGATGGTAATTTGATTACAGCTCGTCCCCAAGGTCAAGAAGGCATCGGTTTTGTTGGGGAAGTCAGCAATGTAGATATCAAAATTTTAGAAACTCTCGCTAGTAATGGCTATATTCCGGTGGTATCCAGCGTCGCCGCAGATGAAACAGGACAAGCTTACAACATTAATGCTGATACTGTGGCTGGAGAAATTGCCGCAGCATTAGGAGCAGAAAAGCTAATTTTATTAACTGACACCAGAGGTATTTTAAAAGATTATAAAGATCCATCTACCTTAATTCCTAAAGTAGATATTCGCGAAGCTCGCGAATTAATTAGTGCTGGTATAGTTAGCGGTGGTATGATTCCTAAAGTCAATTGTTGCGTGCGATCGCTTGCTCAAGGAGTACGTGCAGCACACATCATCGATGGACGCATTCCCCACGCCCTACTTTTAGAAATCTTCACTGACGTTGGTATCGGGACAATGATTCTCGGTTCGCAGTTTACATCGTAAAAGGGCATGGGGCAAGCAGGAAGTGTGGGAGGGGTGGGAGGATGGGTGAACGAAATTTTGTGTGGGATTTCTGGCTAAGTATCCAAAAAATGACCCTCCACACCCCCCACACCCCCCACACTCCCCACACTCCCCACACTCCCCACACTCCCCACACTCTCAACACTCCCCACTCTACCGAGGATAAGTAATAATAACCCGCGATCGCCCGCCGCTAAATGGTGTACGACGCCATGAGTTATTGATAATCACCGGATTGACTAGTGTTGAGTTGCGAATTGTAGGATTCACCAAAGTTGGATTAATTATGGTGGAATTTCTCACCCTTTGTCTGATGACAGGATAGGAATAATTGTTGTAATAATCAATGCGTTGTGGTGTCAATCCTGTTGCTGGGTCTACAGGCATTGGTGTGGGAATTGGACTACCATAAATGAAGGAACCAACAGCAGGCGCTCGCCTAATTCCAGAGCCACTGTCAATTATAATTATGTCGGCGGATGCTGGAGCGATGGCAGCACTCATCACTGCCAGAGATATGCCTGCTCCTAGCCAATACAATTGTGAATGCTTGGTTTTTAGCATATGTTTGATAACTTGTATTTGATACCAGACTTTTTAACGAAAAAATAGCCATAGCTACTAGTTAAAATTTTAGAAGTTTATCTAGTTTCAAGTTGTTAGCTTGTGAAAAGATTTTAAAAAGATTGCTGACATTGGCAAAATTAAAATAGTGGTAATTTACGAACAGAACGTGAGTGCAGAAAGTATAGAAATTGCTAAAACCCGCTACCAGACTGGAAAAATTGCCTTTGAAAATGGGCAGTACCGCGAAGCTGTAGAAAATTTAGAAAAGGCTAGCGCTCTATTAGCTCGCAATTCTCGTCTTGGAGGTGAAGTTGAAATTAGTCTGGTGACTGCTTATGAAGCAGCTGGACGCACAGATGATGCGATCGCTCTTTGCGAAAGACTCAAACGCCACCCACATTTTGAAACTAGCAAACAAGCGCGACGGATGCTTTACATATTGAAAGCACCAAAGCTCAAAAGACCAAGCGAATGGATGACTCAAATTCCTGATTTGGGCGCACTACCCGATAACGAACTCAAAATTACTGTTGCTGCTAAGTCTCCTAAATCTCCTCAACCGCAGAAGCCTAAACTGACTGAGCGAGAATTTGTCGATTTGAGTCAAGTTAATACTAAAGATAATCGCTTTATTTGGGTAGCGTTAATTACAATTGGTCTAACTATTTTCTATTTACTTTGGTTGAGTGTTTCCGGAGCACCTGTTTAACATACAGCAGATTTCAAGCAAAGTTAGATACAGTCCTAATTGATTTGTGACATCTAGGAATCCTGTTTGATTGTTGAACAAAATTCTGTAGACTTTACTCTTTTATAACCTTATTGTCTATTGCCTATTGCCTGCCTATACAGATGAGTTCATTACTAAAATTTTCACAACTCAAATAGGATTGCAATACAATACTTGTCGGTTAAGGGGGAAAGGGAAAAGGGAAAAGGGAAAGAAAAAACCTTTAACCCTTTCCCTTTAACCCCTTCGGGGTGACGCTCCTTCGTCGCTAACGCTGACGCTAACGCCAGTCGCTCATGGGGGAAACCCCCAAGACCGCGCTGGCTCACCTTTTCCCCAAACCAAATTCCAGTTTAAAATCCTTAACCGAGCAGTATTGGATTACTATAAACAATGACGATATACATCAGCCGTCATTTGTGCAATGTAGTCCCAATTATATTGTTGGGCTAGCTTGAAATTGTACTGTCCCATAGACAATAATTCATGCTGTTTTTCTATAGCAGAATTCATGGCTTTCATTAAGCCTTTTTTATCATCGATTTGGTATAAAAATGCTCCTTGCTCGTCAAGCACTTCTCCAATACAACCTTTGCAGGGTGCAATGCAGGCTCTACCAAAAGACATTGCTAAAATTACCGCACCTGATGTCAAAATATCTCGATATGGAAAGATAACTACATCACAAGCATTCATGTATACTTGAACTTCATCGTCTGGAACGAAGCCTGGAAAGAATTTTATTCTCGGATCTTTCGCAATTTTTTCTTTCAAGGTATCTGTAATTTCTTGGCTATCGTCATAAACTCTACCTGCAATCACTAGTTGAATGTTATTACTTTTGTCGCTATTTAGCTGACTAAATTGATCTATAAGTTCAAATACTCCTTTGTACGCACGAATTGTACCAAGGAACAAAAAAACCATACTAGAATCTTGCAAACCTAAAATTTTGCGTGCGTTTAATTTTCCAATTTTATTGTCATAAGCTTCTATGTAATTTCCATGTGGAACAACAAATATTTTATCTGCATTTTTTACAGAAAATTTTTTGACTATCTCTTTTTTTGCTATATGACAATGAGCAATCATCGCATTAGCTAATTTAGCTACAGTAAGGCTATAAATTCGGTCTAAAGCTAAGTTTTTATTTTCATGATTTTTGATATTATGTACAGTCCAAATAATTTTAATGCCGATTATTTTAAGAATCATTAACTCCAAGATAATTATGACAAATTTAATTATATTCACCAACGGATTCTTTGAGTGTACAAAGAAGGGATGTAGCCAATGCAAATGTATGATATCTGCTTTTTGTGGGAAAAATACCGTAGATAAAAACAATGTTCTTGAAGAAGAAGTGTCAGGAAATACTAACTCAATATCTAATTTTTTTAGATGAAGTTTCAATTGTTTGATATAAGGATTGTCATCAATGACTTTAGGTAGAAAAATAGATTTAATTTGCTTTTTTGTTAAATTTTTTTTACTAGATGTTGTTATCATATTGATTTGTTATCAAATTTTATAGGATTACCATAACTTATAAAACAAAACTTGCATTTGTTTTATTAAAAATAATTATATATTTTTATTTCTGTATAGAAAATCAAAATACTTTCGTAATCACCTTCTATAATAAAACTTTTCAGGCTTGTGAATTTATTAATACATAAGAAAACAAAGTTTGCTGTGCCATTGAAAGTAGTGAGAAGCAAGAATCCTGATTTTAAACTCCAATTAACCTGTGAAGTTTAGCCTCTGCATTCTTAGACTTCTCGCTATCGATCGCTAAATGGCAAATCTTGTGATTTCTATTTTAAAATCTCCGAAATCATATCAAAGTTAGCTGCTGCTGCTTGCTTAGTTTGTGGTAGTACTTGATTTAGCCGATTGGCCACTTCGTGACGTTTATTCCAACAGTTAACTATAGTTTCACAAGCTACATCGGCATTGAGAAATTGTTGAATTGAAATCAGTAATTTATGATCGTGAAGTGCTTCGGAACCAAAAAGATCCAACATAATTCCTTCTGCCTTCACTGAATAACCAACTGGGAGAGTACAGATACCACTGGAAAGTCCAGCGATCGCTGGGTGCATTCTTTCGGCTACAATCATGTCGCAGGCTGCTATTAATCCTTTAAACTCTGACGCAGTATGATCTGCACCTGCAAGTCGAACATCTAAATGATAATCAAGAGCTTTTAACAATTGCGTAGCAAAGATGCGATCGTCATTATTAGCATTGATTTCTTGAACGTGAGGAATAATCAATACCTGCGCCTGGAATTCGTTAACCATTAGCTTGATTACCTGACACCAAACATTAATATGTTTTTCATAATCTTGAGCAGCATAACGGCAAATACCTTGACTAGGTGCAATGGCAATTTTAGGTCTATCTTGGTCAATACCGTAGCTTCTCAAAATTTTTGCTACCATCTCTGGAGATGGCGGTTTCAATAAAAAAGCTGGATCGGCAGTGTGTTTTACTAATGAAGCATCTAAACCTAAATCTTTAGTTACATATTTGTAAGAAAGTTGTTCGCGGACTGTAACTAATTTAGAACGACGAGCAACTTTCAACCAAGCATCCACTTCTTTCTGAGTTTTGAATGGCCCAATTGATTGAGCGAGAAACACAACAGGTACACCAGCATCCAAAGCTATATTTAATGGTAATAAATGCCGATCTAATCTTCCATAGTCAGAACTGAATACATCTCCTCCAGAAGCGATAGCAATTGATGATTGACGGATTCTTTCTACATTGGATTGATAATTAGCTGACAAAGGCTTATAAAACTGAGAAAAAATATTACGTAACTTGTGCAGCTTTGTTTTGTTAGCATTTCTCAGATAATCTTTAATTGTCTGCGAGCCAAAAACCTCTAGCCGGATTTCGTCATAATCAGGTGAATCAGTCAACACATCTATACCTAAACTAGGTTGACGTTCTAGTAACTGTTCAATGGTAGGAACGACTAACGCTTCAACACCTCTATTACGTAACCCAGTGATTCCCGTAATAATTGCATTCATGATGATTTTTATCCTTCTAGTGACTTAACGGGAAATATTGACTACTTGCCAAAATAGTTTTGGTGCAATCAATAAAATCGATAAAACGTATACTATTATGCCTACAGCTATGGAAATAGCTAATATTACAGGAGGACTAATTAAGTTAATCAAAAAGTACTTAACACTAAAGATACTCATTAGCATAATTATTGTTCCTGCTAAAGGAACAGCACCTTGACGCAGATAAGTCCATATATCAATATGAATTAACTTCCAAACTACCCACACATTAAGTGGTGCCATTAAATAACCTCTAATCACATAAGCTGCTGCAACTGCAATAATTCCCCACCTAACTGCTATAGCAAAGGCAATAACATTGCTGACAGCTTGTATGAAATCTAAACCTAACTTCCAAGAAGGTTTTCCAACAGCCATAATCACAGAACCGTTGAAATAAAAATAAGCATAAAGAATACCAATCAAATTCAAAACTTGCATCACTGGAATACTTGGCGACCACTTTTGCCCAAATATCACCGTTACTATTTCAGGTGCTAATATGACTGTGGCTAAAAAACCCGGAAAAGTGATCAAGCTTGTCATTTGGATCGCTTTATAAAGCGCATTGCGTAATCTTTCGGGTTCTTGCTGTAATCTCGAAAAAGTAGGAAGGGATACTTTGACAATAATACTAGTCAGTAATTGTGTGAGAATGAGGAGTAAACGATAGGCAACACTGTAATATCCTAATGCAATAGAACCGAGGAAATAACCAATTAAAAAATCATCAGAGCGACGGTTTAAGAAGTTAAATAAATTCATTCCCATTACATTCACTCCAAAGCTAAATAGTTCCTTGAAGTGTTTTTGGGAAAATCTCAATCCTGGACGCCAATCGCTAACTGACCAAAGTACCAAAACTTGTACAAAACTATTGGTTAATTGCTGACCGACTAGACTCCAAACTCCAAATCCCATAAACGCCATAGTTACGCCTACTATACCGCCAATAACTACCGCTATTAATGAGCGTATTGCAAGAGATTTGAATGCTAGTTTTCGCTGAAAAGTTGCTTCTTGAACGCTACTAAAAGCACTGATGATAAAGCCTAAAGATAAACAACGAATGATTGGCGTAATCTGTGGTTCCTTGAATAAATTAGCAATCAATCCAGCACAAGCAATACTGAGTATAGCTGCTAGTCCACTGACTCCTAAATTAGTCCAAAAGGCAGTGTCTAAATGTTCTTTTTCTATATCTTGGCGTTGGACGATCGCTTGAGAAAGACCTTGATCGAGAAAAACTTGTAAAAAATTTAAAAATATGGTAGAAAGAGCAATCAAGCCAAATGTTTCTGGCCCTAGCAAGCGTGCCAGTATTAAGAAAACCCCAAGAGAAACGATTTGACGCCCCCAACTGTCTAGAGCAGACCAAAATACTCCCTTAACAGCTTTTTGTCGTAAATTTGATGAATCTTTGGGTGATTGCATTATAATAAAATCTTTCTACGAAATAACCTATTTTGTAAGTGTTAGCTTTGTGGATCTTAATAGTTAACTAAACTATTTATTTAAATTTAGGTTACTGATGCAGTTTGATTTTTATGTATAGTTACTAACAAAAATTGTTCATCTACAACGAACATAATAAAATACATAATAACCGTCAGATCGTCTATAAAAAAATATTTTTTAGCCTCCAATCAACAATCTTGGAAGACCTTACCATAATAATATTTTTGCAGATTGGTAATCATTAAGCAAACTGTAACATAAAATTTGTTCATAAATTTATGGAATTTTTATACAAAGTAATTTTGTAGTTGATATTTTCAGGAGTGAGGTAAAATTTAATTCTTTAATCAACGATTAAAATACGGAATAAGCAGAATAGCGGACTTCCAAAGAATAAATTAACCAATTCATTTAGATATATAGTTTTTTCTCTAGTCTGCTTCCTGCCGTCCTGCCAATACGGTTCGGATAAGCAGTATGAACTTCCCTTGTGGTCTGGGAAAAAGTTAAGGGGTAAGGGGATTTGGATGTATTTGAAACCTTTCTCCTTTTCCCTTTCCCCTTTAACCGAACTGTATTGGTCGTCCTGCCAAATACCTTTAAAATGTAACATTCTGATGATTTTTGAATGTTCCTGAGAAGGTTCATCAACACTCAGCATAAAATTAGGACAGCTTTTGAACAGTTTCTCAACAGCAGCCAGTCTGTTGCAAACTTTCCCAAAATTGTCAGAATTGGGATGGAAATCTTTAACAACAGATTGCCTGAGGTTGAGGTAAAAGTCAAGATTGGTTAAAAAGTTTGACTTTTGGGGAGATTTATAGTTATGTATTCTTCAATTTTAGGACAAATTTTCTTGTCGTTGATTAAACCATTAAGGTTGGTATTGGCAAAGATGAAATTTATTTCACCACGAGTTGTCCGAAATCGAATGAACCGGGTTTTTCCTATACAAAATCCTATTTTGTGGTTGGTACTGTTAACATCCCTGCTACTATCTGGTTGTGTTAAGTATGACGTAGGGCTGAACTTTAATAATTCAAATAGTGGCGAACTAGTACAACATATTAAATTAGGAGAACAGTTAACAAGTTTTAGTGGCGATTATGTCTATGAATGGTTAAATAGCATAGAGCGGCGCACCAAGAAACTTGAAGGAAAAGCACAGCGAATTTCTCCAGAAGAAATAATTGTGACAATTCCTTTTAGCAGTGGTGGCGAATTGCAAGAAAAATTCAACCAATTTTTTAACTCCCGTGCGAATCAAGCTTCTGAGCCTGTGCAAAGTCAATCTGACTCAGAACTACCAAAAATTGAATCCAACATCATATTGGAGCAAAACAATTTTTTACTGTTGGTAAAAAATCGGTTGATTTATGACTTAGATTTGCGATCGCTGTCTTTAATTTCCAACAAAGGCAACGTCTTAGCTAACGCTGGTTCGATTCTCGATTTGGAATTTGCCCTCAAAACTCCTTGGGGAGCAAAAAATTTAACACAAACTGAAACCGCCATCGAACCGGAAAAGAATGGCAATCAACTGCTGTGGAAACTCCAGACTGGGGAGTTAAATCACATTGAAGCTGTTTTTTGGCTTCCTAGTCCCCTTGGCATTGGTGCATTGTTGATTATCCTGTTTGTCTGGGGAGGATTTTACCTCAGATATAACTTTATGCCAGATCCCAGGATTCAGTTTTCTCCTAAAGCATCGGCAGTTCAACAACAGTAGTAGTTCACCACGCAAATATTGACAGGTTGAGATTGGGGAAAGGGAAAAGGTAAAAGGGGAAGGGTTTAAAGCCTTTACCCTTTCCCCCGCCTGTCAAAAAGACTTTGGCAGACTAGTAGAGTCGGCTGTTGCAAATTTTTTAGTGTTGACTGTGAACTGTCAACAGTCAACAATTATATGCTGTGATTTATAGCACTTTCATCCAGTCACCAGTACCGCATCTTTACGGTGATAAGCGCTGAATATTCCAACTGCCATTATCTAAATGACTATAGAGTAAGCGATCGTGGAGACGACTGGAGCGTCCTTGCCAAAATTCGATTTCTGTGGGGATCACTCGTAAGCCTCCCCAATGAGGTGGGCGGGGGATCTCTTGATTTTCATATTGGTTTTTAAACTCTTCCATACGTCGCTCAAGAACTTCTCGGCTTTCTATGACTTCGCTTTGATTAGATACCCACGCACCTAAACGACTGTTCGCAGGACGAGTGTGAAAATATTGGTCTGACTCGGCTTCGGAAACTTTCTCTACATAGCCACAAATCCGCACTTGACGTTCTAGTTCCGCCCACCAGAAAACTAAAGCAGCTTGGGGATTTTCTGCCAGTTCTTGTGCTTTGTGGCTGTTATAGTTGGTGAAAAAAGTAAAGCCTCGTTCGTCAAAATCTTTAAGTAGTACCATTCTGGCCGAAGGCTTACCATCTGGTGTAGAGGTAGCAATGGTCATGGCATTTGGTTCGGGAAGTTGGGCTGATACTGCCTGGTC
This sequence comes from Nostoc linckia z4, assembly GCF_002608075.1. Taxonomy (GTDB): domain Bacteria; phylum Cyanobacteriota; class Cyanobacteriia; order Cyanobacteriales; family Nostocaceae; genus Nostoc; species Nostoc linckia. The sequence continues at coordinate 17,068 of NZ_LAHA01000030.1, forward strand.
GAACCACTTTCTAAACTGAATAAAAGGATTAAGGTCAATTTCAAGTTCGCTCAAACCTTCTAGGGTGTAGTCTTTACGAAGGTCTGCTACGGTTTTGTCCATTTGAATTTGCTTCCTTGCTATGAGATAGGCTAAAAGATGTCTTTGTTAAAAATATCTACGATCGCGATCGACACCAACGCCAGTTTTACAATTTATCTCAAGGAGTCCTAAAAACAGATTGCCTCAGATGCGCCGTTCTGCCTCCCTTAAACAGTTGTTAATCTATGGTCTGAGCGGTCCACTGATCGCTTTAAATGTCTGGTTACTATCTGTGCTTTTTCGCTATTTCCAGCATCCAATTAGCATTTTAAGCATTGCAGCAATTTTGGCTTTTTTACTCAATTATCCAGTTAAGTTTTTTGAACGCGCTCGAATTACTCGCACTCAGGCGGTGATTATTGTTTTGCTTGCAACTTTAACCGTTTTGGCGATTCTCGGCGTTACCCTAGTACCAATACTAATTGACCAAACAATCCAATTATTAAATAAAATTCCTGATTGGTTAAGTGCTAGCCAAGCAAACCTAGAACAGTTTGAAACCATTGCCAAACAACGACGTTTGCCAATTGATTTGAGGGTTGTGACCAATCAAATCAATGTCAACATTCAAAATTTGGTACAACAGCTAGCTTCTGGTGCAGTGGGATTTGCAGGCACAGTCCTGTCAGGATTATTTAATATCGTGTTAATAGTGGTGCTGGCATTTTATATGCTTTTGTATGGCGATCGCGTCTGGTATGGTCTGGTGAATCTTTTGCCTTCTAATATTGGAGATCCTCTAACTGCATCTTTGCGGCTAAATTTCCAAAAGTTCTTTCTGAGCCAGCTGTTATTAGGACTATTCATGGTAACAGTTCTAACGCCAATTTTCTTAATCATGAAAGTGCCTTTTGCTCTGCTATTTGCTATCCTAATCGGCATCTCAGAACTCATTCCTTTTATTGGAGCATCTCTAGGCATTGGTCTAGTGACAATTTTAGTATTGTTGCAAAATTGGTGGCTAGCAGTCCAAGTTGCTTTGGTGGCAATCCTCATGCAGCAAGTTAAAGATAATTTATTAGCTCCGAGATTACTCGGCAATTTTATCGGACTCAATCCCATCTGGATTTTTGTGGCGATTTTAATGGGATATGAAATTGCTGGATTGTTAGGAACACTGGTTGCTGTTCCCATTGCTGGTACTATCAAAGGCACTTTTGATGCCATCAGAAGTGGTAAATCAGGTGACTTTTTATCAACAGTCACTATCCCTCACGATCCGCCCTTTGATTAATACTAATCTGCGTTTTCAAGTTTAAGAATTGTAGCGTGCCTATTGTAACTCTGTTTCTCAAGTATTTAATAATCAAGCAATACCAATAACACTTTAGGAGCATAGAAAATGCAAAAGTATATATGTACTGTTTGTGGTTATATCTACGAGCCAGAAGTCGGTGATGAAGACAGTGGTATAGCACCAGGAACACCTTTTGAAGACATCCCAGATGATTGGGCCTGTCCCACTTGCGGCGCTCAAAAATCAGACTTTGAACCCTATGAAGGATGAGGATATAAACTGACGATAAAACCCCACCATTACAAAGAAAGGCAGAAGGTCGAGGGCAGAAGGCAGAAGGTTAAGAGTATTAATTAAAACTTTTGTTCTGGGTTTAAAGCTGAGTTGAATCAACAATTATACTGAGATTGCTTGCAACGAGGTATAAAGCGTCATTGTTACAATCCCACTCTTTTAAGGGTGGGTTCCCTTCTGCCTTCTGAACTGTTCCCTATTCCCTATTCCCCGTATGACAGCTAGCCTAGAGATATAGATCCTAAAAAGAGATATTTTTGAAATTGCTACCGTTACAAATTGTAGTTATTGGGGGTGGGGCAGCGGGTTTTTTTGGCGCGATCGCTTGTGCTAAAGTCAACCCTAATGCCCAAGTCACTTTAATCGAAGCTAGTCGCCAACCCCTAGCGAAAGTACTAATTTCTGGTGGCGGACGCTGTAACGTCACTCACGCTTGCTTCGATCCTGGGGAGTTAGTGCAAAATTACCCTAGAGGTGCCAAAGCTTTGCGCGGTGCTTTTTCTCGGTTTCAAGCTCAAGATACAGTAGCTTGGTTTGCTAAACACGGAGTTAATTTAAAAACCGAAGCCGATGGTCGGATGTTTCCTGTTACTAATACTTCAGAAACAATTGTGGAGTGTTTAATTAAAACCGCAGCAACATCTCACATCAAACTTCGCATCGGTACACCCGTAACTTCAGTGAAACGCACTTCCAACGATTCTGGGTTTGATATTGTCTTAAAATCGGGAGAAACAATTAAATGCCATCGCCTACTTTTGGCTAGCGGCAGTAGCTTGATGGGTTATAAAATTGCTAGGGAGTTAGGACATACAATTGAATCACCAGTTCCCTCTTTATTTACCTTCAATATTCTCGATCCAAAACTGAGGGAGTTGGCTGGAATTAGTGTTAACACCGTACAATTACGGTTATCTGTAGGTGGAAAGTCTCAATTACAACAAACAGGGCCGTTACTGATTACCCATTGGGGTTTCAGCGGCCCTGCTATTTTAAAGCTTTCTGCTTGGGGTGCAAGAGTTCTCCATGAAAGCCGCTATCAAGCAACATTATTAATTAATTGGTTGCCTGATTTGCAACAAGAACAAGTGCGACAACAAATTTTAGCAGTCAAAAATGAATGGTCGAAAAAAGCGATCGCACTGCATCGTGGTGTTGACTTACCTCATCGTCTTTGGCAATATATCATTGCCCGCGTAGGCATTACCACAGAGGATCGCTGGGCTGGAATATCCAATAAAACCTTAAATCTGTTAGTGCAAGAACTCACTCAAGGACAATATTCAATCAGTGGTAAAGCAGCTTTTAAAGAAGAATTTGTCACCTGTGGCGGTGTCAACCTCCAAGAAGTCAACTTTAAAACAATGGAAAGTAAGTTAGTTCCTGGACTTTACTTTGCTGGAGAAGTTTTAGATATTGACGGTGTGACTGGCGGTTTTAACTTTCAAAGTGCTTGGACGACAGCTTATATAGCTGGTAATGCAATGGGGACTCAGCTGTAGCGCATTTGATATGTTGACTGTTGACTGAGATTGATTCTCCTTGTCTCCTCAGTCTACAGTCCCCAGTCACTGTTTTTTAAATAGGTATCGCCACGATGAAGAGATTCGGGCAAAATAACTGGAAATTCCTATCTAAAACGAGAATTTTGCTTACGACGTTGCTTATGTCTAGCAATTGCTTTGCGCTTCTCTTTTTCTATTGGAGTCTCGAAGTGACGTTTTTTTCTCATATCTTGGAAAATTCCTGCTTTAGAAACTTCCCGCTTAAATCTTCGTAGGGCTGATTCAATACCTTCATTCTCTCCTAAAACTACTTGTGTCATTCTCATTCCTCCTGAATGTGGATGAATAATTGAAAATTAAATACAAAAAAAAATATTCCAGCAGAGTCGAGCCTTTGCTTTTATCTGCTGGAGACTCTAGATGTGAGATTTTTAGGAATTGATTTAGTAGCGATTGTTGCGGCGAGCATTACCGCCACCCCAGCTACCACGAGAGGAATTGTTTCTTTCCTCACGGGGTTTAGCTTTGTTGACTCTCAAATCACGTCCCATCCATTCAGCGCCATCAAGTGCATCAATGGCAGCTTGTTCTTCTGCATCTGTTTGCATTTCTACAAAAGCGAACCCACGCGGCTTGCCTGTTTCTCTATCTGTAGGCAATTGAACACGTGCTACTGTTCCGTATTCTGCAAATGCCCGCCTGAGGTCGTCTTCCGTAACCTGATAGGACAGGTTACCAATGTAAATTGACATAAAAGTCTCCGAATTTAGGGAGTGTGGAGAGTTAAATTCGGAGAGACGCTTTGAAAAATCAAAAGGAGTTACTCAACCGAACATAATCCTTATATGGATTAGTTTAGCACAGCGTTTGAATATGAACTAATGGTAAAACCGAATTTCCAAACAAAAGTTTCAAGGCTGGGTTACAACCCTTCTAACAAAAGACTTTTGCTGTTTTTGCCATGAGAGTTTTAGTTTCAATAGCAAATCAGTATCAACTAGCGATCGCCCAAAAACTTTAGTGTTTTGGATATTGGGATTATTTACCAAGCATTAACTACATATTATTTTACTAGTGGCGTTAATTATACCATAGATAACTGTACTCAAAGCAGATTTGAAAATATTTATCAAATATCCCAGGTGATTTTAAGGGACTTAGATCTGTTAACTGTTGACTGTTGACTGTCAACAATAATGAAATACTTTTTCACTTGGAAGCCCCTTAACTTTCAGTGAACTGGGCTAAAATTCTTTCTGCTTCTTTACACAGCACTTCGTGATATTCACCGTTACTGGCCAGTAGACCTCCCCATTGATTGATATCACCTGTGTTGTATTCTAAGGGTGTACCATCAAAGTGAGTAAATTTACCTCCGGCTTCTGTTAAAATCAACTCTGGGGCTGCAATATCCCAATCTTTGGGAGCAGATTTGCCAGACAGAGAAATGTAAATTTCTGCTTGTTGTTCGACAATTGTGGCGATTTTACACCCGACACTGCCAACAGCTTTTTGATTTTGACAGGGTAGATTTTGTAGTAGACGATCTAACCTTTGGTTGCGGTGAGAACGACTGACGACTAAGGTTAAATCTTCAATTCGTTTACCTGACGACACTTGTAAAGGAACACAGCAATCACGGGTTTCTAGAAAAGTGCCGCCGTCTTTTGTGGCATAATACAACTTTTGAGCTTCTGGAACTGCCACCACTGCCAAAACTGGGCGCGTTTCTTTGACTAAAGCAATGTGAATGGCATATTCCCCAGTTTTTTGGATAAAGTCCCGCGTGCCATCCAAAGGATCTATAATCCATACCCAAGGGGTAGAAGGTTTTGCAGACTCACTTAGGGATTGATAGGTTTCTTCGCTGATGTAAATAAACTCTTCATGACCTAGATTTGCTTGTAGCTTTTCCAGAATATATTGACTCACAGCTACATCGGCGACGGTAACAGGTTCATTTTCTTTGTATTGTATTGCTAAATTAGGATCTTTAGCAGTGCCGTGGTAATAAGATCGCAATATATCCGCCGCTTCCCAACCTACCTGACGAGCGATCGCTAATATTTCTTGTAAGTCTTTCATTAAATATAGCCCTATCTAACTTAAAAATATACAACCTCAGCTGGGCAAGACAGTTGTCTATCTTCAAATAAAATCCATCCAGCGCCGAGTACCAAAAAACTGGCAAGAATTAGCAGCGATATTTGCTGCCATCGCCAAGGCATCGGTAAAGCTTTCTTTTAAAATGTAGTGACAGAAGCCACCGTGAAAAATATCTCCAGCCCCTAAGGTATCAACGGCTTGAATTTTCGGCACATCTAAAATACCAGTTTGATTGCAACTCCAATATTGAATTGGTTGTTCTCCGTGGGTAATGGCGATATGAGGAATATTAAATTTGCTTAGATAAGCAAAAACCTGTTGTGAAGTCTGACAATTTGGTGGATGAAAATTAGCCGAACAGATAGCGTAATCTACGAATGGTAAAATTTCCTCAAATCCAGGTTTCCAGCTACCACCATCGATGACTACCGGGATATTCTGGGCTTTGGCCATTTGGGCTATGGAATAACCAACAGCCATTTGATGTCCGTCAATTAATACTATGGCAACATTTTCTAAAATATTGGCGGGAATGGATGCGCTAGTGGCTTGAGTTTTCACAGCATTGATAGAAACCACTGCTCTTTGGCCTGTGGCTTGGGTAACAATAATTGAAGAGACTGGTGGTGCTAAATCGATGGTAGGCTGAAGATCGGCGATCGCCACTTGATAAGTTGCTAAATCACCTCGAATTAACTGGCCCGTTGGGTGAGAACCCACCACACCCAAGACTGTAGCTTGATTACCCAAATAACTAAAAGTTACAGCCGCGTTTGTCGCTGGGCCACCTGCTGCCACACTGTAGTCAATAGCCACAATCTTTTGATTATTCTGAGGTGGAGAGTCAGCGAGGTAAATCAAATCCAAGGTTACTAAACCTATAAATAACCCATTAGTCATTAGTTATTAGTCATTAGTTATTAGTCATTAATTATTAGTCATTAGTTATTAGTCATTAGTCAACAGTCATTTGTGTATAAGTCTTCGTAGTAATGTATGAATTATTTGTCATAACTTCTAACTCCTAACTCCTAACTCATAACTCCTAACTTTCAAATTTTTGCTCATGCAAACCGATCCCAAACCAAGAACACTTTACGTCGTTGGCACACCAATTGGCAACTTAGAAGATATGACTTTTCGGGCGGTGCGAATTTTGCAAACTGTGGATATGATTGCTGCGGAAGACACTCGCCACACAGGGAAATTACTACAACATTTTGAAATCAAGACACCCCAAATCAGTTACCACGAGCATAATCGTACCAGCCGCATTCCAGAATTATTACAATATTTGACGAATGATAAAGCGATCGCTTTAGTAAGCGATGCTGGAATGCCAGGAATTTCCGATCCTGGATATGAATTGATTGAAGCTTGTATTGCAGCTGGTATTTCTGTAGTTCCGATTCCTGGGGCCAGTGCGGCAATTACGGCTTTGAGTGCAGCCGGACTTCCTACGGATAGGTTTGTGTTTGAAGGGTTTTTGCCAGCAAAAAGTCAACAACGGCGAGAACATTTAGAATCTTTACAAACAGAATCTCGCACATTAATTTTCTACGAATCGCCCCACAGATTGCAAGATACTTTACAAGACTTAGCAGAAATTTTGGGCAGCGATCGCCAAATCGTACTCGCAAGGGAGTTAACTAAATTGTATGAAGAATTTTGGCGGGGAACAATTGCCGAAGCCATCGCTCACTACAGCCAACGGGAACCCCAAGGTGAATATACTTTAGTTGTTGCGGGAATTCCACCGAGTCAGCCCCAATTAACACAAGAAGAATTAAAAGCCGAATTAAAACAATTAATTAGTCAAGGAATATCGCGATCGCAAGCTAGCCGTCAATTAGCAAAAGAAACTTCTCTTCCCCGTCGCCAACTCTATCAATTGGCTCTTTCTTTGGTCATCACTCCAGATTCTTGAATATTTAATTATGCTTTTCAAGAGGAAAGATGTCGGCTTTTAATTATCAAAAATAATTGAAAATTAACAATATTTAATCAAAGCTTAAATTTCTTTTAATTGTGAATTTTTAATTGTTAATTGCTAGGTTTCGAGGATAAAGTGTACCAAAGATACAATTCTTCTTTTTTTTACTACATCCAATACCCTGTTTTTAGTTTAAATTTGAAGAATTATATTTTTACTTTTTTCTCTGGAAATTGCGGGTAGTTTTTTTAGTATATGCACAATAAGCAAAACAAAAATAGGTTGCAAAACTCGCCTCTACTTTTCTTACTTACCTTAGCTATAGCTATTAGAATCTACAACATTAATTCCCCAATTATTGGTATTCATTCCTGGCGTCAATCAGATACAGCAGCGATGGCGAGAAATTTTTATGAAAATAATTTTAATTTATTTTATCCTCAAATTGATTGGGGAGGTAATTCTCCTGGTTATTGTGAAACTGAGTTTCCCATTTATTCATTTATCGTTGCTTTAATTTATAAGATTTTTGGAGGAGTTTCAGAATTTTGGGGAAGATATTTTTCAATTCTTTGTTTTTTAGTAGCTCTCTACTTTTTATATCAATTAATTGTGAAAATTTTAGATCAAAAGACCGCCTCTTGGTCTTGTTTATTTTTCGTTATTTTACCTTTAAATGTTTATTATAGTAGAACATTTCAACCAGAGTCGATGTTATTGATGTGTTCAGTTATCGGCATCTATTATTTTATTAATTGGCTGGATTTTGAAAAACAACAAGATTTAATTTTATCAGGTAGCTTTGTCGCCTTGGCTTGTCTGATCAAAGTTTTACCAATCATATACTTAGGAATACCAATTTTTTACCTAGCATGGACTAAATATAACATCAGAGTTTTTTCTCAAATATCTCTGTGGATTTATAGCATTTTGATATTAATGTCTGTAGCTGCTTGGTATTACCACGCGCATCAATTATTTTTAGAGTATGGCAATACTTTTGGTTTTTGGTCTGGTTCAACTAATAGGTATAACTATAATATTGTACTGAGTTGGCGTTTTTGGACAGAAATATTTTTTAGGACTGTTGTGAGGCATTTTGCCATTTTTGGTTTTCCCATATTTTTGTTGGGTTTGTTCATTACTAGAAAAACTAGACAAGAGTATGTATTAGATATTTGGTTAATTTCAGTAATATTAACTTGGGTTTTAGTACCTATTACAAGTTTAGTTCATGAATATTATCAACTTCAATTTATGCTTCCAGCAGTGATATTCATGGGTAAAGCTTGTAGTTATTATTTGGAACAAGCTGCTGGGCAATTTAATTATAAGAAAGCAATATTAGGGTGTTTATGTTTAACTGTGGCTGCTGGTTCTGTTATTTATACTGTTGATTATATGTTTAAAGAAAGAACAGACAAATCGGCTGTTTTTCAATTGGCACAGCAAGTCAAAGCAAATACTAAATCGGAATCGCTGATAATTGCTACTACTGCAAGCGACCCGACATTACTTTATTTATCACATCGAAAAGGATGGCTAATTAACCATAATGATGTTACAGAAGAATTTATTTTATCTAAAGCTAAATTAGGAGCTAAATATTTAGTCGGAAGTTTTAATTTTATTGAGAGTTATAATTTGTTTGTGGATGACAACCAAAAGCAAAAAGTCCAAACTTTTCTCAAGAAATATCCCAATGTTTTGAAAGATGGTAAGAATTTTATTGCTGAATTACCGTAATAACAAAAGAGTATCTTGGTTAAGGAAGTTGCCAATTCAACTACTTCTTGTGGGGTGGACATCTTGTGTGCCCTTGTTTACAGGCGGGCGAGACGCCCACCCCACAAAATTAAGTAATTAATTTCTTGGAAGCCCTAGAACTTATTTATCAGATTTACTGATTGCATTCAGAATTCTGATTACTGAACTTTCACTAAATAATTTGTCAATATTTCAGCTAACACCTGTACGTGGGGTTCGTGGAGTAAAGAAAGATGAGAACCGGGAATATAATGTATGTCTAATTCCCCGGCAACTATGTCGCCCCAACCAAATTGCGGATCGTATTGTACACCTATACCTTCACCTCGGTTCTTGTCTTCAGTCCGCAATAAGATAGCTCCACCAGGATAAATTGGATAAGTATAGCGGCTAATAGCTTGAGTATTAATTTCTATACTTTTTAAATGTTTGTCAGTTTCAGGTAAATCAAGTTTGGCTTCCAAGTAACGTTTATATGTATTTTGGAGACGGGATTTATTCCAATAGCTCCATCGGAGAATCTTTTGCCAAAGATAGCCAACTCCTTGCTCAATAACATTATTTAAATGCAAGAAAATGCGTTTGAAAAATGGCGATCGCCAACTATAACCAGGGCGACAACTATCAATGATAATTAAAATACCAATTTCTTCGCCTTTTTCGCAAAGTTGTCGAGCCATCTCAAAGGCAACTGCACCGCCAAAGGAATAACCGCCGAGAAAATAAGGGCCCTGGGGTTGAACAATTTTAATTTCTTGAATGTAGTGTGCGGCCATGTCTTCAACGCGGGTATGGAAAGGATGTTTTCCATCTAGCCCCTGTGGTTGTAGTCCGTAAAATGGTTGTTCAAAACCCAAATTTTTTGCCAATTCACGGAAACACAAAACTTCTCCACCCAGTCCGTGAACGCAGAAGAAAGGCGGCTTGGAACCATTGGGTTGAATTTCCACCAAGGATGACCAAGTAGCTGTTGATTTGTTTTTTACTGAAGTTTGATTTGTGGCTAAATTTTCTTCTTCGCAGATGATTTTGGCTAAAGCCTCTACAGTACTTGACTGGAAAAGAGTCGCAAGGGGTAGATTTTGATTAAATGTCTTCTCAATTTGCCAAAATAATTTGACTGCCAGTAGAGAATGCCCTCCTAATTCAAAGAAGTTATCTTGAATGCCGATGGGTTTGACGCCTAAAAGTTGTTCCCAAATTTCTGTTAGCTGGCGTTCCACTTCATTGCGGGGAGCAACAAAAGTTCCTTCTGGCTGTTGTCTTGATAAGTCTGGTGCAGGTAAGGCGCGGCGGTTTACCTTGCCGTTGGGGGTTAAAGGCATGGTCTCCAGCAAGACAAAAGCTGAAGGTAACATGTACTGTGGCAGCTTAGTGGAGAGAAAGCGGCGAATTTCACTGACTGTGGCTACTGAATCCTGATTTAAGATCGTGTAAGCTACTAAACGCACATCTCCTGGAATATCCTCACGGGCAATGACCACAGTCTGGAGTACATCTGAGTGTTGAGCTAACACCGTCTCAATTTCCCCTGGCTCAATGCGTATGCCACGGATTTTCACTTGATGATCTTTACGACCGAGGATTTCTAAAGAACCATCTGGACGATAGCAACCGCGATCGCCTGTATAATAAAGCCAATCTTGTTCGTCATTGCCAAAGAAATTTTTCACAAACCGAGAACGGTTTTCTTGCTGGGCATTGATATAACCCAAACTCCGAAATGGAGTTCTAATCACTATTTCCCCTGGTTCTCCAATGCCGCACAGTTGATGATTTGGTGTGAAAACCAGCGCTTGGGTTTCTGGCAATGGCGTTCCTACTGGCTGTACTCCTGGGGTACATTCAACAGGTACTCGATAATAACACTTAGCTAAAGTTGTCTCTGTGGGGCCGTAGAGATTGACAATTTCCCCTGATTCTGGAAAAGCATCCCGCCACCGAAGTACAAGTGTTTCCTTGAGAGGTTCCCCAGCAAAAAATAACCAGCGTAAGTTACGGAGAAAAACTCCTGATGGTACATTTGCTAACCAAGATTGTGCCAAGGAAGGAACTGTGTGCAATACAGAAATTTCCTCGGCTTCTAAGTAAGGCAAAATTTTAGTCGCTTCTAAGTTATCGCCTTCCTCTGGCAAACACAAAGTTGCACCACTAATCAAAGGTAAGAAAATATCCCTGAGGACGACATCAAAGGAAAGACCAGTCAATTGGGCAACCCGGTCTTGCTGACCAATTTTAAATGTCTGCCGCTGCCAGTTGAGAAAATGTGCCATTCCTTTGTGACACCCCAACACGCCTTTGGGTACACCAGTAGTGCCGGAAGTAAAGAAAATATAAGCTGCATCGTCACCAGTGATTTGTGGCAAATTTACGCTTTGAGTACTGCCTTGGGGTGAATTGAGAATTTCTCCTGTATCTGGATTTACACGGATGCTAATTAAAGATTCAGTGATGCCTTTGTCTTCTTGGATCTGATTATCTATATATAATATGTATTTGGCTTTAGCTTCTTTGAGCATCAGCTGGTGGCGTTGTCTAGGCAACTTCGCATCGAGTGTCAACAGCACACCACCGCTTAAAAGCACAGCTGTCATACTTGCAATCAACCCAAAGCTGCGCGTACCAAACACCGCCACCACATCTCCCCGCTGGAGTCCTTGGGATAATAAAGCCCCAGCTAAACCTTGAGCTATTTTCCCCAATTGCCCGTAGTTCCAAGTCCGAGATCCTTGCCGAAGTGCTGAATGTTCTGGCACAGAATTTACCCAAGAGGTAAACATTGTTGTTACCAGTTCGTACTTTGGTTCAGGTAACGCTGCTGTTGGTTCTGGCAGCAAAAATCGCGCTTGTGGTGTGACCAGAGAATACAAACTAATCTGATTTTCTGGAGCCGCAACAATTTGATTCAATAAATGATGGAACTGATGCAGCATTTCCATCATCCGCTCTGGAATAAACAAATCGGTGTTGTAAACTAAATCAAGTTTGATTCCCTGGTTTTGTTCTGTAACATACAAAGTCAAGTCAAACTTGGAACCTGTTTCTAACATCGGGATTGGTTCTACAGCCACCCCAGGTATTTCCAGTTGGATATCCCTCAAGTTGAGCATATTAAACCACACTTGAAACAGTGGGTTGCGGCTGGTATCCCGTTCTGGTTGCAGTTCTTCCACCAGTTTCTCGAAGGGCATATCTTGATGGGCATAAGCACCCAAGGCCATTTCCCGGACTCGACTCAACACCGAACGAAAACTAGGGCCGCCGGAAAAATCAGTCCGTAAAACCACAGTGTTAATGAAAAATCCAATCAGCCCTTCAACTTCAGAACGGTTACGTCCAGCAATGGGAGAACCAATGAGAATATCTTCTTGCCCAGAGTAGCGATGCAGTATTGTTCCAAAGGCCGCCAGCAAGGTCATAAATAAGGTGACGCCTTCCTGACGCGACAGTTCTGTGAGTGATGCACTCAAACTTTCGGGTAGCATTAACGACTCAGCCGCCCCTTGGTAAGTTTGCACTGGTGGCCGCGGTCGGTCAGTGGGCAATTCCAGTACAGTATTAGCACCTGCTAACTGGGTTTTCCAGTAGTTTGTTTGCTTGGTAAGGACTCCACCAGACAACCATTGATGCTGCCAAGCAGCAAAATCGGCATATTGAATGGGTAATTTTCCTAAGACAGAAGGCTTACCATTTAAAAAAGCTTCATAAAGCGCTGCTAACTGCTGCCAGAGGATACCCATTGACCAACCATCTGAGGCAATGTGGTGCATGACTAACAAAAGTATCTGCTCCCGTTCGTTTATTTGCAGCAAGCTAGCCCGCAGCATCAAATCAGATTCTAAGTTGAAGGGGGGTTGCGCTTCTTGAGTCAGGAGATATTTTGCTTGCTCCTGGGTGACTTTAATTACCTTGAGTTCCACTGACCGGGGTGCCCTAATTACTTGTATGGGGCTACCGTCGGGTGATTTAATAAAGTTTGTTCGCAGTGCTTCGTGGTGAACAACGATGCCATCTAAGGCCTGTTGCAATACACCCAAGTTTAATTCGCCTGTTAAGCGTTGTGCATCTGCAATAATATATGCCCTGCTGTTGGGTTCCAATTGCTCCAAAAACCAGACTCGTTGCTGGGCAAAGGATAAGGGCGCTGCTTCTCGGTTGGCAATTTGGGGAATGGCCTGATTTTGGGGATGATTTTCTGGAATTTGGTTTTGAGCAATGGCTTGGGCTAAGCTAGCGATGGTGGGATTTTCAAACAAAACTTGCAACGGTATTTCTATCCCGAAGGCTTGGCGAACCCTAGACATCACTTGGGTAGCCAGCAGTGAATGGCCTCCCAATTCAAAAAAGTTGTTGTGGATGCCTACTTGTTGCAAACGCAGAATTTTTGCCCAAATGCTTGCTAAGACTTCTTCTGTGGGGTTTTGCGGAGGGACAAAGTTACTTGAAAGATTCAGGTCGGATATATCAGGTGCAGGCAAAGCCCGACGGTCTATTTTTCCATTGGGGTTTAATGGCAAGGTATCTAAAAATACCAAATAGGCGGGCACCATGTATTCTGGTAGCCGACTTTGCAAAAACTGGCGGATTTCAACCTGAGTAGGCGTTTTCCCTGGCTTAGCAACTATGTATGCCACCAACCGCTTATCGCCAGGAATATCTTCTCTAGCCATCACTAAAGTCTGCGCCAGCGCCGGATGTTGGCTGAGTACAGCTTCAATTTCTCCCAATTCAATCCGGAAACCCCGTATTTTCACTTGGTGGTCAATGCGACCAACAAACTCGACATTACCATCGCTGTTGTAACGTGCCAAGTCCCCAGTTTTGTAAAGGCGTGCCCCTTCTTCAGAGCTAAAAGGATCGATAATAAACTTTTCTTGAGTTAATTCTGGACGGTTCAAATAGCCCCGTGCTAAACCAATACCGCCTATATGTAGTTCACCTGACTCCCCATCAGGCACTGGCTGTAAATTTTCATCGAGGATGTAAATCTGGGCATTGGTAATGGGGCGACCAATGGGAGCAATGTTGTAATTACTGCCCCGTTGGCAAGTCCAGAATGTGGTATCAATGGAAGCTTCTGTGGGGCCGTAACAATTGTGTAAAACATTGTCCAAATTTAATTTGGCAAAAAATCGCTCTATGAGTTCTACCGGTAAAGCTTCACCACCGCAGGTTACGTGTCTGAGAAGTCGGCAATTTTCAATTCCCTTTTCTTCCAATAAAACACGCAGTACTGAAGGTACTAAGGCGATGACAGTAATTTGCTGTTGGGCGATCGCTTTGATAAGATAGCCAGCGTCTTGATGTCCCCCAGGACGAGGTATAATTAATTGCCCTCCAAAGCACAACGGCCAGAATATCTGCCACACTGAAGGGTCAAAACTAAAAGAAATGGTGAGTAAAACTTTGTCTGTCTGAGTTAATCTAAAGGTTGTTTGCCGCCAGTGCAATTGATTGCAAATTCCTCGGTGAGGAATCATTACACCCTTGGGCTGTCCTGTAGAACCAGATGTGTAAATTACGTAAATTAAATTATCAAGGGTCGTCTGATTTTCAGGATTTTCTTGGTTATTTTGGCTGTTTTCTTGCCAAAACAAGTCTAGACAAATGACTTGCGCCTGGTGCGGTGGTAAATCCTTGAGCAATTTTTCTTGGGTTAACAACACTGGTGTTTGTGTATCTTCCAAGATGAAAGCTAAGCGCTCTTTTGGATATGACGGGTCTAAAGGCACATAAGCGCCTCCAGCTTTGAGAATTCCCAACAGCCCCACAATCATCTCTAAGGAGCGCTCTAAACATATACCCACAAGTACTTCTGGCCCAACGCCTAAAGTACGTAGATGGTGTGCTAGTTGGTTTGCTTGTTGGTTTAACTGCTGATATGTAAGTTGTGTATTTTCAAATACTACAGCAATTGCTTGGGGCGATCGCTCTACTTGCATTTCAAAAATTTGATGGATACACAAGTTACCAGCAATTGTCTGGGTATCACTACATTCCTGTAGAACTTCTGTGTTAAAAATTTTAGTTAAGTTATCTAACGAAATATTTCCTTTGCCTTCTGAACTATAACTGTCTATCTGCATTTTTTATATATCAATAACTTACGAAAGTCTCTAGTTAAATTTGTGTTGTTACTACAGGCAGAGTTCCCATTGATTTAATAATAATCACCATATATTGATATTACTTAATCATTTGTACTTTTTTGCCATACTATATTTTTCACTCTAGGGAAAATCTACACAGGAAGGAAAATAAATTTTTCAACGATTTTTTCATAACGCAGGCTTTTTAGTTGCCAGAGAGCTTCAATCACAGTTTTCGTTTTGAATTATAAATTGATATTTTTTGCAAAAACCTCTCCATCGGATATTTAAAATTTTATATTGAGTTTGAAATTTTTATATTTTTTTACTTTAGCTTTTTTAATTAAAAACTATATGACCACAGAAGAATAAAAGTTTGAATCGTTTTAAGTAAATCAGCTTAGCAAATATAAATAATAGTGGAATTACGTTATCCTTTTTATCGTCTTTTCTCTTAACTAGTTGAGCGAAAAAATAATTATTACCGAATCTTCATTGTGTTTCTTGGTATGTAAAATTACTGTAAAGCCTTAGTACAAGTAGCTGCAATAATTACGGTAATTCAGTAGAATTTCTACATACGCGGTTAGTTACGTAAGTCCGTAGTTTCTAACACATCAAACTAAATCAACTCTAAATCTAATCTGAAACCAAAGAATAGCCAAAATAATTCACTTTCTCAAGGAGTAAAAATGCCTATAATGCATATATAACAAGCTTTGTACCTTTTAAACATACTTGAACAGTGCTTCAATTCCTCAAAACTCATTTTTACTGTTTCATATTTGCCGAACAGCTTTGTTAGTTTTGTGAAACTACATCTACACTGACAAGATGCTCCCTTGACAAAAGTGATTTATCAATTGAAGGTTTTTACTGAATTTGCCATCTATATGTTTATTCACATCCTTCAAAAATTAATAAGAATCTAACCAAAGTACAAAGAAATGTAAACTTTTGTAACAAAACTCAATGATTTTGATGCATTTCGTTATATGTTATGTCTGTATGTTTTTTTAATCAGTAATTATGCGTAAACAATCAAAAAGCCTTGAAGCAAAACTAAACCAGTGTAGTTAAACATACAACATTAACTTTGTGAGGGGTATAGTTTTTTTGAAAGCCCAAACCTGTGAAAGAGCTTTAACGGCCTCGATAATGTATTACGCAAGTTAGAAACTCTAATATCCTGACCTAGCATATATAAGATATTAATGTCAGGAACTGCATTGAACTATAGTTTAATTAAAAAAACATCCTTACCTTTAGACTAAAGCCCAAAGTTTCGAGATGCTACGTT
Source organism: Nostoc linckia z4 (assembly GCF_002608075.1). Lineage (GTDB taxonomy): Bacteria > Cyanobacteriota > Cyanobacteriia > Cyanobacteriales > Nostocaceae > Nostoc > Nostoc linckia. The sequence goes on from NZ_LAHA01000030.1 coordinate 33,380, forward strand.
GTAAAAAATGCTGAAATTTTGGTTGATGTTCGCACTGAGACATTTGAATACATTTTTGCTCAAGAAATTAACTTTACTCCAAAAAAGTGAGTAAATATTCAACTAAAGAATTTAGTTTTCTTTGAAAGACATGTGAAATACTCCACTCGTATATATTTCCATCCAACTTTAACGAGACCAAGTGTTACTAACTATGAGTAATCAAAGTATCGCAACAAACCAATTAAGTGAAGTGCCTTTGGATTTACGTGCATCTTCAATTGTGAAAGTACGCAAAGGTTCCTGGTGGCTGAGACTAACAACGCTATTTTTAGTAGATTGCACTCTTTTATCCTTAGCTTGGATTTTAGCTGGATACCAATCAGCTGACAGTTTTTATTCGGGTAGCTCAATTAATTATTTGCCGATATTCATAACAATTGGAATTCAAATCGGATCGCTAGCTCTAGAAGGTGTTTACCGAGAAGGCCAAAAACGGTATGACTATCTAAATATTACCAAGTCACTAACTTTTGCTCACGGATTAATACTATTTATTTGTTTGATATATCAGCCGATTGTAGATATCACAAGTCAGAGATTAATACTTTTGTCTTGGTTGTTCAGTACATTTTTTGTTTGTACTGGTAGATATAGTGTAAATCTAGTTCTAGAATATCTCCGTAAGCAAAAGAAAATAGTTCGTTCTTCTGTATTTATTATCTCCGATCATCAAGACCAGGAGCAAATAGCAAGCTTCATCAAAAAAGAGAAACATTACATTGTATCTGGAACAGCAAATGCTAATGCCTTAGACAGATATCAACGCCAACAAACATTGAATCAACTTAATCAGTTAGGTGTAACAGAAGTCTTTATATCCTGGGATGCTTTGAAGAATAGAATGTTTCTATGTTGGTTATTTCAAGCATCAGGTATACAAGTACACATTATACCGATGGAATTAAAACCAATTTATAGAAACGTAGAATTCAACAAAGTGGGAGGAATGCCTTGTCTGAGTTTGGATTGCCCGATAATTACAGGTAAAGATTTTTGGATCAAGCGTATTTGTGATTTTTGTGTCTCCACTATCTTCGTAATGTTAACATTCCCCATCTACATAGCTATAGCTATAGCTATCAAGTTGGATTCTCCTGGCACAGTATTTTACAAACAAACTCGTATCGGTCTACATGGAAAACAGTTCAAAGTATGGAAGTTTAGAACCATGAGATCTGATGCAGAGAAATTGCAGAAGGAACTGGAAGCTTTGAATGAGACCAAAGATGGGATTATTTTCAAAATAAAAGACGATCCTCGCATTACTCGTGTTGGAAAATTTCTCCGTCGTTACAGTTTGGATGAATTACCCCAACTTTTTAATGTCATCCTTGGAGAAATGAGCATAGTCGGCCCTCGTCCTTTACCAACTAGAGATGTAGATAAGTTTTCTGAACATCATTTTATTCGCCATGAAGTTTTACCTGGTGTTACAGGACTTTGGCAAGTTTCAGGTCGTTCAAATATTTTAGATTTTGAACAAGTTATAGCCCTGGATATGAGCTACATAGAAAATTGGTCGCTGAGTTTAGACTTTGAGATTCTCATCAAAACAGTAATGGTGGTTTTGAAAAAAGAAGGTGCGTATTAAAAGGAAGTGAGTTACTATCGTTGAGTTTAGATTAATTAGTTAATTACCAAGCTCAACGAAGTATACTCTTCATCACAAGCAAAAACTATTTAAATAGTTTTTGTTTCAGTTACTTTTTTTAATCAAGCTGACATATAACTTCGTAACAGGTCAAAATTATCTTCAAAAATGAATTGTCAAATAAAGTTAATTTAAATTCTTTTCAATGATATTTGTGCTTTTTAATTTTGAAAAATTTTTCTACAGAGATTTACGGTTTTTACAATTATCAAAATTAAGCTGATTACTATATGGTAAAAAACCGTAAACTAATAAGTAATTCCCTGTCAATGGTAATTAATCGTTTAACACAAAGTATCACAGCCTTTGTGTTGACAGCTTCTATAGCTCGCACATTAGGAGCAGAAGCCTTAGGACAATATCTACTAGCATTTACTTATTACTTTATATTTGTCAACATCGCCTCACAGGGGTTAAAGACTTTATTTACCAGAGAAATAGCCCGTGAACCAGAAAAAACATCACTTTATTTAATAAGTGGAACCTGGTTGCAGTTAATTTTCAGTTGCTTCAGTTATGTAGTTTTAGTAATCATAGTATTTCTATTGCCCTACACTTCTGAAACTTCCACTGCTTGTTACATCATGGGGTTAACAATCATTCCGTTTTCACTTTCTAACATTACTGAGGCAATTTTTCAAGCAAAAGAAAAGATGCATTTAATTGCCCTAGCAACAGTTCCAGTGTATGTGATGCGTTTATTCATCATGCTCTGGTCAATGCAAAGGAATTATGGAGTTGATTATTTAGCGGCAATTTTAGTAATTTCAGAATCAATAATTCTAGCTATTGAATGGATTTTAATCACTAAATTTGTTAAAACTAAATGGCAAATTGATAAAGCTTTTGTTTGGAAAACACTTAAAAATGCACGGACATTCTTTGCAATTGAAGGACTAGCTGTAGTCAATGCTCGAATTCAAATTTTGATACTTTCATTATTAGGAAGCGAATTTGTAATCGGTGTTTATGGTGGAATCATGCAATTATTCCAACCATTTTTGATCGTTGCAAATAGTATAGGTATAGCAATGTTTCCCCGATTATCAAAAGCCGTGAATGAAGGGCGGGATAAACAGCGAAACATTATAGAAAAATGTATTGAAATTTTATTAACTATTGGATTACCTTTATGCGTTGGTCTGCTGTTTATTGGTAAAAATTTACTAATTATTATATATAATTCTAGCTTTGCTCAAGGAAGTTTAGCTCTTAGTATTATTGCCATATCATTAATTTTCCTACCCTTCAATCAATCATTATCTTTTTTACTTGTGGCAAATGGTTTTGAAATTGTAAATTTGCGCCAAGTAGCTATTAACACCATATTAGGAAGTTTACTAGGTTTGATATTAGTGTCGCAATATAACTTACTGGGGGCAGCAATAATGGCTTTGTTAATGAGTTTTATTGCTTTTAGTCAGTATATTTATTTCACTTATACTTTAGTATTTCCATTAAATTTATGGAGAATTATCCGAAATCCTTTGATAATTAGCGTTTTGATGACAATTGTATTTATAGTTTTAGAAACAATAAATTTGAATTTGTTATTAACTATGGCGATCGCCACTTGCTGCTATATATTATTCGTTAGTTTGTTGAGTATTCATGCTTTAGGTAAAATTCCTATAGCCTGGGAAAAAATTGTCAAAAAATAAATGCTTATTTATCGTTGATTTTCTTGTTTAAATAACTTGTAAAACCATAAATAAAGCATCAAGTTTAATAAATATGGTAATTATTCAAAGAAAAAACAACTCCAAATATGCCAATGACAAACGAAAGTAACCAACCAATAGTCAGTGTAGTTATTCCTACACGTAACAGACCACAAATTGTTGTCAGAGGTGCTAAAAGTGCCTTGAGTCAGACACTACAATCCATTGAAGTGATTGTGATAGTGGATGGCCCAGATCGGCAAACAGTCGATGCGCTATCTCAGATTGGCGATCCCAGACTCAGAGTAATAGAATTACCACAAAATATTGGCCCATCAGGTGCTAGAAACACCGGGGTGAGGGAAGCTAAAGGCACTTGGATAGCATTTTTAGATGATGATGACCAATGGCTACCACAAAAATTGGAACGTCAATTAGAACTAGCGACTAGTTCTACTTATGAGTTTCCAGTTGTTGCCAGCCGTTTCATTTCTCGGACTCCAAAAGGTGACTTTATTTGCCCAAGAAGGTTACCTCAAGCCTCGGAACCTTTAAGCGAATATCTTTTTGTTCGGAACTCTTTTTTTAAAGGAGAAGGATGCATACAAACCTCTACTCTTTTTGTGAAAAAAGAGTTAATGGAAAAAATGCCTTTAGAAGAAAAATTTCCCAGACACGAGGATTGGGAGTGGTTGCTGCGGGTGAATGCAATGGAAAATGCACAAATTCTATTTGTACCTGAAGCGATGGCAATCTGGCATTCAGAAATGGGAATCAAACGTTTGAGTAACGTTCATGATTGGAAATATTCTTTGGATTGGATTCGTTCAACTCGTCATTTAGTAACACCAAAAGCTTATTCAGGTTTTATTGCAACAATTGTTAGCCATTTTGCGTCATCAGCAGGTGATTGGAAAGCTTTTTTGCCTCTATTGTGGGAATCTATACGCTTGGGTAAGCCAAGACCAATGGATATATGTTTGTACCTAACAATGTGGTTAATTCCTCAAGATCTCAGACAGCGAATTCGTTCTCTTTTCAAAAAAAATTCCCAAACAAAACCAACTGTTTTGAAAGAAATCTCACCTTGAAGTGAGTTAGTTGACTGATATACTGAGGTATCAAAAAGATGTGTTGTCAGTTAAACCCCTTGATGTGTCTCATTAACTGGCAACTCATATAAACTGTACCTCTAGCTGGCTATCAGCAATACTGCAACATTACTCAAATACTTTTATGTTTATCAAAAGCCATAGAAGTGAATTTAATTTTTAAAATCTACTCTGCATAATGATATGAACAAAAAATTGAATTTGCTACAAGTATACCGTGGTATTGCTGCTATCCTCGTAGTCTTATCTCATGGCGGTCGTATCCTTTCTCGCGAATTCGATCGCAATACTTTATTACAAATATTTCATTTTGGTTGGATAGGTGTTGATTTCTTTTTCGTACTAAGTGGATTTATTATATTTTATATACACCAATATGATATTGGTAAACCAAATAAATTAAAATCTTTCATTATCAAACGATTTATTCGCATATATCCATTGTATTGGATTGTTTTGGCTACCAAACTTCTAGCTTCTACGTTTGCCAATTATAAAGATACGATTTTGCAAACAAGTGCAGGTGAAGTTTTTAAAGCTTTTTTATTACTGCCCCAAGACAATGATATCCTTAACACTAAATTTATTGGTGTCAGTTGGACGCTTACTTATGAAATTTTTTTCTACTGTCTGTTTGCGGGATTAATTTTGTTCAACACCAAGATTTACAAAGCTATAATCGTTGCTTGGATAACTGGTGTCATTCTCAATCTATTCAATCTTTTACCAATTAGCAACAATTTTTTATTAATGTTTATATTTGACGAACACAATCTAGAATTCGTCCTTGGTTGTTTAGCTGCATATACTATCTCTCAATCCAAATTTAAGTTTAAAAATTCATTAATATACACTTCTCTTTTTCTCTTGGTATTATCAATAATCAATACAAGAGATGGTGAATTTAATGTATCAGGTATTCCCACATTAATAGGCTATGGTCTTCCCTTTACTCTTCTAATTATTGGCTCTGTATATTTAGAAATGTCAAGCAAGATCGATGTACCATTGATTTTAATTTACCTGGGAGATGCTTCTTATTCCATATATTTAACACATGGTTTTTTCTTAAGTAATATCAGTAAAATTTTGGATGCGTTAGCAAGGAAGAGTGCAGTATTATACGCAATAATCAATTTCAATATCATTGCCTTTGTCACTGTGGTCATAGCAGTAGCTATGGGATGCTTGATTCATACCTACCTAGAAAAGCCATTAATTACAAATCTCAGAAACAAAGTATTTGCTAAAATTACCTGAAACAACCATACACTCAGGCAACTAGTTTAATCTCTTGTCTGTGTCCACCATGATGCATACTCCAAACAATGAGAAAACTTCTACTTTCTGCCGAACAACTACTTACAGTTATTTGCTTAATAATTTATTCAGGAACTCCGTTAGATCCATTTCTGACTGATGGTTTCACCTTGCAAGAAGGTGATAGAACCATATTTAGATTACTTTACACTCTGACATATGCAATAGCTTTTTTATTAATTATTCTCCGATGGAAGAAAGTTATCTACGTTATTAGTAAAAATAGGCTTATTTGGCTCTTAGTTGGAGTTTGTGCAATTTCTAGTTTTTGGTCTTTAGATCCAGATACAACTATACGTAGGGTTTTTGGTCTAGTAGGAACTACATTTTTTGGAGTTTATTTAGCTTCGCGCTACACCTTAAAAGAACAACTGAAAATGTGTACTTATATGCTTGGCATCTCAGCAATAGCGTGTTTCCTAGTTGTTTTTTTGATGCCACAGTATGGCCTTGGAGTGGATGAACATGCAACTGCTTGGAGAGGAATATATTCACAGAAAAATATCCTTGGTAGGAGATTTGCACTGAGTGGAGCAATATTTTTCTTTATTGCTATGACTACTCGGCAAAATCGCTGGGTTTCGTGGCTTGGCTATATGGCTTCTGCAATACTTGTGTTATTCTCAAGCTCAGCAACATCTTTAGGCAATCTACTCGTAGTTACAGCAGCTTTTCCTGTATATCACAGAATTTTACGCTTTAGGTATACAATCTTGATACCTACCTTGACATTTATAGCCACTGTAAGTATTGCTTTTTATGCCTTGTTTGTAACATACGCCGATCAAATTTTGGGAAGCGTAGGTAAAGACACTACGTTAACTGGACGCTCAGAGATATGGCCTGCTGTCTTCGAGATGATAGGGAGAAAACCCTTACTTGGATATGGCTATGGAGCATTCTGGTTTGGTGCTGATACTTCTGGTGCGGCCTATGTACAAGAGTCAATAGGATGGCCTGCTCCTAGTGCCCACAATGGATTTTTGGATCTCTGGTTAGCTGTAGGTTTAGTGGGACTTTTAGTTTTCCTAGCGGGATTCTTAACTAGTTTTTTCCGAGGCATATATTTAATCAGATTAAATAAAGTATTTGAAAAGAATGTATGGCTACTAATATATTTAACCTTTATCGCTTTTTCCAACTTTACTGAAACTATACTAATCGAGCAAAATTCAATTGAATGGACACTATATGTGTCGGCCATTTTATCAAGTCAAGTATCTCTGAATTTCAACAAAAATTATAAAAATACAATTGGTGTACATACTGAACAATTGGAAATTTAAAATTTTCAAGCTAATTAATAATAAAATGTCACACTTCAGCCAAAGAAGATGAATAAAACTAATCCTATTAAGATTGTCATGTTAGGCCCTAGCTTACTTCAGCAGGGCGGTATTTCTGGTTACGAAAAGCTGTTTTTGGAGTATGCTCCTCCTGAAGTAAAAATATGTCATATCATTACCCATGAAGAAGGAAGTGTAGTTAAAAAAATTACGGTATTTTTGAAAGCTATATGGAAATTTTTATGGATATTACTCAAGCAAGAGGCTGATATTGTTCAACTTCAAATTTCTCAGCGTGGAAGCATTTTGCGACAAGCAATTATGATACTTTTAGCTTGGGTATTTCGGAAACCAATAATAATACATGCTCATGGTAGTCAATTCCATCTCTTCTACGATGGATTACCGAAATCCATACAGCAACTGCTAAGTTGGATATTTGGCAAGTGCCAAAGGCTAATTGTATTATCTGAAAGTTGGAAAAACTTCTATATCAAAAATCTTGGTCTAGAACCGGAAAAAGTTGTAGTTTTTTATAACCCAGTAAAAATTCCTGTAGAAGTTCCAAATCGTTCAATCCCTGACAAAGTTAATTTACTCTTTTTAGGACGAATTGGCCAACGTAAAGGAGCATTTGACTTGATCGAAGCCATTTCTCTATTGCCTAAGGAACATCGAACTAAATTGAGTCTGATTATGGCAGGAGATGGAGAAGTAGAACAAGCGCGCAATTTAGTTACTACTTTAAATCTAGAAGATTACATCAAATTACCTGGGTGGATAGGCTCAGATGAGCGCGATATTCTCTTAACTCAGGCAAATATTTTTGTACTGCCATCTTATAATGAAGGTCTCCCATTAGCAATGTTGGAAGCAATGGCTTGGGAATTACCAGTTGTAGTTACACCAGTAGGTGGTATACCTGAAATAGTTACTGATTTAGAAAATGGTTTCATTGTTAATCCAGGGAATCCAGAGGAGTTATCAAGTTCTTTAAAATCTTTGATTGAAAATGAAGACTTGAGGTTTTCTTTGGGATTCAAAGCCAGAAAAAGTGTATTCGCTCTTGATATAAAAAATCATTGGATTGCTTTCTTGAAGTTATATCATTCGCTATTAAATTTAGATGTTCCAGTAAGTCTAAAAAGTTAGTAATTAAAAAGATTACAAACTAGGAAAATCTAAATATGCAGCTTACTAACAGGGTTTCTAAATAAAGAAGCACATTACACAGCTGACAAGTGTTTTCGTCAAACAATTAAGAATTTAAGTTATCATGGCATTAGCAAAAAGAGTATTAATTATCGTTGAAAATCTGCCAGTTCCCTTCGATCGACGAGTGTGGATGGAAGCGACTACTTTGCAAAAAGCAGGATATGAAGTTGCCGTAATTTCACCTACAGGTAATGGCTTTGATAAAGACTACGAGGTTATTGAGCAAATTCACATCTATCGTCATCCTCTACCACCAGAAGAAAGTTCGGTCGTTGGGTATCTCAGAGAGTATAGTTGGGCGATTAACTGGCAATTCCGCCTAGCCCAACGGGTGTGGCGAGAGCGTGGTTTTGATATCATCCATATTTGTAATCCACCGGATTTACTTTTTCTAGTAGCAGGGTGGTTTAAATTATTTCATGGTGTACGCATTCTTTTCGATCATCATGACCTCAGCCCTGAGATGTATGAAGCTAAGTACCAGCGTCGTGATATTTTTTATCAGGGATTACGGTTGGCTGAACGCTTGACATATGCGACAGCAGACATTGTAATTTCAACCAACGAATCCCATCGAGAGGTAGCTATTACCCGTGGGAAAAAGAAACCAGAGAAAGTCTTTGTAGTTCGTAGTGCGCCAGACCTATCCCGTTTTCGTCGAATGTCTCCAAATCCGAATTACCGTGCAGGTAGGGACTACTTGGTGGGTTACATGGGTGTTATGGGGGAACCAGAGGGAATTGATTATCTCCTGAGAATGGTCAATTACATTGTTCGGAAAAAAAATCGCCAAGATATTCACTTTATGCTGATCGGCAGTGGCCCTGCGGCAGACAAGCTCAAAGCCTTATCTAAAGAATTGGAAGTAACTGATTTCGTAGAATTCACAGGATTTAAACAAGGTGAGGAACTTTTAGAGCGGCTCTCCAGTTGTGATGTGTGTGTGGAACCATCTCCTACATCTGCCTATAACGAAAACTGCACCATGAATAAAATTCTTGAATATATGGCTATGGGTAAAGCAATTGTGCAGTTTGATTTACGAGAGGGAAGACGTTCTGCACAAGAAGCTTCTCTCTATGCCAAACCGAATGATGAAGTGGAGTTTGCTGAGAAAATTCTAGAGCTTCTAGATTCCCCTGAACGCAGAGAAAAAATAGGAGCCGAGGGGCGACGCAGAATGGAAGAGATACTTGAGTGGCAATATCAAGTTCCGAAACTTTTAGAGGCATATGATAAGATTTTTAAAAGTCAGTAATTACCACCTTAAAATTTTCTAATCATTACTCATGAAGTTGGGTAATATCTAAATACTTAATATTGATACTGCGTCAAATCGTTAAGAAACCCTAAAATCAGCTAAAACCCATAGTTTTTCAAGGTTATTTCTGACGAATGTGGCGCAATCATGCAAGAATGTGAACTCAATTTGTAACTTATATAGTCTATACTGTGTGTTATGCGTAAGGTTTTATGGTACAAGTGCTGTTAATTGTAGTGCCTTGTGCTTGCTCTAAGCCATAATATCTTTTAGTTTATCGCTCAAAAACTGTACTTTTGAAGATTTATGTCATAAAAATTTATGGAATCTAGAGAAACTCTTGATTTAGACCTTAATCGTTATTTATTGATGTTGAAACGGTGGTGGGTACCTGCTGCCACCATTTTTATAGCTACAGTAATGCTCAGCGCAGTGGCCACAAGGTTTATCAAGCCGTCCTATGAAGCAGAAGGAAAATTATTGTTCAGAATTCCTTCTTTTAAAGTAGTGGGATCTAACCTTTTGCCGACAACCACAGAAGGAGGATCTACAGGAGACCTCAAATCACTAATAGCATCTCAAAATCCTATAAACACTCAGATAGAAGTTATTTCGTCTCCTGCTTTATTGCAGAAGACAATAGATAAATTACAACTCAAAGATCAAGAAGGTCAACCCCTAACAGTAAAAGCTCTACAAAAATCGCTGATATTAAAAATTATTGGCGGAACAGATGTATTACGAGTTACTTATGCGAGCCTTAACGCAGAAGAAGCTGCCGCAGTGGTCAACACAGTGATGAATGTTTATCTAGAAAATGATATTCTCACAAATCGTTCAGAGGCAGCATCAACTCGTCAATTTATTGCTAGGCAGCTTCCAAAAACTCAAGAGGCTGTTGATAAAGCAGAACGAGAACTACGTATATTTAAGCAGAAAAACCGCATTGCAGATCTAACAGAAGAAACAAAGTCGGCCGTAGGGATTATTGGAAATTTAAATAACGAGATTAATACTGTTCAGGCTCAATTGGATGAAGTCAATGCTCAAACCAATGAACTGCGACAGAAAGTAAATTTGAGTTCTCAAAATGCGATCGCTGTCAGTGCCTTAAGTCAGTCACCAGCTGTACAGGGAATCTTGACACAACTTCAAGATATTGAGCGGCAGTTAGCAAGTGAGCGCAGCCGTTTCCAAGATGATAACCCAGCAATTATTAATTTAGAAGCAAAAAAAGCTAATTTAAGAGCTTTACTACAGCAGCAAATTTCCCAAACAGTTGGTAGCAACGCACAAGTTCCTCAAAATTTATTGCAAATTGGAGAACTCAGACAAACTTTAATCCAAGATTTTCTGCAATCAGAAGTGCAACGTTTTGGCTTAAGTCAAAGACTCGCTTCTTTGTATAATTCTCGCACCAACTATCAAAAGCGCGTGCAAGTAATACCACAATTAATACAAAATCAGCGGGAATTAGAGCGGAAACTTGAAGTTGCAGAATCAACATATCAAACTTTATTGAAAAAAGTTCAAGAATTACAGTTAGTTGAGAACACCAATACAGCAAGTTCTCGGATTATTGCTCAGGCTTTAGTGCCCACTGACCCAGTAGCAGGCAAAAAATTTCTCGTTTTACTCTTAGGAATAATGTTGGGTTTATTTTTAGCTACAACAACTGTTCTATTCTTAGGTATGAGAGATAGATCTCTGAAAACACTCAGAGAAGTTAGAGATATATTTAGATATACCTTACTGGGAATTGTTCCTCTGTCCGTGAAAAAGGTTCGCTCTCGTTTTTCAAGTGCAGAATCAATAACTCAAAAAGTTGCTGTCCGAGACATGCCTTACTCTTTAACAAGTGAAATGTATCGGATGATTCAAGCAAATTTAAAATTCTTGAGTTCCGATAAAGTACTTAAAACAATTGTAGTCACTAGCGCAGTTCCTAAAGAAGGCAAGTCTACAGTTTCAGCGAATTTAGCAGCAGCGATCGCTCAACTAGGACGTAAAGTTTTACTAATTGATGCAGATATGCGAGTTCCTTCTCAGCATCATCTGTGGGAATTAACCAATGCAGTTGGTCTAAGTGAGGTTCTTGTAGGTCAAGCTGAATTTAATACGGCTGTATCCAAAGTAATGGATAACCTTGATGTCTTAACAGCTGGAGTTAGACCTCCCAACCCACTTGCTTTGCTTGACTCAAAACGTATGGCATCATTAATTGACAATTTTTCATCCCAATCTAATTATGATTTTGTCATTATTGATGCTCCTCCCCTTCTGTTAGCTGCTGATGCTTTAACCTTAAGTCAAATGACTGATGGGATTTTGTTAGTAGCTCGTCCTGGAGTAATTGATTCTAACAGTGCTAACGCGGCTCAAGAAATGTTAGAAAGATCCAACTATAATGTGCTGGGTTTAGTTGTCAATGGAATCATTGATAAAAATGAATCTAGTACCTATATGTATCACGGTCACGAATATTTCCAACCAAGGGAATTGACAAAAGAATTTAAGGGACTTGCCAAAAAATAAAAGTTCCATTGTAGTTTATCTTGGTTATACCAACATTTCTTACACCAATCAAACGTTAAGCGGAGCTTTGTTTGCTCCGCTTTTAGTTCAGATGGTATTTATTTGATAACAATCTTAAGAATTACAATTTTATCTAATACTAATTGAAAAAATAATGCGACGTTCTGTCGGTTTTCTTAGTGCATGAATTTTTAATTGGTATAAAGCTTTGTAGTCCTTTGTAAGCCTTCAGTAAAAATAGGTTGTAAACAAAAATACTGTAGAAATCAGAATTTTGCTATACAACCCATTCGTAAACTATTTAGTACTACTTAAATTCAGCACTATTGAATTTCGTATGCTCCTCTATCGGTTGCTGAACCTCTTATACGGGGGTTACCGAGAAAATCAGTTTTCAAAAAATCGAACTTAGTACCACTATTGATTGCTCGACTTGTCGATCTTACTCTAAAATCCTTGCCGCCAGCATTAACAAACTGCGGATCTGCGACAATATCGTTAGAACCCCTACCACTTGCGCTATAACCATTACTGTTATAAAGGTTATAGTTGAAAGTGGTGTTGATATTTTTTCCGTTGTTCATGTTTATCGGCTTACCACTTTGAGAATAGAGAATGTTATTTAGAACTCTCACATTCCTAGTGTCATTCATCGAGATTTGTCCGTATGAAATTTCTGGAGTCTGGTTATTCGTGTAAGAAGTGTTATTGATGACATCGATATTGTCAGTTCTAAATGCATGAATGCCACCACCACCATTTTCATACACAACGTTGTTAGCAATCAAAATACGGCCTTGATACGGTGGTAATTTCGATCCTGCCTCATCATTTCTTCCACGGTCAAAAATTATTCCGTTACCGTCTTGTTTCTTGCCGTTATAAATCCAGGGAACGTACAGTCTATTTCTATAGACCTTGTTGTTCGTTATAATCATTCTGTAGTTGCTCTGATTACCGTCATAGTTCCAATTCTTTAGAAAGGAAATGCCACTACAACCAAAGGGTGAATACCAAGCATTATTATATACTTCGTTATTACTCACCGTTATGTAATCCACTTCAAGTCCTGTAATGCCTCCTCCTCCACAGTCATGTATCTTGCTGTTGAGAATACGAATATGATGAGGCCGAGCTTTTGTTCGCCCATCTATAGTAATGCAACTGCCGCTAGTTCTTGGGTTTCCAGTGTTATACTGTTGACTCAGGGCATAGCTGAGACTGATATTACTGTTATTTCCTTCAATTTCTATGCCGTTGACCTCGATGTAGGAAGCTCCATCTTTAATCCAAATTCCATGCCATCCATCGTGCTCGATTTTCGGCGAATGTCCAGGGTACGCTTTATATGTAATCCATGCATTTGACGAACCTGAACGTGTAATCACTAATACCGAGTTTGCTGGGCTTGAATTCCTGTATACTCCATTCATTAAAAATACTGTATCACCCGCTTTGGTGAGGTTTGCCGCTCTTTGAGGAGTTCTAAACGGCGATGAGGGAGTGAGTCCGCTATTGTTGTCGTTGCCAGTACCGCTAACGTAATATGTCGTCCCAGCAGCAGTAATAGCACTGATGAGCTTGCGATTGGGTAGTTTATTTTCTTGAACAGTGGATGATTGAGGAACATCTCTAACTACAGACTCTGTTATCTTCTGCCCTTGAAGCATACCCGTTAATGCCCAGGGAAGTACAACAGATGCACTCAAACTGAGAAAACTCAAACCATGAATCATCATAGGAAAAAAAGGTTATGTTGCAAAAACTGAACTGTCAATGGTTACTAACTCTAGCCTTAGTAAGTAACTCAGTATTCGATACGGCCGTATAACTGCCATTTGTAAGTTTATACACGGTTTTTTAGGTTTGCACCTGCGAATTTCCGCGTAAATATTGATTAAATGCTTTTTGAGATTGTGTTCTAAAAACTAGCAAGTCTGTAGTAAAAATACTGATAATAAGCCATCAGTATGCAGAATTACAATTTTTGACGAACACTAAGCATTGGTACAAATGGCGTCATTTATAATTCGACATCATTCTACTGTGTATATGTGGGATCTGTGGTTAAGATAGTGTATCTCTCATCAATCGGTTAATTTACTTAAATAATACTTATAATAATGAGAATCATCATGGGAATAAAAATCAAGCAGAAAAAAGCATTTTTCGTCTCTGCTTCCTGAAGATTCTTATTCTCATAAAAATTCAAGCTAATTACAACGCGATCCTAAGTTCTCTTAAAGAGAAAATTTTTACTCTCTACTCCCCACTATCCTTGACATATTAAAGTCATAGATAATTATCGAATAAGTAATAATACTTAAAATTTTGTCAAAAACAGGGGTGAAAACACAATTTTTGAGCTAGCAATGCTGATGCGGGCTAGGCCTACGGGTCATCAAAAAAAGTGCCACTAATTCTTAGGCTCCAATCACCGTATTCAATTGAATTTAATACTAAAATAAAACTATGATATACAGCGTTATTACTATTGACAAAAATAATTTAATTTAAATCTGCTAGAAATTAATCCCCACTCCCTGTTCAAGTTAATTTCACAAGACTTGGGCAAAAATCCCGTGATTTCCATATTACGAGCGACAGGGTAGTAATCCCTCGTCGCGACGACACTACCCTTTATCGCAAGACAAAATAATACTTGCGTCAGTCCTACTTAAAAATAAAATCAAATCGTGGGGACAGGAAAAGTTGACCAACGCCCCCAATTAAAATCTAAATTTGTAACTAAAGTCCGAATACCCTCAAAATACTGAAGATAACACCTAGAGGCCCAGCGACAAGGCCTGCGGTATCACCGACTTTTGCTCCGCCGGAGCGGCCGACTACTACGACATCATTATTGCGGAGTATAGGATTAGTTTGCTCATTAATCCCAGCTGAGAAATCCACTTTTACTACACGTTTCGTGACGGAACCATTAGGATTGAGACGAATCAAATCAACAGCATCGTCACTGGCTCTGGCATCGTTGAATCCACCAGCAGCAAGTATAGCTTGGTTTAAAGAGCTATTAGGTTGAATGTCTGTTAATCCTGGTCTTTTGACTTCCCCGACCACACCCACTTGAATGCGTGCGGGAGACAAAGTAGTGGTGGCTAGTTGAGTAGCCTCTGCTGGGTTAATCTCTGTTGCTGTGGGAACAACGATTGTATCTCCATCTTGGACAATAATGTCTTGATTAGCATCCCCACTCTGTAACAGTTGCCAAAGGTTAATATCTATAGCTTGTTCTGAGCCAGTTCTGGTCAATCGGCGTAGCTTGAGATTACGAATATCTGCCTGTGCCGTAATTCCACCAGCTAGTTGAATTACTCGTGTAACATTTGGTAGACCAGTGGGAGTAGCAGTACCACTGTTAGGAGCTGCGCCTCCCTGCTGTTCGTTTAAGCTACCTGGCGTAACTAGGTAGGAACCAGGACGGTTGACTTCACCAATAATTGTTACTGTGCGGGGTGTAGTTTGACTGGCAGCAAAGTTAGCTGCAAATATATTGCGGGATTCTGCTACGTTGAAGGTATTTGCAGTTGGCACAACTATAGTGTCTCCATCCCGCAAGGTTATATCTTGTGATAATGTACCTGTTTGGATAAGTTCTTTTAAGTTGAGGGTAACGACTTGTTCTGAACCACGTCCGAATTTACGCCGTAATTGAACTTGAGTTACATCAGCAGCCAGTGTAACTCCTTGGGCTGTTGTCAATGCAGCTAACACAGTGGGGTATTGTACGCCTGGATTGTCTCCAGCACCTCCACTCAAGTTTAAAGTATAAGCTCCTGGACGTGTTACCTCTCCAGCAACAAAAACATTAATCGGACGAGGTGATAATAAATTAACTGAGATTAAAGGACGTTTGAGGAAGCGAGCATATCTTCTGGCAATTTCATCAGCAGCCTGTTCGGTTGTTAGCCCAAGAACTGGAACACTGCCAATTAAAGGTAAGTTGATTGCTCCTCCTGGAGGAATTTGGTATTCACCTGTATATTCAGGTACTTCAAAGACATTTACACGGATGCGATCGCCCCCTCCCAATAAATAGTTAGTATCTAATTGTGTTTGTGTATTTGGTATTTGTGTAGTTGATGGTGCTGGTTGTCCCTGAGCTAGGCTAGCAAAGGGTACGGCAACATTGAAAGCAGTTAATAAAGCCGCACCCAGAACTGGTTGGGTAAGCGATTTCAACAAATTCGTGTTAAGCATATTTCCTTGAGATTTTGAAATTACGATTAATAAAGTACTGTCTAAACATTTTTATTTTGACTATACCTAAGTATTCAAGTTCCCCAACAATCTTATTTTCCTTGAAAAGTGTAATTTTCCGGAGAAAATTTGTTGATTTGATTTGAATTTTCAATGAAGTTCATTTAAAGTTAAGTGTCTTGGAATATGACAATTATCCCCAAATAATAAATTTCAGCAATCCAAGGTAGTTTATACAATACTATGTTTGCTTTCCAATGAGGCAATTACCAATAAATTTTTACTAAATTAAGTCAATTTCATGACACTTAAGTTTGAATTTAAAATATGTAATGAGTAACATTTGTTATCAACATTAAAATGACCGCTATTTAATTAGCAACTAGAGAATTATTTAGCAATCAAACTAGTTTAGTGAATGATTTTTTGTTTGGATTTGTTGAATAAAAAGCTCTTCTAAGGACTGACGACACAAGTTCATGGCAATAATTTTACCTTCCATGAGACGAAGACTAGCTAGAAAATCATAGTAGTCATCATGTAGTGTACCTTGCCAGGAACCATCAGGTTCAAATCTCAAAGCAGGTAGCCATTTTTTGAGAATTTCCGAGTCACCACCTTGACCTTTGACATGGTATGTGTTGTCACCACCCAAAAGTTCATTCAGGGAACCAGAGCAAATTAATTCACCTTGAGCGAGTATGGCAATGCGATCGCAAATCTGTTCTACTTCGCTGAGAATGTGGCTGTTGAAAAAAATCGTCTTGCCGGCGGCTTTGAGAGCCAAAATAATTTCCCGCATTTGGTAGCGTCCTACAGGATCGAGGCCAGACATTGGTTCATCTAAAAAAACTAATTCTGGCTCGTTAATTAGCGCCTGTGCCATACCAACACGCTGTAACATGCCTTTGGAGTAGCGGCGCAGCAATTTTTTGCGGGCATCGGCTTGGGATAAACCCACTAATTCCAGCAATTGGGGAATGCGTCGGCGTTGTATGCCCTCAGGAATTTGGAATAGCCCAGCTGCTAACTGCAAAAACTCCCAGCCAGTTAAATAATCATACAAATAAGGATTTTCAGGTAAATAGCCGATGTATTGCTTAACATTGCGATCGCCTATTGGCTGACCTAACAATAGTCCCTGTCCACCAGTGGGACGAATAATCCCTAACAATAGTTTTAAAAGGGTAGTTTTACCAGCGCCGTTGGGCCCTAACAGTCCAAAGGTTTCGCCTTGATAAACTTTTAAAGAACAGCTTTTTAAAGATACGACTTTTTGATTTAGCCAAAAACCAGTACGGTAAACTTTTCGCAACTCAGAAGTTAGGACTACTGGCAGAGTGTTTGTCCTATTGAGTTGAGAATCAGGGTCATCTGCAACAGACTTCATCTCGGTTTAATCAACAATTAGCAACTTGGTATCTATTACAAGTTACCCAACAGGGTGATAATAATCACCACTGAGTTTGATAATTATCGCAAACAGAGTGAGTGCTATTAGCGGTAGTGGGGTGTTTAGCCCTTAGTGAATCAAAAGTGAGGAGTTATCATTCTTCCTTTGCTTCCCTGCCACTGTGCCCCCATCCCGCATTAGGTTTCCTGGGATAAACTGATCCCTGGAGGCTCTTACAAAACGCCTTTAGAACTAGGAATCAAGCCAGCACGACGAGGGTCAATTTCTACTGCTAAGCGTGTCGCCCTTGCAAAGGCCTTAAATGTCGCCTCAATAATGTGATGAGAATTAATGCCATCCAGTTGCCGAATGTGTAGTGTCATTTGGCTGTGGTTTGCTAATGCCACAAAGAATTCGCGCACCAGCTGGGTGTCATAAGTTCCTACACGCTGGGTAGGAATTTGTAAACCGTAGCTGAGGTGAGGGCGTCCCGAAAAGTCCAGCACCACCTGAACTAAAGCTTCATCTAAAGGTGCAAGGAAATTACCAAAACGAGCAATGCCTTTCCTATCGCCTAATGCTTGGTTAAAAGCTTGTCCTAAGGTAATACCTACATCTTCGTTGGTATGGTGGTCATCAATTTCCCAGTCTCCTTTGGCTTGGATATCTAAGTCAATCAACCCGTGTGAAGCTATTTGATGCAACATATGATCCAAAAACGGAATACCTGTTGCTGCGGTGCATTTTCCTGTTCCATCAAGATTGATGGTAACTTGCACATTAGTTTCCCCTGTGGTGCGATGAACAGTAGCAATCCGAGGGGTTTTAGTTAACTGGTCGTAATTTGAATTGACTTGGCGATTGGTTGTTTGCATAGGGAAGAGTTAGAAGTTAGGAGTTAGGAGTCAGGAGTTAGGAGTTATAAATTTTTAACTCATAACTCATAACTCATAACTTTATCGCGTCACATTCCCATAATTTCATATCCTGCATCTACATACAGAACTTGTCCGGTGATGCCGCTGGACAAATCACTGCATAAAAAAGCCGCAGTGTTGCCGACTTCTAGCTGAGTGACAGTCCGCCGTAGCGGAGCTACTTCCTCTACATGATGGATCATATCTAAGATTCCGCCCACTGCTGAAGATGCTAAAGTGCGGATGGGGCCTGCGGAGATGGCATTGACGCGGATATTTTGCGGCCCTAGTTCAGCAGCCAGGTAACGCACGCTCATTTCTAATGCCGCTTTGGCAACTCCCATAACGTTATAGTTAGGAATTACCTTCACACCTCCTAAATATGTCAAGGTGACAATACTACCCCCCTCAGTCATCAAGGGTTTAGCTGCATTGCTTAACTGTACTAAAGAATAAGTACTAATCTCTAAAGCAGTTTTGAAACCAGAACGAGAGGTTTGGCTAAAACCTCCCGTCAAATCTTCTTTGTTGGCAAAGGCGAGACAATGAATCAGGATGTCTAGCTTTCCCCACTTATCCCGTACTGTCTCAAAGGTAGATTGAATTTGTTCTTCGTTTTGGACATTACAGGGAAGAAATAAGCTGGGGTTGAGGGGTTGGACTAGTTCGGCTACTTTTGTCTCCATTTTGCCGCGTTCATCTGGCAGGTACGTAATTCCGAGATTAGCTCCTGCTTTGTGCAGCTGTTGGGCAATGCCCCAGGCAATGGAGCGGTTGTTGGCAATACCTGTAACCAAGGCATTTTTTCCAGTCAGATTCAGCATAGAAATTGTTAATGGGATCGATCATTAGGAGCATACTAGAATCCGAGGCTAGTTTGTCTTTGTTTTACACGGGATTTGCAAAAATGAATATTGGTAAGGGTGTTTGCTATCAACAAATTCTTGATTCTTTCTAAAGATATTCTCAAGTTCTCTTTATTCGTTCTTCAAAAAAGCTTTTTAATACCACTACTAGGAACAGTTTATCAACAATTTATAGCTGAAGAGATCGACAATTATGTATCATTATAAACAGTGAGTTAACAAACAATTAGTTGGAGTATAGGAAAGTACAGAAAGGTTGACGGTGCTTTATTGAATTTTCAGGTGTATTCTTAGGTAATTAGTTTTTGTTTTTCCGGCATTGGGTAGGGGAAGGGAGATGATCGTGACACAAGATAAAGCCCTAGCAAATGTTTTTCGTCAGATGGCGACCGGGGCGTTTCCGCCAGTTGTGGAAACGTTTGAACGCAATAAAACGATCTTTTTTCCTGGCGATCCTGCCGAACGAGTTTATTTTCTTTTAAAAGGTGCTGTTAAACTTTCCAGGGTGTACGAGGCAGGAGAGGAAATAACGGTAGCACTGCTGCGAGAAAATAGTGTTTTTGGTGTATTGTCATTGCTGACAGGAAATAAATCGGATAGGTTTTACCATGCGGTTGCATTTACCCCTGTGGAATTACTGTCGGCACCAATCGAACAAGTAGAGCAAGCACTCAAGGAAAATCCAGAATTATCAATGTTAATGCTGCGGGGTCTGTCTTCGCGAATTTTACAGACAGAGATGATGATTGAAACTCTTGCTCACCGAGATATGGGTTCCAGGTTAGTGAGTTTTTTATTAATTCTTTGTCGTGATTTTGGAGTTCCTTGTGCTGATGGCATCACAATTGATTTGAAGTTGTCTCATCAAGCGATCGCTGAGGCAATTGGTTCGACTCGTGTTACAGTTACAAGGCTACTAGGGGATTTGCGTGAAAAAAAGATGATTTCTATCCACAAGAAGAAGATTACTGTGCATAAACCCGTTACTTTAAGTCGGCAGTTCACATAAAACAATTGGAAAAAGCGGAGTCGGCACGTGTCGTATTTTCAAGATCGCACTAATAGCTCAAGGAAAATCTAAAATTGACTAATCTCAGCTATTGCCAACCTCCACTTCTCCACAGACAATGGTCAAAAGTAGTAGGCTGTATCTGGAAGGATTTCGGTAGCTAAACATGACCACCGGATACATCCTCATCGCAGCAATTTTAATTCTGGGAGGCGTAATTGCAACCGTGGGCGATCGCATCGGCACACGAGTTGGCAAAGCCCGCCTCTCACTCTTTAACCTTCGTCCAAAAAACACCGCAGTACTAGTAACGATTTTTACTGGGGGTTTGATTTCAGCATCAACCTTAGGAATTTTATTCGCTGCTGATGATAAATTGCGGCAGGGAGTTTTTGAGTTAGAGGATATTCAAACAGACCTCAGGCAAAAGCGGGAACAGCTAAAAACCGCAGAAACCCAGAAAAGTCAGGTAGAAAGCGAATTGAATCAAGCAAGAATCGCCCAAGCCAAAGCCCAACAAGAGTTGCAAGCAATTAATCAGTCTTTACAGGCGGCCAATGCCAAGCAAAGGGAAACCCAAGCCCAACTCAACCGCACCATTCAGCAGCAAGCCCAAACCCAAACTCAACTCCAGCGCACTCAAGGGCAGTTAGATCGAGTTGTCAGTCAGTACCAAAAAGCCATAGCCGAACTGCAAAGCGTTTACAATCAGCGGCAGGAACTACAGGCAGCAGTTGAACTACTAAAGACAGAACGTCAACGACTGTATGCGGAAGCGAAAAAAGCGATTGACGAAGCCAAAACAGCTATCGAAAAACGCGATCGCGAACTTGCCAACCGCCAAGAAGGGATAGAAGCACGCGATCGCAAAATTGCCCAACTCGACCAGTTAATTCAAAAGCGTAATTCAGAAATTACAGCTAGAGAACAAGTGATTGCCAAACGGGAATCTCGCCTCAAAGAATTGGAAACACAACAACAGCAACTAGAACAGGAAGTTGCAAGGCTGGAAAAATATTATCAGTCTTACCAAGACCTGCGTTTGGGTAAACTGGCTTTAGTTCGCGGTCAAGTTCTAGCGGCTGCTGTAATTCGCGTTACCCAGGTGGCTGCGGCTCGTCAAGCGGTGGTACAACTTTTACAACAAGCTAATCGCAACGCCAATCTGGAATTAAGTGAGCCTGGTGGAAATTCTCCAAATGTAGAGCTGGTGCGCGTAACTCAGGAAAGAGTCGAGCAATTGAGCAAGCAAATTGAGGATGGTCGCGAATACGTAGTGCGAATTTTTTCCGCAGGTAATTACGTTAGAGGAGAAAAGCAAATAGAAATTTTTGCCGACATAGCCAGGAATGAACTCGTTTTCTCTGGAGGTGCCCAATTAGCCACAACCACCGCTGACCCCAAAAACATGACATCCTATCAGTTGCAGCAGCGATTGGAAATACTAATTTCTGCTTCCCAATTTCGCGCCCGTAACGCCGGAATTGTGGAAAATGTACAAGTGGATGGTACTTTTCTGCGTTTTGTTGCCCAATTAAGAAAGTACAATCAACCATTGGAAATTAAAGCCATCGCCGCAGAAGATATTTATACAGCGGGGCCTTTGAGAGTGAAATTAGTAGCAGTAGTCAACGGACAAATTATTTTTAGTACTTAAACAACAAGTCAGAAGTCAGAATTCAGAATTCAGAATTCAGAATTCAGAATTCAGGAGTTAGAAGTCAGAATACAATTAATGGGAGATGAGCCAATACGGTTCGGATAAGCAGTATGAACTCCCCTTGTGGTCTGGGAAAAGGTGAGCCAGCGCGGTCTTGGGGGTTTCCCCCATGAGCGACTGGCGAACCCCGAAGGGGTTAAGGGGTAAGGGGTAAAGGATGTATTTGAAACCTTTCCCCTTTCCCCTTTCCCCTTTAATCGAACCGTATTGGGAGATGAGCGCGGAAAGTCACGACTCGGCAGCTTACGCCGTAGACGCTTGGAGGTTAGTTTGCCGCAGCCAGCATAACTTTCCTACACAGACTCGCCACTAGCCACTAATTTATTCTGATTCCTGAATTCACCAATTCTGAATTCTTTTTTTTATTACTTATGACTTTCCGTGAATTTTCACCGACACAGCCAGTGATTTTGGGTTTCGATCCAGGTCGAGATAAATGTGGTTTAGCAGTGATGGGGCTGGATCGGCAATTATATTATCATCAAGTGGTGTCAGCAAAAGAGGCGATCGCTACCATTGAGACACTGCGTCAGCAATTCCCCATCTCCTTGATGGTGATGGGCAACCAAACAACAGCCAATCAGTGGAAACAGCAATTTTATCAAGAATTATCAGAACCCCTGAACATTATTTTAGTAGATGAGCGCTACACAACCTTAGAAGCACGCGATCGCTATTGGCAAATGTATCCGCCCAAAGGGCTAATAAAGCTACTACCACAAGGTATGCGACAGCCTCCAAGACCCATAGATGACATTGTTGCCATTCTGCTAATCGAAAGATACTTAAATCGCCTCACGGAATCAGCCAATTTTAGATTTTGAATTTTGGATTCAATCTAAAATCTAAAATCCAAAATTGAATAACTCCTAAATTTCCGCCCGAATTGTAAAAGCATAGTCTCCTCCAGGCTCTAGTTGATAATCTTGTTTCTCCAAAAATCGACCGAGGGGTTCTTTGATTAAGGCGCGACCTTGGGAGGGCTTGACGGCAAGTTCTCCCCTACGAAAATGCCACTGGAAATGCCATTCAAATTCACCTGCACTCACTTCACCCTCTAGGAAGCCGTGTTGCCAGGATTGGCGGGTAATTTTGACATGGGCAATGGTTTCTGGCAGACGTTTGGCACTCACAATGCTTTATGTCAAGTGTGGAATAACTAGCCAATTTATGTAGGCTACTTATTTTATTTACCAAACATAGCTTAAATAGACAAACTGACAAAATAAGTATTTGTAATTGAGGAGGTTATATTAATCAGCCGAAAGACTTGAGGGTAGGAATCGCCAAGTATAAGTAAATGGGAGGATTTCCGATCGATAGCTAAAAAATCTTTAACTCAGTGCTTCATAATTGGGTCAGAAAGCTATGACTAGAAGCATGGAAACCAAACAGTTAGGAAAAACAGGTATTTTTGTGAGTGCCATCGGTTTGGGTGGTATGCCGATGTCAATTTATAATCGCCCTCCCGAATCAGAATCGATCGCAGTTATTCATCGTGCCTTAGATCTGGGTATTACGTTCATTGACACTGCCGACTCTTATTGTAAAGACGAATCAGATAAGCATCACAACGAACAGTTAATTCACAAAGCACTTACCAGTTACCAAGGCGATATCAGCCAGGTAATTGTCGCAACTAAAGGCGGCTTGATGCGTCCCGATGGTAATTGGACGCGCAACGGGAACCCAGAACACTTGCGTCAAACAATTAAAGTCAGCTTTGAGGCTTTGGGCGGCGCTAAACCCATCGATGTTTGGCAATATCATTCCCCAGATAATAATTACACCATCGAAGAATCTCTTACACCAGTCAAAGAAGCAGTAGAAGCAGGTTTAATTCGTTTCGTGGGAGTTTCTAACTTTTCCGTTGAACAAATTAAGCGGGCGCAGGATGTGGTGGATATTGTTTCAGTGCAGAATCAATATAGCCCTTGGGAACGACAGCCAGAAATTGATGGCGTGTTGGAGTATTGCGAACAGCAAGGATTGACTTTTTTACCCTGGAGTCCATTTGGCGGTAGGCGTCGTCATCAAAACTTAGAAGATATTCCAGCGATCGCTCAGTTGGCTAAAGAAAAAGGCGTATCAGTATACAATATCGTTCTGGCGTGGTTACGTTCCAAGTCGCCTGTTATCTTACCAATTCCTGGAGCTAGCAAAATTTCCAGCATTGAAGACTCAGCACTAGCTATCAATGTGCAACTATCTGATGAAGATGTCCGAAAAATTGATCGGGCAACATAAGAATTCAGATGCCAAAATTCATATTCAGTTGCAATCAAAGATTGTAATTTGGGCTAGGAGTAGGAAGATGGGGAGATGACTGTTGACTGTTGACTGTTGACTGTTAAAAGTTAACAGTTAACATTGCTAAATACTAAGTAGGTAGCCATGATTAAATATAAGATGTCATTGCTTCGCTTCACTTGCAATGACAGAAGTATTCTATTTATAGAACTCATATTTGATTTGGTGAAAAAACTCAGTACACCCCTAAATTCCTTTTTTCCTGTTAAGAGTTCCCTTACTACACAAATATATTCATTAATCAAATCGGATTACCACATTTAAGTCTATCTACTTATATCACCTGATTTATTAAAAAAAAACGGGTTTTTTATCAAGTAAGCTATCTAGAGAATTAAACTTGGCATGGAACTATTATCGAAGTAGTTAAACTAGAATTTATGCAGCCAAGTTATGTAACCAATAAGTTCAAGCAGATGGTGAAAGTGTTTACTCTTTTACTACTGCTTTCGCCATTGTCTTCGCAAAATCTGGTGAACGCACAACCACAGGAAAATACCAAACTTCTGCCATTTTTTGATAATATCAATAACCCGGTTTCTGTTGGTTTTCCCGCAAGACAACAAGTAGATATTACACCACCACCACCACAGCTAAATTCCTTTGACCAAGCTGTGTTAAAAGTTTGTGGCCCCATTGGTACGAAAGTGAGTACTAATAGTTTTAAACAATTGTTATCTTCTTATCCAGATGTGTTACAGAAAATTCAACAAACTAGCGGCGGTGAACTACGTGCTGGACGTAGTAATCAAGCACAATTTCTAGAGGATTTAACTAATATTTGGTTCCAGCGCCAGGGGTTTGAACATATATTTTGTGGCGAAATCTATAATGCCAATGATATTGGCGGCTTACATTTTTATGGTAGGTATTTAGAACTACAAAACCAAGGCATAGCAGGACGCCTACCGAATAATCAAAGACGAGAGGAAGTTGTTCCTGGGGTGATTTATACAATGGGTGTGGTAATTAAACAAAAAAATCGTACAGTCACAGATGTGATTAAAGGCTATGGCTATCTTAGCAATGCTGAAGAAATACTTTTAGATACCACCAAAATCTTTAAACTCCAAGGGAACAATGAAGGAGCGTGTATTTATAATGTACGCGATCGCGAAACTGGTAAGTCCTTTTCTAATGTTTTTGTCCGGAAAGAAAAAGCCATCATTACCTATTATCCGGATGCTACTCCTTCTGGTGCAAAATGTAAAACTTGAATTGCGAATTGGAAACTGAATATATGATAATAGAAACAAATCGTTTGCTAATGCGTGAATTGATAGAAGCAGATTGGCAAGCGGTTTTTACTTATCAATCGAATCCCCTATACTTGCTTTATTCACACTGGACGCATCGTACACAGAACGATGTTTGTCAGTTTTTGCAGATGTTTATTAATCAACAAATAGAAGAACCCAGAACAAAGTTTCAGTTAGCTGTTGTTGTTAAACAAGAAAATATATTGATTGGCAATTGTGGTATTCGTATCAATAACTCTGAATTACGAGAAGCAAACATTGGCTATGAAATCAATCCTCATTATTGGGGACAAGGTTACGCAACAGAAGCCGGACAGGCAATTGTAAAGTTTGGTTTTGAAGAATTAAAAATGCATCGTATTTGGTCGTGGTGTGTTGCAGAAAATATTGCTTCCTTGAGAGTTTTAGAAAAAATTGGGATGCATCGTGAAACTCATCTACGAGAAAAAGAGTTAATCAAAGGTAGATGGTATGACAATTTTATTTACGCCATTTTAGAAAACGAGTGGAAAACATCATCAATGCCTGACATCAATTCGTAAGGGACATCACAGTGAGAAGTTTGGCACTTCCAACTCAAAAAATATTCTAGGATTTATATCATGTCCTGTTGAAGACTTATCATTAGGACTGACGCGGGGACGTGGTGACGCGGGGAATTTTTTTGATAAGTGATTAGGCGGACATGATATTACGCTGAATAACATCCTCCCCAAACCCTTGATTTTTCATCATTGCGTAAGGTAAGTAGCATATTCCATCGCTCTGAAGCCAAGAGACACCGGAGAACAGTTAAGAGTCAACAGTCAACTAATAATTGTTAAAGTAAAAACTCAAAGATTATTAGGAATATTCATGTACGTATT
The DNA here is from genome assembly GCF_002608075.1 of Nostoc linckia z4. Classification (GTDB taxonomy): domain Bacteria; phylum Cyanobacteriota; class Cyanobacteriia; order Cyanobacteriales; family Nostocaceae; genus Nostoc; species Nostoc linckia. Next base: position 60,024 of record NZ_LAHA01000030.1, read on the forward strand.
AATTGGTGGAGCTGGTTTAGTGGGGTTAAATTTAGCGCAGAAACTCCTAGAACTGGGGCATACTGTTGCTGTTATTGATGTCGATCCTACGGCTTGTCGCTATGCCCGCGAACAAGTTGGGGCAATGGCTTTTGAAGGAAGTGCCGTGAGTACAGAAGTATTGTTAGAAGCTGGGATTCGCAAAGCTAGCTCTTTGGCTGCTGTACTACGCAGTGATGCCTTAAACTTAGCGATGGTAACTCTTGCTAAACATTATGGCGTTCCTCATATTTTAAGTCGGATGCGTCACTCTGATTTTGGCGAACCCCTGCGTCTGGCTGGAGCAAATCACATCATCAGTACTGTTGAACTATCTGTTTCCACAATGGTAAATGCCATCGAGTTTCCACAAGTAGAATCGATGATGCATTTTGAGCAAGGACAGATTGAGGTGCTTAAACTTTCTATCCCCAATAACTGCTATGTTGTTGGTCGTAGCGTTGCTGAAATTGCTCAGGATTCAAGGTTTCCCACTGGCTCGCTAATTATTGGCTATCAACCTCATCCCCACGATAATTTGATGATTCCTAATGGCAGTACAGTACTACAACCTAATTCAACTGTGCTGATTGTAACTAAACCAGGATGTCTACACCAAGTTATCGATTTTATAGAAGGCTGTAATGACATACCAGAGAAAAAGTAGCTTGGTATGGCGTTTATGGGCATTGGGCATGGGGCATGGGGCATTGGGCATGGGGCATTGGGCATTGGGCATGGAGACAAGGGGGACAAGGGGGACAAGGTAGCAATTTTTCTCCCCTATCTCCCCCATCTCCCCTATCTCCCCCATCTCCCCATCTCCCCATCTCCCTTATCTCCCTCTTACCAAATCCACCTTTGCATCTGGGTAAAAGCTGGGTATATCCTAATCTTGAAGTAGAGTTTTGATAATTTCGGATTATGGCAGGACATAGTAAATGGGCAAATATTAAGCGTCAAAAGGCGGTAGTAGATGCAAAAAAGGGAAAAACCTTCACTCAGTTATCGAGGGCGATTATTGTTGCAGCGAGAAGTGGTGTACCAGATCCAGCGCTGAATTTTCAACTCCGCACAGCTATCGATAAGGCAAAGGCAGCAAGTATCCCTAATGATAATATTGAACGGGCGATCGCTAAAGGTGCAGGCACTTTTGGTACAGACAGTGCCAATTTTGAAGCGATTCGCTATGAAGGTTACGGCCCCGGTGGTGTCGCAATTTTAATTGAAGCGCTGACAGATAATCGCAATCGCACAGCCGCCGATTTGCGTGCGGCTTTTAGTAAAAATGGTGGTAACTTGGGTGAAACAGGCTGTGTTAGCTGGATGTTTGACCAAAAAGGTGTTTGTATCGTTCCAGGTGTGGTTAATGAGGAACAACTTTTAGAAGCATCCTTAGAAGGTGGCGCTGAGTCTTATGAAATGACTGAAGATGAAATGGCTGAGGTATTTACTGAAATCGGAAATTTAGAAACCCTCAGCCAAACACTTAAGGATAAAGGCTTTCAGGTAACTGATGCTGAATTGCGCTGGATTCCGAGTAATAGTGTAGAAGTTACCGATCCTGAGCAAGCGCGATCGCTTTTCAAATTAATTGATACTCTAGAAGCCTTAGATGATGTTCAAAATGTCACGGCTAACTTTGAAGTAGCAGAAGAGTTAATCAGTCTCAGCATTTCTTAATAAAAATCCGTCCAAACAGACATCAAAGATTCACATCAATTACAACGCAATGACATATACGTATTAGATAGTTGTAGTGTTCAACAATTGATGAGGAATTGCAAGTGAATAACTTCGCGAAAGCTTTAGTTTTGGCTTTAATATTTGCTACCCCCGTAGCTATTTCTGCGCCTGCTGTGCAAGCTGGAACTATACACCCTACTAAGATAAAAACTGTCAAGGTTCATCAGAAACACTACAAACATCACAAGCATCATCCAGTTCATAAAGCTCATAAATAATGACTATTAAGTAGTTCAACCTAATTAAACGTCAAATGTCATTACAAGCGGAACTTAGCATAGTGCAGACACCTGATTACCATAGGGTTTTGTAGAGAAGAATAGTAATCGCAAAGAATCTATTTTACATTTTTTAAGGTTGACCTACTTAACTACAAAAACTTGTAGTAAAACTGCAATTAATTTAGTCTCTTTCTTACACCACTATATTCATGATTCAACCCGCTGTATTTCATAATCAGCGGGTATTTTTAATAATATAGGTCTAAATTATATAAATATTCGTGGTGGTTGTTAACTGTTGACTGTTGTCAGCTACGAATTAATGTGCTATCAAATAGTTTGATGATAGACTATGGCAATTATATTTAATTGGGTCAAAAACTCGCTTTTATATCTAAAAATTTGATTCCCTACTTCCTATCTAATTTATTAACATTGGCATCACCACCAATAATTGCTTGGAACAAATTCCCTAGCACATAAAAACATGTTCCAGCTAACAAAATAAACATTAAACCTGCAAGGGCAGCAAAGGGAGAAGTAATAAATAAAAGTAAAAATACAAACATTAAAACGCTAAGTATAGTCTTATTCATTTTTTTTGACCTTTAATAGTTGTTTGTCTCAAGTTAACAATTACAGCAATTTTCAGGTAAATAGACCACGTGCTAAGGGCGCAAAGCCTTGCGCTCCTACGACACATGTGGTTCAAATAGTAAATCTTTCGATTGTTTTTTGCTGGGTCAATAAGCTGAACTTGCTTAAAAAGCCGCGATCGCGTCAAAATAAGAGTTAAGATGCTGTAATTTATCTTCACAATGGCGCTAGCAGAGCTTAATCAAACTTTTTACTCTCCCCAAACAACATCAGACAAGCGGGGATACGAATACGATTTGGTAATTGTAGGCGGTGGAATTGTTGGGTTAACTTTAGCCTCTGCCTTAAAAGATTCTGGCTTGAGTGTACTGCTGATTGAGGCAAAAGTGGCGTCAGCGGCGGTAGCTAAGGGTCAAGCCTATGCAATTCACATGCTTTCGTCCCTAATTTACCAAGGAATTGGAGTGTGGGACAAAATGTTGCCCGAAATTGCCAAATATTGCCGGGTTCGTCTTTCTGATGCCGATTATCCTGGTGTGGTGGAATTTGTCACAGATGATATAGGTACGCCAGAGTTGGGTTATGTGGCGGAACACCAAGCGCTATTGGAACCGTTGCAGGAGTTTGTCAGAAATTGTGCAAATGTCACTTATCTGTGTCCGGCTGAGGTGATAAAAACACAGTATCAACAAGACATTGTAGCCATAGATATTAAAGTTGCTGGCGAACTACGAACTATTAAAAGTAAATTACTCGTAGCCGCAGATGGATCGCGATCGCCAATTCGTCAAGCTGCTGGTATCAAAACCTCTGGCTGGAAATATTGGCAGTCTTGCATAGTTGCGTTTGTCAAACCAGAGAAACCCCACAATAACACTGCTTACGAAAGATTTTGGTCTAGCGGCCCCTTTGCAATTTTACCTCTACCAGGGAATCGCTGCCGCATTGTGTGGACAGCGCCTCACGAAGAAGCAAAAGCTTTGTGTGCTTTAGATGATGAACAATTTTTAAAAGAATTAACCCGTCGCTATGGCAATCAGATGGGAAAATTGGAACTATTGGGAGATCGCTTTATTTTTCCAGTACAACTCATGCAAAGCGATCGCTATGTTCTTCCCCGACTAGCATTAATTGGTGATGCTGCACACAACTGTCATCCCGTGGGGGGACAAGGTTTAAATTTGGGTATTCGGGATGCAGCAGCTTTGGCGCAAGTAATCCAAGCAGCCCACAACAAAGGTAAAGATATTGGCGAGATGCAAATTCTCAAACGTTATGAACGTTGGCGCAAGTTAGAAAACCTGACAATTCTAGGTTTTACCGATTTGTTAGACCGAATGTTTTCTAATAATTTCTTGCCTGTGGTGGTGGTTCGGCGTCTGGGTTTATGGTTATTGCAGCGAGTACCTATGTTGAAAGTATTTATGCTGAAGTTAATGATTGGTTTGAAGGGACGGACTCCAGAATTGGCAAAACGATAAAACAGGCAATAGCTTTGCGAAAGTCTTTTGGCGCTGGGGTTTTACAATCTACCAGAAACCCTAGACCAGACCAGCTTGAAAAATCTGGTTTGGGGTGAGATTTAATTCGGGGAAAGTTTGGGAAATAATGCGTTGTTTACCGCCGCAGGCATCGCTTTCTCGAAACTTACTTATCTGATATTCTCCATCAACCAAGTTACAAACCAAGATTGTCGGTTGCTTGGGGTTACCGATAAAATTACGTCCACCCAAGGCAGCATAATCGACAATCCAGTATTCAGGAATACCCATTTCCTCGTAATCAGCGTATTTTAAATAGTAATCGTCTCGCCAGTTGGTTGATACAATTTCAATTACCAAAGGTATCGATGCACCCACGCTAACAATAGATTGTTTTTGCCATAATTTTTCATTTGCCAGATTTGCACGATTTAGCACCAAAACATCTGGGAAGTAACCAGAATCTTTTTCAGGAGGTCTAACGATAACTTAGTTGGAGATACCATAGGGCAATCCTAGACGTTTGATTTCAACAGGAATTTCCACACGCAAAAAGCTTTTAACTTCTTCGTGTTCCCCTACTGGTTGCGCCATTTCAACAATGTCTCCGTTATGTAGTTCGTAGCGTACCTCTGAATTTTAGGGTAGCCAATCGACAAATTCCTCAAAGGTTACTTGCTTGGGTATGGCTTGAGTCATAAATGATAGAGAATTACTGCTGATAGAAATATTATCTCTCTGTTATCAGTTGCCTGCTCAGTGAAAGAGCGATCGCACTTACGAAGGCTACTCTTCGAGAACGCCTACATTCAACTTGGCTTCATTAGGCAATGACGTTGTGTAATTTAGTGCTTGTTGAATAAACTGAAAACTCCAATCAATAAGCTAATGCGCCCTGAAAAAGCATAACTTGTTGACCGTTGACAGTTAACGGTCAACAGTCAACAATCTAATCAAGGCAATGTGCAACGCCAAATGCAGAACAGCTTAGAATCAGGGGCATTGCATAATTGTGGGATGATTTTGGAATTTGCATCAACCATAATTCCCGCCTTTGATGTGTCCCTTTATAACAAATTCAACCTTATTAGATTAATTTTAAATAATCTACTTTTAGAAGTATTTTAAAATTTTGGTCAACCGACTATAGTAATAAGCCACAACGGCAATAATCATACATTCATCAGGCATTATTATATTTGTTTAAGCGCATATTAATTGAAGTTAATACTTCAAGGTAACTCCAAAAAATAAATTGTTCCGATTGAGGTCGTTGACTGTTCACTGTTGACTGCTGACTGTCAACGGTTAACAGTCTTCTGTGGAATATTTTTTGACTTGGAAGTCCCCAATCGCTTTGCTGTGACTTTTAAGTTATTTTTCAATAAATTTTAAGAGACAAGATGAAGACAATTATCAACAAGGTTCACAATCGGATCGTAGAAAACCTTTATCGAGTCCCATTGTTAAACAATAAGGCTGAGCTTTTATATCAAGCAGCGATCGAAAAACATATTGATTATCTACCTATGATTTCGACCGCAGATATGATTTTGGTTGAAACTCTCAAAAGTCAGGGAATAGTTTTAACTTCGTTAGCAGAGCTTTCAATTCCTTCTACTCCAGAAATGTTTCAGTCTGCACAAAGCTTGATGCCAAAAATCCCCAAAAGTATTTCTGGACAAAAGAATGAATTTATGATTCATGCTAGTTGCGAGCAAATGATGGAGCATCCAGAAATTTTTTTTTGGGGAATTCAACAGCGTTTACTCAATATTATTGAACATTATCTTGGTTTGCCAGTAGCTTATCACGATCCTTCTTTTCGCAGAGATATTGCTAATCCAGTAGAACAAAAATCAAGGCTATGGCATCTAGATAAAGAAGACCGTAAAGTACTAAAGGTGATTGTTTATTTAAATGATGTAAATGATGATGGAGGCCCGTTTCAATATATTCCCAAATCTGATTATTCAAAAGTAGCACGCTCTCTAAGCTATAAATATCGCTACATTCGAGACAAAACCATGCGACAGATTATACCGCCATTAAACTGGAAATCTTGTACAGGAGTTGCTGGCACTGTAATTATGGCTGACACTGCTAATGTCTTTCATCGAGGAAAGATACCTTTATATTCAGATAGATTCACAATATTTTTTGACTACACTTCGAGATCGCCAAAACACCCGTTTTATTGTAAACCTCCATTGAGAGACGAGTATTTACAAATCATCACTCCCAAGCTTTCCCAACATCAAAGGCAATGTGTTTTTTGGCGTTAAAATCTGAAGCAAGTGTCGCGGATTTAACACTTGATATCTTTTTGTGTTGGCTGTTAACCATTGACAGCTAACTCACCAAAGTGTATCGAATTGTCGTTGGAATAATATAAAAATTGTTACATTTATCCTAGAGATAGATGTAACATTGTTTAAACTACGCTACCTCCTCAGTACTGTCAACCGTAAGATTGAAAATTAGTATTTTTGTACATAAAATTAAAAATCTGAAATTAAAAATTGGTAACACTGATGGTTAGGAGTGCTAGAGTTTCAAGAAATTCATCGGAACTTTTCAGCGGGTATTCATGCTGAAGAAACTACAAAAAAAGCAAATTTCCATAATTGCGGCTGCGGCGCTGTTTGCCTTTTCAGCGGGGGCAATGGTATCAGCACCAGAGATTGGCAAATCTCTGGGGCAATGGCTCAAATTTGGGAAAAATCAGGTAGAGCAAGCATCTGACGCTAGCGTTGCTCAATCAGCTGTTTTTCCACTGATATCACAATCTCTGCCAGAACGGGCAGCAAAACTAGCTGCCATCGCCGGACAGTCGCCTTCTGTTGACCGCAATCGCGCTCGTTATCTTTTGGCGAGTGATTACATTGAAAGAACCCAAGGAAAAAAAGCTCTGGCCTTGTTGGAAGGATTAGAAAAAGACTATCCAACCCTCGCACCTTATATTTTGCTCAAACAAGCCCAGGCAGAAGATATGCTGGGTGAGGACGGCAAAGCCTCGGATCTCAGGCGAAAAGTCCTGAAAGAGTATCCCAAAGAACCAGCCGCAGTCAAAGCGCTGTATCTAATTGCCCAACCAAAGGAACAGGAAACAGCCATCGCTCAATTTCCTTCTAATCCCTTGACTTGGGAAATAATCCGCAAACGCTTACAAGAAAATCCCAATCAACCTAAATTACAGTTGATTTTGGCAAAATACGCCTACGACCAAGCAGGTATAGTGGGCGTTTTGGATGGGTTAGTTAAACAGCCTAACCTCAAAGCCGAAGATTGGGAACTCATAGGTACAGCCTATTGGGAAAATAATCAATTTCTCAAAGCCGGGAATGCTTATGCCAAAGCACCCAAAACAGCCCGCAATCTCTACCGTACTGCACGGGGGTTACAGGTAGGGGGCAAAGATAAAGAAAAAGCCATCGCCACATATAAACAATTGGTGCAGCAATTTCCCCAAGCAAAAGAAACTGGTACTGCACTGCTGCGATTAGCAGAAATGGCCAAAACTCCCAAAGATGGCTTGCCTTATCTTGACCAGGTAATTAGTAAATTCCCCGACCAAGCCGGTGCTGCACTGGTACAAAAAGCCAAAACTTTCCAAGCACTCAAAGATCAAAAGTCAGCTAGCTCGGCTTGGGAATTACTGTTGGGCAAATACGGTAATTCTGACGAAGCAGCAGAGTATCGCTGGAAAGTCGCCCAAGATAAAGCGAACAACAAAGATTACATCGCTGCATGGCAATGGGCAGAACCAATTGTTACCAACAATCCCAACAGTATTTTGGCTCCAAGAGCAGGCTTTTGGGTGGGTAAATGGGCGGCTGCATTAGGAAAACAGCAAGAATCTCAAACTGCTTATGAGTATACGATTAGCCAGTTTCCCTACTCTTACTATGCATGGCGATCGGCGACGATGTTGGGGTTGAATGTCGGTAACTTTGACAACGTGCGCTCAATGAACCCAGAAGTCCTTGCACCCCAGCGTTCATTACCTCCCGCAGGTTCTGAAACTTTCAAAGAATTGTATCTGTTGGGTCAAGACCGGGATGCTTGGTTACAGTGGCAAACAGAATTTCAGAATAAACTTCAGCCAACGGTAGCAGAGCAATTTACTGAAGGCTTGATGCAGCTGGCAAGGGGAGAAAATCTCATCGGAATTGACAAAATTTCTAAATTGGAAGACCGGGAAATACCAGCTGAACTTGCCGAATATCAAACTCTAAGCAAACAAATCTCTTATTGGCAAGCCCGTTATCCATTTCCCTATTTGCGAGAAATTGAAAAATGGTCTACTGAGCGTCAACTCAATCCTTTGCTAGTAACTGCCTTAATTCGTCAAGAGTCCAGATTTCAACCCAAAATTAAATCTGTGGCAAATGCTACTGGTTTAATGCAGTTGTTACCGAGTACAGCTCAATGGATTGCCCCACAAATTAAGTTGGATAGCAAAACAATAAATCTAGAAGATCCTAACCAAAACATCATGCTGGGTACATGGTATTTGGATCATACCCATCAGCAATATAACAATAATTCCTTGTTAGCGATCGCCAGTTATAATGCCGGCCCTGGCAATGTCTCCAAATGGCTGCAAACTTACACTACACAAGACCCAGATGAATTTGTGGAAGACATTCCTTTTGATGAAACCAAAAATTATGTACGTCAAGTATTTGGCAATTACTGGAATTATCTCAGACTTTACAACCCTGAAATTTCCAGCATAGTGGCAAAGTACTCGAATACACATCCGAAACTGCCGACACAGTGAAATGGGGGACTGGGGAGATGAGGGAAAGGGGAAAAGGTTAAAGGTTAAAGGGAAAAGGAATAAATTTAATCTTTCCCCTTTTCCCCTTTTCCCCTTTCCCCTTTCCCATGCCCCATGCCCAATATTCAATACTCAAAAACTTCAAGGGACATTAGACCTTCAGCTACTTTGGTGACGGAGCCGGTCATGGTAACTGTAAAATCATCACTGATGGCGATCGCAATTTGTCCTCCTGGCATGTGAACTGTAATTTCTGAATCACACAAGTTCAATTTGTGGGCAACAGCCGCCGCAGCACTGCTACTACTGCCAGATGCTAAGGTGTAACCTGCTCCTCTTTCCCAAATCTCAATTTGAATATTTTGCCGATCTTTAACTTTCATAAACTGAACGTTGGTACGGTTGGGAAAGTAAGGATGAATTTCTAGCAAAGAACCATACTGTTTAGCAATTTCGGGTGTGACTTCCGGTAGCTGAATAACGCAGTGTGGATTTCCAATGGTGGCTGCACAAAAGCTAAAAATTTGGTCGGCGACGGTAATACTTTCTTGGAGAACTTCTCTTGAGTCTCCTGTCACGGGAATTTTTTCACTTTGAAAGCTTACACGACCCATTTCTACTCGAACACTTCTACCCGATTCGGTAACCCGCCCTTGGACTCGCCCGCCAAGGGTGTCAATTTCAAATTCTTCTTCTTGAACAATTTGGTTATCCCACAAATAGCGACAAAAGATTCTCAAACCGTTACCACTTTTTTCTGCCTCACTACCATCTGGATTAAAAATCCGCAATCCAAATTTCGCATTTTTGGCTGGTAAGGGGCCAAACAGAATACCATCTGAGCCAATGCCAAAATTTCGATGGCAAATTCGCTGAATTTTTTCTGGGGTTAATTCAAATGCTAAATTTTCAGGAGAAATAACTAAATAATCATTTCCGAGAGCATGATACTTAGAGTATTTAACTTGAGCAAACATAGTAGATATCTTAAACAATAGATATCTTAAGGGAATTACAGCAGAATTTAGTATGGACTACGCTAAAAAAAAGTCAGAATTAGACTTGTTCTTGCACATACCAAACATGACCACCGGATGCAGCGTAATTTCCTACAAAGTCAAGTTGGCGATCGCATTAAATCACATTAATTATAAAAAGTAATATTAGACACATTTTATCTGGTAATATTAACGATCCTGACTTTGGTCATTGAAAGAATCAATCATGGGATCGCTTGCTCTATCGTTCACAATTTGTTACAAAAGTACAAAGAACTTCTAGAGACTAAAAACCACATGTTCGGCGGACTTACTGGTTTACAAAATCCTAAAGGCACAGATTGGGGAGAGCAGATGCTCAACACAGTCGCCAGCCAAACGATTCGCCACTTGTTTACTCAAAGCGAGTCAGTAGAAGTCTTTGTGCGCTGTTATCCTTCTAGCAAACTGTTGCAAGGCAGCATTGATAGCTTCAAAATGAGCGGTCGGGGCTTATTAATCCGCAAAGATTTTGCGGTGGAGGAGATGTCATTTGAAACCGATGCGGTGTCTATTGATTTCGGCTCAGTTTTAAGTGGCAAACTTACCCTCAAACAACCTACTCAGGCAGTCGCTCAGGTAATCTTGTCAGAAGCAGGCATTAACCATGCTTTCAAAGCTGAATTAGTGAAAAAGCGTTTGCTTAACCTCACTGTACCATCTTTAACAGCATTATCTGGCGGTCAACCTGTTTCCTTTACCGAAGTCCAGGTACAGCTATTACCGGGAAATCAGTTGCAGCTGGAAGCCAAAGCAGATTTAAATAATGGCGAACTTGTACCTTTAAGTATGACTCTCACCATCGGTATTGAAAAGCGGCGGCGAGTTTCCTTTAAAGACCCAAAAATTCAGATCGAACGAGTGCCAGAAGCACAACGCGAAATTTCCCAAACCTTGAGCTTAGCACTGGTGGAAATTTTGGATAATATGGTTGACTTAGACAGATTTGACCTTGATGGAGTGAAGATGCGACTCAACCGATTAGAAACCGAAGGTCAAAAACTAATTTTCAGTGGATATGCTGAAATAGAGCGAATTCCACGTAACTCTTAAGTGATTATTTGGAGTTTGATAGCCAAAATGTTTATAGCAGAATTATATAAATTTTAAACTAGTAGGAATCGTCATTGGGCATGGGGCATGGGGCATGGGGCAGAGGGGAAAAACTTATCTCCCCTGCTCCCCTGTTCCCCAGTACGGTTAGGATAAGCAGTATGAACTTCCCTTGTAGTCTGGGACAAGGTTAAGGCGTAAGGGGTAAAGCATGTATTTGAAACCTTTTCCCTTTCCCCTTTCCCCTTTCCCCTTTTCCCTTTCCCCTTTCCCCTTTTCCCTTTTCCCTTTCCCCTTTCCCCTTTCCCCTTCCCCCTTCCCCTTTCCCCGAACCGTATTACCCTGCTCCCTTGTCTCCCTAGCTATAAATCTTGTTGAATACGAAAAATAAAAGGGCCACAACATTGTTATGACCCTTTTGATTTAAAAAAGCTAGAAATTTCAAATTCAATCTCGCAAAATAGAGAATTCACAATTCTCTATTCTGATTTCTGGCAAAATGCTTTATCTTCCAATTCCTACATATTGGAATCCAGCCCGCACCATTACTTCGGGGTCGAGGAAGTTACGACCATCAATAATTACGGGGTGAGCCATCAATTTTGCCATCTTCAGGTAGTCGAGAGTGCTGAACTGTTTCCATTCGGTGACGAGTACTAAAGCATCGCAGCCGTCGGCTAATCTTTCAGCGTCGGTTTCTACTAACACGCCAGAAAGGCCATGACGCATACCTGTTTGAGAAACAATAGGGTCGTAGGCTTTGACTTTAGCTCCTAGTCGGTTGAGTTGTTCAATTAAGTTGAGGGCTGGAGCATCGCGCATATCATCGGTATCAGGCTTAAAGGTGAGACCGAGTAGCCCAACAGTTTTGCCTTTGAGGATTTTCAGGACTTGTTGCAGTTTTTCGAGAGCAATTAAACGTTGGCGGTCGTTGACGTTGACTGCGGATTTGAGCAATTCTGCTTCATAGCCATAGTCGTCAGCTGTATGAATGAGGGCGGAGACATCTTTGGGGAAGCAAGAACCACCCCAACCAATACCGGCTTGTAAAAATTTGTTACCAATGCGGGAGTCTAGACCGATACCTTTAGCAACTTGGGTAACATCAGCACCAACGCGATCGCAAATGTTAGCAACTTCATTGATAAAACTAATCTTAGTGGCCAAAAAGGCATTAGCGGCGTATTTGATCATTTCCGCTGAACTGAGGTCTGTTGCCAGAATTGGTACTGGAGGTAAGGATGGATCGGCTGCGTATTTGCGTTCTACAATTGGGGCATACAGTTGTTCCATTAAGGCTATTGCTCTGGGACTGTTGCCTCCTAGTACAATGCGATCGGGGTTGAAGGTGTCGTAAACTGCTGAACCTTCACGCAAAAATTCTGGATTGCTGACGACATCAAACTCGGCGACAAACTCAGGTGATTTTTCTTCAGATACGCCACCTGCGGCTACCAAAGTTTTCTGCCGTTCAGCGATACCGTCTAGAACAATCATCCGCACCCAGTCACCTGAACCAATGGGTACTGTTGATTTATTCACAATGACTTTGTAGCCATTGTTGAGGTTTGTCCCAATACCACGGGCCACAGCTTCAACATAACGAGTATCGCTCTCACCAGTTGGTAAAGGTGGTGTTCCTACAGCAATAAACAGAATTTCTCCGTGGGCGACTCCCGCAGCCAAATCGCTGGTGAAATGAATTTTATCTGCTTGAATAGCAGACTGCATGATTTCTGAAAGTCCCGGTTCAAAAATCGGAGACTGACCAGATTTCATTAATTTGACTTTTTCTTCGTTGTTGTCTACGCAAATGACATCATGCCCAATATGAGCTAAGCAAGCACCTGTAACTAAACCGACGTAACCAGTACCAATTACGCAAACACGCATTTTTAACTCCTCGCTTAATTCAGCGTTAGTTTAACAAAAGAAATAGTCAATATGACACTTATACACCGAGAGGAAACACAGCCACTTAAAGTACCGGCTACCAAATAGGATAAGCTTGCAGGAAACTTGAGAGCAAGACTAGGTGCTGCTCATGAGGCTGAATTTTTAGCATCGCTGTTCATGCGATCGCGGAAATCTTCTATTGTTAGTTTTAACCCCTCTTGCAAAGGAATGGTAGGTTCCCAATTTAACCAAGTTTTCGCCTTTGTAATATCGGGTTGGCGACGCCGGGGGTCGTCGGAAGGTAGCGGCTCGAATTTAATCTGTGCATCTGGGTTAATCATGTTTTGCACAGCTTGTGCCAATTGTAAAATTGTATACTCTCCTGGATTACCCAAATTTACTGGGCCGACATAATCGCCGTTCATCAGGCGAATAAATCCTTCCACCAAATCGGAAACGTAGCAAAAACTCCGGGTTTGCGAACCATCTCCATAAACCGTTAAAGGAGTACCTCGCAAGGCTTGAACTATAAAGTTACTCACTACCCGACCATCATTTTCTAACATTCTCGGCCCGTATGTATTAAATATCCGAGCAACTCGAATATCAACTTTATTTTGCCTGTAATAATCAAATGCTAGAGTTTCAGCGATTCTTTTACCTTCGTCGTAACAAGAACGTATACCAATGGGATTAACACTACCTCTGTATTCTTCGGTTTGGGGATGAATTTCTGGATCTCCGTATACTTCGCTAGTTGATGCTAAGAAAAACCTAGCTTTCACGCGCTTGGCCAGCCCCAACATATTCAGCGTTCCCATCACGTTAGTTTTAACGGTTTTTACTGGGTTGTATTGATAATGTACTGGAGAAGCAGGACAAGCTAAATGATAAATTTGATCGACTTCTAGGCGAATTGGTTCGGTAATATCGTGGCGAATTAATTCAAAGTACGGATGACCTAACCATTTAAGAATGTTACGTTTATGACCTGTATAAAAATTATCTAAGCATATTATTTCATGCCCTTCGTTCATTAGTCGGTCGATGAGATGGGAACCAATAAACCCAGCACCGCCCGTCACCAAAATTCTCATAGTTTCCCAATTACTTACAAATATTTTCAGTAGCTATTGCACTTATCTTTTAGGTTACCCAGCTTGGGCACAAAAATACAGAACTAAAAATGAGCAACCCCTAATCAAAAACTGTTTAAGGTTGTACTTTTGTTATGTTTTAACCTACTTTGTTAACAATTTAACCAGCAAAATAACAAACATTGTCTAACAGTTGTTGTCTTTTACCTAAAGTTCATCAAATCTTCAATAATATAAAATGTTTTTACTGCACGGGTAACTCCAAAAAATAAATTATTCCGCTTGGGGTCGTTGACTACTGACTGTCAACGGTCAACGGTCAACAGTCTTCTGTGAAATATTTTTTACTTGGAAGTCCCTAACCATTAGAGTCGATTCATTTATTGCCAAGACGAAGAGTGTGGCGAAAATTAGTTCTTCTTAGCCATTCAGACTGTTGACTGTTGACGGTTCACAGTTAACAGTCTTGTATGGAATATTTTTTTACTTCCAAGTTCTTTACCAGGGTATGCCATCACAGCCCCAGTCTTTTGATTTACATCATACAGCAGATGTAATGCTATTGCCAGTACCAGTATTGGAAATAACTACATTGGTTTGAGTTCGTTGTGGTTCTCCGAGCATGACAATGGAACAGGTGAGTTGTCTAGCTAACTCAGTTGTGACATCGCTAATAGCTAATCCTCCGGGGCTGGTGCGATTGCGTATAAAAGGTAAAACCACTAAATCATATAACCGTGCTGCTTGCAAAATTGCTTGAGCTACATTTTCATGAGCGATAATTTGAATTTCTGGGGTATTGGGCAGAGCTAATTTAGACACTAGAAGTGAGAGGTGCGATCGCCTCCAAGCAATTTTACTAGAACTGGTGCGGCGATCGCACACATTGAGTACAGTAATGTGGCTTTGATTTGCCTGTGCCAACATTTGAGCAAATTGTACGGGCTGCAATATCGGTGCTGTTAAATTTTCTATTGGTACTAGGATACGCTGAATTTTTTTTGGTGATTCCACTAAACGTGTGACTGCTACAGGACAATGGGCTGCCCAAAGCACTCCATCAACCACATTTCCAAATAATAATGCTCGCAAGCCAGTACGTTTACCCCAACCCATGACAATTAAACTAGCTTTTTGTTCGCGGGCAGCTCTGCTAATTCCCTGAGCAAAAGCATCATCAATTCGCAGTATCGATTCTGCGGCTACACCCAATACTCGACTTTGGGCGGTGGCTTTTGTTAATAAGCGTTCGCTGCGTTCTAGAGAGGCTTCTAACTGCGGTGCATCCATGTGAGCAGTAGCATTAGCGATCGCTAGCGGTACAATTTTACCCTTTGACTGACGCGCCAATAATGCTGCCATTTCAATTAAGTACTGCTGCGTTTGAGGATTATACACAGGTACAACTACAGTCAAAGCATTATCTGTTTCTGGTGTATCGCCATCGGCTAAATTTGTTGCTGGTGCATCTACGGTTGGGGAAGAGGTCAAACCAACGGCTATTCGACTAGTAATGAATGGCCCCAAGGTAGAGGTTACCACCATTAAAATAATAATGCTGTGTAATATTTCTGATGAGAATAATCCAGCCCGATATCCTACTAACGTTCCGGCTAAGGTTGTACTCACCTGGGGAATTGATAGCGACCACATGGTGAGGATTTCTTGCCAGTTGTAGCGGTAAACTAGTTTGGTCAACAAAGCTGCGATGGATTTGCTGGCAATCAAGCAGACTATAATTAACAGCGTTAATTTGATGGCGCTGAGATTATGCAAATAAGCAGGTAAATTGATTAGTAAACCAAGGTCAACAAAGAAAATCGGAATAAATAGTACACTGCCAATAAATACCACCTTTTCTTTCACTGGCCCTTCACCGACAGCTTCATTAACTGCCAAACCCACCAAAAAAGCACCAACAATTTTGTCTACTTTTATTAATTGAGCGCCTACAACAGCAAGAAATACAGAAAGCAACACAAACAAAAATTTGTTTCCTTCATCGTCTCCCGAACGGCGAAAAAACTCTTTACCTGCCCAATCAAATCCTGCAACAACGGCAACAGAGTAAATTATTAACCAACCGGACAATGTGAGTAATTGACCAAAGCTGAATACCTGATTACGAACTATAGCCACACAAACGCCCAATATTAAGATTGCGCCAATATCTGTAAAAATAGTGGCTCCAATGGTGACAGTAACAGCTTCATTATTTACCACTCCCAAACGAGTGATTATGGGATATGCCAAAAGAGTGTAGGAAGCAAATAAAGAGGCAATTAAAATCGAAGTAGTCCAGCCATAGCCTAAAATCAAACCTACTAAAGTTCCGATAATTAGTGGCACACTGAAAGTCAAGCTAGCAAATCCAAAGGCACGACTTTTTCTTTTGCGGAACTTTTCTAAATCTACTTCTAGCCCTGCAACAAATAGCAAGTATACTAACCCGATATCTGATAGTAGGTTAATCATCGGCGAGTTGGATTGAAATAGATGCCAGCCGGAAGGGCCAAGTACTAGTCCAGAGAAAACTAAACCCACTAATCCTGGTAATCTTAGTCGCTCAAACATAATAGGTATAACTAAGATTACTGCGAGCAAAATAGCAAAGGAAACAATTGGTTCCTTGCTAAGAACTTGCGAAGTTGGTTCCAGAGCAAGAACTTGTGATATTAGTTCCATAGGTAGGAATTGATGAGGCTATGGTAAAACTGCGATCGCCTTGAGGACGAACGCTCGATAGATATAAATGAACGTAGGAGCCGCTTGAGGAAAAATCAAAAATCTTAACTTACACTAAACTAGACAATTGTCTAAGAACTAACTACCTACGGGTGGATTTGGCTCAAAATGAACCGCAAGCGATCGTAATCGTCTTTAAGTAATACGCTCAGGTTCCGCCCAGCTTTAATTAACCATTCTCGGTCAGCTTTACGTAACTGATATACATCTCGAATAGCAGCTGCGGTCAAGGCGTCCACTGGCGCACCGTTGATGCAAAGGAGTGTCCGCAAAAAATCCAATTCTTCAGTAAATTTAACGATGGCTTCAGCTTCGCACCGATAAACAGCTTGATGAATTTGCGGAGGACGGGGTGGTAGATACTGATATACTCTTCGGTTATAACTTGGATTTTGTGAAGATAGTTCAAATCCAACAATGACAGCTCGAAATTCTGTTCTGAGCATAGCAAATATCTGGGGTTGTTCTTCACGTAAGTCTTGCAACGACAATCCCAAAGCTCTAGCTCGGTGTACGGAATCTATGGGCATGGTTGTGGCATGATATACCACAGCGTAAACAAGATTGCCAGATTCTTCATCCACAGCACAAACCCAACTACCAAAAGGCGGCATTGACGGAAAGCTTAAATCTTCTGGTTCCAAACACTGTGCCAAAAATTCAGTAGTACTAGTTTCAATCACCTCGGCAAAGTGATTGGGATGGCGATCGCTTCTGTCAAACTGTGGTAGAGGAAGGCGCATGGCAATACTGAGCTAAGAGTTAGGAGTTAGGAGTTGAACAATAATAACTCCTAACTCCTAACTCCTAACTTCTAACTAATCTATTTTCCTTTTTTACGTCCGGTTGTGGTTTCCACGAGTTCTAATTCCTTCAGGCGGAAGGTAATTAATTTATCCCAGTTACCACCTTCAAACAATACAGCTACCTTACCATCACTCACTCTTTGCACGAGTCCTTCAGAGCGATAGTAGGTATCTGCGGGATTCTTGACGCGAACAGTTGCTCCAGGCAGAATCATCTTTTTGGCCTCACTTGTTTCCTGTTAATAGCTTAATACTTGTTAATAGTCATTGGGCATGGGCATGGCGAGACAAGGAAGACAAGGGAGACTATCAGGTAGGGGAAAGGTTAAAGGGGTAAAGGGTAAAGGGATAAATCTAACCTTTCCCCCGGTTGGTGAGCTTGTCGAACCATACCCCTTTCCCTTTCACCATTCCCTGGAAAGTGCTGTTTGCCCAATGCCCAATGCCCAATCAATAATACTTCTGCCGTTGGCGAAAATTTGCTACCGATTCTACTATCCCTAAGGAAATGAAGTTAGTCAGCATAGCAGAACGTCCGTAACTCATCCAAGGTAAGGGAATTCCTGCTACAGGCGCTAAGCCGACAGTCATACCAACGTTGACAATTAACTGAAACACAATCATGGACAAAACGCCAATAGCCAACAATGAACCGAAATTGTCTGTGGCATTTTGAGCAACATGCAGTAAACGAAGGCAAATTAAGCAAAAAACAAAGAGTACTACCAAACAACCAACAAAACCGAATTCTTCGCCTACTGCGGAGAAAATAAAGTCTGTGTGTTGTTCTGGAACAAAATTAAGTTGGGTCATGGGGCCTTTGAATAGACCCCATCCCCAAATTTCACCTGCACCAATGGCAATGCGAGATTGAATTAAGTGATAACCAGCACCAAGGGGATCGTGATCTGGATCCATGAATACGGTTAGTCGGTCTTTTTGATAGGGTTTCAAAATATGATTCCAGGCAAAAACTCCTAATTCGCCACCCAGGATATTCAGACTCCACGCACCGATAGTACCCAAACCAAATCGACGCCAAGGTAGAGTTCGCCAACCAATGATGGCCATAGCAATTGACCAAACTATGCCCAAGGGGCCAAAAGATAACTCTTTGAATAAAACTATCGGCTGTGTTAAAGGCCAAGATATGCTGAACAAAATGGCAGCAATCACAGGAGAAATCATTAGAATTAGCCACCCAGGGTTAGCATTGGCCCAGTAAAGCATTCCCAACACGATGGCCCCAAATACCATTGATGTTGCTAAATCTGGCTGTAAAAATACTAGTCCCCAAGGTACAGCGGTGATTGCCAGTATACGGAAAACACTTTCGAGATTAGAAGCAGTGCGCTTGTGTAATAAGGCTGCTAAGGTAATAATCATACCGACTTTGGCAAACTCTGAGGGTTGCACATTAAAGCCAGCGATACTAATCCACCGCTGTGCCCCTTTAGCACTAGTACCGGCAATCATCACGGCAATTAAGCTGAAATTTGTGAGTGCGTAGGTTACCCAGTGGTACTGCATCAAAATGTCATAACGGATACGAGCTAAAAACAGTGCCATCAGTGTACCGATACCAGCCACTAACCAGTGCCACCACCAGTCAGTTACTGGCTGCTTGAGTTCCGTACTCAGGATCATGATGCCGCCAAAAATACTGACAGCAACTGGTAAACAAAATAATAACCAATCTAAATGTTGCCAAGGCTTAACCCAAGACTTCCAGCGAACTTTGGGGAGCGATCTTTTTAATAACATTGTGTCAGTCTAGACTTTAAGTTTAATTGTTGGGCATTGGGCATTGGGCACGGGGCATGGGCCAAACAGGGCTTTCCAGGGAATGGTGAAAGGGAAAGGGGTATGGTTCGACAAGCTCACCAACCGGGGGAAAGGTTCAATTTATCCCTTTTCCCTTTACCCTTTAACCTTTCCCCTACCTCCCCATCTCCTCATCTCCCCAGTCCCCAATCTCCAGTCCCTAGTATTCCCAGGCTATAGCCCAAGAAACAGATAGAGTTAAAATTTATTATGTCAAAGCTGCAACTGATACTTTACCAGCGATATTCAAAGCGATCGCTTTTAATGCTTTTGCTGAAGCTGAATCTGGGTCAGCAACGACTATTGGCACACCATTATCGCCACCAACTCGCGTGGAAATTTCTAGTGGTACACAGCCCAAAAGCGGCACTTCCAATTCAGCAGCAGTTTTAGAACCACCACCGGAACCAAAAATGTCATACTGCTTATCTGGCATATCCGGGGGAATAAAATAACTCATGTTTTCCACAATTCCCAATACCGGGACGTTCATTTGCTGAAACATCCGCAATCCCTTACGGGAATCTAACAGCGCGACATTTTGCGGTGTGGTAACAATTACTGCCCCTGCCATCGGTACTGCTTGGGTTAAAGTTAACTGAGCATCTCCAGTTCCCGGTGGCATATCTACAATTAAATAGTCCAATTCTCCCCATTGCACTTGATAGAGAAACTGGCGAATTACACCATTTAGCATTGGCCCGCGCCAAATCACTGGTTGATCTCGGTCAATCAAAAAGCCCATTGAAACCAATTTGACGCCGTGATTAAAAGCAGGTTCGAGGATTTCACCTTTTTCAGTGGAACGCACAGCAATTTCGGCATCAGCTAACCCTAACATTGTTGGGTCATTAGGCCCGTAAATATCAGCGTCTAGTAAGCCGACTTTCGCACCAGTTTGCGCTAAAGCCACTGCGACATTCACCGCCACAGTACTTTTACCAACGCCTCCTTTACCACTGGAAACAGCAATGATATTTTTTACTCCAGAAATACCAGTGCGGTCTGGCAAACTTTTTTGTTGTGGTGTTTCTGCGGTTACTTCTACGCTGACATCTGTAACGCCTGGTAGTTTTTTAACAGCTTTTTGACAATCTTCGACAATAAATTCACGTAAAGGACAGGCAGGAGTAGTTAACACTAAAGTAAAGCTAACTTTACCACCATTGATTTTGACGTTGCGAATCATATTTAATTCCACCAGACTTTTGCGAAGTTCTGGGTCTTGCACTGGTCGCAACACTTCTAGGACAGAGCGAGAATCAAGGACATCGTACATAAAAATTCAAAACTTGTACTGAGCGTAGTCGAAGTATTCCAAGATTTACCGAAGTTCTGATTTAAGAAAGGCAGAAGCTCTTGACTTCTGTTGAAAATGACGAAATACAATCCTAGTCAGCATCTTAGCTATTAACTGGATGCAAATAAAAGCAAGAGCAGATTGGTATTTTCGCGATCGCTGCCGTAATAAAACTTAGGAAACTGGATGATTACCTAATAGAATCTTAACTTTATTGGGCATTTGCTCCATGCCCCATATCTAAAAATCAAAACAACTGTCATTAAGAGATTTTTTCTTCCCAGATACTGCTGGTAATGCCGCCTTTTCTACTGCTTCCACTAAAGAACGAGCAACGCGGTCTGCATAGGGACGAGATAAAGACCAAATTAGGGGTGACAACCAACCGCGTAGTGTTACAGAATAAGATAAACAAGTTCCACAAACGGTTGATTCTACTTGGTAGGTTACTCGTTCTTCTATACCAGGAATAGCTAAAACTCGGATACTCAGCATTTCTCTGGGATTAACGCGTTCCACAAAAATCCGGATGGGAATCGGCGAAAAGCGTGTTACAGCATGAAAAATTAATCCTGGTTTGGGTACTAATCCGTAGGGCACGTTAGTACTTTTAAGTAGTGGATGCCAAGAAACATCTGTTAAATCAACTACTTTGTGCCACAGTTCATCTACAGAAGCAGAACTAATCTCTCGATATGTCCGCACCAGAGAAGCGCAAAACCGACGACGTTTGCGGTGGATGAATTTGGATAACCAACCTTGCATTTTCCTAATCCCCCTCCTCGCTAGACACTTTCTGGTAACTCTGGTATCTTGGGCAACTCAGCTTAACCCTAGACCAAAACTGTCTCAAAATTACTTTGGGCACAGCAACGCCAACATCATAAACAATAGATATGGCACAGAAGTTTTGAGTACAGGAGTCAAACCCTCGATACCTCAAGGTTAAGACTAAATTTTAGTGTTTATACGAGAATATTCCAATTAAAAATTTCAAAAAAAACTTATTCAACATACAAGCCTATACGCATTGTGAGGGAAAATAACTCTAGTGATGCCCATCAATCCTAATAAATGCTTGACCAGTAAGAAAAAAGCAGGTTGGGCAAATAGAGCTTGATTGTTGGTGCGGTTTTCCCCAAATTTTAAGATGAGAAATTTGTGGCTTTCTGGAAATTGTAATTTAGGTTCGGGAATCTATGTTGACCAACTCGCAAATACCAACTGTAGCAGCGGAATCATCCAAGTCTTTGCCACCAACTGACGCCAAAACAAGAGTCAGTCAGTTTATGAAACAGCTGCAAGATGAGATTACGGAAACTTTGGCAGAACTGGATGGTGTAGGTAAATTTAATGAAGATAGTTGGGAACGCCCAGAAGGGGGTGGAGGGCGATCGCGTGTCCTCCGCGAAGGTGCAATATTTGAACAAGGTGGCGTTAATTTTTCTGAAGTTTGGGGTTCACATTTACCGCCCTCAATCTTAGCTCAACGTCCTGAAGCCGCAGGACACGGGTTTTATGCTACTGGTACTTCAATGGTGTTACACCCCCGTAATCCCTACGTACCTACAGTGCATTTAAACTATCGCTACTTTGAAGCAGGGCCTGTATGGTGGTTTGGCGGTGGTCTAGACTTGACTCCATACTATCCCTTTGCTGAAGATGTCATACATTTACATAAAACTTTAAAACAAGCTTGCGACCAACACCACCCAGATTATTACCCAGTGTTTAAGCGTTGGTGTGACGAATATTTCTACCTCAAGCATCGCGGTGAAACCAGGGGTGTAGGTGGTCTATTTTTTGATTACCAAGATGGTCGGGGTACTTTATATCGCGGCCCCGATCCCAATGGACAAGCAGCTATTCATAGCAATCACGTGGGAGAACCAGCGCTACGTAGTTGGGAAGATTTGTTTGCTTTTGTACAAGACTGTGGCAGAGCATTTTTACCAGCTTATGTGCCAATTGTAGAACGGCGGCATGGAATTGAATATGGCGATCGCCAACGCAATTTCCAACTCTATCGCCGGGGACGATATGTAGAATTCAACTTGGTTTACGACCGAGGTACAATTTTTGGCCTGCAAACCAACGGACGCACTGAATCAATTCTCATGTCCCTACCACCTTTGGTGCGCTGGGAATACGGCTATCAGCCAGAGCCCAATACCCCAGAAGCCGAGTTGTATGAAACCTTCTTGAAACCCCAAGATTGGATCAATTGGAAATAGGGCATGGGGCATGGGGCATGGGGCATGGGGCATGGGGCATGGGGCATGGGGCATGGAAAAGTGTGGGGCATGGAAAAGTGTGGGGACAGAGGGGGAAAAGATTTCTTCCCCATCCTCCCACACCTCCCACACTTCTAATTCCCAATGCCCAATGCCCAATGCCCAATGCCCAATGCCCATTTAAAATTGCTACTCAGCACTGTTTTGGTGAGTTAAACTACTAAAGATAAGCACTTAGCAGAAAAAAGTGACAATTTTAGCTGTAGCTTGCTAATCTCAAGTGGCAGCATTATAACGGTTCTGTAGCTAGTTAATTTAAAAAGAATGCCACGGGGAGGGCTTAAGTGATTCATATAGACCAAAAAAGTTATACAACCCAAGACGGAAATACCGTGATTGTCTTAACACCAGCAGGTCGCCTAGACATCACCACCGCTTGGCAATTTCGCTTAAAGTTACAGGAGTGTATTTCTAAACTCAGTCGCCATGTAGTTGTAAATCTGGGTCAGGTCAATTTTATTGATAGTTCCGGTCTCACCTCTTTGGTAGCTGGAATGCGCGATGCAGATAAAGTCAAGGGTAGTTTCCGTATCTGTAATGTACATCCAGAAGCCAAACTAGTCTTTGAAGTGACAATGATGGATACTGTGTTTGAAATTTTTGAAACTGAAGAGGAAGCTTTAGAAGGTGTACCTCGTAGTATCGCCAGCTAAGAAAAGAGTTAGGAGTTAGGGGTTAGGAGTTAAGAGTGAGGAGTGAGGAGTTAAGAGTGAGGGGTGAGGGGTGAGGAGTTTATTGAAACTTCATAACTCATAACTCATAATTCATAACTCGATCTTACTCAATACTGATTTCGCTTTGTGTAACGATAAGGCCCCATAATCGCTCCCCAAGTGGCTTGTCCAGTTACTGAGTTAATTCCTTTGTCGTAGCTGTAAAATTCTGCTTGTGTGGCTTCAAAGCCCAAGGAAACTTCCACGGTATTTCCCAGATAAGTAAAAGTGCAACGAGTTTGTGGTAATGGAGTAGCGGTAAACTTGTAGCGATCGCCAGCTAATGTTTCGCAATTAACTTTGAGGATACAACCTGGCAGTAAATCTAATAGATCTGGTGAGAGTGTGTTTAGTAATGTTGAATTATCCCCTGCGCCTTGGAATGCTTCTGGATTTTGAAGCATATAATATTGCACTTTCAGAGGCGCATCAGAATCACTTCCCTGAGACAACCGCATAATTCGTTGGCGGTAGGGTCGATCTAGATTAATGATATTAGCCTGTTCGGCAAACAAGGTGATGCTATCTTCTGGGAATAGATTAACTGGTCTTTGCCACAGGCGCAGGTGGACATACCAAACTGGTTCTGCTATGGCTTGTTCTCGATTGTCAAATTCACCGGCTAGGTACTCACCTAAAGCAATCAACTGTGGCGAGAAGTTCATAAAGGAGATTGATGAGTTTTTAAAGTTGTTTTTAGCCCTTGTGGCTATTAACTCACAAACTGATTTTGATTTCTTTATATTGTAAAAGAAACTGTCATTAGACCGAAAAATTTTGGCGATGGTCTTGTCAAATTTGAAGATATTCGTGGTTGACAATCACTACGAACTTAAGAGCGTCGGCTTTCGGCGCTCTCCATTTTTTGGGAGGATGGCAAGTTTCTTTTGTAAGATTTAGCTAAATTTCAGCCGCTTTTTTGACTTGATTTTAAATTTTAGACTAAATTGACTGTCAATTGTGAATTATTATTTTTATTTTTTTTGTGGTAAAAAATTTTCATTACACTTTGTGAGATACAGATAATTGTAAAGCTGTAGGCTCAAACTTCCCTTGAACTACAGGCGTTTGCCCCTACCTGTGGTGTACTTTTCATTTACCTGAAAAACGCTGTATATGGATAAAATGACAGTTCTTGTGGAAAAGTTTTCGGTCTGTAGAGTGTCGCTAACGAAAACCTTAACTTGGCAAAGTACCCTTTAAGCGGGAAAATAAGAATACGTCGCCCTTAAGATTTTCTTTGTGAATAACGTCCGTACTGTCTCTGATACAAAGCGAACTTTCTACAATCTGCATACCCGTCCGATTAACACTATTTACCGTCGGGTAGTAGAAGAATTGATGGTGGAAATGCATCTGCTGTCAGTAAATATTGATTTTAGCTACAATCCAATTTATGCCTTGGGCGTCGTCACTACTTTTGACCGCTTCATGGAAGGCTATCAACCAGAACGGGATCGAGAATCTATTTTTAACGCCCTATGTCAGGCTATAGAACAAGACCCGCAACGCTATCGACAAGATGCTGAAAGATTGCGAAATGTAGCTAAAGATTTGCCAATTCAAGATTTAATTGCTTGGCTGAGTCAAACCAGTAACTTAGATAGAGATGCTGACTTGCAAGCACAATTGCAAGCGATCGCCAATAATTCTAACTTTAAATACAATCGGTTGTTTGCAATCGGTGTATTTTCTCTGTTGGAATTATCAGATGCAGAACTAGTCAAAGATGAAAAACGACTCACCGAAGCATTGAAAGCTATCGCTGCTGGGTTACATTTATCTGATGATAAATTCATCAAGGATTTGGAACTATACCGTTCTAATCTAGACAAAATGGTGCAAGCACTGGCAGTAATGGCAGATATGCTTTCAGCAGATCGCAAAAAGCGCGAACAACGCAAACAACAATCAACTACTCAAGTTGCTCCCCCAAATTCCAATGAATAGTGATGAATGAGAAGTTAGGAGTTAAGAGTGAGGAGTTAGGAATTTAGAATGCAAAATCTTGTTTAACTCTTAACTCCTATTAAGTTTTGAATTTGGAATGTAGAATTTTCTTCAACTCCTAACTCCTAACTCCTAACTTTTAATTTTATACACCCAATATTTTGTAGATTAAGCTGTTAATTACAGTCAGTGCAAATGCTCCAATAACAGCACTCCAAACCCCGTAGCGCAAACGAAATCCTTCCACTAACCAAGCCGCAATACTAAAACAAACTACAGCAATCATAAAAGTGAAAATGCTGGACAACAAGTCGAACGTCAGTAAATTTGGTACTGCGAAGACAAGGCTTAAAATCGGTCGGACTATTGCTGTTACAATACCTAGTACAGCTGCGGAAAAGAAGGCTTTGCCTGGAGTATCAATTTCAACTCCCACAGGCAATTTACTAATTATTAACAAGCTGATAGCTGTTACTATCCAAACAATTAAAAGCGTCACTATATTCATGCCACAACCCCTGAAACGTGAATGGCAACTGATGATAAGCTACTCAGCCTACCTATGGATCAATCTTTAAAACTCAACCAATTATTTGTAAATTAACAGAATTTTTTTCTCTACTCAAATTTTATTCTGGATATCTTTAGGTTTAGGAACCGGGGAAATAAGGAGGCAGAAAGCAGGGGAGAAGGGGAGATGAGTTTTTCCCCTCTGCCCCTCTGCCACATGCCCCAGTCACCAGTCAACCCGCCCCATTTCACCTTTTTGGAGTAGATTGGCTTCCAGGTGCTACAGGTACTGCTGGGTTGGAAATATCGGGATTAATCGGGCTGATGTTTTGTCCCGGCACGGAGGGAAATCTGGGGGTAAGATTACCTTCAGGGTTGATGCCTGGAACTGGTGCTTCACCGGGATTAACTGGGAAAGAAGGCACAGGAGATTGGTTGAGTGGGTTCGTTGGTGGTTGAGATGGGCCAGGAATAATTCCTAAAGAAACGCGATCGCCCCCTACTTGCCGCAGCAAATCTAGTGTTTCAATCACATCATTATAAGTTGCTGTGCGGGAAGCATTCAGCACTATAACGCCATTGGGATTTGCTTGCAGGTAAAGTTTTAACCTTTGTGCCAAATCGTCACGTTTTACGGGTTGTTTTTCTATGTAAGTGTTGCCAACGGCATCGATGGTTACAATCTGATTGCCGCTTTGTGATGCGATCGCAGATACAGATTTGGTGCTGGCTTTCGGCAAATCAACATTTATTGCCTGTTGGCGTGTAAATTGTAGTGCCGCTAACAAAAAAAAAGTCAAAATACAAAAAACAACATCAATTAAAGGAATGATTTGAATTTGGACTTCTTCGATGGGAGTATGCAGATTAACTTTCATTTTCTCAATTTAATAGCCTGGTTTAGAAGTTGAATTTTTGACTACTATTCAGGTGAATTCGGGGGTTGGGGAGGTTCAGAAAACCTGTTTTTCCCTTGTTTGCGCGGTAGGGTTAAATTGTCTCGCACAACTGGTGATGTAATATTACTAAAATCTGGCGGAGACTGGCGGTAAAGTAATTCCAACTCATTCCCTGCCCGACGAAAAACTTTGACTTGGTTAACTACAAAACCTTGAAATAGGCGATAGAATACCAAGCTAATGATGGCAACTATTAGTCCTGCTGCTGTACTAATCAACGATTCACCAATACCAGTAGTTACCCCAGCAGTAGATTCAGTTCCCAAATCCCCAATCCGAATTGCCCGCAAAGACTGGATTAAACCCAAAACTGTACCCAATAATCCTAGTAGTGGTGCCAGGGCAATTACCGCTTCTAAAAGTTTTTCGCCCCGCCGCATTCCAGCTAATTCATCTTCGGCTGTGGACTCCAAAGCTAAGCGAAAGGTTTCCGCATCGCTTTTGCCCAAGTGTAAAGGTGCATAAAGAAAACGCCCCACAGGCTGATTATTTGCTTGTCTTGCAATATCAGCAGCCACTTGCCAATCATCATGGGCAGCATCTAGGACGCGATCGACTATTTGCTTTTCTTGAGTTAAAATTCGCAGCCAGAACCACAAACGCTCAAAAATTACACTCAAAGACAAAATTGACAGAACCAGCAAAGGCCACATCGCTGGCCCGCCCTTATAAAACAAATCTAAGATATCCACTGTTTAAATTTCCTCCCTCCAAAACTAAAGCAACTATCCCCAAGCATTATTAATTTTAGAGATTAATGGGCATAGGGCATAGGGAAAGGGAAAGGGGTAAGGGGAAAAGGGGAAAAGGGGAAAGATTAAATTTATTCCTTTTCCCTTTAACCATTAACCTTTTCCCCTACCTCCCCTGCCCTCATCTCCCCACTCCCCTCTGGATTTGTAGCGTCTTCCAGACTAATTGGGACGGTTATTCCCACCGGGAGTTTAGAAGATAATTTGTCAGAATTAAAAATAACTGGAGGTTCAAGATATGAAATTTTCAATTCAATCAGTTTATACCTGGTATCGTGATTTGCTTCGTAACCCTAAATACCGCTGGTGGGTAGTTTTAGGTACATTAGTTTATTTGGCAAGCCCATTTGATATTCTCCCTGATGTTTTTCCCATCGTTGGGCAGATTGATGATGTTTTCCTTTTGACTCTGCTGGTAAGTGAAGTATCTGGGTTAGTGATTGAAGGCTGGAAAGCTCGTAAAGGTAATTTAAATACCGAAGCATCAAATACCACTGAGGGTACTACCTCCACTGCAAGCACCATTGATGTCGATGCTGTGTCTGTTAAGTAGTTTTAACAATAAAATAAAATTCTACAAACCCCTACTTTTTGCGTCTATTGCCAACTACGCTTGTCAAGTAGGGGATATTTTTTGTCCAATGCTCAATTATCAAGCAATATGCTTGGTGTTAAAAAATTAAAGGACTGGCTCTACCAGTCCTTTACTATATTTATTGGTTTAATTTTTTTATCTTAATAACGGGATTTCTTGCTCCTTAACTTTTGCTTTTTACGTCGCCGTTCGCTAGCAGCCACCGCTTGTTCCACCGGATAACCTACTACAGGAATTACTTGATATTTGCGCTCTTCTTCTAACTTTTTGAGTTCAGTGTAATCAACCCAATGGATGCAATCAACCGGACAAGTGTCAATTGCTTCTTGGATGATTTCTTCGGCGTCCCCATCTTGGCGAATTACTCGCGATCGCCCATAATCTGGTTCAATGTAAAAGGTGTTACGCGCAACATGAGCGCAGTGCTTACAACCAATACAGGTAATTTCGTCAACATAAACACCTGTTTGACGAAACACACCACCAAGTTCCGGTTCTAAACCAGAACGTTCTGGGGCATCCCGTAAAAAACCCCCTAGTTCTGGTTCCAAACCGGAACGGTTATCTTCTTCTTCCGGCGACGGCAGAAAATCAGCCATTACGCACTCCAGCGTTGTACTACCAGGCGAATTGAACCATCTTCATTTTTTTGTTCTTCAGCGACTTGAAAGCCAACACGAGCAGTTTCTTTCATTACTGTTTGGTAAGCATAGCGCTGTGTTACCTGGCGCAAAAATCCATCCACAGAAAGATTTTGCTGCCAATATTGCAAGTCAGCCACCAGTTCGTATTCTTTGCCATTCCATCTAAAGCCGATGTCGCAGCCATTTTCCTGCTCGATAGTCACTTCCGCAGGATGAGTTTGACCGCGATAGCCACGTACTTGGTTTGGGCCTGGCTTCCAGTCTATACCTAATTCAGTCAGAGCATCTTTCAAAGAATCAAGGTTACGGATTTGAGTCTTAATTTGGCTAAAGTGTGACATGGTGGTTTGAATTAAATGACACTAAACTACAGGGAAAACTTACCAATCGCTGTGAGTGGTTTGGGTGTTCGCCACGTTCGATTGCTGCACCTTGGCGGCGAAGTATTCTGAGGTTGGCTCATGCTTAAGTACTTGCCCCAGCTGCGCTTCTATTGCTGCTGTAACCTCAGCGCAAGAAGCACCCACAATGCCAGTGACTTTTTCTTGTACCCGACCATCTGGATAGATTATGAACTCTAATGTCTCCATGCTCTTGGCCAACCACGATAAGTACATTTGAATTCTACTGCCTTAGCAGAAGGCTACAAATATAGCCATCGGAACATTTTTACTTAGACACAAACTTGCCATTTGTTAACCAATGTTCCATCTTTCAATATATATATCTCAGAATCTTTACAAAATTTATTAATCTTACCAGTCCATACATCAGTCTTTAGTTAGTCTCTCTTAACCTCATTGATTAGTCAAGGTAATCATTCAGTTGGTTAGGTAAGCAGCAAAAAACGTCAGAATCAGTATTAGAGCTACTACACCTAGACAAGTGAGTTACAAAAATATAGATTTTATTGAAAAAATTTATCATTATTCTTAGATAAATACAGGACTTACGCAAAAACTCTCTCTTGCTCTTATTTCTCCGTGCCCTCTGTCTTGAAAAGTTCAGATGCCTGCGGCAACCCCTTCGGTGTACGCCGGAAGCCGGCGCTCCGACTTTTCGCTGCGTCCTCTGTGGTAGCCTGCGGCAAGCCGCTGAGGCTCCTTTTCTGCGAGACGCTGCGCGAACGTTGCTACCGCTTCGCTAACGCGTCTACGATTCTCCGTTACCTGTGCGTAAGTCCTGAAATACTATTCCTTCAAGTATCGTTACAAGATAAAACGCAATTTAATCCAAGGGACTTCCAAGTAAAAAAGATTCCGTTACTATTGTTGACTGTTAACTGTGAACCGTTAACAGTCAACGCATTAACTGGAATAATTTATTTTTTGGAGTTCCCCAACAGTAGGATAGTGAAGTTTGGGAAAAGCGATCGCTAAATTCAACTTTAAATACATTTATGGTTTCCGGTTTCACCGACATGGAGTGGGAGCATTTCTGTTAAATTTGTAAGCATTAGTCAACCTAGCTCTTTTGCAGATAGTGAAGCGACTGCAATATTAAATTTTTCTCGATCTATCTATCTTTATTAAAGAACGTCCACTATGGATAATACACAACAATGGTATATTGTCAAGCTTTCTATTGGTAATTGCGAAATAGTCCCCAGCCATCAAATAGAAGAGGACAATTCAGAGATTTTAGAACAGTGGGGGCCTTATAGTTCCCAAGAAGAAGCGATCGCCCGCCGTATCGGACTCATTAGAAGTGGGAAGTGTCAACCAGTTTGAGCGGGGCAAACAGGTTATGGGGAAAGGGAAAAGGGTATGGTTCGACAAGCTCACCAACCGGGGAAAAGGGGAAAGATTAAATTTATTCCTTTTCCCTTTAACCTTTAACCTTTTCCCCTGCCCTCTATGCCTCATACCCAAAGAAGTTATTTTTCCGCTGTAGCTGTGCCTTTGGCAGCAAGTTGTTTACGCATTACTTCCACTGCTTTAGCGAATTGGGGGTCTTGTAGGGTAGCGAGTTTGTCACGTTCATTGAGCCACAAGTCTTGTCGCTGAGCATCACTTAAATCTACTTTCACATCTGGATCGATGCCATGTTTATTGATATCGCGATCGCTCGGTGTGTGGTATTTTGCAATGGTCACCGCTAAACCGGAGCCATCTTCTAGGGGACGTACTGATTGTACTAATCCCTTACCAAAGGTTTGAGTACCAACTAAAACTGCACGCTTATTGTCCTGCAAAGCTCCTGACAGGATTTCACTGGCACTAGCCGAACCTTTATCTACTAATACCACCAAAGGTTTATTTGTTAGGGCCCGTCCGTTTGCCACCTCTCGTTCTCGCTCCCCTCCACGGTCAATGGTGGAAACGATTGTGCCTTTATTTAACCACATCCGGGCAATTTCTATACTAGAGAATAATAAACCCCCTGGATTTCCACGTAAATCGAGGATATATCCAGATACCTTTTTGCTTTCTAAATCTCTGATAGCGGCTTGCATTTCTTTACCAGCATTGGCACTGAATTGGTTCAGACGAATGTAACCAAGGTTACCTGCTGGGGTTTGCTTTTGAGAATATTTAACTGGATGAATTTCGATCCGCGCCCGTTTGATGTTAAATTGCCTTGTCTGACCGTTTCGCTGAATGGTTAGGATGACTTGGGTTCCGGCTTCACCTCGAATCAAAGATACTGCCTGATTTGTATCCATCCCCTTAGTGCTTTTGTTATCAATTTTGAGGATGATATCTTTGGCCAAAATACCAGCTTTAAAAGCTGGCGTATCTTCAATTGGGGCAATTACAACCAGTTGCTTGGTTTTTTCATCTTGACTGATTGTGATACCAATTCCTGTCAATTCTCCAGAGGTATCCACTTGCATATTCTGGAATTCCTTTGGATCCATAAATCGGGTGTATGGGTCATCTAGCTTTTTAAGCATTTCCCGAATGGACTTATAAGCTTCCTCTTGATTACTGTAGGACTTGTTCTTCACGTACTCGTTACGAACAGCCTGCCAATCTACCTGATTAAAAGTACCATCTACATATTGGCGTTGGACTATTTGCCAAACTTCATCTACTAGTTCTTTGGGACTTGCTTTAAATAAAGCCTGACCTCGTGAGTGAATGCCAAGGCTAGTAACTGCGATCGTAGAGAGTGTTACTACCGTAGCACCCAAAACAAGCCTATTTTTTGTAATCACCATAATGACAGCTGCGTCAGAGGGAAAATTTATAGTCAGTATGCTCAATCTAACACAGGGTATTAGTGTAGAGGTCAAGCATGTATTTCTAATTTCAACAAAATACTTGACAATCAGGCGATGTTGGTCGTTATCTATACAAAAGTTTTATAAATTGGGCATTGGGCATTGGGCATTGGGCATTGGGCATTGGGCATTGGGCATTGGGCATTGGGCAT
>NZ_LAHA01000031.1 GCF_002608075.1 Nostoc linckia z4
CCCATCTCCCCATCTCCCCATCTCCCCATCTCCCCATCTCCCCAGTCTCTTTTATATCCGCTTAACTGGAATCACTTCAAACTCAAAAGTATTAATTAAACGGTCGTCAATATAGACTTCTATTTTATATTTACCAAGTGGATCGCCAGGAGCGATCGTCCAAAAATTCTCAATCACGCCGTCGGTAGCAGGCTGTGTGCGCCTGGTTATAGATGTGGTACCGTCTGCGGAAATTGAAAAGTTTTCACCGTTATCTGTACCCCAAGTTTGTGGAGGTTTTGGTAAACGCAAAACTTCGCGCCATTTGACTTCACCTTGATAATTTTTGAGTTTCATTCGCCATCCGTAAACGTTTCCTTCCTGGAGTGGGACTGTTGTTGTCTGGAAAATGGTAACGTTACCTTTGGTGTCAACTCTCTTCAATCCAAACTCAGCGTTACTAACAGTAATCTTTTTCAGGCTGCTTGGTGTAGGAAATGACGTGGCGTTTTGTCCTACAACAGAAATAGCGTTAATTGGCTTGGAAGATATCACCCCAAATATGAGCCAAGAAGAAGCTAGCACAGCAATAGTAGACCAAATTTTCATTTTTTTTGGTTTTCCTGTCAGACGTTTGGTACTTATTCCAGTAATCTGACATATTTTCCGGGTCAAAGATATTAATAGTTGAACAAAGACAAAATTATTTTTACTAGTTGGTTAGATTCAATACTAGTGTTGGCGATCGCTATTTAAGAAACTTCCAAGTAAAAAAATATTCCATAGAAGACTGTTGACCGTTGACCGTTGACAGTCAGCAGTCAACAGCGAACAGTCAACAACCTAAAACTTAAACCCCAGACTTCTTTGACAAGTCCGGGGTCTAAACACTGGGAATATAAAATCAAATATGATTGCCATAGAGCAAACTTATGTTGATAGAGAATGAATTTTGAGTTGAATTTAATAACGTTTGCTGACTTCAATACCTTTTTCAACAGTGTGATAATTTCTTCGCCATTTTTCCAAATGGTCTATAGATATTGATTTCGAGATGACATTCACACCATTTCCGCGCCAAGCGACTTCTGGATCTGTTGTGAAAACTCCACATTCTAATTGGTCTAGTCTCATATTCCAATATTCGCTAAATCGACCTTTTAAGGTAATAACTTGCTCAAATACCTTATTTCTGTGTTTATTTCTTCTTTTTCTTTCTGTTGCTCCGGTTGCTTCTGTATCAATAAACTTAGTTTCAATTAAAAACAGACTGCCTTTATAGGTTAAGTAAACAAAATCACATTTACCCAAATCTGTATAATCTGATATTGGTGATTTTTCAAACAACAACAATTCCGCGCATGAGGGAAACAAGTCTTTAATATTCAAAAATAAATAAGCCTGCAACAAAAGTTCCTTATCATAAGGAAACAACAGCACCCCTTCAAAAAATTTTTGAATATCCTCCTGAGTTTGGGGTTGAATTCTTTTACAGTATGAAACAAATTTATGTAGCTCGTTGACGATCATCAAGTTATAACTCCTTCCCCCAGTCGCAGCCTCAAGGTTCATGGCATAAAAAGATACCATTTTCTTAAGTTCTATTCCATCCGCATAAGTAACTAAAAAAAACTTCCAAATCCCTAAATACTTAAGGCAATTTACTGTTGACAGTTCAGTAAAACCGTTAACTTAATTTACTTACAGTACTAGTGGATTTTTCACTTTTAATATTCAGCTACCAGTCAGCGATTTGATATGAGCAGAAAATCTGGCGTTTTGTAAAGCTTGGACAGTAATCCTAGAATCTTGTACGCAAAATTGCCAACCCAAGCGAACAAGTTTACGCGAATTTTCAGTTTGTATAACTCCAATTACTGGCATTTTCGCTTTTTCTTTATCTGGTGAATGCTCTTGCAAAATTGTTTTTAACCGATGTAATTCTTCAATATTCACTGCTTGCTGGGGATTTAATTCCACCATTACCATTTGAACTGTTTCTACTGGTTCTACGTCTTCAACGATATATTGAGTTTGATCGTCACGTCGATCTACTTTTCCCCAAATAATTAATCTGGTATCAACCTGGAGTAACGAACTAATACGTTCATAAGTTTTGGGAAAAACTACAGCTTCTACTTGTGTAGTTAAGTCTTCTATTTGCAAAATTGCCATTTGATCGCCTTTTTTGGTAACAACCTTTTTGACGTTATTCAACATAACAACTGCACAAAGTCTTGCATCTTCCCTTTGCTCTCCCAGTTGTGAAAGATTAATTGGAGTCAAAAGTGGTGCTATTTGTCGTAAAGATTTGAGTGGATGATCTGATACATAAAAACCTAATAATTCTTTCTCCATTTGTAATTTTTTTTGTGGAGGAAAATCCGCCACAGCTGTAGACTTGGGAGCAGTTTCAAAGGCATTATTTACTCTTTTATTTGGAGTTTGAGAAAATCCATCACCTAATAAATCAAAGAGATTCCCTTGACCGCTAGCTCTATCTTTAGCGCGAGATTGTGCCCAATCATATACTAATTCTAGGTCATTAATTAACTGTTGACGGTTAGTTTCAATTTTATCAAAGGCTCCACAATATATAAGTGACTCTAAAGTACGGCGGTTAACTGCACGTAAATCCACGCGATCGCAAAAATCTGCCAGAGATTTAAACTCTCCTGTTTCATTTCTCGCTGACAAAATACTGGCGATCGCATTTTGTCCCACATTACGTACAGCCGAAAAGCCAAACAAAATCTTTCCTCCTGTCGGCGTGAAATCAACACCAGAACGATTGATATCTGGCGGATCTATGGGAATACCCATATTTGTACAGTTAGTAATGTATTTTTGTACCTTATCTGTATCACCACTGTTTGCCGTCAACAGTGCCGCCATATATTCCAATGGATAATTAGCTTTTAAATATGCTGTTTGATAAGTTACATAACCGTAGGCAGTTGAATGGGATTTATTGAAGCAATTAGAAGCTATTAAACCGCTTTTAATCGCAAAATTATGGTCGCGTTCTACCCCAATATCATAGACATTTTGCCTGCCTATATATTTGCGTGTTAATATTTTTACCATCCTACCCCCTTTCCAAACAAATTTTGCAAACAAAATTAATTAATTGATAAAATGATGAAAATTGTAAATTAAGTATTATCAATAATACAACTCTTCAACGCAATAAAACATTGCTATACTCTTACACAAAATTAATCACAATATATCAAAAGTTTAATAAACGAATAAGTAAGCAGTTAATAAGCAGATAACTAATGTTTTAAAAGCTTATTAAACACATTTAAATAGATACTAATTCGCTTGTATTTGGACATAGGGCATAGGGCATAGGGCATGGGGCATGGGGCATGGGAGATAGTAACGCTAAAGGGCCACAGGGAAAAGGGTAAGGGGCAAAGGGGAAAGGAAAGATCCGTCCTTGTCCTCTTTTACAAAGTTTGGATCGGAGGTCTCCTCCGCTCCAACTTTGCGCCTTTCCCCTTTCCCCTTTCCCCTTTCCCCTTTACCCTTTCCYCTTTCCCCTTTCCCCTTTCCCCCTTTCCCCCTTTCCCCTTTACCCTCCATTCAATATGTACTAAAATCAAGGACTTGAGTCACAAAGAGAGCAATCATGGCATCCATCCGCGAGTTGCACGAACAGCTAGTAAAAAAAGAACGTTCTGCTGTTGAAATTACCCAAGAAGCTTTAGAGCGCATTCAAGCGTTAGAGCCGAAACTGCACAGTTTTTTATGTGTGACGGCAGAACGGGCATTAGAGCAGGCGGGTACTGTGGATGCCAAAATCGCTGCTGGAGAACAAATCGGACTGCTAGCAGGGATTCCAGTGGGGATTAAGGACAATATGTGTACCAAGGGCATTACCACCACCTGCGGCTCCCGGATTTTGGAAAATTTTGTGCCGCCTTATGAATCAACAGTGACACAAAAACTGGCTGATGCTGGAGCGGTGATGGTGGGTAAAACTAATTTAGATGAGTTTGCGATGGGTAGTTCCACAGAAAACTCGGCCTACCAAATTACGGCTAACCCTTGGGATTTGTCACGAGTCCCTGGTGGTTCTTCTGGTGGTTCTGCTGCTGCGGTAGCAGCCGAAGAATGTGTGGTTGCTCTCGGTTCTGATACTGGGGGTTCCATTCGTCAACCTGCATCTTTTTGCGGTGTTGTGGGGATGAAACCAACTTATGGCTTGGTTTCGCGTTATGGTTTGGTGGCTTATGCTTCATCTTTAGATCAAATTGGGCCATTTGGAAACACAGTAGAAGATGCTGCGATATTATTGAATGCGATCGCAGGTTACGATCCCAAAGATTCCACTAGCCTCAAAGTTTCCATTCCCAACTACGCTGCTCACTTAAAACCAGACTTTAAACCAAGAGGCCAACTGAGAATTGGTATCATTAAAGAAACTTTTGGCGAAGGTCTAGATTCTGTAGTAGAACAAGCTGTTACCAAAGCTGTTGACCAACTACAAAGCTTGGGAGCAGAAATTCATATAATTTCGTGTCCGCGCTTTCGTTATGGCTTGCCAACTTACTACATCATCGCTCCATCGGAAGCCTCAGCTAACCTAGCTCGTTACGATGGCGTTAAATACGGTTACCGAGCCGCTGATGCCGATAATCTGCTATCTATGTACACCCGTACCCGTGCCAATGGTTTTGGCACAGAAGTCAAACGCCGGATTATGATCGGCACTTACGCCCTTTCCGCTGGCTACTACGACGCCTATTATTTAAAAGCTCAAAAAGTCCGGACACTGATTAAGCAAGACTTTGAAAAAGCTTTTGGTAAAGTTGATGTGTTAGTTTGTCCCACATCTCCCACAACAGCATTTAAAGCAGGGGAAAAAACTACTGACCCCTTAAGCATGTATCTAAATGACTTAATGACTATTCCCGTCAATCTTGCTGGCTTACCTAGCATCAGCTTGCCATGTGGTTTTGACGATGGAGGGTTACCCATAGGATTACAGCTAATTGGTAATGTACTACGAGAAGACCAGCTTTTTCAGGTAGCTCATGCTTATGAGCAATCCACCAATTGGCATCTGCGTAAACCGCAAATATCTTAAAAATGGGCATGAGGTAGGGGAAAAGGTTAAAGGTTAAAGGGGAAAGGGGAAAGGAATAAATTTAATCTTTCTCGTTTTCCCCTTTCCCTTTCCCCATGCCCTGTTTGCCTTCACTGATTACTAACTATCGACTGCTGATTGTTATCTTCTGGAGTCACTGATTCAGCTGTCAGGCGTGGATTAAGTGTATGAAGAAGACCAGCAGACGCACTTAGTAATAATAAAATATAGGTAATAAGAAGAGGTATATATGTATTGCGTTTTTTATCTAAATTTTTATGAGTATTTTTAGGGTCTTGGCGGACAACATTCGCTATCAGCATGTGCGATAAAGCATTTCCATCTAGGCCTAAGGCATCTCCATAACGACGGATGAATCCTTGGAGAAAAATAGGCTCTGGTAGTTCTTCAAATCGCTCATGTTCTAATGCTTCCAAAACGCCTAATCGAATCATTGTTTTTTCACTTATTTCTTCGATGCGTATGGATTTTTGTTGCCTCACTTGTCGCAAGTGTGTGCTGATTTCCTTTAGTTGCTCTAGTTGAGCTTCGTTTAAGGGTGTCACAGTCTTCTCCTGATATGGACTAACTCTACTTTCATTGATGAAGACTTAAACTTGCATACGTAAATTTACTAAATATTTGATTTTTAGATAAATTTTTTTTGTTATGGCTTAATCGCGTATTTTAAAATGCTAAAGCAGTTATATTCAGTATTTTTTTTGTTATAATATACACTCAAAAAAACAAAATCGGGGATGAATGAAAAGTGACAAACTGCAATTTATAATACCAGTATTTACACGAATGCTACTCTGGGCTGGGATAATTACGGCGTTTAGTTACTTAGGCATTTGTCTATTTCTTTTTATCAGCCAAACTCGATTCATTTTCTTTCCCACTCCTGTGATTGAAAAGACACCGGAGTTTTTTAATCTCCCTTACGAAGAAGTTTGGTTACCTGTAGCTGCAAAAACAGGTAAGTTAGAACGCATTCATGGTTGGTGGATAAAAACTAAGCAACCAAATGCCAAGGTGTTGCTATATTTGCACGGTAACGGCATTAATATTGGCGCAAATGTAGCTCACGCCAATCGATTTTATCAGTTAGGATTTTCAGTGTTACTAATTGATTATCGGGGTTATGGCCGCAGTGGAGGTTCTTTTCCCAATGAAAAGCGGGTTTACGAGGATGCAGCCACAGCTTGGAATTACTTAGTACAGCAACAACAAATTTCACCCAGGCAAATTTTTATTTATGGTCATTCTTTGGGGGGTGCAATAGCCATCGATTTAGCAGTGAAACAGCCACAAGCTGCTGGTTTAATCGTGGAAAGCTCTTTTACATCCATCCGCGATTTAATTACTTATCGAAAAAAATTTTGGATGTTTCCTGTAGATTTAATTTTGACACAGCGATTTGAATCTATTAAAAAATTGCCAAACTTAAAAATACCTGTTTTATTCATTCATGGCGTTGCTGATTCAGCTGTACCTTCTTTTATGAGCGAAAAACTTTATGCTGCTGCTCCCGAACCAAAGCAACTATTTTTAGTTCCAACTGCGGAGCATAATAATACCGCAGTAGTAGGAGGTTCAGAATATTTGCAATGGATAGAGTCTTTTGTTAAACAAGTTTTAGCAGTAGATAAACTATAAATACTAATATTTTAGGCATTATTGAATAGAGTTCTTGCAAAAGTGCTTTTTGGACTCTTGTGGTCAAAGGGAAAAGGGAAAATACCAAACCTTTCCCCCTTTACCCGACTTATGCAAGAAGTCTATGCAACAGGTCTAATATGAGGATAAAAATTAAAAATTCAGAATTCTGAATTCTGACTCCTGAATTCTCTTGCATTATGGCAATTTATAACTACCAATACGCAGATTTAATTTACCTTTGCTGGGGTTTTTGCTGAATACAAATGCGCCTTCTTCTGTTTCTCGACTAGATAAAAAGTCAATTTGTTGTTCTCCTGATTCTGCAACTTCGCCATCAATTACTAACTCAGCAATAATTTGAACTGACTCGGCTGTGCCTCCTCCAGTATTTGCGACTTCAAAAGGTACATAAAATTGCCCATTAATTTCGCGGATCGTCTCTTTTTTACTGACAGAAATAATAGGAGGTTGGTTTTTTTCGTTTAGCCAAGTGTAGACTACTAAACTTACAATGATGGCTAGGATAAACGAGGCAATAGTGAATGTTACCCACTCAGCAAAAGAACGCTTTGGTTTTTGTTCTGTTTTAGTCATATCGCTAACCTACCAGCTGCGCCGCCAATAGTCGCAGGTAAACCTAACATTAAGGTGTGGTCTAACCACATTGTCCAGGGGTCGCTAAAAGTCAACTTTTGAAAGAACCACAGCATAAAAGCACCTGCTAGTAGTGATACTAGATAAGACATGATAGTTTCGCTAGATGGCCTTTGGAAAATTCCTTTTTGCTGTCTTCGCTTTCGCTGGTCAGAAAAGCCTGCTTGAAATACAATGCTATAAGAAATCAGCAAAGATGCAGCGATAATTGCTAATTCCCAAAGCGGTGAAGCGGCGGCGGCTAACATGGTAATTTCATCTGTTGGCGCAATGTTAAATGCAACAACGATCGCACCAATTAAAGTTGCACCTATATCTGCTAAAGTGGCATCTATTTCGCTTTCGTTTTTCTTAGCTTTATCATATTTGCCAGGTATTGTTTCCTCGTCGCCATTGCCGTTTCTAGTGTCTCCCAAAAACTGGTTGGCTAATGCTACGCCAAGAGTGAAAGGTACACTTTCAAAAATAATTTTACCTAAAGATTCTCTCAGGGAAGTTTCTAGGGTCAATTCTCGCAATAGTAGCAGCACAAAGGTAGAGCAAATTATTCCAATGGCCATTGCTTCTACAGTATCCATTGCAGCTTGTTGAGCTTCCCAAGTATATCTGCGTTTGCGAAAACCTTCTGTTTGGTTGAGCAAGAAAACCACAATAAACATCAGGGCGATGGCCATCATCATCAGTTGTGGTTTTGCCA
The DNA here is from genome assembly GCF_002608075.1 of Nostoc linckia z4. Lineage (GTDB taxonomy): Bacteria > Cyanobacteriota > Cyanobacteriia > Cyanobacteriales > Nostocaceae > Nostoc > Nostoc linckia. The sequence continues at coordinate 8,091 of NZ_LAHA01000031.1, forward strand.
GCGATCCAATCCACCAGACCTCCATTGTGTACAGCAAAGGTATGCCAAATAAAAAACCTCCACACGCACCGCGAATGATGTCATTAATTTCGCTTTTCCAGATGTTTTTATGACGTTTTGTTGCCACTCCTTGACTTTCCTTTGTTGTGAAAATTTGCTTTTGATGGAAATTGCCAAAGCGATAGGGGCGTATGGTTGTACGCCCCTAGATATCTATCTGCTGATTGTATCGTGACTTTTTCTTCAAAATATATAAATTCTCTATTATCCATCACCTACATTTTAGACTATGCGGTGTTGCACCATTTGGCATCCATCTTAAGATATTATACTTTGCATAATTTTTCTCCCCCTTGATGGAAGTAACAAACAATACATTGCTATTACATTTAGTAGTAACTTGACTAACTACAAGCCGGAGATAAAACCATGAGTGCCGAAAAAAGAATCGAAGCGACTGCAAAAAATATAGAAGGAAAAATTCAAGAGATTGTGGGTGAAGTAACTGGTAATCCCCAAGATAAAGCTGAAGGACAAGCAAAGCAAGCCGAAGCCCAAGGTATTCACGTTGTAGAAAACATCAAAGATGAAATCAAGAAAGCTTTAAGCTAGTGTAGCCTATGCAATGTAATTCATAATTTTAGTGCAGATTCATTTCAGGTATTTTAACATTAACTACTCCACTAACTTCGATGAAGTGGAGTTTTTTTTATTTGGGCAAAATTAGCTAACAACTTAGCTCCAATTAGAATTTTTCTAGCAATTTGATTCAATTAATAAGTAGCACGATTAGACACTAAATTCCATATAAAGATAGCGATGATTGCACCAATGACGGCAACAATTATACCAGGGATACTCAGGGATGCGGCAGCCAATTGAAATCTACCAGTCTCTAAAAGAGTAACTAATATTCCGCCAACTACAGCACCTATAATACCCAGTACCATAGTTGCAATGATTCCACCACCTTGACGACCGGGATAGATAGCTTTTGCTATAGCTCCGGCAATCAAACCCAGAATTATCCAAGCAATAATGTTCAGCATAAATTAATCCATCAGAAAAGTTAATAACTAGCTTAGAAATTACAATACTGTTTTCCTTCTACCATAAGATATAGGTATTAAATTCGGGGAAAGTTAACACACTTTACTAAACTTCACGATTATAAGTCCTATATTTAGAAAATAACGGCTGAAGTTCTGATACCATTTGTTTGTCAAGCTGCGCCAAATATGCCACTTTTTTTCAACGCAAAGGTACACAGAGATTTTTTAAAGATAATTCGCTATGTCGGAGAATAATTAGGCGCATCTTTATAAAGAATTGGTATGAATACGAACTTCCTATTAATTAAGAACATTCACGGCTTAAAACAACCTTGTCATTTGATAGTCGATATATTCCTTGCGGTTCAATTATGGGGTCACCAATTTTCCATCTTGAACGGGAAATATTTCTTGTAGACGAATTGTTTTGATTTGAGACAGACTGCATAGTTCCAGTGGAATATGGTGAAAGTGGTGCATCACCAGGACGTTCGGGTAAACCGCCAGAACCGGTGACAAAAAAACTACCACCTTGTTGATTATTCCGTCTGACAATACAACTATTGGCGAGTAAAGCGTTGGTATCAATTGCATTTTCTGGTAGTTCTGTCAAACTGTTTTGCAGAAAGCTGATGTCGGGTACTCCGGTAATAGTTCCTGAAACTGCACCACTGGCATTGACATCTACTTGTTGATTGTCATTAAGTGTATTTATGGTAGCAGTATCAGTTGTAAAAGCAGTAGGACGATAGAGGGGAGAACTGAGAAATGCACGGGTGTTGAATCTAATATCCCCGCCTTGACCATCGCTGGCAAATGAGAGAATATCGCTATCATCAAGGGCAATAATTGAATTGGCACTTAGAGTAATATCACCGCCTCCACCAGCGCCAGTAAAAACATTAGTGCGAATGTCGCTGTTACCAAAAAGGCGGATATTTTCTGCATTAATATTGATATTTCCTCCAGAAGATTGTATCGAGGAGGTAGAAATATTACTATTAGTTGCAATTAAATTTCTTGCGGCATTCAAATTAATATTACCCGCTTTTCCTGTTCCTTCACTCAGGGCAACAATTTGGGCATTATCAGTTAATTCAACTGCGTCAGCTTTGATTATTAAGTTTCCGCCATCACCGGAACTTGTAGTTTTAGTTGAGATTACTGAACCATCACGGGCAATGAATTCTCCTGTTTCTAAAGTGAAAGTTCCGGCTTTTCCTGCACCTAGAGTTTCAGTTGATATTATGTTCTGACGGTTTTTATCAGTGGGTGATATACTACTCATGACTACTGATTTAGTCGCCCGTATATTAATATTTCCAGAGTTGGACTGACCTAAGTTTTGTGTATTTTGTAAATTAATATCATTACGCAGTAGTAATATTGCAGTAAGTAGAGTCTGCTCAATTGCTGGATCTAGAAAATTATTTGTTTTGGTTAAAACATCTAAAGAGTTATTGCTGATGAAGTCAAAGCTACTATTAGTTAATTGACTGCCATCAAGTATATTTAAATTTTCAGTTTCGATATTAATATTACCACCTGATGCCGCACTAAAAGAATTAGCAAATATTCCGCTATTTGACAAATTGATAGAATCGGAAATTTTGAGCGTTGTATCACCAGGATTTCCTTGTCCTAAAAAGCTAGTAGTTGCGATTGCTGATACATTTTCCAGGTTTAATGTTTTAGCAGAAATCATCATATTTCCTCCAGCACCTTGAGTAGTTGAGTTACCTAACCCAATAGAGGAAGTAGATAATGTACTATTATTCAAGTTGACAGAATTAGTAGCTTGTATTGATACATTACCTGCATTACCCTGTCCGCCATAAGTTGCAGTACCAATAAAAGCCAAATTCATGTTCAAGTTTTCTGTATTAATTAAAATATCTCCGCCATCTCCAGTACTAGATGTATTTGTAACAATCACAGGAAGACGAGTAACACCAGACATATTGAGAGACATATTGAGATTTTGGGTATTAATGATAATATCTCCACCCTTTCCAATCCCTTCTGCATTTGTACCAATGCTAGAAATATCAAATATATTGAGATTTTGGGTATCAATGATAATATTTCCGCCCGTTCCAGCAGCGTATTTAAGTGTAGCAATCTGAGATGATTCAAAAATATCTAACTGTGATGCTTGAATTTTTATGTTTCTGCTATTTTGATTGCGGAAAGTTACTGAAATAATTTCAGATTGTCCAGCAATTTTAATATTATTACCTACCAATTGAGTTTCACCACCAGCTTCACCAGTAGTATTGATGAGTGCTTGCTTAGTTAAATAAATATCTGCTTTAGCAACATTTGTTGGGAATATTAAATCGAGATTATTCCCATCTATATTTAATGCAACACTACCATTTTCTGCCAATCCTCCTACTTCAACTTTGCCACCTAAAGCTGTGATTATACCGCCATCAAAAATGACATTACCGCCTAAGAGTAATATGCTTTTCTCATAGGAAGAAGTAATTCCTGATGTTATGCCTGGATAAAGATTTACGCCTCTTGATTGATTAATAATTGGCGCAGGTTGTATTTGATTAAACAAAAAAGCCGAAGGATTAATCGTCAAAAGTTGAGGAACTTCGGGACTAGAAGCGCTAAATAATCCTTGGTTATTAAATCGTACCGCATCCGCAGTAGTAGCAACGAATGAACCACCAACATTGATGCTACCATTTTGACCAAATATAATGCCATTGGGATTAATTAAAAATAAATTGGCTTTGGAAGGAGAAAAGTCACTTTGAAGAGTACCCAGAACACCAAAAATCTCCGAACGGTTTGTTCCTGCCACTCGTGCTAATATATTTTGAATATCAGCGCTAGGGTTAATAAAATAAGCACTTCGACCCTCGCTGACATTAAACTCCCGAAAACTGTGAAATAGGTTAATACCTCTAATTGCTCCTCCTTGGATTAATTCTATAGGCAGACCCAAGAAGTTTTCTTCAACTAAAGAACTTTCGGAGTTTAAAGTATCATCAGGTACGATGTTACTACTTTGAGCTAAAACTGATTCTGCCAATACAACGCAAATCAACCAACTTATTACAGTTAGTTGTGTCAGAATTTTTTTCATGATTTATTCAAGGTTCAGATCCCCGACTTCTTAAAGAAGTCGGGGATCTTATTTTATTGATTATTAATAGTGAATATACCTGATTAGAGATAAAATACAAAACTAACTTTGTTAATTATTTATTGTCAATCTACCTGTGCTGAAATTTCAGAAGATAGCCACAATATTCTTTTTAAAAAGAAAAAACTACAAATCAAGATGGCGCTACTGGTTGGCATTTTTATTCATATCGAGTTTGACATTTTGCTTGTGGCTGGGTGATGTACTATTAATAACCAAGCCTCTTCAACTTGGAATAGTTAGGGCACAATCTCCTGATGCAAGTCAACTAATGCAGCAAGGATTGGAATTTTACCAAACTGGAGATTTAAAAGCAGCTATTGAACGTTGGGAGAAAGCTTTAAATATTTATCAACAAAATAAAAATGTTGCAGCAGAAGCAATTGTGCGAGAAAATTTGGCGCTAGTTTATCATGAAATTGGTCAAAGCGAACAAGCAATTATTCAATGGCAGCAAGTTATCGCTTATTATCGCCAAGTGGGAAATTTGCAACGAGTGGGGCGATCGCTCACAGAACTTGCCCAAGTGTATAGTAGTTTAGGACAACCAATCAAAGCGATCGCTCTACTATGCAATCCCGATGCAAGCGATAATTGTAGCAGCGACAGCGCTTTACAAATTGCCAAAATGCACAAAGATTTCATTGGTGAAGCCGCAGCTTTTGGAAGTTTGGGTGATGCAAATAGACTGAGGGGAAATTATCTCTTTACTATCACAAATCTCGAAAAAAGTCTAGCAATTGCTAACAAACTTAATATTGCTGAGTTGCGTGTTTCAGTTTTCAATAGTTTAGCTAATGCTCATATTAGCCAAGCTTTAGTTAAATATCGACGCGCAGATTCAGCAACACAAAGCGGTGATGATGAAGTGGCGAAAAAACTTGTCGATGATGCTCAACAACAAGATTCCCAAGCATTGAAATATCTGCGCCAAAGTATAGAAATAGCTAGCAGTCAGAATGATGTTGCTGGGGAAATGCGATCGCACTTGCGAATCATCCCTTTATATTACCGCAACAATGCCAATACTGAAGCAGCAAACAGCCTCCAACAAACAATTAACTTGCTAGAACGTTTACCTGAGAGTCGCAGGCGCGTGTATGCAACTATCGACTTGGTGCGTTTACTGCAACCTGTAGCTAGAGAAACTGCATCCTCTCGAATTAGCTGTATTCAGCCAGACGCATCATCAAAAGCAACAGTTTTACTTGAGCAAGCCGTGGCGATAGCTGATAAAATAAAAGACTTTCGGGCAGAATCTTTTGCCTTAGGAGAATTAGGACATATATATGAATGTCGTCAAGAATATTCCCAAGCACTTTTAATTACTAATAAAGCAATACTCGTAGCCGAACAAGGTTTGAAAGCGCGGGATAGTTTATATCTTTGGGAATGGCAAACTGGAAGGATATTCAAAGCCCTTTTCAAAACAAGCGAAGCGATTTCTGCGTATCAACGAGCAATTAATATTATAGATACTATTCGTCGTGACATTTTAACAGCTAATCGGGATATCCAATTTGATTTTCGCGATACTATTGAGCCAATTTACCGCGAATTAGTGGGATTAAGATTGAGTCTGGAAGAACCACAAAAAACTGCAAATAAATCCCTAGTTTCCCAAGACAGTAATAATATCACTTTTATTCTGCAAACTATGGATTCGCTCAAACTAGCAGAATTACAAAATTATTTTGGTAACGATTGCATTATTGAACCATTACCACAAGGGAATCTAGAAAAATTTACTTATGCCAACACTGCTTTTTTAAATACTATCATTTTGGAAGATCGGGTCACAATAATTGTAACTCTGCCAAATGGTAAAAATCGTTGGAATTCAATTTCCATCAACCGCCAAAATTTTATCGACACAATAAATCAATTCCGCAGAAGTTTAGAGGATCGTGGGGATGAACTTTCTGGATATGACACTACAATAGCCAAACAAATTTATCAGTGGTTCATTGAGCCTTTTGCTGAAGAATTTCAGCAGCTTGATATTAAAACACTGATATTTGTTCAAGATGGCATCTTGCGGAGTGTACCGATGGCTACACTTTATGATGGCGAGAAATATTTGATTCAAAAGTATGCCATTGCCACAATTTCCAGCATTAATCTGACTGATATTCAACCTTTAAACCGGCAAAAGTGGCGGGTACTTGCATTGGGTTTAACCGTCGATGCCAAAATTGATAATAATACATATCAGCCACTTTCTGATGTGGATACAGAAATAAATGGAGTGCTGGAACAGATTCCAGGAAAGAAATTACTCAATGATGATTTTAACAGCGATCGCCTCAAAACAGAACTAGATAAACAAGCTTACTCAATTATCCACATTGCCACACATGGAGAGTTTGATACCGGCCTAGAAAATACGTTCATTGTCACAGGTAAAAACCCAACTACAGGTAAAAATGAAAAACTCTCTTTTAACGAATTAGAAGGACTGATTCGCAAATTTACCAGTAATAATCAGGTGTTAGAATTATTAACTTTAACTGCTTGCGAAACAGCAGCCGGAGATGAACGTTCCGCGCTAGGATTAGCAGGTGTGGCTATCCAAGCAGGCGCAAAAAGTACCTTAGCTTCCCTTTGGGCAATTCCAGATAATTCCACAGCACAAATCGCCATTAGTTTCTACAAAAAATTGTTAAATAATCCGAATATTAGTAAAGCAGAAGCTTTGCAATCTGCTCAAATAGAACTGATTACAAAAGGAGGACAATTTACTCATCCTGCCTATTGGTCACCTCTAATTTTAATCGGAAATTGGTTGTAGGTATCTACCCATTCGCGCACGCGGTCATGCGCCACTCCTGAACCTGTGCAACAATAAGCTTCAAGAGCAGATTGACTTTGCTGAACCATTTGAGTTTCAGTAAGAGGTTGAAAATTTAATGCTGCATCTATCTCACCGTACTCAAATAATTCTTCTGTAATTTGACTAAATTAATTTATCAGTAACCGCTCAAAATCTTCCAACGAAGCTGATGAATCAGTCAGCCAGATTAAAAGAAGATTTTTTACTTGTTCTGCGGGTAATATTTTAAGATGCTCTAAAATTTGCTGCCTAATATTACTTGCTGTCATAAACTTTTAATTTTTATAATTCCTTGATTATAAATACAAGAGTTTTCACTAGCACATTTAATTTTAATATAAGAAAATAGTAAATGTAGGGTGCGTTGTCACGCAGTGCAACGCACCTTGAATTCTTGACGGTGCGTTAGCCTCCGGCATAACACACCCTACATTTAGTTTAATAATTTTTCAAAATCTACAATTTGTTGAAACTGTAAAATCTGTTGCTGCAAATATTTCTTGTCGGCTGATTCTGGAATTTCGTTAACTTTTTCTACTTCTATTTTCGTAAGTTGTGACAACAATATTAGAGTTGATGTTTTATTTGGTGATTCAGCTAATGCATCGTACCAAAGTCCATTTTCTGCATATAATTCTGAACGTTTCATTAATTCTTTTGTTTGTGAAAGCGCATTTTTTAAGCTAGGCGGTATTTCCACAACTTTAATTTCTGCCCTCACAATTAAATTTTCTGATGGATGGTTGGGGTTACACAACAAAGCAACTTGCCACAAATACTGTTGTCCAACTGATAAACTCATCTTTTCATTGATAAGTGAAAATTGCATAATTCCTGGCGAACTTTGCAGCTGTTTTGTATACAGAGACTTAGGTTTGCCATCTTCATATCGGTAAAGACTAAATTTAATTTCACGAGTTGGAGAATTGGGTACAAACCAAGCAAATGTCGGTTGCAAAGAAGCTGTTTGTCCAACATAAGAAAAAGGAGCAAGTGCTGTCAGAGTTGTCTTTCCATTGCCAGTACATTCATTAGTTCTAGTACCATTTGAACCTGTAGCAGTTTTTGGACTAGAAGGGTTTTTAGGTGGTTTATAGTCAGCTAGGGCTGTGTTTGTCAGTATTAAAGATAGAATTAAGGTGAGACTAAGCAGCAGTTTACTTGTTAAGAGTTGTTTTGACACGCAGAAAAGCTTACTCATGGCTACTGTGTTGGTGGTGTGCGATGTCTACGACAAGCCGCAAAGCGTCTACGCAGATTATCAAAGTGAATTGTTTTCCATAAAAATACAATTACAGAAGTTGTCACATTTTTGTAATTGACGCTAAAAATCTACATAAAAAAATTTATTTTTCGTAATCAGAATCTCTATTTTTTCACATTCATTGGGATTAGATTTTATAAGAAAGTGCAAAGCAATTGGTACAGTAGAAGCAATTCCCAGGAAAATGCGATCGCCTTAATATTTAGAGTAGTCCTTAGGTGGCGATCCCACAAGAATTGCATTCAATCGTCGTTGAAAATGTGAAAATCTCAATAATTATTGAAAAAATGCGATCGCTGTGACTGTGATTGCTCCCACATGGAAAAATGATTGAGGCTGGTATTTTGCGTAGACGCTTTGCGGCTTGTCGTAGACATCGCACCAAGTTAAAATACGTCAGGGACATATCTTTAATATTTCTGTATCTTATCTGTCTGAAGGTTAAACTTTCTGATTGTTATGAAAACGTTTGATGAACTCCGACAAGTCTTATCACTACATAAGCAATCTCTCTGTGAAACTTATCAAATTACAGAAATCGGTATCTTTGGCTCTTATGCAAGGGGAGAGCAGACAGAATTGAGTGATATTGATATTCTGGTTGATTATGAAACAGCACCTACCTTCATTATGTTGGTAGAACTTAGAGATTATTTAAGTCAGCTTTTTGGGGTGAAAGTAGATATTGTAACTAAGAGTGGGCTTAAACCTCGGATTCGCGATCGTGTTTTGGCTGAAGCAATTTATATATGAAGCGTAGTTATACCGAATTTTTACAGGATATTTTAGACGCTATTATCGAAATTGATTTATTTGTAGATGGTGTTAATTATGAGTCTTTTGAGTCAAACAGAGAGAAAACTTTGGCGGTGGTGAAGCTCTTAGAAATTATTGGTGAAGCTGTTAAAAAAATTCCTAATGAGCGTCGTGTTCACTATCCAGATGTACCTTGGAAATCAATAGCAGGTATGAAGGATATGCTTGTACACGAATATTGGCAGGTTGATGTTGCTGTAGTATGGGCAACGGTTCAGCATTCTTTACCATTACTAAAGGCAGTTGTCATCAAGGAGTTGGAGGAGATATTGGGATGAGGTAGAAAGCATCAACAACAATAATATTTGCATCAGCAGTAACTAACTGAATCTCAAACACGTATCTTCAATAACTGTTACACTGTTCCCATTTGGATTAACACGACCTGTAAAAAATTTGCCGCAAACTATTTTATTATTAGCAATAAACTCAACATAATCAGGAAATGGCTTTCCATCTACAGTATTAGGTTTTGCAAGAAAGCGCCAAACAATTGGCAAAAGTTGATGCCCAGATCCCCGACTTCTTGAAGAAGTCGGGGATCTAAATATGGTGAGCATTTCTGCAATTGGCTTAGATGTATTGGTATTACAAGCAACCTACAACAGGTAAGCAAACTTTGGGTTTAGGAATAGAATTATTATTTGATGATGGTTGTGAAACGCGAGGTTTTGGCGTATCAGGAACGGGAGCAAATGAACCATCAGGATTAATAATAGGAATATTCCGAAATTTTGGTGGTTCACCACGAAGAAAATAGCCGGTTACTATCTGCAATAAACTTATGTAAGAAGTTGAAGTAGGTATCTCATCAAAAATGAGAACAGCTTTATATTTTATATTCTTTACGAAATTCATTTTAATAACACCACCTTTGCCAGCCATATTTTTTCCAACTTGAATCGTATTTGGAAGATATTCAGTACCTTCGTTATCTACAATCCTATTATAATTCGTGTATAACTCAAAACTTCTGTCTTCACTACTGCTAAGAAAAAGAGTACAACTAAGTCCTCTCTCTTTTCTTCTACAGGATTTTAGATCCAATACGTAATTATCATATACTCCTGTTTGTATCGTCTCATCACTATCAGGTTTCTGGGAACTTGAATTTGGGCTTTGTACAGATTTTCCACAGACAACTTGACCTGATGATGTTTTTATGCAAACTTCATCGGGAGATGCTAACGCAGGAATATTGAATACTGATACACCAAATGTGCAAAGAGTCATCATTAGACTGAATTTAGAAGATTGAGAAGAAAAAAATGATTTCATGAATTTACCTTATCCGAAAATCATACTCGTATCTAGAAACATCCGAACAACTAAGCCACAAGCTACTAACTGAATCAAGTCAAACCAACAAAGTCCTGAAGATTTCCAGAACAACAACGGAAACCGGAGAAAAAATTGAGCGATCGCTAAAGCTACAATTAAAATTCCGGCTTTATTAAAAGCCAAAGCAGCATCCAAATCAAAATGGTACAGAGCAACAATACTTCGTGTTAAACCGCAACTTGAACAGGGTAAATCGGGATAATTTGTGGCAATATAGCTTGGAATTGTAGGTAACTCGAAGGGGAGATAAGCCTCTACCTGGCCTGGAATAGAAACCCCAAGTGGGTAGAGTAAAAAAATCATAGCGAGTACAAGTAAGCCGTAGTTGACATATCGATACTCTCTGTAGATGTCCGGTAAGTACTTAAAGAATTTCACAATTGCAACGATTATTGCTTTTTAACGCCCTTGTTCAAGGCCTCGCTGAATACCATCTTGAATGCTACGAGTGGCACCATTTAATGCGATAATTTGAGTACCAGAAATTACTAAACCAATAGTGCTTATAGTTAGTGCTACTAAGGGAAACACCTTCGACTCTGCCTTGGAGTAAGCCAAGTAAGTAGCTATTCCACCCACAACAGAAGATGGTAATGCCAGCCAGATGGCAAATGTTCCAAAGCAAGGGATGAAAGATGCTAACAAACCTATAATTCCAAAAACTAGCGAAATTACTGACATGACTGTAGTTGCGGCTGAGGCTTCCTTTGCCATATCTCATACTCCTTATGGTTAAGTAAACAAAAGACTTGTTGTTGTAGCACTGCAATGAAATAGGTATAAATTTCATTGCGATCGCGTTTGATTAATACAATAAATAATTGACCAGAGAATTTGTTAGCTGTTTCTGCCAATTGCATTGCACGTTTGTGCCAATCTGTTTGCATATCGTTGCCAAATCTTGTAGAGACGTTGCAATGCAACGTCTCTACATTGGGTATTTGTATTGCTTTGATATGGGAAAATATCAACAATCATTGGCAGGATGCGATCGCCATGACTGCGATCGTCAGTATCAACGCATGATTGACGCTCTGATTTTGCAGTTGTTAAAATCGCCAAAACCACAGTTTTCTGGCAGACCAAGTAAGTTGACAAACTATCCCTCTTGGAGTATTTGGATATCGCTTAAATTCACCACGCAATTGTTTTGCTAAATTTTTAGCTAACTTAGTTCCAAACCCTGAATGTGATGATAAATCTGCCATCGTCTCAATTTTCAAACCGTTGTCTGCTACCCGAATTACATTTTTACCATCCTCTTGACTACAAATTATTTCCAAACGATTAGTGCCATCAGCATACTTTTTGACATTTCGCAATGCTTCTTCCAAAAAGCGGCAAAGACTTCGCTTTTGTTCAATGCTTAAATTGCATTCATCCATCGGTTCAAACTTGAATATCTTCTGTTTTATATTTTTAAAGAAACTATAGTCTCGCTCTAAAATATCGTTGTAAACTTCAAAAAGAATTTCATCAAGGGGTTGAGATAAATCTAATCTTTGTTCTTGTGGCGAATAAAAATTATTTAATTCAGTTGCAGCTTCTTTTCTGACTAAATCGTAGACATCGCGCAGTTCTTGATTTAGTTGTTGAAGTTGGGATACAAGTTCTTGATTCGATAACCCTTCATCGCTTTGAACTTCTCTTAAAATTATGTTCAATGTTTGCAAGGGATGACTATGGATGGTATCAAAAACTTGGTCGATAATTAACTGTCGATATTGAATGCGATCGCGTAATGCTTCATCATATCGATAAAAGGCTGCTAAACCTATACCATTAAAAACTAAAATTAAACAAGCTGGTACAATTGGTATCCACCAACCAATAATAATTAATCCATAACATATAAAAAATAAGCAAATATTAGCGATAATAATATAAAGAAGGATCTTTAATGGATTGCGAATTCCACGGCCTAAGCTTAAACCCAAAATTCCCCAACTGATAATCCATAAATATTCCCATCCATCTCCCCAAACATTAATCATCGGTCGATTATCTAAGACCGCACTCACTAATTGACTAACTACATGTGCTTGAATTTCAACACCATAGTTTAGAGCCGGATTTTCGCTATTGATTGCAGATGAATTTACGTAATCTTTGGCGCTAGGACTAGTCATAGCAATCAAGACAATTTTCCCACGAATCCAATCAGGATTAACCTTTCCACTTTGAATTTCTGTTAGGGAAACTGTATGAAAAGGTTTGCGGCAATTGCGGAAATTAATTAATATTTGACTACCACCTGCATCTGTTTGTATATATCCACCTGAATTAGGTTGAAAACGCGGAAGTTTAGTTACACCAAATCTCATACTATAAGGGTCTTCATCCACATTGTCGAGAGCAATATTTTTAGTTTTTAAATAGATTTGTGCTAACCTCAAGGAAAAAGAAAGCTTCCATTCTCCATTGGAATTAGATGTAGCCAAGAGACTGCGACGTTGCTTTCCATCTCCATCAATTAAAGCATCACTAAAGCCCACTTGCTCTGGGGTTAAAGTCCGTGGTGGATTGAAAGTGAACCCACTAAGATCTGGTAAAACTTTCTCAACAGCAATTAAATTTTTAGTCTCTGCTAAAGTTGTAACGAGTTCTGTATGTCCTGGTTCTTGGGGTAAATCTCTAATAATATCTAGTCCAATTACAGCAGGTTTGTAAGTTTTTAATTTATTCAATAACAAGGCAAGATCTCGGTCAGGAATGGGATAACTTTTAACTCGATTAATATCTTTTTCGTTAATTCCTACGATTAAAATTCGCTCATCAATTTTTTCTTGTGGACGCAGCCGCATCAATGTATCATAAGCAGCCAACTCTAAAAACTGGAGCGAACCTACTAACCGCAATGCAATTACGAATGCAATTGCACTAATTCCTGGCAGTAAACCTACACGCCAAACTTGATTTTTAGAATTAATTATTCTCCAAATTCGACGCACCATAGATATTTGATAATTCTGTTATTTATATTTTGTAAATGCTAAATTATGACTCCTGAATTCTGAATTCTGATTAATCAATTAATCCTTCCTCTCTGGCTCGAATTTCAGCTTGAATTCGCAGATTTTTGCCCTCATCTGGGTAAATTCGCAACACATCATAAATTTTAGTCCAATAGTGCCTTACTGTTCGTTCAGAAATATTCATCTGTTTGGAAATAGGTTTATCCATTAAACCTTCTTTAAATGCCAGTTGTAAAACTTTTAGCCATTCCGGTTTCAACTCCAAACCAGAACGTATTTCTACAGGAGTGTTATGCAAACCTTTGAGTGCCCAATCAACTTTGGTTAACATTTCACTCATTGGCAAGCTTTTATCTGCAACTGTAAAACCTCCTTCGTGATTACTAATTGCAGCTTTTAGCCGCACTAAAGCACGAGTATTAGCAGTTTGTACGACAATATTCAAACTTGGATCTTGCCGCATTAGTGTCTTGAGTAGCTGAATACCATTGTCAATTTCGGCAGTTCCTCCTATGATTTCTGGCATAGCTAAATCAACTATAATCAAGTCAAATTTGACATTTTCTAATTGCTTGAGTGCTGATTCTATGCTTTGCGCTTGAATAGTTTCAGCTTGTGGATAGTGCTTTTTTAATACATTGATGGTTGCATATAAAACAGATTCGTGGTCATCAACTACCAGAATTCTCTGGTTGTTAGCTGAATACATATTTAACTCTCCTGATACGAACTGTGAATAATTTTTAAGAAAGTTATTATAGCCAGTTTAATTTTATCAGTATTATGTATGCTTAGTATTTTCTGGCGATCGCCAGCGAAAATACCATATTTCATCATTATTATTCTTCTGATAAAAGCATTCTCCTAATGTTAAAAAAATAAATGCACGACGCAGATAATCTAATTCTGATAAATTAGAATTGTTGCTTTTGTTAAATATTTGTATACCACTAAAATTAACCGTCAATTCATTCCAACTTTTTTTGGATTTTAAACTGACAGATAGAGATAATTTATGAGAAATAGTTGGCGAAATAATTTGCAGCAAATCCTCTAGTGCTATCAAAATGACACTACTAATAAAAACTGACTCGTGATGCCAATCATTTGGCAACTCTATTTGGAAATTTAGTTTTGGAATCTGTGATTCCCATTTAGCGAGTATATGCCTAATTGCTAATGGTAGACTATCGTCAATATGTGCAGGAAATAAGTAATCACTCAGTTCTTTGAGTGAATGATGAAACTTCTCAATAGTTGCTAGGTAATATTTCTCTTGTTGCTGTTGAGAAACAGAAGGATTTAGCAAGGATACTTCTAAATGTCGTCGGATGACAAATGATTCTTGTAGCAAGCCATTTTGAATCATTTCACCCTGTTGATACATTCTCATCGATTGCCTGCTATTCCACCAAATCAATGCTCGTTGTGTTTGCTTATGAGACTTAACTAAGCAGAATAGAACTGCAATAGAAATAACAATCGATAGACAATTAATAATAGTCAACATTTATATTTTCTAGACAAATAATTATCTCGGAAAAAGAATTTAGAATAGTGTATTTTATTTGAACATCAGGTAATTAGCAGGAAGTAGCCAATTTTTTGGCATAAAAGTGTAACTTTTATTGCGAACGATGAGTTAAGTAAGTCGGCACTAATATTTCAAAGTATGTTAATAAGTTTAAAATAGTGGATTAGCTTTCCTCTTATGGGATGGGCGTCTCGCCCGTCCAGTGGGGGCTTCTAGCCCGCACTACAAGAAAATTTATTGCAAAGTCTTGCCACGCCACTGCATCAAATTTATATTTCTTTATATATCTTGAATTTTTTTCACGTTCAAATTCTTTGTAAATATTCAGGTGGTACGCTATCCACTAACCAAACACCATTATCAGAACAATAAAAAAGATAACCAGCCTTATGCATTGCCGCAGCATCTACAATAAAAACCACTGGTTTTCCATGTCTTGCTCCCACGTTCTGGGCTGTGGCAATATCCTTCGATAAATGAACGTGATGACGCGACATTTTGCAAAGTCCTGTTTTCAGAATTGACTCTACAGATTTGTGTCCCGTACCATGATAAAGCTGCTCTGGGGGAACAACAGGTTCCAATTGCAAATCAATTTCTACACTATGTCCTTGATTAGCACGAATCAGAGTACCTGTAGAGTCAAAAGAAAAGCGTTGTTTATCGCTAGATGCAACTACTAGCTGTAATTCCTGATGGCTAATGGGAAACTTGTTTTTCGCACAAGCTGTAAGTAGTTTATCAACAGCAACCCAACCACCGGGAGCCAGTTCAATTCCAATTGCATCTGGTGTGTGTCGCAGGTATTTGCTCAGATATTTGCTGATTTTGATGAGCCGAGAATCACTCATTTGATTGTGGTTGGGATTTAATACTACACTTTTATGTTTATATACTACATCACAATTTTAATTGAGAGTTTTAATTTGTGTAAACTGACATAATTTGTCCGCATATGAGGAATAATGCCACTGCAATCATGGCAATTAGTGTCAACTTTCCTCCAGGAACGAGTGACTGATGGATGCTATTGGAATTTTTTTGTTTTTGACGTTGTTTCCAAGTCATTAATGCTGGAATAATTCCACCCAAAACTGAGATGCTGAATGTTCCTGTGTAATCTAGGGCAGTAAAAAAGATGGTGGGATTGAGGGTACCAAAAGTCATGGGAGGGAAAAGAACTAGCGAATATAAAGGTAGGCGAGTAAAGACTTTACCCGGTGCAATTACAAAAATATCTTTGAACAAATCCAATAAACCGTATACAAATCCAATGAATGATGTGACGATGGCAAACTCCGAAAACACTGATACTAGCACTCCTAACCATTCTCCCGCACCACCGGCTCGCAAAATCTCTAGTGGGTCAAAAAAAGTTTTGCCTGTAGATGTGCTGTGTAGAACATCCTGACTGACGCTTGCCAAAATTACAGCATTCCAGGCCAAGAACATGATTAAAGGAATCAAAGAACCAATGAATATAGACCGGCGAATCTTGCTGACATCTCCTTCTAGTTGCGTCACCACCACCGGTACAATGTTTTGATAAAACATTGCTACACACATAACTGAAACTGCGCTACCCAAAGCACTCCAGTTCTGAGTTAAAAATTGGCTACTTTTAACTTGTCCTCCTGCTAGCAATAAAAGTCCCAAAAAAGAAACAATAACAATTGCCACAAAGACGCTGTTTAATTTCTCAACAAACTTTTCTCGCCCGACATACATTACACCACCAAAGATGAGTGTGAAAGCCGTTGTACCCACCCATGTAGGCAATAAGTTCTGCATACCCCAAAAAGTTGCGATCGCATTTCCTAAAATCTCTCCGCCTTGGGTAATGTATGCTACCAACAGAGCATAGTGCATAAACAAATATGCGCTGCTAGCAACTCGCGCCCCCACCTTTCCCAGAGTCTTCTCCACAACTCCTAACAGACTTATACCCAAACGCCCTTCTTGGCGCATGGTATTTAAAGTGACTTCTGCAATCAACAAACCTGAAATTAAAGCGTACAGCCAAACAGCAATCAACCCAAATGTTGAGGGTAAAATACCTGATGGCAAAGTAACCGCCGGTAGAGCGAGAATCCCAGCACCTACCGTAGTTCCTGCAATCAGCGCTGTACTTCCCAATACACTCCCTGGCTGATGATTGAGTTTATCACCATCAAATTGAAGGTGAGAAAAGAACCGAGTTACTTGCTCTGAATCCTTGAAAACAGCCTTCATGAGCGTCATATTGAGTAATTGCACCTAAATTAAGGATGAAATATTAACATGTGTAAACAATTTTAGCAAAAACCTCTGATTTACTGTTTTTTGGGCAGATTTTAGAGGACAAGGGGGACTGGGGAGTTATTATTTTCCCCTGCCCTATCTCCCCAATCCCTTGATTAAGATTGAGAAAATAATTTACTAACTTGTGCCAAATCTACATTTCCACCGCTGATGATGACACCAATTTTGGCTTGTGGTAGTGTGACTACATTTTCGAGTAAGGCAGCTGCGGCTAGTACTCCGGTGGGTTCAACGACGATTTTCAGACGTTCCCACAAGAAAAACATGGTGCGAATAATTGCTTGTTCAGATACGGTCACCATATCATCGACGTAGCGCAAAACTAGGGGAAAAGTAATTTGACCAAGGCTAGGAGTCCGCGCACCATCAGCTATGGTGTTGGGATTTTTGATAGTTTGCAGGGTTTTGCTGTGAAAGGAACGGGTAGCATCGTCGGCGAGTGTCGGTTCTACACCGATGACTTTACAATCAGGTAAAAGTGCTTTAGTGGCGATCGCACTACCGGAAAGTAAGCCACCACCGCCACAACAAACTAATAGCAAGTCCAATTCGCCAACTTCTTGAATTAGTTCTAAAGCTGCTGTACCTTGTCCTGCAACGACATGGGGATGGTCGTAAGGCGGAATCAGTGTGAGATTCTTATCGCTTGCTAAACTTTGGGCTAATTGTTCCCGGTTTGTTGTTTGGCGATCGTACAAAATTATCTCTGCACCATAACTGCGGGTGGCAGTTTGCTTAACAGCTGGTGCATCCTCAGGCATGACAATGGTGGTGGGAATATTTAGTAATTGTCCAGCTAAGGCGATGGCTTGGGCATGATTTCCCGATGAATAAGCGATAACGCCTGTTTGTTTTTGTGCTGGCGATAGTTGCGCTAAGGCGTTGTATGCACCTCGAAATTTAAATGAACCGGTGCGTTGAAAATTTTCGCACTTAAAAAATACTTGGCTATGAGTGCGATGGTCAACAATTCTAGAAGTCAGCACGGGTGTACGGTGGGCAATTCCCAAAAGTCGCGCTTGTGCTGCTTGGACATCGGTTATGGTGATAAAGTTATGTTCTGGCATTGATGATAGCTTAAATATTCTTGCTCTTGTTTATATATCAATACGCTTGGGTTAAGAAAGCTTTTCTGTGAAGACAAGGGAACTCTTAACATGGGAAAGAAAAAACGTGTAAGGGAAAAACTAAAATCAGTTAATAGTATAACTATTGAAGGATAGCGATTATTGATTACTATCTTGAGGATGCTCAATTACCTCACTGCGGTAAGATGTGTGCTTACTATTTCAACCTTTATTATGTTTACAAAAGAGAAATTCCAGTTAAGTTAACGAGGTCAGGAATGGCAATTCAATTGAAAATTCCCAATCTTAAAGGTGATGATTGCGCCAAGAAAATAACTAAATCTATTCAGACTATGGAATCTGATGCCAAAATAGATGTGAACGTTGATACAAAAACCGTAACTGTAGATACTGCGGCTTCTGAAGAGTCAATTAAACAGATAATTCAATCTGCTGGTTTTATAATAGAAGGTTATTAATCAATCCGCTTGGTGTTAAAGCCAAAAACCTTAAACTGCGTAGGTTGGGGAGCCAGCACGGTCTTTGGGGTTTCCCGTATGAGCGACTGGTGTCGGCTCTGCCAAAAGGAAACCCAACATTTTTCGGGGTTTGTTGGGTTCCACTTCGGTAAAGCAAGCTACAACTTCACCTAAAATTATGCTTTTGTTGCTCTTTATTTTCAGACGAACGAGTAATTATGCCAATCCCCCACTGGCTGGTAACCAATTTCTTGATATATATGATTGGATATTGGATTTGCCAAATCCGTGAATAAAAAACAGAATTTATTTCCTCGATCTAGTAAAGTCTGACTCAAAGCTGCCACACAAGCACTAGCGTAGCCTCTACGGCGATACTCTGGCGGTGTGTAAACTATACTAATCCGCGCACCATTGGGCGTGTTTCCAACATGACAAGCTATTGAAACTGGTACTTCATCCTGCCAAAGGTAAGCAATACCTTGGTGCAAAACTCGTTGAACCCAGCGTTCTGCATCTGATTCAATCTCGCCCAAAGCTTCTAAAGAAAAGCTTTCATACCAATTTTTCAAAAGTTCTCCGTTTTTGTCTGTAGCTAGACGTAAATAACCTGCAACTTGAGAAATTGGTTTTACTTTTTCTAATTTGAAGATACGCAAGACTAGTTTTAACTGGTAGGATTGACCAGTCAGCGAATGCCACGCCAAAATAAAGGCTTGTGCTTCATTTGTGGGAGCATTTACTCCTGGTAGTGATGGGTAGGAGATAGATAAATCTTGGGCGAGTAATTCTACTGCTTGAAAATCTTTTATTTGTGAGAGTAGCAATAGTCTAGGTGGTGTTCTCATGGCTACAGCTACAATATCTCCATTTTCTTCCACTGTTGCCAAATAAGGCTTTTCGTCAAAGCGTTCGGGATTTTCAATCAAGGTATGGCTAATTCCCAACAGTAAGTTATGTAGCCCTTCCTGATTCAGCAAGTAGTCTTTTACCCTGGCATAAAATTCAGTAGAATTTTGAAATTTATTAACTTTCATTCTAATTTTCTGAAGCTTCATTAGTAATAGTTGTACTACTCATTTGTTCTCGCAAAACTGCAACTTGAGATAGCATAATTTTCTCCATTGCCCCGGTTTCTAGAGTTCCCATCCAGCGAATCATTGATGAGAGAAATAGTTCTTTTAGATATGCAAAAGAAAAGCCGTCTGTCAGTGTAACTATATGATTTATAGCTTCGTCAGACAACTGCATTACAGTTTTTAATTTCTGATTCCATAATGCTATGTAAGCTTGTCTAACTTCGATATCTGGTAATTCAAAGTGATATTTGCGGTCAAAGCGACTGGGGCGATCGCTAATTGCTGAATCTAAACGTTCTGGATGATTTGTAGTTGCAATGGTGATGATTCCTTCGTTCAAAGCAAAGCCATCCAATTCATTTAAAAAGAAAGAGCGATTTTCATCAGTCAACAGAGAATCGATATCTTCTAGTACCAAAATACAAGGTGCTGATTGCCTAGCTTGTTTGAATACTTTGCGAATATTTTCGCTATCAGTGTCATACTCAGACTTAAAGCTTTTCACGTACAAGCAAGGTTGTTGCATTTGATTAATCAATGCTTTGACTGTATGGGTTTTGCCATTTCCCGGCGAACCAATGAATAAAATACCCCGCTTCCAAGGTACACCATAAGCTGCGTAAGTTTCGCGGGATGCAAAGAATGTATTCAGGTCATCTTGAATATCTTGCTTGAGGTTACCCTGTAAAATCAGATTATCAAAAGTCGCACCCTTAATGGATTGAAATAAATCTTGGTTTTTTTCCCAATAACCATCTTCAAAGACTAAAACTTCATCACGGATTTCGGAATTCCAATCACAAACATCAACAAAAAAATTTTCAGCTATTTCTTTATTATCAGCCAAAATCCAGTAATATCGAGTTTTACAATAACCTTCTTGCCAACTCATTAATAGGATATCGAGTTTGTCACCTTGCCATGTAACTTCAAAACTGGCATTTTCGGTATGATTGTAAATTTCTTCCTCCATCCCATCCCAGCTAGTCGTAATCTGATTATGGATAAAGATATTATTTTGAAGAGTACAAAGGTTTACCGTAGCAAACTTCTCTAAATTAAATGTAGGATCGCTCCCTTCTACCAGTCCTTTCTGCGGATAAATTGCTGCTAATTCCTGACTGATATGATAGGCGATCGCATTATTCGGTAGATTAAGTGCTTCTGTAATCAATTGTTGAATTTTCACAACTATTTATTTCCCTGGTAAGTTTTGGTCTGCAAATCCTCACACTCGTGTTTAGCTACAAGACTTCTACTATCAATTCCAGAAAAAATCAAATATTTTAAATTTTGAAAATTTTTATATCAATATATTATTTAACATGGAAAAAATTGAAGATTCGCGGATGGGTGACGCGAATCTTTATTGCATCATCAAAAATTTTGAGATATCAAGCTACTTGTTCTTTTTCAGTTCGTGCATACTTCTGACAACTTTTGTAACTAAATTTCTGGGTGTAAATCTGACGCTTTGAGTCAATATCTTATTTCTCATCCCAGGAATAACAACAGTTTTGTTTGTCATTAAACCGCGATAGCCAATCTTAGCTACGGTTTCTGTCTTCATCATTCTGTTAACACTGGCAATTTTTGAGTCTTCCATTGCAGCTGTTTGCTGAAATTGAGAGGCTGTAGGCCCTGGACAAAGAACAGTGACGCTAACACCCGTACCTTCTAATTCATTAGCGATCGCTTCTGAAAATGATAATACATAAGCTTTAGTAGCGAAATAAACTGCCATAAGAGGCCCCGGTTGAAAAGCAGCAGCTGAGGCAACGTTTAATATTTTTCCATAATCCTGTTCGAGCATATCTTTGAGGAATAATTTAGTTAAATGAGTCAGACTCACTATATTTACCTGTAGCATTTTTAGTTCAGTGGTGAGGTCTGTTTCGCTAAATGTTCCGTAAGTACCAAAACCAGCATTGTTAATTAGTACATCAATTTTGATGGATGCTTGCTGTAGTTCTGTAAAAATTTCTTCTGGTGATGTTGGTATAGATAAATCCTTAGCAAAAGTTTTGACAAAAATATTAAATTTTTTAGGCAATTCTTCTGCAATTTCAGTCAGTTTTTCTTCGTTCTTATCTACTAGAACAAGGTTATAATTATGGCGGGCAAAAATCTGGGTAAATTGGTAGCCGATTCCACTAGCTGCTCCAGTAATCAAAGCAGTTTTTTGGTGTTGAATTTTTGATGTTGTATTCATTAAAATGCTGAATTTGAGTTAATTAATTGAAGTACAGTAATATATAAGCCAGTATATTATTCACAAATATAAAAATATGTATCTATATCAACAAGATCCCCGACTTCTTTAAGAAGTCGGGGATCTAAAGATGTAAAAAATGATTTTACACAAACAATTGCGTAAACTCATACATTAAATCCACCCTACCTTTACGTAACATGGCAGGATCTAATCTTTCAGTGGTGTTGCAAGTCATTAAAACAACTAATCGTTGCTGCATTTGAATACCAGAATCATCAATTATACTCTGATATAAAGTACCATCTAGCAAACTCAGAATGTGTTCGGTTTTGTTATTGTATTGCGCTACTTCAGATGCACGATTTTGGGCTAAATTATCGGCTTCATTGATTACTATACAAATTCGCTCTAAGTAAGTAGGTGGCACAAAGTTGGTAATGGCATCATGATCTAAAATGAAAATTACAAAACCCAAAGGTACGAGAATTTCCTTTGCTACTGCTTGTGTCCAAGCTGTTTTTCCAGTCCCTGGTTCTCCATGTACAACAACTGCTAACTGATTTTGATTGAGAATTGTTTGCTGTACAGAATCGGTAAAGTTTTGGATATCTTCTGGAAATGTGCGAATGGGAAATTGACTGTGGACTTTGCCTACACGACTTTGATATCCACTTAGCATTACTGCTAAGTCGTAAGTTGCTTTGTTAATTAATGGCGCTAAATTTCTTGCCATTAAAGTATATTGGCGTCGTCCGCGATCGTAAGGATCGATTTGTAACCAAACGTCATATTGAGACCAGTAGGCATAAACAGTATTGATGACATCTAAGCGCTCCCAACTAAAAAACTTTTCTACAGGGAAGTAAAAATCTCTTTCTGAGTAATATTGGGTAATAATGTCAGGACGAGCTAACAAATGTAAAACACGCAATACAGTAATTTCTTGCAATCGATTGAGAACATAATCAATGGGAATACTACTGCGACTGACAAATTGAACTATCGGTGTTTCCGTACTCAAAACATCTTTGTAGCGATGATCTGGTGATTGAGGATCTGGTGTGATGTAATTCCAAAATTTTTCAATTTCGTAACGCGTATTATCAGATACGACATTGAGTAAATTAGCCCACCATGCATAATTATGTCGTCCTAAAATATCAGCAAAATTACTTGCTAAATTCAAACCTTTTTGAGTTAATTCCCGTGAATCATGAGATATTAAATGCCATAAAAAGCCCCAGTCTAATTCTCGGTGAAATGGCCGCCAACCGCTAGCAAGTAAGCTTTGACGAGTATTATTTACAGGGCTGCCATCATTACTTCTATAATAATCAAAATCCATATTTATCTAGTTATGTAGCGTTATCGAGCTATTTTGTGCTGAACTAGGAGATTTTGCAAAAATTCTCTCGTAATATCAACTAATTGCGTACAAATGTTAAGTTTATTTTCACCGTGCTGTACTGGCTAGCAAGTTTTTTTAATCTAACTCATATCATCTGTATTATACTATAATACAAATAGATTACTTATGTCAATTGCATCTTGTATAGCGGTGCTTTACGGCTTTAGCCCGGTCACGCTACTACTGGCGTGTCAAGGCTAAAATGGTGTATTAATAAACTCTTGTGGGGTGGGCATCCTGCCCGCCCGGACGGGTGAGGACACGCATCCCACAATAAAATATATTGCAATATTTAGGGGCTACTACTTAATATTTATAGCCTTTGAAAATTGATAGGTTATTTAAATCAACCACATCAATGTTGCGATATAAATAAGCTAGGACTTACGCACGAGTCACGGAAGAACGTAGACGCGGAGCGGCTTGCCGTAGGCTACCACAGAGGCACAGAGTTCACACAGAAATGAGAGTTTGAGAGATATTTTGCGTAAGTCCTGTAAGCATTAGATCGAAGGTAATTATATTAAGTAGCCGCTATACTCAAGTTGAGTATTTGCCATTAATTTCTATGTAACCTTCTGAAAGATCGCAACCCCACACAGTTGCAGCAGCTTCGCCAATATTCAAGCTAACATGAATATGTACTTTGTCTTGGGACATAATTTGCCGCAGTTGTTCAAGGTTTTCTGGGCTTAAAGTATCAGGATAAACTCTCACATTATCAAATCTGATAACAACCTTTTCGGAATTGATTTCTTGTTCAGTTTCACATTTACCGATAGCCATAGCAACTCTTCCCCAGTTGGGATCTGCGCCATAGATGGCGGTTTTTACTAATGGTGAATTGACAATTGCTTTAGCTACTTTTTTTGCTTGTGCATAGTTAATTGCAGAATCCACAGTTACCTCAATAATCTTAGTAGCTCCTTCTGCATCTTTAGCAATTTTGAGAACTAATTCATGTGCAACTTCTTGCAAAGCATTAGCAAAATCTTCTAGTGGAACTTCCCCTGCTAAACCATTTGCTAAAATTACGGCGGAGTCGCTTGTAGAAGTGTCAGTGTCTACACTCAAGCAATTAAATGTTTTATCGATGGTAGAGCGAAAAATCGAACGCAGACTATTTGCTTCAATAGCAGCATCAGTAAAAAAGAAAGTTAGGAGGGTAGCCATATTCGGCTCAATCATACCGACGCCTTTGGCAATTCCCACCAGATTCACATTTCCGATTTGACGTGTAGCTAATTTTGGTACTGTATCGGTGGTCATAATACCACGGGCTGCGGCATCAAAATCAACAGCAGTCAATTTTTTTCCGAATCCTGATAAACCAGCGCGGATTTTTTCAATGGGGTAACGTCTACCAATGACACCTGTGGAAGCTATGACAATATCATGTGCAGCAATTCCAGTTTCAGCTGCAACTAATTGTAAAACTTCTTGAGCGTCAGCAATACCAACAGCACCATTAGCGACATTTGCATTTTTAGAAATAACAACAATTGCTTGTGCTTGTGAATCCTTTAAATTATCGCGGCTAATAGTAACACTCGGCCCAGCAAACAGACTTTGAGTGAAAACTCCATCAGCCACACAAGGAACTGCTGATTTAATCACAACAAAATCATCTGTTGTATCTCGGATACCCAAGTTAGTAATAAATGCACTAAATCCTTGGGGTGTAGAAGATGTAGTTAATGACATTTTTTCTATTTAATCATCAGAATAAAGAATTGGTGAATTCAAAAGCCAGAATTCAGTAAATTGAATTACGGAATAATCAACGTCAAACATCATAAATTTTTAAGAAAGTGTTGGTTTTAAAAACCTGACTTTCTGATTTTGATTCCTAAATTCACCAATTCTGAGTTCTAATTATCTCAGTTTTTGTAACTGATACAAGCTAACAAACTATAAATCAGGCAAGGTTAGGGTGAATGTCGTCCATCCATTGCTGCTTTCTACTTCAATGGTTCCTTGCAGTTGTTCCACTAACTTTTGTACTATGGGTAGACCTAATCCTGAGCCACCTTGATTCCAGATATCTGCATGAGGAAGGCGATAGAATTTTTCAAAGATGCGTGGTAATTCTATTGCCGGAATTTCTGTTGAGTTCCTGATACTAATAATAGTTCTTGGGGGTGTTTCTGAAGAATTTTGATGTACATTGAAGATAATTTCACCGCCCGCAGGTGTATATTTACAAGCATTATTGAGCAATTCACCTAAGATTCGTTCTAAACTAGTGCCGTCTGAGAATAGTGGGGGGAGATTAGCAGGAAGATTTATTTGTAGAGTTTGCTGATGTTCTTGAATACGGATTTGAAATGGCTCAATCACCCAAGGTAGCCACTGTTGTAACAACAGTGCATCTGGTGTAATTATGGAGTAGGATGAGCTTTCTAGGCGTTGTAAGTCTAGTAAATCGTTGATTAGTTCTAGCTCGCGATCGCACTCGGCATCCATTAATTGTAGATAGTGTTGAGTTTCATCAATATCAGTAGTAGTTTGTAACATTTGAATCATGACTTTGATGTTACTCAGAGGCGATCGCAACTCATGAGAAACTAAACTCAAGAAGTCATTTTTGAGTTGATTTATTTCTTCTAATTGACTCACAAGTTGTTCTTGCTCTATTTGCTTTTGTCGCGCTTCAATGGCGCGTTTGCGCTCAGTAATATCTCGAAATATCAACACAGCACCCGTAATGTTATCTTTGTCATCTTTAATTGGTGCAGCACTATCATCAATTGGGATTTCTGCGCCGTTTCTGGCAATCAAAACCGTTTCCGTTGGTAGATTGACGATACTACCATCTTGAAGGGCTTTGACAATGGGATTTTCAATCGGGTGGTGAGTTTCTCCATTGGCAATATTAAATACTTCTGATGAACTTTTCCCAAAAGCTTCTTCTTGTTTCCATCCAGTCAAATTTTCAGCCACAGGATTCATAAAAGTTACCAATTCTTGTAAATCGCTAGCAATCACACCATCGCTGATACTTTTTAAAAGTGCATCCAGCCATTTTTTATTTGCTTTTAGTTGTTTTTCTAAACCGTGTTTGACCAAAGTTATCTCAATATTAGTTTGCAATTCTTTTTCTTTAAACGGCTTGATTAAATAACCAAATGGTTCAGTTATTTTGGCTCTTTGCAATGTAGTTTCATCTGCATAAGCCGTCAAATAAATTATTGGAATATCCAATTTTTTCGAGATTTCTTCAGCAGCTTCTATGCCGTCCATTTTGCCTTTTAACCTAATATCCATTAGCACCAAATCCGGCAAAATTTCCACAGCTTTATTAATGGCTTCTTCTCCAGAAGAAGCTATGGTAGGAACCAGATAACCAAATTTCTTTAATCGATACTGTAAATCTTTGGCAACAATAGCTTCATCTTCTACAACTAAAATTTTGGCGTTTGTCATATTAAAGATTTTTTATTTTTTATATAAAGGGAAATTTCAACTGGCATTCTACTCCATTTTCACCTTTGATATTGATAGTTCCTGCCAACTGATAGGTGAGAGCATCGACTAACTGTAAACCTAATGATGCTATTTTTTGTAAATCAAAGTCTGGAGGTAACCCAACACCATCATCGCTAACTTTCAGAATCAAATTATTGTCATCGCTGGGATAAAGTTGAATACAAATTGAACCATTTGTATTTGCGGGAAATGCATATTTTAAGGAATTAGATACAAGTTCGTGGATAATTAAGCTACAAGGAATAGCTGTATCCAAACCTAGTAAAACATCCTCAGTAATATTGATGTTTACAGCTATGTTATCTTCATTGACCTCATATGCAGTGAATAAACTTGCCACCAAATCTTGGGTATATTCCCTAAAATTAATCCTTGCTAAATCTTGGGATTGATACAATTTTTCGTGAATCAGAGCTATTGATGCAATTCGTTGTTGACTTTGTTGGAAGATTGCCAAATCTTGTTTATCTGTGATATACGCAGATTGCAAATTGAGCAAACTGGAAATCACCTGTAGATTATTTTTTACCCGATGATAAATTTCTTTTAATAAGACCTCTTTTTCTAAAAGTGATGCTCGAATTTGCTCTTGGGAATGCTTGCGATCGCTAATATCTTCGATGACAGCAATAAAATACTTTGGCTGTGCGTTAGATTCGCGCATTAAAGATACAGTGAGGTTAACCCAAACAATGGAATTATCTTTGCGGAAATAGCGCTTTTCCATTGAAAAAGTGGGAATGCGATCTGCTAGAATATCCTCAACATATTTTAGGTCAGCTTCAAGATCCTCTGGATAAGTAATATCTTGGAAAGTTAGCAATTGTAGTTCTTCGAGTGTATAACCAAGAATATCACAAAGCCTTTGATTAACTAATAACCATCTTCCATTTATTGCCACATGAGCAATGCCGACA
This sequence comes from Nostoc linckia z4, assembly GCF_002608075.1. Classification (GTDB taxonomy): domain Bacteria; phylum Cyanobacteriota; class Cyanobacteriia; order Cyanobacteriales; family Nostocaceae; genus Nostoc; species Nostoc linckia. Next base: position 36,024 of record NZ_LAHA01000031.1, read on the forward strand.
GCAGCCTGATGAAATGCACACCGGAATCGCTGTTCGCTTTCCCGCAATGCTACTTCTATTCGTTGACGCCGAGTAATTTCTGTCTGTAATGATTGATTAATTCTAGTTAATTCTGCTGTCCGTTCCTCAACTATGTTTTCTAATTGATTAAGTAAACTACTGAGTGCCTCCTCTGCTTGCTTGCGCTCAGTTATATCAGTATGGGAGCCTGCCATCCTCACTACATCGCCGTTTTCATCCCACAGTCCTTGACCTCGATTTAAAATCCATTTGTAACTACCGTCTTTACATAAAACTCGATGCTCGGTAATGTAAAAAGGTGTTTTCTTAGCAAAGTGATCTTCAACTGCTTGTGTTACCCAATTGACATCGTCGGGATGCACTCGTTTTAACATTTCATCTAAATGGTTAGAAATTTCATGGTCTTGGTAACCAAGCATTTCCTTCCAACGAGTGGAGAAGAAAACTTCATTAGTTTTAAGATTCCAGTCCCAAATTCCATCATTATTACCACGTAAAGCTAATTGCCAGCGTTGTTCGTTTTCTCTTAAAATTTCCTCAGTGCGTTTGCGCTCACCAATTTCCTTTGCTAGTTGGCAATTAGCTGTCTCTAGTTGAGCAGGACTTGGTAGAGCTAATGCCTGGGGTATTAATGGTACAAGTTCTAAAGCGGTAACTACTGAGACAAAAGCGGTAATAGCTTTAATTAACCCTGATAGCCAATAAGCAGGGTACCAAAGCGTCCACACATCCATTAAATGAGTTGTGCCGCAAGCAACAATGAATGTGCTAAACATCAGGAATATCCAGTCAAAAGGTACATCTCTTCGTTTGCGAACAAAATAAACTAACATGACTGGAATTGAATAATAAGCAAGTGCAGTTAGCACATCTGAAATTAAATGCAACCATACAAGTCCTGGTTTCCAGAGGTAGCAATGTCCGTGAGGAATAAACTGGTCAGCAGAGAAAAAATTATTTAAAAATTCCACGATTGAAACCCATATACTGCACAAGTCCTCATCGAAGCCAGAGTGTGAGAAAAGAGATTTTCTGCCTAGCTTCGTAGACGCCAAGACGCCTAGTAGTTCGCCAAGTGAACTTGGCTCTTTAAAGGGAAAGGGGAAAGGGGAAAGGGGAAAGGGGAAAGGTTTTAAATCCCTTACTCTTTAGACCTTTCCCTTTCCCCAGCCCTCACAAGCGCATTTTTGTGTTGGCAGACCACTAGTAGTTCGCCAAGTAAACTTGGCGGGATAAAGGGAAAAGGCTTTTATCCCTTCCCCTTTTCCCTTTAACCTTTCCCCAACCTCCACCCAGCATTTTTGGGTTGGCAGACCACTAGAGTGTGGCTTCTCACATTCTAAAAGAGAAAATGTTCAGCATTCGTCAGAACAGTGCTGTGCTATAAAGCACAAGTTTTGGGCTAAGATTAAGTACACTTCGACGTTGGTTGGGGCTTCTACATCCTGGTTTAGGCATATTTTGTAAATTTTGTCACTGAAAAATTTAATAATTTATTTAAATTAAAATACCGCGATCGCTTTGGTGATTGTTACCGTAAATTTTCTGAAATAAATTTATATATAGCAATGAACAATTATTGATGAAAAACAAAATCCCCGACTTCTGTGAAAAAGTCGAGGTTCTGCGGCTATGCAACGATGCCAAATTGAGATTGATGAATTAAGAACGTGACATAATAATAATCCCCATCAAAATTATTCCTAGTCCCAGGCATTGGTTGAGGGCAAGGCGTTCTCCAAAAAACCAATTTCCAGTAATAGCAATTAGGCCAAATCCCAACCCAGCGAAGACGGGGTAAGCTGTGGAAACTGCTAGTTTATCTAATGCTTTGCCAAATAGAACTACGTTGATGCTGTAAAAAACCAGTCCACTGATAAACCAAGGGGACAATAGTAATGATACTAAACCAGGGTCGGGGGCTTCAAGGCGCGATCGCTTCAATAACAAATTTCCAATGCAAGTATTGATACTAGCAGCGAAAACGAAAGTCCATGCGTTGAAAGTAAAGTTCATATATAATCCTGATTAATAAAATTGCTTGACAAGCGATAATCAACTGTCTTTTTGAGTGCTTATGGAACTGGAATAGCGCCACTACACACCAAGTTGAATTTTTAAATGTAGGGTTTAATAAGAGATATTACTTGTTGAGTTCTTATTTTTCTACCAATATCATTAGGATGATAGTGAGTATCAAACATTAAATTATGCTGTAAAGTAGCTTGATAAGGATCTCCAAGTATAGGAATTTTATTATGTTGGTAATATTTTTTGATATCGTCAAAAAATAATTGATATTTCTTTTGGTGATATTGCTCTTTTTGCTGCATAACAGGATAAAGAGCTAAAACTTTAACTTTTTTGTGTTTGCACCAATTAAGAAAATCTTCAATAATACCGTGACTATCAATTTTGTAGTTTTCACCAATATCAAATTGAACAGGTAAAGTGTCTAATGCCTTACCACCTATATTACAAAGTTCGTCTCCAAAACCATTAAAAGAAAATCCTGTGTAACATTTAGTTTTTAAAGTTTTATGTAAATCAAAAAAAACATCTTGTCTAATATTATTCATGAATAGACTTAATACAATATCTGTATTAGATATTTTTAAAATATGATTGAACTTTTCAACAGTGCTTAAGCTATGAAAATATTCAGGATCGTTTGATAAGACGTGTTTAAGATAAGTATTGCTAATTTCACCATCCCACATGTATGCACTATATTCTAGGGGTAACAAAACAATGTCTCCTTCCGCTATACTTTTTTTTGCATCATCGAGTATATATTTAATATCAAGCCCTGCATGAATCGCTAAGTTTACTGTAGGTATTCCTATTTCTTGAGAAATTGTTTCTGCGCTAATACCAAAAAGGGCATTACTTCCAGCAACAATCAATATTTTATTGCCTAAAACTGATAAAGCTTTATTTTTTTTATGTTTTTGTGCAACTGATATCCAATCTTCTGTACCTATAATATAACGACCTACTAAGCAAAAACCCAAAATTAGATGAGTAGATAATCCTAAAAACAAGCACAAAAAAACAATGATTAAATAGGTTTTACATGTCTTGTGCTGATGTTCAAAATAGCTCGATATTTGCAATTCAAACTTGGATGTTTCTTTTTTAATGTACGACATATTTTGATTAAAATTGAAAGTACAAAAACTCTGATGCTTTAGCTTCTAATACCTTTGATATAGCTATAAAAGATATCAGTCCTAAGCTTGTTGCCCAAAGTAAGTTAGGTTTCCATAAAAATCCATGATTAATTTTACTGTCATCACTTGATAAAGTAGGTTTATACTGCATAAGTATCTGTTGAGTATTAGGTGCAAACCAGACAATGAGCAATAAAAAGGGCAACCAAAATCCATAGAAAACAATGTTGGAAGTTAAATTTGATAAGTTATTGTGAAAGAAACTACTAAAATTAAACTTCATCATTGATTGCAGAATAATAATTGCTCCATCAAGTGACTCTGAACGGAAAAATACCCAGGCAATAACTACAGATAAAAAAGTCAGTATTCGGTAAAATAATATTTCCAAAATAGATTGTTTATTATTATGCCAAGATAAATATTTTTTCATAGATATATATAAATGATTTATGATTAAATAACATCCATGCAGTCCTCCCCAAATAACAAACGTCCATGACGCACCATGCCATAAACCTCCAAGCAGCATTGTAATCAAAAGATTTAGATATCGCCTCGTTTCTCCCTTACGATTTCCTCCAAGAGGAATGTATAGATAATCCTTAAGAAATCGCGACAGTGTAATGTGCCAACGCCTCCAAAAATCAATAATACTATTAGCTTTATAGGGAGAATCGAAGTTAATTGGCAATGTAATACCAAAAATTCTGGAAATACCAATTGCCATATCTGAGTATCCTGAAAAGTCAAAGTATAGCTGGAATGTATACGCTAAGACACCACGCCAAGCTTCAAAAGAATCAAGTTCCGTTCCAGATGCAGCTGCGACAAAAATGGGTGTTGAATATGCAGATACACCATCTGCTATAATCACTTTTTTAAATAATCCTAAAGAAAAAATAGTCCATCCTAATGCAAAATTTTCATAACTAAATTTGATAATTTTTTGATTAGCAAATTGTGGTACTATTTCCCAATGATGAACAATTGGCCCTGCAATTAATTGAGGAAAAAATATGACAAATAAACAATAATCTAAAAAACTATAACTTCGAGTTTTTCCATTATATGAATCAACTAAATATGCAATTTTTTGGAAAGTAAAAAATGAAATACCTAGTGGGAGTATTATATTTTTTAAATTCAATTCTGCCCCAGTAAATACATTGAAGTTATCGATAAGAAAGTTTGCATATTTATAGTAGCCTAATATGGCTAAATTTACAGCAATACCTAGATACAAAAATAAATTATAAACCCACATTGAATATGATTTTGCTGGATTATTTTGGTATTTATTTCCTAACAAAATACCCATTCTATAGTTAAAAATCATTGATGAAACAATGAGGATTATTGAGCCATAATTCCAGTATCCATAAAAGACAAAGGATGCTAAAGTTAGCCAAATAATTGCGGCTTGACGAAGCCCAAAGCTACCTAATCCATAAAATCCGAAGATTGTTATAGGTAAGAACACAAAAAGAAACTCAAAAGAGTTGAATAGCATATAAAGATTAATTACTCAAATATATATTTGCAGTGATTTTCAATCATTTATGAAAAATAAGTAGAAATAAATTAAACCTAACTCGATCTCGCCTTCGACTCCGCTCAAACCTCTTGGAATCAGCTTACTGAGCATTGAGCGCTTGCTTGGCGTAGCGTCTCCCCTTGGGAGAAGTCGAAATGCGTCTTCTAAATAATTGTGTCCACCTACTTATTAAGGTAGGCAGTGTCAGAAGTTAAAATATCTCATTAACTGCCCAGTTAGCTGTATTTCACAAATTAAATAGAAATCCTATATGTTGAAATCATGAATCTTAAGACAATTGAAGAGTGCTATCAATTGTTTCAAAACTAAGTGTTGACGATAATTAGCGCAAATAAAATATCTCATTTTACTGCTTCAATATTAAGACTTACAGGATAATATTTCCCGCCCACAAAATGTTGATATACAGAATAATCATCAAAGGTAGTCATTTCACAAGAATTTGGTTGCCATTGCCGAATCTTTTGAAATCCTGTCCTTTTTAATAACTTTTCTGCACTGGAATTAGTAAATGTTGTCATATGAAAGTTATGCTCATAATCCTGACCTCCCATTAGAATGCCTAAAATCGTATCAATGTTGTTTCCATTTTTGTTATAGATATTTAGCAATAAATCAAAATCAGGAACAGATAAACGTAGGATGCCACCTTTTTTCAGCACGCGAAACCATTCAGATAAAACTTTGGGAACTTTAGCATGGGGAAAATGCTCCAAACAGTGTGAAGCGTATATTAGATTCACACTATTGTCTTCAAAAGGAGATAGTTTATCGATTGATATTTGATAGTGAATATGAGGTGCTGCTAAAAGATCAACGTTAACAAATTTAGGATGTATCACAAAACCACATCCTAAATGAAGATTGATTTCCCCAGTTTCAACTGATGGTAAATTAAATGGTAAAAATTTGCTTTTAATATTTGCGTATTTGACACGTAAAGACACTGGAATTAAATTCTTGTAGAAGCTTATATTCATACATCAAATCCTTTGAACACTAGACTATAATTTAGTTATTAATTCACCTTTTCATAAACTATGTCGTAGTAATTTCCTCCGTTTTTACGTGAAGCAAAATTATGCTTAGAGTATTCTTTAAACCCATGATTAAGCAGAAAACTCTCAATATCCTTGAGTTGACAACAACCAACATACGATTCAAAATCAGGTACTTCTGTTTTAATGTATTTAAATTTATCTAAAATAGACTCTGCTCCTTTCAAAACAAGTAATTCAGAACCTTGTGTGTCCATAACAAGAGCATCATATTTGTCTATGTTTATATTTTCCTTATGTACTAAAGATACCAATGTCGTACTTTTAAGCATAATAGATCGTTCATAATTAACCTGTGGCCAAATATCTTTATGAAGATTAAAATGAAAAATTGATGAAGATGCTCCATTATTGTTAGCGATGTTAAATTCATAATTTTCGTTTTCCTTGTCAGTTACCAAATATTTATATCCTTGCTGGCGTGGGTATTTTTTCAGATTATTTTTCAATTTTTCAAATATTTCAGGTATTGGTTCAATCCAAATGACATCTAGTTTTTGCTGTGCATAGATTTTTCTCTCCTGACCTGTATTAGCACCAACATGAATGACACCAGAAACGTTATTAAGAAATGAATCTGGATTTTTTTTCAACTTTATTCCTATCGTTCTAAGTACTATTTCTGTCCAATTTGTCAAATGGTTTATTTGTGTAGCTTCCATAATTTATCTCCATGTTTATGGTTAATTATTGAATTTTATTAAGATGAAAATAGTCACAGACAGTAATTATTGCTAAACTGCGATCGCAGCGTTTAAAACAACATTTTTAAAATTTTATACATTGGTTTTAGTCTTAGAATTAACCTCTTTTACCAACTTCACAAAACGAGGCATGTCAACCAGAAATGAGAAAATAGCAGATAATGAGTTAGATTTTTTAAGTCCCCAAGGTGTTAGCTTCCAGGTTGCAACAAATCCATTAGCCATATGCACATCTCCGGCTAACTTGGCATTTTGTTTAGCTTCGTCACCTCTAACGTAAGCCACACCCCGACCACCTGATAAGTGAGCATAGTTATGATTCTGATGTATGGCTGTTACCACATCTGTGGCATCAACAACCGGTATTCCTAATTTCCGAGCATAATAAACCATCCAATGATCCCAATGACCCCTTCCAACAGCAAAAGATGGAATTTCGGCATAAAGTGGCTTAGGAAATACAAAATAATCCATACACACAATTGATGCCAATGCCCCTTGTTTTAAAGCAAAGTGACGAATTTCTGTATCCCAATTAGGTAGATCAAAGTTCAGCAGTTCTGTAATATTTACATCAGTACGCTGTCCAGTCATGATAAAACGATCGAAAGATGCGGTTTGCAATTGCTTAACAGCCACCAAGAAGTCATTTAATAGAATGATGTCAGTATTCACATAACTCAGAATAGAACCTTTAGCAAGTTCATGAGCTTGTCGAAATATACCATCTAACAAAGGTGTACCATATTCATTTAACTGAATATTTGGCACGTGAATTACATCCAATTTTTGAGAAACTTCTTCGATACCTTCGTCGTTACCAAACAAAATAATCTGTGGTTGAGGAGAAAGCAATTTCCAACTCTTAATCGCGTTCTCTTGAATAATAGCAATATGTCCTTTAAAGGCTTTAGGCACAGTAAAAATTGTAATCGGTTCTTCAGGAAAATAGATTAAGTTCATATCCTTGATTAGTCTGATTACAGAAAGCTGTATGTATGATATTTGTATCTGAATTACATTATTGATAGCTGGTTGATAATGAATAGCGATCGCTTCTCATACAGATGCATCCGATATAAGTCTATATATTGCAAGAGCGATCGCCACTTTTTTATCCTACTTCTTACTTCCTATTTTCAACATAGATCTATTGTTTGGAATAATCCAGAAAAATGGATTACCCCAGATTCGAGTGCTAATAGCAATATATAATCCTATTAACTGAATACTCCATAAATGTAAATTCCACCTTGTGGGAAGTTGCGTTTTCTGGTCAATTTTACGCAGTACAATTGGGTTCCAGCCAAGTTGCCCATCAACCAAATGTAATCCCTGTTTGGTAAACAGACTCAACCTGCCACTATACTTTTGATTTGACTTCAAATGCGTCAAATAATTCTCATTAACTAAATAGAATGGGGCATGAATAATAGCTTTTCCTCCAAATCGCAAATAGCCAGCAATTTCAGCCACAAAAGAGGGTGGGTCGGAAACGTGTTCTAGCACATCTAAGCACAAAACCACATCATAAGCTTCTTTAGAAATTGCCTGAATATCATTAACAATAGATACTGCCAAGCCAGAGTCTTTAAAGAGCCGACGAGCAAACGTTTCCGTATAGCCTGGAACATCATAATAAGTAACATGATGTCCAGCTTGAGCCAAATAAAGAGTATCAATGCCCAACCCATCCCCTAAACAGAGAATATCCAAAGGAGAACTCTTTTCCCGGCTCAAATACTTCCCAATCCAATCACGCATTTGTAGCTTAATGTGATTACGGTTCCACGCCACCAAATTGTACAAAAATGCATCTGTATTCTTGTAAAATTCGCTCATCTCTTCGCTCCAGACATGGGGTAACAAACCCTGTTCATGAAAGTCACGGATTTGTTTACGACCAAGATTAATTTCTTCTTCTTCTAGATTATGACGAACAGTTTCAACAGATTCATGAGTAATTTCAGCAATCAAATTAATAATCCAATTGTTATCATCAAGTGGTTTAACAAGAGGAGAAGGAAGACTTACACGCTGGTCAGTAAAAAAGATCATATTTTTAATTTCCTAAAGGTTACAAATTATTACTATTGTTATCCACTGAATTAGTTTTACCAAAAGGCTTTTGCTTTATTGCCTTGTAAAATATCAGGATTTTCTATACTTCTTTTGTTGATTTGGCGAAATACAATAAAAGCGATTGCCAAAGCTTGAATTTTTTTAATTACTGTATTAAAGTTGATTTGTTCATCACCTATGATTGTTGTTAAAAATCCAATTGGTTTTGTCACAGTAAACCAGGGAAAGCCAGGATTTATTATCATTTTAATATTATGTTGTCCATAAAGTAATTTCAATCCTTGAAGATAAGCTGTCCATCTATATACTTGTTCTATCCAAGCTTTTTTTGGTGGCTTATCCATTGTCATATCTGTAATACTAGGCGTTCTGTTTGTAGAAATAACATCTAGAATTATGTTGTCTACAAACCCCGCATGTTTAGCTAAGATAGTCAGAAAAGCGTCTTCACCTCTTCCAGGATATCTTTCAGCGATTACTGCTAACAAACTAACTATTGTGTCAGTTTTACCAACTGTACCTCCTCCCCATTTACACTGATAGCCGCTAAATCTACCATGAACAATATCTAGAAACCATTGGATAGGAGGCACTTCTTCAGTAAAATTAGGAAGTAAAACTTCAGTTCCATTCACTATATCTTTTCGATAAATAGCAAACTTATTTCTCGCACCCAAGATATCTATTTTAGGGTTATTTTGTAGTTGATTTACTATTAACTTTAAGCCGTTAGACTCTGGATCGATAACTGAATAATTTTGATTGACTAAAAAGAGAGATTCAGCATCAAAAGTCACCAAAATGGCAGGAGGTATCCATCCATATTTTATACTCTTAAGCAATAATGAACCATAAATATCTCCTAAAATACGTATTTTACCTGCTGAATGTTTCCCTTCTTTTTGATGCACAATAAATATTCTATGTCTGCAATGATGTTTCTCCATATTATTTAAATAATATGGTTCACCTTCGCACATTACATTGCCAAATATTGGCGCTGGAATATTGTTTGCCAGCTTTTCTCCAGTATATAGATGAATAACTTGGATATCTGGTAATAACACAAATTGATCGATAACAGTTGGACATTCAAAACCATTGTTCAAACCGATGACTATATCAGCTATCATCCCCATTTGTGAGATTTGTTGAATGATTTTAGGGATGGTATAGGGTAAATAATTTTCGGCTCCTTTAGTAGTTGCAACTATTCCTAATATTCTCGTGTTGTCAAAAGTATTATTAGTTTTACTCTGAATCCAATTTCTATAAGACAAAACAGCTTGTACATCTGCTTCTAAAGTTCTGTCTTGTTTTTCTCGTAATGTAATTCTCTCTTCTACAAAATTGCTGGATTGTTGTAATGGTAATAGTTTAGTGAAAAACATTGCTTTACTCCTTTGAGATATAACTTATTTACCAACGCAATTTCATACACAGTAATCGAGGTGACATTCGCTGTGATTTTAGATAGTAGCGATCGCGTTATTATTCAAGTCAAAAATACAAGTATTGGTATTCCACCAGACATGAAAAACAAAATGTTAATTTTTTTTGCACAGTAAATAGCGATCTACAAGTTGACCTTATATGCGTTGATATATTGCCAAAGCGATCGCCATTACACATCGAGCTAGCCTGAAACTACAAACGAATCTAAATACTGCCAGAAATTTCTTCATCTACCTGAAAGCAAATTCTTAACAGGACTTAACTCTTTTTGTGACGTATTTCATAATGATGAACTGGCGCAGTGATATGATCTGCGGCAAAATTTTTGGCATTTGCACGCCTGCGGTTCAGCTTAACTATGTCCAACCACTGATAAACTTTATCTACAAATTCTGGACAAAATTGCCCAATAGCAAACATTAGTTTAGTCATATTTGCTGTTAGTAGATTTTGATTGACAATTATCTCCGAGTTGTTTTGTTTGATAGCTCTAATTACTGCATTTGCTACATCTATTGGTGTAGATATACCTGCTAACCAAGGAACAGATACACGACTATTAACAGTCATACCAGTTTCAGAGATATATCCTGGACAGATTACTGAGATGTTAGTATCAGTGGCAGCTAATTCTTGTCGCATAGCATCAGTCCACATAATCAAACCAGCTTTACTCGCAGAATAAATGCTGTTGTAAGGGACTCCCTTTTTGCCAGCTAGAGAAGCAATATTAACAATGTGACCAGTACGCCGCTCCAACATACTTGGCAGAAACAAACGGGTTAATTCAGCAGCAGCGAGTAAATTAATTGTTAATATTGACTGGATATCCTCTAGAGAATAATCAACAAAATCTCCGTAAATCTCTATGCCAGCATTATTAATTATAATATCTACTGAACCAACAATTTTATTAATGTGCTGCTTGAGAGTTGATAATTCTGTGACATTTTTAATATCAAAGGGAATACTTATCCCTTTCCCACCCAAAGCTTTGATTTGAGCGCATGTTATATCTAGCCCTGATTTCAAACGAGAAACACAAACTACAGTTGCATGTTCTCTAGCTAGAGCGCGAGCAATATATACTCCTAAACCACGCGATGCACCTGTCAAAAGTACTGTTTTACCTGCTAAACTTGTCATGATAAACACCTTAAATCTTATCCTGTTGCTGTCACACTATTTGAGAAAATAAAGCTGTAAATAACAGCTTTGTTAGATAAATTTTGCTATTTATTTATCTGTTGATTCTTTACTGTAATTAATTTATATGCCTGAATAATATAAATTAAATGATTCGGAGTCTGCGCCACATTTTCAATCACTCGAAGATATTTTCACCAAAAAGCTTTTGCTTCACTCCCCTGTAAGACATCATACTTTTTATGGCTATTTATTTGCACTTTTTGAGAAATAAAAAATGCAATTATCATCAATTTTATTTTATTGATTACCGTATATAAATTAATTTTTTCATCTGCGATTACTAGTTTCCAAAATTTAATTGGATGGGTTAAAATAAAATAAGGAAAACCATGATTTACCAACATTTTAATGTTATGTTTTCCGTAAAGTAAATTTAAGGGATAAGTAGAAACGAACCATCTATATATTTGTTCTATCCAAGCTTTTTTTTGGGGTTGTTCTATTGTCATATCCGTCATACTGGGAGTTCTATTTGTCGAAATGACATCTAAAAATATGTCGTCTATAAAGCCTGCATACTTAGCTAAGATGGTAAGTTGAGTATCTTCGCCTCTAATACCTGGATAATTTTTAGAAATCACTACTAATAAGCTCACCATCACATCAGTTCTACCAAATGTGCCTCCTCCACATTTACACTGAAAACCGCTGAATCTACCATGAGCAATATCCATAAACCATTGGATAGGAGGCACTTGCTCGCTAAAATCAGGCACTAAAACTTCAATTCCATCTAATATTGCTTTTTGATAAACAGCAAACTTATTTCTGGTACTTAAAATATCAATTTTAGACTGATTTTGCAGTTCATTGACTATTAATTTTAAGCCATTAGATTCTAAATCTATAACTGAATGATTGTGGGCAACTAAAAACTGAGATTCAGCGTCAAAAGTCACTAAAATGGCAGGTGGTATCCATCCATGTTCAATACTCTTGAGTAGTAATGAACCATAAATATCTCCCAAAATTCGGATTTTCCCTGCTGAGTGTTGCCCCTGTTTTTGATGTACAACAAATATTCTATGTCTGCATTGCAGAGGGTCAATGTTAGTTAAGTAATAAGGTTTTCCTTGGCACATTACATTATCAAATATTGATGCTGGAATATTATTGGCTAACTTTTCTTCAGTATATAAATGAATAATTTCGGTATTTGGTAGCAAACTAAAACCATCTATAACAACTGGACATTCAAAGCCATTATTTAAACCAATGACTATATCAGCCATCATCCCTATTTCAGAAATTTGTTGAATAATTTTAGGGATAGTATAAGGTAAATAATTTTCGGCTCCTTTAGTAGTTGCAACTGTGCCTAATATTCTGGTGTTGTCAAAAGTATGATTAGTTTGAGTCCGAATCCAATCTCGATAATAGAGAACAGATTTGACATCTGCATTCAAAGTTCGATTTTGTTTTTCTCGTAATGTAATTTCTTCTGGTAAAAATTTTCTGAATTCATCAGATAATTTGAAAACATTATTCAAAAACATTAATTTGCTCCTTTCTAATATTTAAATGTTCAGTTTTTACTTGACCGTATTCCAGCTTGACAATTCGATCTGCTAGATAAAAATATTGATCGTCGTGACTAATAACCAGTACAGTTTTTCCTCTATTCTTTAGCTCTGGGAGAAGTTGAGTGTAAAAAATTTCTTTGAATACAGGATCTTGATCTGATGCCCATTCATCAAACATATAGATGGGACGATCTTCGAGATAAGCAGTAAGCAAAGCAAGGCGTTTGCGTTGTCCTTGAGAAAGCTCTGTAGTGGAAAGTACGCCATTCTTTACCTTAACTTTGTGGTCAAGTTGCAATTTGGCGAGATATTTTTGAGTTTGGAAATCGAGATTTTGATTATCAAAACCCAGAAAGCGATCGAAAAGATAAAAATCAGAAAATACCACCGAAAATTGCTGACGATACCATTCTATATTCTCGTTATTAATGGGATTACCATCTAGATAAATATTTCCTGTTTCAGGTATGTAAAGCCCAGTAATTAATTTAGCAAGAGTAGATTTACCACTACCATTACCTCCTAAAATAAAAATAATTTCTCCTTGATGAAGTTTCAAGTTAATAGGCCCAAGTACAAAACTGTTTTCTTCTGGTTCGTGATAGTAACTATGAGTAATATTTTCCAGCTTTAAATGTTTCCATTTATGGGATATCAATAAAGTATCATCAACGATTTCATTTGCAGAATTTGTCAATGAAAGGCCTAAAGATTCTACTTTTTTTAAAGCAACTACCGCTCTAGTTATATTAGGCATTGTACTCATAATATACTCCAGAGGAGATATCAAGTAAATAATAGTTAGAGCGTATGCAGATAAAATTGTAGGATGAATTTTGTTAATTGCAGGTATAGCGAATAAAAGCAAACCAATGGCAACAAAAAATAAAATTTGTCCCCAACTAGCAGCGGCAGCAAATATACTCATACCCACAACATTATGCTGGCGAGAGGATAGAGCAGTCTTATGCAAATCTTCTGAGAGAAATGCTTGCCGTCGTCTGCGGTGTAGTTTGAGTTCCTTTGTACCTTGGGTTATGGCGCGGAAATGCTTAAATAATTTATCTTCCTGTTCGCGAGCCAGTTTCAAAAAAGACATGGCTTTCATTGTTGGTAATGAATAGCTAAATATTCCCAAGAACATAAAGCTAATACCTATAAGGAAAATAAGTCGAGATAACCAACCCAAATAAATTAGGCAAGCAATTACAATAGCAATATTAATACATAAAAAAGGAATAATAATAATTGTATTAGAAATTGTCTGGATATCTTCAACAAGGACAGCTAAAAGAGCATGAATACCAATTTTTTCTAACTGCTTTAAAGGCGATGCTAAAATCCGACGACTTAACAAAATCCGCAAATTGAGAATGGCTTTTTGTGAAACTTGAATTAATAAAATTTGAGAAATAAAATTAGCAATTAGCCGTAGTATACACAGAGCAATAAAACTCCAGAATAGTATAGCTTTCGATGGTTGATTTTGATTTAGTGTTGTATTAATTAGGGCAATTAAACCCGCAGCAGTACCACCGCTTAGAATGCCAGCTAACATTGCCAGACTGAGGTGAAGAGAAGAAGTACGTAATAGTAGGCGGATGAGGTTCATAATAGTAGTGAATTAACAATGGACAGGATTTTATCCGAGCCATGTTGTTTATTTATGCTTTAAGACTTGTGTCTGCTTAATACTGAAAATTTTAAAATCAACTGCGGCTATAGGAATCATCTTTGATTTTTGAAATTCTATAGTGTAGTTGGGGAGTGGGGAGTAGGGAATAGAGAATCAGGGTTTACGAGTTGTAGCAAATTTTTTCATCAAATCATAGTTTTATATTCAAGAAATTTTTAGTAAGCTGTTCCACGTAAAAATTGCACATTAATTCGTCAACAGCTGTTTACTTTTTACCGTTGATAGTCCACAGTCAAAGCTTCGACTGCGCTCAGCCTTGACCCTGAGCGGAATGGTCAACAGTCAGCAACCACGAATAATTTGCTTTTTTAGCGTGCATTAGCTTATAAGCAATATCAATTCATGTTTGAATGAATTCAAAATGAGTTATTACTTTGCAGACATATAAGAACAGAAGTTTCTAAAACTAGTCCCTGGCAACAATCATATTATTACTGTTAAAACAGTATTTAAATTGCTTAATTAAGCTATAGACTTCTGATGTATAAGCATATTATCCCAGGGAGATACTCAATCGCAACTCATATGCAACTCGTAATATACAGTTATTAATCTTAGGGGCGCATAGCCATACACCCCTGATACTGCTAGGTTCAGGGGAAATAAGAAGTCAAAAAAAGAAAAAGGGATGCATCTTAAAGGGGAAAGGGAAAATAGCAAACCTTTCCCCCTTTCCCCTTCCCCTTTTCCCGACTTTTACAATAAGTCTAATGGGCAAGATACACAATTTATTTTTGTTTTGTTACTCTCGAAAAATAATAATAAGAGTAAAATTATGAAAATTTGATGCAATCTAGATTTGAGGCTTTATTTCCTAATATAAACTAAAATTTATAGGCAAAAAATGGAAAATAAAGCTCCGTTAGAGTTTGGGCAATTGGATTCTACCAAAGTGACAAAAGAGGATTATTCAGCACTATCTAAGACACAAGAACACTCAGCATACAGTGTGCTACACAGAGTTATCTCCACAATATTTTAGTGAATTCTGGCAAGATGGCGGGTGTCTTGAGGAGATTGTATTGAACTAGCAGTTTCACTCACAGCTTCTCGCAGCCGCTCCACATCGCGCATCGGTGGCGCACCAAAGAGCCGCTTGTACTCCCGGTTGAAGTGCGAGGCATCGTCATACCCCACCCGGTAGGCAGCACTGGTCGCATCCAGGTTTTGCCCCAACATCAGACGGCGAGCCTCCTGGAGCCGCAGTTGCTTCTGGAACAGATCGACGGTAGGGCTGTGGACTGGATGGAACAGGTCAGCGATGAACAGTATAGAGGAAGAGCTTAATGCTTTGCAGAGGATTTCCTGGCAAGGGGAAAAATTGCCAGAAAAGAATGCTGATTTTGGTTCTCGCCCTGTTGATGTCCCTGAGTGACTCAGCCTGCCGTGCCGATAACAGTATGACCATTAGCCCCCCGTCAAAGATGCCGACTGAAATATCAACCAAGCAGGCAGACAGTATGAAGATCAACATCAAGGTCAAAGACAAAGTAATTACAGCTACTTTGATAGACAGCAAAACCACTCAGGATTTTATTTCTCTACTGCCATTAACGCTGACTTTAGAAGATTACGCGAAAACCGAAAAAATCAGTTATCTGTCAAGAAAATTATCCACAGAAGATGCACCCCCAGGCAGCGATCCGGCTGTTGGAGATATTGCTTATTACGCTCCCTGGGGGAATTTGGCGATGTTTTATCAAGATTCTGGATATGCCAACGGACTAATTATCCTCGGAAAAATAGATGGTGGCATCGAGGCATTTAAAGTTCCTGACTCTGTAAAAGTGACAATCGAGCTTGTGCGATCGCACTAAAGAGAGCAATCTGCCTATCAGAACTCAGAACATTTCGCCTCGTACCCACACATACGGAGAACTCAATGAAATACCTCGTTCTAATACCAACCGTCTTGATTGGTGCAATCTACGCAACGGTGGCATTTTCCCTCGACAAAACACAAGTCTCTCATAAAATTTCCCAAGCATCCGTAAAGCAGTCCACTATCGTCGAGGGGGCGGACAACTTCTACAAGAGCGATAAGGTAACTATGCAGAAAGTTACGTTCAAAAACCAATACAACATGAAGGTTGCGGGAAATCTCTTCATTCCCAAAGCCTTGAATCGGAACGCTAAGAATTCCGCAATCATTGTCGGACACCCAATGGGCGCAGTCAAAGAACAAAGTGCAAACTTGTATGCCCAAAAATTAGCTGAACAAGGGTTCATCACCTTGTCCCTCGATTTGTCCTTCTGGGGCGAGAGTGAGGGGCAGCCCCGCAACGTTGTTTCGCCGGATATTTATGCCGAAGATTTCAGTGCGGCGGTAGATTTTCTAGGTACTCAGTCATTCGTTGACAGGAACAGAATCGGCGTGCTGGGGATTTGTGGTAGCAGGAGCTTTGCCATCAGTGCCGCCAAAATCGACCCGCGCCTGAAGGCCATTGCCACAGTCAGTATGTACTATATGGGTGCAGCCAACCGTAACGGTTTGAGAAATTCTACAACCCTCGAACAGAGAAAGAAAGCGATCGCACAGGCGGCAAAACAACGCTATGCGGAATTCACGGGCGGCGAAACCAAATACACAAGCGGAACTGTGCATGAACTGAACGAGAACTCCACCGCTATTGAGCGTGAGTTTTATGACTTCTACCGCACTTCCAGGGGCGAGTACACCCCCAAAGGTTCATCGCCAAAACTGACAACCCACCCGACGCTGACCAGCAACGTCAAATTCATGAATTTCTACCCATTCAACGATATTGAGACGATTTCGCCTCGTCCTATGCTGTTCAATGTTGTGGCGTTTGCGATTGACCAGCCAGAAGATACAAACGCGAACGAATTTACGATTGGCCCAACCACGCAGCCTTGGTAAGGATAGTGAGGTTGGTTATAGTCCGCTCAGGTGGCACAGTGTTAAGTAGACTCGTATAACCAGGAATTCCCTGCCTTTTCAAGCAAGTGAGCGAAAGCGAAACTTGCTTATACCATTTCACTTTATAAATGATACAAATACAAGCGTCAGGACGTAGGCTCTGCCTTCTTGCAGGGTACAGCCGTTCGCTCGTACAAGTATCAATATTTTGGTGAATTGGTATTAGGCAGCAATACGGTTTAGTTAAGGCTAAAAGTCTTTGTCAAAGTCAATTTTTTTAACGTAGACGTGCAGCGGCAAGACAGAGGCTACCGCATTCGCGTAGCGTCTCGTTAGAGAAGGACGCAAACACAAGGAAGAAATGCTTAACTGAACCGTATTAGATTAGACAGGCGAGTGTCAAATTCTGCATTCACCTATTTTAGATTTGAGAGAAGCAAAATGTTTTCCACCTAGTTCAATTTGTCCTTGTATACACCCATCTTTCAATCTTTGAACTAGATATTCTAAATCATGAGCTATAAAATTTGCACCATGATCTGGTTCTATTAAACTCACTAAAGATATGTTGTTTTGTTGTTGATTAACTAAGCTAGAAATACCCAAAAAATTGAAGACGCCAGATTCATAAGTTCCGCAAGGAACAGAAGGATTATCAACACCAACGCAATGTTCATTTGGTTTAAACCAATCTAATGCTGGATAGCCGTGGAAATGAACGATTGGCGCACCATCTTTGATTAATTCAGGTGTATATAAAGCAGCTGAAAGACTGATAGCAAGCATGACATAGATATCGTAAGAAGGTTTCATGTCTACTAGCTCGGAACGAATCACTTTAGGTAGTTGCAGATATAGCTTGTCTTTCAAACCAATTCTGATGGCATCATCAGCAATATTTAAGTTTGTTTTGTTAGATCCTGAGCGAGAACTTACTAACCAAATATCTGGTATCTGTCTAAATACATACTCTTCTAATTTTTTGATTTTGGCATAACGTCTACCTTTGTCATTTTGGCGAATTTCATGGCTGCTAAACCCTGGAACAGGTAATAGATTTTCCCACTCATTTTTTGTGATTTCTATTTCTCCAAAATATTGTGGTGGTTCAGCGTAAGCAACAAAGCCATAGGAAACACCCGTTCTACCATTTATAATGGTACTGACTATATCTCTATGAGATTTTCGTTTGATAACTTTATCGAGCTTAAAACCAGGAGGAAATAAATCTGTTGATGCCAATTCTTGACCTAATTTGACTAATTTTCCAGCATAAATAGATTCTTGAGGATTATACTGCTCTACCTCAAATCGACTTAATAAAAGCGGCGCAATTGGTACAAAAACTTTAGGAATCAACGACTTTAAAACAAAATTAGCGATTTCATTTCTTCTAAAAATGGAATCTGAAAGATTCATATTTAATATAGAAATCTTATCAGATGATACTCCAATGACAATTTCTGAAAATGTTCTGATTAAGGTGTTTAAGCCAATATTAATTTTTTCTTTGTATGGAATCAGGGGATTTATAAAGTCACGATCTATGTTAGTAATGACAATTACTTGTGTTTTACTAGGATTATCAACATACTTCGCAGCATAATCTTCAGCCCAACTACTCAATCTAGCTATTTTAATTACAGGAATTTTGCGATTATTTAATATAACTCTAGAATAAATTTGATAGATGGTTTCTGCTAAAACAATGCCCAATTTTCTGACGAAAGAAGGAGGAATTTCAACATCAATAATTGCATTAACTTCTGATTTAACTCCCTTAAATTTAAAGTTTTGTTTTTTATTAATTATTGGGAGTATCAAGTCATAATTAAATTCCGCGATCGCTTCTTCCCAAGATAAAATTTTCACACCATAATATTTTAGTTGTTCTTGCAATTCTTGGCGAAATTTCAAAATTTCTTGATTCTTGTAAGTGTTGGGTAAAGGTTTAAATGTAACTGTTAATTTTTGAGCCATAATTTTAGGATCGATAATTGGCGGTTTATATTCCACAGATGATTGCTGAGCAAATCCACCAATTAAACGGCCAATTGTTTGTAGATTTAATCCTTGAGGTAAAGGAGTAGACTCTAAATCTACAGCGACATCCATTTCCTGCAAAAATGCTACAATTTCTGTTTTATAAGTAACTATTTTTTCCTGAATATCTGGTGTGATTACTCCTTTGGGAGAGCGAATCTTTAATTTGTCGTTATCAACCCACAAATCAACGCCCTGTTGTGTTAGGTTTGCTACCAGTTCTGATACGTTCATAGTTGAATAATCTCCTAATTTTTTTCATTTTGTTTTATCAGTCTTTGAAGCAGAATTTAAAAATAAATACAGAATTTGTAATCGGTGGTTGGATGGTTCATGATTAATTCTCATTATTTAAGTAATATTTTTAAATTTCAGAAGAATTATCTTTGAAATTGCAAATCTCAATAATATTAGACATGAGATTATCTACAAGATACTCCATAGTGTTTTGGCTAATTGAAGGTTGAGAAAATGCAAAATTCAAAAGCATTTTTCCTTGGAATGTGGAAACATGAATTGAAAAAACACCTGCAAAAAGACAATTAGAACTGATAAAACTGATTTCTTCGAGTTCAAAATTACCGTAATTTGTGGGAATATTAATTTTACCAACATTAGAAACAGATACGGTGGCGGCTATTTTTTTTGGATAAATACAACAAAAATTTATCAGATTTTTAGCAATTAAAATCATTTTAAAAAGTTCGCCATGCTTTTGACTAGCTTCCAACTGTTGTTTCACTTCTCTAGCTAGTTCCCAAAAGGAACTGTTTGGCTTTATGAGGTGGAATCGCATGATAGAAGAGGCTAAAATAGCTAGATTTTTTTGACTAATTTGAGGTTGTAAATGTCTCCTTAAATCAAGATATGATAAGCAATTGACTCGTATATCTTTTCTCTGACCTTTAGTTATTGTTTTAGCCACAGTCAACATCATGGCAGCACATAACGCATTATGTACTGTCGTATTTTCTTCTCTACAACAATTTACAAATTTATGAGTTAATTCTTGGCCAAGTTGTCTGTGGATAATATTGGAACTACGCTTTGCGATAGGCGCATACTTTTCAAAGCCTAATGTTTTTGGCCGGTTCCAAAGTTCTTTTAATCCAAGCTGCAACAAAAAAAATGCACTATTTATCCTACCTTTCAATCCCTTAGCCCATTGAGGTATTAGTTCTTCAATGGGCGGAAGTGGAGTTAAACTAGTCACTGAATTAATTTGTTCGCCTGAGACGATTTTTTGGCAAAAAGTTAAAATTTCTGAGTGAAGTTGAATACATGATAAACCATCTGCGATCGCATGGTGTATTGTTGTCAGTAAATAGTTGATTTTGCTATCACCTAAAACATGCACAATTACCACTCGTAGTAAATGTTTATTACTATCAATTTTCTGATTGATTTCCTCAGAAACAACTTCTTGCCACTGGTGTTTATCTAACA
The DNA here is from genome assembly GCF_002608075.1 of Nostoc linckia z4. Classification (GTDB taxonomy): domain Bacteria; phylum Cyanobacteriota; class Cyanobacteriia; order Cyanobacteriales; family Nostocaceae; genus Nostoc; species Nostoc linckia. The sequence goes on from NZ_LAHA01000031.1 coordinate 56,873, forward strand.
CTTTCACCAGGCGTAAAGGAATATCTGCTGTTCCTTGACTTTGAAAGCTGAGACTATTTTTCAAACGCACAATTCGACAATTCAGACGGGGATGGCGACACTGAATCATCTCTAAAGCCTGTCTCATAGTTTCTTCATAAATTAGCCCATTAATACAGCTAATAGTTACTATGTTCCAGGTTTTAGCACGGCTATTTAAAATTTCCATAGCCTCTTCAAGGCGTCCCAGCTTTCTGTTGTAAATCATTTTTATTTTTGATATCAGTTCAAGAACAGCTTTGAAGTTTAAATTTCAAAAATTTCTGACTGTGAAGCTTTAGATTCTTCGGCTAAGCGCTGAGATAATGTTTCAATGGTGGGGTAATGCCATAATAAAATTGGAGATAGTTCAAAACCAAATAATTTCTCGGCTTTGCTCACAAGAAGCATTGCTTGTGCTGACTCTAAACCATAACTATCTAAAGGCTGTCGCACATCTATATCTTGAGGTTCGACTCCCAATTGCTCTGCAATATGAGAGACTATCCAAGCTTGAATTTCTTCTGCGGTATAAGACTGTTTTTTAATTGTTTCAGGAGTAGACTGACTCATGTTCACACCTTTAAATTTACGAGAAAGATTGAGTTTGTGCTATTGTTTTTTATCTAATTTGGGCACTATTTATTGATGCTCAAAAAAATACACCTATTTAATTGTTGTCAAGTATGTATTTGGCTAATTCGCTACCCGAATCTGAATATCACCTTGCACTATGCATTGACAAGCTAGGCGCATGTTGGGATTATCTGGAGCCAACACATCAAGTAAAATCTGCTCCTCATCCATCACAGGAGCTAAATTTTCTATGCCACTTACAACTTCGATGAGACAGGTTCCGCAAGCAACGCTACGACAACCAAAAAAAATTGAACTAGGATGTTCGTCACAAATCTTAGTTAAACGCTGATTTGCTTCGACTTGTACAGTTTTATCATCATCTTCAAAATGAACAGACACTCTCATTTCTAGATTTACCCTGATTCTGAAAAAAGTTAAACGATTTAGCACTAAAAAATCAAGAGCCAGAAATTTCCAGTAATCTATCTAAATATTATTGCTATATTCTGCGAGGGAAATTCTGACTCTTGAATTGTGACAATCATTAGGCAACTTCCACAAGTTTTTGAATTTCTTTAATTGCCAGAGCATCTTGATAACGCTCATAGCGATTACCTAATTTAGTTTTATTTAATTCTAATCCCAGTTCTTTAATCAAACGCTCTAGCTGCTGAGATTTGTATTGCCAACTTTTTTGTTCCATGTAACCAATAATATTTCGCCATTTTGGACTTAGCTGTCTCCAAGAATCAACTAGTTGATTTATATCTACCTGTTTATCAGCTAATTCTTTATGGTGCAGAGACATACGCAGTGAATTTAGCCCAATTCTAGTATCAGTCAATAACATTCCTTGGGCCGTAAGATCTAATTTCTCTAAATAAGTGGTGAAACTAGCATTAATATAGTCTTCCACAATTATCTGTAGAAAATGTCTCACAAAATCTTGAGCTTCTGGAGGAGCTACTTTATACAATTCTACCCCTAACTCAAAAGATGTCGTGTAGTGACGTGCTTCATCTGTTAAATGACCTTGATTCAATTCCACAGCTAATGGTTCATAATCAAAATCTTCAGGAGAATCAAATAAATATGCTTCGCTTTTTTTTAATTCCACATTAGCCATGTACCTATACAACAAAGTAAAACCACCCAAGCCACTTTCTTGGACTTTTTCGGCGGGTAGCATTCTCATGGCATCCCCAATCAGAAACCGTAAAACTCGATATGTGAAATTTTTATCTCGCTGCTGTGTCTCTTCCACTATTTTTTGCAGAAAGCTTTTTCCTTTTTGCAGATTAGACAAAATTCCATAAAAGCTTTCATCAAAAGTAAAACGTGTCTCGAATTTTTCAAAATCTGATTGGGGTATGACGCCAACAGTTCCATAGAAAAAACTAGGCTCATCAAAGGAACTTTGAATTCCTAATTCTCGACAGACCATATGATATACGGTTCTAAAAGACCAAATATGATCCATTTCTTCATTAGTTTCCTGATGAAGAATCATAAATTCGTCTGAGTAAAGAGCAAATACTTTCTCAGCAATACTCATATTAGATATCAAAGAATGATATTCACTATTGGCGACGTACTTATAAAAATTGGCAAAGAAAGTTGCTGATAAAATTGCCTTTTGGCGACGATTAAAAGAATGTAGATATTCACAAACTGGTACAGGTAAAGGCAGCATTCCAGGATGGGAATAGAGCTTTTCTCCTTGAATACCTTGTTTACTCATAGCTATAGCAATGGGTTTTAACTCCAAAGCATGACTATGTGCTTGCTCAAAAAGCCTATTTTGAATTTTCGGAATTCTGCGATCGATTTGAACAGTATTCATCTGATTTTCCTCCTTTATTAAAACTGAATTGGGCGATATTCACTATAGGAAGCAGGCATTTGTAAACCCTGAATTTTTAAACTTTGAATCCGGTATAAAAACGCTGCTCCAGTCATAATTTGATTAGCAACATCAACTACATGGCGATTTTTAGGATCGGATAAATAAGAACCTCTAACCCAGTCATTGAAGCTACCCATAGCCGGGCCACACCAGATTTGATAATCCATTTCTCTTCCTTGTTCGCCAAAATTAGACCAACGAGATGATAATCCCAAATACCAGCGAAAAATTAAAGCCATTTTCAGTTTGGGATTGTTAATAGCTTTGGCTAATTTATCAGGATTGCGTTGAGACAAATAAGTAACTGTTTCTTCCCAAACTGCTGCTAAACTTTTTCGCAAAATTTGTTTTTCTAATTTGTCTCTTTCTGCTACAGGAATATTTTCGATTGAGTCATAATTTTTGTATAATTCAAACAATTTTTGCGCTCGTAAAGGAAACAAAGTTCCTCTTTTGAGAACTTGCAGTTTTACTCCCATTTCAAACATATCTGCTGCGGGAGCCATCATCACATCAGCCATCTCGGCTTGAGCCAGCAAATGTTTTGTATGTTCAGAAGTTCCAGCTTCAATACAAGATTGATTAATTGAGCCAGTCACAACATAAGCAGCCCCCATCATAAACGCAGCTAAGGCTGATTGTGGTGTGGCGATTCCCCCTGCAACTCCGACTCTAACCGGTTTTTCATAACAATATTTGTTTTGAATCTCATCTCTTAATTCCAAGATTGAAGGTAACAAACAAACTAAGGGACGATTATCTGTATGACCGCCAGAATCAGCTTCTGTTGTAATATCATCAGCTACAGGAATTTTTTCAGCTAGCCTTGCTTGTAATTCAGTGATTAAACCTTGCTCAACTAATTGTTTTAAAATTTTAGTGGGAGCAGGTTGAAGAAATTTAGTTGCAACTTCTCTGCGAGAAATTTTGGCGATGATTTTATTTTTGATTTCGATTTGATTAGCTGCATTTAAACCAAGCCCAGCAGCCCGGTAATAGATGATGTTGTCACTCAAATCTAAAAATGCAGAAGCTTCTATTGTTCTTACCTGATATTTAAGATACAAATCAACTACACCGCGTTCAATAGCAGGTTCGCTAGGACTGTGGAGTAAGTTAAAAGCATAAGGCCCTTCAGGTAAAGCTTGTTGAATACGGTTAATGGCTCCTTCAACACGACTAGGAGACAAACCACCAGCCCCGAATGAACTTAATATTTTTTCTTTACCAAGAGCAATTACCAGTTCTTCGGAAGCAATACCTTGAGCCATTGCTCCTGTGGCGTAAGCATATTTTACACCATGAGATTTGAGAAAACTTGAATCGCCTAACTGTTGAGTTGATATTGGCGGAACAGCGATTATGATTTCTGCTTGTTCAGTTTTTTCTTGGTTATGAGGATATAAAGAACCTTCGTTAGTCGCACCAATTTTACCTTCGTTTCTAATAATATAGCAAGGTTTATCTAGATTTAGCAACTTAGATTTTATGCCTGTTTCATGAAAAGATACATAATCTAAAGTGCCCTGCCATATTTGATGAGAACGATGGGGAAATTCTGAGATTTTGAGATAATTACCATTTTTATTTAAGACATTATTGGTACTAATCATGTTTGAGCCTTGTGTCCGGGTTATATAGCTGAATAAAAGTATGGAAATCTCATTCTTGAAATAACTTTTGATAGCAAGCTATTTGCAACTGAATCATCGCGCTGATTTGTTTGAGTGACTCCTGTCGCAATTGTAAAAAAACAGCATGGGCTTTGGTCATCTGGGAAGCATTCTCGCTGAGTTTTTGATAAAAAGGACTGCGTAAATTCAATAACTGGGATTGCTCGTCAACTGTATAACTGGTGAAGTTATATTGATGATTTTCTGCTATTACTGTGCGATTTTCCTGAGTGGGTGATTTTTCTACGGTCTGCAAATTGTTTTCTTTTAGCAATAACTGAGTAGATTGACTACTTTTGGGAAGATTTATTTGTTCTGAAACATTCTCTAATTCTTGAGAAAAATTTTCCGCATTTTTGATGGGAGCTTCTGTAAAATAAGCATTCATTGGCGTTGATTCCTTGAACTCTGGTAGTGTATATTGCTGTTGTTTGGCATTAACAGAAGGATGCAAATTGATATCTCGAACAAGTTTGTGATTGTTCTTTTTTAAAAATGTGTAATTAACATTACTGCTGTCTAAAGTTATATTGGCAATTTTAGACTGGCTGTTGGGGAGATTTTTTTGTAAGGGAGAATATAGTGATGATAAATCTAGATGAACTCCATAACTGAGGAGTTTTGCTAAAGCTTTAATCAAGGAAGTATGATCGTCTATACCTCTTTTATTAAGTGTGACTGTCAGGTGTTGTTTTTCGTTGAGGACTTTATCAATCCATCGAGAACAGTTACTACCTGCGCCTACTTCAATAAATATGTTGAAACCATCTTGATAAACGCGATTAATTAACTGAGGAAAATTAAGCTGTTGACAGAGGTTTTTAGCAAGATTGTGAGCAACAGAATGACTGTCTAGTTTAATGGGTTTATACTCAGCTGCGGAATAAAAGATAGTCTCTGATACGTTTTGGGTAGGTAATGTATTTAATCTCACAAGTTCATCGTACTCAGAACACATTGGTTCGCAGTGAATCACATGAGTGAAAGGAGCAGAAAAGGCATCACAATTAAGATTGTTGATTACCCGTTGACACCCTTGGATATCACCAGCGATCGCCACTTCTTCTGTAGTATTAATTAAAGGCAAATAAACTCGCTTTTCATGTTTAATTGCTTCTCTCACACGAGACACTGGACACATAACAATATAGTTACGCCAGAAATCTTCATCTTTTTCATCTTCTGCTGGAGATAATCCCCAATAATCCCGCACAGCATTTTTTGGCCCAGATAACCTTGTCTTCAATAAAGATGATGAATTAAAGCCTTCACTACCTTCTTGAAACTGAGTCCACACACCTTGAGCCAACATCATACTAATTTCGCCCAAGCTATAACCAAAAGCACATTCAGCCTTTAGTTGAAAGTAATTTTTCAAAATCGCTGTCATCAGTCCAGCACAGGCCATTTCTGATTCCAATACTGCTACTGAATCATTGAGAAATTGTTTTTCTAAAACTTCTAATTGCCTATTGGATAATCTTTGTAAACTGCGGGGATAAATCAGCTTTTCTACGTTGGCTACACGCTTATAAATGCTACCAATGAGGGGGTCATCATAAAGTTGAGGAAACAAACGAAACAAATTTCGACCTATTCCCAAATAAGCACTAAAAGCACCAGGATAAACGAAAGCAACTTTAGCTTTTTCTTTCAGTGGTTTAGCTGTAAAATAACTACCTAAAGGAGTTTGCCAATCTTTCCCAGTCTCGAAGGCATTAGTAATACCTTTGAGGGAATGCTGAATTTCTCGTTGCAATTCATCTTCATTGTGTCCGAGAATTGCTACAACATAAGTCGCCGGTTGACGCTGTTGAAAAGTTGCAAAAGTCTCGCTAGCAGCAGCAGAAAGGGAAGAACAATTTTTAAGAGTTTCTTGGAGATTGTCGATTTCTGTTAATAAACTTGCTTGGTCGTCAGCAGCGATCGCAAATAAATAATAAGGCATTTGCTCTAAATATTTGCTGCTATAATGCTTCTGACTAACTTCCTCAGACAAAATTAAATGTGCATAGCTACCGTCTACCTCAATTCCATTAATGGCAGCAATTCTTTTAATACTTCCTTTTTCTAGAAACCAAGGTTTTGATTCAGTGGCCACATAAAAAGGACTACCTTGCCAAACCTCTGGCATTTTAGGTTTAGACCAATTGGGAACTGCGGGAATATAGCGATGATATAAACACAATGCTGTTTTGATTAAACTTACTATTCCCGATACAGCATAGGTATGACCGATATTTGCTTTGACACTGCCAATTGCACAAGTTAAATTGACTTCGGATGTACGATAGGCCGCAATCAAACCTTTAATTTCTAACTCATCTTCCTGGGGAATTCCACTACCAACAACTTCTAAATAATTAATTTCTTTTGGTTTGATATTTGCCAATTCCAAAGCGAACTGACAAGCTTGTGTAACTGCTGCTTGGGGACTGGCATTGATTGAATTTTCCACGAGACTGAGGGCGTCAATTGTTGCATAGATGCGATCGTTTTCTTGTTTTGCTGTTTCGTGGAGTTTTAAAACCACAGCCGCCGCACCTTCACCTACTATCCAACCATTGACATTTTCATCGAAACTGAGAGTGTTTACCCCCGTGTTGACTTTTGTAATTTGATTTCGGCAAAAAACACTAGTGCCATCCCCAGCCAACTCCACCGCACCAATTAAAACAGCGTCTACTTCTTTAATAGCCAGTAATTTTTGTCCGAGTTCTAAGGCTTTGAAAACAGAATTTTCTCTGGCACTTAATGTAAAGACTGGGCCAGCAAAATTCCACAATTTAGAAATATAATTAGCTAAATTGTTTTCGATGTAACTTTGATTAACTTCCGTTTCTGGAAGTTGAGGAAAAATCAATTCTGTAGCCGTCACCAAAATAATTGCTATTCTTGTTCCTTGAGGAAGTGCGGCATCTTTCAAAGTGCGATCGGCTACCTCAAGCATCAACAAATCTTGAGGATTAAAATTGTCTACTGTTTCTGGTGCAATTCCCAAACGCAAAGTATCAATTTCAAAATCTTGGATGTATGCGCCTAATGGTGCGAAATCTTGGTGTAAATTAGAGTTTTTTAATAACTCTTGTTGTGTTTCTATTCCTTGCCATCGCTGGGGAGGTATGGAAATAAAATGTTGAGTTCCTTCAAAAATACTACGTTCAAAGATATCTAATCCATTACAACCACCGCCTAAATAGCAATTCATTCCCACAATCGCTATTTTAGGAATTTTATTTCTGGCAAATTCTTCCATCACCTATGTCCTCAAGCTGATTTATGGATTTTTTGGTGTTGCTGAATCTAGGAAAATATCACCAAAAGGTAGAAAGATTCAGCAACCTCCGTTTTGTAGTTGCGGATTTTATTTAGATTTCATCTAGTTGCTTGGGCAAAATAGTTCCTTTAGCTCCTAGCATTTGGGTATATATTTTTCCCTGGGCATCGTGGGCGATGACATCAACAAGTAAGCTTGATTCTGTCTTGGATTTGATTTGGCAAGAAACGTAAAATGTTTCGTCAAAAGGAACAGGTAGGAATTGTTCAAAGGTTGTAATTTCTGAAGGTAAGCAAGCTACTTGATGAAAATGTTGCGACCAAATCCAGAATGCATGAATCTCCACATCTGCAATGTAAGGATTAAATGTTTGAACTGGGAATTGTCCTTGTTGTTGTTCTTTTGGTTCTGGCAAATAGCACTCTATGGTAATTTTGTCCAAATTGGCATTTAACACCGATTTTACGCCTTGAAATGTGGCTCCGTGAAATAAAGTAGTTGTGCCATTTTGATAAAGTGATGAAGCGGTAGCGGTGATTTGATTATCCTGGCTTAAATTGATGAATTCATGTATTGGAGCATCAGGAATTTCCCGCTTGAGTTTCATTTGACTGCTGAAATGATAGCGAATTTTTCCTTCAGGGGTTTTACTCCAAATTTTGGCATCAAAATCTATTTCAGAAATACCATTTTTAGCAACTTCTCGCAAATCTAAAGTATATTCAGTTGGCAAATTTTCATCGAAAATTAGCCCCTTCAAAACTTTATAATTTGTACAACTAAAGGCTTTGTAACCAGGATACAGTTGTTCGCAGGTATTAGCAATCCATAATAGTCCACAGGTGGCTGGTAAAACTGGATAACCGGCAATTACGTGGTCTTGTAAAAATGGATTGGCTGCTAATGTCAGGTGTCTATGGATGCGAAAAGTTTTTAACTCACTTGATAATTTATCTGGGATATATACCAAGGGACTACCAATCAAAACTTGCACAATTTGTTGATTGGCATTCGCTAGTTCATCCGCCAACATTTTTGTGCCAATTTCAATGGGAATGGTCTCAATATTGCGTTCAGCAAAAGCTTGCTTTAATTCTGGAGAAACCATACCACTATCCCAAGGGCCCCAATTAATGGCTACTACATGACAATGGGGATAATTGAGTTTGAAAAGGTGGGCTGATTTGTTGAGAATTTCATTAGCGATCGCATAATCAGATTGTCCTACATTTCCGTAGAAACCAACTACAGAAGAAAACAGAACTAAATGATTCAATTGATTCGGCGATACGCACTGCAATAAATTTTCTAAACCTTTGACTTTGGCAGCATAAACTGTTTCAAAATCCTGGAGTGATTTTTTCTCAATCCGCTTATCAGCTAAGTTACCAGCCCCGTGAATAATTCCGGTTATCGCACCAAAACGCTCAACTACACTAGTAACTTGTTCAGCAAGACTTAATCCATCGGTGACATCCACACTCAAATATTCAGCTTCTCCCCCCGCCTGTTCAATAGCTTGTAAAGTTGCGGCAATTTCTCGACTAGATGAAATAGCATTGAACCTTTTCTGCACCATTGCAGGTGTCGGTTTGTCACCCCTAGCTATGAAATCCTCCATAATCCGCTTTTTCAAATCTGCTTCACTCAAGTAGCCCTCAGCCCATACGGGTTCTGCACCGGCGGCGGAACGACCTAAGAGAATAAATTTGCATTGATAACGCTGCGCTAACTCGATGACACATTGGGCTGTTATCCCTTTTGCACCGCCACTTACGAGAAAAACCGATTGGGCATTGGGGAGGTAGTGCGGTCTTGGGGTCTCCCCAAGTGGAGCAACTGCCGTCATTGGGGAAAACTCTTTCCCAGTTCCCTGTACTAATGTGCTTCGTCCTTGTGGGCCATATCCGACTTCCACGACTAATAAATTGGGGTCTTGGAGTTCGCTAAGGATATACTGTGTTGATGTTTGAGGATCTAAATCAGGGCTGAGGTCAATGGCTCGACAAAATACACTTTCCCATTCCTGGTTCAAAGTTTTGGTGAGTCCAAACAAGCCAGCGCCAATTGCACCAAAGTTAGTTTTTTGCCCCAGTCCAAACTGGCCATCAAGACGAGCCACAGTTACAAAACAACTACGTCCTTGAGTCGCTGCTTGATTGAGTGGTTCTTTGAGATATTTAGCAATCAGAAAGACGTGGCGAAGAATAGCTTTTTCTGATTCCAGATAACGGACGTGATTGTCACTATCTTTGTGATTTGAGGGATTGAGATGGATAAAGGCGGCGATTTGACCATAGTTAGTAGCGATCGCTGTTAACTGTTGTTGTAAATGTTCTTCGGTCAAATCTGCAAGTACCACCCGATTAATTCCTTCAGGTAAAGGCAATTGTCCAGGAATCAAACTTTGGGGAAAACTCAAGACAACAACTTTCCAACCACCCTTGTACAAAATCTCAGCCAGTTTCGCCGTGGTCACAGAACCATCATCCGTAAGCAAAGCAATATGCCCATCGGCTAAAGTGAAATCTAAAACATCAGCTTCCGGAAGATATTTTAGTCTCACAGGACTCCGAAGAATTCGGGATTGAGGCATGGGGAGAGACAAAGGAGAAAAATTGCTACCTTGTCCCCCTTGTCCCCCTTGTCCCTCCTGTATATATCCAAGAACTTGCCCCAAGGTAGACACTTGAGCCAATGTTTCTACACTCAGCTTCGGTAGATTGGGATATAGTTCTGACAATGCTCCTTGAATTTCCACAAGTTTGACGCCATCGATTCCCAAATCTGTCTCCATATCCATTGACAGATCTAACATCGTTGTTGGATAGCCTGTTTTATCACTCACGACATTGAGAAAATTTTGAGTGAGTTCAGGATCTACTGAGTCAATAGATGAAACCTCTTCATATCCCCGCGTCCCCGCGTCCCCGTGTCCCCGCGTCTCCACATCCCCGTGTCCCCGCGTCTCCACATCCCCATTTCCCCGCGTCTCCACATCCCCATTTCCCCGCGTCCCCACATCCCCGTGTCCCCGCGTCCCCCCGTCTGCTTCAATCACCGACGTGAGTCCTGCTGAGATTTCTGATGCGATTTTCGCCATGTACTCAGCTATTTGAGCCAAGGTGCGTAGCTGTCCTATTTCCTCAGGATTTGGCTTGGGCAAATCCGGATATAGTTCCAGTAATGCTCCCAAAATTTCCACGCGTTTGATGGAATCAATGCCCAAATCAGCTTCGATATCCATCGTTAGTTCTAACATTTCCGTCGGGTAGCCTGTTTTATCACTAACGACGTTCAACAGAGTTTGACTTAGGGTATCTTGGTCAATGACTACTGGTGCTGTGGGTGTGAGATTTTCTTTTGGCTGGGTAATATCGAAAATTGCTGGTGCAGTCTGATTGTCTATTGATGGAGCAATGTCTAGAACTGCTATTGTTTGATGGTTTGTGCCATTACCGTTAGTTAAAATTGGCTCAGATTTACTGGCAAATCCGTTGCTGGGTAGAACAACAGGTGCATCATTGAGAATTAGGTCGTCTTCTTTTGATAATGGAACCGTCGGACTATCTTGATAGTTGACTGGTGGTATTAAACTTTGTGGGATGGTATTGCTAGAAGATGGTAGTTGATAATGTTGCTGAAGTAATTGGAAAAGGTTGTGAGTGTATTCCTGTTGATAGTTGAGATATTCCTCGTGGATGCGGAGACTTTCACCTTGATGGTCGTGAAACCGCATGATGCTACGCTCGGAACTGGAGACTATTTGTTGCTGTGTTGTAATTGGTGAATCGTTAAATTTAGTATTTCGCCACAACTCATGTTGTTGTTCCATGAGTTGGAAAAAGGTTTTGGTATATTCTGTTTGATGCTTTAAAGATTGTTCGTGAATTTGTAAGATGTCATGTTGATGGCGATTGAATTCTATTAAGGTGTACTCTAAGTTATCTATCGCTGTGAGGTAATTTAGAGGAAGTTCGGCGCTAGTTTGTAAAGACTTGAAATCGAGTTTTTCTGATTGCCCGTTTTGGAGAGATTTCACTCCATTATTAACTGTTACTTTCTCTGTTGGTCGAGGGGGATTATATGTTACTGAGTTATGGTTATTGCCATTAGTAACAGGGGATTGATGATTGGCTGTTAGTTTTTCGGTTGTGGGAGGAGATGTTGGTGAGTGGGGTGTATTGCCATTAGTAGTAAATTTTACTTGATGCCCATTTTGCATAGCTTTTTCAAAGGACTGCTTGGTTTTTTCTGACACATAATTAGTGCTATTTAAGCGGATATTCAAAAGTTTATTGCTAGAAACTTCTGGAATTTTCTGCTCTAGTTGGTGGGGGTCTAGGTTTTGTAAAGGTAATCCAGCAACGCGCAACTGAACAACAGCTTCTTTCAAAGAGCGATCGCTATCTTTGAGATGACTGGGATTTAAGGCTACGGCTAAATGAGGACGATGGCCGAGAATATCTTTGACTAAGTTGGTGAGAACGCTGCGCGGCCCAAATTCGACAAAGCAGTAACCGCCTTCAGCATAAATATTTTCAATTTCCTCCTTGAACAATACTTGACTTTTCAAGTGTTCTTTGAGGACTTTTTGAATAACTTGTGCTTCATTGGGGTAACGTTTGCCGGTGACATTGGTGTAAACCGGAATTTGTGGTTCGTTAAAAGTAACTTTCTCAATTGCTTTGGCAAAGGGTTGCTGGGCATAAGCCACCAATGAAGTGTGAAAAGCTGCTGAAACTGGCAATAAAACTGTAGAGAATCCTTGAGTTTTTAGAGCTTGTTCCACATTGGCAATTTCAGCTTTTTTCCCAGCCAACACCATTTGATTTTGAGAATTTAAGTTAGCAATACTGATTTCGGGGAAACTCTGAATTAGTTCTGCAACTTGATTCACATCCCCTTTCACCGCTAACATAGCTCCGGCATCAAACTGGGGATCTGTTGGTGTGGCCATTGCTTGACCCCTGGCTTTCACCAGGAAAAAGTAATCCTCTCCACTCAAAACCCCCGCAGCCCATAAGGCTGTGAGTTCTCCAAAGCTATGTCCGGCGACAAAATCCGGCTTGAACCCTGCTTGTTGCAATATCTTGTACAAACCAGCGCTAAAAGCCCCAATTGCTGGCTGTGCGTATTCTGTTTGTTGCAACAGTTTCATCTGGGCAGTTTTGCGATCTAAGTCGAACACAGGCGGCGGGAAAACAACTTCTGACACCGGTTGCAAATTATCTGCGCTCAAAAGTCCATCGATTTGAGTATAAGTCTCTGCCAAGGAGGGGAAATTAATGGTCAGTTCCCGACCCATTTCTAAATATTGCGAACCTTGTCCAGAAAATAGGGCAACTACTTTCCCTGCTGTAACTATGCCTGTTTTGCGGTAGTAAATACCTTGGGGATGTTCCCAAGATTCTACTTGCAGCTTGTTTTTCAGCAATTCAATACTTGTTTGTAATAAATTGCTCGCTTGGGTGAGAGAATCAGCAACAAATCCCAGTCTGGCATTTGTCAGTGGAATTTCTAAAGATTGAGATGCTGCAATCAATTGTGCGTAATGCTGCTCTTTTGTGTCAGATTGCAATTGGTCTTTGATTGCTTGACAGCGAGACAACAATTCTTCAGGCGTTGACGCAAATAACAACACAGATTGAGCGGGTTTGTGTAAACGATAAGGGCGATTTTGTTGGGTTTTGTATTCTTCTAAAATCACGTGATAATTTGTGCCACCAAAGCCGAAAGAACTCACCCCTGCGCGTCTTGGCTGGTCATCGCTGGTAATCCAAGGTCTGGTTTCGGTATTTAAATAAAATGGGGAATTGTCAATATCCAATTTAGGATGGGGTTTGCTGACGTTAATTGTGGGTGGTAATACTTTGTGGTGCAAAGCCAAAGCTGTTTTAATCAGACTCGCCGCACCCGCAGCCGCTTTTGTATGACCAATTTGTGATTTGACAGTTCCCAAGGCAATATATTGTTTTTTGGGATTGTTTTCCCCAAAAACTTCTTTAATTGAGTTAAATTCTGCTGGATCTCCGGCCATAGTGCCAGTACCGTGTGCTTCAATCAAACCGACACTAGCCGGGGAAAATCCGGCATCTTGGTAAGCGCGACGTAAAGCTCTGACTTGCCCTTCGGTTCGCGGTGCATAGATGCTTTTATAACGCCCATCGCTAGAAGTACCGATGCCTTTGATGACTGCATAAATGCGATCGCCATCTCGTTCGGCATCTGCAAGGCGTTTGAGTACTAACATCCCCACGCCTTCACCCAACATCATACCATCGGATTCTGCATCGAAAGGTTTGACGTTTTGACCAGGGGAAACAGCAGGAGTTTTACTGAAACACATATAGGCCAAAATTGAGTTATCAGTGTCAACTCCCCCAGTCAGCATCATGTCGGCGCGATGTTCCACTAGTTCGCTAATTGCCATTTTTAAAGCACCCAACGAACTCGCACAAGCCGCATCGACAACACAGTTAGTACCGCCAAAATCTAAACGGTTGGCAATTCTTCCAGCCACAACATTTGCAAGCATACCGGGGAAGGCGTTTTCCTCCCACTGCACATATGCACTTTTGATTTTTTCGATAATTTTTTGTGTATCCTCATCGGATAAACCACTGCTTTTGAGGGCTTTTTCCCACACTGGATACTGCATTCTGGCAGTTAGTGGTACACCCAACTGTCTACCTAGTGCTACACCTAAGATGACACCAGTGGCTTGACGATCAAACTGTCGAGATTCCCCGTAACCAGCATCTTCCATCGCCGCTTTAGCAACAATCAAACCCAGCAATTGCGAAATATCTGTAACTTCTAAAATGTTGGGGGGTAGTCCAAATTCCATCGGATTGAAATTAACATCCGGGATAAATCCACCTCTTTTACAGTAGGTTTTATCAGATGCTCTGGGGTTAGGATCGTAATATTCTTCTATGTTCCAACGTGAAGCAGGAACATCAGTAATACAATCAACTTTATGAATGATTTTTTCCCAGTATTCCTGTAAATTTTGGGATTGGGGGAATATTGAAGCCATCCCAATAATGGCAATATCAACTTGTTGGCGTTGTGTACTGATTTTGCTATTTAATGGTGAATTTTCAACCATAGTTTTTTTTTCCTCTATGAGTTTGAGTACAGCTTGTTCACAATTGCTTACTTCCTCTTGCAACTGTGCCAAAACAGCTTCAATTCTAGAAGCAGCCATGACTTTATCTTCACTAATGGATTGATGAAATATAGAGGTATCAATAGATTTAAGTTCAAAATTCAGGAATAACCCGAAATAACTATTAATTTACTGATTATCAGTTTGCCTAGCATCTCTTGATAAAGCAATACTGGTATTTGGGTAACTCCAAAAAATTATTCCGGTTGTGGTCGTTGACTGTTGACTGTTGACTGCTGACTGTCAACCGTCAACCGTCAACACTCTTCCGTGGAATATTTTTTTACTTGGAAATCCCTTGTGCAGCTCGCCGTTAGAATCGTTACTGTTAAGGGTCAATTGTCACAATTGAGTTGAGAATCGTTTAATCAAGCGTGTTATGATTTCTGAAATTCTCTAAAACTGATTCAGCTTGGCTATCAAAGTTCCATCGGTTTTGAATTCTTGATTTTAAATCTTTAGGATTGAATACCTCTAAAAACAAGGTAAGTTGAGATTTTAGACTAATGACCGTTTTGATGGAAAATAACACAATATTTAACTACATTAGTTTACCTCAACGTTGCAACATGAATTTTTAATCAGATGTAGATTGGAATTCTCTGATTCAGAATTCGTATTAAATTGCAGGTTACAGGTAATCTTAGACTGATTATGTCTCCATTACAATTGATATGCAACTTGGATACAATTAGATACATATTGCTAGATGAAATATTTTTTGTTCGTAGGGTTTTTGGTAATTTGCAATTCACAAGATTGTCTGCTTGCTTGTAAATTTACGACTCCAATGTGTAAATTAATTAAAACCGTAGCTAAATCTCTACAGAGTCCTCTTCTGAATTAGCATCATCGTCTCCTTTATTAGTTATTGCCTGATGCTGAGCAGATGCTAAGAGCTTTTGCTCAAGCCTACTAATACTAATTCCAAGCTCAGAAGCTGTTTTGCGTTTCCACTCTTCTAGCTCACAATCATGTTGATTGAGCCATTCACGCACCGCAACACGCGCCATCTCAGCTTTGCGAAGCGTCTGGCGAGCTGCATGAAACATCAGTCGCTGGTTATCAAAGCTTGGCAATGAGAGCATGAATCGCTGTAGTTTCATCTTATTCAGGGTCTTTCGGGGGCGATCGCTATCATTCACATAACTATTAAAACTCTTTTCAATTAGTATCTCATATCCCAAAAATCCCCGGACAAAATTGCATACAAATTGCATCTCTGGGGATTTAACAGTTAACAGTCAACTATTAACTGTTAACTATCAACACCCTCCACTGAGATCTTTCACAAGTCCAGTAGGCTTGGCATATAGCTTTTACATCTATCCAAAAGTTGATTTATTGCAAAGTTTTTTATGTCTTAATCAATCAGTTAATTTTTTCATGAATTCTTGTTGCTAAACAACAAAATTTACCAGCCAGTGAAATTAGCCACTGGGAACTATATCTAAAGAATGAAAAAATTGACTTTATCACCAAACAATCACCAAATAATTACACATTTTCTAATGCTGAGTAACACCAATTACATAAAAACCTTAAACGCTTCTCAAAATTTGCAATTGTCTTACATAAATTTCTTCAACATCTTGTTATTAACTATTTCACAAAAGTGTTGCATATGGATTGCAATTGAGTATCAATCGGTTTATCGTATGTAATTAAATAGGTAATTTAAATACTGTTTGTTGCGGAAAATGGAGAGATAAAAGATAAGCTTCTTTGATTACTCAATTAATCGATAGATTCCTAAATAGACAGTATTATAATCTGATTAATACGATGAACCGTGTTGTATGAAGCGTTCTCCATAATTAAACTGTCATGAAAATATAAGGGCTTGCTGGCATGAGACTATCTGAGCTAGATCCACTCATACCGCTAACTGAGTTAAAAGAAGAACTCTTGAAGTTACCAAAAGGTTATTCGTTTTATGAAGAAGAATTGGTAGATTTCTTATCCAGACGAAGATGGCCTGAAAGTAATCGCCGCATCGATAGAACAACTTTTTGGCGGTGGCGGAACGACAACGGAATTGAACATCAAAAAGTATTCAGCAGATTGGATATATTGAAACTCTGCCAAATTTGCGACCACTATCGAATAGATGGAACTCGCAGCGAATACTTAGCGATTATTAAAAGCAAAAAAGAAGCAGTGCTTAACAAATAAAGTCAGAATTCAGAATTCAGAATTCAGAAGTCAGAATGCGTTATCCACGGCTGTGCTAACAGAATTCAGGAGCGGAGCTTTTATTGCTCCGCCAATAATTCTGGATTCAAAATCAAAGCTAGAGATGCTCGGCTGAGCCTTGAGAATAACTGGAAAATTAATGGTGTTACAACTATTTGATTTTCTCAAAATTCTGAATTTAGGGCATCTAAATTTCATAAATTCACTGATTCTGAGTTCTGAATCTTAACAATGTAATCCAGAAAACTAAAAATAAATTCTGAATTCTGAATTCTATTTTATTCCGTAACTTCAGAAGATAATTATGATACCAAAACAAAAAGAATCATTTATTAAACCATTCATTAAACCTATAAGTTGGTCGTCAGCCATGTTAGCAGGTATTATGGCTGTAGCTACCGTTGGGGTTTCACTTTATACTTTTTCAAAATTTCAGCTGTTTTCTAAAGAAGAGCCTGTAGTTACTCCTAGTAGTCCTCCTAAAATGACTGCTGTTTCTGCCTTAGGACGTTTAGAACCTCAAGGAGAAGTTATTCGCCTGTCTGCTCCCGAATCCCAAGCAGGTGTTCGAGTCACAAAACTGCTGGTAAATAAAGGAGATAGGGTGCAGGAGGGGCAAATAGTTGCACTTTTGGACACTTATTTTCCTCGTCTTGCAGCTTTAGAAAAAGCTCAACAACAGGTTGTAGTTGCTCAAGCTAGTCTCAATCAAGTAAAAGCGGGAGCAAAAGCTGGAGATATCTCTGCACAGCAAGCAACCATCGCTCGTTTAGAAGCTGAGTTAGAGGGAGAAACTTCTGCACAACAAGCAACCATCGCTCGCTTGGAGGCAGAATTGCGTAACGCTGAAAGTGAAAATCAGCGATATCAGAAGTTATACAAAGATGGTGCGATTTCTGCTTCCGATGCAGATGCTAAACGTTTGCGACTCGATACAGTTCAGCAGCAGCTCAATGAAGCTAAAGCTTCTCTGCGTCGCACTATCGAAACCCTACAAAAGCAATTAATCGAGGCCAGAGCCAGACTCAAGAGTATAGCTGAAGTTCGCCCCACTGATATTGCAGCAGCACAAGCTGATGTTGAAAGCGCCATCGCCTCTGTTAAACAGGCTCAGGCAGAATGGGATTTAAGCGTGGTGCGATCGCCCATAACCGGACAAATCATGAAAATTAATACTTGGCCCGGAGAAATTATCGGTACTACGGGAATAGCTGATATAGGTCGCACACAACAAATGTATGTCGTTGCAGAAGTCTATGAAACTGATATCCAAAAAGTGCGTCTAGGTCAATCAGCCATTATTAGTAGTGATGTTTTTCCAGGAACATTACGAGGAAAAGTTGCTGATATTGGTTTACAAGTCGGTAAACAAAATATCTTTAATAACGCTATCCAAGCAGACACAGATAACAAAATAGTTGATGTCAAAATTCGCATTGATAACCCAGAAGATAATCAAAAAGCGGCTGGTTTGAGTGACTTACAAGTAGAAGTCATGATTTATCTTTGACACCAAATTACAAATACTTTGATTCTCCAGCTTAATCATCAACAAACATATCAATAAATTAGGGGATATGAGAAATAAAAGTAACGGCGAATACAACACTTAACAATTAGCACTCCCAATGACTAATACCAATTTGAAAAATGATTGTGACAGATGGATTAATAAAAGCTGCATGTAGAATAAAATCCTCTATTCAAAATCTCAAACTTGTACTGAGCCTGTCGAAGTATCTAAAATTCAAAATGGTATAATTTGTATCCTTGAGGTTCACTAAATGATTCTCTATATACCTCTAGCTTGGCTACAACTAGCCCGACAAAAAATTCGCTTTCTTGTAGCATTAGCTGGGATTGCTTTTGTGGCAGTTCTGATGTTTATGCAAATTGGTTTCCAAGATGCTCTCTATGACAGCGCTACACAGTTACATAACAATTTAGAAGGAGATTTATTTTTAATTAGTGCCCAATATAAATCTTTGACATCTAATCAAAGCTTTGGTCGTGTATATTTATATCAATTAATGGGTTTTGAAAGTGTAGAATCAGTCAGCCCTTTATATGTGCAATTTGCCAAATTTAAGAATCCAGATAATGGGTTAAAATATCCAGTATACGTACTTGGATTCGATCCAGTAAAATCAATTTTTAAATTTCCCCATCTTCAAGAAAAATTGAATTTAATTAAAATTCCTAACATTGTTTTATTTGACCAGGATTCTCGACCAGAATTTGGAGCGATCGCTAAACATTTTCAGGAAGGCAAAACTGTAAGAGTTGAAATATATACTTATACTGGATTGGTTGGTTATAAAGTTAAAATTGGTGGTTTATTTAGTTTAGGCCCTTCCTTTGGAGTTGATGGAAATTTAATTGTTAGTTCTTCAAGTTTTTTGAGGATATTTCAAGATCGTTCTGTAGAAAAGATAGATATAGGCTTAATTAAACTCAAACCTAATGCTAATCCCGAAAAAGTTTTGGCAGATTTATCAATCAATTTACCTAAAGACGTAAAACTTATTACAAAAAAAGACTTTATTGCTCTAGAAAAAAGCTATTGGTCTTTGAGAACGCCCATCGGCTTTGTATTTAACTTGATGGTTTTAATGGGGTTTGTTGTTGGTGTCATCGTTGTCTATCAAATCCTTTACAGTAATATTTCAAGTCATTTAACTGAATATGCAACCTTAAAAGCAATGGGGTTTAAAAACAAATATTTATTAAGTGTGGTTTTTAAACAAGCTCTAATTTTAGCATCTTTGGGTTATGTCCCAGGTTTTATTATCTCTATAGGTCTGTATGATATTTCCAAAAATGCGACTAAATTGCCAGTTATTATGAGTACTGACAAAGCAATACTAGTATTAATTTCAGCAATTCTTATGTGTTTGACTTCTGCATTTTTATCTACAAATAAACTCAGAAAAGTAGATCCAGCAGATATTTTTTAGATAAAATATATATATTTGATAAAAGATGAAACAAAAATATATTGTTAGTATCAAAAACCTCAATCACTATTTTGGGGAAAAAAAAATTCGTACCCAAACATTATTCGATGTTAATTTTCATATCAAATTTGGCGAAATTGTGATCATGACTGGGCCATCAGGGTCAGGAAAAACAACCTTACTGACTTTAATTGGTGGGTTACGTTCTGTTCAAGAGGGAAGTCTGAAATTTTTGGGTCACGAGCTTTTTGGAGCTAGTAATGAGCAATTAGTTAAAGTACGTCGCCATATTGGCTATATTTTTCAAGCTCATAACTTATTAGATTTTTTAACAGCTAGACAAAATGTTCAAATGTCCCTAGAATTACACAAAAATATTTCTGAATCGGAAGCTCGTAGCAAATCAGAAGCTATACTCAATGCTGTTAAATTAGAAAATAGAGTTAATTACTACCCATCCGATTTATCTGGAGGACAAAAACAACGGGTAGCCATTGCGCGTGCTTTAGTCAGTCATCCTAAATTGGTTTTAGCTGATGAACCTACTGCTGCTTTAGATAGTAAAACTGGTCGAGATGTTGTCACCCTCATGCAGGAACTAGCTAAAGAACAGAATTGTGCAATTTTAATGGTTACTCACGACAACAGAATTTTAGATATTGCCGATCGCATAATCCACATGGAAGATGGTCATCTAGTGAAAGAAGTTTTACAATAGCTTAAATCAAACAAAATTAAACAATAATATTCCCGATTTATGCAAGAAGTCGGGAATTGAAGTAAATTGTCATATAGCAATCACAAATAATTTGTGAAATATTACGTATTAGGGTTGTTGACAGTCAACAGTCAACCATTAACACCGATATCGCTCACAACTCAAATAGGATTGCTATATATCCTTAGTTGCAATCGAATCGCTAATAAAAATATTCCCTAAGTCTCAAGTTAGACATCCCCAAAGTATGAAGTTATAACTTATAAAGTAAAAGAAGATATATAAATTAATGAAGTGTCAGCAGTTGATACTATCTGCTTGTTTCAGATTTAGAATTTTTGGGGATAATTGCGAATTTGCAACTTTAACTACATAAAGTATAAAATTATATGGTAAAAGATTTGATTTTTTGTTTGCACGAAGCAGCTTTAGAGTTCATATTTAAAAAATCTTCAACGCCCAAAGATGTTTCCGAATGTTATATAAATCCTCCTTGTGGATGCACGAATCCAGGGCGAAATATTCAATGTGAAGATTGTGTCTATCTTGAGGCTTGTTTATCTAGTTTTAAGCGATGAAATTTTTGGCGATCGCTAATTAGCTCCTTTGATATAGTTAGTTTTGTTCTGATGATAGAAGTTTGGGAAAACTACAGCATATATTCTATTCTAAGAGTGCAATAAATCAATGAGAAATGCTTGTTTAACGTTTAGAATGACGAGTATTTGACGTTAAAATCATTGTCTCAATCTACTTTATCAGTAGCAATTTGAGTAGAAAATATCAGTTTTCAACATCAACAAACCACAGCAATCTAGAACATACAAGGAACTATAATCGTGAAACCTTTTGATTTTTCTAAAACTTTTTTGGCTAGTCTCTTTGCCATCAGTTTTGCTGCTGCATCCTTACCTGTTACTGTTTCTGCCCAAACCGGAACCTCTGGTAGTGGCACTAGCTCAGGAACTACTTCCGGTACTGGTAGTACAGGTACTGGCACAACTGGCACCGGCACCACAAGTACTGGTACAACTGGTACTGGCACTGGAACAGGCATAAATGGCACCGGCACAACTGGAACCGGAACCGGCATAAATGGCACTGGCACAACTGGAACAGATACAACTGGCACTGGAACCGGCATAAATGGCACCGGCACAACTGGAACAGATACAACTGGCACTGGAACCGGCACAACTGGCACCGGAACCGGCATAAATGATACTGGCACAACTGGTACTGGAACGGGTACAACTGGCACTGGAACAGGCATAAATGGTACTGGTACAACTGGCACCGATACAACTGGCACTGGAACAGGTACAACTGGTACTGGAACAGGCATAAATGGTACTGGTACTACTGGTACAACTGGCACCGATACAACTGGTACTGGGACAACCACAGATGGCACTGGTACTGGTATTACAGGTAGTGATGGTACTGGCACTACTACAGATGGCACTGGTACAACAGGTACTAACAGAAATACAGGTGTCACCACTTATCAGGAAAATAGTGGTGGTGGTTCCAATTGGGGTTGGTTAGGTTTGCTTGGTCTAGCTGGTTTAGCAGGTTTGGCTCGTAATGGTGAAAAACCGCGCGCTTATAACGACCCTAATGAAGTAACCACTTCTCGTTATAAATAAGCTAATCACACCCCACTATGATGTAGAGACGTTGCAATGCAACGTCTCTATTTTTGTGAAAATCTAATAAATTAAAGCAAACTAGCAGAGTTGAGATCCAAAAATAATGTTGCTTGGGATTGTTGACGAAGAATAGAAGCCGGACAATCTGTGGTTATAGCTCCTTGCAACATTTGTTTGACCACATTGGCTTTACGTGTTTCGGGAGCGAGACAAATAATTTTTTTGGCTGAACAAATTGTTGGAATAGTAACAGTAAAAGCGTATTGGGGGACAGTTTCAATATTTGGAAAGTGACCCGTGTTTACTTGTTGTTGGCGGTTGACTCGATCTAATTTTACTAGTTTGATGCTGTAAGGATCTTGAAAATTTGCTACTGCTGGATCGTTAAAAGCCAAATGTCCATTTTCGCCAACACCAAGACAGCACAAGTCAATTGGTTGTGCTTGCAATAATTTAGTGTAGCGATCGCATTCTGACACTGGTTGCAATGCATCACCTTCTATATAGTGAAATTCCTTAGGAGCAACCCTTTTCTCTACACGTTCTCGCATATAACGCCGGAAACTTGCAGAATGCTCTGCACTAATTCCCAAATATTCATCTAAGTGCAACAGAATAATCCGCGACCAATCTACACCACCCAATTTAATTAAAGCATCAAGAAATTTTAGCTGGGAATTACCGGTGGCTAACAATACAGCTGCCGTATCCTGTTCAGTGAGAATTTGCTGTAAATATTGTTGAGTGATTTCTGCAACTGACAACGCCATTTCAACTTCAGAGTTGTAAATCTGCACTAATAAATCATCAACGCGATAAAAGTTTGTAGCGGCTACCATTTGGTTACACAGAAGGTTATCAATAGAGTTGACTGTTGACGGTAAATTACATGGACTTTTAGGGGTGGGATGAACTTCAATCCCTTATTTAGTTATAAAAGATAGATTTTAGGATTTAAAAAATTAATTGGCGACTCTTAAGGTAACTCCAAAAAATAAATTATTGCAATTCAGGTCGTTGAGTGTTCACTAGACTTCTTGCATAAGTCGGGAAAAGGGGAAGGGTAAAGGGGGAAAGGTTTAGTATTTTCCCTTTCCCCAATAAAGATGCATCCCTTTGACCACAAGAGTCCAAAAAGCACTTTTGCACTCTTACTCCATGAGCTGCGCTCACAAGGAACAATAAAAATCAATATTCTCATACCCAATGCCCAATGCCCTATGCCCTATGCCCTATTTTTAAGGCAGGTCTACTGTTGACTCCTGACTGTCAACTGTCAACTGTCAACTGTCAACATTTAACAGTCTTCTGTGGAATATTTTTTTACTTGGAAGTCTCTAAGATGAGGTTAAGATACTACACTTCGTAAACAAATTTCTTCTCTAGTCCCTAATCCCCAATCTCCAGTTCCTTGTATTCACAAAAGAATAATTACTAAAAGACAAAAACAATGTAAACTATGTAAATAAAGTTAACATTTATTTACATAGTACCAAACATTATGCTGGCTGCAATTCTTTTTGACTTAGACGGCACAATTGTCAACAGCGACCCCATACACTATCAAGCTTGGAAAGAAATGCTGCAAAATTTCAGCATAGAAATAGATGAGACATTTTATAAATCGAAAATTAGCGGACGGCTAAATCCTGAAATTGTTCGAGACATTCTGCCACAATTATCACTCACAGAAGGAGAAGAATTTGCAGATAAAAAAGAGGCTCTTTTCCGCAAATTCGCCTCTGAACTACAACCTTTGAGTGGATTTTCGGAACTATTAGCATGGACACAGACACATCAATTAAAACGTGCATTAGTGACTAATGCCCCAAGATTAAATGCAGAATATATGCTAGAAGTTTTGGGAATAAAAGAAGCTTTCCATACAATTGTTTTAGCGGATGATTGTATCGCAGGTAAACCAGACCCCGCACCTTACCAAGTTGCTTTAAACAAGTTAGGAATTCAACCAGAGGAAGCCATCGCTCTCGAAGATTCTCCCTCTGGAATTCGCGCAGCTGTGGGCGCAAATATTCGCACCATCGGTATAGCCTCTACCCACAATCCCCAAATTCTACAGGAAGTCGGCGCATTTATGGCGATTCCAGATTTTACCGATTTGCAGCTATGGACATTGCTCAACTCTCTCATTGAACCAAATGTAACTGCGATCGCTTCTAATTTTTGAGTCCAAAACCCAAAACTTTGACAGTAGTAGTTCGCCAAGTCAACTTAGCTCTTTAAAGGGTAAAGGGGAAAGGGGAAAGGTTTTAAATCCCTTACCCTTTTCCCCTTTCCCTTTCCCCAGCCCTCACCAAGCATTGTTGACTTGCCAGACTACTATTTATTTTTCTGCCAAAATCGCGTAAATTTCCCGCTTCACTTGGTCTAAAAGCTCGCGTACTCGATTGATTCGCTCCACATTACCACTGCGGGCAACCTGCACCACCACACCAGCTAATTCTGTTGCAGCATTCCGCAACTCAATCAACTCTTGCGGCTTACCTGTGATGAAACTTTTGAAGCTATCCCAAGGAGAGTCTGAAGTTTCTTGTTGGGTACGTTCTGCTAAAAGTTGCCTACCCTCATCTGTAATGGTGTAAACCCGCTTACCGCCTTCTTGTGAGCTAGTTAAATAACCCCCTTCTTCCAGTAATTGCAGTGTTGGATACACTGAACCAGGACTGAGGCGACGGAAACCACCATAACGAGTTTGGTTGAGTCGATGGGGGATATTATTCCCCGCACCTCTCAGTTAGATCCGTGCGTACCCGTTTCCGTGTACACGGCTCCCGATGTTCTTAGCTTGCGCTTTTGCTCATGTGCTTATAATCGTGGCAACTCTCGTGAATTGCTTCCAGATTATTTTTCTTCCAGTTGGCGTGATTTCCATCGATGTGATGCAGGTGAACCCGTTCCTCATCGATGAACTTTAAGCCGCA
>NZ_LAHA01000032.1:0-43632 GCF_002608075.1 Nostoc linckia z4
AGGATCGTGTCACCGCCAACCGCAGGATCGTGTCACCGCCAACCGCGGCGGCGACCGCAGCATTCAGCTGCGCCTGATTGCTCACATTGAAGACTGTCATTGTAATCCCCCGCAACACTAAGAACCGATCACCCCACTCCCCATTGGCTGAACAGCGAGGTAAAAATTTTACAGGACAGCCCATTGGACAAGTTTGGTATGGATTTGTCAGTGATAAACTCAGTGCTATCCTTTCGGGTAGTGCTTTCCAAAAACTTACTTTCGATCCCGGTGCTATTAGCAAAACAGTCAGTGGTACTCTAGAACCTGGTGGTGGAAAAGTTTTTATTGCCGAACTTGCCAAAGAACAATCTTTAGAATTAAAACTACAAGCAAATTCTCAAGTTTTGTTATCAGTTTATTCACCTACTGGCAAAATTAAATTTTTAGAAGATTCTACCCGACGTACTTTATCAACTCAGTTACCAGAAAACGGTTTTTATGAGTTTGTCGTTGTTTCCACAGCATCGAAATCATTAGATTATCAACTCAGCATCACAGCGCAAACTCCTACTACACCTCCATCTCCCACACCAACACCCACGGAAACACCCACGCCAACTCCCACGCCGACGCTAAGTCCAACACCAACTCCGACACCAACTCCCACAGAAACTTCTACACCCGAACCTATACCTACACCTAGTCCTGAGGTGACACCGGAAAGTAATTAATACAAATTCTGTATTTAGATTTTTCTACTTTTTTAACAGACTTGAAAATAGATTGAGTTTTTAAAACTGAAGCTGCATATTCCGCGATAACTTTATGACCGGCAGTTGTAGGATGGATGCTGTCCCAGAACAAAAAATTATTTGGGTCAGTCTTACAGTTCAATGATGGATAAGAAGCAGGTATAGTGATTAAAACTGAATTTCCTAAGCAAGAGTCGATAGTATTTGTAAAACCGTATTGTTGGGGATTAGCTAAAAGCTGGTTAAATAAAGAATTAACATCTAAAAAAATAATATTTATCTGATTTAGTTCTTGGCTTAAAGAATCGAGACTGTTGATTAACTCAACATTATATTCAGCAACCCAATCGTTAAGGAATTTAGACTTGGGACTATTTCTTGTACCCGGTAAATTTCCTAAATTAAATAAATTAGCTACCAGGATATTTTTAGCGCCAACACTGGCAAGACTACGCACAGCCATTAATATATTGGTAACAGATTCATTGGGATTTCCAAGATTGTGAGAGTCAAGGAAATCATTAGTACCGCCCCACACGATATAAAGTGCATTTGGATCGACTGATTTATTAACTGCTGTAAACTTATTAATTTGAGACAAAACTCCTGTTAAATATAAACCATGCACAGGAGGTATATTAATGTTATATAAGCCAGACTTAGCACCACCAACAGCAAAATTATCAGTGGAAGAGGGGTTTAAGCCCATATCTTCTGCCAGATATTCTACCCAGACTCGTCCATTAGAAAAGCGCCCATCTTTATATGGGTGAGGAGGAATACCTACAACCAATTCATTTCTTGTAATATTGTAAAAATTACCATTATCAGAATAACTGTCACCAAACACATAAATACGATCAAAATCAGCAGCAGTAGCCTTGAGTGTAAACATGGATGAAAATAAAACAAATACTGCTGTCAAAATTGGATTTTGCATAATATTTATTATTTAAAAAAATCAATTAATGTTATTTATGTTATGACAAAACACATTCTTATTTTTTAATATCATTATGGAAATTTTTAAGTCAATAAAAATGCAACAAACATAGTAAATTGTCAGGGCAGTGAACTATGTAAGTGTAAGTCCTGGTTTAAAAAAAATACTAAATTGCAGTCAAAGATAGTAACTTGGGCTGCAAGCATTGGTGACAAAATTAAGATAAAATTAATTTTGTCAATAGAAATTACACTATAAATTAACTGCTTAATAAAGTAATAAATTAAGTTGTGTACTGAATTTTGACTAAAAAATCAATGATGTTTTTAAATTTAAGGCCTAAGTGTAGCCCGCAGTAGGTATCACTAGCTTAAAAATTGTGTTTTCTACCCCAATTTCTTGCACAATTATAAGTACTATTGCTTATTGACTGAAGCCCAGTTGCGGTGGGTTCGGGAGTCGGGAAAGAGATAGCCCAAACCTTGGAGTAGGTTTTAAGCCAATACAGTTCATATAAGTAGAACGGTGTAAATAATTAAAGGTTTGTAGTGTACCCCTCCGGGGAAGCAAGCTACGCGTAGCGTCTCGTAGTAAGTACTTTAGTTTTCTAATCAGGACTAAAGTCCTTACTACGAACTAAATACAAAATTTTTTGCATTACTTAACATAGTTTAGTTTTTTCAAGTCGTTCTACTTAAGCTTGTTTTTCTTTCCCCTAACCCTATTAAGAGTTCCCAGTCCTCACAAAGAGACTTTTTCAGCAAGCCCTACATAAAATCAATTGTTT
The DNA here is from genome assembly GCF_002608075.1 of Nostoc linckia z4. Classification (GTDB taxonomy): domain Bacteria; phylum Cyanobacteriota; class Cyanobacteriia; order Cyanobacteriales; family Nostocaceae; genus Nostoc; species Nostoc linckia. The sequence continues at coordinate 2,465 of NZ_LAHA01000032.1, forward strand.
ATATTACTTTATATAACAGGTTTCAAATTTCTTCCCTAAAATTTGTTTTTCGTGCAATCATGGGAGATGAGAGTTAGTTCGGTTAACTGCATTTGTTTTTAGTATTGACAGAGTTTTTGTTTTTGGTATTTACAAACTTTTCTCCGAAATCTAAATCTCTACATATTTATAATTTCGGAGACAATCCATGTCAGTTTATGTAGGCAATCTTTCTTACGAAGTTACAGAAGAAAGTCTCAATGCTGTGTTTGCAGAATATGGTTCTGTTAAGCGAATTCAGCTACCTACTGACCGTGAAACAGGTCGTTTACGCGGTTTTGGTTTTGTAGAAATGGGTACAGATGCTGAAGAAACAGCTGCCATTGATGCGCTTAATGGTGCAGAGTGGATGGGACGTGACCTAAAAGTCAATAAAGCCAAGCCCAGGGAAGAAAGAAGTTCCTTTGGCGGTAATCGGGGAGGATATGGTGGTTCTCGTAACCGCTACTAACCTTACCTTGATAAATTTAGCTCTATTGAGCTGACCTCATTAATCTAGCAAATTAATTTTATTTTGTAGTGGCTCAGGCAAAAAAGCTTGAGCCTTTTTGATATTTTTACTCATAAGTTTTAGGGACTTCCAAGTAAAAAAATATTCCACGGAAAAGTGTTAACTGTTGACAGTTGACGGTTGACACTCAGCAGTCAACGACCCCAACCGGAATAATTTATTTTTTGGAGTTCCCTTAGCCATCAACCGAATCATTGTCGGCTAAATCACCTACGATCAAGAATTTGTAGTCATGACTTTATTCATCAAGCTAGGACTTTTTTCTTCAGTTTGATTAGCCCGAAATTAGATCGCAATTACTGATTGTGCTGAAGGCTACTTGTTAATCAAAATCTGTTGGTAAATCTGGTTGGCGATAATGTTGGAAAAGTCTGGCGATTTGTGTCGGCGTCACCCGTCCAATAGAAAGTTCTGGTAACGCATCTTCAGGAAAAAAATCTACTGCTTCGGTTTCGATACTTGATGAGGGAGAACCACCAATAAGTTCGCATTTAAAAAACAACTTATAGACATAAAAAGGAAACGGTGGATGTCCCTGTTTATCTCTGTCATAAACTGCTAATAATTTAGTAGCACGTGTCTGATATCCAGATTCTTCATATACTTCTTTGACAACCACCTCACTGGGAGACTCGCCTACATCAGCCCATCCACCAGGTAAAGTCCATAAACCATCGGCTCTTTCTTTAACTAACAAAATAGTATCATCTCTAAAAATTGCTCCCCGGACATCAACTTTGGGAGTTGCATATCCTACTTCGCCGCTAAATAAATCAAGCAGATAGCTGTGTTCGACATTTGAGTAAGTCGCCATAATTTCTGTGGCGACCGCTCGTAATTGTTTATAGCGTTCGATATCATAAACACCTTCAGAATAGGTAAGACCATTTTGGGCGATCGCTTGTAACTTTTGCGACCATTCCAGCCATTTTGGTTCCATATTTTAGGGATTGGGAATTGGGGATTGGGCATGGGGCATGGGGGATGGTGAGTGAGGAGTGAGGAGTTAAGAGTTAGGAGTGAGGAGTTATTATTCTTCCTCATCTTCCTTGTCTCCCACCCTGTGGGTTCGCGCTAGCGTCTCCCAAAGAGAAGCTAAAGCTACATCTCCTAGTCCCCAGTCCCCAGTCCCTAATTACGCATCATCTAAAGCGGTGATACCGGGTAATTCCTTACCTTCAAGTAACTCCAAGCTAGCGCCGCCGCCGGTGGAGATGTGGCTCATTTGCTCGGCTAAACCAACTTTTTCCACAGCTGCCACGGAGTCGCCGCCGCCGATAATGGTGGTTGTGCCAGTTTTGCCAATTTCAGCAAGAGTGCGGGCGATGGCTTCTGTACCTACCGCAAACTTATCAAACTCAAACACGCCCATCGGCCCGTTCCAAATCACTGTTTTGGTATCTGCAAGTGCTTCTTGGAAAACTTTTACTGAATCTGGGCCAATGTCCAAACCCATACCATCAGCAGGGATATTCTCAATGCTGACAGTTGTCGCATTGGCATCGGGAGCAAATTTATCTGCCGATACGATATCTGTGGGTAACAGGAAGGTAACACCACGTTCCTTTGCTTTGGCTTCCAAAGACTTCGCTAGTTCTAGTTTGTCTTCTTCCACCAAGGACTTACCAACATTCAAACCACGGGCTTTGTAGAAGGTAAAAATCATCCCACCACCGATGATTAGCTTGTCGCACTTCTCCAGCAACGTTTCAATCACACCAATTTTGCTGGAAACTTTGGAACCACCGATAATTGCAGCCAAAGGACGCTGGGGATTTTCAATGGCATTTTGGAGATATTCCAATTCCTTCTCAACCAAATATCCAGCCACAGAAGGACTGAGAAATTTAGTCACGCCTTCAGTAGAAGCATGGGCGCGGTGTGCGGTACCAAAAGCATCATTTACATAAAAATCAGCGTTTGCAGCCAATTTTTTTGCAAATTCTGGGTCATTTTTCTCTTCTTCTTTGTAGAAACGGACATTTTCCAGTAACAGCACTTGCCCATTTTCCAGCGCTGCCACTTTAGCTGCAACTTCATCGCCAATGGAGTCATCAGTCTTCACAACTTCTTGCCCCAACAACTCAGAGAGACGCGCAGCCACTGGTGTCAGGCGCAATTTATCATCCACACCTTTGGGACGCCCAAAGTGGCTGACGAGAATCACCTTAGCTCCTTTCTCGATCAAATCTTGGATGGTTGGCAGAGCAGCCCGAATGCGAGTATCGTCTGCGATCTTACCTTCATCGTTCACAGGTACGTTAAAATCAACCCGTACCAAAGCGCGTTTTCCAGATATATCAGCCGCAGATAAACTTGCTAAACTTTTTTTGGACACAGCAAACTCTCCTGATTGCCTTTTTGTTATTGTTTTGAAAGTAGAACCATCCAGATTTTACCGGAGTCAGGGGTGCCAGGTGATAGAGATGTTTAAGACAGTACTATTTCCAATCGATCAAAGCCGGGAAACACGGGAAGCTGCTGACGTAGTTACCAACATTGTCCAAAAGTACGGTAGTCGCTTAGTGCTGCTGTCTGTGGTAGAAGAACCACCCGCAGATGCAGCTAGTGGAGATCCAATGATGTCGCCAGAGGTAGTTGCTAAATTGCTCCAAACTGCCCAATCTTTATTTTCTGAGCAAGGAATTCAATCCGAAGTTCTGGAAAGGCAAGGTAAACCGGCTTTTACCATCTGTGATGTCGCTGATGAAATCGGCGCAGATTTAATCATCATGGGTTGTCGGGGGCTAGGCTTGACTGAAGAGGGAGCGACTGATAGTGTCACCACTCGCGTCATAAATCTTTCCCCTTGCCCAGTGTTGATTGTGCCGTAAAAGCCGGTAGCGTGCGTTAACACAGGGTAACGCACCGCCGAAAATTTCTGGAAAAATTCTTGTTCATGGGTAATGTGGTATGTATTGCCAAAACCAAAGAACCCATAGCAGAAGTTGAGAATTCTGAATTCTTCTTCCATCAAAACAACTCGCCTTTAGGAGATTGACTTTCATGACACATATCTCCTCCAAAACCCTCACTTTTGAAGATTTCCTTTCCCAATACCGAGACAATCCCCGCTATGAATTAGCGGACGGAGAACTAATTGACATGGAACCCACAGGCCCCCATGAAACCGTGAGTGGCAAACTAGCAACTCAAATAGGGATTTACCTGGTTGCACAAAAATTGCCCTGGTTTATTCTTCGCACTTGTTTAATTTACCCCTTTGCAGATACAGCTACAGCGCGTCGTCCTGATGTTGTAGTTCTTGATGAAACCGTTCTCCACCGCGAACCCCTATGGGAACGAGAACCCGTAATTACTGTTGGACGCTCAATTAAACTGGTGGTGGAAGTTGTTAGTAGCAATTGGGAAACTGACTATGCCAGGAAAGTTGAGGAATATGCGCTGTTAGGCATTCCTGAATATTGGATTGCAGATTATCGAGGATTGGGTGGTGTGGCATTTATTGGAAAACCCAAACAACCTACTTTCACTGTTTGTCAATTAGTTGAAGACAGTTATATTCAACAACAATATCGGCTAAACCAATCAATTAATTCGCCGCTTTTTCCTGGATTTCATATTAGTTTAAATGACATTTTGCCTCATTAAAAGCATATCAGAAGACCCAATTACTTGCTTGGCGATCGCCTAAAATGTTGCCTCTGCCAATAGCCGAAATTGCGTCTCACTTTCTAAAAGTGCTACTTCTACTTTTCTATATTTTTATTGCGTTTACTTTATTTACAGCAATTTTCAGGTAAACAGACCACGCTTTAGGGGCGCAAAGCCTTGCGCCCCTACAACAGATGTGGTTCAAATAGAAAACAAACTGCTGTAATGTTAACAAGGAGGGAACTAAAAAACTAGATTGTTAAAAGTTAGTTCAATAATCATGAATAAAACTCCCCGCATTCCTATTCCGCCGGAAGTCAAAAAATATGTTTGGCAACGTGACAAATATCAATGCCGGAGTTGCGGTAAAACTGCAACAGAAACTAACCTGACCATTGACCATATCATTCCCCTGGCTCGTGGCGGTCAAAATGATATTAGCAATCTACAAACCCTGTGCTTTACCTGCAATCAGCAAAAAACCGATAGGATTGATCCCCGGTTTAGACGCCATTTTGATTTATAGCAATATGCGGTAAGGGCGAACAGATGTCCGCCCCTACATATTATGGGAACTGATTCAAAATCATACTGACATCAACCGCTAGCTTTTTGCCCAACTTCAGCAACTGTCGGCACTGATGAATATCTTCTTCATTGCTCAGGGTGGTAAGACACAAAGGTATTATCTGACTGTGCAGACAACTGAAATATAGTTCTTGGGATCGATGTAGAGAAATATCAATATTTAATTGATCCCCGATATCAATTAACCGATCTAACTGTTGGATATCTGCATTAAAACTACCGTTGGCATCGTGTAACAATTGCCAAAGCGATCGCACAATTAACTGTTCTAGTATCTGCTTGCCGTCGGGAATATTCAGCCGACAATGCAGATGTTTTGCTTCTGTGGCGATGGCCTCTAATTCTACTATGTGAGTCCAACGCATTTGCGGTTCGGTAATATCTTGTTCGAGCGATCGCAATGTCATCATACAGCGATGTCCCAAAGCGATCTCCGCCGCTACTTGCAATTCCTGTGGTACTGGTATTTCATCTCGATGGAACGCCATCAACACACCATAATTATCACGGTACACTTGGGTATAAAGTTGCCCTAAGCGTGTCAGTGTTTCCTGACTCAATAACCGCATAATTCTATGGCGTTCTTCTGCAAATAGATTTTCCAAGCTGAAAGTCTCTTCGCCGAACAACTGTGTCATTGCCAAGATGGTATGAGCTGCACTTGCTTGTTGCAGTGCGCTAAAGAGCTTTTCTTTTAATTGGGTGTAGTCACGCCGTCCAGTAAATTGTTGAATACAGCAGTGGAAATCCCAACCTCCCAAATGCAGAACCGCAAATACTAAATGTTCGCTTTCCCAGGTAATTTCTGATACTAGCTTCAAATTTCCCACAGCCAGAGTTAGCGATCCCATGCGTTGGAGTTGATAATCTAACTCATTGACGGCGTAGCAATAAACTCGCTTGGTGTGAGTACCCAGGGTTGAGTGGCCAGTACCTAGTGTGGATCCCTGATTTATAAACAACGAACTAATGGCATAATGGGCTGCTACTTGTTTAAAACCAAGTTGGGCTGTGAGTACCAGTTGGCGATAAATTTCCCCACCATGTTTGAATTGATCGACATTACTGGGGGCTAAACCAAGATGTTTGACGAAGTCTTTTTCCAACTGCACCCCTGCTACTTCTCCCGCTAATTCCAAAGCACGGGCGGCGTAGCGGAGAATCTGCGTACCTTCTGGACGGGAAATTTCTTCAAAAAACCAGCCACAACTGGTGAACATCAACAAAGCATGACGTTGCATTTCCAACAAACGCAGGGCGTCTACTTGTTCGGCGGCCGTTAGTTTGTGGGTTTGATGGCGAGAGAGAAAACGGTTGACATTGGCAGAAGAGCGATCGCGTATCACTTGAATATATTCATCCCGTGCTAACCAGGGATCGCGAAATAACTGTCTGCCATATTCCTCATACACTTCAATTAGTTGATCCCGCAGCCAATTCAGGGCATCCCGCAATGGACGACGCCATTTTTGATGCCAAACACCACCTTCTCCACCGCAACCACAGTTATCTTGCCATCTGTCTACACCGTGGGCACAACTCCAGGCTGTGACTGGCTTTAATTCAACTTCCCAAGTCGGAGGATTTAAACTCAGGTAGTGGGCAAAGTTAGTCACTGTCCAACCTTGTTGTGGGAATTCCGTTGTAAAGGCGTAGGCTAAGGTTTTTTCAGTTCCTTTCTTGTGATGTCCGAAGGTTTCGCCATCTGTGGCCACAGATATCAACTGTGCAGGACGATGATCCCCACGCACCGCCGAACCGATACGTCCAGCAAAGCGATTGGAACTATAAACCACATCACTAAAACCCATGTCCCGCGATATCGGGCCATCGTAAAAGAAGATATCAATGTAGGGAGAATCGGCAGTGGAAACTGGGGAGTGGGAAGTACTACCATTCCCTACTCCCGACTCCCTAGTTCCCTCTTTGATCGCACTCAAAGGTGAAGATGAAGTGTCTAATGTAGGCTTCAAATAACAACGATAAGGACGGGTGGGATCGATTTGACTACCACCGACTTCGTACCATTCTGGATTGGGACGATCCTTAGTTGGGAAAGAACGACAGCGCTGTGCCTGAGACGGTGCAAGGATAACGAAGCGAATACCTTCAGCAACTAAAGCTTCTAGAGTGGGGTAGTCCACACCGGTTTCTGCTAACCACATACCTTCGGGATCGCGTCCAAACCGGGAACGAAAGTCTTCTTTACCCCAGCGAATTTGGGTATATTTGTCGCGTTCGTTCGCCAGAGGCATGATGATGTGATTGTATACTTGCGCGATCGCATTTCCGTGACCATGCAAACGTTGACTACTTTTGACATCAGCCTCCAAAATCCGCTGATAAACCTCCACATCGTGGCGTTCTAGCCACGACATCAGCGTTGGGCCAATATTAAAACTAAAATACTCATAATTATTGACGATCCCCATCACTTCGCCTCGGTCATTTAAGACTCTGGCAAAAGCATTTGGACGATAGCATTCCCAATGAATCCGCTCATTCCAGTCATGGAAAGGTGCAGCGCTCGGTTGGCGTTCAATCGCGTCCAGATAAGGATTTTCCCTCGGTGGCTGATAAAAATGACCATGCACCGTCACATAAACACCATGAGCCGTTCTCAGGGGATCGCTCTCGTGAATGTTCTTAGAATCTGAATGTGTTAACGTTGAGCCAGAGTTAGCTGGCATTTGTGCAGCAGAAGTCATGTATATATATCCAAAACAAAAAACTCGCAGTTGCACCGATAAATTTTGTGCATAAACCTTTCTTCAATGCTTTGAACACAAAATCCGGTATAAACAACAACTATGAAATACAACCAAATTTTTGAGAAAACGGTCTTATTGTAGTGGGAAATCTGCGTTATCGCACAGCCCTTTTCCCGAAGGCTTCCAGTAATTAGCCATTTAACAACGCCTCAGTTAGGGGTTTTCTCTTTGGCAGTGCCAATAAAAAACTTAATTGTCTTTTAATATATTAAACCCAATTTTTGGTGTAATGGTCTGAATCCATTTCATACTTTTGCAACGAAGGGTTACGAAAACTTCTTAAATGGCAACATTATTTTACATAACATGCACAGAAGTGAACTGAAAACAGTAAAATCTCTGAATTGGTCTATAGATGCTTGAGAGTATCCTATGGGAGTGATGAGTGGTAGATGGGAATTCCCCACTTATTGATTCTGAATTCTGAATTCTGAATTCTGAATTCTTGTTCAATCCAACACTCAAAATTTAAAATTTAGGACTACCCGCTGTGCATGATACCCTCGACTCAAAGCAACAAATGTCAACTAAAAACATTATTTTTCTCGTTTTATTACTGTTTATCCCGGTTTCTCTGGCGGCCCACTTTCTGGAGTGGGGAGAATTGATAGTTTTCATTACAGCTGGATTAGCCATTTTGCCTTTAGCGGCTTGGATGGGAACAGCCACAGAAGAAATTGCTGTGGTGGTGGGGCCATCATTAGGGGGGTTATTAAACGCCACCTTTGGTAATGCTACAGAACTCATCATCGCTTTGGTGGCGTTGAAGGCTGGTTTGATAGATGTAGTCAAAGCCAGTATTACGGGATCGATAATCGGTAACCTACTGCTGGTGATGGGTCTTTCTATGCTGTTGGGAGGACTGCGTTACAAAGAACAAACATTTCAGCCTATTGTAGCGCGAGTGAATGCTGCTTCGATGAATTTGGCTGTGATTGCCATTTTGTTGCCCACAGCCATGAACTACACCGCTACAGGAGTTCAGGAACAAACGCTGCAATATCTTTCTGTTGCTGTTGCGGTAGTATTAATCCTAGTTTACGCCTTAACGCTGCTGTTTTCTATGAAAACTCACACATATTTGTATGACGTAGGTGTAGCAGACGCAGAAGAAGAGGAAATTTCCCATAGTAAACCTAATGTTGCGTTGTGGGTCGGTGTGCTGCTAGTATGCACCTTGTTAGTAGCATTTGAATCAGAAATGCTGGTGGATTCTCTAGAAGTGGCTACATCCCAGCTGGGTTTGACATCATTGTTTACAGGGGTAATTTTAGTTCCCATCATTGGTAACGCTGCTGAACATGCCACAGCAGTCACCGTTGCAATGAAAGATAAAATGGATCTTTCCCTTTCTGTGGCTGTGGGATCGAGTATGCAGATTGCCCTATTTGTCGCGCCTGTGTTGGTGATTGCAGGATTGCTCTTTGGTCAGCCGATGGATTTGGATTTCAAACCTTTTGAATTAGTGGCTGTGGTTGTGTCAGTGTTGATTGCCAATACCATTAGTTCTGATGGTAGGTCTAATTGGCTGGAAGGCACTTTATTATTAGCTGCTTATACTGTGTTGGGGTTTGCCTTTTACTTCCACCCAGTTATCGATGGAATAGGGTAGTTAGAACTTACTTACAAGCGATCGCTCTTAATAATAGGTAATTAGTTAGTCTAATTACCTATTTTTATAGTTTTTTTGAGGAATTTGTATAGCCAATTACATTTTTGCTGGAAATTAATGCACTGTGGGATTCAAGGCTTAGTATAATCAACCACAGAGAAAACAAGAGTGAAAATTTGTTCCTAAATTTATAGAAGAGATGATTCAAATTCTGGATTCTACTTTGAGAGAAGGGGAACAAACTCCAGGAGTTTATTTTCCTCCTGAGATCAAGTTAGCGATCGCTCAGTTTTTAGACTGCATAGGAGTTGATATTATTGAAGCTGGCAATCCTGCGGTAGATCGGGAAATTGCCTTAGCCATCGGCCTGATTGCCAATGCTGGTTTAAAAGCCAAAATAGGCGCTCATTGTCTTTGTCGAAAAGATGATGTGAAAAAAGCCCTAGAGTGTGGCGTCAATTTTTTAGGTATCTTTTTTAGCGTTTCCGAACAACGATTGCAACAGGATTATGATATTGGTCTAGAAAAAGCTATAGAAAAAATTGTTGAAGTTATAGCTTTTGCCAGAGAGCAGCAAGAAAACTTAGTAATTCGTTATACTCCAGAAGATACAGTGCGATCGCCGATGGAAAACGTCATTGCCGCAGCGATGGCAGCAGTCCGAGCCGGAGCTAATATCATTAGCATAGCTGATACAACTGGATACACAACACCATTTGCTAGAAATCGCAGTATTTCTTATTATGTGAAAACTCTTAAAGAAGAATTCGCCAGAGAAAATTTATATCCCAAAATCGAAATTCATTGTCATAACGATCGCGGTTTAGCCTTAGCAAATGCTCTAGATGCTTACAAGGCAGGAGCAGATATTATTGATGTCACTGTTATGGGGCTAGGGGAACGTTCTGGCATTGTGGATTTAGCAGAATTACTGATAAATTTAACAGATATAATTGAAGAAAAACCTTCTTGGAATTTGAGCTATTTAAAGGAATTATATGATTTTGTCAGCGAACATTCCCACATATCTATTTCTCCTCATCATCCCTTAGTGGGAAAAAATGCTTTTACTCACTATGCGGGTGTTCATGTCAATGCCGTCGCCAAAGATGAAAGGCTTTATCAAAGTTTAAATCCAGAAATTTTCGGAATTAAAAGTAGTTTAGCATTGGGGATGCAATCAGGATATATTGCTGTTAAACTAGCTCTCAAACAAATTGGTAGAGAAGAACTGATTGAAAACCAAGACTTAGTGATTAAGATTTTCCAAAAAATAAAAGAAATTGCTAAAAGAGGAACTCCAATTGATATTGAAAAGGAATTACCAGCAATTGTGGAGTATTGCACTGCTAGCCAAATAACTGGTGAAATTTGTTCAGTTTCTGGTTAAGCTGATATAATTTTGAATTTTGGATTTGGGATTGATATTGTTTCATAAAACAACAATATTGGCATCATAACATTTCACCAAAATACTGAATCATCAATTCTGTTAGCCTAGCTGATTCTGAATTCTGAGTTCTGAATTCTGTATTCTGCTTCAATTAACTCTCTGTTTCATGGGAATTTCGATCCAGAATTCACAGCCCTTACCAGCCTCAGAAATACATTTGATATTACCACCATGTTTTTCCACAATAATTTGATAGCTAATGGATAGCCCCAAACCAGTACCCTGACCGGGTTGCTTAGTAGTGAAGAAAGGCTCAAAAATGCGCGATCGCACTATTTCTGGAATACCACAACCATTGTCTGCAATGCAAATGATAATAGTATTCGATTCTTGAACTTTTGTGCGAATCCATATTTTGGGCTTGTCAATTATTTGACCAAGATTTACTGCATGTTCTAGAGCATCGATGGCATTATTGAGAATATTCATAAATACTTGATTCATCTGCGCTGCATAGCAGACTACTGGAGGTAAACCACCATATTCTCTAATTATTTCAATGGCAAAAGAATTAGTTTTTTGTTGCAATCGGTGTTGTAAAATCAACAAAGTACTATCAATACCTTCATGCAAATCAACGGGTTTCATTTCGGCTTCATCAAGTCGAGAAAAACTCCGTAAAGATAATACCAACTGAGAAATTCGTTCTGCCCCCATTGTCATGGAAGTGAGAATTTTTGGTAAGTCATCGGCAATAAAATCTAAATCGATTTCTGCTGCTTGCTTTTGAATTTCTGCTGTTATTTGTGGATATTCTTTGTCATAAAGGTGGAGTAATTTTAATAAACTTCCTGCATGTTCGCTAACATAAGTGATATTGCCGTAAATAAAACTAATGGGATTGTTAATTTCATGGGCAATTCCAGCAACTAATTGCCCTAAACCTGCCATTTTTTCACTTTGAATCAACTGGCTTTGGGTTTGCTGCAATTCTTTCAAAGTCTGGGCGAGTTCTTCTTTTTGACGTTGAGTTTGTTCGAGTAATTCCGCTTGTTGAAGTCCGACTCCTAACTGAGTGCCAATTTGCATCAGTAAATCTACTTCATCTTCTTGCCAATCACGGGGCTTGGTATTTTGATATGCTGCTAGTAATCCCCAGAGTTTCTCACCCTGAAAAATCGGCACAATCATATATGCCCTAGCTTTAATTAGTTCGATTAAGGCAATATCAGACACAGAATAATTAGTCTTGTAAATATCCTTAATTACAAGTATTTGACCATTGGCAAAGTCTCCACCTTGGGTATTTTGCAAGTAATCGTCTGCGTAGACCGTTGTAGACATTACATTTACAAGTTCCTTCACTGATATCCAATCTTGGGCTAAAGACTCAGCAACAAATTCGCCACTCCAATCAGTCCGGAATCGATAGATTGTGACTCTATCGACTTCTAATAGTCGTCGGACTTCTGCTGTGCTGGTAGCAAAGATAGTGTCAATATCAAGAGATTGGCGAATTTTCTCCACCGTTGCAGCTAAGGCTTTCTCTCTTTCAGCAGCTTTAGCCAACTTTTGGGCTTGTACTTGCACTTGTTTTAAGGATTCAGCTTGCTGTAATGCTACCCCCAATTGCACCCCGACTTGCGCCAGTAAGTTAATTTCCTCGTCTTGCCAATAACGGGGTTGGGAGTTTTGATAAGCTACCAACAATCCCCAAAGCTTCTCCCCTTGAGAAATAGGAACAAAAACTTCATTACGTGCATACTTACCTGCTTGGGTTCCTTGCAGTAGAACGCCTTCCGTCACAGGCTGGGGCTTAACCATTGGCGTCCAGCCATCAACAATGGAATCAGCAACAAATTCACCACTCCAATCAGGATAAAAACGATAAATTGCCACTCGTTCTACTTCTAATAACCTTCGTACTTCTTGGGTAGTGGTTTTAAAAATAGCTTCTATTTCAAGTGACTGGCGAATTTTTTCTACTGTGTTTGCTAAAGCTCTTTGTCTTTCAGCAGCTTTACTGATTTGTGCTGCTTGGAGTTGCATTTGTTGTAAAAATTCGGCTTGCTGTAAAGCTACACCTAATTGGGTACTAACTTGGGTGAGCAAGTAAACTTCATCTTCTTGCCAATGGCGAGTTACCGAGTTTTGGTATACTGCTAGCAAGCCCCAAAGCTTTTGACCGTGGTAAATAGCAATAATCGCATAAGCTCTTGCTTGATAAGTTTCTAAAATTTTAATGTAGCATTTGCTAAAGCCTGCATTGTAAATATCATTACAAAGACGGTATACTTCACTTCTAGTAAATCGACCGCCTGCTGTTTCTTGTAAGTAAGTATCGGCAACTGGGGGTTTAGCTAAATCTTTAGCACTACATTCGCTGACATTTGCGCTCAATTCTGGCCGATGCAATTGCTCATCTATCAGCGAGATCCAACCTTCTGCCACTGATTCAAAGACAAATTTACCACTCCAATCTGGATTAAAGCGATAAATGGCGACGCGATCGGCATTTAGCAACTGTCTGAGTTCTGCGGTGCTGGTGCGGAAAATGCTTTCCAAGTCCAGGGACTGGCGAATTTTCTCAATAGTTATGGCTATAGTTCTCTGCCATTCTGCTGCTTTTTCTTTAGCTTTGGCTTGTGCTAGTTCTGCCGATTGTAGTTTGACTTGCTCTAGGTAATCTGCTTGTTGCAAAGCTACTCCCAGATGTTCGGCAATCAGTTGCACAAACTCAATTTCAGATGCTTCCCATTGTCGAGAACTATGACACTGATGAATACACAACAATCCCCATAAATCTTTTCCTTTCAACAAAGGAGCAACAATATTGGCGCGTACCTGAAATTTCTCCAAAATCTCGATATAGCAATGACTGGCGTCTACTTGATAAATATCATCTGTTGCTTTAATTCGACCTTGCTGATACAGCGGTGCAAAATCTTCAGCAAAGCAGTGATCCCGGACTTTGGCTGCTAGTGCTGAACTAAATTCACTTCCGACATCTTCGTAGATAAATTCTCCTTCCCATGCCAAATCAGGATAAAAACGAAATACACCGACTCGATCGCTTTTTAGAAGCTGGCGCACTTCAGTAACAGTAATTTTAAAAATGGCGTTTATATCTAAAGATTCACGAATTCGGGCAATAACTCCAGACAAAGCTTGTTGTTGCTCATTCTGGCGCAAGGAAAATCCCACATCACAATGAGATTGTTGCTGTTGTGAATTTGGTTGTATGGGTTGAATAATAGAGGAGTTTTCCATTCCCTGGGGAATTTTAAATATTCAAAGTTCTCAATATCATAGTTCCCTCAACCATCGCAAACGTAACAATTAAGTAAAACAGTGTAAATAAACTAAAGTATGTAACAAAAAGTAAAATTGACTCAAACTGCCTTTGCTTATGCCTTCTGTTCTCTGACTTCTGTCTTGTTGTAACGATAAATATTTCTGCTTACCTAGCTTCAAAATAGGGAGTAGGGCAAAGAACTATTTTCATGTTTAGTGGTAAGATTTTCTCGTGATTAGCTAGCTAGAAAATACTACTTCGACCAATATCAATGTAGATATCCCAATGCCCATTTTCATCTGTATTAATGTACACAATTGATGATGTCTACTTATTTGAGTAAAAGAGACTGGAAATTTCGGAAAAAAGAGAAAAATTATGAGATTTATTCTCAGTTTCTAGCAATTTTTATTACTCAGTAAGCGAGTAACTAAAAAAATCATCGCGGGAGATTCACGAAACGCAGCGAAAAAACTCCGAAAAAGAAGCAACTAGTCAACAGTAGCAATGGAATATTTTTTTACTTGCAAGTCCCTAAATAAAATAATGTAGGGACGCGATATTGTCATGTCCCTACAAAAAAGATTTTTTAACTACCAGGGGATCATCGCCGCTTGGGAGTAGTGCTGCGAGTGATACGTTTTTCTTCTTCTCGACGACGGCGATCGCGCCAATCTGTTACGGTCAAATAACCAATACCACCTGTTACTGCTACCAGCAGCACTACGGCAATTAAAGCCAAAATACTCAGGAATGGAGTTTCTACCATACCTCTACAGTCCGTTACGTCCCCAGACTACCATTGCAATTGACCAAGTGAACACGACTAGCAGTGATACCCAGCCCAGTGTCAAAATTTCCATAGTCCCGCTTTTCAAATCATTACAAAAGGTTTCTAATGTTTATCATACAGGGATTGGGCGGGCTGAGATTTTTTTATCGATGATGTTGTCAGTTTTGTGGGCGATGGCTTTCTCTCATAGCATCTCCAATGAGATACTGAGTAATTTTAAGTAATCATGAACACAACTGTAAAAAACTAGCGATCGCGCTGTTATATTCTTTGTCTTGGGAATATTAGGGTTACGTCCATATATTTGAAGTTTTGCAAACCCTAGTATCAATGCTGACTTTTCTTAGCTACGCTTTCAACTCCGACGGTTTTATTCCCCACGGACATTGCTATCTGTGGAAAACGGGATTAGTTTGGCTGCATATTATTTCTGATGCTACCATCGCTTTTGCTTATTATTCAATTCCATTTTTATTAATTTATTTTATTTTAAAACGCCAAGACGTGCCTTTTAATGGAGTCTTTGTATTATTCGGTGCTTTTATCATTGCCTGCGGTACCGGACATTTAATGGATATTTGGACGCTTTGGCATCCAGATTATTGGATTTCAGGCTCTCTAAAAGCTGTAACTGCGATTATTTCTATATACACGGCGTTTGCCTTAATTTCTCTGATGCCTCAAGCCCTGATGTTACCAAGTCCAGCCCAGTTAGAAGCTATCAATCGAGCGCTTTCCACTGAAATTGTAGAGCGTAAACGCATTGAGCAAGAACTACGCAAAGCTGAAGAAGTCGCTCAAAATTCCAGTCAGGCAAAAAGTGAATTTCTGGCGAATATGAGTCATGAACTACGTACACCCTTAAATGGCATCTTGGGTTATACACAAATCCTCCAACGCACAGAATCTTTGACTGAAAAAGGACGCAAAGGATTAGGTGTTATTTATCAATGTGGTTCTCATCTTTTAACGCTGATTAATGATGTCCTCGATCTTTCCAAAATCGAAGCTCGCAAACTCGAATTGCATCCTATTGATTTTTATTTGCCTGCCTTTATTGATAGCGTCACTGAAATTTGCCGCATCCGTGCAGAACAAAAGGTCATTGCCTTTGAAGTGCAACTCGATCCCGATTTGCCAACGGGTATTCATGGTGATGAAAAACGCTTACGCCAAGTACTAATTAATTTACTTAGTAATGCAATTAAATTTACCGAACAAGGCAGCGTCACTTTTAAAGTTCAGGTCACTGGTAGAGAATCGGATAATGGCAAAACTAACTACAAAATTTGCTTTCAGGTAATAGATACTGGCACTGGTATAAAACCGGAACAAGCCGAGAAAATCTTCCAGCCCTTTGAGCAAGTGGGAAATCAAAAACGACAATCTGAAGGCACGGGTTTG
The DNA here is from genome assembly GCF_002608075.1 of Nostoc linckia z4. GTDB lineage: Bacteria > Cyanobacteriota > Cyanobacteriia > Cyanobacteriales > Nostocaceae > Nostoc > Nostoc linckia. The sequence continues at coordinate 18,486 of NZ_LAHA01000032.1, forward strand.
GGATTAGCAATTAGTCAAAAAATTGTTTTGTTGATGGGCGGTCAAATTCAGGTGCAAAGTACCTTAGGCAAAGGTAGCACTTTCTGGTTTGAAGCAAAATTCCCAGAATCTAAAGACTGGGCCAAAGTTTCCAGAATGATTGACCAAGGAACAATTATTGGTTATTTAGGACAAAGACGCACGATTTTGATTGCAGATGATAAATGGGAAAATCGCTCGGTAATTTTAAATTTACTAGAGCCAGTTGGGTTTACGGTTATTGAAGCTAGTCAAGGTGAGGAAGCATGGGAAAAGGTTCTAGCCCACAAACCAGACTTGATTATCACTGACTTAGTGATGCCGATATTAGATGGATTTGGCTTCATTAATCGTTTGCGTCAGTGGGAGCAATTTCAAAAAATTCCGATTATTGCTTCTTCTGCCAGTGTGTTTGCCATCGACCAGCACAAGAGTATTGACGTTGGTGCAGATGCATTTCTACCAAAGCCTGTGGAAGCTGAGGTTTTATTAGAAATGCTGCGAAAAATTTTTCAATTACAATGGATTTTTGACGAGAAAGTAAACGCAAGTAAAAACAATAATTCCACTGATTTTGAAAAATCTGGTGATACGATTATTCCAAACAAAGAGATTTTATTAGAATTGTTTGAATTAGTTCAGGATGGTGATATTCAAAATATTTTAGAGTTGTCAAATCAACTATCATTATCTGATGATAGACTTAAAGTTTTTACTCAACATATTGTCCAGCTTGCTAGTAATTTCCAACTCAAACGCTTGGCAAATTTTATCGAGCAATATATAAACTAATTGTATTTAAATTGTGATTTAAAATCTGCCATGAACAAAAAATCAAATACTGGATTTATTTTAATTGTGGATGATAATCCGACAAATTTATCTGTTTTATGTGAAGCCCTCAATAGTGAGGGATTTCGTTTCCGTGTTGCAGTGGATGGAGAAAGTGCGATCGCTCAAGTTGAACGCAATCAACCAGAGTTAATTTTACTGGATGTACAAATGCCTGGGATTGACGGATTTGAAACTTGTCGCCGCTTGAAAACTAATCCTGTTACTCAAAACATTCCGATTATTTTCACCACTGCCTTAGCAGATACCGACAGCAAAACTAAGGGATTTTCCCTTGGTGCGGTAGACTATATCCCGAAACCCTTTGCACAAGAGGAAGTTATTGCTAGAGTGCGCGTGCATTTACAACTCAAACAATTGAATGAATCTTTGGAACAACAAGTTAGCGATCGCACCAAGGCTTTACAACAAGCACAAGTACAACTAGTGCAACAAGAAAAATTATCAACACTGGGAGAGTTAGTTGCTGGTATCGGTCATGAAATCAATAACCCCGTTAACTTTATTTCCAGCAATATTCCACCTTTGCAAGAATACATTGAAGCAATCACCGAGTTACTCTTAGTGTATCAACAAGAGTATCCAAAACCAACAACTAAGATTACTAGTGTTATTGAAAACTTAGATTTAGATTTTATTCTCGAAGATATCAAAAAAATCTTGAATTCATTGGAAATCGGAAGCGAACGAATTCGTAACCTTTCTAATTCACTCCGCAACTTCTCTCGTTCGGATAGCGATGCCAAAATATCTGCTGATTTGCACCAAGGACTAGATAGCACACTCATGATTTTGCAACACCGTCTCAAGGCTAATAGCCAACGCCAACAGATTGCAGTTATTAAAAATTATGGAGTACTACCACAAGTAAACTGTTATTTAGGGCAGATGAATCAAGTATTTATGAATATTCTGGCAAACGCGGTTGATGCCCTAGATGAAGCTATAATTCAAGGCAAAATCAGCGATGTAACTCCTCAGATTAAAATTGCAACCAGCATAGAATCTGAACAATTCGCCGTAATTCGGATTGCTGACAATGGTATTGGTATTCCCGAACGGTTGAAAAAACGCTTATTTGAACCGTTATTTACTACAAAAAGTGTTGGTAAAGGTACTGGACTTGGTTTATCCATTGCCCATGAAATAGTTGTCCAAAAACACAAAGGTGTATTGGATGTCAACTCTCAATCAGGTATGGGAACTGAATTTATTATCAAAATTCCCATATAAAAATCTGATTCAGGGAACAGGGAAAAGGGAGTAGAAGTTTACTGATTTTTTCTTCAAACCAAATATGAGTTTTATATATAGTGATTCCCAGTTAAGTGAGGTACAGATAATATTTTGAAACGCATACCGCCAAAGGCGGAACCCACAGGGTAGAGACGCAGAGATTTGATTTGTACCTCAGCACACTAAGAAATGCTATGAGAGCGGCATTTAATTAGAAAATGGCGATTAGACGCAATCCCTAATTTCTATGAACGCAATTTCAAATCCTCAATTAATGGCAGAACGCCTAGAATCTCTCAAAGCTGCGGTAATTGGAGGTTTTTTCGTATTTTCTGGCTTGGCGATCGCTAGTTTATTAAATACTTTAGTACTGGCAAAGTATTTTCCAATACTTGTAACTTTACAAAGTCATGTTAATTGGCATTTGTGGCTGAGTGCCGGTGTTGCAACTTTTACTGGTTTCCTGTTTGGGGTCACTTATCGCTATATCATCCGTTCAGATAACAATCCTCAACTCAAATCCGGTGGCGTACTAGCTTTTGGCTTAGTGCGTGGATTAGCCCAAATAGAACTCGGATGGAATTCCAATAGCACAATTTGGCCTTTTTTAGTATTGGCAGCAGAAAGTGTATTGTCCTTTGCAATCGCAGCGATCGCCCTTGATATCGCTATGCAACTGAACTGGGTTAAACCTTTTTCATCAATCGAAGACAGAACTCAGAATTCAGAAGACAGAACTCAGAATTCAGAAGACAGAATTCAGAATTCAGAAGACAGAACTCAGAATTCAGAAGACAGAACTCAGAATTCAGAACTAAAATAAGCCTCTGTCCTTAAAAAATAGGATAGGACGGCCCACAGCTAACTTTGCTATTTTACACGAAATTCAGCTTCAAATAAATCAAAAAGCTATAACCAGCATTATTATGTAATATAATTATTACAATAAAATACATGAATATTATTCAACATTAAATTTATTCAAAATTCTGACTCCTGAATTCTGACTCCTGAATTCTGAATTCTGACTCCTGACTCCTGAATTCTGACTCCTGAATTCTGAATTCCCTATTCTGATTCAAGGTTCCCTGATTATGAAAATTCAAAATTCCCACTATTATTTAATAATTGATTTGGAAGCTACATGCTGTGACAAAGGGACTGTTCCTCGCCACGAAATGGAAATCATCGAAATTGGTGCGGTGATGCTTAATCGTGAAACCTGGGAAATTGATGCGGAGTTTCAGCAATTTATTCAGCCTGTGAGACATCCACAACTAACGCCTTTTTGTACAGAATTGACTACTATTCACCAGCAAGATGTTGATGAAGCACCAAAATTTATAGAAGCAATTTCTCGCCTCAAAGAATGGATTAATTTATATCCCAATCATATTTTTTGTTCTTGGGGCAATTATGACAAAAAGCAATTTATTCAAGATTGCTCGTTTCATAATTTTCCTTATCCTTTTAGTCCAGAACACATAAATATCAAAGAAGAATTTTCCAAATACCTTGGCGTTTCTCAAAAATTTGGTATGGCACAAGCTCTCAATAAATTAGGTTTGGAATTGCAAGGCACACACCATCGGGGCATTGATGATGCCCGTAACATTGCATCTATCTATAAATACATGAAAACCAAAAAATCAAGCTGAGGAATTGGGCATTGGGCATTGGGCAAGCAGGAAGTGTGGGAGGGGTGGGAGGTGTGGGAGGATGAGGAAGAAATCTTTCCCCCCACACTCCCCACACTCCCCACACTTCCCTATCCCCTCATCTCCCCACCTCCCCACCTCCTCTACTCCCCAGCCTCCCCAAATCCCCAGTCCGTCTTACAGACTGCTAATCGCTTCTACAACTAGCTTGGAAACAAAGGGCAAAATTTCCCGGTTCTTAGCTTGGGCTTTGCCTTCAGTAAATACTACTAAAAGGTAGGGGCGTTGGTTTGTTAACTCAATGTAGGCGGCATCATGGCGGACTTGACTTGTCCAACCCGCCTTTGACCAAATTTGAGCATCTTTAGGAAGTCCACCGCCTAAAAAACCTGTTATTTGGTCTTCTTCGACATCAGTGGGTAAGTTTTGGACATCGCGTTTGAGCAAAGCCATCATTCCTTGCGATCGCACACTTGAAACTGCTACTCCGCCGATAATACTATGCATTAATCTGGCGATGGCATTTGTGGTCAACATATTACGATTTTCCAGTAACTCTCCCACAAATGCCCGCTCTCGTCCATAGGGGCCATCACCCCAAGTTTTTTGACAGACGTTTATCGTCTCCATTTCTTCCCATCCCAAGGATTGGTAATAGCGGTTAACGATATTACGCTGATATTTCCAGGTTTCAAATGGTGCTACTGGTAGTTCGGGGCCTGAGGTGGTGCCAGTGAGAATATCTACAACCAAGCTGGTAGCATCATTGCTAGAGTCTACAATCATATCCCGCAAGGCTCGCTCTAATTCCTTAGAAGTTTGGCTCATGCCTTTTTCTAGCCATTCATTTATTGCCACCAGATAAAATAGTTTGACTACACTTGCAGGGTAAATCCGTTCCACACCGCGATAAGTAAAACCCCGCACTGGGTGGTTCCAAAAAGCGTCGGGAGTCAGGGCACCACCAGTATTTACCGGCACTGGTGGGTCGTAAACAACCAAAGTCAAGGCAATTTGGTTGCGGGCTAAGGTAGGAAATGCTGCCCAAGTTGCATCTAAAATGCCATTACCCAGATTTTCCAGTTGTTCGTCTTTATTAAAAAAAATCATTCTAGAATAATGTCCTTTAATCTAAAATCCCAAATCCAAAATCTCAAATCAGCGGAGTATCAGTGTTTAGCTGACCTGAACTTATACGATTCTCCTGAGTGTACGCGTCTAGCAACTCAAGCCGCATCTGGGCGACATTTATGGGTAACGTCGAATCATGATGATTCGGCGGTGGAGGTGTATTTGCGTGAAGATGACTATCCCGGATGGGTATCCTTTTCAGATTTGGGTTTATTACAACCTGCTACTGTACTTTATCAGGCTGCAAGATTTTCTGAATTTGAAATTAAAAAACTACTGGTAGAGGTGATAGATTTTACCCAAAAAGCGATGCAACAACCGAATTATTATCTTTGGGGTGGTACGGTAGGGCCAAATTATGATTGTTCTGGGTTAATGCAAGCGGCTTTTGCTTCTGTGGGTATTTGGTTACCGAGAGATGCTTATCAACAGGAAGGATTTACTCAACCAATTACCATTGCAGAATTAGCACCTGGGGATCTGGTATTTTTTGGAACTACTCAAAAAGCAACTCATGTAGGGCTTTATTTGGCGGATGGTTATTACATCCATAGTTCTGGGAAGGAACAGGGGCGTAATGGTATTGGGATTGATGTTCTTTCGGAACAGGGGGATGCTGTTAGTCAGTCCTATTATCAGCAGCTGCGGGGTGCTGGTAGAGTTGTTAAGAGTTACGAACCACAGAGATGCTGAGGACGCACAGGAAGATGGGGAGTGAGTTGGTTTGTGAAGGAGTAAATGGGGCGATTTCGACAATTGTCCCTGATGTTTCGGTGGTGGTGCCGATACACAATGAAGTGGAAAGTTTGCCACTTTTATTAGAAGCGATCGCATCTACATTATCTTCGAGTCAGATAAATTATGAAATTATTTGTGTTGATGATGGTTCTACGGATGGTTCCGGGGAATATCTCAAGCAAGAAGCACAAACACGTCCTGATTTAAAAGCGGTGATTTTGCGTCGTAATTACGGCCAAACTGCGGCTATGGCGGCTGGATTTCATTATGCACTAGGTAAAGCGATCGTTTCTTTAGATGCTGATTTGCAAAATGACCCGGCTGATATTCCGATGCTATTGGCAAAGCTTGATGAAGGTTACGATTTGGTAAGTGGCTGGCGACAAAAACGCCAAGATGGTGCCATAAATCGCTTACTTCCTTCTAAAATTGCCAATTGGTTAATTCGCCGCACCACTAGCGTGAATATTCATGACTATGGTTGTTCCCTCAAAGCCTATCGTGCAGAACTTCTGGCAGATATGAATCTTTATGGCGAATTACATCGATTTTTACCTGCTTTAGCATACATCGAAGGAGCAAGAATTACTGAAATGCCGGTGCGCCATCACGCCCGCCGTTTTGGTCGCAGTAAGTATGGGATTTGGCGGACGTTCCGGGTGTTGATGGATTTATTAACCATTTTGTTTATGAAAAAGTTCCTCACCCGCCCGATGCATGTTTTCGGCTTGTTGGGCTTGATTTCAATGGTTTCGGGGACGCTTATCGGCATTTATTTAACTTTTATCAAATTAGCTTTGGGTCAGATGATTGGCAATCGTCCTTTGCTGATTTTGGCAGTTTTGTTGCTTGTAACTGGAGTACAGTTGTTTTGCTTCGGTCTTTTAGCGGAATTACTCATGCGTACATATCATGAATCCCAAGGACGGCCTATTTATCGCGTGCGAGAGGTGGTAGCAAAAAACGTTAACTAGGGACTTCCAAGTACAAAATATTCCATTGGTATTGGTGAGTGTTCACTGTTGACCGTTGACTGTTGACTGTCAACAGCAGTCTCACAAAATATTGCCAGTTTTAAAGCAACTCAAACCGTGCTTGGAAGAAACGTAGATATTTTGGCTCGTAAATCATCTTCAGTCCCCGCAGGCGATCGCGATTATAATAAACTTCTTCCACTGCTTCAGCAGTTAAATCCATGTGAGCTTGGGTATACACTCGGCGGGGAATAGTTAAACGTACTAGTTCTAACTCTGGATGATAATTATCTCCTGTTTCTTTACTGCGTCCAGCAGAAACGATACCCCGTTCCATTGCCCGAATACCTGCTTCTACGTACAGTTCGGCTGCTAGGCGTTGTGCGGGAAATTCCTCTTGGGGAATTTGTGGTAAAAAGCGTTTGGCATCCAAATAAATCGCATGTCCACCAATGGGTACAACAATTGGAATGCCCCAATCTAACAGTTTTTGTCCTAGATATTCAACTTGTCCGACACGCGCCCGAATATGATCGTCTTTAACTGATTCTTCGATACCGCGTGCCATAGCTTCCATATCCCGGCCAGCCATACCGCCATAAGTATGTAAGCCTTCATAGATTACTATTAAATTACGTGCTTCTTCGTAGAGATTTTCGTCATTGAGAGCCAGCCAACCACCGATATTCACTAGTGCATCTTTTTTGCCACTCATGGTGCAGCCGTCGGTGTAGGAGCAAAATTCATGTAAGATGGTGGCGATCGCTTGATTCCTATAATCTTCTTCTCGCTGTTGGATAAAGTAAGCATTTTCCACAGCACGGGTAGCGTCAAGAATAATCCGGATACCATGAGTTTGGGCTAACCGATGTACCTCCCGCAGATTAGCCATTGATATCGGCTGTCCAGCAGCCATATTCACGGTTCCAGCAACACTGATATAGGGAATGCGTTCTGCCCCGACTCGCTCAATTAAGTCTGTGAGCTTTTGCAAATCTATATTACCCTTAAATGGATGCAATGATTGGGCATTGTGGGCTTCATCAATAATGACATCCACAAATGTACCGCCGGCTAATTCTTGATGTAGCCTGGTTGTGGTGAAATACATATTGCCAGGTATATAATCGCCTGGTTTAATCAGTATTTGAGAAAGAATGTTTTCCGCGCCACGTCCTTGGTGGGTGGGGACTATATAGCGATAGCCGTAATATTTCTGAATGTTTTCTTCTAAATTGTAAAAGTTCTTGCTACCAGCATAAGCTTCATCACCAAGCATCATACCTGCCCATTGATAATCGCTCATGGCTGCGGTGCCACTATCAGTCAACAAATCAATGTAAACATCTTCAGAGCGTAACAAAAAGGTATTGTAACCCGCTTGGGCGATCGCTTCTTCCCGTTCAGCGCGAGTAGTCATTTTTAATGGCTCAACCACCTTGATTTTATATGGCTCTGCCCAAGAGCGACGGCGGCGTGGGGAAGTATGCTTGGCGTCGGTCATAGTATTAATGGCTCCTTATACCGATTAGCTGAATGTTTGCACCATTGTGCTTACTAAAAGCTGCTGTTGCCAAGATCTCGGTCTCAAAAAAAGACAAATAAAAGTTTTGGGATTGCTATAATTCCAAACTCCAGGTTTCAACATAGACAAGGTTTAATACTATTTCGGGGCACACCACTGAGCTATTGTTTCAATTCGCGCTTGCTGCATCAATTCCCAAACTTGCGATTGATTACAACCATAGGTAGATGCTAATAATTTTTCGCCTTGATTTTTTGCCTCATCAGCAGATATACCAAAGCTCATGATTTCTTCGTCTTGGTTACCTGTAATTTTATCAACCGGAATGATACAGATATATTGAGGCTCGTTTTGTCTAATTTCTTGCACCATTACTGACTAACCTCACTAATAAAAGCTGTCTATTTTTAATATATTTCTAACTTTAGATAAACACTCATGAAAGAAAAGTAAAGTCAATATTTCCGTGCTTTAGATTTCAAAAAACTTTTTATACATACTTAACCTATTATTAAGAATTCTCTCAAAATACCGCTTCCAAGGAGTGTAAACAGATACTTGTGGGAGAATTAAGTTAAGCATCAATAAATATTTTTTTGTAAACTTTTGTTTGGTTTTTAGATTGTAATCAATTCTGAGTTTTAAATCACTCAGTAAAAACATCATAAAAATTGGAGATTAGAAAATGGCATTTCGCAATAACTCAGTCACTAATTTATGGCAGAAACTACAACAAGATTCTGTTGTTTGGGGATCGTTAGCTATTTGGATTACAGGATTAGTTGTAGTTTTACTAATGCTGGCAATTTTTTCTAACGCTTAATGCAGGCAAAATTAGAGAATTTCAAAAAAATCTTTTGAAATTGATGATTGATGACTGTTGACTGTTGACTGTCAATAGTGGGATATTCTTCGATTTAGAAGTCACTTAGTTAAGTTATAGTTCCTGGGCAGTAGTCTAGGAACTAAATACAAATTCAAAACTCAAAACTCAAAATTAAGAAAACCAGACATAATATCATGTCCACTTGATTATTTATTAAACCCTAAAAACCCCAAAGTGGTATAACATTAGGAACGGCTACCATTTATAGAAAAATTATGAATCGCAAAATTCTAGCTACAGCCATAGTGCTAGCCACTACTAGCTTTATAACTCCTGTGAAATCTCAAGAACCTGTAACTCAAACTCCAGCAACATCTAATGAAGTTGTGAATGCTTGCGTTCAAAATCAAGCCGAAACGTTACCAAATCCCTTTACAGATGTTCCATCAGACCATTGGGCTTTTAAAGCAGTTATGACCATGCACTATTGTGGTGCATTTCGCCAAGCCACACCACCAGCTTTATTTGAAAAATTCCAACCAAATAACCGCCAACAGCAACCACAGCCAGAACAGCGATTTGAAAAATAATAAATATGACATTTGCCTGTTCACAGTCAACAGTCAACAGTGAACAATAATACTGATTATTCATCAAAATCAAAATTAAACTCCGATTTAATATTCCATCGCTTACCGTCGTGTAGCAATAGGGTTAATTTTTCAGCAATAAATTCAAAATACAACTGACGTTTTTCAAATTCTGGCCAAGCAGCTTTAAAATTTTGTTTTGTTAAATCTCTAAATGCAACTGTCATGTGAGGCGCAAAAGGTCTGGTTTGAGAAACTTTGTCAACAATTTTTAACTTGTTTTCTACATAAGCCATTAAATTAGCTTGCAAAGTCAAAATTTGTGGACTTCTCACCACATCTATATATATAACGCGGGGTGGAAAGGCTGCAAAACCGCTAAGTGTAATTGGTATTGACTTTTGTTCCTTAGCAAATTCTCTCAAACATGTCTCTAACAATGAAAAGTTAGTGTCTACCCATTCAAAGGGTGGTTGCAAGGTAATATGAGGCGGAGAATTTTGTGCCCCACGACTGGCATAATTATCAGCAAAATACTGCCTGATTTGATTAGCGTAGTCTTGAATGTCTTGCGGTGGTAGAAGCGCAATGAAAAAACGACTCATTGAATTTAATCGCCTATGGTAATTAGGAACTTCCAAATAAAAAAATATTCCAGTTAATGTATTAACTGGAATATTTTATTTTTTGGAGTTCCCTTAATACTATACTTTTTCAAAAATTAAATAGGAATCTTATATAATTCTATAATTTCTAACTCTGGTGGTGATGGAAAGCCAAATTTTTCATGAAAATGAGGAAATCTCAGTAATAAAATACATAATGGTTGATTGCGATAAAAAGCTTTTAACTTAAACACACGAATTTCGTAATCTGCGTTTTCAATTTCTTGGGATGTAGAAAAACTGCCAGGAAAAATCTCATCAAACTGAATTTCCAGATTTCTGGCAGTTTCTAGAAAACCTTTACCAATTATTTTGGCAGCATTATCATATGCTGGATTAGGAACACTTTGTCTGTATTGACTTTCGTCAAATCCGGCTGTTAATAAAAAATCAAAGAAGTTACTTAATATTTTAAAATCTTCACTTTTTTTAAAACAGTGCCAACCTTCCAATAAACTATCTTGAAGCTTTTGACAAATGTGAAATATAAACTCACTCTCTTCTCTATACTTTAAATGAGGTTTTTCTAATTCCATTTTTATGCTTATAATAAATTTTGATAGACTTACACACAACTGAGGTTTTTAATTTTCCTCCAGCCTTACCTGGTAATGTTAGAGTTAGTTTCCTGAAGTTTTATTCACTTTTGGTTTGCTGGAGGAAGCATTGGAAAATTGCTATCTCAAAGATTGCGATCGCTCTGACAAAAACTAATTAAAAAATAAGTAAATCTTTTGATTTGGTGTTTGTGTTCAGCATCGCTACTTCAGATATAGTAGATTTTATGTTAATAGGGACTTTTTTCAGGATATAAGAGCTTAACCCGCTTCTCGCGTAGTGCTAATTCTTCTTTTTGTAGCTGCTCTAACTGCTCTACTACCTCTTCCGAGACGCCTATAATAGAAGCCATTTGCCGAATTTTTGCCTTTTCCTCTGGATGAAATTCTCCATCAGCAGCACAAGCCCTAATTGCTGTGAGGAGTAAATCTCTCTGTGCTATGGAAACCTGAGGAGAACGAGCAATTACTTCTTCTAAATCTTCATCTGCTTGATATGCTTTTAGCTCTTCAATCACCCAGTCTGGTACTCCCCAAGATGCACAGAATCCAATAGCCCAATCTTTTTCTTCTTGGGAAAGAATTCCATCTCCTTTTGCACAACATAAAACTGATTTCATATAAATGCAACAATCCTCATCTGTAGGAACCTGGGTAAAACCAAAGAACCAATTAAATATCCATGATTGACCAAGCTTTTTGATGTCAGACATAAATTTATTTTTCTTGTTTACAACAGTAGTATCATCTCATTGGTGTTACAAGAATACAAGGACAGTTAAGACAGTTAAGAGGACAGTTAAGACAGTTAAGACAATTATTATTAAAGGTCTTAAGTTTCCTTGCATGACCATTAAGGAATTATGAACGTAACGTTAAGCATTCCGATATCAAGAAAAACGGAAAAATCTTGATTTTTCATTGCTAGTCAAAAAAAGTAATAACTTGAGTAAAAGTCCTTTGCTATGAGAGCTAGTGAGAAGATGCCAATATTTGTCAAAATTGAACAAGGTAAAGTCGATAAATCTACCTTTGACCAATACGTACCCGCCCATAAAGCCTACGTTCAAGAGTTGATTGCAAAAGGACACAAAGCGCGAACAGGCTATTGGGCAGAAGCACGAGGGGGGATGTTGCTGTTTGAGGCAGCCTCAATGGCTGAGGCAGAAGCGATTGTAGCTAGCGATCCATTGGTACAACACGGTTGTGTCCACTACCAACTTTATGAATGGCGAATTGTTATGGAGTAAGACACATTTATTGAATTTTAATGTTATGCTTTTATAAGACCTGGATCTATGCGACTGCAACACCCAAACCTTGTCAGAACCGGAAGGTAGCAGCAACACGGGAGGCTTGTAGTAGGCGTAGTCTCCGGGTCGCCCTATTTTTAGGAGCGTTCAGCAGCAATGCCTGGTTTTGGAGATATTGTTCAAAAAGCTTTTTACCTTGGTGTAGGACTAGCTTCTTACGCTGGCGAAAAAGCAGGGGGGAAATTAGCCGAACTGCGATCGCAAGTCCAAAAACTGGCAGATGAAATGGTGGCCAAGGGCGAAATGACCACAGAAGAAGCACGGCGCTTTGTGGAAGATATGATGACGCAAGCCCAACAACCCCAAGCATCTGCTGAAAACCCACAAAAAACTCCTTCTTCAGAACCTCGCCGCATCGAAATTTTAGAGGAAGATGAAGAACCGACGGTGAAAGAAGCATCAACTGACAACGTAGATCAATTACGCGAACAAGTGCTAGAACTGCAAGAAGAGTTAAAACGATTGCAACGCGATTAGTAAGAAGTTTTACATACCTCTAAATTCAGTAATAACTAGCAGTTGGACACAGGAATATATATATAAAATTGGTATCATACATTGCCTGATTTGTACTTTCGTACATAAAATTAGACACTAAAAAACGTCCTGTTTATAGCCTCTAAAGGCATTAATTTTATGGAACAGTGGCAAAAAGATTTCATAGAAATAGTAGAAACAGTAGCAGATGAAGTAGAGCGTTTCTTCCTGGGAATGGGGGAAATGGTAGACGCCATTTTTGACTTAACGGAAGAAATTACTGAGCAAGTACACAGTAACATTATCACTGAGGTCGATAGGTGTTTACAAGATTTAGCCGAACCGATGATGGAAGCTTACTGCGACTTAGAAGAGGTTATGGCAGATATAGATCCGGGTTTTCCGTATTCAGTGGAACCAACAGCTGAAAAAAATCCCGCTTGTATGGGTTGTACTCACTACCACGGTCAAGTTTATGGCGGTAACTTATTAGTTTGTGCCATGCACCCCCACGGTTATGAAGATGAGATTTGTCCAGACTGGGAGAAGGAAGAGTGTTGAGGAGATGGGGAGGTGGGGGGATGAGGGAGACAAGGAAGCAGGACAAGAAATGACTAATGACCAATGACCAATGACTAATGACCAATGACTAATAACAATTTATCTGAAAGTGTATCTCAGCCAACCCAAGAAATGAAGTATGGCGAGCGTAATATAGCAGAAGGCGAATTAATTACCTTTCCGAATCCGCGTGTGGGAAGGCGATACGATGTTAGTATTAGCTTGCCGGAATTTACTTGCAAATGCCCATTTTCGGGGTATCCTGATTTTGCGACTATTTATATTACCTATGTGCCTGATGAACGAGTAGTAGAGTTGAAGGCACTCAAACTTTACATTAATAGTTATCGCGATCGCTATATTTCTCACGAAGAATCTGCTAATCAAATTTTGGATGATTTCGTCGCAGCTTGCGACCCATTAGAAGTCACAGTAAAAGCAGATTTCAGCCCTCGTGGCAATGTTCATACTGTAGTTGAAGTACGTCACCAAAAAAGTCATTAGACTTCTTGCATAAGTAGGGAAAAGGGGAAGGGGAAAGGGGGAAAGGTTTGGTATTTTCCCTTTCGCCAATAAAGATGCATCCCTTTTTCCACAAGGGTGCAAAAAGCACTTTAAGAAGTCTGATGACCAATGACTAATGACTAATGACTAAATAACTAATGACATTAACAGTCAAGATGTGTAAAGTAGTTGAAGATCAGTTAGCTAATCTTATCTTTAACACATCCATCTATGGATAGAAAAAATAGAAAAACCCGACGCCTTTTGCTGCTAGTTGTTTCCTGTAGTATCACTGGTGTAATTTTAGGAGGTACTGCTAGTTGGGCAGAAAGCAATCTGTGTTTGCAAGATAGCAAAGTTACAAGTGATTGCCTAACACAAGATCCAGTTGAAAAAACTATTCAAGGTATGAGTACGGGATTATTAGCCGGGGCTGGAGCAGCTTTTGGTGCAGCATGGCAGTTACGCCATGAAGATTAAGGGACTTCCAATTAAAAAAATATTCTACGGAAGAGTGTTAACTGTTGACGGTTGACAGTCAGCAGTCAACAGTCAACAGTCAACGACTGTAACCAGAATAATTTATTTTTTGGAGTTACATTACAGCACTTTTCATCTATTTGAACCACAATCCCTGGTGGGGGTAAACGGTTGTTTACCTCTGCAACGTGGTTTATTTACCTGAAAATTGCTGTAATAAATCATAAAGTAAACCCCAGCCAGTATCTTATGGCTGGAGTTTTCTGTTTGGGTTTATTATCAGCTTGTTTAACCGCATATTTAATTAAATATTTACACTCAGCAATTTTGAATTAAGCGATCGCACCGGATTCTAGTCAAGTTTTTTGAGTATTTTAGCTGATTGACAAAATTGGTTTTTCTTAGTTTCTCACAGCAGAAATATCCAATTCACGTAAGTTTAGAATTCGCAAAAATCAAAATAAAATTGCAACTATTAGCAAAACTTCAACTATTCAGTGTAAAAATTTATTAAGAATAATTCCCAACTCACAAGCTACGATTCAGGATGAATTGAAGTCCGAATGGGTGATAGCGGAGCGGTAGTGAGTCTTGCCTACGGCACGCTGCGCGAACGAGCGTCGCGTCTGAATATTGGTTTAAAACCTTGCCCTAGTGCGTAAAAGTAATATTAAAAATTTTTTTTGATTAAAACTTTATCCCTTTATAGGTAGAGTATTCTGAATTCTGAATTTGTGAATTCTGAATCTTGTTTTATTCTTTGTTGACACTCAGTTGTTAAAGTGACGATCGCAATGGTAGACTTTCAAACTAAATCTCATCTCTTTGGGCAGAAAAAAACACTCATAGATTTGCTACACCAACGAGTGAAAAACCAGCCGCATCAGGAAGCTTACATTTTTCTTCAAGATGGTGAAATAGAAACTCAACGTCTAAGTTACCAAGAGTTGGAAAATCGAGTAAAGGCGATGGCTGCTCATCTCCAATGTCTTTGCTCGCCAGGAGATAGAGCCTTACTACTTTACCCCCCTGGATTAGACTTTATTGCAGGCTTTTTTGCCTGTGTCTATGCTGGAATTATTGCTGTACCTGCCTATCCACCCAAACGCAACCAAAAACTATCAAGGTTGCAAGCGATTATTCGAGACGCTGAAGCTACGTTGTTACTAACCACCGCAGATATGTTCCAATTGATTGAGCAATATGGAACGAATGAACCAACATTTAAAAATTTGCATTGGGTTTTAACTGATAAAATAGTGACCTCCGCAGATGACTTTACACCTGTAGCGGTGGAATCCAATACCCTAGCATTGCTACAATACACCTCTGGTTCCACTGGAATTCCCAAGGGAGTAATGGTTTCTCACAGGAATTTGCTGCACAACTGCACAGCCATCCTGCAATTCTTAGAGAAAAGTCCTGATGTTCCCGATGTTGGATTTTCTTGGTTACCGCCATACCACGATATGGGATTAATCGGATGCATACTGCAACCCCTGTCCGGGGGATTTCCTTTAATCATCATGCCACCGATGGCATTTTTACAAAAGCCGATACGTTGGCTAAAAGCAATTTCAAAATATAAGGTCACTGTGAGTGCAGGGCCTAACTTTGCTTACGATCTCTGCGTGCAGAATATAAGGCCGAAGGAATTAGAAAATCTGGATTTAAGCAGTTGGGAACTTGCTCTCAATGGTGCTGAACCAATTCGCGCCGAAACTCTGGAGTCTTTTACTAGACAATTTTCGCCCTACGGATTTCGCCTTAGTAGTTTCCAACCTTGTTATGGAATGGCAGAGACAACGTTGTTAGTTACTGGAGTCAAGAAAGCTGAAGTCCCCAAGATTAAGGTTTGCGATGCCAAAGCTTTAGAGCAAAACCAAGTGATTAGCGACAACACCACCAAAAACGATAGAAAATTAGTTAGTTGCGGTCATCCTTGGTTTAATCAAACGGTGACCATTGTTAATCCAGTTTCCTTAACTGAGTGCAAACCAGGACAAGTGGGAGAAATTTGGGTTGCTGGTGAGAGTGTAGCGCAGGGATATTGGAATCGACCCAAGGAAACCGAGAAAACATTTCATGCTTATCTAGCCGATACGGGAGAGGGGCCGTTTTTGCGAACCGGAGATTTAGGGTTTTGGGACGATGAAGCAGGATTGTTTGTTACGGGTCGTCTGAAGGATTTATTAGTGATTCGAGGACGAAATTATTACCCCCAAGACATCGAACAAACAGTAGAAACTAGTCACCCAGCGTTAGCCGATCACAGTAGTGCAGCCTTTTGTGTTGAGATGGGTGCAGGCGATGTTTACCTTGAAAAGTTTGGCTCGGAGGAAACCTCGGCTCCACGCCAGTTGCTTTCCGACCCAGAGCGACAGGAACGCACTGGCTCAACTTTTCGCTATGACGGGCTAAGTCTACGCTTAATTGTTGTTTGTGAAGTGAAGCGGACTTTTTTGCGAAATTTGAATGCCCAGGAAGTTGTCAAAACCATTCGCCAATCTGTGTTGCAAGAACATGATTTACAAGTTTATCGAGTCTTGCTCATCAAACCCGGAACTCTTCCGAAAACCTCCAGTGGCAAAATTCAACGCTTAGCTTGCCGTGAAAATTTTTTGTCGGGTAATTTTTCAATTGTCAACTCAGAATCGACAGATATTCCCCAACCTATTCATTTAAAAGAATATGTCCAGGAATATAACATCGAATCGATTCAAAATTGGATATCTCAATGGTTAGCGGCGAAATTGAATATTCCCAGAGAATCCATTCACCAAAGGGAATCTTTTGAAACCTATGGTTTGGATTCTTTGCAAGTAGCAAAATTCATCCAAGACCTAGAGGTTTGGTCTGGCTATTTACTCAACATCTATACACTGCAAAACTTTGCAGACATCGCCACCTTAGCAGCATATTTAGCCAAAGAACTCAGCAACCAAAACCAACAACCTTTAACTCAAATTCCCACAGAATACTATCAATTTGAATCTTTTCCAGAATATACACAATTCCAGCAAAGATTAACCCAAATTCAAACTTTAGAAATTCCCAATCCTTATTTTCAAATGCAGGAATCTCTCACTAGAGATTGTACTCAAATTCAAGGACGTAGGCTGATTAATTTTTCAACTTACAATTATTTGGGTTTATCAGGAGATGCAATAGTTTCCGCAGCAGCTAAAGAAGCCATCGATCGCTATGGTACATCCGTTGGTGCCAGCCGTTTGGCATCCGGGGAACGTCTTCTACATCAAGAATTAGAACGAGAAATTGCAGATTTAATTGGTACAGAAGATTGCATCGTTTATGTCAGCGGTCATGCCACTAATGTTACTACTATTGGACATTTGTTTCATTCCCAAGATTTAATTTTTTACGATGCCCTCAGCCACAATAGTATTTTGCAAGGCTGCACTTTATCTGGTGCGAAAGCCATACCTTTTCCTCATAACGATTGGCAAGCTTTAGATGAAATGCTACAAGACCAGCGTCAATATTATCGCCGAGTTTTGATTGTGATTGAAGGCATTTATAGCATGGATGGCGATATCCCAGATTTACCCCGGTTTATTGAACTCAAGCAACGCCACAAAGCCTTGCTTATGGTAGACGAAGCCCATTCCATCGGCGTACTGGGGGAACACGGACGGGGTATTGCTGAGTTTTTTGGCGTACAGCCAACCGATGTAGACTTGTGGATGGGAACACTCAGTAAAGCTTTTGCCAGTTGTGGCGGCTATATTGCCGGGTCTGTTGCCTTGGTGAGTTATTTAAAATACACAGCTCCTGGTTTTGTTTACAGTGTGGGATTATCTCCCGCAAATACCGCCGCGGCTTTAGCAGCTTTGCGTTTACTCAAAACTGAACCCACAAAAGTCAAAACATTGCAACAGCGATCGCAGTACTTTTTAAACCTAGCTCAAACTCAGGGTTGGAATACAGGTACAAGCCAAAATTCTCCAATCATTCCCATTGTGGTGGGCAATTCCTTAACCTGCATTCAGCTTTCGCATTTTCTGTTTCAAGCAGGGATCAACGTTCAACCTATGATTTATCCAGCCGTGGCTAATCATGCTGCACGCCTGCGATTTTTTATTAGTTGTCTGCATACAGAAGAACAAATTAATATGGCGATCGCAGCCTTAGCGATCGCATTTACCCAAATACCCCACACAATAGAGAGTACTGAAGATATATGAATTTTGTTTAGCGATAAATCCATAAAGAGCTTCTGCCCTCTGCCTTTGTTTGATAATACATAAAAATATTCGTAATTATACTAACGATGAGTAATGTAAAGAGTATGCAAAGATATATTTTGCAAACAAATATATCTAAGTAAACACGGTAATATATCTGATGTTCTGCCCTCTCAAGGTACATATATAAAGATAATTACTTACAAGGAGAGTATAAAAATTTTTTTCCTGGCTCAATAGTTAACTCTTTCCTATTTTCCAGCTATCAGGACTTAGGCACTGGCAAAACCAAATATTAAGAGTGGTTTTTAGGCATTAAGGCTTGTTTTTTAATGTTTGTTCTTGATTTCTACCGAACAGATATGCTTAAAAAATCCAAAATGAGTCAATGTCTGCAATACAGACATTGATTAATTTGTATAGTGCTTAAGACTTAGATAATCTCACATTGTTGGACAAGTGAGGGGTAAAAGTCACCTGCAAGGTGAATATCCGATGAATGAATATTGTTTTGTATCAAAATTGGCGTACACAATATTCCGAAAACGTCAAATTTAAGCGAATTTTTGTGTCCGAAAGCACAAACAGCAACTTGAAAACTGAAGTTCCTGAAACAACCCATTAAGGTAGGTAAAAGTTATGGCAAACATCATTGGAAACATCATTGGAACTATAAGTGATGATACGTTAGTAGGTACCCTGAGCAGTGACACGATTAATGGTCTAGAAGGGAACGATATCATCACAGGCCAAGAAGATAGCGACATTTTAACTGGTGGTGGTGGCCAAGATATATTTGTTTTCAACCAAATTGATAACAACGATGGCTTCAGAATTTACCAAAGAGATACCATAACTGATTTTGGTGGAGTCGGTAAAGGCACAAATCCTTCAGCAGATGTGGTTGCCGAAGCCGATATCATCAAATTCGTTGGTGATGAGTTGACTGCCCAAAATATGCTCCTGACTCAGAATGGCACAAATTTGGAAATCAAGTTTGAAAGCAACTCTTTCATCACAACCATCACTCTGAATAACTTTGCCTTGGAAAACCTAGATAACCTCACTAAATCTACTGGAGCCACTGTAGACTCAGGCAATATCCTCTTTGATGGGCAAACTAAGATTACTGACAGCTTTGATGTCTTCGATGCCAACTCTACCCGAACCACCGTCTTCAAAAAGAATACGGTCACGTTCCTTAATGACCTAAACAACAATGTCAACGGCTTTGACAACTCAAATGATGTCATCAATGGTCAAGGGGGTAATGACATCATCGATGGCAAGAGTGGCAACGACCTTTTGAGGGGTGCTGAGGGGAATGATACTCTCATTGGTGGTGCAGGAAATGACACCCTCATTGGTAACTATATTTTTGACATTTTCAACAGTTCCTATATTAAAGACAATAATTTACTCTTTGGGGGTGATGGCAATGATACTCTCTTTGGTGATACTGGGGACACCTTAAACGGTGGCAATGGGAATGACACGTTCTATAGTTATTTTGCTGCTCCCTATTCTCAAGAGAATACCTTCATAACTGGTGGCGGCGGCAAGGATAAATTTGTTGTAAACTTTAATTTCGATCGCACTGGTGTCATTACCATCACTGATTTTGGTGGCATTGGTAAAGGCTCAAACCCTTCAACTGCAACCCTCGCCTCTTTGGATACCTTGCAATTTGAAACTGGTTACAGTATTTTCACTCCGAGAAACCTGCTATTAACTCAAAATGGTAACAACTTAGAAATAACTTTTGAAAGGACGTTTGTTTCCAAAGTTATCCTGCAAAACTTTGCCCTAGAAAACCTAGATAATCTCGCTCAGGTCGGCAATATCCTGTTTGACGGACAAACTAGCATCACAGACAGCTTTGATGTCTTCGATGCCAACTCCACCCAAAGCACGGTCTTCAAAAAAAACACAGTCACCTTCCTCAATGACCTGAACAACAATGTCAACGGTTTTGACAACTCAGATGATGTCATTAATGGTCAAGGAGGTAATGACATCATTAATGGCAAGAGTGGCAACGACCTTTTAAGGGGCAATGCGGGAAATAATACCCTGATTGGTGGAAGCGGTAACGATACCTTGGATGCTGTCTATCCAACGGGCGATAACCTACTCTATGGGGACAGTGGCAATGATTCTCTTAGCGCCTCTGGCCGATTCAGCGGATACGATTTAGCTGGCTATGGGTCTGGCAATAATACTCTCAACGGTGGTACTGGTGAGGATTCCTTATATGCTGATTATTCAACAGGCAATAATCTACTCAATGGTGGCGATGGCAATGATTTTCTGAGTGCCTCTGGCTCCTTTGGAATTGAATACCCTTCCTTTGCCGTTTCTGGCAATAATACCCTCAACGGTGGCGCTGGTAACGATTACTTACGTGCTAACTATTCGTTAGGCGATAATCTACTCAATGGTGGCGATGGCAATGATTCCCTTAGTGCCTCCTCTAGCGAATACATCTACTATTACGGAGGCATTTATTCCTCAGGAAATAACACCCTCAATGGTGGCGCTGGCGACGACATCATAAGTGTAGACTATGGATTAGGCGATAATCTACTCAATGGTGGCGATGGCAATGATTCCCTTAGTGCCTCCTCTAGCGAATCATTCTTCTTCTCCGGAGGCATTTATTCCTCAGGAAATAACACCCTCAATGGTGGCGCTGGCGATGACATCATAGATGTAGACTATGGATTAGGCGATAATCTACTCAATGGTGGCGATGGCAATGATTCTCTTAGTGCCTCCTTTGAAGAATTCTTGTTAGACGACGCAGGCATTACTGCTTCGGGAAATAACACCCTCAATGGTGGGTCTGGCGACGACATCATAGATGTAGACTATTCATCAGGCGATAATCTACTTGATGGTGGCGATGGTAATGATACTCTTAGTGCCTTTGTTGCCTCAGGAAATAACACCCTCAAAGGTGGTAATGGCGATGACATTCTCACAGGTGGGAGCGGTAATGATACCCTTTATGGAGGGAATGGGAAAGATACCTTTGTTTTCAATACTTTCAATAATGGTGTTGATACTATTTATGACTTCAACACAACTAATGATGTGATTCAGGTATCGGCTGCTGGTTTTGGTGGCGGGTTGTCAATATCTTCGCTCCAAGCAAATCAGTTTACCATTGGAGCATCTGCAACTACTACCACTGCACGATTTATTTACAACAACATTACAGGTGAATTGTTCTTCGATCGAGACGGTAGTGCATCTGGGTTTACTCAGATAAAACTTGCTTCAGTTACTGCTCGATTGTCATTAACCAACAATAATTTTGTGGTTGTTTAATTGGAGTTTCATGAAAATACATTACCTCTTACAGCAATTTTCAGGTAAATAGACCACGCGGTAGGAGTGCAAAGCCTTGCGCCCCTACAACAGATATGGCTCAAATAGATGAAAATTGGTGTAAGCTTTTGTTAACGAATTAGCTCTCAATAACTAGGACTTACGCAATGCCGATATTGTCATTGGTACTATAACGTAGTCTAGAAAAGCAATTCCAGAGTTTTTAGCGATTACTTCTCTAAGAGAAACCCTGCTACCGTTTGCTTCTTTGTAGGAGTAGATTCGTAATCACCTAAAATCGTAACTATTCCGTAAGTCCTGTAACAGTACGATTTAACTATTCCCAACACCTAGCAAAAAATCGCTCCTAAGTGCTACCAATACGTGGGATGCTGGTTGATCGATTAGGGAGTATTTGCAGATGTCTGTTGTTTCTAGTGTCACTGTTACCGTCCCCGCCACAACTGCTAATTTGGGGCCCGGTTTTGATTGTATCGGTGCGGCTTTAAAGCTGTACAATCATTTTAAATTTACTCGTGTGGAAGAGGGCGGATTCAGCATCGCTGTCACGGGTGAAGAAGCTCAACGAGTACAAACCGATGAAAGCAATCTTCTGTACCAAGCATTTCTCAGATTCTATCAACACATAGAGCAGACACCGCCAGGGGTGAAAATTGAAATTCAGCTGGGTGTACCGCTGGCGAGGGGTTTGGGTAGTTCAGCAACAGCAATTGTTGGTGGGTTGGTTGCGGCGAACCAGCTTGAAGGTGCGCCCATGAGTCAGTCGCAGGTGATGGAATTAGCGATCGCAATGGAAGGACATCCTGATAATGTAGTTCCAGCTTTGTTGGGTGCATGTCGGCTGGCTGCTTCTGGTGGTGCAGGTTGGGAAATTTGTGATGTACCTTGGCATCAAGACATCATACCAGTTGTAGCTATTCCCGATTTTGAACTTTCCACTTCCGAAGCACGGCGGGTTTTACCAACCCAAGTCACTCGTGCAGATGCCATTTTTAATACTGCACATTTGGGTTTATTATTGCGTGGCTTGGAAACCGGTAAACCAGAATGGATAAAAACCGCTTTGCAAGATAAATTGCATCAGCCCTATCGCAAAGCTTTAATTCCTGGTTACGATGCTGTCAATCTAGCAGCTGTGACAGCTGGTGCTTATGGCATGGTCATTAGTGGTGCAGGGCCGACACTGTTAGCTTTGACGGATGAGTTACACTCAGAGGCTGTGGCAGCAGCGATGTCTACCGCTTGGGAACAAGAAGGAATTATAGCCAATGTGCGATCGCTTTCTCTAGATATCCAAGGCGCAAAAACTTAAAAGATTGGATATGGGGCATTGGAAGTGTTAACTGATGACTGTTGACTGATGACTGATGACTGATGACTGGTGACTGGTGACTGGGGAGTTATTATTTTCCCCTGCCTAGTACTCTACCAACCCAAAAATGCGCTTCTTTCGGGCTGGGGAAACGAAAAGAGGTAAAGGGTAAAGGATTTAAAACCTTTCCCCTTTACCCTTTCCCCTTTCCCCTTTCCCCTTTCCCCTTTCCCCTTTACCCTTTCCCCTTTCCCCTTTACCCTTTCCCCTTTACCCTTTCCCCTTTCCCCTGCTAAGTCACGAAAGCGAACTACTAGACACTGATTGGTTATTTTTTTATTAGTCCCTTGTTACAGAATGGTGTAGTTCACAATACATTATGTGCCACTTTTAAAGCCGGAATGCGGCTTTCATGCATGAAATTAAATATAATGCTACAATCCCCTATGAGTAAATTTAACGATTAAATTCCCATTTAAATTTAGTGACAAAAAATTCATCACTAGTATGGTGAAAAAGTTAAATTCAGCTAATAGTTAACACTAGTAGCTAATAACTGGATATTGGAGGGACTTTATCCCAGCAGCAAAAATAAAAAATTGATAATTAATAACTGTTAGAATTGCTAAATTTACTGAGAAAATTTCCAAACAGTTGGCAATAGAGTTGTGATTTAAAAAAATCATAACCTGTTCACAACCTAAATTAAATAATACAAAATAGCAGTCCATACTCAAAGCAATCAATTGCTGCTCTTTGGCTGTTTTCACCAACCTCACAAATAGCTCATGCACATTCTGATCTATTCCTATAACTATCATCCAGAGCCGATTGGAATTGCTCCCTTAATGACTGAATTGGCAGAAGGACTAGTAAAGCGAGGTCATGAAGTGCGAGTAATCACTGCAATGCCCAATTATCCCCAGCGACGGATTTACGATGAGTATCAGGGTAAATGGTACGTAACAGAACGCAAAAATGGTGTGACAATCCAACGAAGTTACGTGCGAATCAAGTCCAAACCAAACCTTGTAGATCGGTTGTTATTGGAGTTGAGCTTTATTTTTACAAGTTTACCGCTAGCCTTTAAAGGCCATCGCCCAGATGCAATAATATTAACAGTTCCGCCTTTACTAGGTATCTTACCAGCAACAATATTTAGCTACTTATACAACTGTCCATTAATTTTGAATGTGCAAGATATATTACCAGAAGCAGCTGTGCGTGTTGGGCTGCTGAAAAACAAGTGGATGATCCGTACTCTTGCAGCTTTAGAAAAATTAGCATATCAAACTGCACACAAAATTAGCGTCATTGCTGATGGGTTTAGTGAGAATTTAGTGAATAAAGGAGTACCTGTAAACAAAATTGTTTGTATTCCCAATTGGGTGAATATAAATTTCATTCGTCCTTTACCGAAACACGAAAACTCCTGGAGAGCTACACATCAATTAGATGGCAAATTTGTAGTCCTTTATTCTGGAAACATTGCCCTTACACAAGGTTTAGAAACAGTAATAGAAGCAGCGATTTGCTTGCGTCACCTCAAGGATATTGTCTTTGTGATTGTTGGTGAATCAAGAGCATTGCAGAGGTTACAACAATATTGTTTATTGAAGGGAGCAGATAATGTTTTGCTGCTACCATTGCAGCCACGAGAAAAACTACCAGAAATGCTAGCAGCATCAGACGTAGGGCTGATTGTGCAAAAACACAATGTAATTTCATTTAATATGCCTTCAAAAATACCACTCCTTTTGGCCAGCGGTCGCCCCATTGTGGGTTCAGTTCCCGCTAGCGGTACTGCGGCCAGAGCGATCGCACTCAGTGGTGGTGGCATAATTGTGGAACCAGAATCACCCCATGCTTTAGCAGATGCAGTGCAGAATTTATATACCAACCCGACTTTAGCAGCCAAGCTAGGTCAACTAGGCAGACAGTTCGCCGAAGCAAACTATTCATTAGAGCAAGCACTCGATCGCTATGAGTGGCTATTTTCTCAGGTTGTGGTCAATCAAAAATCAATGGAAACCATATTACCAGAATTAGATTCTAAAAAATCTGTTGTGGATGGGTGAAAGGTGTTGTGAGTGGTGAGTTAGGAGTTAGGAGTTAGGAGTTTGGAGTTATTCTCCTTGTCTCCCCATCTCCCCACCTCCCCACCTCCCCAC
>NZ_LAHA01000032.1:43726-79782 GCF_002608075.1 Nostoc linckia z4
ACCTCCCCATCTCCCCATCTCCCACCTCCCCATCTCCCCATCTCCCCACTCCCCAAATCTGAGAAAATTAAATCACCCGATCGGGTGACCTAAGTGTAGGAAGTTGAAATAGATGAAAAAGAGGACTATAGATCGATAAACACTGATTGTGTTTCGTTCTTGGTGAGGATAAATCAATGAAACTCGCTATTTTGATGAGATAGATTCTGAAATGATTGGTGATTGGTCACTCTTTTCTTCCTTCAGATCAATATTCAGTACTGGTTAAGAACGGTAAACTCATTTTTAGCATTACCAATCTTCTTTACTATGTAGTTATAATGCAACCTAATACTTAAATAAAGATGCAAGCAAGCACTTGCTAACACTTATGAAAAACCCAGCATCAGGTTGCCCATCTGAGGTGATACAAGACTGATAAATTGCTGCTCAGACAGCTGGTTGTGTATAAAAAACAGCGAGGAGAACGGTACAGTGCGCTCAGATATTGATTTGAAAGCATCTTTGCATAATTTTGCAGGTATTTTGCTTTGCCTGAGAGGCAGAGATATAGGGTAAAAGAGATGGAGAGAGGGGGAAGACAAGGCAGAAAAATTACGACCTTGTCCCCCTTGTCTCCGTATCTCCCCATCTCCCCCATCTCCCCACACTCCTTGCTTACCCCATACCCTCTTCCTCGTTGACCTAAATAAGATTGCTCAAGTCTAGATTCACAAGACGAGAAAACCAAAATGTCCCATTCTGAGTTCCCTGAATCTTCTTTTCCTGTTGAAACAGAACAGCCTGCTGTTAATGATTCCAGTCAAGAGTCTGAATCTTTGTCGGAGCGATCGCCCAAATCGCCTAAAAATCGACGTTGGCCGCTGCTGTTGGGAATTATCCTCGTAATTGCAGGTGTTGGTTTTGGTTGGCGCTGGTGGCAGACTAGCAGTGCTAACAATGGAGCATCAGGTAATCAGGCCGCTCCTGGTCAACCTATGGCAGTTCCGGTGAAGCTAGCAACAATAGAGACAGAAACTACACAAGAAAGTTCCCAGTTTCTTGGCTCCTTAGAAGCTCCTCGTTCGGTAATTATTAAGCCACAAATTGAAGGACGAATTACCCAGATTTTCGTCAAAGAAGGCAATCGAGTACAACAAGGGCAAGTTATTTTTACCTTGCAAAGCGATGATGCCCAAGCTCAGTTATTACAAGCTAGAGGCGCACTCCAACAAGCCCAGGCGCGTCTTGCTGAACTTGTAGCGGGTACTCGGCGAGAAGAAATTGCCCAAGCTAGAGCGCAGTTAGCCCAAGCCCAAGCTCGCCTGAGGGATGCCCAAACGGGAGCGCAGCCACAAGAAATTGCCCAAGCTGAGGCTCAAATCGAGTCAGCGAAATCTGATGTGGAGCTAGCACAGTCACGAGCCAAACGATACGAGCAATTGCGAAAAGAAGGTGCGGTTTCCCAAGATGCCTTAGAAGGATATCTCAAGGAACAGAAGAGTGCTGAAGCTGCCCTTGTAGTAGCCCAGAAACGCTTAGACCAACTCCGCCAAAGTAGAAACTCTAGTATCAATGAGCTAGCTGCTGCTGTAGAACAACAGCAACAGAACCTCAGACAGTTGGAAAATGGCTCTCGTCCAGAAGAAATTGCCCAAGCGCGATCGCAAGTTACTCAAGCAGCAGGTCAAGTCCAAGCTGCCCAAGTGCAACTGCAATACACAAAAGTTCTAGCTCCTTTTACCGGCATTGTTGGTGATATTCCCACAAAAATTGGAGATTACGTACAAAGAGCAGACCAGCTCACCACATTAACTAGAAATGACTCATTAGAACTGAATATTTCCGTTCCCCTAGAAGAAGCTAAAAAGTTGCGCTTGGGATTACCCGTACAAATGCTTGATGCCCAAGGCAAAGCCATAGCCACAGGTAAAATCAGTTTCATTTCCCCAAATACAAATTTAGATTCCCAAACAGTTTTAGCTAAAGCCAACTTTGGTAATTCTACAAGGCAACTGCTTAATGGCCAGTCAGTACAAACCAAAGTCATTTGGGACGAACGCCCAGGCATTTTAATTCCAGTGACAGCAGTATCTCGTCTCGGTGGGGAGACATTCGTCTTTGTGGCTGAAGCACCAGCGCAAAACTCTAAACCTGAAGCGCCAAAAGCTGAAGCACCAGCGCAAAACTCTAAACCCGGAGCGCCAAAATTGGTCGCTCAACAAAAACCCGTGAAACTGGGAGCTATTGAGGGCAATAATTATCAAGTCCTCGAAGGACTAAAACCTGGTGACAAAATAGTTGTTTCTGGTATTCTCAACCTCACCAATGGCGTCCCCATCACTCCTGCACCGGAAACAGTCGGTAGTAGGAATTTTTAAGTGAAACGAGACTGGGCGGGGGGAGATGGGGAGATGAGGTGATGGGGAGATGGCAACGCCTTGGAGAAAGGTAA
Organism: Nostoc linckia z4; assembly: GCF_002608075.1. Classification (GTDB taxonomy): domain Bacteria; phylum Cyanobacteriota; class Cyanobacteriia; order Cyanobacteriales; family Nostocaceae; genus Nostoc; species Nostoc linckia. The sequence goes on from NZ_LAHA01000032.1 coordinate 46,161, forward strand.
AACGAGGGATCTTTCTTTTCCCCTTTTCTACTTTGCCCTTTGCCCCTTGCCCTTTGCCCTTTGCCCCATGCCCCATGCCCCATACTTCGACTACGCTCAGTACAAGTGCCCAATGCCCAATGCCAAATACCCAATGCCCAATTTTCTAAATTATGTTTGTTGACTTTTTTATTAAGCGACCAATCTTTGCATCGGTCTGCGCCATTATTATCCTATTAATAGGATTAATCAGTATTCCGACACTGCCGATCGCCAGGTTTCCAGAAATTAGTCCCACCCAAATCAGTGTCACTTCCAACTACAGTGGAGCCAGTGCCGAAGTTGTAGAAAGCGGCGTTACCAATATCTTAGAAAGGCAAATCAACGGCGTTGAGGGACTGAGATATATCACTTCTAGCAGCAGTAATGACGGTACTAGTACCATTACTGTCACCTTTGATTCATCGCGGGACAAAGATATTGCGGCTGTAGATGTGCAAAATCGTGTTTCCGTTGCCCAACCGCAATTACCAGAGTCTGTACAACGGACTGGTGTACGGGTATCAAAAGAATCTAATAATATTCTCTTGGCAATTGGTCTATTCGCAGAAAATAACGAATACGACAATACATTTTTAAGTAACTATGCTGACCTTTACTTAGCAGACGCCCTAAAAAGAGTTAAAGGTGTCAGTAATGCCCAAGTTTTTGGCGAACGCCGCTATGCCATGCGTTTGTGGTTAGATCCGAATCGCCTGGCTAGCCGGAGATTAACAACTCAAGATGTGGCAGACGCCTTATCCGAACAAAATATCCAGGTGGGTGCAGGGAGAATTGGGCAAGAACCGGCTCCGGAAGGACAAAGATATCAAATCGATGTGCGTGCTGCCAGTCGTTTAACAGATACCAGAGAATTTGACGAAATTGTCTTGAAAACAGAAGATGATGGCACATTAGTTAAGCTCAAAGATGTCGGCAAAGCAGAACTAGGTGCAGAAAATTACAACACATTTCTGCGATTTCTGGGTAAAGATGCCATCGGTTTAGGGATTTATCAGGTTCCTGGTAGTAATGCCTTGGATGTCGCCAAGGGAGTGAAAGCGGAAATGGCGCGATTGGCTCCGAGTTTTCCCCCAGGCATGAAATATCAGGTAGCTTTTGACACAACTATGTTTGTCGAAGAGTCGATGTCAGAAGTGATCAAGACTCTGATTGAAGCGGTGGTGCTGGTTGTAATTGTCATTTTTATCTTTTTGCAGGACTGGCGAACTACCTTAATTCCGGCGCTGACAATTCCACTTTCCTTGGTTGGCACATTTGCATTCGTCAAAGTTTTTAACTTTTCCATTAATAGTTTGACTTTGTTTGGTCTGACTTTAGCATCTGGGATGGTGGTAGACGATGCCATCGTTGTAGTGGAGCAAATCAGCCGTTTTATTCAGGATAAAGGTATGAATCCTCGCCGCGCCGCTAGCGAATCAATGGCGGAACTTTTCGGGGCGGTGATTGCAACTTCATTAGTATTGATGGCGGTGTTTGTCCCAGTGGCTTTCTTTCCAGGAACCACAGGCGCACTTTATCGGCAATTTGCGCTGACCATTGCCTTTTCCATTGCGATTTCTACTTTTTTGGCTTTGACTTTGACACCTTCTTTGTGTGGGGTGTTGCTGCGTCAAGGACAAACACCTCCCAGGTGGATTGGTTGGCTGTTTGACTTGATTAATCGGTTCTTGGAATGGGTAAGATCGAGCTATGAGCGATCGCTGACTTATCTCACACGCATCAAAAGTATCGTTATTGGCTTGTTTATCGTTTCCTTAGGAATGACTGCTTGGCTTTACACCACAGTACCTACAGCGTTTCTTCCAGACGAAGACGAGGGTTATTTCATCACAATTATCCAAGGGCCCCAAGGCGTTTCGCTGCAATATACCAGCGATGTCATGGCACAGGTAGAAAAAGAAATTCTGCAAATTCCGGAAATAGTAGGAACTTTTGCCGTAGGAGGATTTGGGTTTAGTGGTAGCACTGCTAATAGTGGCATCATATTTACAACTTTAAAACCTTGGGACGAACGCTCAAGACCAGATCAATCTGTACAAGCGATAATTGGCAGATTACAAGGTAAATTGTTGTCTATACCAGAAGCCAGAGTATTTCCGGTAAATCCCCCACCAATTCAGGGTTTGGGTAACTTTGGCGGCTTCGTCTTTCAGCTGCAAGACCGCAGAGGTAACAGTGGTTTAGAAAGTTTGGTGCAATCAATGGGGCAATTACTCGGTCGCGCCAATCAAACGCCAGGATTACGAGCTGTATTCAGTACCTTTGCCGCAGATACACCGCAATTACTTGTGGAAGTAGACCGCAATAAAGCCAAATCACTGCAAGTTCCCATCGATGATATCTTCAGTACTTTACAAACTGCTTTGGGTTCGCAATATGTGAATGATTTCAATCTCCAGCAGCGAAATTATCGGGTTTATATCCAAGCAGATGAACAATTTCGTTCTAATCCCAAAGATATTGGCAAACTCTACGTTCGTTCCCAAAAGAATCAAATGATTCCTTTGAGTAACTTAGTAAAAGTAACACCAACTGTGGGAGCGCAAACAATAAATCACTATAATTTGTTCCGCTCAATTGAAATTAATGGTTCTGCTGCTCCCGGCTCTAGTTCTGGAGACGCTATTAAAGCAATGGAACAAGTTTCTCAAGCAGTTTTACCTCCAGGTTTTGGTTATGAGTGGTCTGGAACTGCTCTAGAAGAAATAGATTCTGCCGGCTTAGCACCTCTGATTTTTGGCTTAGGATTGATATTTGTATTTTTGGTATTAGCCGCTCAGTATGAAAACTACATTGACCCTTTGATTATTATGTTGTCAGTTCCCTTAGCGATTTTCGGAGCGCTTATAGCTCAATCAATGCGGGGTTTTGCCAATGATGTTTACTGTCAAATTGGTCTAGTAATGTTGATTGGCTTGGCTAGTAAAAACGCTATCTTAATTGTGGAATTTGCTAACCAATTGCGAGACCAAGGACTGTCTATGAATAAAGCAGTAATCGAGGCTTCACAAGAGCGATTACGTCCAATTTTGATGACTGCTTTTTCTACTCTGATTGGGATTTTCCCCTTGGTTACTGCCGCAGGTGCAGGGGCGGGTAGTCGCCAATCTTTAGGAACAACTGTTTTTGGAGGCATGTTAATTGCTACTTTTTTGAGTTTGTTTGTAGTGCCGATTTTGTATATTGTAATTAAGGGAACGGCGGAGCGATTATTCAAGAAGAATTCAGAAGTCAGGACTCAGAATTCAGTATGAATTTAAGTCTAATTCGGTAATGAATATTGGTTTGAAATTTTGACTTTTGTCAGTAAAACCAAATTCAAATATTCTTCAGATGATTACTTCACCCATTAAAGAACTGACTTCTGAATTCTGACTTCTGAATTCTGACTTCTGAATTCTGACTTCTGAATTCTGACTTATGACTTATGACTTCTGACTTCTGAATTCTAATATCATTTAGCTAAATTGTAGCGACAGTTAAAAAGGTAATTAACTGTCGCTATTTATCGTAAGATGAAACAATAGGGTAGGCTACTTTTAGAGGGGAAGGCATGAAAATCGCTATTGGCAGTGATGAACGCACTAACCTGACAGATATTGTATTAGAAGAACTTAAGCGGCGTGGACATGAAGTTATACCTTTTGGTTCTCTAGCAGAGGATCGTCGAGAAGTTGATTGGCCTATCAGTAGTAGTAAGGTTGCTTTGGCAGTAGCAACTCAGAAAGTAGATGAGGGAATTGTTTTTTGTTGGACTGGTACTGGTGCATCCATCGCTGCGAACAAAGTCTGTGGGATACGTGCTGCTTTGTGCCATGATGCTGAGACGGCTAGGGGTGCCCGCATTTGGAATCATGCTAACGTCCTAGTGTTAAGTTTACGGGCAACTACAGAAGCGATCGCCAAAGAAATATTAGATGCCTGGTTTAGCACCCCCTATTCTGAAGATGACTGGAATTTGCTCCAAATCAAGCGAATTCGACAACTAGAGAAATAAAGGCAAAAAGTAAGAAAACTCCAAAAGTTGTTAACTGTTGACTGTTCGCAGTTAACAGTCAACAGTTAACTAGGTAAACAATTTAAGCCCATTGCCTATTCCCTGTTCCCTTCCATACGTGCAGCCTGAACGAGAGCTTGAAAAAGTCTTTGATTACTGGGATCTAAAGTAGAAAGCTCAGGATGCCATTGCACGCCAATTGCCCAAGGATGGTCTTCATGCTCCACAGCTTCAATTACTCCATCATCTAGAGCATGACCAACAACCCGCCAACCAGATGGTACTTTATCCACTGCTTGATGGTGCCAAGAAACTACAGATAGATGAGAATTTTGCAAACAATTGGCTAAACAACTTTCTACATCTATTTTCACCAAATGTTCTGTAGGCAAACGCCGTCCTGGTTCAGGCTCTAGGCGATGCAATGGAGATGTACCATAAACATCTGGAATATGAGGAATTAGAGTACCTCCACAGGTGACCATGAGAATTTGTAAACCCCGGCAAATACCCAATATTGGCAGATGACGGTCAAGGGCAAACTTGGCGAGTTGCAATTCAAAAGCATCACGTTCGCTATCAACAGCATAAATGCTAGGATGAGCAAAACCGTTGTAGCAAACAGGGTTAATATCTCCGCCACCAGAGATAATTAAACCATCCAAACAATCTAGAAGTGTAGCAGGCTCCATTTCTCCTGGTGGTAATAATATAGGAATGCCACCTGCGGCCCGGACTGCATCTATGTATTCACTTGACACAGAAAATGGTAATGTTGCCTGCCGTCCGTAGGTTGTAATGCCAATCAATGCTTTTCGAGATTTCCTACTCATCTTGATGCTATGTTGTTCTCAAACGGAATATTCTCACTTCCAGCCCAAATTACATCTTTGACTGTAACTCAGTATGAACTGCTAGCCTCACAATACGGTTCGGTTAAAGGGGAAAGGGCAAAGGGGAAAGGTTTCAAATACATCCAAATCCCTTTACCCCGGTTGGTGAGCTTGTCGAACCATTAACCTTTTCCCAGACCACAAGGTAAGTTCATACTGCTTATCCGAACCGTATTGGCTAGCCTCATTAATACTTCCTCAAAGAATTTTTACTAGTCTATCGTTAAAGTTACGATCTGCTTTGTGGGCGACCTTAGGGAATCACTGGTGAATAGTTGCATAAAATAGCTTTCCACAGTTGATATTTTTTGTGAAGCTATTTGATTTATACTTTTAAATTCGTCTAATTTGAGAGAAATGTTAAAGTTGTATGTCCAGCCTGACTTCTGACATGGTACGCGTCTATTTGCAAGAAATTGGTCAGTTCCCTTTATTAACATCCGACCAAGAAATAACTTATGGCAGGCAAGTACAACAAATGATTGCCATTGAGGAGCAAAAACAACAGCTTAGTCAACAATTAAATCGCCAACCAACACAAGCAGAATTAGCTGATTTTGTCAATAAAGCTGAAATGGAAGTCAATCAGATACTTCAGCTTGGACAACGAGCCAAGCAAAAGATGATCGTGGCAAATCTCAGACTAGTGGTTTCCATAGCTAAAAAATACCAGCGTCGCAATCTGGAGTTTTTGGATTTGGTTCAAGAAGGGGCAATCGGTTTACAAAGGGGGATAGAAAAGTTCGATCCGAACCGGGGCTATAAGTTATCAACTTATGTATATTGGTGGATTAGTCAGGCGATTACCAGAGCGATCGCTGAAAAATCCCGTACAGTGAGACTACCAATTCACGTCAACGAAAAGCTGAGTCAAATTAAGAAGGTACAGCGAGAACTGTTTCAAACACTTGGTCGTCGTGCCACTGTCGCCGAAATTGCTCAGAAACTAGACATGGAACCAAGCCAGATTCGAGAATATCTCACTGCCGCCAGTGGGACAATCTCTCTAGATTTAAGAGTCGGTGATAACCAAGATACAGAACTTAGCGAACTTCTCAGCGATGAAAGCATTTCGCCAAATGACCAGATTACTCAAGAATTGCTCCGCCAAGACTTGAATGATTTGTTGGCATCGCTCAAACCCGTACAGCGCGAAGTATTAATTTTACGCTTTGGACTATTGGATAATCAAGAACGAAGTTTGGCTCAGATTGGAGAGAAGCTCAATGTTAGTCGAGAACGAGTCCGCCAAATCCAGCAGCAAGCCATGACTGCTCTGCGTCGTCAAAAACCATCCATTGGTCAATATTTATCTTCTTAAGTTGACACTCTGTCGCTACACTCTTGGTGCAGTGTAGCGACAGATTCTTGCTTCACAAAAACACCCTTTTTGGTGTGAGTAAAAGTCTCCCTTTTTATGGGAGATTTCCAGAAATTTCAAACTTACTAGGACTTACGCACAGCCAACGGAAAACGTAGACGCGGAGCGGCTTGCCGTAGGCTACCACAGAGGACACAGAGTTCACGGAGAAATGAGAGTTTAAGAGGGTTTTTGCGTAAGTCCTACTTACATAACATTCCAGCAAAATATTTCCCTGTACTTGTCTGAGAAATCATTTATTTGCAATGTAATTTATGTAATTTACTATCAATATTAATTTGATAGACATCGAAATGAAGAGAGCATACGAGGGCATCTAAAGTTTTGATTCAGGATAGTTATTATTCTTGGCGATGGAGTTAAACAGAATATTCTTACTCACTAACGCCACTTGCTGAGCAAGTGGCTCCTCCCCATTCCCTACTCCCAGACTAAATTACTATCTTTGAGTGCAATTTAGTTGAGATTATATTTGAGTAATTTTTCTCAATTAATTTTAGGCTACTTTTTGTTCTGAAGCTTAGAAAAAACGGGCATTCTATGTTTAGAAAGAAACGTTAACAGCAAGCAAGCAGTCAATAAACAAATGATTGAACAAAAATTGCCTTTATTCCCTTCTGCATTCAGGCAAATGGGAGGCACAGTTGTTTTGGCGATCGCTTACTATCAAATGGCTGAAATTTCGCGTCATCTTGCCTCTACACCCCAAGATGTGACTCCAGTTTGGCCGCCGGATGGAATTGCTGCTGGGGCTGTTTTATTGTTTGGTAACTGGATGGGGTACGGTGTTTTTCTGGGTTCATTTTTTGCTAACTTTTGGGCGTTTCAAGATTCAACAAGTTTCTTATCTCTGGTGATTTCGACGCTACCAGTTATGGGAATTGCCATCGGAACAACTCTAGGCACTATATTTGGGGCTTTCCTGCTACGAAAAGCTAGCAACCTCCGCTATCCGTTACAACGTGTCCCCGACACGTTCAAATTTTTGATTCTAGCCGGTATGGTGGGGCCAAACATTAATGCAACTGTTGGAGTGGCTTGCTTGGCATTGAGTGGTAAAGTTCCCTGGACAGCCTATGGTACAGTTTGGTTGACCTGGTGGATTTCCAACGTTTCAGGAATTTTTATCGTTACCCCAGTTATGCTTAGTTGGGAGCAATTCATTCACAAAAAACGACATTCCCTCTGGCAATGGTTATCTCTAAGTTCAACCTCAGAGGATTTTGAAAATCTCTGCCATATTCGTCAGTTTCCAGTAAACTTACGCCGTTTAAGATTTTGGTTGATCCTAGCAGAGCCAGTTATCTTAATGGGGTTAGTAATTTTGAGCAGCAAAATTGTTTTTAGTAAAGAATATCACTTGGAATACATGTTGATTCCAACGTTGATTTGGTCTGCTTTTCGACTGGGACAACCGGGTGCAACGTTGTTCAATTTTATTGTAGCTGCCATTGCTGCCATCGCCACCGTCAATGGTAAAGGTGGTTTTGCCAGTGAAGATCTCAACCAATCTTTGGCGCAACTGCAATCATTTATTGGTGTGATTACACTCACGATTCTTGTGTTGACGGCAACCATCGTAGAACGAACACAAGCACAAACCAACCTGCGTTTAGCTTTTGCTGAATTAGCCACAACTAATGAAACTCTGGAAGTTCGAGTCCAGCAGAGAACTGAAGAATTAAATGAAAAGAATACGGCTCTCAAGCAAACTCTACAAACCCTAAAACAAACTCAATTACAGATGCTTCATAGTGAAAAAATGTCTGCATTGGGACAGATGGTGGCGGGGGTTGCTCATGAAATTAATAACCCAGTTAATTTTATTTATGGCAACTTAATTTATCTTTCTGAGTATGTTGAAAATTTGCTCGCAGCATTGCAAATTTATCAACAGCATTACCCTAACCCATCTCCAGCACTCCAAGTAGAACTGGATAAGCTGGAGGTGGATTTTTTACAATCAGATTTAACCAACATTCTTCAGTCCATGAAAGTCGGTACCGAACGCATTTCCACTATTGTGTTATCGTTGCGGAACTTCTCGCGCTTGGATGAAGAAGGATTGAAAGCGGTAGACATTCATGAGGGGATTGATAGTACCTTGGTGATTTTGCAATATCGTTTGCAAGCAACAACTCACCGTCCACAGATTCAGGTTGTTAAAGAATATACTAGTTTGCCACTGATTGAATGCGATCCCGGCTCCCTCAATCAAGTTTTTATGAATCTTTTGAGCAATGCTATTGATGCATTAGAAGAATCTAACCAAGGACGTTCATTCCAAGAAATTTCAGTTAACCTCAATACCATCTGGATTCAGACTAGTCAAATTGATGCAAACCAAGTGATGATTGTGATTTCTGACAATGGAGTAGGCATTCCCCCAGAAATTTCCTCTAAATTATTCGATCCTTTCTTCACTACTAAATCAGTTGGCAAAGGTACTGGCTTGGGTTTGTTTATTAGTTATCAAATTGTAGCTGAGAAGCATGGCGGTAATCTTTGGTGTGAGTCCACAGTGGGACAAGGCACAAAATTTGCCATCGAGATTCCTGTGAAAGCTAAAAAGATTGGTTGAGTACTATATCAACTATTTTCTGCCCCGTTCTTGCATTTCTTGTTGGCGCATGGGCATAGCATCTATTTGTTCAAAAATTGCTGTTGCTTGGACTGGTGTAGTATCTTGGCGCTTGACACCACCATCTTTGCCCACCAAAATGACGCGAAAATTTCCTTTATCAATTCCAAAGCGATTTCGCAAATTTTCAGCGGAAGGCTCATCGATTGGCAGTCCGTTGGCATAGCTTTTATCTGTTGCTAAAACCCGAACAAGAATCAAATCCCTCTGTGTAAAATCGTCTTGGTGCTGGTCAAATAATTTTATTTGTTGCTGATAGTTATAGTTATCAACAGATGGTGCAAACACCAATAACACGCGATTTTGCCATTTTTGGGAACTGAGGTTAAATGAAAACATTTTAATGCCTGGATTGGTTGAATTTTTCACAGTACCAGCAATGTTCGCTGGCACTAGCATCAACGATGCGAGTAGTGTCACGGCGATTAATACCGAGTTATTTATTTGGAAAATTTTTACGAATTTCATCATTTCAAGGTATCATCATTAATTGAGTATTGAGTGTCTGTCAATTTATTGTAGAAGTTTGACGAGGCAGCCAGGATTTAACTTTCAATGAATGAAATCCTGGCTGCATTGTAAATTATCAATTATGTGTTCGTTGTCGCTCAATGGGTAGAGCTTCTCAAGTTGAATTGGAAATCATCATGAATCCCAAGACTTATAAAAAACTGGTTGTCAAACAGTTGAGCCGAAATTTTAGAGCCGCTGTTGATATTGTTGAAACTGATTTTCCCATACCTGCTGGCAATGAGGTTGTGGTGCGTAATCTTTATGCTGGAGTCAATGCTTCAGATGTCAATATTGCTGCGGGGGTATATTTTACAAATACACCACCATTCGATATCGGAGTTGAAGCTGCATCTGTTGTTGTTGCTGTTGGTGAAGATGTACAACATCTGCACATAGGCGACCATGTTATTACTTTGCAAATAGGAGGTGGATACCGCGAGTATTTTGCGGTGGATGCTACTCAAGTGATGCCTGTTCAACAAGCAACTCCAGAAATACTGACTGTTGTGGCTAGTGGTATGACTGCTGCCATTGGTTTAGAAGTTGTTGGGGAAGTCAAAAGCAGTGATGTAGTATTGGTAACAGCCGCAGCAGGTGGTACAGGTAGTTATGCTGTGCAACTGGCTTTGCTTGCAGGCGCTCATGTAATTGGAACGTGTCGATCGCACTCCAAAGTGGAATTTCTCAAGCAACTTGGCTGTCATCGAGCGATCGATTATTCTCAAGAAAATCTCGATGAAGTTCTCAAAAAAGAATATCCCCAAGGCATTGATTTAGTTTATGAATGCGTTGGTAGTGAGTTATTTGATATATGTGTTGATAACCTGGCACGGCGCGGTAGACTAGCGATCGTTGGATATATTTCTGAATATTTATCATCAGAACTAGAATTGGTAAACCGTCCAAGAATATACAACAAATTACTATGGAAATCAGCTTCATTACGTGGCTTTCTCTTCACTGACTATTTAGAATATCTACCAGAAAAACAGTCTCGATTGATGGAATTAATCTCAACAGGTAAAATTAAACCTGCTGTTGATTCAACAGAATTCAAAGGCGTTGAATCTATTGTTGACGCTGTAGAATATTTATATAGCGGTGAAAATCGCGGTAAAGTCATTGTTCGTTTTTAAGTAGCTCAACCAAAAAAACGTAAGATGTAGATGTAAATAAGTGTAGGGTGTGTTATGCCGTAGGCTAACGCACCTTTATAGATTCTACTATATCAATGTGAGGTGCGTTGCGCTTTGCGACAACGCACCCTACTATTGTTTTATGTTTAATTAAGTCGATCTAGTTAACAAAAATTCTCAGGTTATTAACTGTGACTGTTGACTGTTGACGTTCACAGTTAACAGTCAACGCTTCAAGCGGAATAATTTATTTTTTTGAGTTCCCTAAAGATAATTAAAAATGAAAGGATTGGGGACTTAAAGACAATGAAATTGAGCCTTAACGCAGCATCCATGCGGCGGTGCGTTAGACGTTAAGTAGTTATTTCGTGACCAATCATATCGAAAATATGCGCCTAATACACCCTACATGAATTTTATTTTCTATAAATAACCTTTGAAGGTAAGGGAACTCCTAGAGAATGTTTAAAAAGTATTGGGTGAATAGAATTCGCTACGACACAAAGCTTAATCCACCTGCATTGACTAACACCAAATCAAGATTTTCAAACCCACGTAGGTGGGTTTCGTCTGTGTAGCCGCGATTTCCAATCGCCTGGTGGGGGTAGTTGAGTTTTGAATAACGTGATATTATTACGTCGCAATTGCCTTCAAAATTGCGAATCTTCGGTTAAATCTGAATATTATTCTCAATGTTAAGCGACAATCAATACTGGGTTTAAATATAAAGGAGTGCAGCTATGCCAACAATTCATTTGATCGATGGGGAAAAGGGAGGGGTAGGCAAGTCTCTAGTCGCTAGAACAATGATTCAGTATTGCCTGGATAAGAATATGCCGTTTATACCAATAGAAACCGATAGATCAAATCCAGATGTAGCTGGGGTGTATAAGGGTATATGTCAGTATGCAGTGTTTACAGAAGATGAGAGACAAGCTGACAAGGCAGATAAAATCTTTGAGATTGCAATGAATAAGACAGTGATTGCTAATCTAGCAGCACAATCTCATAGGGCAGTCAAGGAATGGATTGAGAAAAATCAGTTAATTGAACTGGGAGAATCACAAGGAGTATATTTTTGTAAATGGTTTGTTTCAACGGGAGGATATGACAGCTTAAATTTATTTAAGCAATCTGTAAATAGCTATGCTGGCAAAGTTCCTCATATATTAGTCAGAAATTTAGGCTTATGCGAGGATTGGGAACATGTAAATTCTGACGCGACAATACAAGAAGTAGTGAAAAAATATAATATTAAGGCTATAGATTTTCCCAAACTTGCATATAAAGAAAGAAATATTATAGACCAGCATAGATTAACATTTGCCGATGCAAGACAGTATAAAGAATTTGGAATAATTAGCAAACAAAGAGTGGTGAATTTTCTCAAGCTAGCCTATGCTGCTTTTGAAACCGTTGGTATATGGTATGAAGAAGTTAAATAAGGTTAGCTGAAAAAGTCTTTTTGTGAAGGCAGGGAATAGAGTTGAGGGAATAGGGAATAGTTTTATCCCTATTTTTTCTAATTTATTGTGTTGTTAGAAATTGTCAATGCAAGGTTTTTAAACTTAAATATTACTTAAGCTACCTTTGCCGTTAGTTATTATTGGGGTGGATTCGTTACTGGAAATCGCTACAACTGAAGGAGCTTGTGTAATAGATTTTTTGCTCTTACTCCGGTTTCGATTAGAACCACCTGCTTTTAAATACTCTATACTATTTCTGCCGTAGATACTTGCGACTGCACTCAGCATCCTCTCAGATAGTTCCGAAAGCCCTTTGTCTTTGAGATCCATTGTCTTACGAGATTCATCAAGATTAGACAAAAGGGTATTATGGGCTTCTAGCGTAGCACGTGTATCATTAATGTAGCGACTGTAAGCTTCAATTGTTAATCCGTGTCCTAAATCTAGATTTTCATTAATGGATTTAAGCAAGGCGAGACGACGTTGGGCTTTGTCCAAAGCAGCAGAACCGCGAGTTTTTACAGACATGGAAAATATTTCTTGAATAGTTATGTTTTCAAGATAGTGGAATGCCTTTATGCGTGATAAGAGTAGTTTTGAGGATTTGATTAAGAGTTAAAATTGAGAGTTTTTCTGTATTTTTACTCATTAATCTGTTTATTTGTGTTGGTTGTTTTAGTATAAATACAATCTGTGATGTGAAGGCGATCGCCAAAGTCGCAAATGTAGTGCCCAAAGTCGCAAATGTAGTGCCCAAAGTCACAAATGTAGTGTCCAAAGTCGCAAATGTAGTGCCCAAAGTCGCAAATGTAGTGTCCAAAGTCGCAAATGTAGTGCCCAAAGTCGCAAATGTAGTGTCCAAAGTCGCAAATGTAGTGCCCAAAGTCGCAAATGTAGTGCCCAAAGTCGCAAATGTAGTGTCCAAAGTCGCAAATGTAGTGCCCGAAGTCGCAAATGTAGTGTCCGAAATCGCAAATGTAGTGTCCAAAGTCGCAAATAGGTAGGCGTAGCCAGCCTTAAGCATCGCTTGTTTTGAACAAGTAAGCGATATCCTGCATTTTGGACATTCCTAAAAGCGATCGCTAATTTTATGATTGCAACATAGACATAGACTTGTAGCAGCTTGTCGTTACATATCGCTTGTTATAAAAAAGTGAGTGCGATCGCAAGAGTTATTCTGATAAACATGACTCTAAGTATTGATTACTTTATCAGCAGCACTAGTCAATATTTCATCCATCCAAGCATTTATGCTTTTGCCAGCCTTTTTAGCAGCAATAAATATTTTGCGGTGGTGTTCTGGAGTTGTACGGAATGGGAGTTTACCAGAGAATGGTTTATCAGGCTCCTCTCCTAGTTCTTCACAAAACGCAAGATAATCATCAACAGAATTTTGAAATTCTTGACGCGCTTCATCTACAGTTTTTGCTTTAAAGGTAATCACGTCATTAATATCTAAGACTTGACCAAAAATTATTCCCGCCTCTACATCTACTTCTAAACTAGCTGTGTATCCCTTATAAGTCATCATATTTCAATTCCTGCTTTAATCAAAAGTTCTCTAACAGATTTAACTGCTCCTTTATCAGTTTCATTTTGAGGATGTGGTTCGTGAAAAACAGCTTTCACATCATTTAATTTCACACGAACCCGCAAACCTCTACCTTGAGTAATATCAGCACCTAAAGCTATAAATAAACTTTCAATATCTTTCCAAAGAATATTAGATGGTACAGGATTTGTAAAAATTAACTCTAGAATCTGACGTTGTTTGTTATTGAGATCCATTTAATCAATACAATTACAGCCATCTTATAGTTTAGTTTTGTCTAATCATCAATTATACGATATCATATTATGATATCGTGAAAAAATAAAAGCAATTTATATGTTGCGATCGCTTGTCATGAAAGAGTGAGTGCGATCGCAAAAATACTCGGCTGCTGGCTCGTATTACAACCCCAGCCAACCTCTTAAAGATTTTTCTAGCAGTTCAGCATCAGCTAACTTACCAATCGCTTTTACAACCAAGCTTTCATGTACTGTGTATAAACTTCTCTTCACTGCTGTAGCCACGTTTAGACCTGCTGCTGACCACTCAGACAAGACAAACTCACCTTCTAGTAATGCCCCAGTTTTGCTTGTCAAAGGCGTGATTAGGATGTCTTGAGAAACGTGTGGCGCACTTACTACAACGGCAGGTCTAACTTTTGAAATGGACAAATCTGAAAAGGGATACTTAACCAAAATGATGTCATTTTTAGAGTAATTGGGCATAGACATCATCCTCAGGGTTATCCCAAACTGATGAGAGTGATGTTTGACTAGCTTGAAGCCAAAATTCAGTTTCATCATCAGGAATCAGAGTCACTAACACTCTTGTACCTTCTGGTAATTCTGCTGACTCCAACAGTTCGATTTTTCCTTGTCGAACAGTAGCCCAAAGCGTTTTTAGCATATCTGTTTTATCAATAGTCATGCTTTGATTTTATGCTTGTATGCCTAAAAGAGCGATCGCTATTTTTCTGATTGCATTGTCGGCGATCGTTTTGCAGAAAACTCAGAAATAAAGCGTAGACGCGTAGCGGCTTGTCGTTAGACATCGCCCCGCTATAATAATCATTTACTAAGCTGTTGCAAATTCTGTAAATTTTCTCACATCTGGAGGCTGAAAAGCTAACACAATTTCGCTGCTATTTACACCTAACTTCATTAATTCAGTTGCTATTCCCTCTTCTGTCCAGTCTTCTTCTATGAAAATTTTTTCATTCTTAATCCGAATATGAACGTGAGTATATTTAAGTCTTTTGCTACCTTGCCAATCTACAGTTAACCAAAGATAATGATCGCGATCTTCATCAAATACTAAACAATTTTCAGCAATTTTATCGGGTGATTGACGAGATAAATTATCATATTCAGTTAGCACCTGTTTAATTAACTTTCGATATGTTGTTAATTTATCCATAAAGTAATTTCCTCTCTTTCATTATTAAAAACAATAAATTCAATTTTCTGAAGTTTTACCACGGCTTGAATAGATTTTCTTTGAAAGAAAGTATCAAATACTGTATCTCTGATTGCTAGATAAATGTTATAGTTTTTACTTGCTAGTTGTAAAATATCCCGGTATAGAATATATTGACCTAGAGCATTTTCAAAATCTCTCATGGGAGAAGGACTGATAAAACTCTTGATTTCTACAACTATTTTTCGTCCTTCTTGTTCTGCTAATAAGGCTTTTTCGACAAATAAATCAGCATAAAGTTCTGCATCTTCATACTGCAAAAAATAAGGGTCAGCTATAATTGTCCAGCCATCTTTAATTAAAGCATTTTTAACAGCATCATGGTAAATGTCTTTTGCTGGCATTTCCTTCGTGGTAGTCTTGGCTAGATATTAAATGTTCTCAATATCTCACATCTCAAAATTATACTCATAAAAAGCGATCGCTTGTTGTGAAAGAGTGAGTGCGATCGAGTTTATACAGTTTTACTTACTGGTAAATGATTCAAGCTTACCAAATCGCTTCTAGATTCAAAATAAATCCTTGCAGAACATCTTCCCCTGACAGCGTAGCAGGAGAATCTAACACTTCAACTTCTTGACCTTGGCGATAAATCTCCACTTGCCGAGATTTGCGATTGATTAACCATCCCAAACGCACACCGTTATGTTGATATTCTCTCATCTTTGCCTGAGTTTCTTTCAAACTATCACTCGGCGAAAGTAACTCAATTACAAAATCGGGACAAAGCGGTAAAAATCTTGTTTGTTGTTCTTGGGTCAGTGCATTCCACCTTTCCAGTTTTATCCAAGAAGCATCGGGAGAACGATCCGCACCGTTGGGAAGTTTAAAACCTGTCGAGGAATCAAAAGCGATACCAGTACCATCTTCATCTGACCAATTAAATAATTGTTGATTTAGTCTGCCATTACGATTTCCAGTTTCTCCGCCTGTTGGTGGCATAATAATTAACTCTCCGGTTGCAGTCCGTTCAAATCTCAAGTCACGGTTTGCCTGACATAGTTGAAAAAACTGCTCATCTGTCAGTTCCAGCACGGGTTTAAGGTTGACTGTTAAGGCGTTCATAAGCAGGATAAGAGATGAAGCCTAGAGGTTTCTTAATTTTACGATGCGATCGCCTGTTGTAGAAGCGTGAGTGCGATCGCCACAATGTAATTGCAAAATCAGCACAGGTAAGCAACCTTAAATTTAACAATAATGGCTTACTCGTCACCCAGACCCAATTTTTGGCTCTCGTACCAACTGTACGCTTCATCGAGTTCTTCTCGAACTTCTGGGCGAAACACCAAGACATAATTCATTGCCGTCCCTTAATTGACGCTTTGATTTCTTCCCAAGTCAGTACATTGTCTGGATTTGAATCGTAATCTGCAATTCGGCGATCGAGTTCTTGCTTTTGTGCATCAGTTAAATCAGGGTAAACTTGCTCTGCTGCAATGCTATCCCAAATTGCTTGCACAAGATGGATTCTATCTTCAACACTTAGAGTTGCGATTTCGTTCAAAGTAGCTGTGATATCCATGCTGATTAATTTGCAGTGAGGAAGCGACTGGTACACTTTAAATGTAGCGGACAAGATTTTGCCCATCAAACTCAACGCTGTATATGGTTTGATATCTAACAGAGCGATCGCTTTGTAGAAAACTCAAAAATCAAGGGATCAGTTGTTGTAAAGGTAAGCGATCGCTTTATTTAGGAATTCAATTCTCAATTTTACGAAGTTGCCAATAATATCTTGCTATTGAAACAAGTTATATACTGCACTAATTTTTTCACCAGATAACTCTTGAGGTTGTTTTTCATGTCCATCTCTTATATAGAGCTTATTGTCATACCATACAGGCTCTTTTCCTGCTTGTATTTCAATCATTAATACTGTGTGGTCATGATATGTAATAGGTGTTAATGCTGTATTAACGCTGGTTTTTAGCCATTCTGGTAATTTAGAATCCCTAATTTTTCGACTAATGTTTAGTATATATTGATCGAGCGTTATAGTTTGAATTTTAGCCTCTCTTTCTATTCCAACAATACCGAATGGGAAAAATCTAGGTGCAGATATTTTATCAAGTGCCTCAATAAGTTCAGTATCTTTTTCTTTGTCAGATATTCCCAAAAAGATGTATCCTCTTTTTCCTTTGCCTAGATTTGCTATTGCCGCAATATTTTGACAAATTTTTTCAAAACAATTGTTATCGAAACTCCGATTAGAACGGTTTAATGAAAATAATCCTTGTTTAAAATCATAATTTGGAGCTTCTGTTTTAGAGCGTCTTAAATAGTTCTCCAAATCTATTGCATAAGAACCACTACTACGAGTTGTTGATGTCGATAATTTAAAATAATTTTGAATTAGTCCTTTCGTAAGACCAATATTTCTTGTTCTTTTATCTGCTGTAATACTAGCACTTACTTCTATTTTTGTCATAAGTCCCATTACCGCATTAAAAATTGCCTGATAATCAAAAGGTTCTTTAGATTCTTGGATAATTAGATCATAAAAAGCCATAAATAATGTATAAAACGGCTCCTTAACTGGATTGCTAACTCCTCCATCACGGCTAAGAATCCTTCTGAGGAAGTTTTTATCATTTCCTGAGTCTATTAATGAGACTGAATTAACAGCATTTTTTATCTGTGATAGTATAGCTTTAATATCTTCTTTAAGGTTGTCTGTTCCATATCGTGTCACTGCTAATTCTATTTCATCTGATTTATCTGTATCTCCCTTGCCATAATAATTATCAAAGTTTTCTTTTCTTGCTGGAAAAGGTTTTCCTAAAGCTATAGAAAGTATTATGTCTGCTAATAATTGTTCATCTGCACTCTCCCGCAAATCAGAATTACTTATAATACCTTGACGACACCAGAATGTATCTTCTGCAAGAACTCCATATCCTAAATTAATAGATTTAGAATCAATACTAATCTCAGGCATTTCTGAAAGAGGAACAATTTCTCTTGATACATCACCTCGAATTTCACAAGCTAATAATCTAACTAATTCTGCAAAATTACTGGTAACTCCAGCCGATCTTACTTCTTGAGCAGATAAATGTTTTCCATTAGAATTAATTCTATTAAATACATCTTCAATTTCTTTGTTACTGTTAGCCTCATAAATAGTAACAGCTAATGAATATTCTAAAAAATCTATACATTCTTGAGCATTTAATAAATTTTCTATGCTTGTTTCTATTGGTTTAAATACTCCTTGGTTACTTAGTTCATTAGCTAATGGATGCTTTGTAACATCAAAAAACTTGCCATCAATTGAAAATTGGTTTTCGATAAAGCAAAAAATTGCATTTAATCGTTGCATTCCGTCAATGATTTCATACATATCTTTTCCATCTTTTTTAAATTTACCAAATAAAATTAGTGGAATTGGATATTTTAAAAGGATGCTTTCTATTAAAGACGCTTTCTCTGTTTTCGCCCATACAAGTTTACGTTGGTATCTACGATTTACAATAAGATTATTTTCTCTATAAAGACGATATAATTCCAATATACTTATCCCTTTGGGTGTAATACTCATACTGTTTTTTAAATTATTTTTATTAGTTTGTAATAGTTTTAAACTTAAATATGGGCTATTTGCCCACCCTAATTATTTACGCTGATTCTACTACTTTCAATTACTCAATCCCTTTAATTCGGTATTTAACCTCTTGGTACAACTGGCGAAGGCGGTTTAAATTATTCTTACTAGTCTGCCATAACCATGACGATTCAGTTATAACAAAGTGGAAACCACCCTGTGTAAAGAATAGGGGTTAAGATTCATTAAGTTGAAATTGGAGATTTTCAAAACATCTCCTAACTCACTGCATATTCTGTAAACTGTCTCATAAAAGGAGACTGGAACCCTAACACAATGTCTTCCTTGGGAACTCCCGCAGCTACCAAATTAGCTGCAATATCATCTTCTGTACCATTCCACTGAAGCCAAATTTTTCCACCTTTAATATCAATATGAACAATACAACTATGTACCCAATCTTGACCTTCCCAGCCTACATGAACTATTTGATAATGGTCGCGTTGTATATCGAAAATTCTTTCAACTTCTATATTTCCATAAGCTGGTCTTTGCTCACTATATTCCTGTAATATCTGTTGTACAAGCTGGCGATATCGAGTTAATTTTTCCATTGGAAAATCACCTCTTTTTCTACATCATATATCAACATTTTTACTTGATTTTCTACTATCATTTCTTGAGGAAAATCAAGTTGAAAAAATGTTTTGTAAGTTGTCAAAGGTACTGCTAAATACAAAACACGCTCCGGTTGTCGCCGTCGTAATGCACCTCTATAATTAATAAACTGTCCTAATGCTGTATGAAATTCTGAAATAGCAGACGACTTCTCTAAAAAACTTTTGACTTCTACTGCAATTTTTTGTCCTTCACGTTCTGCTGCAATGAGCTTTTCGGCGGCTAAATCAATCGAAAGATTAACGCCTCCCACGCTAATTGTGAGTGGATCGTTAGTAATTTGCCAACCATCTTTCTGTAAAGCTGTTTTGACAACTTCATGAAAGACATCTTTAGCAGACATAGATATCCATAATTATATATTTGATTTTCATTTAGCCGCATTCCATACAATTTTTCAAAACGATTAAATGTAGAGACGTTCTATAAAACGTCCCTACATTTATGATTAGGGATTATTCAATTCCTTCAATCCGGTCTTCAACTTCTTGGTACAACTCGCGCAGCAAGTCTAAATTACTGTCGCTAGTTTCCCAATAACCGCGTCCATTCACTTCCAACAAAGTTGACACAACTTTGCGGAAAGAATGAGGATTAAGATTCATCAAACGATTCCGCATTGCTTCATCTTTGATGAACGTTTCGTTAGTATCTTCGTAAATCCAGTTATCCACAGCGCCAGCTGTCGCACTCCAACCCATTGTATTTACCAAGCGTTTGGAGAGTTCGCGCACACCTTCGTAACCGTGAGACAACATCCCCTCGTACCACTTGGGATTTAATAATTTGGTACGCGCATCCAAGCGCACGGTTTCTGATAATGTCCGTACTTGGGCGTTGGCTGTGGTGGTGTCTGCAATGTAAGATGCTGGTGTTTTACCATCGCCGCGCAGACTTGCGACTAATTTGGTGGGGTCGGAGTCGAAGTAGTGAGAAACGTCCGTCAAGCTGATTTCGGAAGAATCCAAATTTTGGAAAGTTGCATCAGCAGTTTTCAATGTACTTTCAAAAATCTTCCGCGATTCATCCATTATCCCAGGATTATCGGAATTAAAGGCGAAAGATTTTCTATTGAGATACATTTCCTGCAACTCGGCTTCGCTGTCCCAAGTGCTGTTTTCCACTGCCAAGTTAATATTTGACGAGTAGGAACCGGAAGCATTTGAGAAAACGCGGGTTGCTGCTTGACGCAAGTTAACCCCCATTTCTTCGGCTTGTTGCAAAGCGTGTTTGCGAACAAAGTTCATTTCCAAGGGTTCATCCGCCTCGGCCGCCATCTTCACGCCTTGGTCTAGCAGATTCATTTGGTTGATGAACAAGTCGCGGAATACACCAGAACAGTTAATGACAACATCGATTCTGGGGCGTCCCAACTCTTCTAGCGGTATCAATTCCAACTTGTTCACCCGTCCCAAGGCATCGGGAACCGGACGCACGCCCACCATCCACATAATTTGGGCTAAGGATTCACCGTAAGTTTTGATGTTATCGGTTCCCCAAAGGACACAGGCGATGGTTTCTGGCCATTTTCCACCGTTTTCGGCTTTGTTACGCGCCAAAAGCCTGTCTACGACAATTTTGGCTGATTGAACTGCTGCTGTTGTTGGGATGGATTGCGGATCTAGGGCGTGAATATTTTTACCTGTAGGCAAGACATCCGGGTTGCGGATGGGATCGCCGCCAGGGCCGGGTAGAACGTACTCGCCTTCTAAGCCTTTGAGTAATGCTCCCAGTTCGTTGTCGGCACAAACTTGCTGGAGGCAGAATTCCAAGTACTCAAACAGGGGTTTTAGTGTGGCGGTGTCAACTTTGGGATAGCCTGCTTTATGTAACGCTTCTACCCAAGGTTCTTTTTTGCCCATGTTGAAGAAATTCAACCGCGAAACCAGAGAAACTCGCCCATCAGCGTCGGTTTTCTCTTGAACAAGGGCGCTAACGGCTGCACGGGTGGCTAAGGTGATGTCTTGCAATAGTTGGACATCTTCTAAAACGCCTTTGTCGCTATTTTGGTAAATATGGTCAATATTGCGGCCGATGCTGTTAGCGATAATTCTAGGTAAGCTGACAATTTCTTCTTCTGGACGGTCTAGGTTGGCGATGTTCACCAGAGTTGCTACGGCTTCTTCTGCGCTTGGCGGTTTACCAATGACGTGCAACCCACAAGGCAGCAAGCGAGACTCAATTTCCATCAACTTGCGGTAGACGCTGCCAACAATATTATCCCGCTCCTCGGCGCTCATCTCTTTGGCGTCGGTTTCTGGCAGGTTAATATCCTTGTCCAAGTTGACGATGCGGCATTTATCCATGATGGAGTTGACAATGGGAATACCGCGTCCACTATCTTTTAAGGTTTGGTAAGAAGCAATTAATTCGCTCAGTTCCTTCAAACCTTTATACAATCCAGCGTTTTCTGCTGGCGGTGTCAAGTAAGAAATTGTTTCGGCGTAACCCCGACGTTTGGCAATTGTCGCTTCGCTAGGATTATTGGCTGCGTAGTAATACAGGTTTGGTATGGAACCGATTAAGTTATCTGGATAACATTCTCCAGACATACCCATTTGCTTACCCGGCATGAATTCTAAGGAACCGTGAGTACCAAAGTGCAATACGGCGTCAGCTTGCCAAACTTGCTCTAGGTAGGTGTAGTAAGCAGCAAAACCGTGATGGGGACTAGCTGAACGGGAGAACAACAGCCGCATGGGGTCACCTTCGTAACCAAAGGTGGGTTGCACACCGATGAAGACGTTACCGAATTGCTTACCATAAATCAGCAGGTTTTGTCCATCGCTGTTGAGATGTCCGGGAGGTGGGCCCCAGTTTTCTTCGAGGCGTTGGGAATAAGGGGTGAGTGCTTCATATTCTGGCACTGACATTTTGTAGGCGATGTTCAGTTCCGGGCTGGCGTACTGTGCTTGGGCGTCGTGGATGACTTCCTGCATCAGTGCTTCGGCTGATTCTGGCAACTCTGGAAGGTCGTAGCCGTTATTTTTTAGCGCTTTCATCACTTCGTAGATGGAACCGAACACATCCAAGTAAGCGGCGGTTCCCACGTTGCCTTTATCTGGCGGGAAGCTGAAAACGGTGATGGCGACTTTTTTATCTAGCTTTGGTTTGCGGCGCAGGTTAGCCCATTTTAATGCTCTTTGGGCTACGGCTTCCATGCGGTCTTGGAGAGCGATCGCCTTCCCAGTTGCCCCATCTCTACCAGATAAGATAATCGGCTCAATCGCCCCATCCAATTCGGGAATGGCAATTTGCAAAGCTACTTGAATCGGGTGCAAGCCTAAATCGCTATCCATCCACTCTTCTGTGGTTTGGAACACTAACGGCAATGCCACCATGTAAGGACGATTCAAACGTTTGAGCGATTCAATTGCTTTGGGATGGTCTTGTCTGGCTGGGCCGCCCACTAAAGCAAAACCAGTCAGCGAAATCACTGCATCTACTAACTGTGTATTGGTAGTGGGTTCATAGAAGTAGGCATCCACAGGCTTCGAGAAATCCAAACCACCAGCAAACACAGGCAATACCCGTGCCCCTAGCGCTTCCAATTCCTGCACCATTGCTACATAATGGGCGTCATCCCCTGTCACTAGGTGAGTACGCTGCAATACCAACCCAATACAGGGAGCTAGGGGATCTTTGAGATCGTTAGAGATATCCTTACGGGCTGTGTACCAATTCAGGTACTCTCTTACATCCTCAAACATACTGGGAGCCAAAGGATGCCAAATTCCCATATCGGGATAAACCACTGGCTCTTGATATGTACGAGGTGTAATATTTTGTTTCTCTAAACCTTTAAATACATATTTATCAGCTAGCATCAGTAAGAAGTTTTCCAGATTTTCTGGAGAACCACCTAACCAATACTGAAAGCTGAGCATGAAATTTCGTGCGTCCTGTGCTTTGTCCATTGGCAGGAACTTTAGCACTTGCGGTAGCGTTCGCAAAAGCTTGAGCATCCCATCTTGGAATCCCGCACCGGATTTTTCCTTGCGTTTCCGCATGAATTGGGCGATCGCACTTTTTGACTGACCCAACTGTGCCAGAGAAAAGCTGCCCATTTTATTCAGGCGCATAACTTCTGGCATGGAAGGAAAGACAACGGCAACATCTAGGCGATCGCGATGTGGTTCAACTGCTGTTACTACTTTTTGTGCTAAGTCTTCGATAAAAATCAGGGAGGCGATAAATATATTGGCACTCTCCATATCCCTCTGGAACTCCTTATAGTTCTCTGGATCTCGGAGTTCCTCAATTAAGTAACCGCTGATTTCAATCGCCAGTTCTTCGTGAAGCGCGTTAATCGACCGCACCGCTTGTGACAATGCACTCTGGTACTGGGACTCAAGCACGACATAGACCACCTTGATTAAATTACGTCCGCGTAAGTTATCAGGCGCAATATGTCTAATCGTGGACTTGACGTGGGTGAACATGCTTCCTCGGCTCCTTTGATGCGTGTTCTCTACTGGAAGTTCATTAGCGGCTGATACCGCAAAAGTTGACTTCGTTATTATTGGGCAATATGAGTTTTTTATCAGAAAATGCTTGCCCAGTGGGCATTTTATCCCTTATCTGACACAATTCGATATAAAAAAAGAAATATTTATTAACCTATATTGACAAATGATTAAAGTAATTACTCTTATTTATGTAAAATATCGGTTACATTTTTATTTAACTATTGAGTTATAAAGTTTAATATACTATTACTTTAGCCAGGGGAGCAATGGCTAAAACAAATCAATATGGGGGAGTCACCGATACGGTTAGGGGAAAGGGGAAAGGGGAAAGGGGRAAGGGGAAAGGGGAAAGGGGAAAGGGGAAAGGGCAAAGGGGAAAGGTTAAAGGGGAAAGGTTAAAGGGGAAAGGTTAAAGGGCAAAGGGCAAAGGTTAAAGGGCAAAGGGCAAAGGGCAAAGGTTAAAGGGGAAAGGGCAAAGGGCAAAGGGCAAAAGGCAAAGGGCAAAGGGCAAAGGTTTCAAATACATCCTTTACCCCTTACCCCTTCCCCTTTTCCCCTTAACCGACAAGTATTGGGTCAAGGTGTGGTTTTAGACATAGCCTTGAGATTGATACCACAACACAGTATCTTTCAATGTATCCGTGAAAGGGCGAAACCTTACTCCCAACTCTCCTTCGGCTTTGGCAGAACTTAAGTTGGCTTTTTCCAACAAAGTTTGCACGCCAGCCAGTGGCATGGGGTTGACTCCACCAATCAAACCCGTCCAGGTTTCCAATAACCATGCAATTGAAAGTGCCAGCCAATCAGGAATTTCCATTTTGGGAGCTTTTACCCCTGAAATTGCTTCCAGTTCCAAGGCAATATCTTTCATAGTTTTCAGTGGCCCCGCTACAATGTAACGCTCACCCCGTTTTCCTAGTTCGGCAGCGCTAACCATAGCCATTGCCACATCCCGAACATCAGTCAATGAAGCACCACCATCAACCGTCCCTGGTAGTTTACTTGCCAATAAATCCAACACCAGTTGTCCCGCAGAAGTTGGTGCTGCATCCCCAGGGCCCATCATCCAACCAGGCAAAATCATCACCACATCCATGCGGCTAGTTTCCAAAAACCGATAAATTTCTTGTTCCGCCAAAACTTTTGTTTTGAAATAAAGGTTCTTTTGGGCAAATTGATTGTAAGGAGATGTTTCGCTGGCAGCCTGATGTGGGTAAGTTTGAATCACCCCACTGGATGAGGTGAAAACTGTTCGCGGTACTTTTTGTGCCTCTGCTGCTTGCAAAAGCTGGATTGTGGCATCAATGTTAATACGCTTCATCTTTTCCCAATGACTACCTGGCTGGTAATACTCTCGAAAAAATGCTGCGGTGTGAAATACCACATCTACTCCCTTTAATGCTTGAACAAAGGCAGACACATTCTCCATATCACCTTGAATAAATTCAATTGGGGTGTTTCCCAAAAAGCGTTTAGCCTTATCAATAGATCGAACCAACCCCTTGACTTGCCATCCTTGGGATACTAGCAATTGACAAAGATTACTACCCAGCAGACCTGTTGCTCCAGTCACAAACGCTGTTTTGCCACTCATGATAGTTATGTCCTGGCGATCGTATTTCTTGTAGATTTAGTCCGAACTTTGTTAATGTGAGCTATTACTCACATCCATATTTGCAAGTATATGAGCAAAAGCTCACATCGTCAATCTCCAGGCAACAAAACAGCGAACTCACCCATTTCCGAGAACAGCCGCCGCAGTCCTTTAGGTGAACGTGGTTTGCGACGGCGGGATTTAATTCTCGACACTGCCGCAGATTTATTGGCCGAGGGAGGGCCAGAGGCTATCAACACCAATGCCTTAGCCGAACGAGCTGGTATTTCAGTTGGTTCGGTGTACCAGTATTTCTCTAACAAAGAAGCAATTTTAACTGCCTTGGGGGAGCGATATATGCAGCAATTGGGTAGTAATACGGTGGCTGCTCTGCAACAGGATGTGTCAGGTCTGGATTTTGCTACTATAATCGATCGCGTGATTGACCCTATGATTGCCTTTGAACGCAAATACCCTGCCTTTAGACATCTCAATGCTGGGCAGTCAGAGGAAGGAACCCTAGCACAAGCGACTCAAAAAATCGATCGCGAGATACTGGCCACCATCTACGATTTACTTATAAGGATTTCTCCGGATCTCAACCCCATCCAAAGCTGGCAAATTGCACGGATGATGAAAGCTCTGTATAAAGGCATGAGTTATCTGATACAGCAGGAAAAAGAAATTACCAAGGATGGTGGAGATATTGATAATATGATTAGCGATATGAAACGAATGATGGCAGATTATTTAGAACATCATTTGGATTGTTTGTAAATTTCTATTCTCTACCTCCCTCTAAACATATGTTTTTCTACCATCATTTAGTCAAACCTTTATAACAGTTAGAATATAACGTGCGTGTCGCTCCTTCAGGATGTTATTATGACTCGCTTTTACCGATTCATGCTCAATTTTGGTATTTTTGTTGCACTGGCCTGCTTTTTTATCGCTTCACCGACATATTCATTATCTACATCTGACACCGCAATTATAGAAGGCGACTTATTCAAGCTAGGTGTAGAAAAAATGCAGCACGGCAGTTACTTTGAAGCTATTCAAGCTTTTACTAAGGTAATTAACCTCAAACATGATTTTTCTTCAGCTTATAGTAATCGTTGTCTTGCTTATCTGAAATTAGGAAATTATCACAATGCCATCGACGATTGCAATCAAGCTCTAAAGTATACACCTAACAATGTAGAAGCACATCTTAATCGAGGACTAGCATACTACAGACAAGGGCACTATGAAGCGGCGATCGCTGACGATAATCAAGTTATTGCACTTACACCTCATGATTTCAGAGCCTACTATAACCGAGGCATAGCTCATGGAATGTTGGGTAATCACCAACAAGCCATATTAGATTACAACTTAGCAATTACTAATATTCCCCAATCATCCAGTTTCCTAAAAGCTGATGTTTACAATGACCGGGGACTAGCTCATTTTGAGTTGTCAGACTTAAAAGCAGCTATGCTCGACTTTTCCCAAGCCATTGAACTCAATCACAATGACTACAGAGCTTACTATAATCGGGGTTGTGCTTGTGGTGGAAGCGGCAATAACTCTTGTGCTGTTAGGGATTTTACTGAGTCACTCAAGCTCAACCCAACTAATGCGATGGCTTATCTCAATCGCGGTATAGCTTACCATCAACTCGGCCGCGAACAAGCAGCAATTACAGATTTACGAAAGGCAATGCTACACTTTACCGAGCAACGAGAAACTACAATCTATGAAAAAGCGTTGTTTTTACTGAAAAATTTACAGCAACAACTCTCATCGTTATCAGACATTGCTTTCATCAATTAAGAGAGAGGCTCGAAATCCTCGCCGCCTAAAGCCAGGGGATGAGTTAACTAGTAGGTAACTTGGCTCTTTAAAGGGGAAAGGGACTCATGTTTTTTATCCCTTCCCCTTTTCCCGGTTGGTGAGCCTGTCGAACCATTAACCTTTACCCAACCTCCACCTAACATTTTTGGATTGGTAGACTGCTAGTGTTGGCTTTGAAATCCCTTACTATTACCGTAATACACAGTCTTGAAGTCTATTTGATTTGTGCCATACTCATAAAGAGTATAAGTTGCTTGTCCTGGTGTGCGTCCCACGTTACCTACTCCAATTACTTGACGCGGTGTTACGATAACAGTTTGATGGGACTCTTGGCGATCGAGAGTAATTAGTCCTGTTTTAATAAAACCAGTTTGTAATTGATACTGAAAAGGTAAACCAGAACGTCCACAAAACAAATTATTTGCTTGCATCCGTGACAATCTATCAAGCATTTGAATTGGGGGAGTTTCTGGAGTTAGTTCATCGTTTACACCCACCGTTGAACCGTGGATTAACAAACAATCTAATTCAAAAAAACCAAAATCGAGCGATCGCAACCATTGTAGAGTTTGTCGAGAAACACTATCCCACAGTAGTTTTACGGTATCACCCCCATATTTTGCTATGAGTTCAGGAGCATCCCCAGTGGGCCCTAGACCATGCAAAATCAAACTCTGTTCTTCCCACCATCCTTTACAAATTAAGGGTTCTAATTCTCCTCGACGTGGGTTTAACACCCGTTCTACTAACTTCTCGGTTTCTGGTCTTGGCCCTACCAAATCACCTAAAATATACAATGCTTCTACGCTATTACCCTGACGTTTAATATCCGCCATGACAGCTTCATAAGCTGCCAAGTTACCTTCTATTCCACTTAAAATTGCCCATTTATTCATAGTTATTTTTTTTCAACGCAGAGGAACGCTAAGGAAAGCGCAGAGGGGCGCAAAGGAAGAGGAGGAGGGGAGAGAGATCAATACGGTTCAAGCAGTATGAACTTGCCTTGTGGTCTGGGAAAAGGTTAATGGTTCGACAAGCTCACCAACCGGGGTAAGGGGATTTGGATGTATTTGAAACCTTTCCCCTTTCCCCTTTTCCCTTTAACCAAACCCTATTGGGAGAGAGATTACCTTGTGCAAACATGAGTTGGGTCATCCGCCCGTTCTGCATACTCCAGCCCATGCGCTAAACGCCAAGCAAAAATTGCAGGTAAACCTTTTTCTATGATTGCTGCACAGGTTTTTTGATAATCGTAAGCTACTTCTCGGAGTTTGATTTCTTGAGTATCTGTATCGTAAATTACATAAGTTGCATTCGGCCGTCCATGTCGGGGTTCTCCCACTGAACCTACATTTACAATTCGCTTGAGAGGAGATGTAAAACTAATTTCTTCCGCGTTGTCTCCTTTTCCAACACGAACTTGTAACTGTCCAGCATCAAGAGTTCGGGCATAAGGCACATGAGTATGACCACAAAAAAGCACATCTGCATTTGTGGAAAGTACGCGTTCTAGGGCTACAAAAGCGTCTAATTCAGGTAATAAATACTCATGGTTACTGTGAGGACTACCGTGAACAAAAGCTAAATTCCCTTCTTGAAGTGAGTATGGTAATTGAGCTAAAAATTCACGGTTTTCTGGGTGAATTTCTTTATTAGTCCATTCATGAGCCTGTATTCCTCTTTTTTCTGCCAATAACGAGGGATAGCTACAATCGCAGGCGTTCAAACCTTCCACAATGTCTTCATCCCAACAGCCTACGCAGGTAGGAATATCTAAAGCACGAATTTGGCTAATGACTGCATTAGGATGCGGCCCATATCCTACTAAATCACCAACACAGAAAATTTTTTCAGCTTTTTGCTCTTCTATATCTAACAATACAGCATTCAAAGCTTCGTAATTGCCATGAATACATGAAATGACGGCTATTTTCACACTGGTTCTCCTTCTAATAAAATCTCTTTTACTTGTTGTTGGTATTGCACAATCGCAGCGTCAGATAAACAGCAATGTGATAATGTTTGCTTTAAAGCTGCTTCATCCAAGTTTTTTCCTACCACTTCTACTCCGCTAAAACGCTGGGGTCTACCTTCCAAATAGCGTGGTAAGTCTAATTCCAAAAAGTCTGTTTGCGGAACACCAGCAACAAAATCACAGTAAAGTGACCTACCATCGTTAACATCAAAAATGCCTTTGGCGCGGGTGACAATACCGTAAGCACCGTGGGTGATTTCGTACCAAAAATCTTCCAGACTATTTTCGTCAATTACTTGACCGCTACTTACCGCCCGCCATAAAGTTTCAGCAATACTGGCTTGGGTTGGTGCGCCGCATACAATCTCTTTCGCCCAAGGGTGATATTCGGAGTCTTTGAGGTCAGGTGGTAAAACTGCTACAGTACGGTAAGTTAAATTATCTATGATTTGGGCGATCGCCAAAGGCAAGGTATGGCCCATTGCTCCCAATTCTAGGTAAAACCCTAATTCAATGTAAACTGCTTCTGCTTTAGGTATTTGGTTGAAGAACTCAGCTTCTTGAGTATCACAAAAAACTTGTATACCAGGAAATTCAGTAGCTATGCGAGTTTGGTCAATGGGAACAGTCCCAGTACCAGGGCTAAAGTAAATTAGTTTGTCAACAGAGGTAATATTTCGTATCTGCTCACAAATCCAGGTAGTTTTTCCCGCCCCAGATGAACCAGCGACAAAAGTAACAATTGGTATCTGCATAAGTATATTTGAATTCTATTAACTAACACCAATTCAAAATTTACACATTAAGAATACCGACAGAAAAACGGTTTCGGAGCGTGTATCTGTCGCATTCTTTTTTGAAATTGGTATAATTTTGGCATTATTTAAAGTTAGTTAATCATACCAAACATTCAAGAAGTTGTGTGTAAATTTGACTATTATTCAACTGCCTGCCAATAAAAACTACTTGATTTTTAGGTGGAGTACGCCATTCATCTGCATGTAAGTTGTAACGAGGCCCGCTCAACTGAAAAACATGACGCAATTGACTATCACTAAACCACAAAATGCCCTTAGCTCGAAATACCTCCTGTGGCATTTCTTCGGTGAGAAAATTCTCAAATTTATGAACATCAAAAGGGCGATCGCTTTCAAAAGAAATCGAAACAAATCCATCATTCTCTAAATGATGCGAGTAATGGTTGTGATGATGGTCGTGGTCATGGTCATGATGATGGTGTTCGTGTTCGCGATGATGTTCTGCACCATCAGTAGTATAGTTATCTTTTGGAGTTAATCCCACACCTAAAATGAGCGGCAATGCCACTTCACCGTATTTGGTATGCAAAATTTTGGCACAATTTTTGACATCATTAATGAAATTTTCTATTTCCTCAAGTTTTTCTGGAATAACGAGGTCTGTTTTATTCAAAAGAATAATATCTCCATAGGTAATTTGTTTTAAAGCAGCTTCACTATGGAAGTGTTCTTCATTAAACGCCTCAGCATCTACTACAGTTAAAATGGAGTCTAGGTTTGTTAAATCCCTTAATTCTGTACCTAAAAAAGTTAAGATAATAGGTAGTGGGTCAGCAACACCAGTCGTTTCAATAACTAGATAATCAATACGGTCTTCTCGTTCTAAAACTCGATAAACTGCATCAACTAAATTATCATTGATTGTGCAGCAGATACATCCATTGGTCAGTTCGACCATATCTTGGTCTACTGAAATTAGCAATTGGCTATCTATGTTAATATCACCAAACTCATTCACGAGTACGGCAACTTTTAAATCTTGTTTATTTTTGAGAATTTGATTGAGTAGTGTAGTTTTACCACTACCTAAAAATCCGGTGATAATCGTAACAGGCATTCCTTGTTTAGAAATATCAAGACTGGGGTTTAAGGAACTGACCATATTTCAAAAGAATGAGAATCGTTATCATATTAGCGCAAAAAAAGTTTGATTGTGCAATCTGGATGAAGAAAAGATAAAAGTAGACTTCTTGCACAAGAGCCTTGTTGTCAACTTGCTTGTACTCTGTTGAAAGTGTGGGAAAGAGCTATACTTGGCTTGACAATAGCTGGAACAACTTTTTCACAAGCCATCCTTGCACCTGATAAATTTCTAGCTGTCGGCCCTACTTGTAAAGCGGCTAAACCTCCCATAATAAACAATTCACAACTAGGCCAACGCAGACAAGTATCTCAGACTGGCAAACCTTTAATGATGGGAGTGGGGTAAGCAGCGAGAATGTCTTTTAACAAAGGTTCAGTGGTGACATCAAATTTAGTGCCAGTAGAAAGCCAAATATAATCAAACTGATGTTGGCTACCGTCGCTGCATTCTACCGTTCTTTTTGCGTAAGTCCTGGTGTTACCAAGATTGTTTGAAATGGTATGACTTGCAAATTGACTCGCTGCTTGGTGTTGACCTTTGACTGTTGACTGTGAACCGTTAACAGTCAACGATTTAGCCGAAATAATTTATTTCTTGGAGTTTCCTTAAAGCCTGTTGCTTGCCATAACAATCAACAGCTAGTACAAGTAGTTAGCTTATGGTATGGATAGTTTGTACTATATCAGGACTTACGCAAAAATAACGTAATTGGGTCATTACGAGCGATAGCGTACTCCTACACAGAAGCAAGCTACGCACAGCGTCTCGTAGGGAAGTAATCCCCCCTGACGCTGGGATTGCTTCCCTACACTCCGTTTCGGTCGCAATGACAATATCGGCGTTGCGTAAGTCCTATATATCTTGAGAATTGTTGATTAGCGATCGCTTTACATCTAGCTATTCCCTTCTATATTATTATGGGTTAACCATTATCTCATTGATAACGGCAACCCATTAGTCACATCTACACATTAAAGCGGAATAACATCACATCCCCTTCCTGCACAGTATACTCTTTGCCTTCACTACGAACCAATCCTTTTTCCTTGGCAGCATTCATAGAACCAGTAGCTACCAAATCTTTGTAAGCCACAGTTTCAGCACGGATAAATCCCCTTTCAAAATCACTGTGAATTACCCCTGCGGCTTGAGGTGCAGACATTCCTGCATGAATTGTCCAAGCGCGGGTTTCTTTGGGGCCACAGGTGAAATATGTCCGTAGACCTAAAAGGGTGTAAGTAGCACGAATTAATGATTTCAAACCGCCTTCTTCCACACCTAAAGACGCCAGAAAATCAGCCTTATCTTCCTCTGGTAATTCCACCAATTCAGCTTCGACTTGAGCAGAAACTATGACAACTTGAGCATTTTCTGTTGCAGCAACTTGTCGCACTTTTTCCACAAACTCATTACCCGTTGCCAAATCATCTTCAGATACATTGGCAGCGTAGATAATTGGTTTATTAGTCAGCAGTCCTAATCCTTTAATAATCTCCGCTTCTTCTTCATTCAAACTCACCTGACGCACAGATTTACCTTCATTTAAAGCCGCAGCTAATTTTTCTAAAACTGTAACTTCAAAAGCAGCATCTTTGCTAGTACGAGCTTGCTTGCGAGTGCGGTCAATTCGTCGTTCAATTTGTGCTAAATCTGATAAACCCAGTTCTAAATTAATGATTTCAATATCTCGCACTGGGTCAACAGAACCAGCAACGTGGATAATATCATCATTTTCAAAACAGCGTACCACATGGACGATGGCATCAACTTCCCGAATGTGGGACAGAAATTGATTACCTAGTCCCTCACCTTGACTTGCACCTTTAACTAAACCGGCAATATCTACAAACTCCACACGTGCGGGGACAATTTGTGCCGAATTGCCAATTTTAGCGAGAACATCTAACCGTTCATCCGGTACTGCGACAACGCCGACATTCGGTTCAATCGTGCAAAAAGGGAAATTAGCTGCCTCCGCTTTAGCATTAGCAACTACAGCATTAAATAAAGTAGATTTTCCGACGTTGGGAAGTCCGACAATTCCGGCTCTTAACATTTTGGATTTTAGATTTTGGATTTTGGATTATATTACCAAGGTAATTCAAACAGGTTCCGGTATGGTTTGGGGAATTGTTCCTGGAACTGTTTGAGGAATGGGAGCAGGTACAGTTTGAGGAATGGGAGCAGGTACTGGTTCTGGTACTGGTTCTGGTACTGGTTGGGGAATCGTTGGCCCTGGTACAGGTTCCGGACTCGGTAGCGGGTTCGGTTCAGGGTTAGGAATTTGTGGTTCGTCGGGTATATAGATAGCACTAAGATTAGTCATCACCAGTGTAAATTTAGATGATTCAACCCTCCCAAACTAGATGACAACTCCAGCTGTTGACATCTGGCCAAAAGACTATACCCTTAAAAATTAGCCATTGGGTATGGTGAATGTTGACTGTTGACTGTTGACTGATGACTGATGACTTGAGAGTTATTATTCTCCCTTGTCTCCCTTGTCTCCCCATCCCCCCATCCC
>NZ_LAHA01000127.1 GCF_002608075.1 Nostoc linckia z4
TACATTCATATCCCTGATAACGCGCATACGCACTATTTGGGGTAGCGAAGAAATGGCCGACCGTGCTTTTTACATAGGGTTGTCTATCTATGAACTATTGGTAGCGGGTGCGTTGTTCTTTCCTACTACAGCCAAGATGGATAAACTATCTATCAGGTTGTTTTTGGCAGGCGCAGTAAACTTTATATCAGATTGGCTTTTCTTTAACCCTTATGAATTTGGAGCAAATGAGTATGTGTTTTTTGTTTTGGTTTTGTTCAATGAAATAAGGTTATACAGGAAAGAAAAGAAAGCCGAAGCGGATAAATTAGCAGGGCGGTACAAATAAAAAAGCCGCCCTGTTAGGACAGCTTAGTGGTCTATTTTGAATAATTATCGCAATTCAAAATTACTAAAAATATTCATTATGGCAACCGAAACAGCACAAAAGACAGTAATTTCTTTGGATACTCCTACGCCAATGTGGGTGCGCAAAACAGTACGCGCCCTAACATGGATTACTGCGATATATGCATTTCTGTCTATCCAAATCAATCTAACGGATTTTGGCGTAAGCATACCAACGGAAAACCTGATACTAAAGTACATGGCCGTATTTACGGGCTTTGTGTCTGTATTGGCGCGTTTTCTGGGTGTTGAGCCTGTTAAGTTAGACCCGAATGCTCCGCGTGACTAATGGAGATAGCAATACTAACATATGCCCTTGATGACAACCATGTATTTTTAAAAGTGCTGGACAAGCATTTTAAGAATACGGGTATCAATAATTACCGCCTTTTTGCCGATCATCAGCAGTTTTTAAGCAGCCTATCCGATGATGTGTACATATGTATCATAGACCATCAATTAAAAGGCGTTTTTGGCATTGATATAATCCGAAGGGTAAAGCAGGTACGCCCGGACTGTTATTTCATCGTAATGAGCGATACAAACGATGTAGATGCGGTAATTGAATACGTAAACGAGGGCATATACAAGTACATCAACAAAGACGACAAAGAAGGAGCCTTTTTGAAGGTAGCCAATTGGGTAAAAGACCTTTACCCTAAAGTAGAAAATAGTATATTGCGTAAGAATAATGCAAGGATAATAAAAGACTTGCTTAATCGCTACGAATGATGGAGCTTATTACATGGATTTTAGGTGTGGGAGGAACCCTTTTAACGGGCTGGGGCATGTGGCTAAAATCCAATGATAAAGCCAAAAACGAAAGAATAAAATCCCTTGAAAACGACAAGAAAGAACTTTTACAAGCTCTCAAATCCCGGTTACCTTGATAGACGAAATTAAAAACGAAACAATTGCCCTATTCACTAAGGCGTGGGTATGGATTTTAAGTACAGTATTCGGGATGCTGGTAGGTATTATCGGGAAATATCCTATGAGATTTTGCAGGGTAGGAAAATTACATTTTGGAGCGTGTGTGCTACATTTGGAGCAGGTTTGTTTTGCGGCATTGTAACATCAATACTATGCGCCTATTTCAAATGGGATAAGGCATCCTACATAATGGTTCCTATCGCTACAATGGTAAGCAAAGAACTGATGACAGTAATGTTTAATCTTGACTATAAGGATATAGTTTTACGAATGATAAACAGGAAATCAAGTGATTGACCTGACCTATACATAACATAGGGCAGCCCCCCTTTTCTCTCTCTTATACTATATATCCACCCTTGCTAGTCTTAGCAGGGGTTATTTATTTTTTAAAATATTTAGTAATTTATTTGTTTATTATCTAAACGTCATTATCTTTGTGTAACAAAACAAAAAGATATGCAAATCACAATCTATTACACACAAAGCCTGAAAGGTAAATGGCAAGTTGAAGCTGAACCAGGTGTTGAATTATCTGGATTAGGAATCAGTAAGTGTACATGTACAGGTAATATTAATGCGTATATGTGTACTGAAAAAGCAATAGCTAGGTTGAAAGAAAAATACACATGGGAAGAAATAAGCCGTTTGTAGCATCGTGTGGGTGTGAAGTTGTTAAGAAAACATCAGGTAAATGTAGAAGGTGTATGAATGTGTTTTGCTTTAAACATTTATATCATTATGTAGATGGCAATAATATTAGCATTACTAAAAACAGTCCACCTTATTGTATAGAGTGTTATCCTAAAAGGAATATTCATAATTAACCCAGCCGCCCCGACCCTAAAGCGGGGTTTGGGGGCAAAAGAATCATATGGTAAAAATCAAAGAATTAGAAAAGAAAGTGGGCTACAAACTTCGCGAAATCATGCACAGTAAAAACGTAATGCCTAAACAACTGGAACCGCTAATAGAAATGGATCGTTCTATTATCTATAGCATATGGAAAGGACGTAATGTTTCCATACACACCCTGTACCGTCTTGCAAAGGGTCTTAACTGTGAGGTATCTGATTTACTGCCTAAAATGGATGAACTATGAGGCTAATAACAGAAGCACACCTGACAGTATTAAATGAATTACTTAAAGAGGTGTCTAGCAAACATCATAGCGTTAAGAGTGATGAAGAACACTATAAAATAGACGGACAAATAGAGGCATTATATCACGCTATGCACAATTTGCAGTTTGGGCATAAATACTTTGAAAAACTGCCCGACAATGAAAGGCACTGGTTTGATGCAGAATGCGAAAAATGCGGATGGTTTGGAAGTAGTGAATATTTAATGGGCGGCGGTGCAATTGCAGATACAGGGGACTATGATGATTGTAGATGCCCTGTATGTAATTCTTTAAGTGTAAACTAAAAAAGATCAACACATGACAAAGGAAACTAAAGCAGAAAGAAAGATGTTCTTTACAGGCTTCACAATAGTATCAATTGGTGCATTTTGTTTTGATATGGGGCTGATTGGTATGTGTGCTATTGCCAGTTTTGCTGGGGTGTTATTAATGTATCTTTCATTTCATAAAATCAGCAGGTAATGAGCGAAAAGAAAGACAAATCGCATGTAGGTGATGCTTTTGTGTTTAGCGTATGTGTAATTGTGCTAGGCGGCTTTGCTTTGGATATTGGGGCTACTTACATGGGCGCATCAATGATAGCCATAGGGGCTATAATTTTTCTGGCAGTAATATTCTACAATCCTGAAAAATGAGCCGTAATAAAATCCTACTCCGTGTACTATTCGTTGAACTACCCGTTTATGCAGGTGCAGCCCTTTTAGCTTACTACATAATAAAAGCATATGGATAAGCACACAGAAAGAGTAGCGGGAATATTTGCCTGGATATTGGGCGTAATAGTATTAATCTTGATTTTCAACTAAAAACAAAAAAAATATGAAATTTCTAACTAAAGTGGTGCCTACAGAAGAAGCGCGAGAAGGTTCGGTTTCTTGGAGATTAGCCAAAGAGACAGGGCAACCTTATTTGTATGCTAAGTATTTTGATGTAAATGCAGGCCAATGGATATGCGATAATTCATACGTGGGAGAAGATGGCGACTATTTCCTTGAATCCGATCTAATACCCTACGAAGAAGCCAAAGCAAAAGAAAGCGGTAAGGGTATGTTTGTAGAGTTGAGCACAGAACAAGGCAAGAGGCTGTTTAATGTATTTAAGATAAATGATATAATTCCAGAAAATGAAGGCGCAAAAGTCATGTATGAATACAACTATCATTCACCAAATGTTTATATAATAGTTTCAGAATCCTACGAATCCATAAAGCAATTACTAACCGATAAAGGGCTAATGTTATGAGTGGTAAACTTGATTTTTATACACTGAAAGAAATTGACCCCGATGTGTACAAGGCTTTTAAGCAAAATGAGCCTAAACTACTATCTGCTGCGCGTAAAATGGCAAAAGAAAAACCTGATAAACAGTATATGTGCTTTGCATGGGATGGATACGGAAGGGTAATGACAGCATATCCTGTTGCTATTTATTATAG
Organism: Nostoc linckia z4; assembly: GCF_002608075.1. Classification (GTDB taxonomy): domain Bacteria; phylum Cyanobacteriota; class Cyanobacteriia; order Cyanobacteriales; family Nostocaceae; genus Nostoc; species Nostoc linckia. Next base: position 3,900 of record NZ_LAHA01000127.1, read on the forward strand.
TGTGAAGGATGACAGAATAATATCAATTGGGGAACATAAACTTACTACATCATGATTATCTACTGTCCTGATAACTTCGAGCTTTTAAACAAGCTAAGACATGATTTAATAAAGGTGGGGTATGTGGATGATGAAAAGTGGAATAAGGTGCAGATTAAAGAGCGGAAAGAATTTCCTTTAGAATACATGTACATATGCGAAAATAATAAGATAATTTTATATTGGAGCAATTATGACCATATTAATTTAATTATCACCCCATCTAACTACTCTGAAATACTACAAATACTAACTGATAAAATAAAAAACAATGAAAGTAGGTAGCTTAGTCGAATTGGTGGAAGATTTTAATTTTAAACTGCCAAATGTAAATTACCCTGTTATGGGTATAATTTACACCATTGAAGATATTGATATGGTTGAAGGTGAACCTGCTATTATCTTGTGCGAAATACCTAACGAAAATGCATTTGACATAAATGGGTTTTACGAGCCTTACTTTGATATGAAGCAATTCCGCGAGCTTCAACCACCAATGGACATATCCGAACTAATAGAAGAAAGTATTTATCAAACCGTTTAACGATGACAAAGCGTGAATTTAAACAATCAATCGAATATGTGACCTTTGAAGAATTGGCATTTTTACATGGCAATAGCGGTTTTCTTCACGGTAATGCATGGTGGGGCGATAAGCCCTGGTACGCTACTGGTGAATATATTAGGCATGGAACTAAGTACCGCCATCAACTGAAAAAACACATTTACAATAAAAGACAAATAGATTTATCATCACTTCAATATCATTAACTATGGCAAAACAAAACATCTTTGAGCAAATCCGCGATTGGTTCGCTAAACACGTAAAAAAGATTCTTGGTAATCTTATCCCTTCGGAACTCGATGAGGTGCTAGACCGCGCGGAGCAATTCGCCCAGCTACTCAAAAAAGCACTCGAAAGCGATACAGCAGTAGCCATTACCGAATGGACACCAACGTTTATTGATGACTTCGGACGGGCAAAAGCAGTCGAGGCACTGGATTGGATATTAAGGCAATTGAAAAACGATCCGTGCGCAGACGTTACAAGCCCCGAGGAAAGCCTTAACTGCTATCTCAACTGGCTACGTACAGCAGCAACCCAAAAGGAGCGCAATTTGGCTATACTAGGGGCTAAATCCCTGTTTATAGAACACGCTACAGAACTGAAAGAAAGCCAAGCGGACTTTTACGCATTGGGGCATTACATAAA
>NZ_LAHA01000033.1 GCF_002608075.1 Nostoc linckia z4
GAGATAAGGGAGATGGGGAGATGGGGGGATGAGGGAGTGTGGGGAGTGTGGGGAGTGTGGGGGGAAAGAGAATTTATGCTTCCCCCTCCTTCCTCCCACACCTCCCACACCTCCCACACTTCCTGCTTGCCCAATGCCCAATGCCCAATGCCCAACTTAAAAACACGAGTACTTTTTATTACAATTACTAAAGCTACTCCATAATTGGGGTTTCTTCAAATTGCACCATCATTAGGACAGCTGGGACATCGCCTACTGTTCCAGAAAGATGACCTTTATGATTTTGTGTGTCTTCTTTGCTACTTTGGTCTGCGCCAAATGAAATTTCGCCAGGGCCCATTTCTACTCGCTGGCCGTCCATAGTCTCCACGAACCAACGCCCTGAGAGGGGGACAATCCACTGAGGTTTGGGGTTTTCATGCCACTCTCCAATCCATCCAACTGGTAATACAGTGAAGGTGACTGTGGCACCAGCCTGCTTCAATTGAGACAACCATTGAGGGGAGGTATGCGGTGCTATACCTTTGTGAATGAAGTCCTGAATTTGACGACGGGATTGGTGGGTGACACCATCTCGGTCAGTCCAGACATACCAGTAGTTAATTGTCGGGTTGTGGGATTGGTGATTCTGCATAAAAAAGGCTCATTCATATAGAACTTATATTTGATTTGTGGAAAGCTGGTGTTTTAAGGAACTAACCGCAAAGTACGCATTCGCGCAGCGTCTCGTCAGAGAAGTACGCAAAGAAAGAGAAAGAAGAAAAAAGGTTAATTCACTTCACAAAATTAATGGGACAGAGTAATAAGTAGATTTTTATTCTTTTTTAGAGTTTGTTTGAAAAGTGGTTAACTGTGATTTTAATTACCCCCCTTAATCCCCCCTTGGTAAGGTGGGAAACAATAAAATCTAGTTCCCTCTTAGAAATCACAACGTGACGCAATTTAAGACCTTTTCTTGGTAAGGTGGGAAACAATAAAATCTAGTTCCCTCACGCCACTTGCTTCAAGCCGGGGAACCCGTCCAACGCAGTGGCTCCCCTTATAAAGGGGAGGGTTAGGGTGGGGTAAAAATATTTGATACATCAATCATGACTTTTCAAACATCCTCTTATACCAAGAGATTTTCAATCCTTTTGCCTGCTGTATTTATGCTTTAATATTTGATGCTAATCAACAACTACAACGTGATAATCGCGCTTTTCCCATTTATTGCTTTCAATCCAGAAAAAGGTAAAGCTGATTAATTGTTGTGCATTGTAAACAGAAATATCTACAAAATGCACGCCTAATTTTGTGGAAGTGGCAGGTGTATCTTTGATGGTTTGCCAATTATCCTGCGACCAGTGTAACTGAAAAGCTGCTAAAGCTTGAATTCGCAAAGTATAATCTCTTTTAATTTTGTTTATTTGACGGTTAAATTTCCAAATTTCTAATGATTTACATTGGTTTCTTTTACCCAAGTAGCGATTGGCTACTTCTGGAATAAAATCAAATACTCGACCGTCATCAGTAGACCGCAGCAATTTGATATACTCTGCGTGCGGCCACATTAAAGGCATTGCCGAACCTGTTGGTTTTCCTAAATACATATAAGCATCTGGTTTATCTGTTTCATCCCAGATTTGTTCTGGTAACAAACAAGTATCTGAAGCAAATCCTTCCATTGCTTTGATATAGGTTTTGACATCGCCACCCACAGCTAATTCATAATGTCCTCGTTCTCCTGTCAACAAAGGCCAAGCACGTCCTTTACCCCAACCGATAAAAGGTTCTCCGTTTTTTCGCTGGCCGTAACCGTCGTAATTGTAACGATGCCAACAAGGACCAACTGGTGTATCTACTTTCAAGATTGCGTCAATTACTTTGACGGAATTAACGATAATTGGGTCATCAGGTTTACGAATTCCATAACGTACTAATTGTAAGAAACCGCCATCGACAATTTCCTTCGCGGGAAATTCTGCTGATTCACCAGGGGGGTGATTTTTGATGAGAATATTTCCTTGGTTAGGATTTTCGTTGAGTTGAGAATTATTGATAACTGAAGGAGTAATCCGAATATAATGTTGTTTGATACCAGCCACTAAAGTTCCTTCGGTGGTAACTGTCCAATCTTCAATATGACATTCTAAAAAATCGGCATATTCTTCGATGAATTTTGCTGTTGCTATATCGCCATTTTCACGAACAAATTCAGCAGCACAAATTAAGGCAGCAATATTCGATGCGAGTGTTGATGGTGAATAGCCGCTGTTTTCTTCCCAGCGTTCTTGTTGGGTAACAGGGCCTTGGCGAATTAAATAACCTGCTGCCCGCAAAATCATCGGGTAAATATTAAAATTTAGCGATACATTTTCGCGGTATAAAAGCCGTGCCAATAAAATTGGAAATGCTACTTCATCAAGTTGAATACCTTGCCAATAAGGTTTGCCATCAACCCAGAAATTTTGAGCAAATCCGCCGTCTTCCTGCTGGCTGGTAGCGAGATAAATTAGCGATCGCACTGCTGTATCTTTTTCCCCAGCAGCCACCAAACCTGCTACACTACTTACCAAATCCCGCGTCCAAACGAGATGATATCCTCCTTGGTCTTGGTCGTTTTTGGTTTCACCCCAAGGAATAGTTATAGATGCAATTAACGCACCAGGATAAGTTTTATCTTCATGTGCCAAAAGTAAGCTAATACTGTTGTGATACAACTTGCCATCGTCATAGGAAATATTTTCTAATGGTTTGATGTCCTGCCGCGATCGCTTCCACTGTTCGATGTAATTTTGCTTTTGCTGTTCAAAAGGAATATTGAGTGATTGAAACAATGTAGAAACTGCATTGTGCAAATTTGTGCCAAATGCCAACCCTAAAGTAAACTCGTGACTATCATCTAAATTGAGTTGTCCAGTCAAAGCAAGGTTACCATCCAAAGCACAACCAAATTCCCAATCCATCCGAAAGTTGTCAGCTAAATCTGTCCAACCATCACTTTGACCTACGTAACCGCAGGAAAGACGGGTAAATGGCACTGTAGCAGCCAACGCTATCCATCTTCCTTGTTTTTCGGCTGTCAGAATCCGATACCCAGCAACTTCTATGGCGTAACCATTATTACCTGTACCTCCGACGTGCAGATGCGGCGCACACAAAGCGTATAACTGGAGTTGAGAAGTAAACTCTGGATCTCCTGTAATTTTTGTGTGTTGTAATATACAGGATAAATGGGGGTCGGCGATCGCTTCTTTGATGATGGTATAACGTCCTTGGCGATCGCAATTAGTAATGCGGTATCCCAAACCATCATTCCACATCCGTTCAACTTTTGATTCTAGATGGCGTTTTTCTTCGTGGAAAAAGCTTTTGCCATCAGAAATTAGGTATTGCAAATCTCGAATTTGCGGCTTGTCTACTGTGGGATGGTAGATTTCAGTGATAATACCATTCCAAATTGTAAACCACACACGACTGGAGGTAGAATAGGCTGTTCCGACTCCATCTTTATTAGCATGAGTCCAGCGAGGATCGATTCCTGGTGAACCAAAAGCCTGTGCTTGATTAAGAATGTTCATAGGTTATTGGTCATTAGTCATTAGAGTGTTGACTGTTGACTGTTGACTGTTGACTGTTGACTGGGGAGTTATTATTCTCCCCTGCCTTTCAATACGGTTCAGATAAGGAGTATGAACTTCTGCCCAATGCCCTATTTTCAAGGCAGGTCTGATGTATTTAAAACCTTTCCCCTTTCCCCTTTCCCCTTTCCCCTTTCCCCTTTCCCCTTTCCCCGAACTGTATTGTTCCGCTATATAAATGACTTTTGCAAGAGACTCGATAATGCCCATAAAAAAATTTGGCAGTTGCCAATCACTTTTAGCCATTGTCTGTAAATCCTGGATACAAGGTCATACCACCATCTACAAAAAGTGTTGTGCCATTAACATAATCAGAGTCATCAGAAGCCAACCAAACAGCAGCTTTGGCAATATCCTCTACATCACCCACTCTTTTTGCTGGAATCAGTTGCAATAACTTCGCCTCTGCTTGTGGAGTATCCCAAGCTGATTTATTGATTGGAGTTTTGATTGCACCAGGAGCAATACTATTAACGCGAATTTTGTGCGGAGCAAGTTCTTGGGCAATACTTTGCATCATCATATTAATGCCTCCTTTACTAGCCGCATAATTAACATGACCCGCCCAAGGAATAATTTCATGCACTGAACTAATGCAAATGATTTTACCTGCGGCAGATGAAATTTGTGGCCGCACACCCCGACGTAAAAATTCCTTTGCAGCTTCTCGCGCACATAAGAATTGTCCTGTCAAGTTGACTCCAATTACTGTATTCCATTGATTAAGGCTCATGTCTACAAAAGGTGCATCTTTTTGCAGACCTGCGTTATTTACTAAAATATCAATGGTTCCAAATTGCTGGAATGTTTGCCGAAACATTTCCTTTACTTGGTCTTCCTGACTCACATCAGCTTGAACAGCAAAAGCTTCACCATTATTAGCTTTAATATCGTCAACAATTTTTTGAGCTTCTTCGCCTTCAGAATGATAATTTACCACTACTGCTGCACCACACAATGCCAAATTGCGAGCTATGGCTTCACCAATACCAGAACTAGCACCCGTTACAAGTGCTTTTTGACCTTTAAGTAAATAAGGAGAATAGCTCATAATACAATACGCTTGGTGTTAATAAAGTTTATCTGTACAGTAAGGAAACATGGGTAAGAAAAAATAGGCAAATTTAAACCGTATTGGCTGATAATATTTACTTTTGAGAGATTTATTGTCATTAATCATTGATGTAAATTTGACAGGCAATTGATATCATAACCAGTGTGAAAAAATACATTACACTGAGATTTTTGATGATATTTTGATTATGGGATTACTTTAAGAGTTTGAAGTGGCGATCGCCTCCAACTTTTGGAGGAATAAAAAACTATTCCCAAAGGACTATAAAAATTTCCACTAACTTTTATTATCTTATGCAATATTGAAAACATGAAGCTATAGTAATCCGATTTGATTCCTGAAATTATCTGCGTAGGTAGGGAACAGGGAATAGGGAACAGGGAACAGAAAAGAAGGGTATAGATGTGTACTGAATCTTGTTCAAAAATCAAATAGGAGTCCTATAGAAAAAATATGTATTCAATAAAAAATAAATTTTCTAAAAAATTTTCAAAATATTTTATTGATTAAAATTCAATAAAATTTGCAAGTACAAAGGCTATTAAATATGTCTAGCCAAATCGATGTAGACGTACAAAGAATTAGAGCTATTAGTTTAACAGTAACAAACTGCGATCGTTCTTTTAATTTCTATACAAAGGCACTCGGCTTTGAACTAGCGAACGATATCACAGTTGCAAGCCAGGATTACAGCAAATTACAAAACGTAGCCGGAGCCAAAATTCGCATCATCACATTGCAATTAGGAGATGAACTGATAGAGTTGATGCAATATTTGAACGCTGACTCTCAACCCATTCCTAGCGATTCCCAAAGTAATGATTTGTGGTTTCAACATTTAGCCATTGTAGTCAGCGATATGGATCGGGCTTATAGTCATCTGCGTTCATTTTCCATTGAACCAATATCCACTGCGCCGCAAACAATACCACCAGATAATCAAGCATCTGCTGGTGTCCGTGCTTTTAAGTTTAAAGACCCCGATGGACATGATTTAGAGTTAATCTGGTTTCCTGCTGATAAAGGACAAGATAAATGGCATCAAAAAAGCGTAGACGCAAAGCGGCTTGTCGGTAGACATCGCTTGTTTTTGGGAATCGATCATAGTGCGATCGCTATTTCTAACACTGCACAAAGTCTACACTTTTACCACGACCTCTTAGGAATGCAAATCCATAGCCGTAGCCTTAACTGGCGTTTAACTCAAACTCGCTTGGATAATTTGCCAGATGCCAAAGTCCAAATTACAGCACTGCGACCAATCCAAGGTGGTGTAGGAATTGAACTACTAGATTATATTTTGCCCTTTAAAGGTCGTCCCATACCGAGTGATTGGAAAAGTTGCGATATTGCAACGATGCAAATTCAGCTAGTTGTGAATAATCTTGAGTCGTTAATAGATAAGCTACAGCGTGATGGAATTCAGTTTATATCGCCACTTGTACAGTTAACCGAGAATTCCTTTCCTTATCGGCAAGGTTGTCTAGTTAAAGACCCTGACGGACATACAATCTTGTTAATTGCCGAATAAAATGGATTCTCTGCAATAAGAATCCTATTTGATTTTTGAACAAAATTCCGTACACTTTATTCTTTTATAACCCTGTTGTCTATTGCCTGCCTATACAAAAGCGTTTCATCCCCGGCATAAATGCACGGGGTTTTCACGCTATCTTTCTATAAAAACTTGATTTTACTTACAACTTCTCTACACCCCATACCCTACACCCCGCCCAAACAGATAATTTTGGGTTTTACTGAGGAATCAATGCTGTATTGATTAGAACAAGGCATAAACCTTCGCTTCCCAGGAATATATTGGTTCACGCCCTACTCGATTAGAATCGACAAGACGTTTGGCATCCTTTTGTGAAACTTCGTACCAATGTTTTCCTGGTGGAGTAGCAGGCCAATTGTGTACAAAATATTCAGCACCAGGACTTTCAGCATTGGAAGTGATGAAATCAGAAAAGTTTGCGACCACCACAACCTGTTTGTCTGAGTTAGGGCGACCCCGACGCCACACCAACACTCGCTTATTGTCATTCAAATCGACGTGAAGGAAGTCAGTGTCGTTAACCGCAAGGGCATCATAGCTGGTGCGAAATTTAATGAGGCGAGAGACATAATCCTTGACGTTTTTACGCCAGGGATCGGCAAGGCGACCAAAGTGTACGGGATCGACTTGCTTACCACCCTCCTGATTAACATTTCCCTTAGCGTCAAAAAGATTGTGCTGGTCGGCAAATTCGTCACCAGCAAGAATCATGGGAATGCCAACTGCTGTAAGGAGACAAGTGAAAGCCAACTTGAAACGTTTTTCGCAATCAAAAACGCCATTTTCCTGAAAGAAGTTGTAGAGACGTTCGTTTCGATAGCCTTCGACATCGTGGGAAGTCAGATAAAGGATCGCTTGAGTCAGGTCAGAATAGCCGAATCGACGACAATCAATTGCTTTACGGACTGTTTCGGCAAAGTTCCAAGGTTCGCTTTCGTGATGGCGACCGATGAGAGCCATACGGATGTAGTCCTTAAAGCTTTGGTGCCAAAGACCATCGAGTCGCTGTTGGGATAGGAGGGCTTTGGGTTCATTGAGTTCTTCACCAACAACCAGGAAACGTTCCTCCGCACCGTTAGCTCCTTGTACTGCGAAGCGCAGCCGATTGAGTTCGCGAGCAAGATCTTTGTATTCCTGAATAAAGTCCCAATTATAAACATTTTCAATGCTGTCAAGTCGCAGTCCGTCAATGTGGAAGTCATTCATCCAACGGGTTAGTGCGGTCTTCATCAGTTGACGACCAGGCGAGATAGTTTGAACTTTACCCGATATGGGATCGTATCCTCGAACCATTTTGGCGTAGCGGAAAAGGGATGCCCCATAAGCGTTACGCAGGTTATTATCGTCCTTAGCACGTGAGTTGTGAGCGTCTGGGTCTGATTTAGCTTGAGAAGGGTCGAGGATGAAGAAGTCGTCACACGCCACCGCAAGATAAGGGTTGTTTTTCGAGAAAGCCATGACCGTATCCACAAAAAAGCGTATGCCATTGGTGTGACAAATATCGATCAGCTTGGCAAGGTCGCGGTTTGGTGTACTCCAACTGTAGAAGCTGGGTAAGCCGAGTTCAAAGTCTGGAGCCAGGTAGTTAGTGGTGCCATAGCCCCATTGGCGATTATAAGTGCTATCAGCAGGAGGAAGAAGTTCGAGGGCGTTGATACCGAGTTCAGTTAAATAAGACTTTCCTTTCTCTACCACATCAAGTTCAGAAAAGTCTGGAGCTTCGAGATCTTTTTCAATGAGGGCAGCCACATCAAGGAAAGTACCAACACCCATGTTACGCCCCCCGACTTCCGACGATCGCGACCAGGTGGTGGGGAGTTCATAAATCACCAACTGGTTATTCGTTGGCAAGGTCTCAAGTTTGGTTGTATGAGGAAAGCTAATTTCCTCGCCACCCAAGTCAGTAGCTACAAGTTTGGCGACTCCATCTTTGATCGCACATTTGATTACAGCCGGGGGGTAGCGATCGTCATCATTGAAGGGAGAATCGACGAAGGGAGTTAAACGCCAATCTACCATGTATGCAGTGGGGTCAGTAACCCGCAGACGCTTACCAGCTCGATTAGGATCGGGATGACTGACGGTAACTTCAAACCAGTAATGATAAACTTCACCATCTTTAAGGTTGCATTTTGTTGCTGAAATTTCCCAAAGGTCTGGGAAACCAGGAACTTGTGTCAAGGGGAATTCCTGTTTATCGATGAAGGTTAATGGTGCGCCTGGTTTTACTTGCCCAACGATTAAAGATGGAACTGGAGTAGTATTGCCGACATGCCAAAGAACGAAGGATGTTTCCTTCCGTGCTAAAAGATCTGCTGTCATTCGCTTTATTCCAAATAAGTAAGGCTGAATGAAAAAGTTCTAATTGTGATTAGAGGAGTTAGAAACTAACGGAACACTCCCAAAATTCAACCTACATCCAACAAATATTGAGGTAGGATGCGTATAATATCTGGCAATATGGTCTAAAAATACTTATACCATAAGGGTATAAAGAATTGCTACATAAAAGCTAAACAGCCTTTTCAGTCCATATTGCAGATTTCTAGTTATATTTGGGCACAACACCAAAATATAAACCAATTGTGAGTATCAAAATAAGAAAAAATTGTGAGGAATTTGTGAGTATTCAATCGTTTTAAGCACTATCAGGCAATAGAGTTCGGATCGGCCTGTTTTTTCTTCCCCCTCATCACCCTCCAAAAATTAAAGCATCCAGCGAATAAGCACCAGGGCCAAAAACAGCGATCGCAATTAGCATCACGCAATACATAAAGGCTTTTTCCCAACTAGGTGGTTCGCTTTTTCCTAAAGGGCCTTTATACTGATCTCCGGGAATTAAATAAGGATCTGTAGCCACAAAGGGCTTACCTTCTATTAGATGTAACAATATAGCAAATAACATAGAAGCCAAAATCGGCAAAGTTGCCAAAAGTGTGAGAAATCCCAAGATGAGGAAAAATCCACCACCTAACATTGTCCACGCAGATATAAAGCAAAGAAACACTGGTGTATTGATGGATTCTGCCCAGCGACGCAGATGTTTTACTTTAGGGTAGCCGTGGAGCAAAAACAAACCGCCAACGCTCACTCTGAGCAGTAAAAGTGCTAATCCTGGGATTCCGCTAGGATATGCATGAGTCAGAGAACTTAAAAGATAAGGGCCAAGGAATGAATAATTAACTGAAACTAATATAAAAGTGATTACCTTTGGTAGTACCCACATAGCGATCGCCATACCCAGCACAAATTGATAAATCATAGCTGTACACCACGGGTTTGAAGGTCGATCGCATACAAGGAATGACCGGCTGTGATAAATAAGCGATGTCGTTCTTTACCACCAAAAGTCAGGTTAGCACATGTTTCCGGTACGAGAATTTTTCCTAATGGAGTTGCATCACAGCTATATACTTGTACGCTGTCTTGAGAAGTTGTAAAAACATTGCCATGTTCGTCAACCCTCAGTCCATCAGGTTGTCCTGGTTCGATGATTGCAAACACGCGTCCGTTTTTTGTCCATCGACTATCTACAACATCGTAGACGCGAATATGATGAGGCCCGCCTGGAATATTAAATGCAGCTGTATCTGAAACATACAACAAACTTTCATCTGGACTAAAAGCCAGTCCATTTGGGCGTACCATATCTGTTACCACAGGATAAATCTCACCTGTTGCTGGGTTAAAGCGATATACATAACTTCCGGGTTGTTCTTGTTCGCCACCATAACCTTGATTTGGCTCGGTAATTCCATAGGGCGGATCGGTAAACCAAATTGTACCGTCACTTTTAACTACCAGGTCATTGGGACTGTTGAGGCGTTTGCCTTGGTAGCGATCAACTAAAACTTTCCATTCTCCATCGCCTTCACGGCGGATGATGGCGCGCAAACCAGACGAACACGCCACCAAACGACCTTCCAAGTCTCGGTAATTACCGCTTTGATAATCAGATGGCTCCCGTAGAACGCTCACATTATCGGTGAGACTCCATCGTAATAGGCGGTTGCCGTGAGCATCGCTCCACACAACACTATCGTCTTCGTGGATATAAACAGGGCCTTCGCTGTGAACTGCACCGTTAGCCAGTTTTTGCAGTGCAGTATCCGGAGATACAATAGCACCCAAGCGATGGTCATAAATCTCAATGGCTTCAGCCATAGGAATCTCCTGTTATTTAAACTCGATCGCTCACAAAAAATAGCACTTTCAACTAAATTGCTATAAAGCTACACTAAATTTCCAAACAAAGGTAATTTGTCTCAACTTCATTGTTATTTTGTTGTTATATATTTACCTCAAACCATAGATATAGATTACGTTAAAACAATGAACTTTTATCGTTAATAAGTGCTGCTTATAATTCAAGTTTTGATACTTTAGTTGATAAATCTGGAGCTTTATTATAAGTTCATTAGCTTTCGTAATATGTAAATTTTTAATCGGTATAATCCATTGGGTGGAAGCAGTATTTTAATTAAAGTTTTACTCTAAGTAAAAGAATCTATCTTGAGAACTATATAGGGTTATCAAACAGCAATATTGGCGTCAGTCGTCAGAATACAAGAAAGGTATTTTGTACGACTGGCGGATAGCGCAGCGTAAAGCCTGCTGCATGGCTTCTCTACGAGAGTCTTCGAGCGTCGCGTCAAGATTGCTGAATTCTGTATTCTGAATTCTGTATTCTTTAAGACTTACGCAAAATAATGAAAAAACGTAGACGCGGAGCGGCTTGCCGCAGGCTACGGCGTTCGCGTAGCGTCTCGTTAGAGAAGGACACATAGACACGAAGTAAAGAGAGTTTCAGAGAGTTTTTGCGTAAGTTCTGTTCTTCTTCAAAAAAAATAAAAACTAGCTCCAAGTATTCCCAAATGACTTTGTAGAAAACACCAGATTAAGACTGATTTAGTGGTAATAAGTATGAAATTATGACGAGCATCACAGAAAATTACGACATTATCGTTATTGGTACAGGAGCAGGTGGAGGAACACTAGTTCATTGTCTTGCACCTACAGGTAAAAAGATTTTAGTCTTAGAAAGAGGCGACTTTTTGCCGAGAGAGAAAGCTAACTGGAACCCACAGGAAGTTTATCAAAAACATCGCTATCATACCGATGAGGAATGGTACGACAAAGAAGGTAAAGCTTTTAAACCCCAGACAGGTTATTGGGTTGGTGGCAATACTAAACTTTATGGTGCGGCCTTAATACGATTGCGGGAGCGAGATTTTGAAAAGGTAATTCATAAAGACGGGATTTCTCCGGCATGGCCTTTGAAATATCAAGACTTTGAGCCTTACTACACAGAAGCAGAAAAGCTGTACGATGTGCATGGTCAGCAAGGAGAAGACCCAACCGAACCACCCCGCAGCCAGCCATATCCTTATCCGCCAGTTAGCCACGAACCGGATATGCAAGTTCTTGCCGATGGTATACGCGGACTGGGATATTACCCATTCCACCTACCACTAGGATTAAAGCTGAATGAAAGCGATGGCACTAATAGCCCCTGTATTCGTTGTGATACATTTGACGGCTACCCATGTCTAGTACACGCAAAAGCTGATGCTGATGTTAATGCTATTCGTCCGGCTTGTGAAAAATATGCGAATGTTACCCTCTTGACTAATGCTAAGGTGTTACGGTTGCATACTAGTGAGTCGGGACGAGAAGTTACAAAGATAGAAGCAGAAATAGCTGGCAAGCAGCATTGGTTTACAGGCGATATTGTGGTGGTTGCCTGTGGTTCTGTTAACTCAGCTGCTTTACTGTTACGTTCTGCTAACGACAAACATCCCAACGGATTGGCGAACAGTTCCGATTTAGTCGGGCGGAATTTCATGAAACAGTCGGAAACTGCCATAGTTTCAATACATCTAGATGTAAATCACGCTCAGTTTCAAAAAACCATCGCCGTTAACGATTTTTACTGGGGAGAACCTGATTTTCCTTATCCAATGGGTATGGTGCAGAATACAGGTAATGTCCTAGCTGATATGATTCCCGCAGAAGCCCCACCATTAATGGCTCCCTTTGTCAAGTTAATTCCTCATTTTGAGCGATATTTGTTAGCACAGAGATCGGTAGGTTGGTGGTTGCAAACAGAAGATTTACCAGATCCAAATAATCGCATTCGTGTGGTAGGTGACAGGATTCATATTGACTACACACCTAATAATATTGAAGCAAGCGATCGCCTAATTCACCGTTGGACATCTGTACTCAAATCAGTTTCCCGTGGTGCTAAACACGTTCTACCATTTAGCATTTATCCCCGCACTCATATACCAGAACAAGCAGTAGCCCATCAATGCGGTAGTTGTCGATTTGGTACAGATCCCCAAACTTCAGTTCTTGACCTCAATTGCCGTACCCATGATGTTGATAATCTGTATATTGTAGATAGTAGTTTTTTCCCCTCAAATTCAGGCGTTAACCCGACATTAACAATTATGGCCAATGCTTTGCGCGTTGGTGACTGCATAACTCAAAGAATAAAGTAAACATGAAAACAGAGGGATCGCGCAATTCATTGATTACTTTGCTATTGCCCCTAGCTTTAATTCTTGGACTAGTTTTGCTGTTGAGTTTGAATGTAGAAGGCGGGGGAGAGGCTAGGGAAACTACTCCTTTAGAAACATGGCTAAAAGTTATTGTCGGTTATTTAGCCGCAGGCACAGAAATTGCCGCAGCAGTTGTAATTGGCACAGCAGTAATTCGAGGGATTGCTGCCTATTTGCAATTGTTGTTTTCTCGCTCCAAACAGCATTTTGATGCCACAGAAGTAGTTCGTCTGCAATTAGGACGAGTCTTAGCATTGGGATTGGAATTCACTATTGCCAGCGATATTTTGCGGACAGCAGTAGCACCAACTCGCCAAGATATTTTGAATTTGGGAGCGATTGTTTTGCTGCGAACTTTACTGAATTATTTCTTAGAACGTGAAATTCAGCAAGGAGAACAACGTCGTTTATTGGAGCGTCCAAGCATTGAAAATATTAGATAAGGGACTTCCAAGTAAAAAATATTTTTTAGAAGACTGTTGACCGTTCTGACTTTCCACATCCCGTGAAAAGTCAGACAAGCTTACGCTTCGCTACACGACCGATTTGGGGAGGCAGGAGCTTCAAGGGCGGCGATCGCCCATTCTCTTAAGATGACTAGTGAGATTATCCAGACTGAACCACGTCCCCCATTCCAGTTACCAGTTGAGGACAAACCCCAATGGCCAGCAGTTGCTCACTACCTGACCCAAAACCGGGGCATACCCCAAGATTTTGTCAAACTCATACACAAGGCTGGACTGGTTTACGCCGATGACCAACAGAATGCTGTGTTCGTGATGCGGAATCTCGACGGTTTACCTCAAGGTGCATTCCTGCGTGGGACGCGGGGAGAAAACAACACGTTTAAGGGTTATCTTAAAGGAACCTAACGCCGTGAGAGTTGGTTTTACTTTTATTTAGGTGAACAGTCAAACTCTCCAGTTGAAAGATTAGTGCTTTTGAAATCGCCCATCGATGCCATATCCTTTGCAATACTGGAGTATCAAGTTCGAGGCGACGTGCCACCAAAAAGAACGATGTACATGGCAGTTGATAGCCCCAATAGCTTACCGCTAGAGCGATTGCGGCACATTCCTAATGTACGGGTGGCTTTTGAAACAGATGACGCTGGCAATACAGCTGCACGGGCAGTCAAGGAGTTATTGCCACAGGCTACTAGGGTAAAGTGCAAGGCAGTTGACTGGAATCAGCAGCTGATCGATTATGGGCGGCAGTTAAGGCAACAGCAACAGCAGCACGAAGAAGATGAATTGAGTCTTTAAAAGGTTTTACAACTGTTAAGAGCATTACACGAAATAGCCCTTATGTCGTTCTAAAGATTTTAATAAAACAACAACAATGATGCTCAATACCCAGTTTTGGCATCGCTTAGGAAATTTTGCACGGTGCGATCGCTTTCCCCCATTTTTCAAGCGAGGAAATTTCTGGCTGTGGCTGGGCTTGGGTCAAAGAGTGCAGCGCTCTTGGAGGAATTTTAGGTGGGCGGGCGATCGCGTAAGTTCTGAAATCTTTGGATTAGCGATTGTCGGCTTTGCGAAGCATATCTTGAGCTAAAAGCTCATTTAATGGTTCAAGTCACACTTTTGGGTTTAGCTCTTTCTCGCGCTGTACTGCCAGTAAAGGGATATTTCTTGGTAGCCATAGGATTTGGCACAGTAGACCGTTATGAAATCTTACGTCCTCTTAATTGTGTTTACTCTGGTCAAAAAGCATTTGCACCCCTAGCAATAAAAGTAGAAAAACACGCGGTGGCGCAACTAGTAGAACCTATCCTGCTAATAATATTTGCGCGAAAAACCCAAAGTAAAGTTGAGAAGTAAAAATGAAAAATCAAGGTTTTTAAGTACTTTTTACGGTAAGAGTTAGAGATTTTGAGAATAGTGGGATAGGCTCAAGCATTATAGCCTTTTTTTACTCTTTTATTTTGCTTAAGTACCGATAAAGATAATATATATTGTATCCAAATATTGCAATTAGAAATTGCATAAAAAGATTAATTGTATAAAACAATAATGTATGTTCTTTTGAACAGATTTGATATAAACTTTCCCATTCTTTAAATGAATAATTGCATTTCTTATGCTTAGAATTCATAATTTCTTTATTAATGTAAACACCTAAATCAAGTGCGTCTAGAATGATAAAATTATTTACGATAGAAAGCTCACTAGTAAAAAAATTACGTAAGTTTATATCGCTATGGTAGTCTAACGAAATTTGTCCATATTTTTTCTTTAAAAATGTAATCCAAATATATTGTTCTGGAACATATCGCAACAGGTAATCTGTCGAATATGTGAAAATAAACGGTCTAGATCTATCTTGAAAATAGCGAGTTGTGTCAGGTTCAGGTGCTAGAGGAATATTCCATAAATCTTGCAAATCACTTAAATTACCTACTTGAAAACAATCACTTACATGAAATGGTAAGGGAGCTCTCCTTGGATTACAAGTAAATAAAGTTGGAATTAATACTCTTTCTTTGAAGAATAAATAATTTTTATTTCTTAACTTATATTTATCCAAGTAATACAAGAAGTTTGTATTAATAAGATATGAATCAGTTCTTAGCTTAATAGCGTACTTTCGAGTAGCTTTATTCAATCCATTTTGAGTTGAAACAATTTGTCGATTGACATTGTTATATTTATTTTTTAGAGTAGTGTCATTAAATGTAATACTACCCGGATCTTTGTTTTTTAGTATAAAATCATAACCATTAATATGCTCTGTATAGTCATTTTCCCAAGTTGAGAGAATAATTTCTGCGTTTGGGAGATTATTTCTTACACTTTCAATAGCTTTTTGAGTTAATTGAAACTCTTTTGGATCTGAGGGTTGACCGTAAATTGGCCCTTGAATAACAACTGAGAAGTCTTTTGAGGAAATTTGCATAATAAATTAAGCACAAATTTTAGAGTTTGTAGATAAACGAGAGGCAGGAATATGTTGCAAAAACTGTTCTAAATCAGTAGGAGTACCAAGACCATGCATACCAAAACCATCTTGCCCAATGTTATAAAAGTCAAGCTTCATGTTTTTAGAAATCATTTGGTTATAAGCAGGAGCAACATAAAATTCATTATTGACTCGAAAGTTTTTGATAATCATTGCTTCAGCTGCTTCTACAAAATCTGCTCCTCTTCGGTAGTTGTAAATTCCAACTGTTGCTTGATTAGATACAACTTCTTTTTCAACAACTTCACAAACATGGTCAAAAGTATCTAGACGAACAAAAGACCACTTAGGATCATCGGCCCACATTGTCATAATGAAGCCATCTGCCTCAGTTTGATCCATCTTTTCTAAATAAGCATTGATATTAATATCAATCCACTGATCACAGTTTGCTATCATTAATGGATCATTATTGTTGATGTATTTTTTAGCAAGTAAAACAGTGCAGGCTGCACCTTCGGTTACTTGATCAACTTCTATGATTAAGCAGTTTGGCGCTAATTCTGATAAGAGTTTTTTTAGTGAAAATTGCTTTAAGTGTTCTTGAAGACACAAGAAAATAAAGCGATGTTCACGAGAAGGCTCTAAGTTTTCAATTACAATTTGAATCATGGGTTTACCATGAACTGGAATCATTGGCTTTGGTAAGGTATAACCTGCATTTTTGAAACGGCTACCTTTTCCAGCCATTGGAATAACAATATTTAACATTAATTAGCTCCTCGGACATATTTATCGTTGTTTGCGCCAGGAATTTTGACAACTGCTGTGATCACATCTGTAATGGCTTTGAAATCTGTTTCTTCTCCAGATTCAATCACCAGAATGTCCCCAGATGTATATCTTTGACCCGCCATTTCGGCTTCGCCGACTACAATAACTGTGATTTCGGTTGCGATCTTGTGGTAGTGCCATTCTTCATAGGCTCCAGCTTTGTAAGACTGCACAGCAAATTCCACATCATTAGTTTGATAAAGAGAAGGAGTAAAATTTCCTACAATCCACCCTCTAACCATTGATTCTAATCTTGCTTTACGCATAGGAGGGTTGTGTATTTTTGTGTCTTAGATATTCTTCGTAAGTGTGTAGATTTTGAGGTGTTGCTAGTGAAAAATAAGCAGACCGTGGAATTTTGTAAACTCCAATTTTTGCTTGTTTTAGCAGCATTTCATTATAGACAGGACAAACATAAAATTGTCCACTGATGTGGGCATCTTTTTTGATCATGCTTTTGGCAGAATTTACAAAATCTTGTCCTTTAGCAAAATAATAAAAACCGGCAGTTGCCAGGTTACTGATAGGGCGTTTTTCAGCAGCTTCTATTACCAATCCTTGTGAATTGCATCGGACATAAGACCAGCGAGGATGTACAGCCTCAAAAACAATTATTCCTCCATCAAACCCCTTATAGCGAAATTCACCCAAAACAACTGATAGATTAGTTTCAATAATCTGATCGCTGTTGACAATAACTAGTGGTTCTTGTGTATCAATTTGTTCAACTGCAAGCAGAGATGTACAAGCGGCTCCAGATGTAGATTGCTCAATTTCAATCACTACTGCTTGAGGCGATATGAGATGAATTACTGATCCAATATAGCTACGACGATTTTCTTCTCGACGTACCATACAAATCAGTTTACTATTGCTAGTATATAAACTCTCTAGACTCTGTATAACATGCTGAATAAGTGGCAAACCTTCTATTTCAATTAGGCTCTTGGGGTATGCATAACCAGCTTCCTGAAATGCTTCACTTCCCCCTGCCATTAATAGCAAAATATTCATTTTAGATAAGCCTCAATATGTTGTATCCGATTCAAAATATTATCCAACGTAACATCATAAACTGACTCCACTACCATTAAATTTGCTCCAGCTTCTTGTGCTGCTCGAATTCCGTTCTCATTGTCTTCAACGACCAGGCATTCTTGAGGTTTTAGTTCAAGTTGGCTTATTGCTTTTAAATATATTTCAGGGTCAGGCTTACCGAACTTCACATCTTGATTACTGAGAATAACATCTAGGTAATCTATCAAATTGCTTTTTTGCATCATTACTTCGATTGTATGGCGAATTGAGTTTGAAGCTACTGCTAGCTTGTAACTTAATGCTTTAAGATTAGAAAGTGCATATTCATGCTGAAAAATTGGTTTACAACGAGCATGTACCAACTCAAGTGTGTAAAGTTGTTTCAACTCGTTCAAAAAACTGTGTAAAGCGATTGGTAGACCATGTTCTTTTGTTAAAATTTCTAGTTTTTTGCGCGTAGGTAATCCATCAAATGTAACTAAATGATCGTACCTATTAATTTCGTAAGCAAACAGTTTTAAAGCACGGTTTAATGCTTCATAGTGCCAATCTTTTGCATCAATAAGTACGCCGTCCATATCAAAGATGACCGCTTTGATTTTACACATATTGATTTAGTTAAGAGAAGTATTTTATCTGAATACTATCTTGGCTTCTTCAGGATAGTCGGTGCAAATCATCAAATTAGGATATTGAATAATTGGAAGTGTATTGAGATATTTCCAAAAAGATAGATATTCTCGATGATGTAATTCAGGGGAAACCAGACAAACCTGCTTGCCGTGCTGAAGATACTTTGTAATTATTTGCTCGTTTACCCAATCACTTAAAAAGCAATCAATCCAAATCCCTACTGCTTGTTCTTGAAAATAAGGAGTAGGTTCAAATTCGCTTTCACGAGTAAAAATGCGGAATCCTTGATTCAACCATAACCATGCATCTGTCAAAGACATATCAAACACAAAATAATTTGTTATTGAATATTTTTCTAGTAAAACTTTGAGGCGTGTTTGTAAGCCATCTGACTTAATATTAAGTGCAAGCGGCAAATCATTATCATATTCACGATAGAGTTGGAAAAATTTTTCTACTGTAATTTCTTCACCAACTGGCGGATCATGAGAGATAACTAGTTCTCCTGCTAAATCACGCAAGTCTGTTTCAGTTCCGAAAGCCAATTTAAAAGAGCGATGAAAAGCAACCTCTTGATTCTTTTCGTGATTGCCTTTCCAGTAACCTCGATGGCTTAAAATTTGCATTACTGAGTTAAACCTATTCAGAAAATTAAATAAGATAGCAATTGTCAATTTTTAGTATGCTCTAAAAAGCTTATAAAACTTTTTCAAGAGTGCTGTAGCTATTAATATGATGAGATACCCAGAGCATGTGAATAACTTTATACAAATAGCTTTAGAATTGTGTATAAACGATGCAAGAAACGACCGATAAGCTAAAAGCGTAATATTTTTATGCAGGCAATACTCTTGATATAGATTCAACCATTTATTAAAGTTGTATGTGTAGCTTAACCCATAACATAAAATTTTTTGTGGTAAAACAACACCAGCTTGTTCAGGATCAAGAAAAATAAAATTATTAATCAGAGAAAGCTCGGATTGAAAGACTAGTAAAGGATTAGCATCAAAATTCCAATTTAGTTCAATTGGAATTCCAGACTTATTTAAGCACTTGATCCACAAGTACTGTTCTGGGTAGTATCTAATTTTACAACCCCAGAAGTAGTGCATAATAAATGTATTTGATCTATATTCAACCCAGCTAGTGGTTTCATAATCTGGTGCTAAGGGAATATCAAATAAATAAAGAATATCCTCTGTAAATCCAAAGTAGAAGATATCACTTGGATGAAATAAAAGCGGTGCTTTTACGGGATCTCTTGAATAGATGGCACAGGTAAGAATTCTTCCTCTAAAAATCTTGAATTGTTGAAGTCGCTCATTGTATTGCCCAAAGTAAGACAAAAATCCTGTACCTTGAAAAATGCAATCAGTCCGTATTTTTAGCGCGTATTCTCGCTTTACCCTCGACAATCCTTCTCTTGTAGAAACAATTTGTCGATTGATGTTGTTGGGTTCACCATCAGGACGGATAAAATTGCCAGGATCTTCATTTTCGACAAGAATATCAAAGTTTAAACTGGATACATCTGACCCTTTCCAAGTGGAAAGAATAATTTCTGCATCCGGTAGGTAATGACGAATACTTTTGAGACACTGTTCAGTTAATCGTTCCTCAAAAGAGTCATTTGGCTTGCCAACAATGGGACCTTGAACAACGACAGATAACTGTTTAGCTATTTCTCCTACTAATGCAGAAGTATTATTATTCATAGAATAAATTAAGTACAACAAATAAAATACATCGGATGCCACAGTATTGGTTCTATAGACAAACTCCGCATAAAAGCAACGATTTCTAGGTAGAATCCTTAACTCTTTTATGTCCTCAAAATTTAGGTTTGATGGCATAGGTAGAGTGAAAGAATCTAGTTTAAACCATACTTTTACTTGAGAACCAAGAGGTATTCTGATTTGTCCGTCTTTTAGCTTTAATGCTTGCTTAGGGTAGCTGATTATTTTGAAACCTTTTTTTCTATATCTTGGTGGTTTTGGTTTGTTTGCCAGTTCACCACGTCTATAAGAAGCATTAAGCTGCTTAAAAGATGCAAACGACTCATACACAGCACGGCATAACTGTTGTGCTGCTTGAGAGTACAGGGTTTGAAAGTGACGGGTTGATTTCATCTCACTATCTAGCTCAAATTTGGTTATATAGCGTTTCGCCTTGAACCAGATTTGACGAGCGTAGTAGATAGCGTAATTTGATAATTTATTTGATTCTGAACAAATAAATTCTCAAATTGATTTTAAGTCTTTGTCAGCATAAATCAATACTTGTTGACACCCGTACAAATAAATCACCTCCTTATTGTTAATAATTAACCAATCAATTAGCTATTCCTTGTGTTAAGGTCTCGTGGATTAAGCTGAATCTATTCGGCTATTTGCTTATATCGTCCGCATAAATTACGGGGGATTTATGCATCACGAGTCTACGAATTTAAACTGTTTGTTGATTGGCAGTTTTGATTTATGGACATCATATTATCTGGAGAGATACTCAATTGCAACTCATATGCAACTCAGATGCAACTTGAAAGTATTGGACAAATATAAGCTGATACATGCCTAAATCAGATATTTTCGCTTGTGGGCTGTCCAGGATCAAGAGTTCAAAGTCCAAGCCCGCTAACAATCCCACGGCAAAATCGCCCCCCAAAAGCCGCGCCAAAAGTATTGCAAGGGAAATGTAGCCATTGGTGTGGCGATGGAGATTGTAAGCGATTGTGGCGGGGGTAAGGGAAAGTGATCGCCCAATACCCAATACCCAATGCCAAGATTGAGAATTAATAATCTAAGTATTAGCCAGAGGATAAACTAGATCACACACACAACCTATTTATCCCTGTTGTGTCACTTTAGGCAGAGGAAAAATAGAATTCAGGGTGAGCCAGGAAGGTGAAAATTGGAGAAGTTAGCCTATAAACAATGGATTGAAGTTTAGAAAAATCATTAGAAAGCTCAGGAATGGAAAAAACTGTTAACCAGGGATATATAAGGTTAAATAAAACGAAAGGTTGAATAACTAAACGCAGATTGTTGAGAATATTCTTCCAACCTTTACCATTATCCCACCCTGACTGTTGACTGTTGTCGATTCTTTACAAATGGACAAATTTATGAATGATAAACAAACTGATTTAGAAACGCAAAACCAAACATCTTCTAATACTCATCTTATTGCAATGGGATTGGGTGCAGTAGGAGGTGGAATTGCTGGAGCGGCATTAGGCCGGTCAATTGGTGGTAAGGTTGGTGCTGGCATTGGTGGCGTTGCAGGAGCAATTACTGGTGGAGTTGCAGGCAATAAACTAGCACAATACGCCGAGGAATTGATTCACGAACTCCAGCCTACAGTTAAGTTGGGATTAGGAGCCAATAGCAAACCAATTGAATTACCCCGTCACTACAGTTGGGAAGAATTACAAGCACTATCAAAACCCCCTGAGGCTGGGATTGCTTCCCTACACTCCGTTTAGGTCGTAAGTTCTATAAGTATCTGTAGTGGCGTGACAAGTTTTAAATATTACAATAAATTTTATTGTGGGATGGGTGTCCTCACCTGTCAGGGCGGGCAGGATGCCCACCCCACAACAGTTTAGTATTGCACTATTTTAGCTGTGTCAGTCCAGTAGGGTGTGTTATGGCGTAGCCTAACGCACCTACGTGTATTTCTCCAAATCAAATAAGAATCCTAGATGAATTTTTAATGCTAAACTGTAGCCTCAAAACCCCGATCGCTACCTATACGAACATGGGATAATTTAACATAACCCTTATTCGCACATTTTTTACGTAGATTTAACCAAATTACAGTCAAAAAAAGTAAATTAATTAACTTATGGTTACTAAGACGTATGATAATTCACATTTCGATGAAAGTACTAACGGGGTTGTGGTGATGGTCGAGCCATACAGCCAAAAACAGCAAATACAGCAAGTTGTTTACCGGATTTTAGACGCCAATTTAGACCGCGCTCGTGAGGGCTTGCGAATTATTGAAGAATGGTGTCGCTTTGGCTTGAATAATGCCCAATTTGCTCTTGAATGTAAGCGTTTGCGGCAAGAACTAGCCAAGTGGCATACCCCAGAATTGCGGGCGGCGCGAGATACACCAGGCGATCCGGGGACTGAGTTAACCCATCCTCAGGAAGAAGAACGAGTTAGTATAAAATCGGTGTTGCAAGCTAACTTTTGTCGGATAGAAGAAGCATTGCGAGTGCTGGAAGAATATAGCAAGCTTCACCAGCAAAGTATGGCCAAAGCTTGTAAGCAAATGCGTTATCAAGTCTACACCCTAGAAAGTAATTTAATGGGTTATCAGCGCCATCAATTATTATGGCGATCGCGTTTGTATCTTGTTACTTCCCCTAGTGAAAATTTATTGAACAATGTGGAAGCTGCACTCAAAGGTGGATTAACCCTCGTACAATACCGCGACAAAAACGCTGATGATTCTTTGCGTCTAGAACAAGCCAAAAAACTGCGGCAGTTATGCCACATTTACGGCGCTTTGTTTATCATCAACGATCGCGTAGATTTAGCATTAGCCGTGGATGCCGATGGAGTGCATCTAGGACAACAAGATATGTCCGTTACCGTTGCTAGGCAACTACTCGGTTCCCAGCGCATCATAGGTCTTTCCACCACAAATGCAGAAGAAATGCAACGCGCACTCACTGAAGGTGCAGATTACATTGGCGTGGGGCCAGTTTATGAAACTCCTACAAAAGTAGGTAAAGCAGCCACAGGACTAGAATATGTCAGCTATGCAGCGAAAAATTGCTCAATTCCCTGGTTTGCCATTGGAGGAATAGATGCAAATAATATTAATGATGTCATCGATGCAGGAGCTGAACGTATCGCAGTAGTGCGATCGCTCATGCAAGCCGAACAGCCTACTTTAGTAACCCAATATTTACTTTCTCAACTCAATCGTATTAAACCAGAAGTCATTAGTCATTAGTCATTAGTCATTAGGCATTAGTCATTATTCATTGGGGAAAAAAGGGAGTGTTGACTGTTGACTGATGACTGACAAGTGATTATTCTCCCCTACCTCCCCATCTCCCTAGTCCCCCCACCTCCCATGCCCCATCCCCCATGCCCAATTCCCCAATCCCCAATTTATGAATGAGATTACGATTCAGATAAATGGTGAAAGCCGTGGCTGTTTGTCTGGAATTCTTTTAACTGATTTACTGCAACAGTTGGGTTTCAATCCGCGTTTAGTGGCGGTGGAGTATAACGGCGAAATTTTACACCGCCAGTTTTGGCCAGAAACAAAAATCCAGTCAGGCGATCGCCTAGAAGTGGTTACTATTGTTGGTGGTGGTTAATTAACTTTAGCCACACAATTTTAGATTTTGGATTTTAGATTAAATAATCCAAAATTTAAAATTCATTAATTTGTCATTAATCCCAAATCCTTGAGGCTGCGTCGTGTAATTTCGATGCGGGCGGGTGCATCTTCTGGCTTATACATATCAAGAGTTGTTGCGAAATAGTAAACGTTTTTGTTTTGTTCTAAATAACCTACGAACCAACCGATATTTGGTTTGGAAATCGTTAACCATCCAGTTTTTCCCCGCAATGTGTAGTCCGGAGTTTGTTCGCGAATCATAATGTCTTTGACAAGATTTATGCTTCGTTGGGAAAAAGGCAAATCGCTTTGATATAACTGTTGCAAAAACTTGATTTGCTGTTGGGGTGTAATTTGCAATGGCCCTTGTAACCAAAAGCGATCGATGTCTGCGGTAGTACCAATTTGACGGTTACCGTAGCCTACTTTATTAATAAATTGCTGCATCTTTTCATATCCGATTCTACGTGCCAAAACTTGATAGAACCAAACAGTTGAATCTTTAAAAGCTTGACGCAAATTTGTATCACGATTCCAAGCATCGATTTCTCGCACAATTCCATCCCAAGTTAAAACTGCTACATCATCACGAATTACACCTGTTTCTAGCGCCACCAAAGAGTTAAAAATTTTGAATGTGGAAGCTGGAGGAACGGTAGTTGCATTACGTTGAGAATTATATTCATAAGTGCGCTTGTTGTTGGAGTCGTAAATCAAGATTGAGCCTTCACGCCCAAATTCTTGAAAATGTCGCTTGAAATTAGATGTTTTCACAGTCAACATTGCTGGACTTTCAGATGGATTTGCAGTTGGTTGAGCCTGAACGTACATTCTGCCAAAATTCATCACACTCAATACAGCAAAACATCCAATAACTGTGAAAAGAAAAACTGGCTTTGGCTGAATCTGTCGAATAAATTGCAATCCAGTAGATAAGATATTTTTCATTGCAGTTAATTGAATCACAAGCGTGATTCTACACCGCAATTTTGCTCTATTCCGGAAATAAGTAGAACGGTGTAAATAATTAAAGGTTTGTAGTAAGGACTTTAGTCCTTATTAGAGGACTAAAGTCCTTACTACGGACTAAATGCCAAGTTTTTTACATTCCTTTACATAGTTTGGTTTTTTCAAATCGTTCTACTTATTTGCTGTACTATTGATAAAATTTTTTGCAATATAGCAGTCCAATTTTATTAATGAATTTATCTGTATAGGCAGGCAAGAGGCAATAGGCAATAGGGTTGTAAAAGAGTAAAGTGACGGAATTTTGTTCAAAAATAAAATAGGATTGCTATATCTAAATGTATAGCATTATAAAGAGTATATTTTTTAATTTATTAATTAAAATTCTATTGCTTTGTTACTGACATATACATTAATTTCATTTTCTGTTCTATATCTGACTACTTTAGCGAAATTTTTAGCATGATATTCACTAGTAAAAATACCAATAATGTATTTACCATTTTTAGTTGGAGATATACCACCTACTTTACAGAATTCAGATTTAACTAGGGGATATAAGTATTTTTTGTCATCAATAGAAACGAACCAGCCTTTTTTTATTGTTCCATTTTTGATGTCAGGGCTTACACAATAACCGTTTACAGGAAACTCGGCATTACCTTCTAAATGTTTTAGAAGAGAGTCAGTAGCAGTATTATGTTCTGCTAGGGTAGCTTGTTGCACAGCAACCCAAAACCCACCTACTGTAGTGATTAAGCCGATAATCTTAAGAATTCCCAAAATAGTAATTGGTTCAGCTTTTACGGGCTTAGGAAAGGAAACAATTAACATTAAACCTACGCATAAACCAGCAATCATTTTTTTGATTTTCATGATTGAATTTAAATGTAGTGAATGTATCTCAACTTTAGTCAGTGTTATTCTACAGTATTGGATTTTATAAAGAAGAAATGATTAATCTTGTTTATAATTTTCTATCCCTAATATCAAATATGCTGAACGATTTGAAAAATCTGTTCAGCAATTCAATTGAATTCTGTGAAAATTTATTAAGTGAGGTGTTAATTAATCTTACAAAATTGTGTTTTTTGTCTCTGATTTGTACAGCGAACGATGAAGAGTTCTACGATTAGCTAATTCTTTACCTTTGCGACCAAGTTGCTCCCGTAGCTGTGCGTCTTTGCACAACCTATTAAAGGCTTGAAAAACGTCGTAACCAGAATTAGGATTCACAAGTATGCCATTTTCCTCGTGTTTAACTGTGTCTAAAACACTACCCAAACGAGGGGCAATTACAGGTTTACCGAAGTAACTTGCTTCTAAATAAACGATACCAAAACCTTCTATATGATTATGTTTTGTATCCAATAAACTCAGCATGGCAAATATGTCACAAGCTGCATAATAACCAGCTAATTCCTTTTCTGGTACATATCCAGCAAAGTGGACTCGTTTATTTACTCGCAAGCGATGTGCGAGACATTTGAGTTCTGACTCACAAGGCCCTTGACCGCAAATTATATAGTGGACATCTACCCCAAAAGTTAGCAATAGTGGAATGTTATCAATCACGTTCTCAAAGCTTTTCTGTTTTACTAACCTTCCTACGGAGAGAATAACTATTGCTGTTTCGGGAATGTTGTAACTTTGACGCACTTGCAGGCGTAAATCGTCTAGACTAGCTAGAGTTGTGCCATTGCCAAATTTTTCTGGTCTGATTACTGGGTTGATGACATAGGTTGGTGTTTCTAAGCGCAAGGCACTTCTGAGATAGTTTAGTGTGTAAGAACTGTTACAAACAATGCCTTCAGCTCTACGAAGTGTTAATTTGAATAGCGATCGCCACACCGGATTATGTAACGGAACCACTAAATCGTTACCATGCAGATAGATAAAAAAACGAATTGGTAACAAATAGCTCAACAGCAACACTGAAGGAAAATCATAGCCGTGGCCCCACTCAATATAACGGTAGTGATAGCGAAAATAAAGTCTAATTGCTAGCACAAACGAGCAGACAATATTCACCAACGGCTTGATAAGACTTCCTAGACAACCACTTTGCCAGTATTTTGGATAATACCAGCGATATATAGGAAACTGTTGATTTTCATCGAATACTTTATCTCCTGAGCAACCAGCTGTCAACACAATCACTCGTTCTGGATCTTGCAGACAACGATTGTAGATATATTCCCCAATGACAGCTTGTTTCGGTAAGAAGATTCGGGATATAACCAGAATATCCGGATGTGCAGTTTCGTCTCTAATTTTGGCTGTGAGTTGAGAAATATGTTCCATAATCAACTTAAAAACTCGATTTTTAAATGTTTTTTGTATTTATTTACAATTGAGACGATTTTCCAATCCAGAATAATTATTGTTTGTTCTTTTCACGAATCCAGTAGATAAATTCTAAGCTGATTTGAAAATCTTAGCCAGTAATATTAGGTTTTATTTGTGTATATTTGATTTCATTTAACACATTTCTCATCACTTGAGAATTTTTATACTTCGTCAACAATAGATTATGAAGCTATCCCTTGCAGCTAAATCGCTCCACAAGCGACCGTGGCGAAAATTTGGAAATTTAGCTACGTTCAACAGAATATCTGAAATCGTCTCGACAGTTGTGCCAGAATGCCAAGATGCCTTTGAATGTTGACTGTGAAACTTAACGGTTAACGGTTATAGCCAGGAATTGGTGATTCTTTACTAGGTAAATGAAATATGTTTTTACTTGAAAGCTGTGAATATTTGTGTGTAATTTTTTACAAAAATTAGGCAATTAAAAGAAAATATTAGCGCCAAGTATTATAAACATCAGTCAAAATAATTACTAAAATTTCAAATCATCTGTATAATTCAAAACTGTAGTCAGGAAGTGCTAGTCGAAAAGATAGCAACAATAGCAATCCTAAATAATTTGTTAAATCTTAGTAGAAGCTATTGACATTCAAGCGTCAATACTTAACAAGGATATTTTTCAGAATTTAAATTTAGGATTGTTCAATTCTCCATCGCCAATTTCTCTAATTAAGAACATATCTTAAGGTACGGTTCTCCTGTAGAGAAATCCCCCCTGCGATCGCTACATAGCCAAGATCTAACGCGGTAAAGTGAATGTGTAGCAAATAAAAGTGAATGCTACAAATGGCAAAGGTTGTTACGGGCTAGTATGAGTGACACACCACAAAAATCCCAATAACAGAGGGAAAAATCATAAAAAATTCCGTTTTTGAAGCGATTGTATTATGCATAAAAAACTACAACAAACCATCAAACCGCTAGTAAAAACCTTCTTAGCCCTCAGCCTGGTGTTGACATTGGCTTTGAGTCACGCCGACGGCGCTTTAGCTGCTAGTGGCGGAAGAATTGGCGGTGGTTCATTTAGAGTACCTTCTAGCCGTACCTATACACCGCGTACATACGCACCTCCAGGTGGAGGCGGATATTATCCCGGTGGTGGATATTATCCCGGTGGTGGTTTTGGCTTTCCCTTCTTAATTCCTTTTTGGGGAATCGGAGGCGGATTTGGTAGTATATTTGGGATTTTAATATTTATAGCGATCGCTAATTTCCTAGTACAAAGCTTCCGTCGTGCTTCCAGTGGTGAAACACAACAAGCAGACTACACCACCAGTTCTCCAGTTTCTGTAACTCGTTTGCAAGTCGGCTTATTAGCTCAAGCTCGTGGTTTGCAAAATGAACTCAACCACATTGCTGAAACTGCTGATACCAACTCCCCAGAAGGAAGAGCAGAAATACTCCAAGAAGCCAGTTTAGCTTTACTCCGCCATCCAGAGTATTGGGTATACGCAGGTGGTGAAACTCAACAAGCCAGATTAAATTCAGCTGAAACTCAGTTCAACCGCCTATCATTAGCAGAACGCAGCAAATTTAGCGAAGAAACTCTGACTAACGTCAACAACCAACTCAGAGCAGCCTTAGCCAAAGAAGCTTTACCCCCAGCTGAAGAAATTGACAACCCTACCCGTCTAATTAGCGAAGGCCCAGGTGAATATATTATCGTCACCTTATTAGCGGCGACACTAGGCAAATCTGAAATTCCACAAATCAACAGCGCAGATGATTTGCGTCAAGCCCTGCGGCAAATTGGTAGTATCCCCAGCGATAGACTGCTAGCAATTGAAGTTCTTTGGACTCCCCAAGCCCAAGGCGACACCCTGACATCAGATGATGTGTTGGCAAATTATTCTGATTTGAGACTGGTTTAAATTTACAGCGATCGATACTTGAATAGACCACAGTAGGGTAGCACAGCTAAGTGTGCTACCCTGCTATTTTTTGAGGACATAGGCAATACAGGAGATGGGGAGATGGGGAGATGGGGAGATGGGGAGATGGGGAGATGGGGGAGATGGGGAGATGAGGGGATAGGGAAGTGTGGGGAGTGTGGGGGGAAAGATTTCTTCCTCATCCTCCCACACCTCCCACCCCTCCCACACTTCCTGCTTGCCCAATGCCCAATGCCCAATGCCCCATCCCTTATTACATAACAAAAAAAATAGTGTTCGCTGGTAAAATCCATTGAACACTAAAAAAAACACTTAGACTTAGGAGGATGTAGGCAATAATTGATTACTTATCTATATTGGGAACAACATCGGGACGCTGTTTGTCTTCCCAACCTACAGGACGTTTGGAATTATACCAAGCAATAGAGCCTATGCTCACAGCAGCAATAAAGCCGACTACAAATAATCCGATGAGTATAGCAGAGTAGCTAGAGCTAGCTTCTGATGTCACAGATATGTCTGTTAAAAGATGAGTAAATAATAGATTAATCATGAGTTAGAACCTTTCAGCAAAAATTCAGGGATGGTTTAAAAAATTATTTTGGCAGTGGTATTATCAAAATCTGGTTTTAAGTTTTCTATTTTTTAGTTGATTCAGTTGTAAATTTCTGCATTACAACTGAATTCAACACCAACATAGAAAAACTGTGGCAATCCTAAATGAGTTGCAAAAGTACTCATAAAGGTAGAGAAGCGAAAACAGGGAACACGTAACGAGAAACAAGAATATACAAAGGTACTCTAGCTTTCATTAATGAAATGAAATTGCTATAGAAGTATGGATAAGGTTTAGTAAATTATGATTTTACTTTAACCTTATGCCAAGATAGACTTAAGTTTAGTCTACAGCTTTCTTAACTTCATCTTTGACATTTTCAACTGTGTGACGAACCTGTGATTCTACTTGCTTTGCTTGACCTTCAGCCTTATCATCAGGGTTGCCAGTGATATCGCCAATTATTTCTTGAGCTTTACCTTCAATATTTTTAGCAACAGCTTTTGCTCTTTCTTCGAGACTCATAATTTACTCCTAAATTAACTAATTATTTCTTGGTGATTGCGTTAACCAACTGGGTTGGACTTGCAATGTTTATAGAATAGTTTTTTAAATAATTAAATTCTTCTATCTGTAGATGTTTTAAAAAAAAATATTTCTATCCATTCTGTAGACTTATTCCAAAGGTAGATTCATCTTAGAGAATTGAAGTTATACCCGGAAGATAGAAAGGAATACTTCTATTGGTCTATCTAGAGATGAAATCATGGGACTTTACACCAGGGTATAGACTAGAACTTATGGACTCAGGTTACTTGTTGACACTGGGTCTAAGGCTGCAAAACCAAGGACGCTGACGCAAATATCGCTAAATTTGAGATGTCTACAATCACTAAAAGATTAGACCTCTTACAAAAGTGCTTTTTGGACTGTTGTGGGAAAAGGGAAAGTTTTTAAATCCCTTACCCTTTTCCCCTTCCCCTTTCCCCAGCCCTCACCAAGCATTGTTGAGTTGCCAGACCACTAGTTTCCACAGCACTTGGAAGTCTGCATAAAAGAAATCTCTGGTTTTTGGATTAAAATTTGGATAGCTAAATAATAGTTAATTTATAGTCATGAATCCCTACACTATCTTTAATCAGAGCGAACTTCAGCGTGTTAGTGATGGCATGACCAGACCCTTACTAGAAAATTGCGAAATTGCCTCACATATCCTAATTTTAGTTTGGGCGCAACTTGGGGATTTTGATAGTCTTGAATATGCCTGGTGGTTACAGCGCGAACTAAAAAAAGTACCTCCTGAAAAACTGGCTATTCGCGCAGTGGGAATTGGCGATCGCGCTTCTGGAATCAAATTCTCTGAATATACAGGATTTCCAGCCCAAAATTTATTTGTTGAACCCAATGCACAATTACATCAACAACTCAAGCTTTATTCAGGTTTGAATCTTCCCATCCCTGGACTTTCTCCATCCCAGAAAGCTTGGCTAAATCTGCTGTTAATGTGTGCAGGATTTGGAAGTCCAGGAACCCTCAAAGAAGTGTTTCGAGGATACACAGGAGATCGTCAAGCCCCGCAACTCATTGAAGATGAGGAAATTATTCAAGCTACCCCTCTACCTGCTTTTAAAGGCTCATTTTTCCAATTAGCTGGCGGAACTGGATTTCAACGTCCCTTTGAATTAGCGACTCTACGCCTACGGAATATGGTGGAAGTTCTCAGCAATTGGCGCACTTATGTACCTAATTCTGCCTACTTAACTCAGCGTGGTGGAACTTTTCTGTTTGATTCCAAGGGCCAATTACTTTACGAACATCGCGATCGGGGAATTTTGGGTTTTGCTGCTAATATGAGTCAGCCGCTATCATTTTTATCGTTGACTGTTGACTGTTGACTGTTGACAATGGCGGCCCCGATACCGCGACTGCCCCCGGTAACGAGTGCGCGTTTATTCTGGAGTGTGTAGTTCATATTCCTTGTGGAGGGTAATATTGAATCATATCAAGTTCGGGTAATCACTTACGATTCAAAATTCTCTGTGTCAGAGCGTCTCAGAATTCCCTGTTTTATAAAACTGGCAATTGATTAAACAAGACCCAATAAAAACCAAGCTGTTGGACTGCTTGATTGAATTGTTCAAAATCCACAGGTTTGACGATGTAACTATTTACCCCAAATTGGTAACTCTCGATCATGTCTCGTTCTTCAGCGGAAGAGGTGAGGACTACAATCGGAATCATTTGTGTGCGTGGATCGGATTTGAGTTGCCGCAATACTTGTAATCCGCTTACCTTTGGCAGTTTCAAATCCAGCAAAATTACTTTGGGTTGATTGGTGATGGTGCGGTGGGCATAGTTTCCTTGGCAAAAAATAAAATCTAGAGCTGCTGCTCCGTCCTCAAGCAGTTGAATTCGATCGCCAATTCTGCCGCGACGCAATGCCCGAATAGTTAATTCTGCATCAGTGGGATTATCTTCCACTAGGAGAATGGAAATTGGTTGCTCAGAAGATTGTTCAGTGGAGCGATGGCTGGGTTGATAAATCATGGGTTAGTTATTGGGAAGCGTGAAATAAAAGGTCGCGCCTCGATCGCTCTGTGCTTGGGCCCAGATGCGCCCTCCGTGACGTTTAATAATGCGTTGCACGATGGCCAATCCAATACCAGTACCTTCAAATTCTTCTTCTCGATGCAGGCGTTGGAAGACCCCAAACAAATTATCGGCATAGCGCATATCAAATCCTGCTCCATTATCTTTGATAAAGTACACTCCTTCGCCATCAATCCTCTGATAACCTACTTCAATGCAGGCAAGGGGTTTGTAGCGGGTGTACTTGATGGCATTGGATAAGAGGTTGAGCCAAACTTGTTTGAGCAGGGAAGCATCGGCTAGACATACAGGTAAATCAGCGATGGTAAATTCAATTTCACGACCAGACCAATCCGGGGTTAAATCATTGAGTGCCATTTGAATAATTTCATTGGCAAACACTGGCTGTCGCGAAATTTCTTTGCGATCGAAACGAGATAAAGTCAACAAATCATCGATTAATTCACCCATGCGTTTGGCATTGTCGCGGATCACTTTCAAGTAACGATTGCCTTCGGCATCGAGTTGCTGGCTGTAATCTTCCTGCATCATTCTCGAAAAGCCATCAATGGCCCGCAACGGTGCCCGCAAATCATGGGAAACTGAATAAGAAAATGCCTCCAAAGCTTTGTTAGCAGTTTCTAGTTGGGCAGTTCGTTGTTTGACTCTCATTTCTAAAGATTGGTTGAGTTGGTGCAGAGCATCAATGGCCCTTTTGCGCTCTAATTCTGCTGCTGCCCGTGCGGCAAACACCTCTACAATAATCTCTATTCGTCGCCGATCTGATAGTGGTCGCACGTCGAGAATGCAAAGATTACCAATGGGTTCGCCGTTGGCATTTTTTAAGGAAATACCCAGATAACTATCTGCCTGCATTGTTACCAAGTCTAAGTCTTCTGGGAAAAATTGCTGAAGGCAGCTTTCACAGTAAAACAATCCGTATTTCAAAGCAAATTCGCATGGTGTACGCGCTGGAAAATACGATATTTCTGTTTGCAATGCGCCATGCGCCCAAAAAGCCAAAGCTTTGAGTTTGCCTTCTACTAATTCAGTTACCAGGGCATAGGGGACGTGCAAGGCTGCGGCAATATGATGAACCAAAGCCGGAAAAAAATCTTGTCCTGTAACCGCAGCTGTTCCCATCACCAAATTTTTCAGTGTTGTTTCTGCTCTTGTTAATTCCGCTTCTCGCAGCTTCGCCTCACTGATATCCCGGACGATGGTAGAAAAATATTCCACGCTACCATCTGTTGCTTTGTGAGCAATAACCATTTGGGAAACTGGAATTTCTCTGCCATCACTGGCCAGCAAAGCAATTTCACCAACCCAAGTCCCGTCTCTAATTGCCGTGGGAATGCCCTGATTTTGCAGAATTTCTAGTGCCCATTGGGGATGGTAGTCGGAGATCTTCAAGGTGGAAAGGTCTGTATCGAGAGAAATACCGCGCAGTTTGCGTAACTGAGTGTTATTCCAGAGCATATTGCCGAGTGAGTCTGCCATGCCAACGTAGTCGCTGGTGGCTTCCAGCATCGACATTAAGCGATCGCGGTCTTTTTGGGCCCGTTGGCGATCGGCAATTTCAGCCCGTAGGGATGCGTTCATTTCTGCTTGCTGCTTTAATAAACGGGCATTATCAATGGAAATAGCTGCCTGAGTAAACAACAGGTGCAACACTTGAATGCGCTCTGGAGTAAATGCCTTGGCCATCAGATTGTTTTCTAAAAGCACAATTCCTGTTAGTTTTCCGTGGTTCAACAGCGGAGTACAAAGAATTGATTTCGATTGACGTAGGGCAATCCAAGGTTCGGACTGAAAGTTGCCTTCAGCAGCAGCACGATCGAGGACGATGCTTTCTTTGGTGTGAGCCACGTAATTGATTAAGGCGGTGGGTAAATCAGGATTACTGTCTTTTGATTGTAAAGTGGCTTGATTCTCGCCAATGGATTTCATCGCCTCAATGCGCCATTGGCCTTCTGTGGGTAAAATTAGATAACCTGTTTGCGCCCCGGCATTTTCAATTAAAATTGTCATCAGTTTTGCCAGGAGTCGATCTAATACAATTTCACTGGCGATCGCTTGGGAGGCTTTCAACACTGTTTCTAAATCCAGTGCTGCTAACTTCGTTGCTGCTGATTCTGTGACGTTAATTTGTCGGACTTCAGTTGTTGGCAAGTACACTTCTAACAGTTGGGGATACTGTTTTTCCAGATTTTGCACTTTCGCGGTTGCTCCCCACTTTAGATAAGCGTACTTCGCTTCTTGCAAATAAGCTTTGGCGATGATAATGCGGTTTTGTGCTAAATAAAACTTTGCTGCCAGTTCCTTTGCTAAAGCTTCTTCTTGCAGATATTGATTTTCTCTGGCTAAGGCGATGGCGCGATCGTAGGCGTCCATTGCTGGAACTACTTCACCCAATACCCGATGTCGTTCTGCTTCTACTAAGTACCACTTGTGTAAATAGTTCATCGGGGCATGGTGCGCCCAATTTTGCATTTTTGCTTGATTTTCTGCCACTTGTTCCAGCAATTGGCATTGTGTTGCTGTGTCTGTGTCGCAATACACCGCCAGTCGGCATAGAGAATCGTAGAAGCTAAAGATGGCAACTAAAGCCGCTCCCGTCATGGCTGGTAAATATTCTTTGGCCAGGACTGCATTGGCTAAGGCATGGTTTGTCGTGGGAAATTGTAACAAAGATTCGTTTTCGGCACACATGGCCTGATTGGCATTGCCAAATAAGTAACAGAGAAATAATTTATTCAGGTAAAAATAAAACAAACCTGCATGAAAGTTCGTTTGTTGCATCTGTGGTAGCCTAGTTGCTTCATCAAAAGCTTCACCAGACAGCATCCCAGCATCGGCAACTTCTTCAACCAAATTCAAAACAGTCTGGGAGCAAATTTCTACAAAATCGATGCCAGCCGAATGCTTGATTTGTTTTACTGCTTGAGTATAACTAGTCAAATGTTGCTGAAGTTCAGGGAGAGGTTCGCCGATGGCCAATGAATAACCACAAACATACATGGCGGCGTAACCAGCAAATTCTAAATCGCCTTGCTCAAGACCAATTTGATAGCAATCCTGGAGGAGTTTGAGGCTGTTTTTCAGGTGTGTCTTCCAAACGTTAATTTGATTGCTCACCGCAAACAAGGTTCTGGCTTGAATGGCTTTGGTATCTGGGCCCAGCAGACTTAAAGCCAGTTGACCAAATTGATACCCTGCTTCAATGTCAAAGACGACTCCACACAGAATAATTCCATAGGCAGCATAGGCAAAGGAAGCCAAGGTCATATTTCCGTACTCAATCAGTAAATCTACCATTTTGAGTACAATCAGTAGAAATAAGGGAGGTACTGCCAAATAAGCTGATGCACACATCCTTGCTAAAAGCTGCATTGCCGCCAGGATTTCTGGCTGGGACATGATTGGCAGGTCAACCAAATCTTCAATGCGTCTGTTTGCCAATTGAGAGGCAGTTTCCTTTAGTGCTTGCTGAACATCCCCAAGGCTTGGGGCAATGGGGAGATGAATTCCTAATTGTTGGAGTAACTCTAAACCGATTTGAATGGCCTCTAGTAATTTATTTTCTGCCACACAAGTCTGAATTTTGACATCGTAAACTTTTAACCTGGCTAGTAAGGTTGTTGTGTGATGCAGTACTTCTTGGAATAAAGGCTCTACTTGCTGAAAATTGCCACTGAGATAAGCTGCTTCTGTGGTGGCATTATATACGCTGAGGGCGAAGTCACGATTTCTTTGCCAACTATCCGTTGTTAGGAGATCCAAAGCAATTTGCAAATATCGCCAAGCAGCGTCATAAGCGGCTGATGCTTTGGCTTTTTCTCCTGCCATGAGGTTTAACCGAGACAATTTATCTTGCTGGGATTGATTTTCGATGAGTTTTTTCCCCAGGTTTAATTGGTTGGTGATATCAAAAATTTTGTACTCTAACTGTTGTGGGGGAGTTATTTGCAACAAGCACTGTCCTAGTTGCCAATGGACGTTGCACTGTTGGGCTTGGGGAATTAGGGAATAGGCAGCTTGTTGGATGCGATCGTGGGCAAACTTGTATTTTATTGGAGGCGAGTCGGCTGTTAGTGGTATACCTAATACTACTGATTTGTGGGCATTGCTCAAAGGTATAATCAAACCTTGGGCGATCGCTATTTCTAAAGCCTGGGCAGTTTCTCGCTGGGATAATTGGGCGGTCAATGTCAGAGTTGGCAAATCGAAACAGTTACCAATACAGGCTGCTAGCTGTAAAACTTGCTGTGTCCGTTTGTTCAGCTTTTGAATTTTAAGAGCCATCAAATGTACAACATTGTCCGTAATTTGCCGCTGCTGAATTTCCTCCATCGACCATTGCCATTTTTTAGTTTGGTAATGGAATTTTAATAGCCCCTCAGCATAAAGAGATTTCAAAAATTCATTCATGAAAAAGGGATTGCCACCAGTTTTTAGTTGTAGTAGTTCTGCTAACAACAGGGAATCTCCCAGCTGACAATGCAATGTATCGGCGATTAATTGATTGATGTCAGCGAGAGTTAAGGGTGACAAATAAACTTGATTTACTACTCCTCCAGTTTCGCGGATTTGCTTCACCATCCGCATCAAAGGATGGCTGGGATTTACCTCGTTATCTCGGTATGCCCCAATTAACAATAAAGATTGCCCTCTGGTGGCAGTGGCTAGTAATTCAATTAGCTGCAAGGAGGCATTATCTACCCACTGAAGATCGTCCAAAAAAATTACTAAAGGATGTTGCCAACGGCTAAAAACGCCGATGAAATTTTGGAAAACTTGCTGAAAACGATGTTGGGCTTCCATTGGCGGCAAAACAGCTACATCTGGTTGGCTACCCACAATCAACTCCAATGCTGGAATTACCTGGGTAATGACTTTACCGTTGGCACCAAGGGCAGCTAAAAGATGCTCGTGCCAATGACATAGTTGTTCTCGATCTTCAGTCAGTAATTGTTTGATTAATGACTCAAAAGCTTGGGCAATGGCATAGTAAGGAATATGGCGCTGATACTGGTCAAATTTCCCAGCAATCAAGTAGCCTCGTTGTTCTGTAATTAGCTGAGAAATTTCCTGTACCAAAACTGACTTGCCAATACCGGAATATCCCCCAATCAGCATCAGTTCAACTTGCCCATCAGACGCGTCCATCCCCAGGCGGCCTGCCACTCCTTGAAATGCCGCTAATAATCTCTCCACCTCCCTTTGTCTGCCATAGAGTTTTTCTGGAATCTGAAACTTGTCAGAAATATCTTGTTTTCCTAGCAAAAAAGACTTGATAACTCCGGTGTGTTGTAGCTGCTGGAGACACTCTTCTAAATCAGTTTTAATTCCCCAGGCACTTTGATAGCGTTCTTCTGCTGTCTTGGCTAACAGTTTTTGGACAATTTCTGAAACCATCACCGGAATATCTGGGTCAATAAAATGGGGTGGAACGGATTCTAAAGCTAGGTGATAATGAATTAATTCCAGGGCATCGCTGGATTCAAAAGGCAATCGATTGGTCAACAGCTGATAGAAAGTAGCACCTAGAGAGTAAAAATCAGTTCGATAGTCCAGGGAACGGTTCATTCTACCTGTTTGCTCTGGAGACATGTAAGCTAATGTTCCCTCTAGGACTGTGGGATTTTTAATAGTTAAAGTCTCGCGCGATAAGTCAGTTGAAATTCCAAAATCAATAATTTTTAGCTGTTGTGTTTCGAGATTAAAAACAATATTTGAGGGATTAATATCTTTATGAATAATATTTGCACTATGAATTTCGGATAAACTCTGAGTTATCTGAATCGCTAATTTAATAAACTGTGTTAAGGTAAATTTTCTAGTAGTGATAATTTTTGCTAAAGACTCTCCGCCAAAATCCTCCAAAATGAGTATAAAAGTATTTTGATATTGTTGGAAATCATAAGCCTGAATCACACCTGCCAATGATAAACTGCGTGTAATTTCGTATTCCAGCTTATAGCGCGTGATTTCTTCTGGTGTGGGGTAGTCTTTCTTCAAAACTTTGAAGATTACAGGCAAACCATCCGGTTCATGAATTCCTCTGTAAACACGTGAATTAATACTTTCATGGATTTTTGTCCGAATTTGATATTCAGGAATTTCCAGCATAGCTTAACCGCCTGCAAATATTACACAGAAGGACAAAGCCTGGTCGATCGGAATTTTAGATTTTGAATTTTCAAGTTTAACTAGAATAATTCTCAATTTCAAATTTAAAAATAGTTTCAGAACCAGAAAATTTAAATCTAGAATAAATTTCAAACCCAAAAACCTAAGAAAATCTGAAATCGGCAATTTGAAATTCCCAAAGAATTAATTCACAAAGTTGATTATACAATAACCAAACCCGATTAACTCATTTACCAATACTGGAGGAATTTTCAGAAAAATTTCAAAGCAAATATTGTGGGATTAGTCGATGGGTTACTAAGGAGATTGTAGGATGAGTGAAACCTTGAACGTCCTGATTGTTGAAGATTCCGAGGCTGATGCCGTGTTAGTTCTCAGTGAATTACGTCGTGGTGGTTTCAATCCAATCTGGCAGCGCGTCCAAACAGCCCCAGAGCTAGTTGCAGCTCTCAATAGTGCTAGCTGGGATGTAATGATTTCCGATTACCGATTGCCAGGATTTAATGCTCCTGCGGCTTTGGAAATAGCCAAGCAAAGTCAAAAAGATATTCCTTTTATTTTAGTTTCCGGCACCATTGGCGAAGTGTTGGCTGTGGAAATGATGAAAGCCGGCGCGCATGATTATGTGATGAAGGATAACTTAAATCGATTGCCAGAGGCAGTGCGTCGAGAACTTCGGGATGCACAGGTAAGAGCAGAGCGCAAACAAGCCCAAAAGCTGTTACAAACATTAGCATCTAACATACCCGGAATGATTTACAGCTTTGTATACCATTGCGATGGTTCTACTGTCTTTGAGTATATCAGTTTGGGTTGTCTGGATCTTTTAGAGTTAACGCCACATCGAGTTTTAGCAAATGCTTCTCTTTGCTTTGAACAAATTCATATTGATGACCGCAGAGAATTTTATACAGTCGCCAAAGAAAGCGCTCAAAATTTAAAACCATTTTCTTACGAATGGCGATTAGTAACACCTTCTGGCAAACTCAAATGGGTACAGACAAATGCTCGTCCTGAGTGTCGAGAAAACGGGGATATTGTTTGGTATGGTGTTTTATTGGATGTGACGGAGAAAAAACAAGCACAAGAGTTGATTATCCACAATGCTTTGCACGATCCATTAACGGATTTACCAAATCGGACACTTTTGGTGGAAAGGCTGGAACTAGCCATTAACCGAGCTAAACGAGTAGAAAGTTATCGTTATGCAGTTTTGTTTCTAGATCTAGACCGATTTAAAGTGATTAATGACAGTTTAGGACACTTAGCTGGAGACCAACTACTCAAGGATATTGCTCAAAAGCTCAAAGCTCATTTACGGGAAGTTGATTTAGTTGCTCGCATTGGCGGTGACGAATTTGTCATTTTGCTAGAAGATATTCCTGGAATTGAAAAAGCCATTCAAATTACCGAGCGTATCCTCAAAGATTTTCAAACACCGTTGATACTGAATGATGCTGAGGTAGTTATCAGTACAAGCATCGGCATTGTTTTAGGAACAAACGATTATTGTCAAGCCTCCGATTTGCTGCGGGATGCCGATATTGCTATGTATCGAGCCAAAGCTCAGGAAAGAAGTTCGTACAAAATTTTTGATGTCAAAATGCACACCCAAGCAGTAAATCGGCTGACTTTAGAAACTGATATCCGTAAAGCTTTAGAACGAGAAGAATTTGCCATTTACTACCAGCCGATTATCGATCTCCTTGGTGATGCTGACAACAAGCAAAGTCAACCCCAAGCAGGGCGGTTGATTGGATTTGAAGCATTGGTGCGCTGGCAACACCCCACCCGCGGGTTTGTTTTGCCCAGGGAATTTATGGCGATCGCTGAAGAAACCGGACTCATTGTGCAAATCGATCGCTGGATGCTCTACACAGCTTGTCAACAACTGGCAACCTGGAAAAAAAACTTTACTACTCATTTACCGCTCAAGATGAGTATTAATCTTTCAGCTCAAGATATTCGCCAACCGA
This sequence comes from Nostoc linckia z4, assembly GCF_002608075.1. Classification (GTDB taxonomy): domain Bacteria; phylum Cyanobacteriota; class Cyanobacteriia; order Cyanobacteriales; family Nostocaceae; genus Nostoc; species Nostoc linckia. Next base: position 40,098 of record NZ_LAHA01000033.1, read on the forward strand.
GTTTAATTGAAGACATCGATGGCATCCTAAACCAAACAAATTTAACAGGGGATTCCATAGTCTTAGAAATTACTGAGAGTATGCTCATTGAAAATATTAGTCAGACAATTCATTTATTAACCGAGTTAAAAGCCAGAAAACTTCAAATTAGTATTGATGATTTTGGTACTGGTTATTCATCACTCAATTATCTCCATCGCTTACCCACCGATAATTTAAAAATCGATCGCTCCTTTGTCAGCCAGATGCAAGAAGGAAACCGTAATTACCAAGTTGTCAGTACCATCATTGCTTTGAGCAATCAACTGGGATTAGGTGTGGTTGCAGAAGGTATTGAGACACCACAGCAACTTCAATGGTTACAGCAGCTAGGATGCGAATTGGGTCAAGGTTACCTATTCTCCCAACCTCTGGATCGCCAAACAGCAGAAGCACTTCTGGCAAGTAACACTTTATATTTATCAAAAGCGACGGTAAACCCACTCCTTGAAGGAGTGGAAACGGTGTGAAAAAACAAAACTATGTTAAGAAAAATCAAATAAACTCAAATTTTCTCCCTTCATACCTCCTGCCTTCTTCCAACCAAAAATGTTTGCCTCAATCTACTTAAACAAACCATTAGCAGATTTTATTCGAGCAATTTTCAGATGAATTTGGATAACTACCTTTTTTAATTTTAATAGAGAAGATTAATCATAAATTTTTAACAAGGACTACATCATCTCAGAATTCTCTTCTAAAGAGAGAAGTTTTTCCATACAATAAAAATCTATCTAGAGATCACTTCCTAAAATTTGCAAACTCGCTTAGGTTGTATACAGCCTGTGCAATAAGTATTGGTTGTTTTTAAACATTTTCATGTTCCATATTCATTATTCACAATTACTGCGTTATGGCATTTCTGTATTAAATGTGGCACTGGCATTAGTGTTAATGCTGATGCTAGACCCTTGGCTAAGCATGAGTGGAACTCCTTTTCTACTATTTTTTAGCGCTGTAATGGTGAGTGCTTGGTATGGAGGTTTGAAATCAGGGCTGTTAGCAACTCTCCTATCTGTACTACTGAGCAATTACTTCTTTTTGCCCCCTGTTTTTCAGTTGAGTTTTGATACATCCAATTGTGTGCGAATTGGGTTGTTTGCAATACAGGGGTTGCTTTTTAGTGTCTTATCCGAGGCATTAAAAACTGCTGAAAAAGGAGCCGATATCAATTTACGAAAACTTAAAGTCTCTGAAGAAAGATTCCGTCTAGCCTTGAGCAGTTCAGATATTATAATCTTTCAGCAAGATCGCAATTTGCGCTATCAGTGGATTCATAATCCTCAAGGTGGAGACACGACACTAGAAATCCTGGGTAAGTCTGATGCTGATTTATTTCCCGCCTCAGTGGCAGAAAAATTAACAACAGTCAAGGAAAGAGTATTAAAAACAGGTATTTCCACCCGTGAAGAAGTTTGTTTGCCACTGTGTGGAGAAAACCATTACTATGATTTGCTCATTGAACCGTTAAAGGATGCAGATGATTGCATTCATGGTGTTACTTGTGTGGCTGTGAACATTACCGAACGCCAGCAAGCAGAACAAGAAAAGACGAAATTGCAGACAGAACTTCAGCAAGCTGTCCAACAAAAAGATGAATCTTTAGCATTGCTTAATGCTTGGTTGAGTACTTCACCTGTGGGCTTGGCTTTCCTCGATACCGAACTTCGCTATGTTTACGCTAATGAAGCTCTAGCAGCCACCAATGGAGTACCACTGAGCCAACATTTCGGTCGCACTTTTCGGGAAGTACTACCGGACTGGGCAGAGCAAGTAGAGCCTGTGTTTGAGAGAGTAATGGCAACCAGACAGCCTTTACTTAACCAGGAAATCAGCGGTGAAACTTATCCCCCAGGGGTGTATCGTTACGGTATTGTCAGCTATTATCCGGTGTGTCTAGCGGATGGGCAGTTGCTAGGAGTAGGAATTACATCAATTGATATCACTCAACAAAAGCAATCTGAGCAAGCATTACGGGAAAGCGAAGCCAAGTTTCGATCCGTAGTTGAATCGAATATGATTGGCATTGGCTTTTGGGAGAAAGACGGCAAAATCACAGAAGCCAATGATGCCTTATTAAATATGTTGGGTTACTCTCGTGCAGAATTAGTTTCTGGGCAACTTAACTGGCGAAACTTGACTCCACCAGAGTATACACCACTCGATGAGCAAGTACTGATTCAACTGGAAAACAGCCCTTTTTGTATTCCTTTTGAAAAAGAATATATCCGCAAAGACGGCTTGCGCTTGCCAGTTTTGATGGGTGCTAGCCATTTTGAGGGGACTCTCCAACGAGGAGCTTTCTTTGTTCTCGATATTACAGAACAGAAACAGGCCCAAGAAAGACTCCGCTACATTGCCCAAGTTAGCAGTATACTCTCTACTTCCCTGGATTACGAGCAAACCTTAGAACAAATTGCCAAAATTTCAGTTCCCCAGCTAGCAGATTGGTGTAGCGTTGATATTGTCAATGAAGATGGTTCCATTCGCCGCTTACCCATTGCCTATGCAGACCCATCGAAAGCCGAATTAGCAGCTAAACTTCAGGAGTATCTGCCAGATTCCAAGAGTGCAATTACTAAAGTCCTGAAAACTGGGCAAAGTGAATTAATCACAGAAATATCTGACTCGCTATTAGTAGCAAATACTCAAAGCCAGGAACACTTACAACTGGTTCGGCAATTGGGGATGAAATCTGTGATGATTGTGCCGCTAATCGCAGGAAGGCAAGTACTCGGCTGCATTAGTTTTGTCACTGCCCAATCAAACCGTCGCTACCATCACTCTGATTTGACATTAGCAGGAGATATTGCCTATCGTGCCGCCTTAGCGGTGGAAAATGCCAGACTTTATCAAGACATTCACCAAACTTTAGTCCATTATGCCGAATCTTTATCTCTTCTAGATGCCCTGCTAGCAGCTGCTCCCGTTGCTGTATGCTTTTTAGACCGCCAACTGCGATATATCCGCATTAATCAGGTATTTGCTGACATTAACGGTTTAACCATAGAAGAACATTTAGGACGCAGATTTCAAGAAGTACTACCAGAAATGGCGGCTGAATTGGAAGTACAGTTACAGCGGGTGTTGGAGACTGGAGAACCACTGTTGAATGTCGAAATCAGCACCCAGACACCAGGACAAGCCGAAAGTTACGAACACTGGCTGGGCAACTATTACCCAGTGAATAATAGCATGGACGAAACTGTGGGCATTGGGATAATTCTTGCAGATGTCACAGTAGCAAAACAAACAGAAGTTGCCTTGCGAGAAAGTGAAGAAAGATTCCGGGCAATGTTCAACCAAGCTGCTGTGGGCATTGCTTTGGTAACCTTGGATGGACGATTTCTTCAGGTTAATCCGGCATTGTCTGAAATTACTGGATACAGCCATGATGAGTTAATTCAAATGAACTTTCAGCAAATTACTCATCCTGACGACTTAGAAGTTGATAGGCAAAACGCTGGGCGAGTTTTGGCACAGGAAATTAACGGTTATTCCGTAGAAAAACGCTACTTCCGCAAAGATGGTTCCATTGTTTGGGTTAATCTCACTTCATCAGCAGTTTGGAATAGTCAAGGACAACTCAAGTATGCGTTAGGAATTATCGAGGATATTAGCGAACGCAAACGAATTGAAGCCAGTCAACAGTTTTTAGTTGAAGCCAGCACCCTACTAGCTGCCTCGTTGGATTATGAAATTACCTTAGCTAATGTGGCTAATTTAGCAGTTCCTACCCTAGCCGATTGGTGTATTGTGGATGTTTTTCAGGAAGATTGGTCGAATAAACAAATTACCATCGCCATTGCCGACCCAACAAAACAAGATATTTTAAAGAAAATCCAACAACATTATCCACCAAAGGGCGGGACACAGCAGCTTTTACAGCAGCTCAAGTTAGGAATATCTGTGTTTTATCCCGAATTATCTAACTTCCATCTTTTACAGATGGCTCAAGATGAGGAGCATCTGCAATTGCTACAAAGCCTGGATATTCATTCTTTAATGGTGATTCCAGTGCGTTCTCGCGGGCAATTATTTGGGGCAATTTCCTTTTTTACTGCCGAGTCTGGTCGCCGCTACCAACAAGCAGACTTAGCTTTAGCAGAAGATATTGCTCGTCGTGCTGCCACAGCTATTGATAATGCCAGACTCTACCAAGAAACTCAACAGGCAAAACAAGCAGCTGAGCTGTCAGTCAATCGTACCGTACTTTTACAGAGCATCACCGCCGCCCTTTCAGAAGCCCTCACCCCCAAAGAAGTAGCTGATGTGGTGATGAATCAAGGAATTGCAGCCTTGGGAGCCTGTGCCGGTTCTGTTGTCTTACTAACTCAAGGAAATACTACCTTGAAAGTTCTGCAAGCAACTGGCTATCCCGAATCAGTTATAGATACCTGGGAAAGTTTTCCGATTACTGCTCCTACCCCAATTGCAGAAACAATCAGAACTAAGAAGCCGATTTTTTTAGAAAATCTCGCAGCTTTGAGGGTAAATTATCCCAACTTAATTGACGCTATAGCTTTGACTGGTAATAATGCCTGGGCTTCCATACCATTGATAGCAGAGGGAAAAGCCATTGGCGCACTGGGATTTAGCTTTGCTACTGCCCTAACTTTTAACGAAGAAAACCAAAGATTTATGTTGACATTGGGGCAGCAATGCGGACAAGCCATCGCCCGCGCTCAACTTTACGAAGCAGAAAAAACCGCACGGGCACAAGCTGAGACTGCCAATCGAATTAAAGATGAATTCCTGGCGGTTCTTTCTCATGAATTGAGAACTCCCCTGAATCCGATTTTAGGCTGGTCAAAGTTACTCAGAACCCGCAACTTTGACGAAGCAACTAAAATCCGTGCCTTAGAAACAATTGAACGCAACGCCAAGTTACAAACCCAACTAATTGAAGACCTACTGGATGTGTCGCGGATTTTACAAGGTAAATTGAGTTTAAATCTCCATGCAGTGGATTTAAAAGTTGCGATCGCCGCCGCACAAGAAACAGTACGTTTAGCAGCAGAAGCCAAATCAATTGAAATTCAGGCAGTGCTGAATGATATCGGCAAAGTTTTAGGCGATGGCGATCGCCTGCAACAAATCATGTGGAATTTACTCTCCAATGCAGTTAAATTTACACCACCAGAAGGACGAGTAGAAGTCCGTTTAGAAGAGGTAAGAGAAGAGGACACGGGGACATGGGGACGCGGGGACGAGGGGACACGGGGACGCGGGGACGTGGGGACACAGGGACGCGGGGACGCGGGGACGCGGGGAAACGGGGACGCGGGGACGCGGGGACGTGGGGACGTGGGGACACGGGGAAACGGGGACATGGGGACACAGGGGCGCGGGGATGCGGGGACACTCTCCGCGTCACCGCGTCTCCCCATCACCGCGTCCTCTTCTCCTGGCTATGCTCAAATCCAAGTAATTGATACAGGTAAAGGAATCAGTCCAGAATTTTTACCCCATGTCTTTGACTACTTCCGCCAAGCAGATGCCAAGACAACCAGAATATTTGGTGGACTGGGATTAGGACTAGCAATTGTGCGTCATTTAGTTGAACTTCACGGGGGCACAGTTGAGGCAGACAGTCTAGGAGAAGGACAAGGGGCAACCTTTACAGTGAAACTACCTTTGCTCAAAAGTGCCGAGTTACGAACTTCCAGCCCAGAATCTTCTAACTCAGAACTGAATACCGAAGAATCATTGCTTTTGGGAGTCCAAATTCTGCTTGTGGATGACCAAGAAGATGTACGCGACTTTTTTAGCTTTGCCTTAGAACAATATGGAGCAAATGTAACCCCGGTAGCATCGGCAACTGAAGCATTAGAAGCACTAGCAAAGTCAAAGCCAGATATTCTGTTAAGCGATATTGGAATGCCCTTGATGGATGGCTACATGCTGCTGCGCCAAGTGAGAAAATTGCCACCAGAACAAGGTGGAAAGATTCCCGCCATCGCTTTGACTGCTTATGCGGGAGAAATTAACCACAAGCAAGCACTGGCAGCAGGATTTCAAAAACATCTACCGAAACCCGTAGAACCATTGGATTTAGCTAATGCGATCGTTAATTTAATTGCCAATTCTTAATTCATCAATAAGGGAAGGAATCCCCACGTCAGGGGAGATTACTACACTTGTACTCGTTTAACAAAAACGGAACATCTCACAAAATTGCTACGTCCAAACATCGTGTACGCTAATTCTAGAAAAGATTTCTACTATAGCAATCTTAAATAGTTTGTGAAATTACATGTTACTCGTTGACTGTTGACTGTTAACAATTAACACCAATATTTTTCACAACTCAAATAGGATTGCATATTTGAAATTTGATTTTGTCAAAATTTAAGTAAAAATTAACTAATGATTTGTATGCGTTTACCTATTTCTATTGCTGTGATTTTAGTATCATCTTTAAGTTTAAATGCTCCAGTATTCTCTATGCCTCCTGTGCAAGTGGCACAAAGTCCAAAAAGCAATAATTTGAGTTTAAAACAATTAAGAATTTACCAACTATTATGGAATGGACGAAAGATAGATAACTATCGCTATACGCTAACTAATAACTGCTTTTGCATTCCTGAAGTTAGAGGGCCATTAAACATTGAGGTACGTAATGGTATCACAACTTCTATCACCAATGCTCAAACTGGTGAGCCTGTAAATACTGAGCTATTAACTTCCTACAGTACAATTCCTAAACTTTTTAATCTGATTAGAGATGCTATTAATCGCGGGGAATCCCAACTGAGTGTAACCTACAAGCCACACAAAGGTTATCCAACTCAGATTAATATTGGTAATCTTGCTGCTGATGCTGGAGTTTTCACTACAATTAGCAATTTTCAAGAACTTCCTGAAGCGATCTAAGATTATTAGGTATCTTTGAAGCAAGCGATCGCCACTAGACTGATGATTGAAGTTGAGCATCTGAGTAAAATATACGGTTCTACCCCAGCGATTACTGATGTCACTTTTAACGTGGAACCAGGGGAAATTTTAGGGTTGCTGGGGCCGAATGGGGCTGGTAAAACTACAACCATGCGGATTTTGGCTGGTTACTTACCGGCAACTAATGGTAATGCCCGGATTGCTGGTTACGATGTCCATGAAAATTCCCTGGCTGTGCGCCAAAAAATTGGTTATTTACCGGAAACACCACCGTTATATCCAGAAATGACGGTGGAGGGGTTTTTGCATTTTGTCGCACAGATTAAAGGAATTCCAGCAGGCGATCGCCATCAAAAGGTAACAGCAGCCATTGAGCGTTGTAATTTACAAGATAAGCGGCGGGTAATTATTCGCAAACTGTCTAAAGGATATCGCCAACGAGTGGGAATTGCTCAAGCGATCGTCCACGATCCTCCAGCAATCATCCTCGATGAACCTACCGTGGGACTAGATCCTCGACAAATAATTGAAGTACGGAATTTAATTAAAAGTCTCGCTGGTACTCACACAATTATTCTCTCTACACACATTCTCCCAGAAGTGAGTATGACTTGTAGCCGCGTTGCCATCATTAATCGCGGTAAAGTAGTCGCAACGAATACACCAGATAATTTAATGACCCAGTTGACAGGCGGTTCTGGGTATGAAATAGAAATCGAAGGAGAAGCCGCCCTAGCGAAACAAGTATTGCAAAATATTGCAGGGGTGAGTTTGGTAGAATCAATTCCCACAGCAGGAGGTCATCAAGCCCAGGCAAACCGGGCTTATTTGCGGGTGATATCCCAACCGGGAAAAGAACCAGGAAAGGATATTGCCACAACTTTAGTACGTGCGGGATTCGGCTTACATGAATTGCGGCGAGTTAACGCTACCTTAGAAGATGTGTTCTTGCAACTGACCACAGAAGAAAAGAATTTAGAAGCAGTCACACAAGGAGAAGCCGCATAAATGGGTGTAGTACTGAGTAATATTATTGCCATTTATCGCCGAGAGTTACAGAGTTATTTTGTATCACCTTTGGCCTATGGAATCGCCAGTGTATTTTGGTTCGTCGCTGGGTTATTTTTCGTGATGATTTTAGTCGGGCCAAATGGCATTTTTGCAGCAGCAGCGACACTAGATTTACAAGCACAACAAGGTTTACCAACACCCACAATAGATTTCGCCTACGAATTTGTGCGAGCATATTTAGATTCAATGGGTGGGTTACTGTTATTTATCCTGCCAATTCTTTCAATGGGACTTTACGCCGAAGAACGTAAGCGGGGCACTTTAGAACTATTAGCCACATCACCAATCACCAATTGGGCAGTAGCTGTAGGTAAGTTATTAGGGGTGGTAACATTTTTTATAACAATGATTGTGCCTGTGTTAGTGTTAGAAGCCATCGCCATCAGTGGATCGAATCCACCAATGACGCCCTCAGTTCCTTTTGTGGGTCATTTTGGTTTAATCTTGCTAGCAGCGGCTATTTTATCTATAGGAATGTTTATTTCTTCACTAACAGACAGCACAATTCTGGCTGCGGTTCTGACTTTTGCAGTAATATTATCACTGTTATTTTTCGATGCGATCGCTAAAAATATCCCTGGTTCCGTAGGTGAAGCCTTGGGTTATCTGTCGTTGCTCAAACACTACAACACCCTCATTCAAGGCATTTTTGATACCAGCGCTTTGATTTTATTTGCCAGTTACATTTTTTTGGGCGTCTTTCTCACAGCTCAATCAATTGATGCACTGCGCTTTCAAAGACAGTAGTCACATAAGTTATGAGTTAAAAGTTAGGAGTTAAGAGTTAAAACTCATAACTCATAACTCCTAGTAATCACAATCAGTTATGAATTAAAAGTTAGCAAGAAAGAGTTAAAATCACTCCTCACTCTAAATTCCCAACTCCTAACTTCTAATTTCTCACTACTAACTCCTCACTTCAGTCTAATTAATATGAAGATAGTTGCAAATAAAAAACTGTGGAAATATCTGTTTTGGTTAGGCCCGTTCTTAGTTGCTGTGGGATTAACAGTAGGGTTAGTCTCCGAACAGTGGGGATTAATTTCCCTAGCATTTTTGATTGCGGGAATTGCCATTATTGGGTCGTGGATAATATGGCAAAGCTACCAAACTAATTTATGGAAGCGCCGTTCTACCCAAGCTGGAACTAATGCCTTGGTGGCAACTCTGGCAGTATTAACAATTTTGGGATTAATTAACTTTTTAGGAACTCGCTATCATTTCCAGGCAGATTTAACAGAAAATCAATTATTCACCCTTGCACCACAGTCAGGGGAATTGGTGAAAGCCCTGCCACAACCAGTTAAAATCTGGGTGTTTGATATTAACCAGAATCCCCAAGACCTGCAATTATTAGAAAATTATCGCCGACAAAGCTCAAAGTTCAATTTTGAATATGTCGATCCCCAAGCTAGACCAGGAATAGCGGAAAAAATTGGTGCGAAAGATTATGGCGAAGTTTACCTGGAATATGGAGATAAAAAAGAATTAGTACAAACAATCAATCAAAATGAACGCCTTTCGGAAATCAGATTAACTAGTCGGCTACAAAAAATCACAAGTGCAACAACAAGCAAAATTTATCTACTCCAAGGTCATGGCGAAAGCCAACTTTCACCCGGTAAAGGTGCAATATCACAAGCTATTGAAGGATTAAAGGATAAAAATTACACAACAGAACCCCTAAGTCTGGTAGAAAATCCTAAAGTTCCTCAAGATGCTGCTGTGGTCATAGTAGCTAGCCCCAAACGAGGATTGTTTGAAGCCGAAGTCAAAGCCTTACAAGAATATTTAAATCGAGGCGGTAGCTTACTGCTAATGATCGATCCTAATACAGATCCCAAACTTGACAGCTTGCTCAAAGAGTGGGGCGTTCGTTTGGATAATCGTTTAGCAGTGGATGTTTCCAGTGAAAACGTCGTCGGACTAGGCCCTGCGGCTCCCTTAGTCACAGAATACGGACAACATCCAATTACCAAAGATTTCCGCAACGATATTTCTTTTTATCCCATTTCCCGGCCTCTGGAAATTACCTCTGTACCGGGTGTCCAAGCCACTCCTCTACTGCTAACCAAGCAGTATCCCCTGAGTTGGGCAGAAAGCGACCTAGAAAGCGAAAAATTAGAATTTAATCCAGATAAAGACCTTAAAGGGCCTCTGACCTTAGGCGTTGCCTTAACAAGAAAACAAACACCCAAATCTACTGTTTCTACAGCCACACCCACACCTACACCCCTACCATCACCAACCACCCAAAACAAAACTTCTCCCACACCTACACCCCTACCATCACCAACCACCCAAAACAAAACTTCTCCCACACCCGCACCATCTCCCCTACCATCACCAACTACCGAAAACAAAACTCCCCCCACACCCGCATCTCAAACACCCACTGAATCACGGTTAGTTGTTTTCGGAAACTCTAACTTTGCCACAGATGGGTTATTTAACAGGCAACTAAATGGAGATGTATTTCTCAACTCAGTTACTTGGCTGAATCAACAAGACCAGCAACCCCTTTCTATCCGCCCCAAAGAACCGAAAAATCGCCGGATAACTCTAACAAGCACCCAAGCCAATGTTTTAACACTGTCATCTCTGTTATTTTTACCCCTCAGTGGGTTAGCAGCAGCAGTTATTCTCTGGTGGAAACGAAGGTAAAAAGAGAGTGAGGAGTGACGAGATAAAGAAGATGAGGGGGATGAGGGAGAATAATAATTCCCCAGTCCCCAATCAACAGTCAACAGTCATCAGTCAACACTCCCTATTTCCCCTATTCCCGACTCCCAATAAATAACAAAATAAAAAAATGAAATTGCCACGAACAACTTTAATATTGGTATTACTAGCGCTGGGTTTAGGCAGTTTTGTTTACTTCTATGAAATTAAAGGTGCTACTCAGCGAGAAGAAATTAAAGAGCAAAATCAAAAAATTTTCTCTTTTGCAGAAGATGATGTGCAGGCTTTAACAGTAAAGACCAAAAAACTCACTGTGAATTTGGAACGTAGCAATCAATCTAGTAACCCTAAATGGCTAATTAAATCTCCAATATCAGAACCAGCAAATGACGCTATTGTTTCTTATTTGATGGATTTGTTGGTCAAGGGTAAGGGCGAGGCTAACGATGGTAAACTACGGACTTTGACAACTCCAGCAAATCAACTTGGACAATACGGTTTAGATGTACCACAAGCAACTATTGATATTACCCTGAAAAATCAGCAAAAGCATCAATTAATTTTAGGAAAACGTAACTTTAATGGTGTTTTTGTATATGCTCGAACTGACACGGCTACAAAACCCGATGGCAATGTAGATGTGCTATTAGTACCTATAGATTTTGAAAATGCTGTAAATCGGGAATTATCGGAGTGGAAACAACCTGTTGATAATGTTAAATCAACACCTTTGCCAAGTAATCTGCCTCTACCGACTCCGACAAATGCCAAATAGGCAATTATAGAGGCTCTTTTGTCTGTTAATATAACCTTCAATAGGGGCTAACAGCTGTTAACCCCTGTTTTAAATCTGCCTATTTTTTCTAATATGGGAATCCAATTTGATTTATGAAAAAATCTAAGTATCTGTAGTGGCGTGTCAAGGCTAAAATGTTGCAATAGATTTTATTGTGGGATGGGTGTCCTCACCCGTCCGGGCGGGCAGGATGCCCACCACACAAGAAAGAATTGACTAATGCACTATTTTAGCTGAAACAGTCCACTACGTATTTTTTCAGAAATAAAATATGAGTCCTATACCAATTTTGAATAGGACTTTTAAAATGTCCTCTGATTCAAAATCAATCTAAAATCTAAAATCTAAAATCTAAAATTGTATGGTCAATCCGACAGCAACATTGCTAATTTCGTGCCCCGATCAACGGGGATTAGTGGCTAAATTTGCGAATTTTATTTATTCTAATGGTGGTAATATTATCCATGCAGATCAACACACAGATTTTGCTGCTGGGTTATTCCTCACGCGCATTGAATGGCAGTTAGAAGGATTCAATTTACCGCGAGAGTTTATTGCACCGGCTTTTAATGCCATCGCTCAACCTTTAGACGCTAAATGGGAACTACATTTTTCTGATACTATACCCCGGATTGCTATTTGGGTGAGCCGCCAAGACCATTGTTTATTCGATTTAATTTGGCGACAACGTGCCAAAGAATTTATTGCTGAAATTCCTTTAATTATCAGCAATCATTCTAACTTAAAGGTTGTAGCAGACCAATTTGGTATTGAGTACAAACATATTTCCATTACTAAAGAAAACAAACTCGAACAAGAAATTCAACAATTAGAATTACTCCGCAAATACAAAATAGATTTAGTTGTATTAGCGAAATATATGCAGATTGTCAGTGCGGATTTTATTAAACAATTTCCGCAAATAATTAATATTCATCACTCATTTTTACCAGCTTTTATCGGAGCAAATCCATATCACCGAGCTTTTGAACGGGGTGTAAAAATTATTGGTGCAACTGCTCATTATGCCACTGCTGATTTAGATGCGGGGCCAATTATTGAACAGGATGTAGTGCGAGTGAGTCACCGAGATACAGTTGAAGATTTGGTAAGAAAGGGCAAAGATTTAGAGCGAGTTGTCTTAGCAAGAGCAGTGCGATCGCACTTACAAAATCGTGTCTTAGTCTATGGTAATCGCACAGTAGTATTTGAGTGATTTTGCATTTGACTGGAGTTTAGACTAGTCTAAACTTCAATTGAAAGAAATAAAAAAAACGCCCCAGGTGGACACTGTTGCTCCTGTTGCGACCTATGTGGCTGGTGTGGGTGGTTGAAATTGCATGACCTTTGTGTTCACGTAGCGTCTCGTAGAGAAGTTTGCCAGCTTGCTATAGAACTGATATTTGATTTCTGAAAAAATTCAGTAGAACTCAAAGAAGCTTCTTGACTGTTGCCTATTGCCTATTGCCTCCTACGCTGTACGAGTTTAGAAATCAAACCGGATTCTTATAGTGAGAATTAACCAAGAAAGTCAGATATACTATTTATACACTGCTGAGAATACATTTCTCTGCAATTTTGAGTAATAGTTCGTGTATATCACCGAACATAAAAAGTGAAATGAATTACATGAGCATTTCCTTTAATATACTCGATAAAACAATCATGAGTGGGTTTGCATCATGAAGAAAAGTAATATCGCGCTAACAACTTTATTAGCAGGATCAATATTCATTAATGCTGGCATGGCAAAAGCCAACACACAATCGGATAGACAAGAAATTATCCAGAGGATAAACTCGATGATCGAGGGCTGCAACGCCAGGAATATCCAACAATGTTACGCTTACTGCTCAGAGAATTTCCAAGCCACTCAAGCAGATGGAACGACTATTAATTTAATAGAAGATATCCAAGGTATACAACGAAGTTTTCAAAAAGCTAGTTACTATCAACTCCGTGAAGAAGTGATTCGTGTTAGTGTTGATGGAAATAGTGCAGGAGTTATAGGTTTACAATACGCTGATTCCATTATTGGCAATAGACGTATACACCGCCAGATTCCATACGAAGATGTATGGAAAAGAACTCATAATGGTTGGCTATTAGTATATAGAAGATGGTATGAAGGAAGTTCTAATGAGGTTGCTATAGGGCAATCACCTACTCAAGCAGCACCATTACCACCTTCCACTAGCATAAATGAGCAATTTAATTTCATATGGCAAATGCCTAGATTTTGGAATCCTTAAAACCAAAACAAAAATCTCTAAAAATTGTGGCATTATTTGGAGATTTTTATTGAAGAAGAATACAGAATACACAATTCAGATTCAATCAGTGGGGGATTCAGACCCGCCACTGATTGTTCGCGTAGCGTCTCCCCTTGGGAGAAGACCACCAAATCGTAGATTTGGTGGGGGTCTTAAACCCGATTATTTAAGAGTTCTCGTACATTCAAGGCTTTAAAACCCCTATGTCTACACGTAGCATATTTGGAGTCGGTGTTTAAATCCCCAACTCCAAATGTCTTTAATTTTGAATTTTGACTTGTTAATTTCCCCTGCCTCTCCGTCCCCAATCCGAAAGCGGAACTGTAGTGTGTGGTGGAGATGACGCATAATGAAGAAAGATTAAGCAGATTCTCAGAAAACCATCAATGAGACAGACTAGCCTAAATTTAGTTGCAATATCTATCTTTCTCATGACACTATCGGCACTGTTGGGGCCATTCTTCAACTTATCGCCAACAGTACCAGCGCTTGCCACCTTTGCCATTTTGGGAATAGCGACTTTTGACAGCTTTAGCTTACAAGGTAAGGGCGGTAGTATCTTTTTAGATTGGGTTGCTGGTTTTAAGAGCGAACACCGCGATCGCATTATCCACCACGAAGCAGGACATTTCTTAGTTGCCCACCTGTTGGGTATTCCTGTTACTGGCTACACCCTCAGTGCTTGGGAAGCCTGGAAGCAAGGGCAAGGTGGACAAGGCGGCGTGACCTTTGATGATAGTGAATTAGCATCTCAACTAGAAGTAGGTAAAATCACTGCCCAGATGCTAGACCGCTACTGCACTGTTTGGATGGCGGGTATTGCTGCGGAAACCTTAGTTTTTAATAATGCTGAGGGTGGAACTGATGATAAAAATAAGTTGATACAAGTATTGACAATTTTAGGTTTTTCTGAATCAGTTTATCAACAAAAAATCCGGTTTCATGCCCTACAAGCAAAAACTCTACTACAAGAAAATTGGTCTAATTATGAAGCTTTAGTTAATGCCATGCGACAACGCAGTTCTGTAGAAGATTGTCGGGAAAAGTTGGAAGTGGGGCATGGGGAATAGGGTATGGGGAGATGGGGGGATGGGGAGATGGGGAGATGGGGGGGACAAGGGGGACAAATTCCTCTGTCAACAGTCAACAGTCAACAGTCAACAGCAACACCCCTAATTCCCAACTTTTACGAAGAAACAACGTTCAAATGGGGAATATGAGATAAATACTTAGAGGCGATAACCCGATTGCGTCCAGTAGTTTTTGCTTGTAGTAGGCATTGATCGGCACGATTGAGCAGACTTTCTCCTTGGTCGTCGTCTTCAGCTTCTAAGGAGGCTGTGCCTAAACTAATGGTGATGTTAATTGTCAGTTTATTATTGATGGCAAATGGTTCGTCGCTGACTATGCGATTGAGACGACGGGCTACAATTAATGCTTCGTCGCCAGTGGTGTTTGCTAGAAGAATTACAAATTCTTCACCACCGTAGCGAAATGCGGTGTCTTGAAAACGCAGGTTGTGTCGTAGACGCTGACATAATAGCTGCAAAAGGCGATCGCCAACTAAATGTCCGTAAGTGTCGTTAACTTTTTTGAAGTGATCTATATCTAAAATAATCAAACTCAGGGAAGTTTTCTGAGTTCTAGCTTTTTTAATTTGCCTGGGTAAATCCCATTCTAAAGCACGGCGATTATTTAATTCTGTTAATGAATCAGCTAAGGCGATGGCTGATAATAAATCATTTGTCCGAATCAAATCTCGGTATTTTTGCGCTTTCCGCAAGCCAACGGTTAATTGAGCCAGTATTAACCCATGATTGGCGGTCAATTCTGCCAAGTTTTCCTCAGTTTGTTCGTCAATCAGATGCCAGATATAAGCATCAGCTCCTTGCTTTAACATTGCAGTAGTCATTTCTAATTCCCTGTGCCAACCGTATTTTTTTCTCTCATCGATCTGTTGGCGACGGTCTTCACAGAAAATACAGTAAATCCATGATAGTTTTGTCTGGTCTTTCAACCAACTGCACAATTTCATACTGCCATCTAAGCTACCCTGTACAAATATGATGTCAGGGGGTGTCATTTGAATGTAGGACACCGCCTGATTTAGATTATCGATAACTTTTACATTAAAGGCGATCGCATAACGTATCCGATCTGGAAGTGTGTTGCAGAAATTATTATTTCCAAAAACCAAAATGGAAATATTCATTGCTTTTTTACAGTATTTAAATTTTCAGAAGACAGATTAAATTAAAATTTGTTGTTCTTGTCGTTTAATAATAAATTGACCGGATCGGACAACAATAAAAATTCCAAAACTTCAATTAATTAAGAAGTGACAATAGTTTGTAACCCATAACTCGAACTCAGGTAATTTGGTTTTGAATTTGAGCTTTTTATTTTTTAAGTAGCCTTTCGGCTCACTTATGTTTCTTGTTATATGTGTTTTTAACGCTAAATTTAAAAAACACCTTCAATTTTAATATCCTCTTAACACTGTATATTTATTAGTACGATTGCTGAAATTTAAATTTATAATAACTAATTTCTACTTTACATAATGTTTTTAAAACAGTAAAAATACTGAATATTTTATAATCTCTTATCAAGCTTCGGTATAGTTTCTTGGATTGTATTTACCTGAGGTAATTACGAAAATCAAGATTTTAAATCATTCTCAATTTTCCCAGCAAAATTGCTGAAATTACCAAAAATAAAATTTTTATTAAATTTTAAATTTAACCGTAAAAACCACATTCTCATAAATATCAAAAAGACTAAATAACTTTAATCAATAGACATTTATACCTTTGTTTTAAGTCACTCTTGAAGAGAGACTTCTTTAGGGAACTCTAAAAATAAATAACACCACATGCTAGTTGACAGTTCACAGTCAACTGTCAACTGTCAACTATATAACAGTCTTCTATGGAATATTTTCTTACTAGAAAGTTCCTTAATTTGTCAGTTTCATCGACGGATTAGGATGTGAAATGTGTTTTAAATTATTGACTTTTACACCATCTGAGTTTTTCTTTTAAAGATTAGCCTTACATCAGCATGAAAAAAATTTCACTGTAAAACTACCTCCCGTAGAAGAAAATTTTGCAGATACTGATGTACCCTAAAATTACTGAGTTCATTACTAGGGCAAAAAATTCACTATCTCAGTGGTATTAGTCGTAGAAAAAATTCTTCTACTTAGGTTTTTTCGTCTTGCTTTACTGGATTTACATTTTTATTTGGAAAAATACTATCGATGTACAAAAAATTAAATAAAAAACGCTATGTCAAAATGTACCCCTATTACGGGGAAATTAATTCAACTCGGTTCTTTTAGTAAGTAGAATTGCGAGAAAAAGATTTTGTCAGTGTAGCCTAAAATATTAAAATGTCAAGTTTTGTAACAAGTGAGAATGGGATTTAGTACCCTTCAACAGAATCACCAGTAGCAAGAATTACCTGCTTTAGGGGTTTCCAAGTAAAAAAATATTCTATTATTGTTGACGGTTGACCGTTGAGTGTTAACTGTATTTTCTGCACATCCATTAAAAGCAATATTTGATACTTTCAGTTTTAGTGCTATTTTTTACCTTCATATGGGGTTTTTAAATTATTTCTTAAGAATTGGGATCGGACAGCGGTTAGAGTACCAAAATCAAGCAAGCTACTTGAGTGTTAATTGATAGCTAATAACTCGTAATAAAAGCTGGCAACGGCTATATCTCCTTGAATGGCAGCAACATAAAACAAAATGCAAGAATATATAAAGCTGCTTATGGAAATACACTTAATACCAAAGCAAAAGTCAAAAGGCAGATAATAGTTAACTGTTGACTGTTCACAGTTGACTGTTAACTGTTCACCGTCATCAATCAACTATCATCAATCAACCTTCATTAGTCAAAAGTTAAAAACTCCCATGTCTTCAAATCCCCAACACTTCAGCGGTAACGAAATTCGCAAAACATTTCTAGACTTCTATGCTGGGCGCGGTCACCAAGTTCTGCCAAGTGCCTCCCTCGTGCCAGAAGACCCAACCGTGCTGCTGACGATCGCGGGGATGCTACCATTTAAGCCGATATTCCTGGGACAGCGCACACCAGAATTTAAGCGGGCTACCACTTCCCAAAAGTGTATCCGCACCAACGACATTGAAAACGTCGGACGTACTAAACGCCATCACACGTTCTTTGAAATGCTGGGTAATTTCAGCTTTGGTGATTATTTTAAAGAACAAGCGATCGCTTGGGGTTGGGAAATTTCGACAAAAGTCTTTGGCTTATCTCCAAAAAACCTGGTAGTAAGCGTTTTTCAAGATGATGATGAAGCCTTTGCTATTTGGCGGGATCAAATTGGTGTGCCAGAAGCGAGAATTAAACGCTTGGGCGAAGATGATAACTTTTGGGCATCCGGCCCCACCGGCCCTTGCGGCCCTTGTTCCGAGATTTATTACGACTTCCACCCAGAACGCGGCGACGAAAATATAGATTTAGAAGACGATACCCGGTTTATCGAGTTTTATAACCTCGTGTTCATGCAATATAACCGGGATGCTTCTGGGAATTTAACGCCACTGCAAAACAAGAACATCGACACCGGCATGGGTTTGGAAAGAATAGCGCAAATTCTCCAAAACGTGCCGAATAATTACGAAACTGACCTGATTTTCCCAATTATCCAAACAGCAGGTCAAATTGCTGGCATTGACTACCACAGCAGCGATGAAAAAACCAAAGTTTCCCTAAAAGTGATTGGGGATCACGTGCGTTCCGTTGTCCACATGATTGCTGATGAAATCCGCGCCTCCAACGTCGGACGGGGTTACGTGTTGCGGCGATTAATTCGGCGTGTGGTGCGTCATGGGCGATTGATTGGGATTGATGGGGAATTTACTACCCAAGTTGCCGAAACTGCGATCGCTCTTTCAGAATCAGCTTACCCCAACGTGCGCCAACGAGAAGCAGCAATTAAAGCTGAGTTACAACGGGAAGAATCTAATTTCTTGAGAACTTTGGATAGAGGGGAAAAGCTTTTAGAAGAAATCATCCAAGAAGTAAAACAGCAAGGCAAAACCTCTATTAGTGGTGAAAGTGCCTTTACTTTATATGATACCTACGGCTTCCCCTTAGAACTCACCCAAGAAATTGCAGAAGAACAGGGATTAGAAGTTGATGTTGAGGGTTTCAATGCCGAAATGCAAAAGCAGGTGGAACGCGCCAAAGCAGCACACGAAACCATCGATTTAACAGTCCAAGGTTCCCTCGACAAATTAGCAGAACACATCCACGCCACCGAGTTCTTAGGCTACACCCAACCGACGACGACGGCGAAAGTCGAAGCGATTTTAGTAGAAGGCGTTTCCCAAGAAGCAGCAGAAGCCGGAACATCGGTACAAATTGTGCTTGACAAAACGCCATTTTATGCTGAATCTGGGGGACAAATTGGCGATCGCGGTTATATCTCCGGTGATGGTGTTTCGGCTTCGCTCAACACAGGCATCGTGATTCGTGTAGAAGATGTGAAGAAAGAATCTGATTTCTTCGTTCACTTCGGACGCATCGAACGGGGTACACTGCGTATCGGAGATGCTGTCACTGCCCAAATCGATGTAGCTTGTCGCCGTCGCGCCGAAGCTAACCACACCGCAACGCACTTATTACAAGCAGCCTTGAAGAAAATTGTCGATGATGGCATCTCTCAAGCAGGTTCCCTGGTTTCCTTTGACAGATTGCGCTTTGACTTCAACTGTCCCCGTGCCTTGACAGCAGAGGAAGTCCAACAAATTGAAGAACAGGTAAACACTTGGATTGCCCAGGCGCACACCGCCAAAGTAGAGGTATTACCTTTAGCCGAAGCCAAAGCTAGGGGGGCTGTTGCCATGTTTGGCGAAAAATACGGAGAAGAAGTGCGAGTAATCGACTTTAAGAGCGTATCAATGGAACTATGCGGTGGTACGCATGTAAGTAATACTGCTGAGATTGGCGTCTTTAAGATTATTTCTGAAGCGGGAGTTGCTTCTGGGGTGCGACGCATTGAAGCGGTTTCTGGGCCTGCCGTGTTGGATTATCTCAACGTCCGGGATAAAGTAGTTAAAGATTTGAGCGATCGCTTTAAAGTCAAACCCGAAGAATTACCAGATAGAATTACAAGTCTGCAAACCGAACTGCGAACAGCAGAAAAACAGCTAGAATCTTTGAAAGGACAATTGGCGATCGCTAAATCCGACAGCTTGCTACAAACAGCCGAAACTGTAGGCGATTTTAAAGTTATCGTCGCCCAATTAGAAGACGTAGACCCCGAATCATTGAAAACCGCAGCCGAACGCTTATTACAAAAAATCGGTAACGGTGCGGTGGTACTGGGTTCTGTTCCCGAAGCTGGAAAAGTCAGTATAGTTGCGGCCTTTAGTCCAGAAGTTAACAAAAAAGGACTGCAAGCTGGTAAATTTGTGGGAGCGATCGCAAAAATCTGTGGTGGCGGCGGCGGTGGTAGACCAAACTTAGCCCAAGCCGGCGGTAGAGATGCGAGTAAGTTGCCAGAGGCGTTGGCACAGGCGCAAAGTGAGTTAAAATCCGCGTTGGGTTAACTTCCTGTAAAGTAGGCATTCGTAGAGACGGCGATTTATCGCGTCTCTTGCCTTAACTGAATTGGTGTTCTAGATTCAGCAAAGTTGCAAGCCGAAATCAGGTACGAGATATTCCGGTATCCGTACCCTTGAGATAATTTTCTATCTTCTAATAAGGACAGAACATTCCTTAGTTTATCTTCAAGTTGCTGCTGACTACCCCACTTAGTCAACAGCATTTTTTGAATAGGTCTAACAATCCGCCGAAATTGCTCTTGGTTAAGTTCTTCATCTTCTGGTTTTTCCGTGATTAAACTATGAGTAATAAACAGTTCTGTGCCCTCAATTTTTTGACTTTCAATTAATTGAACAATCTCTTGGAAATTGCTTTCAATAAATTTATTATTCGTATATTTTAAAATTACTGGGTCTAGTATAAATAGCGTTGGAATATCTTCTGTATTTTTAACGAGTAAAGAATGTCTTTCTAGTAAATCATTTAAGGTTTGAAATAGCTGATTATAAGACAAAAATTGATTAGTATCTTCTACTAATTGATACCATGAAGCTGAATTGCGTCTGATAGCTACCCAATATATAAGATTGATTTCTGCTTTTTTGAGTTTTTCAAATTGTCTATCTAAAAAGTCAGTAATTACATCATCAACCAAAATTGAGTTAGCCATAAATGGCGATATATCACCATCAAATACAGTACGAACGCTCTGTGCAATTCTCTTCAGTATCCACGGGTTGCTATAACGCCTGCTAAATTCTTCTAGCTCACTATCTGTGCCAAAAAGACTTTCTGCTCTTAAAATTTCTTTTGCTTCTTCACAGGTTAAAACTCCCAATCTTTTGAAACGAACTAATTGTCCTTCTAATATTGTAATATTTTGAGTTTTTTCTCTACTAAGCAATAATAAACTGCTTCTATGGGCTTCTTTAGCAACTCTCTCTAAAAATACCTTATAGCTTGTAGTATCTTCGTTATCCTCCTCTGTGATTTCTTCCCAACCATCCAGCACTATTAAACATCTTTGATGATGTAAATACTGCATTATTTGAGAAATATTACCTTCTTCTTTTTCACATTGAGATAAGAATTGTATCAGTTTGATTACAGTTTGGGCAAATGGAGGTGCTGATTGGAGAGAAATCCAGATTAAGTAATCATATTGGTCAGCAATATTGTCTACTAAATGCCTAGCTAAGGCGCTTTTTCCAATTCCCCCCATCCCATGAACAATAATTAAGCGACAGCGTTCTTGAATCAGCCATTTTTGAAGTTCAGCTAACTCTTGAGTGCGACCAAAAAAATTATAAATAGTAGGTGCTTCATTCAAATCCCTCTTAGCATCTACTTCATTTTCTGCTATATCTTCCCAGTTTAAGCCCAACACTTGGCAAAAAGTCTTAAATGTGTTTGCTTCAATACGGTCTTTTGCCCAAAGGAAGCGTCTCCAACTCATTAATGAAATACCTGCACCACGAACATTAGGACGTATATAGAACTTTTTGAAAATCTCAATTGCTTCTTCAAGCCATCTCGGATCTTCTATAATCCGACCCTTTTTTTTTCTGGCTTGACCAATTAGGATTTTTCCTTGTTGGGAAGCCCTTAAAGTCCTTCTACACATAAATTTCAATAATTTAAATTTCAATGATGTATTATATTGTATTTTAGGTTATTACTACTGCCCCTTTATAAATTCTCTGTTAGTTGATTATTTCGTTTTGGTGTTTCTAGATAAGTCAATTTACATTTACCAGATTTAGGATCGTATTGAGCTTGCACTAAAATACCAACGCCCGTCAATGCTTTGCGATCATGCTTATTATCAAATTCTACTTTCACTGTAGTAGCGCCCAGTGCTGATATACTCTGTAATTCTTTGTATAATTTCTGACGGTTTGGATTATTATTTTTTTGAAATTGAAGCTTAGTCAAAGCTTGAATAAATGCTTTCGCTGCATCATATGAACTAAGTGTTCTCCAACTCACTTCTGCTGTTTTCCAAATGTCTAGGGCTTTCTTTTTAAAAGTGTCATTAGCTAAACTGTGATGAGAAAATACCGCAACCACCATTCCGTCAGCATAATTTCCGAGGTTGTCTGAATACAGAACATCTCCTGCTAGTACTTGTAGCTTTTGTGTTCCCAAATTATCATTTAGTTGAATAATCTCTAGTGCTGGTGTTTTAGTTCTAGGACTGGGAGCTAACATCAACGCCTGCACTGGCACTTTTTGGTTCCGTACTAATTGGATGCAAGTTCGTGGCTTTAATCGTCTTAAATCACAGTCGAGAAAATCTTGCTGATTTGCACCTTTGTCTTCTATCAGCTTCTTTTCAAATTCTCCTTTCAGAGATTCGCTATAAGGATCTTCAGATTCAAAAACAATCATTACTTTCCTCTTTCCACTTTCCCACATATAGTCAGCTAAGTCTCCAGCAGCAATGGAGTCATCAGAGGCTGTGCGGAAAACGTAAGGATTCAAATTTGGTTTGTCTGAGTAAAGATTAGGTGTCCTGATAGCGGTACTTGTGGGTGCAATCAGAACAACTTCTTTTTGACCATAAATATCTCCTACTTCCCAAATATATTTACTTGTATAGCGACTAATAACTCCTAATATTTCACTACCGTTAAAATAGCTGAGTTCTCCTGTAATTTTTTTCTCAGAAAGTTGCTTAGCTACTTGTTGAATTTCATTTATATCGTCACTATTATTCTTTGCTATTAGAATTTGCACTACTGGCGCACCTTGTGTTTGTTCCTTTAGAACTTGGGCAACACCACGTAGTATTTCTAGATTATTACCACGTTCTGTTTCTAGACTTGAAATAACAACTGCAATGGTTGGAAGTGTACGAGCAGATGCAGTTTGAGCAGCTTTAGAGTTGTAATAGTAAATCGATGTCTCTGGATCAACTTCACATTTATTGTTAGGACGGTCATCAAAAGCTTCTTTAAATTGATCTAAGGCTTGTTTAAAATAGTCTTCAGCTTGTTTAAAATCTGCTGGCAAACCTGAAGAACTAGCTTGTTTAAAAACATCTATTCCTTTTCGCTTCAGATTATAAGCATTTGTGCATTTTGGAAAATCTAGAGTTTCTTTCCTCTGAGTAATGAGAGCATTTTCTCCCCTACTAAAGTATTCGTCTGAAA
Organism: Nostoc linckia z4; assembly: GCF_002608075.1. GTDB lineage: Bacteria > Cyanobacteriota > Cyanobacteriia > Cyanobacteriales > Nostocaceae > Nostoc > Nostoc linckia. The sequence goes on from NZ_LAHA01000033.1 coordinate 63,598, forward strand.
GTGTCATTGGTGGAGTTTCTGTTTGATTAACATTAGTTACTCCTGTTTGATTATCATTAAGTACTCCTGTAAATATTGAATGTAGAATAAAAGCGATCGCCACTGCTAACAAAGCCAAAAAGCCAAAACTTACCCAAGACCACGGTCTAAGAATTCTTCTAACCCTTTCTAAAATGGGACGTTCTGGTGGTCTTGTTGGTTGTGGCTTTGGTGGTGGCGGTAAAGATGATGAAGGATCTGGAAATGTAATGGGATCTGATGGTGTTGATATAGCAGACAGAGCCTCAATAACCTCTTTTGGAGACTGATATCGTTGATTTGGATATGGGGACAGCATCTTGTCTAAAATGCGTGCAAGATTTTCTTCGACGTTAGGAATGTATATTCTCCAGCTTTGGTATAGTAGATTATTGGTATTGCATATTTGCGCTGGTTCTTTACGTGTTAGTAAATAAACACAGGTCGCAGCAATAGCATATAAATCTGCTGAAATATCTATATCTCTACCACACAGCTGTTCCGGGGGTGCATATCCAACTGTACCCATTGCACGAGATTGATTTACAGGAACACCAGGCTCTAATTCTCTTTTTATCGCTCCATCAAAATCGATTAAATATAGTTTATGATTGGAAATATGACGAATTATATTCGAGGGTTTGATATCTCGGTGAATAACATTTTGCGAATGAGTATAACAAATGATTTGTAAAAGCGATCGCAAAATTTCCACTACTCTAAGTTCTGAAAATCGCCTGCTTGTGGCTAATTCCTGAGCCAGCGTTTGACCAGGAATATAAGTCTGTACTAAGTAAAAAAATTTTTGCTGTTCGGATACTTCCAAGTCAAAATAATCGTATACTTTAGGAATTTCTGGGTGGCTCAGATTATTTAAAATTTTTGCTCCTTGCTTAAATCCTTGTATTACTGATTCAAGTTTTGGTAATGTTAGCCTCTCAACAGGACGTAATATTTTGATTGCACAATCTTGGTCTAAATTAAAATCATATGTGCGAAATGTTTTTCCAAATCCTCCACTGCCTATTTCGTCTAAAGGCAAGTAGCGATTTTGAAGAATCAGAGGAGTCCTACACCATTCGCAATATCTTTGTACTCTAGGATTGATATTAGGCAAGTTCTCAGTGAAATCCCTTTCAGGATGCGGGCAGTTAGGATTGGTGCAGGAAACTCTCATTTATTAACCTTCAGCATTTAGCTACACACTGGATAACGAATTATTCAGAGTCTCAGAACCCCGACTTCTTAAAAAAGTCGGGGTTCTCACTGTTATGTCTAAATTTCTTTTTTCAAACCTAAGCCGAAATAAAAAACAGCAAAAGAGACTGCAAACTTATCTCGTTTCAGCCCTACGTGCCCTTACATTTTAATTAACTAGTAAATATTCATATCACTAAAAGTTACGTTTTTTTTCCTCAGAATTATTATTTACGTAATCATTCTCAAATAAAGTCATTATTTTTGCAATATCCTGAAAGTTGCGTTTTTTATCATAGATTAAATTCTATGCATTGCATAGAATTAATTCTATAAATCATGCTTTGAGTCTTTGTTCAGAAAGTAAAGGTAGTTCTAACTACTCCCAAAAAAATGTCTCCATTCTGCTCATTGTGATTTGGTGCTGTCAACCAAAGCAAAGCAGGGGTAATACTGATGTTCTTGTTGATTTGATACCGATAAAACCCTTCAATATGAAATCCGGTATCTGGGTCACGACGAGGTAAGCCTGCCAGGGGTGCGGAAGTACCAGTCAACTTCGGTTGCATCCCGATGATAATCCCTCCCAAATTACCTTGTTTGCCCAAGTCAGGGAAAGCCAGAGTCACAGCCCAACTCCAGATATCAGCATTGACTTCTTCTTTCAGCACTCGTGCATTGGTGTACGCTACTGATCCACCAAGTTGGAAGCCTTTACTAATTCTTACATTCGTTTCAATACCAAAGGAATCAGAGCTAACTTCTTTGTTTAACAAGTTGGAGTTTGAACTGCCAGTATTATGTCCTAAACCGTTTTTGTTGTAGGCATTGACGTAAGTAATGGCAATTTTGGTAACTTTGTTGTCTATATTGTTGTCCTTATCTATCTCATCTTGTGTAGGCATACGATTAGGATAAAATACAATCTGTCCCAATGCACCATAGCCACTATTAAACAGGCCACTGACGGGATCGTTAGTATTTTTTGCCAGATAAGCCAGCTCTAATTTGATATTCTTACTCAGCTTATAAGTCACACCTATACCTGTATCTCCACCCAAACGAAAGATGTGACTGTATCGAAGACCACGAAAAGTTGTGCCGTTGGCATCGCTTCGTAGAGGATTAATAACATCCCAATCATCAAAGTAAGTATTAGAGCCTGTGGCAATAAGAATTTTGAATTGCTCACTGGGTTCATAACTATATTGAAGCTTACTTATAAAAGCATCATTAGTTGAATTACTACCAGATGCGAAACTTAGTCGAATATCATTTCCCGGTGTAATGGGATTAATAACATTAGTTGCTTGCAAGCGCACAAGTAACTCATCTCTCGGAAACGAAGACTTATCTTTCGGTTTGATAAAGCTGGTTTTAGAGGTGATACGCACCCTACTAGAAAATGTAAGGTTGTTATCATCCCCATTTCCACTACGACTAGCATCTCCAAAAGTATTCACACCAGCAACTATCAACTCGCCAGTTACTTTTATCTTTCTATAAAGCTGGTTTTTCTTTAGCTGTTCCAGCTTTTCCTCTAGCTGAGCGGTACGTTTTTCCACAGCATCAACTCTATCCCGTAAGCTTGCGAGTTCGGGTGTGAATTCCTTTTGTAACTTTTGTAAAGTCGCTAAATCTCCTTTAGCAACAATGTCTGTGACATTAACAGCAATGTTTTTCTTAACTCTGTCTAAGCAAGCGTTTAATGCAGTCGCAAACTCAAAGCGAGTCATGGGGCGATCGCCTTTGAAACTGCCGTCTGCATATCCATTGATACAATCGTAACGCTCAACTAGAGATTGCAAAGCCCCAAACGCCCAGTCAGTTGGTTGCACATCAGAAAGCTGAGAAACTGAAGTAATGGGTGCAGAATCTTGCTGGACATATTGATTAACTTCCTGAAAGGAATCAGTGCTTTTTTCAGATTCTTTAGCCTTGGCACTTGCGAAAGGAGTTTCCACCACTATCAAAATCAAGACAGCAGAAATAACACCCAGAGTTAATCTGAGAAAATTCAACATATTTTTATATTGGTAATAATTATTTTTACAGAAACTTGAAATTCAATTGCACCATGCGGTGAATATTTTGCCCAAAACTTTGGGATTTTTTATCAGAGACTACAGGGCAAAATCCATGTATTAATGGCATTTTAGTATTAAAATCATCAAATTAGCTGAAGTATACTATAAATAATGTAGTACGATCAATAGCTCAATTAATGATTGTTATCAGGCTATAGAACACTCAAAAATCAATCTAGCTGATAATTTAACAACAAGTTTAGTAATCCTATTTCAATACGGTTCAGTTAAGGTTTTTTCATGAAAATTCGGGTGCATTCCTGTTTTTATTTTCAAACGACAGAATAACTTTTATTGCAATACAGTTCATTTAAGGGTTATTTGTGTAAATAATCGGTCTTTGAAGACGCAATAAATCACGTTTTTACATCGGGATTTTGGGCTTATCCCAAGCGTATTGACTTTTATTGCGTAGCTTGCTTCCACAAAGTAATACGAAGTGAAACCCAACAAAGCCTGGATAATGTTGGGTTACCCTTCAGGTTATTGCTACATTCCTGAACTGTTGTTTTAATAATTAATAAATTCCGACGCTTGAGTAACGAATCCGCTCAGGATAAACCCGAAAAGAATCAAAGAAATTAACAGATTCTGTGGTTAACTCATTTGGTGTCACAGCTCCCATAAAATAAAGACGCTGATTAACCACAAATGCACGATATTGTCCCAGACTTCCATCGGAGTATTGCATCAGTAACTCCAAACCAGGATGTCCATCAACTACAAAATTGGTGCTTCTAATCACCTTGCCAGTCAAACCAATACTTTCCCGCATTGCACTTTGCAATACTTGTCGAACTTGTGGAATAGGTATTCTGGAAGCTTCTGGAAAGTTTTTGTGTATAACGGTGTAAACTGTTTGAGTATTACGACTTACAGATGTCAATTCATCAGTTATATTTTTTGTGACTGTACCTGGCATGGAAATTTTGAAATCTTGCTCTGGCCCCCAATAAGTATCATTTTCAACTAATAAATTGGACTGCTTGGGTGTGAGAGTGTTTGTTTTAATAAACACTAATCCATTCGAGGATATGGGTTGATTAACTGACGCTAGTGCTGAGTTCTGCATTCCAATAACCAGTGCAAAAGAACTGACAGCAAGAGTTTCTAGAATATTTCTAGGTAGCATAGCTGAATCTCCTTATGTGTATTAATTTGATATTCTGTTGAACCATAATTAAAGATGTACCACTAAGGCAAATATTATTTGAGTCTCAGATATGGTTCAGAAAAAAGTTCACTAACACTCAGATAAAAGTTCAGCTAAGCTACTACCGTCCAGTAACCTTACGCTTTGGTTGAACCTAGCCAGCCGGGATTATATCTACTTTCTTCATTCTCAGGTAGTTTGGGAATATAGAGTTTAGTTTTTCAAAATGTCTTTAACTGAAGAAATTCTTTCCCAACTACCGGGTGATGTTTTAGCAGGGTTGCGTCAAAGCGATCGCATTTTAACATCCCTCAGAGAAAACACTGCACCTATACCAACATTAGTTACAGAAAGTCAGCAGCCTTTGGGGGTTGCAGATTACGATGTGCTTATCTGCGGTGGTACTTTGGGCATTTTAATTGGTTCGGCTTTAGCTACCAAGGGGCTGCGGGTGGCGTTGATGGAACGGGGAATTCTGCGGGGGAGGGAACAAGAGTGGAATATTTCTCGCAAAGAATTAGATGTGTTTGTGGAACTGAACTTATTGACGCAGGAGGAATTAGAAACTGCGATCGCCACTCAATATAACCCAGCACGAGTGGGTTTTCACGGTGGTACACAAATTTGGGTAGAGGATGTTTTGAATATCGGCGTAGATCCTGTATATTTACTGGCTAAATTAAAAACCCGATTTCTTGATGCTGGTGGAAAGTTGTTAGAACACACGCCTTTTAAAGAAGCGGTGGTGCATCCAGATGGAGTAATGGTCAATAATCAATTTAAAACTAGATTGTTAATCGACGCCATGGGACATTTTTCTCCCATCACTCAACAAGCACGTCAAGGAAAAAAACCAGACGCCCTTTGCTTGGTTGTGGGAACTTGCGCCCAAGGTTTTCCGGAAAATAACTCTGGGGATTTGTTGTTATCATTGACATCTTTGCAAAATCAGTGTCAGTACTTCTGGGAAGCGTTCCCAGCCAGAGACGGTAGAACTACTTACTTGTTTACCTACATGGATGCACATCCCCAACGCTTTAGCTTGTCAGCTTTCTTTGAAGAATATCTGCGTCTTTTACCAGAATATCAAGGTGTGGAATTGAGTCAGCTGAAATTTCAACGGGCGTTGTTTGGCTTTTTTCCCAGCTATCACCAAAGTCCCCTCAAAACTCCTTGGAATCGCATTCTACCAGTGGGAGATAGCAGTGGTAGCCAATCTCCCTTGAGTTTTGGTGGTTTTGGTGCGATGGTGCGTCACTTAAAGCGTTTAACATTTGGCGTTGAGGAAGCCTTAAAAACCGAACAATTATCAGCAAAAGCGCTGTCATTACTGCAACCCTATCAACCAAGTTTGACTGTTACCTGGTTATTTCAAAAAGCGATGAGTGTTGGTGTAAATCAAAAAATTCCTCCAGAGCAAATTAACCAACTACTTTCAGCAGTGTTTGAAGAAATGCAAAAGTTGGGTACGCCAGTACTGAAGCCATTTTTACAAGATATAGTACAATTTTGGGCACTGACACAAACACTCTTAAAAACTAATTTCTCTCATCCAGAAATAGTTATCAAAATAATTCCCCAAGTAGGTTTGGCAAGTTTGATGGATTGGATGGTGCATTACAGTAATTTAGGTGTTTATACTGCCTTATTTAAGTTAAGTTCAATGTTAGAAACATGGGTGAACAATCAACCAAAAGAACAACAATATTATTGGCATCGTTTGATTGATGCTTGGAAGTACGGCTCTGGTGGTGACTACTCAGAACAGTAAAATTCATAACTTAGGAGTCAGAAGTCACAATGATTGAAAAACTAATGGTTTTCTACCTACTGAATTTTATTCAAATTATCAAGCTTGCATATTCAAGCCTGATTAATTCTGAATTCTGAATTCTGAATTCTAATTAAATAATATGTGTGTGAGGATAATATAATGGAACCGAAACCTATGGAAATCAAATACTTTGCAATACTCATTAGTTTTCTGCGCGATCGCCAAGGTTTTTTAGAGGAAGTCCGCCAAGGTATAAGATTACCAAATAAAATCATTTCTCTACTAGTTTGTAGTTCTTTATTCCTGGCTATTTATGGCGGAATTATTGGTGCATATCATAGCTGGATGCAAGCTTTGTCTTCTGCCGTCAAACTTCCAGCCCTTTATTTAATTACATTGCTAATTTGTATCCCGACATTGTATTTTGCTAACGTAATTTTTGGTTCAAAACGGACATTTGGACAGCATTTAGCATTAGTTTTAACCGCAGTTTCCATTACTAGCGTCCTTTTATTTAGTTTTGCACCAATTACCCTATTTTTCTTATTAACTACCAATAATTACCAATTTTTAATTCTCTTAAATGTTGTTGTCTTTGCACTGACTGGATTTATTGGTATTTCCGCATTATATCAAGCCACAAATTTAGTTTTAGAACAAGATAATGAAGGTAGCAAAACACGCCAGACAATTTTAAAATTTTGGCTATTTCTTTACGCTTTTGTGGGTAGCCAGCTAGGATGGACTCTCAGACCATTTTTTGGCACACCTGATTCTGCATTCCAATTATTCCGCGAAAGAGAAGGTAATTTTTATCTCAGCGTGATTCAAGCTATCAGCTACTTGTTGGGAATTCGTCAGTAAGAATTCAGGAGTCAGGAGTCAGAATTCAGGAGTCAGAATTCAGAATTCAGGAGTCAGGAGTCAGGAGTCAGGAGTCAGAATTCAGGAGTCAGGAGTCAGGAGTCAGAATTCAGAATTCAGGAGGATTTCAGTAGAATTAGGATATTTATTTATCAAAATTTGCCTTGATTCTTTAATTATTCTGACTACGGATTTTTGAATTCTAAGTTATTACCAAAGCATACCAAATATCAACTATAAAAGCATTATGTTGGAAAAGCAATCTCACAGCGTTAAACAATTTAGTGTTTTGGTGAATTTACTACGCGATCGCCAATCGTTTTTAGAGGAAATTCGCCTGGGAATCAGATTAGAAAATAAAATCAGTTCTTTGTTTGTAGCTAGTTCTATTTGCTTTGCTATCTATGGCGCAATTATCGGTGCATCCCACGGTTGGGCACAAGCGTTATCCAGTGCTATCAAACTGCCGGCATTTTATTTATTAACACTGATAATTTGTTTTCCAACTTTGTTCTTTTTTAATGTTTTGTTTGGTTCGCGCAGTAGCATTCAACAGCATTTTGTTGTCTTACTCACATCTGTGTCAGTGATTAGTGTACTTTTATTCAGCTTCGCACCAGTTACACTATTTTTTCTCATCACTACTCCTGATTCTTATCAATTCTTCAAACTGTTGAATGTCTCAATCTTTGGCATCACAGGTATCTTTGGCGTCAAATTCCTTTATGAGGGAATACAACTACTTTCACAACAAGATGAAGTAGGCAAAACGACTCGCACCACTATTTTAAGATTTTGGTTATTGCTTTATGCTTTTGTGGGGATGCAGTTAGGATGGTTTTTCAGACCGTTCTTTGGGGCCCCTGACTCAAAATTTGAGTTATTTCGAGCCGTGAAAGGAAATTTTTATCTTGATATAATAGCTGCAATTTCTGAAATTTTAGGTTTCCGTTAACTCGACCCTAAAATTTGTCGTACAAAACTTAACAATCAGCAATTGAACATTTGTTCTTTGATGGCTTGGCAAATTGGCAACTATTACAAGAATAATTGTGTTAGCTTCAATACCATACAAGGTGTATTTGCACTTTCAAGCTATTTAGACGGGTTGCAACCCGTCTTTATTTATCGCCACAAAAGGATCTGACTCTTTACTTTCATCTAAATCGCACCATCTTTAAACCCAAAAACCCAGTCTTTATGACCGGGCTTTTGGTGGGCTATATTACCCCAAGGTTAGTTATAGAAGTTAGATATAGGTCGTTCGTTGTTCTATTAATTACTACAACGTCGAGATTGCCAATTCCAGAAAACTATAGCAATCCTAAATGGCTAACATGCTAGCAAATTATGTTAGAATGTTAGCATGTGGGCAAAATATTTTTGTTGGCATGTCGAATAAACTAGAAAAGAGAATAATTATGCAAATTTATATAGACATGGCAGCAGCGAAAAGGCGAGATCCGAACTATATGCAGTTAACAGGTGACGTAAAAAAAGAACTAGGTCTTAAGTTTAAGGCTATGTGTACCCTCAACCAGTTGGCGATCGGTGAAGGTTTAGAACAAGCGATAACTTTATGGCTTGAACAACAGCAACAAGAAAGCACACTATGACTGAAACCCCAGGACAAAACAACGGCCAACAACCTAGCCGACTTGACCAAATAGAAGCGCTACTGCTACAAACCAACACCAGCTTAAACCGAGTAGCCCAGCAGCAAGACCGTAATACTCAAGCACTAGCCCAGCTTTCACAAGAAGTTAGAGAATTAACATCCGATGTAACCCGTGTCTTAAGTCGTAGCGCAATACTTGACGATGTACTTTTAGAATTACGAGAAAGTCAGGAACAACACCAGCGCAATTTTGAAGAACACCAACGAACTACCAACGCAGCATTAAATCAACTTGGGGCTATCTTGGTGCAACTCACACGGATTGATCCTCAGAACTAGCAACGAACATTAGTGTATTTGTACTAAATAACTTTAGGGAACTCCAAAAAATAAATTATTCTAGTTAATGCCTTGACCCCTCTCCTATGGTCGCTGCTACGCAAAGCGTCTCGGAGGGAAGTGGTACAACTTGGCTCAGTGTAAAGGCTGATCGGAATCGAAGCTTTGACTGTTAACTATGAACCGTCAACAGTCAACAGCGAACAATCTTCTATGGAATATTTTTTTACTTGGAAGTCCCTTAACTACAGTTAACTGCTGAAGCTGAGTTTACTTTTGTTAAATCTCCAGTGAATATGGCTGTATATTTATAAGGTGATGAACCAGAACAAACCATAGAATTTGTATTAGCACGACGCGGAGTCCACCATGAATCAGCGTTCGCAGTCAAGTTGACGCCATTCCATGACAATCCAGTCACAACTAGAGAGTTAGTTTTGCCATCATCAGCCTTTTTTGCAGTCAGAAATGTCGCATAATAAACGCTACCATTTTGTGGATTAATTTTTGCTATGGTTGCGACTTTAGGGCCGCCACCGCTTCCATAACTACTTAGCCAACGACCAGTAGCAAAACGTCGAAAATCATTCCCAGGTTGGCTACCGGTGGCTGAAAAAACGCCATACAAAACGTTACCTCCATCCCAAAGTAATCCGTAGCCTGTACCATCATCATTAGTTGTTTCGTAATCACTACGACACCATTTTTTCACACCATTTTGAAAACTGATGATGCGGGGGTCTTTGTTTAAAGATGATACTTGTTGATAACCAATATAGATGTTTGTTTGCCCAAAACTGACTCTGGGGGCATTTTTATTTTTGATAGTTGTCTCGCTGTCATTGCATGTAAAGGCTACACTTTTACCAATAGATGACTGTATAGTAGTTTGGGCAAAAACTGAAGTAATTGGTAAATCAGCAGCCAATACCAATGATAAGAATGAAAATGTTAAATATTTCGGTAAATTACGGCGATAAATCATTGTATTTATGGGGTTAAAATGTCCAAAAAGACACCATATCACAAAGTTTCCCTAATTAGTAACCCCTAAACTAAATCAGCGATTTTTCATAGAGATAAAAGTCAAAAATCAGAAGTTATTCTCCCGATTTACCCTTAGTTCTGTTCGCCAAAAGTAAGCGACTCGTGACTTCTCTCCTTGTCTTCTGTGTCTGAACAATGAAAATATCTTGGTTTTTCCAGTCCCCAGTTCCCAGTCACCAGTGCCTATTTTTCAAGGAAGTCTAATATTTCTGATTTTTATTTGATGAGAGTAATAAAACATATAAAAAGGAGTGACGAGATTTGATATTATTTACATCTCAATCTATCACTCCTAACAACTTGCGCGTTGATAAGCTGTTACGCATTGTTAAATTACACCAGCTTAGCAGTCCATCGATCCTCTAACTAAAGAAGCGGATATTTGTTAAAAATATATGTGTTTTTCTATACATTTTTTGTAAACTCAGAAAATCTATTTTTCCATTGAAGATACATTGTTTCCACTATTGCTTTTCCTCAATAGTCTGATTTTGCCTGTGTAAGAGCAATATCTATTAATAATTTATTAAATGTAAATGTGTCTAAGAATACAATCAAACTTAACTAAGATTATATATCTAGGGTGGTAGTGCCATGATTCTTGTGATGGAAGTTTGGTAATAATGGAAACAATTATCATTAAGATTCAATAATTCAAGGAAAAATTATGTCTACCCACTTAACTTAAGGAAATTTCTAAATTTTAGGTTTTTCAATGTTGACCTACTTAGAATTCTCCTACCAAAGGTAGAAGTAATACTGAGTTAAATGCTATAAGATATACATTTAAAGTTTGTGCTTGGCAAAAAATTCACAACAATTGCAGCTGCATGAAACTTAAATTTATTACTCAACAAAATCATCAATGCTGTAATTTTTTAAATCTTTAGTGAATAGATTTATTTTGCTCAACCTCTGCAAACAAGTGGCGGTAATTTAAGGTGAACATAGAAAAATTTATCCAACGCGCAGAAGTATTGCACAAGCGTTTAGCGGATTTATACCAAACTGCTAGCATCTTGCCTTGGATACCATCGGATCTTCTGCCACAGGCTTTTAAAGAATTATATAATACCTCAAAGATAGTGCAGTTAGCAGCAGAGGAATTGCATCAACAAAATGAGGAACTAATACAAACACGCAATTGGCTAGAAGCAGAACGCCAGCACTATCAAGATTTATTCGAGTTAGCACCAGATGGCTATATAGTAACTAATACAGAAGGTATTATTCAAGAAGCTAACTACACAGCAGCTAAATTATTTAATGTTTCAAAGCATTTTCTAGTAGGCAAATCAATGATAAATTTTGTCTCTCTAGAAGAACGTCAACAAATTCGCAATGAACTTGTACAACTATCGCAATTACCCAAAAGTAAAGAGTTATTAATACGTTTGCAAAAAAGTCATGGCGAATTATTTGATGCCGCTTTGACGGTGCTTGTTGTTCGTAATTCCCAAGGTAAGATAACTTGTTTGCGCTGGATGGTACGTAATATTTGCCAACGTCAGCCTTTAGAATCAGCAATAGTCAAGAATAATGGCTGTGATTTGTTTCCTGGTTATCCCGTGCAGAAATATTCTAAAGGAGAAACTATTCCTCTCAATCCATTGGTAATTTGGTATGTTTGTCAAGGTTTAGTTAAACTAAGTACTTATTGTGAAACAGGTGAAGAAGTACTATTAGGATTAGCAACACCAGAAATGGTTTTTGGTAGTAGTTTAACTTCTCTCAATGTTTATCAAGCAGTAGCCCTTTCTGATGTTCAGTTGGTGTCAATTTATGCGGCAGAAGTAGCCAACTCTCCAACTTTGAGTCATACTCTTTTACCAAAAATAAATCAACGCTTACAGCAAACAGAATCTTTTTTAGTGATTTCTGGAAGACGAAGGGTACAAGAGCGCTTACACTATTTATTACAACTTTTGCAACGACAAATTGGTGAAACTGTACCAGAAGGAACTCGCTTAAGTGTTCGTTTAACTCATGAAGATATTGCTAGTGCTTGTTGTACTACGAGGGTAACAATTACACGATTAATAGGTAAATTACAAGAACAAGGTGTAATTGATTTTGATTTCAAAAAACACATGATTTTGAAAAATCTAGATTAGACCTCTTGCAAAAGTTACTTTTGCAAGAGGAGGAAAGGGACTCATGTTAAAGGGAAAAGGGTTTTTATTTGCCCTTTCCCCGGTTGGTGAGCTTGTCGAACCATTACCCCTTACCCTTTTCTCCACTTTTGCAAGAAGTCTATTAACAAGAAAGGCAGAGGGCAGGAGGCAGAAGGCAGAAGGGAATTCTGTTTCCTGCCCTCTGCCCGCGACCAAAGGGAGCAAGGGTTTAAGTCCCCCACCAAAATCGAAGATTTGGTGGCCCGCAATCAGTCTGGGTCTGAAGCCCAGACTGCATTGCATCCTTCTGCCCTCTGCCTTCTGCCTTCTTCACTTATTCATTTTTCAGGAGCTAATTTGCTTCACCATACACTTGACCAATACTCCGATCGCTATTAATCTCAATTACTAAATCAACCGCTGTTGCATCTTTTACTAACGGCTTGATGAATAATTCCGGGTGGAGCGATCGCCAAAAATAATTGACAAATTGCTCTATCTCTGCATCGTTCATTCCCGATTTACCCGCAGCAATCATCTGGTGTTCGGCGTGTTTGCGCCACTCTAAAGAACAACGATAATCGCTGGGATACAACACAATTAAGCTGTCTAATCGCTCCCACAGTGGTAGATAATCGTGGAGGCGGAGATTCATATCGCGGGCAAATCCTCGATCTTCCTCTGTAACAATTGGCGGCGGTGCAGTATCAAATAAGTCTGGATCGATTGGTCGCACGCCCACAAACCAACCTTCAAATAGTACTATATCTATATTTGTAACGATTTCTGGATTAGTGCGATCGCCTGCACCCTTGTATGCAGATTTATCAAACCGGGGAACCATAACTGGACTTTGGAATTCGCGGATTTTATCTAGTACATTTAAACCCAAGTCGATATCGTGGGTTCCTGGGGGGCCGCGCCAAATCAAGCGGGGGTCTTGTTGTGTTAAGAGCAAGCGATCGCTATAAGTTTTATATAAGTCATCCAAAGACAAACTCAAAGTCTTGTACCCCAATTCATCGAGAATCAAGCCCAGAACTTTGCACATTGTGGTTTTCCCAGTCCCCTGTCCTCCCAAAATTCCCTGAATCAAAGGCCGTCCCAACTCTTGACGCTGCGATGCGAGTTTCATCCCCAAAGGCAACCACAAGTCCCACAAAACTTGTAACATTTCCTTGGGTTCCCTTCCTAAGGTAGTTTGGCAGAACTCGTTAAAAGCCGGCAATACAGATTTTAGAAGATGCGATCGCTTTTCAATTACCTCATCAACATTTTCCATCGTAATCCCAAAAGCCTTTGCCCTCAAACCATCTCCCCATCTCCCCATCCCTCTTATCCTCATCCTACGATCCCAACTTAAAGGCCTCAAGAAACAGACTGTAAGTAAAGCCAACTTTCAGGAGATTTAATGAGTCTACCAAGAGCGATCGCCTGCTGAAAAAAGGCTGGCGGTAAAATATTCTGCTAGTAATTTCCGTCAGTATTACTAAAAAACCAGCTACTACAATATCTAATTCTGCCCGTTGCCCAGCTGTGGTGGAAGCTGCATTTCCCAGAAAAAAACCGAACAAAAAACTAATGATCAGCAACGACATTCGCCGCCAAGGGTTGAGAAACCATTGCCCCAACTGCCTAGCAATGGCATCAAATAAGTTATTCAGACGTGTGTTTTGCATTAAACGACTTTTGCCAAGAAGTCAACGTATCTTGAAATATAGCAATGTTGAAACTGAGAAAATTAGTTTTAGTATCAGCTTATTTGTTAATATTATAAATATCTGCTGGGTTTCCAGTGTCTATTCAAACTTTTTTGTATATTTTATCATCTTGAAGGAAGTACATAGCTTCTTTAATGGCTACTTTTCCGGGTACAGGATGAAACATACCATCTAGATTTATATCTGGTTTGGTAACTGAAGCTTTGTTGAGACCAGTAGCGGTTTCACTGAGTTTTGTTGTTTGATACAAATGTATTTCCTGATTAAGTATCTGATTTTTGTTTTTTTTATGGAAGCTTACGTACAAAAACCGAGCAGCATACCTGTACACTCCTTGTCAGTTAAACATCAAAGGAATTACTTCCATAAAATGTTTGTGACTTGAAATGATATTTATCATACATTCCTCAGTATATTTTGAGGAAAATATATAGGAATTACATTCGATTTCTGTGAAGCTACCTACACTTTTATTCTTTTTTACCTGTTAAGAATTCCCTGTTCCCTGTCTCTGGGAGTAGTTCTCTAAATCAAATCGGATTCCTATATATTAGGCTACTTTGTGTCATCGCCTTTGGTTGATAAAGGGCTACCATTTGGTTAAGCCTAGACAAATATTTATTTCTAATAACTATTAATCAATATGAAATCCTTTGTTTATCGTAACCTGAGCGTTACAGCTTGTTGCTTAGGACTGCTAGTTGCTTTGGTTGGATGCTTGGGAGTTAGCGTATCCTTTGAGTCCACCAACCCAGATACATCATCGCAACTGCCATCTGATACTTCAGAGTGGGGCATAGCTTCATCTACAGGGATTTCACCTGAAAAAAATATCTTACCTAGTAACCTACCGCCTCTAGCAACCAACTCCAGCAATAAACCGCAAAATAGCACCAAAGAGAATACATATCCTGTTTTGGCAAATCGCGATAAATCAGCTACCAAACCCAAAGGACAGGGAGCTTTGCGGATGAGCAATCAAACTAATCAGCCTGTGCGGCTAGCCTTACTAGCGCGAGAAGTAGCCAAAGGTTCTAGCGGCAAACAAATTAACTATGATGTCCCAGCACATTGGGATTTTGCCCCTGAAGAAGGTAGTAACAAAGGGCTGATTTTATCCTTACCTCAGAATAATTTGAAGGTGGAAAAGGGAGATATTTTAGTGGCCTTTGCACAAGATGGCTCCCGTCGTTACTGGGGCCCCTACGTTGTAGGAGAAACTCAACTACCAAAGTGGAATACCCAAAGCAAAGAATGGGAACTGATACTGAGTCCATAATTTAGTGGGGATGGGGCATTGGGGGTGATGACTGATGACTGATGACTGTTGACTGTTGACTGTTGACTGTTGACAGAAGAATTATTCTTCCTTGTCGCCCTTGTCTCCCCCATCTCCCCATCCCCCCATCTCCCCATCTCCCCCATC
>NZ_LAHA01000034.1 GCF_002608075.1 Nostoc linckia z4
CACCACCTACTCCCCACTCCCCTGTTCCCCAGACATTGCTTTGAGTTTAGACGTAAAAGACTCAGAACGACGATCGCTTTTTTCTGGAGTAAATTGTCCTATTGGGGGACGAATAGGGGCAGGTGGTAGTAATTTTGGCGGTTCATGAGAGGCTGATGATGTATTTTCTGATGAAGTTTGTCTTTGACTAACAGCTGGGGATCGTCCAAGTGTTGCCAAAGAAGCGGAGTTGTTTGCTGTGGTGGATTTGAGGGCGGTTGTATCTTCTTCTTGGGGTGGAGATGTCTTTTGCTGTTCGCCCCTCAGTTGTAGAGTTGCAATATTACTTTTTTGATAACCATTGCTAATTTTTCCAGGTGGTAATTGAGGCTTTGTTACCTTCTCAAAAACGGGATTTTTCTTGACTGGCGGTAAGGCTGGTGTCGCTACTGAAGTTAGGCTTTGGGGAAACTTGCTACAAACCATACGTTCAAATTCCATGTTGAAATGGTATGTAGCCTGTTGCCGACGCTGCCAAAATACTAAAATTTGCTGTACAGAAACCGCTTTATAACGACCTTGATATAGTGCTTCAATCACTGCCAGGTGTAGCCAATTCAGTGGGTATTGCGTTTGCCAACGTTCAACCAACTCATTGGCAGTATACCCGCTCAGATCGAAACTATAGTGAATTAATAACGCGATCGCCAAATTGGCAGAGGTGTCTGGAAGTGTTGTTAACATGAGGCTGTTAGCTTTTGGCAATAGGTCTAAGATTTTTCACCCATCGCATATAGCGTATCGTGCTTTTAACTACATGGTTTTTTCCCAGAGTTTTCAAGTCGATAGGCAGTGTTTCCCATTCTACTTGTCAACTGCTCAAATGCAAGAGCCTAGAGATTGATTTAATAGTTATCTTCATTACTTAAGCTGTTTTGCATTTAACTTGCACATTCACTAGAGGGGGAGTTTTTCCGGGTTTGCTCAATGAGAGTGTTGACTGTTGACTGTGAATGGTCAACAGCTATGAGATTCGGTGACATTAAGTAGAGTTGACAACTGTATGTTTGTATCATGGATTGTATCCAAACCCCATCGATCCCCGATTAATTGATTCTAAATTCTTCTTTAATGGCAGATGTTCGCCCAATGGCAACTAACGCCTGATAAACCATCGCCGCAGTTTCAGCGTATGTTGCCGGACGTAAAGGTGCAAGCAATTTTGGGTCTGGATAGTTGACAATTATTCTTTTATGTGTTGCAGTTGCAACAGCTTTTTCGGCATAGTCGGGAATTGTATGGCGATCGCTATACACTTCTAAAACATTGCTATCAGCCTGCGGTAGTCCGAGGCCGTTAACTAAAGAGACAATGACTTGTAGCCGTTTGACATTTTGATGTGGGTGGAAAGTGCGATCGCTAAATCCGCCAACAAACCCACCTCTAGCTGCAACTTGGATAGCATTATACGCCCAAAAATCTTTTGATACATCTACAAAATCCGCTGCTGGGCGTTTAGCAGTAGGCTTAAAAGCAATTGCCACCAAAGCCGCGTATTCAGCGCGAGTCATCGGTTTATCTAACTGATACGTATCATCAGGCAAATCGTGAATTAAATCCAGACTCCGCAATGCCTGAATAAATGGTTCTGCCCAATGACCATCTAGAACAGACGGGGAGAGTGAGGGACGCTCTGACGCGGAGAGTGTTTGTGATAAATTCCCCTCGTCCCCATGTCCCCGCGTCCCCGCGTCCCCATGTCCCCGTGTCCCCGCGTCCCCATGTCCCCGCGTCCCCGCGTCCCCATGTCCCCATGTCCCCGCGTCCCCATGTCCCCATGTCCCCGCGTCCTCTTTCCCCGCAATTAGTTCTACCAATCCCTTAACAAGGGAAGGATTCAATTGATTACCTACACAAACCAGCTTTTGTGTAGTGACATTGTGTAAATCAAATTCAGAGTTATTGCGAAAAATATTATCACCAGGATCTTCGCTAGTACCTAAATTGGGGACTGCATTACCGTTGACTAATAAACCACCTTGAGTATTTTTAGCAATGAGATTTTGACGCAGTAGGGGATGGGCATTTCGAGAAAGTGCGATCGCTGTGCGATTTTCTGATAATTTGTTATTGGCAATGGTAGGAGCCGCAAAGTCACTAATTACTATTCCCCAAGAATTTCTTTGAAATATATTTCCCAACACTTCGCCCTGGCTATGACCCGCCATCACTAACCCACTGGCAGTATTTTGCACAAATACATTATCCCCAATTGTTGGTTTAGCAGTGCCAGTGACAAACACACCTTCACGTCCACAGTTACTTAAAGTATTGTTGGCTATAGTAGGTGCAGCCGATTCAATCCAGATACCAGTACCTTTTGCTGAAGTATTCGTGACAGTTACACCTAAAATACTGGCATTTTCTAACAACAGCAACGCAATATTTTGCACTCCAAAACTGGGGCTTTGATACTGACCACTTCCAGAAATTACAATCCCCGCTCCTTTGTTATCTTCATTACCTATAACCTTCACACCTCCACGGATAACTAGAGGAAATACCTCGCCACTAGTCATACTGTAAATACCAGCAGCTAAATGAATGATTGTAGGGATTTTAGTTACTTTTAAAGCACGGGTGAGACTTTTAAACGGACTTAACTTGGAACCGATATTAGTATCATTCCCTGTCATAGGGTTGACATAGAGTGTGAGAACAAGGGTAGAGTTCACCATTGATGATTGAGGGTCAGTTGTTTTAATTATGACAATCATAAATAACACTACTTCTATCAAACTTTGGGAAACTAGTATCACTGTGTGTACAAAATGTATCCACTTTCCTCTTTCTCGCAAGTAGATAAGCCATAGCAAGGAACTGGGGACTGGGTGAAAAGTCTTGTTATGTCTAAGTTTTATCGTTTGTTAATGTCCTCAACCCTTGGTTTTGCTATATTAGGCTGTTAAACTGCACAGTCTTTATGCTGTTGACATATAGCAAATTGCAACTTTGTAAGGTACAGGTAATTTTAAGGGCGTATGGCCATACGCCCCCATGTGTGTACTTTATTTACCTGAAAAACGCTGTATGACGGTTAACAACCAATACAAAAATATATTCAACACCAAACCTAAGAGCAGCTTAATGCCTACACAAAAGCTATAGACTCTTATGCAACACTCCAAGTTCTCATAAAAAAAACCTTGCAAGTTCTGGGAAATGAGCGAATGAAACAGCCTTACTCCCAAATATTCCTGTATTTATACCATTTAAGTTTATAAATGATATAAGTACAAGGTTTTAACGTAGACGCGCAGCGGCTTGCCGCAGGCTACCGCAAAGACGAGGCAGTGCGTTGGGCGGGTTCCCCGACTTGTTCGCGAAGCGTCTCGTAGAGAAGCAACTGCCCTGCAAAGTACACAAAGGAAGAGAGAAACAAGAGAAGTTGAAAAGTTGATTAACCCATCAAAATTAATGCGATAGACCATTAGTTACGAGGGGTAAATAAGTTTGTAGTAAGCACTTTAGTCCTTGATTTTGAAGCACTGAAGTGCTTACTACAAACTCATCAAAATTAATGCGATAGACCACTACTACCACAATAAATTAGAAAAAATAGCAATAAAACTGTTCCCCCAACACTGTTAAGAGTTCTCTACACGCACCAAAGAATTTTTTGTGCAAACCTTACTTAAATACTTTCGAGAACTTTTAGTACTTCTGCTGCTGATTGATATCTTTGAGTAAAGTCGAAATGTGCCATTTTATTTAAAATAACAACTAACTCATTTGTCACCTCAGCTAAATCTCGCCAACTGTGCCAAACATCTGTATTACCATCAGGTTCGGTTTGGATAATAATTTCACCAGTATTTGTATCTCTGCGAAATACTCTTGGGTCTACTCCGGTTAAAGCTTGTATACCCATAATTCCCAATGCATAAATATCGCTGTTTAGTTTTGGTAACCCGCTCATTTGCTCAGAAGGTGCATAACTAGGAGTACCTATGGAAATAGTTTGATTTTCTGGTTGTTGGGGGTGAATTTGTTTAACAGCACCAAAGTCAATTAAAACAATGCGCCCATCTGATTCTCGTCTAATTAAGTTACTAGGTTTGATATCTCGATGAATAACACCATAGCTATGAATAAAAGCCAGCACTTGTAAAACTTCTTTGAGTATCTCCACAACTTTAGTTTGTTTGAGTCGCACGCCAGAGGTTAGCTCCTTATCCATAGCGTGACCCTCGACAAATTCTTGCACTAAAGAAAACTGACGTTTTTCTTCAAAAAAAGCCAACAACTGGGGAATCTGTGAATGTTTACCCAAAATTTCTAAAATTTCAGCTTCAGCGTCAAATAAGCGTCTGACAACATTTAAATATTCTGTATCTTGGCGGGGGGGTCGTAATTGTTTAACTACACACTGGGGATTACCAGGGCGCTTGGTATCAAGAGCTAAATAAGTATTACTAAATCCTCCAGAACCCAAGCGTTCGGTAATTCTATAACGGTTATTTAGTAGCGTCCCTAATGCAATTTCTTGCCCAATAGAATCAGCAATTACTGTTGGCGCTTCATTGGAAGCATCACCCCGTTGGCGTAAAAGACCTTGTAATTCAATAATTAATTGTTGGTGTTCTTGGACTCGTTGGGTGATTTCTTTTTGTTCTTGTTTGGTTTGATAAGCAGTATAGGCAAGGACACTCCCACCACTAAATACTAAACCCAAAATTGGAGGTATTATTGGTAACCATCCTGCTTGAATAAAAATCATAAAATTACCTAGAAATAAAACTGACAAGGCTATTGCTCCTGCCAATCCTAAAGCTAAAGGATGTTGAATTCGCCATACTAATAAACCACCAACTACAGTCCATCCCCAAATCCAAAGAACTTTACCCCACTCAGGAATAAACCAAAATAAAGGCTGTTGATTCAGAACAACACTGAGAATTTGACTAATACTCTGGGCATGAATTTCAATTCCTGCCATCTTGCCAGAATTATCTGACTTACCACTAGCAAATGGCGTATTTAAAATGTCAAGTAAACTACTTGCTGTGGAACCAACTAAAACAATCCGGCCTTTGACCAAATCTGGTTTAACTTTATCTTCAAGTATCTCTGTAATTGTGACTTGTTGGGCAATTTGATGACCAGAACGATAATTAAGCAAAATTTGGTAGCCGCTGGTATCAGCTTTTTCATAACCGCCAGCATTACTTTTTAGGGGTTTAAATACAATATTTCGTAATTTTAATTCCTGATTCGCCGTAAATTCTGGTTGAATACCACCCACTTCTAAATATTTGAGTGCTAGCTGTAAACCGAAGGAATATGTACTTTTACAAGGGTCAGATTCATCCGAACTTACTAATAATAAATTGCGCCGAATAGTAGAATCAGTATCTTCTACAACATCACTAAATCCCACTCGCTCTGGTTCAATACCTTTAGGAGGAGCAATTCCCTGATTTTTAAAACCAGAATGTTTGCATATAGGAATGATGAGATCGCTTTGTTGTAGACGCTGTAGTAGTTTGTCGTGACCAGGCTGTACTGGTAAATCGCGAAAAATATCTAAACCAATAGCTCGTGGTTCGTATTCTTCAAGTTTGCCTAACAGTCGATCTAAAAGTTCACCAGACAGCGGCCAAGTCCATTTTTGGAGATCGTTTTCAGTTAAAGCAACAATCAACAGACGAGAGTCTGGCCCTTGGTCAGTGCGTAATTGCACCATCTGGTCGTAGACTCTCATTTCCAGAGTTTCAAAAACCCCAAGTTTTTGAATACCTACTAGTAAAACTGTAGCGATCGCACTGGACAAAATAACCGGCTGTCTCAATAAATTTTTGAACTTGGCAAACATTTTTTTTCATCAGGGCATTGGGCATTGGGCATTGGGCATGGGAAGAGGCAGCAAAGCATGGAGCAGAGAGGAAAATTTTCTCCGCTGCCCCCTACCCCTCTCCCTCATCTCCTCCACTCTCCATTTAGTGCTAATTTACTACCTGTTTCAAATAATGCACGATCGCTTCTGCGGTTGGTACGTTAGTTGCTAGTAAAACTTGATTAATTGTGCATAATCTCAGCAAGGCTTCTTCATTTGCTTGGCCTGGTTGAGGTTGTAGCAAATCTCTCAAGAAAATCACTGCTAAAATTTCTCCTGAACCAACCAATGAAGCAATTGTTTGAAATCCTCCAGAAGTTGGGGCGGGGGTTTGTTGACTAACAGTTATACCAGCTTGTTGATGTAAAACTTCGCTAACTGATGGCCAGGTAATTGTATGACTGTGTGAGAAAAATTCCTGATGCTCAGCTACAAATTCTCCAAGTTCTGACTTCTTGCTTTCGTGAGCAATGAGTACTATGTTTCTTTGAGCGATGGCTTTTTCAGGCTCAGTGACATCTATTTGTTCTGCAATTTCCTGAGATTCAGTTGCTTGTGGTTCAGAAACTTCTGCAACGGTTGGAGTGATGATTTCAGGAGCTTCGTTTTCTACTGGCTCGAAAGATGGAATTTCCTCCAAAGTGGAAACTTCATTGACATTGATTGCTTCTGGACTTCTATCACTCAAATCAATATATTGATTGCTGAAAACTTCTGAAACGTTATCATCAGGTGCAGTCAATTCTTCAGGAACTTCGCTGACTGTTTCATCAACTGTGACTTCATCTGCATCCGCAGAATCTACTGAATAAGTTGGAGTATCTAAACTTACTAATTCTTCGTTAGTTTCCTCTATAACTTGGCTGGATGTGTCCTGATGTTGAATGTCTACGTCTTCAGGAACTTGGTTGACTGTTTCATCAACTCTGACTTCATCTGCATCTGCAAAATGTACTGGATGAATTGGAGTGTCAAAATTTACTGGCTCTTCCTTGGTTTCCTCTATAGCTTGGCTGGATGTATCCTGATGTTCAATCTCTGCGTCTTGATGAATTTCAGCAGTTTCAGGAGTAACATTACTTGTCACTTCCTCAACATCTGCGGTGTCTGTTGTAGTAATTGGTGTCTCTAAATTTACTGGTTGTTCTGGAGTTTCTTCTTCAATAACTCCAGGAACAACATTCTCCTGGGGTACTCGATTGAATATGTCACGGGGCTGCACGAAGGTAACTTCTGCCTCTAGTGCGGCTTCCAATTCGGCATCGCGCTCCTCAGTAATTTGTGAAACATCATCAGCAGTAATATCACGTGGCTGGACAAAGGTAACTTCTGCTTCGAGTGCGGCTTCTAGTTCGTCGTCCCGCTCCTCAGTAGCTTCGGGAACGGCACTTTCGATTTCACGCCGTTGTTGTACAAAAGTAGCTTCTGCTGCCAGTGCTGCTTCTAAATCTGTAACTTCATTCTCAGTAGTTTCCCTTGGTGTAATTTCCTCCTCAGGAGTTTCGATAACATCTTGAGTTTCATGAGATGCAACTTCGCTGCCTTCTGCAAATTCTACGTTATCTAAATTTACGGTACGTTCTTCTTCTACAACTAATGTACGCAAATCTACAATATCATTACGGACATCGTGTGGAATTTCGCTGATAGGTTCTGGTGGCTGGACTATGTTTTCTGGAGTGGTGGCTTCCACAACAGGGATGTCATCATCAGTTTGAGTAGAAGCAACTGCTGAAACTTCGCTAATTGGCGTTGAAACTTCGTTGACTACCTGTGGTGGTGGACTAGCAACATTAGGATTACTGATATTTTCAGGCGATCGCGATCGAGAAAATAAAGAAGGATCTATAATTCTGAAGACAGTTTCAGGTAATTGCTCAGTCATCGGAGCGATCGCTTCCATAATCAGAACATAATCTGCAATACGGATCACATCTCCATCATTCAAAAGATATGGTCGTTCCTTTTCAGCTTGTTTACCATTAACTATCGAGCCATTTCTACTACCAAGGTCGCTAAAGTAATAAGTGCCACCTTTGATAAAAAACTTTGCATGTTGCCGACTAACATCAGGGCTGTCCAACACCAAATCAGAAGTAGGAGAGCGACCCACAGTCCATTCTCCCCTCGTTACAGTGTCTATGGTTAGGTCAACTTCATTGATTTCACTAAGAGTTGGTGAATAGCTAACTTTTACTTTCATATTAATTTTTGGTTAATTTTATTGATTTCGGCTACCCAACGCTGACGGGTAGTATGTTCTAAATTTAAAATATCATCTTGTGACCAATGAAAATGATAAGCAACAAAAGCTACCTCCTCATATAAATTATCAGAGGGGTAGCTTATGACTCCCCCGCCAGTTCTAGCTCCACCGAAAATTGAGTATTGCAGTGCGGACATTGTGTCGGAATATGTGCATTACCTTGCTGGTTTATTCGATTGTAAAATTCCCGTAGATAAGCAATATCATGTAACAGCAATCCTTCAAGTAATTCCGGGCTAACAGAATTCAAACTACCCAAGCGAGTAATCACACGTGCAAGCATCACCAACACTCCGTAAGCTGGATTTTCTTGCACTTTACGTTCTTTTTGTACCAAAATTTCATCTTTAGCAGTGGCTAAACGCATTACTCCTTGACGATGTACTCGATTTTCACCATCACTCAAACCTCTAGGGAGAGTGAAAGTAAATTCAGTGCAGAGATTATCCTTTTTACGGGGCATTGCGTCGCTTCGCTCCGAATTCAAAATTCAAAATTCAAAAATACAATCCCCATCATAAATTTTGGGGCTTGTATTTTTATTTTTATTCAGTCATTTAAGCAAACAGGGCATTGGGCATGGGGCATTGGGCAAGCAGGAAGTGTGGGAGGTGTGGGAGGAGACGGAGGTGTGGGAGGTGTGGGAGGATGGTGAAAAAATCTTTCCCCCCACACTCCCCACACTCCCCACACTCCCCATGGGCATGGGGCATTGGGCAAGCAGGAAGTGTGGGAGGTGTGGGAGGAGACGGAGGTGTGGGAGGTGTGGGAGGATGGTGAAAAAATCTTTCCCCCCACACTCCCCACACTCCCCACACTCCCCATCTCCCCATCTCCCCATCTCCCCATCTCCCCATCCCCCCATCTCCCCCATCCCCTCAACTCTGAAGCACCACATCTTCTACTGAAGAATTTTCCGCTTCCAAGCCATTAATTCGACGATAAAAATCTTGGAGATAATTTAAATCTTGGGCAAAAAAGTTTTCTACTATTGCAGGACTAATATCAGTTAAAGCACCCAAGTGGGTAATCACGCGGGACAAAATAATAATAGTGGCATAAACTGGATTAGCTTTTACCCTTGGGTCGCGCAAAGGTGCAATCTCATCTATGGCTGTTGATAATCGCATTACACCTTTGCGGTGGAGGTTGCCTTCAGAGTCTAGATACCCTTTAGGCAGTGTAAATTCAAACTCTGTGGGAAACATATTTCTCCTAAATTAATTACATTTCTCGCTTTGAATGGGGAAAAGGGGAAAGGGAAGATTCTTCATTTTCCCTTTAACCTTTCACCTTTTCCCTTTTCCCCTCCCATTTATTGTGTGCGTTGAAATTCCTCAAAAGCAATCTCCAATTCTTCAATTTCTATTTCATGGCTGTTAGCGTTGACATCAGCAATTTTGTAACTGGTAGGCCAAGCCCCAGCTAATTCAAATCTAGCTTCTTTATTAGATGCCTGATCGTAAATAGATAAAGAAATAAATTCACGTTTTTCGGCCCACTTGCCGGCTTCAACATCTTCAAACCACTTCCATAAATCTTTGGAAGCGTTCAACCCTTTACGCAAAGTAATATTCCCACTTTTAGCATTACCAGGAAGTTTTGTTCTCACTGCTTTACCTTTGGAAGCAGTCCCCCATTTTTGAGAAGTGACTTCACAAATTTCAATTACTTCCTGCGTTCTTTTAAAGCCTTGACATTCCAAAAAATAGCCGTCGCTATCATTTTGACCGATGTCTAATCTTAAAAAGAAACGATAATTAGTGAGAATTTCTGGTATGGCAGCCATTGTTTTTGATACTAGTTAAATGGGGACTGGAGAATGGGTAATCAGATTAAAAATATGAGGGAACTCCAGTGGTTAACTGTTGACCGTTGAGGGTTCACAGTCAACAATCAACATTGAAGAAGAATTCAGAAGTCAGAATTCAGGAGTCAGAATCAATTAGTGGGGGATTCAGACCCGCCACTAATTGTTCGCGTAGCGTCTCCCCTTGGGAGAACACCACTAAATCGTTCGCGCAGCGTCTCTGAAAGAGAAGATTTAGTGGAGATCTTAAACCCGATTATTCAGACGCTCCTACGTCGCTCTAAGCGAAGCCATGCCGCAGGCTTTACGCTGCGCTATCCGCCACTCGTACAGAATTCCCAAGCTGAATTCTGACGACTGACGCCTTTATTCTGTTTGATAACAATAGAATATTTTTTGACTTAGAAGTCCCTTATTTCACAATTCCCAATATCTAAGCTCTGACTTCTTTTTGTTGTGCGATAATTTCATAACCCTCAATAGATACTTCAATTTTTTCTGTTGCCGGGTCGTTTTTCGTCACATCAAATTCTGGGCCTGTATATGATTCAGGGAAGCAAGATTTCAGGTTATAACGAATGACTTCAGTTTTCTTATCTTGGGTATAACCAACAACGGAAATTGCTTTGCGATTTTCATCCCATTGACGAGGTTTTCCATCTTCGCTACAAGCTAAAAACCATTTGTGCAAACTTTCATCACCGTTGTAATTCATGGTAATTGTGACATTATTAAACTCTGCCTGCCCTGGAAGATTTTGTCGTAATGTCTTACCATTTTTACTTGAGCCTCTAACACCTTTAGTGGCATTATTTTTTGCACCCAATCCGGTGACTGATTGAACGAATTTTTCAGTGATACCGTCTGCTTCAAAATAGAACACAGACGCAACTACATATTCTCCAGGCATATTTCATCTCCTAAAATAAGTGAATAGTCATTAGTCATTGGGCATTCCAGGGAATGGGGAAAGGGAAAGGGGTAAGGGGGAAAGGGTAAGGGGAAAAGGTTAAATTTATCCCTTTTCCCTTTAACCTTTAACCTTTCCCCCACCTCCTCATCTCCCCATCTCCCCATCTCCCCATCTCCCCATCTCCCCATCCCCCATGCCCAACAATTTATTGCTGTTCGTCAAGTGCATTCCATTGGCTGATACGGAAGATGACAAACTCGGCTGGTCTTACGGGACAAACTCCGATTTCGACATACAAACGACCTAAAATTATGCTTTCTGGTGGATTAAGTTCGGCATCGCATTTAACATAAAATGCTTGTTCTGGTGAATCGCCAAATAAAGCACCTTCACGCCAAATTCGTTCTAAAAAGTTGCTGACGGTACGGCGGACACGGGCCCATAAATCTTGGTCGTTGGGTTCAAAAACTACCCATTGTGTACCTAATTCAATTGATTTTTCTAAGTAACTAATCAACCGCCGGACACTGATATAACGCCACTCGGTTTTATCTGGTTCGACTAAAGTCCGCGCACCCCAGATGCGGATACCCCGATTTGGGAAGCTACGAATGCAGTTGATACCAAGGGGGTTCAATAGTTCCTGTTCGCGGAAGTTGGTGTCGTAACCCAGACCAATTACGCCTCTGGGTACTTCGTTTGCAGGTGCTTTGTATACTCCTCTGGTTTCGTCGGTGCGTGCCCAAACGCCCATGACGTGACCGCAAGGAGGTACTAAAATGGGATTGCCGCGATCGCGTGGATTGGGTACTTTGATCCAAGGATAATACAACGCTGCAAACATCGAACGACGGTTAAATCTATTCAACCAATCCACTGCTTGTTGCGGTTTGACAGCATCAGGTGGTGTATCAAGTAAAACCATGCGGTTTGGTGGATTGGGAATATCACCACTGGCGGAACCTTCGCACATGCTAATCATTAGTTCCATGATGCCGTGGACTTGATCCAAATTCAGCACTTGCTCTTGATAAGCCCGCATCAAGTCAGGACAAGCCAGCATTGTGATTTCATCAATTTCAAAAATACCGCGTACCCCGGTGCGATCGTCTCGTACCCCTTCTAAATCTCGTGAAAATCTGTCCGGCGGTGTAGCAACAATGGGTGGTGCTAATTCGTACTGACCATTAACCGGACGGCGAGTTAAAGGCTGTCCGCTTTGAGTCAAATCTTCTACGGTGACATACATAGAATTTCTCAAAGCCGCTAGCGCATAAGTCGCAACCTGACCGGGTTCGCGGTTCATGGTCAAGTTTTCGTATTGCTCTAAAACTTCATCTCCCCGACGAATTTGAATAGTGAAGTATTCCCCAGTATTTGGAGGAGCTTCTCCTTCAGTACCTTCAGGTAAAGCACGGGGAGAACCATCGGTAATAATGATGTTTACTAATCCCCCTGCTGCTTGTTCGGGGCGCAAAGTAAAGCGCAAAGCTGGACGATTTCCACGAGAATTAATTCGCAGAGTCGCAGGTTCGGGAGCTGTAGGTTTGGGTGCGCCTGGTAATTGAGTTCCGATACTAGTTACCCAGCAGCGACCGCCACCATTCATGAAGTAACCATAAACCGCAAAGGGTAAGTAGGCATTAAAATCAGTGAAACCATCAGAATTAGGACGAGCAAAATAGTTGAGATATTGCGTCCAATTCGTCACCAACATCGGCTTAAATAGCTCAGCATCATCTCGAACATCTTCTGTAAAACCTACAAATCCGGCTACTGCTGTGCTAACACCTTCAATTGGTCGGCTCCCTCGGTCAAATTCTTCAATATAAACACCAGGAGCAAAGTAATCAAGTCGAGCCATGAAAATTCCTCCAACTCTCTTAAGAGCTTAATTATTCAGGATTTAAAAATATTTCTTTGAAAGTATGGCTTTGGTCATCTACCAATGCATTAACATTTTGGGGTAAATAGCCAGGACAATCTATATTTAAAACATAGTTACCCATCTCAAGGTTTTCAAAAAAGAACAACCCTTCTTTATTGCTTTCCATGAATTTTCTAGTCCGCAGCAAAGTAGTTTTTGCCCCCATTAATGGCAGATTTGTTGTTGCACTCTTGACAACACCTGCAATTACTACTCGCCTAGCCATAATTTGGGTACTACCATTACCAGTGCCATGCATTTGATTTCGCAAATCGAAAATTCGTTCCCAAACTAAAGGTACTGTGGTCGCTTGGGTATCAAGAGGCACGGTAACTGTTAAATATAAAGCTGAGCGCAGAGGTACATTCAAAGCGCTCCATAAACTCCCCGGTTCCAGCGAAGGTTGTAGTCCAACCATCATTGGCAAACTACCGTAACCCCGCAATTCAGGAACTAAAAACTCCTCTTCTAAAGCTCGATGACGCATCAGTACGCTTAATGCTTCACTCAAAAAGTGATGCTCGCCTAAAGTCGTCCTATCCCAAGCTGTTAGTAACACCGAAACATCAAACCAAACAGGTGCCCAATTGACAACACCGGCTTGCAAATGGCGCGTAATATTACGTTCAACTTGCCTTCCGGCCTGTTGGAACTGCTTACTCTCACGAATATCATAAATATATAGATTAAGAGTCGGGCCGGCTCCCTCTTCCCTACGATTACTCGGATGGCTGAAGTCAATCTGCTCTGTACTGGTAAGTGAAGTTCCTCCAGCTAGAATTTCCGCCAAAGTTTGAAGAACGAAGATAAGCATGAAGGTGTTGTGCTGGTAACTAAATCCAGATGCATCTAGGTTATCTGTATCACCCTTGTAAAGTAATTAGACTTTTGTCGATATTTTTGGATGGGGCATTGGGCATGGGGCATTGGGCATTGGTTATTCTCAGTGTCTTTGCGTTCCCGCGTCTTTTTTATGAAGATAAGTAACAAAAATTATTGGCTTATACAGGAGTTTTCATGTATTTAGACCACAACCCTATTTCTTTATGTGTATCTTTGCGCCTACACGAACGCGAACGCCTAAAGGCGAATGCATCAGATACAAATCATCTGGTTCATTTACCTGAAAATCACTGTAAATTGCACAGTTACTCATAAGCTTTGTTGATAGTTCACTGTCAACCGTCAACATTTATTACAAACTATAAGCACTATAAAATTCATATTTTATTTTTAAAACAACTTTCTAGAACTCAAAAATTCTACTTTCCCGTTACCTATTGCTTATAAATCAAAACTAAAAACTATATATACTTACAAAATTAAGTTGCGTTTGTGAATAAAAACTTAATAATTCTTTGTAATAATTTGGTTACAAAAATAACTTAATAAAAAAATAAACATTGATGAGACTGCATAAAATTATACTAGACAACAGAAGAGTAAAAATATTTGCTACAAAAAGCGAGTGAAGCTATGACGCTAGGCTTTTCTCAACATAAACTAGAAAATGTCTCTAATTCTTTGAATTCTTCAGATATCAAAAGTTTTTGTCAACTTGAGTCTGAACAATTAACTAGTCAGGAACCAATTTTTTTCGCTCGGATTGTCTATCATGATTATTTACTGAAAAATCATCAAGAAGTTATCAATTATCGTCAACACCAATCTCCGTTTTCTCAAAAAACTTTAATTTATTTGCGTTCAGAAGCTTGGCTGACAGACTTTCCACCTGTGTTTACTGTCAAGAAATTTGAATTGAAAAATTTTTCATCCATTTGTTATATTTGCCCGATAGGCTATAGAAACCAAAAACCAGAATACATCCAAATTATTGCTGATGAATCTATTTCAGATAATTTACAATTATACATAAAACGCTCTGCCATGCTCTTGGGTAAGTATGTAGATATTTACTTAGGCTATGGAAGACAAAAAACTGAAATTCAACTTTTAGAAGATATTTTGCATCGAGTCGGTCATCAATTGCGTAATTCCTTAGGGCTGATTGGATTATATGCACATAATTTATGCTTGGGTTTAAAGGAAAACCCTTGGCAAGAACAAGCAACAATTATCAGCAAAAGTATCGAAGATTTAGATATTAATTTAACGGAGCTTATTGATTGCGGTCAAAGTGTAAAATTAAGGGTTGCTCCCCAAGATTTAAGAAATTTAGTTCTGGAAAGTATCACTCATTTACAACCGTTAATTAATGAAAAAAACCTGCAAATAAATCTTCCTGATACATCGACTACTTTAAAAATAGATAGACTGCAAATGAAGCAAGTATTTGATAATATTCTGAGTAATGCTGTTCATTTTAGTCCGAATTTTGGAATTATTAACTGTAGTTGGCAGATTTTTCAAGAGGAAGTTTTAATCAAAATTTCTGACCAAGGGCCAGGATTATCTCCAGAGGATTTACAAAAAATATTTACCCCTTTTTATTCCCGTCGTCGAGGAGGTACAGGACTGGGTTTAACTATTGCTAAAAAAATTATTTTGGATCATCAAGGAAGTATTTGGGCGCAAATTTTAGCCGAACGTGGGGCACAATTTTCGGTAATTTTGCCGAGGCCAAGAAGTGGATAGATAATTCGTAATGGGCTAACGTAATTCGTAATAAAAAATATGCTTAATAATCAAAAGCTTTCGGTTTTACTGGTGGATGATGAAGAAAGGTTTCGGCAAGGGTTACGTACTCTGCTGAATTTTTATAATACTAGTTCTGCATTACCTGTAGAAGTTGTGGGTGATGCAGATTGTGTAGAACAAGTTTTAAAATTCGCTAACCAGAAGACTCCAGATTTAATTTTGTTGGATATGCAATTAACGGGATGTGATGGAATTACGGTTTTGGCACGTCTGAAAGAAGTTGCCTTTGCTGGTAAGGTTTTAGTATTGTCTGCTCATCAAGAAGATGATTGGATTTTCCGCGCTATGCAGGCGGGAGCTTCTGGTTATGTGTTTAAAAATCGCTTAGCAACTCAATTGTGTGAAGCAATTAATACTGTAACTAAATCGGAAATTTATTTACCTTCAGAAGTTGCGAGTCGATTTTTTCGGTTTTTTCAAGCTTACTCAGATGCGTCTATTAGAGCATGTCAGCAAGTACATTTAACAGAAAGAGAACAAGAAGTTTTATATTGGTTAACTCAAGGTGCTTCTAATGAAGAAATTGCTAAGCATTTATATGTGACAGTTGCTACTGTGAAGGCGCATCTCACGAGTATTTTTGAAAAATTGAAGGTTACTAGCCGTACTCAAGCGATTGTGGCTGCACTCAAGTTAGGATTAGTTAAAGGTTGAGTAAAACGGAATTAGTCGGCGCAATTCACGAAATTTCTCTATGCCTTCACTAGAATCTTTTTATCAAGAATACCCTTGTTCGTATAATTCTCCCTTAAATTGCGATCGCCCTTTTCAAACAGCACAACAAATCAAGGGTGCTAAATTTTGTTTGGAATGTGGTTTTCTGGCGACTTTACCACAGGAAGCTGAGATTAAAGGAAGCCAGGGGACTTATCAAATAAATAGTTATTGTGGCGTGCGGGGTTTAGGTCGTTTATACTCAGGTATCCAACTAAAGGACAAACAACCTGTAATTATTAAAGAA
The DNA here is from genome assembly GCF_002608075.1 of Nostoc linckia z4. Taxonomy (GTDB): domain Bacteria; phylum Cyanobacteriota; class Cyanobacteriia; order Cyanobacteriales; family Nostocaceae; genus Nostoc; species Nostoc linckia. The sequence goes on from NZ_LAHA01000034.1 coordinate 16,411, forward strand.
TATTTACTACCCAGTCGTTCCTTTAATGAAAACGAAACCATAAAACGTAAAGAAACGTTTAAAAGAGTCGGTGGAATAAGTTTAGCTGATAGTCGCATTCAAAACTTCCGGCTGGTGGAAACTAAAGAAGCGATCGCTGATGATAAAATAGAACGCTGTTATTTAATCGCTAAAGGCATAGACTCATCCCAGACTTTAGCTAAATATATCATTGAAAAGGGAGCAATGACACCCCTCCAAGTGCGGGAATTCCTCAATCAAGCACTACAAACTTTGCAATTTCTTCATACCCAAAAACTGCGTTTTCCTTCCAACCAAGTACAACTCGGTTTAACTCACGGCAACATTAATTTAGATAGTATTTTAATTAAATTAGAAGCACATCAAAAATTTTCTATATATTTTTGTGATTTAGCCATCTGGGAAAACTTATTTATTCCACCGATTATTCCTCAACCAACCCCCGCAAGACCAGAACAAGATTTACAATCTTTAGGAATGGTAGCCTTTTATTTATGGGTGGGAAGAACAACTAATTTATCTTCTAACCAGCCTTTAGATCCTAGAGACAATCAACAATGGCCAGATACAGATAATCATTTAAAACAATTTATTTATCGTTTAATGGGGTTGGAAACTTTTTTTGCAAGTGCAGAAGCGGCTCGTCAAGCACTGTTACAACTTCCCAAAGAAGATAATACTAATATTCCAGTGGGTTCCTCTGGTGCTGTTGAAGTCCAAAAGCGTTTACCAATGCCTTTAATTTTATTGCTGGGAATTCTAGCTTTTTTACTACTAGGGGGAGGAATTTGGTATTGGTTGTTGTCCGGTAAGAAAACAAATGAACCGAATTTGACTCAATGGCGTATGCTTCTACGAGCTTTCGCAGAAGTTCCCAATCTTCCTTCAGGAAATTTTACTTACACAGGAGAAAAAGATAGTACATGGAGTTTTATTTTAACCCAACCAGTAGACGACAGCCGTTTAGGAAATTTATTAACTAAACCCAGACCAGATGCGACAGCAATATATAAATATGAGTCAATTTTATCAGCAGATGTCAATAATCCAATTAAAGGTATAGAAGAAGTACAAACAGGGAAAAAAGACTTTGCAATTACAAGTTTAGAAAATCGCATTACCAGTCAATTGAAAAAAGAACAAATTGCCTATGATGGATTAATTGTTTTCGTGGCATTTAATAAACGAGACTCTAATCTAGCGAATGCTCTGGGAGGGCAAATTAGCCTTGAGCAATTGCGTCAAATTTACACAGGTAAAATTACTAATTGGCAACAAATTAATCCCAAGTTAGCCAATCCTCTGGAAATTAAACCCTTTGCTCCCACCGAACCGGAAGCCATCGCTAAATTTCAAGAAATAGTTTTGCAAAATAACCCCCAAGACAAAGCTTTATTTGCAGCGAAAGTTACTCAACAAGACACCACAAAAACCCAAAACCAAATACGTAGCGAGACTTTAGAGGGACGAGCTACCGGGATTATTAGTTTTGGGATTATCAGTAAAACGTGGAAACAGTGTAGTGGTTATCCCCTAGCCATCGCCAACGGTAACAAGCCAGCTACCCAACCATTGTTTCAAAAACGCGATCGTCGCTCCATCAATCCCTCAGATGACTTGTGTCAGCATGATGATTATTATGTTGATGTTACTACTTTCCAAAGCTATCCTTTGGGATACCCTATTTTTGTAGTGTACCCTCAAGACAGCAACCGCCGAGTCGGTGGTTCTACATTTACCCGGATGCTCACAACTCGTCAGGGTCAGTGTTTACTTAGCAAAGTAGGTCTTGTCGCTTTACAACCTATGCCTGATGATATAAATTCTTATGCCTGCAAATCGGTGCCCTAATCCTAGTTGCGAATATTTTAACCGCGCCCTGCCTAACAATGCTAAGGTTTGTCCCTGGTGCTCCACTCCCATAGGGAATGTAGTGACTCCTACACCACAACCACCTATTCAGCCACAGCCCAGTCAACCACCAATTCAACAACCACCAATTCAACAACCACCAAACCAATACCAGCGAACAGAACAACCCAACTACCAAGTTCCTCAACAAACCCCGGCAGATTATTCAACAGTCTATCAACCACGGGTTTCTTATCCACAAACACCTCCTGTTTATACCCCCCCACCTCAAAGAGCGCCAGTTTTAAAGCTAATTCATAGCAGCGGTAGAGAATTTCACCTCGTTGGTGAAGGAGGTTTTATTGGTCGTCGCAGTCAAAGCCCAGGAATAGCACCGCCAGAAATTGATTTAACTGGTATTCCCCATGAAGGAATAGTCTCTCGTCGTCATGCGCGAGTCGATTGGGACTGGTCGCAAAATGCATATATGATTGTTGACATGAGTACAAATGGTATTTATTTAAATAACAGTCTTCTAACTCCTGGAATGCAATATCGTTTATTAAACGGTGATGCGTTAAGATTTGGTCAAGACAATCTAGTTAATTTTACTGCTTATGTCATGTAACAATTTGTATTTATTGTTTAAGGACAAAGCGCTTTCGTTTGAGCCAAGGCTTCCTTAAAACAGAACTTTGTAACAGAAGACTTTTGAGTTAATGTGCAATTTCAATAGGTAACAACTTACATAGCAAGTTGCAGTTGAATAGACTACAATAATAAAGGTGAATATCTCGGTTTTTACTTAAAATACCATGATTACAGCACAAAAATAACTGGATGTGCTTTCAGCAAAAGAGCGTGACAAGATCGAATAAAATCGAATTCCCTTCAAACTTGGGAGTCGGTTTGCCAAAAACAAGTATAAATAATGACTTGAATTCTGTCGGCAGACGCACGTTGACTCTGAAGTGGCATCTTGTGTTACTCGTAGCAGGGGCTTTACTCCCAGTAGTCCTTTTCGCTGTTGCTGTTGTATATCAACTTTCGCTCAAGGAGCGTGCAGCATCAGAACGCCGTCTGGTTATAGCAGCACGCAATCTCACTGAAGATATAGAGCGCGAGTTTTCCAGCACAACCAGGACTCTCCAAGCACTGGCAGCCTCTGACAGACTCGACCAAAGTGAATTAAAAGCCTTTTATAACGAGGCACTGCGTACAGCACAGACACAGCCGACTTGGTTGAGTGTGGTTCTCTTAACGCCAGACGGACAACAGGTTTTCAATACCTTTCGTCCCTTTGGCATCGCCTTACCAAAAGCAAATGAGCCATTAAGTGTGCGGCGTGTTGTCGAAACACAAAAGCCCACAGTGGGTTATCTTGCCTTTGCACGTCTGAAGCAAAAATGGGTTTTCCCCGTGCGCGTTCCCGTCATCCGCTCAGGCAAGCTACGGTATGTGCTTAGCGCCCTCATCACCTCAGAAGCAATCACTAGTACCATTAAGACCCAGACACCTATTGATGGAGAGTGGACGCGTACTATCATTGATGGTAATGGTGTTGTTGTAGCCCGGACTCGCCATCCTGAGCGCTTTGTCGGGCAGCAAGGTACTCCGTCTTTTTTAAAGCGAATCGCTTCAACAACTGAGACAGTCTACCGCGAGACTACCTTGGAGGGAGCAACAGTGTATGTTGCCTTCAGCCGAACCAATTTTTCTCACTGGACGAGTGCCGTCGTTGTTCCCGTGGAAATCATTGAAAGTCCCACTCGTCGAGCGATGTGGCTTGTTGTTGGCTCTGGCTTGGCATTGCTTGTGGTCAGTGGTGTGGGCGCTCTTATCCTGTCGCAGTGGATTTCTGAAAGTATTGCTTCGGCTGCTTGCGCCGCAGAATCCCTTGCCAAAGGTGAATATCCGCACATCGAACCCTCGCCTATTAAGGAAGTAGCTTTGTTAAGCGAAGCTTTAAAATTTTCCGCTGGCCTACTGCAACAGCGCCAGCGAGAACGGGACGAACACTTAAGGCAGGTGGAGACAGCGCGGGCCCAAGCAGAGAAAGCTAACCGTCTCAAGGATGAGTTTTTAATTACCGTTTCCCACGAACTCAAAACCCCTCTCAACGGTATCTTAGGCTGGGCCCAGTTACTACGTGCTGGGAAGCTCGACCAAGAAAAGACACAACGAGCGATCGCTACCATTGAGCGCAACGCTAAAGCCCAGGCGCAACTAGTAAATGACCTCCTTGACACATCGCGCATCGTGATTGGGAAACTCCGCCTCGAACCACAGCCGCTAAACTTAGCCACTGTCATCATCAGTGCCATAGATTCAGTACGCCACGCCGCCGAAGTTAAAGACATTGATTTACAGCTACAACTTGCCAATGTGGAACCCATCTTAGGAGACCCAAATCGGCTTCAGCAGGTAATATGGAACCTCGTTGCCAACGCTATTAAATTTACCCCCCAAGGTGGGCGCGTTGAAGTGCAGCTTCAGCCTGCTAACTCATTTGTCGAGGTGATTGTACGGGACACTGGTATGGGCATCAAAGCAGAATTTCTTCCACACGTCTTTGAGCGCTTCCGCCAAGCCGACGGCTCAACTACAAGGGAGTTTGGCGGCTTGGGACTTGGTTTGGCCATCGCCCGTCACTTGGTCGAGCTTCATGGAGGCACAGTGGAAGCCCAGAGTGAGGGAGAAGGTAAAGGAGCAACTTTTACTGTTAAACTTCCCGTGGCTACTTGCCAGCAGAATATGAATTCCAAAAAATAAATGATTCTGGTTTGGGCTGTTGACTGTTGACTGTTGACTGTTAACTTCCTTCGGGAGAGAGAACTCTTAACAGTTCGTTCGTTCCCTCTCCCCACTAATATCGTGTCTGCTTGATTAATTATTAAACCCGAAAAACCCCACCCCGCCTGCGGGGTGGGGTGCAATGGCTGTGGGAATCATAACTAATGATGCGGACATGATATTAAGACGGTTTGAGTCCCCCGCCTACAGGCGGAAAGTCTTGGTGCTTGCTCAAATCCCCCACCACAGACAGTCCATGTTCCCTATTCCCTATTCCCTATTCCCTGTTCCCTGTTCCCCGTTAACAGTCTTTTATTTATCAACCAAAATTTTATTAAAATTTTATTTTTTTACGAAATACTATGAATAGAGTTAACGGTATGACATTTTATATCATGTCCGGAAGCCATGTTTGAGGTGTCTACGTTGGACTCGCAATGATATATCATAAGTAATTTATCGGACATGATATTTAGATATCTGTATATTTCCGTATCTCCGCTGATGAGAAGTGATTGCTAAAAACATGTTAGTCAGGGGTAAAATTCTCTGGTTGAGGCTTTGGCGTCAGTTGCTTCGACCAAAGCGCTTTGCTTTTTTAGAAGCTTGCTTGATTGGTTTAGTTTCTGGATTAGCAGCAGTTCTATTAGGACAGACAGTAGACTGGGCAGGTGCATGGCGAGTACGTGTTTCTTATCATTGGCCTGCGTACTTAGTGCTACCAGGTATTGGACTGGTAGGAGGAATTTTAGCTGGTTGGTTAGTGGAGCGCTTCGCCCCTGAAGCATCAGGTAGCGGCATGTCGGAAGTGAAAGCAGTATTGGCTCGCGTACCGATGCCGTTAAATCTGCGGATTGCTTTGGTCAAGTTGGTGAGTGCTACACTCGTGCTTGGTTCTGGAATGCCTCTAGGACGGGAAGGGCCCACTGTGCAAATAGGGGCTGCTTTGGCTAATCAATTGAGTAATTGGGTGCCGACTTCTCCAGAACATCGTCGCCAACTCATCGCCGCCGGAGCCGGGGCTGGGTTAGCTGCGGCTTTTAATGCACCGATCGCAGGTGTACTTTTTGTCGTAGAAGAATTATTACAAGATGTTTCAGGCATTACTCTTGGCACTGCGATTTTAGCTTCTTTCATCGCTTCAGTTATCTCTCGACTCTATGGCAGTCACAGCTTAGATTTGAATCATCTAAATTTAGTACTGCCAGATACAACCTTCTTCGCCCAGGAAATCCCTTTCTACCTCATATTAGGAGTGTTGGCTGGGTTATTGGGCATTGTCTTTAATCAGGGTGTTCTTGCCAGTCTGGCAATTAACCGCCGCGTACTAAACTTGAGTTTACCTTGGCGAATTGGAATTGTTGGGTTAGTTACTGGTGTTGCGATCGCTTTATTGCCCGTAACTTTTCGCAATAATGCCGGACTGAGAGAAATTTTACTTGTGGGTAATGCTGACTGGGTATTTGCAGCGATCGCTCTTTTAGTCCAATTTACCCTCATTATTGTCACTTACGGTTCTGGAGCGCCAGGGGGTTTACTAGTTCCCACTTTGGTGTTAGGAGCTGCCCTTGGCTATTTGGTGGGTACTGCACAAGAGCATTTGCTGGGAATGAGTGCTGCAACAACCTATGCTCATGTGGGTATGGCTGCGTTTTTTAGCGCCGTCTCCAAAGTACCAATTACAGCAGTAATCATTGTGTTTGAAATGACAACAGATTTTAATCTGGTGTTACCGTTAATGATTGTGTCTGTAGTTGCCTATTTAGTGGCGGAAAAAATTGACAAGCGATCGCTCTACGATCTTCTACTAGAGTGGAAAGGAATTCACATTACAAAAGAACCAACTACAGAGGGGCTTTTAGCACAATTAACCGCCGCAGATGTCATGCAACCGCGTGTTGAAACCCTATCTAGTCAGATGAGCGTTGATGAAGCAGTACAGGCATTTTCTCAATCTCACCATCGCAATTTCCCTGTTTTAGAAAATGGTAAAGTCGTAGGCATTATCACCCAAAAAGATTTAATTGATATTGCCTCCCAACAGTTAAGTGGAGATAGAACTGTCAGGGAAATTATGACACCAGAGCCAGTAACAGTCAGTCCCACAGCGACACTAGCCTATGTGCTGCACATACTCAATCGCTATCACCTCAGCTGCTTACCCGTTACAGAAGGCCGAAAACTAGTAGGAATTATCACTCGCAGCGATATTATCCGCACAGAAGCAGAACGCCTCAGTGGTAATACTGAACAGATAGAACCAAAATCAGCACCTTCTTATGTGGTTTACCAAACTCATGCACCAGCCACAGGCAAAGGAAGGCTATTAGTACCGCTGTCACATCCCCAGACAGCCGAGACTTTACTACAAATGGCAGTAGCGATCGCCAAAGATCGCAATTACGAAATAGAATGCTTGCAAGTGATTATCGTTCCATCTAGCCGCGTCCCATCTGAAACACCAGTAGAAACCACCAAAAGCCATCATCTTTTGCAAAGGGCAACACTATTAGCAGAAAAATGGCGAATTCCCATCCACACCCAGATCCGAGTTGCCCATAATGTTGCTGAGGCAATTTTGGAGACTGTAAAAGAACGACATATTGACTTAGTATTGATGGGTTGGAAAGGTACTACATCAACACCTGGTAGAGTTTTCAGCAGAGTAGTAGATACCGTCATTCGACAAGCACCTTGTGATGTTGTTCTAGCTAAATTCGATGATAAAAGAGCTTTCGATCGTTGGTTGCTGCCAATGGCAGGCGGCCCCAACTCCAGACAAGCAATTAAATTATTACCTGCCCTGACTTCTCTAAGTACATTCCCGCAAATCAATGTATGCCAAGTATTCCAATCTCCCGAATCTTTACCCGATACAACATTACTAGATAAATCTGTTCGCTTTCTGCAACGTAGAGTTAAAGGTAAGGTAACAGCTACACCAGTCCTAGCTGATTCTGTTCCTGAAGCTGTACTTCAGTGTGCCGAACAAGAAAATAGTGATGTGATTGTTTTAGGGGCTAGTCGCGAAAGTTTACTACAACAGGTTATTCAAGGAAATATTCCAGAGAATATTTCTCGCAAAAGTAATTGCACAGTGATTATGGTGAAAACTTAATGCTGTTCGTGGGGAATGGGGAGATGGGGAGTGTGGGGAGTGTGGGGAGAGGGGGAGATNAGATGGGGAGATGGGGAGATGGGAAGATGGGGAGATGGGGAGATGGGGAGATGGGGGGACAAGAGAAACAAGGGAAAGAACTTTTCACTTGTACCTATTGCCTTCTAACTCTTAACTCCTAAATTTCTAACTCTTAACTCCTAACTCCTAACTCTTAACTTGTAATGGCTAGTGGTTGTAAGGACGATAATTTTGGACGAAGAATATAGGGATCGATGCCTGCTTTATGTGCCACTAATATGCCCACTGCCTCTAAATATGAGTTTACCTTTATGGCTTTGATCCCCAAAGGTCGGGGAGGAACTTTTATAACAGTTTTATTTTCTTCTACTGTAATTATTTGGCATCGTGTTTGGCTGAGGCTGAGTAAGGCGCTACTACCACAGGCGTTTGCAGGCACGATGGCAGCATCTACTTCATCTGCCCAGATATCATCTTGTTTTAATCCTATCGCTTTTCTTTGGATAAATTGTGGGGCGCGACTCAAACCGACGAGAACGCATGGTAAAAATGTGTAACCCAATTCCTCAGCTGCGGAACGGGGTGATAAGTCCGGTTCTGGGGGAGTGCTAGCGAGAGCAGGTGAATGAGCGCAAGGAATTTGAAAGGTTCGTACTAGTAAATGGCTAATTACGGCTTCTGCGCCGGCTATGGAATCAACTCCTTCACCTTGGCGGTATTTTTGTAGTGCTTCCTCATCCATATCATCTGGGAAACGGGCGACAACTGCGATCGCTTCTGCCCCGGCTTTTTTAATCAGTGTTTCCCCTGCCCTTAACAAGCTATCCGGGTTACCAATTGTCCCCCAACTTGCACCCGATGAAGTAGTCCGTAATTCTACATTCAATGGTGCATCTGTAATTACATAATCTGTTAAAGTCAATCCTAGTGTGGCTCTAGCTGCGTCTGCTGCTTGCAAATGTCTGAGGCGTAACTCTGGCTCAATACCTTGGTCTAAAAGTAAACCTATCTTATTATTCCGCACTGGACGCAAACCCCAACATCCGGCGGCAAATTTATCGAGTCCAAAACCTTCAACATAGAAAGCATTGGGGAGATTCCAGTACAAACTTGCGCCATTGAGGACATTGGGGTGAGTAATCAGGCGATCGCAAACCTGTGCTACAACTTTAGCAACAGGCAAAGCATCACCAGCGTAACCGCCAATAGCAGCCCCAACACCAGTTGGTACGATTAAAATAGCAGTGTATGGATGCATAATTATGGGCATTGGGCATTGGGCATTGGGCATTGAAAGTTAGGAGTTGAAAGTTAGGAGTTAGGAGTTAAGAATTTTTTCCTCTGCTCCCCATACTTCATGCTCCATACCCTATGCCCCATGCCCGACTCTAACTCTCGACTGTCGTCACAACGGCTTCAACTTTAGCCTTTTGCTGGGCAACATCTACAGAGGTAACAGCCCAACGCAGGGGTTCCCCTTGTTTTTTTAACTCTGTTTCAATTGTTTTGAGTAATTCTGCGGGAGTCTCTTGCAGGTCGATTTCTGCGGTAATAAAATGAGTTGTCATAGCCCTAAATCCTGTTAATTTTTAGTTTATACAATAGCTTATCAGGTGCAATGAAATACTGATATGATTTTCCAGTTTTTGTAATCATGGGAGTGAACAGTCATTCAGCTATCAATAAATCAATAGACTTTTTCCAGAAGTCGGGAAAAGTGGAAAGGTTTGTTATTTTTCCTTTTTCCACAAGAGTGCAAAAGTTCTTTTTGCAAAAGTTCTAACATCTATACTGATAACTGTTCACTCACAAAATATTTCAACTTTATGGTGTACGCAACTTCAGTTTTAAAGCCAACCATAAAGCTTGTTCTACTCGTAAATTCTCAATCCTGAATCCTGAATTCTGAATTCTGAATCCTGAATTCTGAATTCTGAATTCTTCTCTAATTACTAGTCTTTGCCAAATTGCAATTGATAAAGTATGTCTTCTTTTTCAGTCTCGATTTTCAAATCAGAAAGGGGTTTAGCAACACAAAGTAATACATAACCTTGTTTTTGTAAATCTGGACTCACACCCATGCCATCAGCTTGATTTACACTACCCTGGCTGATTTGACCGGCGCAAGTTGTACAAACCCCTGCATGACAAGAAGCCGGCAATTCTAAACCCGCAGCTTCGGCCACTGATAAGATGGTTTCATTTTCGGGGACTTGCAAAGTATGAGTTTGACCTTGGTGATGAATTTCTACGGTGTAAGTTTTGGGCATATTGAAAAAAAGTTTTAAGCAAGGGGCAAATTTCTTAATATATCGGAATTAGTTAAAAATATCCAGATATCACCATAAAATTTTAGGTTAAACAGTGATAATTATAACAACTATAATTGCACTCACCAAGAAACTTTGGTCATCAATGTTACAACGTTGACTCTTAAGGTTACAACATCAAGCCTTAAGGTTACAACATGAAGCCTTAAGGTTACAACATGAAGCCTTAAGGTTATAACATTAAGTCTTAAGGTTACAACATGAAGCCTTAAGGTTACAACATGAAGCCTTAAGGTTATAACATTAAGCCTTAAGGTTAAAGCGATCGCAGTTGATTGCAACTAAAGGACTTGCGGTAAAACAGTGTACCAAAAGAGCGGGCTTTTCTACCAGACGGTGCGCCCACGACTAACGTTCAGCCCTTGAATTCCAGCCAGTGGGTTGAGTGTAGTCGAAACTCACAATTAAGTAGGTCAACTTAATTAAACATAAAACAATGGTAGGGTGCGTTATCGCAAAGCGTAACGCACCTCAATTGCTATAGTACAGTCTACAGAGGTGCGTTAGCCTACGGCATAACACACCCTACATTTATTGACATCTACGTATGACGTTTTTTTAGGTTGAGCTACTTATTAGACCTCTTGCAATCAATTGCTTTTTGGACTCTTGTGTAAAGGGGAAAGGGAAAATACCAAACCGTTCCCCGGTTGGTGAGCTTGTCGAACCATTACCCTTCCCCTTTTCCCGACTTCTCTTAGAAGTCTATTGTAGGTTTCGTACAACTTAAACTCAACCTTTGATGATTAAAATACGAAAAATCACGGACATAAATCAAAAATTTTGCTACGAAAAATGTGCTTTTTGCTGAACCAGAATCCAGGTTAATTGAGACAAAATAGCTTTGTAAAACTTTTAAAAGTGTAAATTTATGACTCGAAGAAAACGTAGTTCCCGAATTCTAAAAAAAGCTGAATTTAGAGTTGCGGGGCTGAAAGCTATCGATCCAAATATCAATTTTGATGATACTTACAACTTGCAAAACTTAAATCAATTAATAAACAGTTTTCACAATATGCTTGATGAGTATAACGCTGCTATAGCTATGATTGACTCTTCTAGAAAAAAACTGGATGAGATGGAAAAAACCTTAAGTCATGTTTCAGACAAAATGCTCATGGGGGTTGGTTTCAAGTACGGTAAAAACAGCAATGAGTATGAACTTGCAGGTGGCGTTAGAGACAGCGAACGTATCCGTAAAAGTAGATTGACACGCTTGAAATCTAATACAGATAAAACATCAGATGAAAATGCAATAACCGCCACGCCTTAACGGTAAATCAAAAGTCAAAAGATTTATAGAATCTGCTTTTAACTTTTGTAGAATGGGAACTGTAAAAATTCAAGATGTCCAGTCCCCGACTTATCAAATAAGTCGGGGATATATTTCATTACAAATGATTTACGACTGCTATATAATAAAATTTTGCATTAATTCCAGAACTTCCACAATCTTAACATCGAATGACCCGTTTCATACACGATAAATTTGCCAAAGACTATCTTGAAGAATTACTAAAAAACTACGGAGAAATCAAAGCATCAGAAAAAGTTTCAGGAGAGATTAAAGAAATAGATGTTTTATTCACTCCTGTCAAACAGCAAAGCTCTAATATAGAAATACTAGGTTTGTTAGGAAGATTTGCAGAACATCCTGCACTCATAGAACCCTTCCGTAATCCAGCTTCTATCGATGAAATATGCGACTGTATTCTAAAATTATTAGAAGTAAAGGCTCTTTTACGACGAGAAGCTAAAACCAATAAAACTAAACTCCAGGACTCAGAAATTCCTAAATTGTGGATTCTGACACCTACCGTATCTGAAACTAGGTTGTCTAGCTTTGGAACTATGCAACAAGCAGGTTGGTCACCAGGAGTACATTTTCTGCCAGATGCCTTGCGGACAGCAATTGTGGCGATACATCAACTACCGCCAACACCGGAGACTTTATGGTTGAGGCTTTTGGGTAGAGGAAGCGTGCAGTCACAAGCAATTATTGAGTTGCAGACCTTACCATTAGATCATCCATATCAAAAAGCAACCCTGGAATTAGTTTACAACTTGCGTGAAAATTTAAGAGTAAATCAAGAATTAGAAGCAGACGATCGGGAGTTAATTATGCGACTAGAACCACTTTATCAAAGAAACAGAGAACAAGCCAAAGAAGAAGGCAGACAAGAAGGAAGACAAGAAGGCAGACAAGAAGGCAGACAGGAAGGCAGACAAGAAGGCAGACAGGAAGGAGAAAGAGATTTGATACTGCGTCTACTTAATCGCCGTATTGGTGAAATTAATGCGTTATTAATCGAGCAAATTACAGGATTATCAATTGAACAATTAGAAAACTTAGGAGAAGCGTTATTAGATTTTTCTAGTATTGCTGATTTAGAAGTTTGGTTAAATCAACAATCAGAATAAATTCTCAGTAAATTAATTTATAACTAAGGTAGAGTTTACAGCAACACTTAGAGGTTGTTTTGAAAGTGGTTAGCTGTGACTTTAGGCACTTATCGATCCCCCCTAACCTTTCTTAAAAAGGAAGGAAACAGAACCAAAGTCCACGCCACGTGCTTCTCTACGAGACGCTTCGCGAACAAATCGGCAGAGCCGCCCAACGCAGTGGCTCCCCTTTTGAAGGGTGATTTAAGGGAATCTAAAAGTATTTTCCACATCACTAAGGAGTTTTAAAAGATCCTCTAAACGAGTTTATTCGGAGTCTATAAAAAGTGAAAAATATTTGAGAGACGATAACTAAACTTTCAGTATAAAACTAAATTGCTAATAAGCTATTACTAGTAAAGCTTTGAGTAATAAAAGTAAGGTAAACTTTTATAGCAAAGTCTTGCCTAAAAATATTTCATAATTAAGAGTAGAACAGGCCAACGGAGAATACAAAAATGCTAGAACAATACCGTCAACACGTCGTCGAAAGGGCAGCATTAGGAATTCCCCCCTTACCGTTGGATGCGAAGCAAACCTCAGAATTATGTGAATTACTGAAGAATCCGCCCAAGGGTGAAGAAGATACATTATTGCATTTATTGAGCGATCGCGTCCCCCCCGGTGTCGATGCAGCGGCTTATGTGAAAGCTGGATTTCTTACAGGTATTGCCAAAAAAGAAATCACTAGTCCTTTAATTTCCCCCATACAAGCGGTGCAATTGCTGGGCACAATGGTGGGTGGTTATAACGTGCAAGCTTTAATTGATTTGCTGCAATTGCCCACCGTATCGGTATCCGACTCTTCCGAAACTCCTTTGGTAATGGGAGGACAAGGAAAGGAACCCATCGCCGCCTACGCCGCCAATGCCTTAAGTAAAATTTTGTTGGTATACGATGCTTTCCATGATGTTTTGGAGTTATCGAAAACCAATCCCTATGCCAAACTAGTAATTGACTCTTGGGCGGAAGCTGAGTGGTTTACTGCCCGCCCCACTGTACCAGAAGCGATTACTGTTACAGTTTTTAAAGTCCCTGGGGAAACCAACACCGATGACTTATCCCCCGCCCAAAGCGCCACAACTCGCCCGGATATTCCTTTACACGCCTTAGTAATGTTAGAGTCACGGCAACCGGGAAGTTTAGAAACCATTGCCGAACTGAAAAAGCAAGGACATCCTGTGGCTTACGTGGGGGATGTGGTTGGTACTGGTTCCTCGCGGAAGTCTGCTATCAATTCGGTGTTGTGGCATTTGGGAAATGATATACCTTATGTGCCCAACAAACGCGCAGGGGGGTATATTTTAGGTGGTGCGATCGCTCCAATCTTCTTTAACACAGCTGAAGATGCCGGTGCTTTGCCTATCCAGTGCGATGTCACCAAACTAGAAACAGGCATGGTTATTACCATCCACCCATACAAAGGCGAAATTACAAACGAAGCAGGGGAAGTTATTTCTACCTTCACCCTCAAACCGGATACCATCCTCGATGAAGTCCGCGCAGGTGGACGCATCCCCCTACTCATCGGGCGTACCCTCACCGATAAAACACGCCAAGCCCTTGGTTTAGAACCCAGCAATGTCTTTATCCGTCCCCAACAACCAAACGACACAGGCAAAGGCTACACCTTAGCACAAAAAATGGTTGGTAAAGCTTGCGGCTTAGCTGGCGTGCGTCCCGGTACATCCTGCGAACCCATCATGACCACCGTTGGTTCCCAGGATACCACAGGCCCCATGACCCGCGACGAATTAAAAGAACTCGCTTGTCTGGGTTTCAGCGCAGATTTAGTAATGCAGAGTTTCTGTCACACAGTAGCTTATCCCAAACCAGTAGACATTAAAACCCACCACGATCTCCCCGACTTTTTTGCCCAACGTGGCGGCGTCGCCTTGCGTCCCGGCGATGGTATCATCCACTCTTGGTTAAACCGGATGCTGCTACCAGACACCGTGGGAACTGGCGGCGACTCCCACACCCGCTTTCCCTTAGGAATTTCCTTCCCCGCCGGTTCTGGGTTAGTAGCCTTTGCTGCGGCTTTGGGCGTGATGCCTTTGGATATGCCAGAATCAGTTTTGGTAAGATTCAAAGGTGAATTACAACCCGGTGTCACCCTGCGGGATATTGTCAATGCCATTCCCTACGTAGCAATTCAAAAAGGTTTGCTAACAGTGGAGAAGCAAAACAAAAAAAATGTCTTCTCCGGGCGAATTTTAGAAATTGAAGGTTTGCCAAATTTAAAAGTTGAACAAGCCTTTGAACTCGCCGACGCCACCGCCGAACGTTCTTGTGCAGGTTCCACCATTAAATTGAGTGTAGAGACAATTTCAGAATATTTGCGTTCTAACGTAGCACTTTTGAAAAACATGATAGCACGGGGCTATCACGATGCCCGTACCATCCTCCGGCGCATTGCCAAAATGGAAGAATGGTTAGCAAATCCCGTGTTATTAGAAGCCGACGCCGATGCCGAGTATGCCGAAATAATTGAAATTGATTTGAACGAAATCAAAGAACCAATTGTTGCTGCTCCCAATGACCCCGATAATGTTAAATTATTATCGGAAGTTGCTAACGACCCAGTGCAAGAAGTATTCCTGGGTTCATGTATGACAAATATTGGTCATTATCGAGCAATGGCGAAAGTTTTGGAAGGTGCTGGTGAAGTGAAAACCCGGTTGTGGATAGCACCACCAACCCGCATGGACGAACACCAATTAAAAGAAGAAGGAGTGTACGCCATTTTTGGGGCTGCGGGTGCGAGAACCGAAATGCCAGGATGCAGTTTGTGTATGGGAAATCAAGCGCGAGTCGCTGATGGAACAACAGTATTTTCTACCTCTACTCGCAACTTTAATAATCGCATGGGCAAAGATGCCAGAGTGTATCTTGGTTCAGCAGAATTAGCCGCAGTTTGCGCGCTATTAGGACGCATTCCCACAGTAGCGGAATATTTAGATATTGTGGCGAAGAAAATCGATCCTTTTGCTGATAATTTGTATCGCTATTTGAACTTCGATCAAATTGCTGGTTTTGAGGATGAAGGGCGCGTGATTTCCAAAGAAGCACAAGCTTTATTGGTGTAATTTTAAATTAGGTGGGCTTTTTTAGCTCACCTTCAATTGAATGTGTTGGAAAACTCACAAAAATTATATGAATACTTCATCAGCAAATTCAAATATCTAGAATAAAGTCGATTTTCTTAGATAAATATTGAATGCAAATCAAAGGATAACTTCAAATATTAAAAACTTATTATTTGCTATGAAGATATGATTTTAAATCAAAAATTAGCAGAAACTTGATAATATGAATTAATGACTGTAACCTGAATTGAAAATTAGTTACAGCCTGATTCAATACCCTATAAAATCAGCTTTAAACCAAGGAAAGTAATCTAGTTAAATATTGATTATCCATTGCAGCTAGAAATTATTTGTTTTTTACTCCTACCTTCACTCGTTTCTCTTTACCTAATAGATTAACTGCAATGTGGCGCAGAAGTGCAAAATTTTGTGGTGCGTTATCTTTTCTTATACGACAGTCATCTGCTCTTTCAGAGCCGCTTCGCGAACATTTAATCCTACGTCCAATATCCAATGTAGTGAATTTTCAATTCCCCAATGGCTACGAATAGAATTAGCAAACTTTTGGGCGTTATCCTCCAGGCTACTAATAAAATAACGGGTTTCTACCGTTGTCTCGCCATTTAATTCCCGTACAGAYTCCACCATGCCTATGCTATTTAATTTTGTCCAGACTCAATCTGGGTCAAGCTTTTCTTCAATATTAGATAACATTAGATAATGACGTATTTCGTCTTCCATCTGTGCAAAGTGAGCCAGCGCGTTGGGCGGCTTTGCCGACTTGTAGCGACTGGCGGTCAGTAATCGTAATTCTGGGCTTAAGCTTTACGCTTTTTGGTGCTTGATTTTACTTTTACAATGACTTTACCATCAAAGCCTCATTGCTCAACCTCCATCCCAGAGTGCGATCGCTATCTTTCTCTATTTCTTAGTAAACTTGTACTATATTTAGATGCGTTCGCCCTGATTTCGTCTTCCATCTGTGCAAAGTGAGCCAGCGCGTTGGGCGGCTTTGCCGACTTGTAGCGACTGGCGGTCAGTAATCGTAATTCTGGGCTTAAGCTTTACGCTTTTTGGTGCTTGATTTTACTTTTACAATGACTTTACCATCAAAGCCTCATTGCTCAACCTCCATCCCAGAGTGCGATCGCTATCTTTCTCTATTTCTTAGTAAACTTGTACTATATTTAGATGCGTTCGCCCTGCACATACAATAACCTGTAGGAGCGAACGGCTGTACCCTGCGGGAAGGCAGAGCCTACGCTCTGACGCTTGTATTTGTATCATTTATAAAGTGAAATGGTATTAGGAGTGATGATTAATATTTCTATGACTTATTACGTAATCTACGACGGAAATTGTAACCTCTGCGTTACCTTAGTGCAATTACTAGAAACCTTAGACCGAGGAAAGTTGTTTCAATACACTCCCATGCAAGATGAAGAGAAACTTTTGCAATGGAGAATTACAGCCAAAGATTGCGAACAGGGAATGATTTTAATTGATGGTAGCGATATCTCTAGGCGTTGGCAAGGTAGTGATGCAGCAGAAGAAATTGGGCGGTTATTGCCATTAGGAAGTGTATTTGTAGATGCTTATCGGGCGTTACCGGGGATGAAATGGGCAGGCGATCGCTTTTACGAACAAATCCGCGATAATCGTTACACTATCTTTGGCAAGCGTTCTAGTATTTACCAATCAGCATACTGTGTTGATGGCAGCTGTAAGGGGTAGGGGATGGGGGGATGGGGGGATGGGGAGACAAGGGGGACAAGGGGGACAAGGAGAATAAATTCTGATTTTCCAGTCATCAGTCATCAGTCAACTGTCATCAGTCATCAGCCACCAGCCAACACCAAAAAATGTTCAATAACTTAATTTATCATTAGACAGAGTTTTGTAGTTCTAAATTCAGTCCTTTGATACTAGTAAAAAGTCCAGTGGAACCACCATGATTCTATTTGTTTGGCGTGTTGGTCAAGAGTGTGTGACAACATGAAATTACTAGACGCCAAAATCCGGTACACAACCTGATTGAAGGGGGAAATCTGCGTGAGAATTGGTGCTCATTATTTGGGTAACGGAGAGTGTGAATTTACAGTTTGGTCTCCGACGTTAGATAGCGTTGCTGTGCAAATTTTGACGCCAGAACCGCAGGTAATTGCGCTTAAACCTCAAGCAGAGGGATACTGGCAGACGAAGGTGAATGATGTGTATCCAGGTACGCTTTATAAGTATGTGCTGAATGGAGAAAATGCTTTCCCCGATCCAGCATCGCAGTATCAACCTGAAGGTGTACACGGGCCATCTCAAATTATAGATCCTCAGTTTCAGTGGACTGATGAAGGATGGGCTGGAATTCCTGTGGAGTCGATGATTTTCTACGAACTTCATGTGGGGACATTCACCCCTGAAGGCACTTTTGCTGCTATTATTCCCCGTCTCCCGGAATTACGAGAACTGGGAATTAATGCCATTGAAATCATGCCGATTTCTCAGTTTCCCGGAGATACCCATATTGAGCCTGCTTTGGCATACCGTAACTGGGGGTATGATGGCGTTTATCCTTATGCTGTGCAAAATTCCTACGGAACTCCAGCTGATTTAAAAAAATTGGTGGATGCTTGCCATGAAAATGGTATTGCTGTTGTGCTGGATGTGGTGTATAACCACTTTGGGCCAGAAGGTAATTATATTGGTCAGTTTGGGCCATACTTTACCAAAACCTATAAAACGCCGTGGGGCAATGCGATGAATTTCGATGATGCCCTGAATATGGGCGTGCGAAATTATTTTATTGAAAATGCGATTTATTGGTT
Organism: Nostoc linckia z4; assembly: GCF_002608075.1. GTDB lineage: Bacteria > Cyanobacteriota > Cyanobacteriia > Cyanobacteriales > Nostocaceae > Nostoc > Nostoc linckia. The sequence goes on from NZ_LAHA01000034.1 coordinate 34,895, forward strand.
GGGTGAATTTCATATTGATGCACTGCGGTTAGATGCAATTCAAGCAATTTATGATTTGGGAGCAAAGCATTTTTTGTGGGAATTAGCAGAAGCAGTTCATCATTTTTCCCAACAAGGGCAAAGATGGAAACGTCATTTAATTGCCGAAAGCGATTTAAATAATCCGCAAATCATTCGTCCGGTGGAATTGGGCGGATATGGAATCGATGCCCAATGGAGTGATGATTTTCACCATGCCTTACATACACTTTTAACAGGCGATCGCCAAGGATATTATCAAGATTTTGGAACATTTGCTGACTTAGCAAAAGCTTATCAAGATACTTTTGTTTATGATTGGAAATACTCGGTGGATCGCAAACGATATCATGGTTTATCTTGCAGCGATCGCCCTTTATCACAGTTTTTAGTCTGCATCCAAAATCACGACCAAATCGGCAACCAAATGAAAGGAGAACGCCTCAGTGCGCGCGTCTCTTTTGAAGGATTAAAATTAGCCGCCGGCGCTGTGTTACTCTCACCTTATTTGCCTTTATTATTCATGGGCGAAGAATACGGTGAAACCGCACCATTCATTTACTTTGTTAGTCACTCAGACCCAGATTTAATTCAAGCAGTTCGAGCCGGACGCAAAGAAGAATTTGAACCATTTCATTATGAAGACGATCCCCCAGACCCAGAATCCGCAGAAACATTTTTACAGAGCAAACTCAACTGGGAATTACGCCATGAAGACAATCACAAAGTTTTATGGAATTGGTATCGTCAATTAATTAATTTACGCAAAACTCATCCAGTACTTCTTAACCAAGACCGCAATTCTATCCAAGCCACTAGCGATGAAGACAAGCAATTAGTTATCGTTCGTCGTTGGAGTGAAACGAGTGAATTAATATTTGTATTGAATTTTAACTCGTCTCCAGTGACAATAACTTTGCCAATTCAAAACAAAGCTCACAAACTATTAGATTCAGCAGACACCTCATGGTCTGGGCCTGGTTCCCAAGCCCCTGAATATCTATCTGCGGGAGAAGAAATTAAACTACAACCCATTAGTTTAGTACTGTATGAAAGGGAGTAGGGAAATAAGGAGATGAGGAGATGGGGAGGTGGGGAAAAGAGTCATAACTTAAAGTTTTAGCCTTCAAGGCTTAACATTAAACTTTAAAACCTCAAACTCCTAACTTTCAACTCCTCATTAGACCTCTGGCAAAAGTTCTTTTTTGGGCCTTTGCGCGTTAGCGTACCCCTCCGGGGAAGCAAGCTACGCTTTGCGTAGCCCGATAAAAAATTATTTATGCAAGAGGTCTATTCAACAGTCAACAGTCAACAGTCAACATTCATCACTCCCACGAAATACAAGTATGCGAATTCCAAGAGCAACTTATCGAATTCAGTTTACACCCCAGTTTGGCTTTGACAATGCAAAAGCCATCGCCGCTTATCTTTCTGATTTAGGCATTTCTGATTTGTATGCTTCGCCGATTTTCAAGGCGCGGTCTGGTAGTACTCACGGTTACGATATAGTAGACCCGACTCAACTCAATCCGGAACTGGGAACTAATGAGTCCTTTGATGCATTAATTAGTGAAATCCAATCTCTGGGAATGGGTTGGTTACAAGATATTGTGCCCAACCACATGGCCTATAGCAGCGAAAATGAGTATTTAATGGATATCTTGGAACACGGGCCAGATTCCAGTTATACTGATTACTTCGACCTTTCTTGGAATGTACCATTTGGCGATCGCCAACAACGAATTCTCGCTCCTCTATTGGGAGATTTCTATGGCGTATCTTTGGAAAATGGACACATTCAACTGCAATATGAACAAAATGGCTTAACTGTCAACTATTACAGTTTAAAACTACCCCTGCGCTTAGAGTCTTACACCAAATTTCTCACCTATAATCTGGGCAAACTCACGCGCACGCTAGGCCGCAATCATCCTGATTTTATTAAATTATTGGGGATTCTGTACATTCTGAAAAATGTGCCTTCAGAAGTTGCGGGTAAACAGCGACAAGACCAAATTGCATTTATCAAAGGATTAGTTTGGGAACTTTACAATACAAACGATGCCATCCGCGAGTTTATTGTAGAAAATCTCAAAACTTTTAATGGAGAACCGGGTAATTCTGAAAGCTTTAATCTCCTAGACGATTTACTCAAAGACCAGTTTTATCGTCTCGCCTTTTGGAAAGTCGGGGCGGAAGAAATGAATTATCGGCGATTCTTTACGGTCAATGAATTGATTTCTGTCAAAATTGAAGAATTGCGAGTTTTTAATAACACTCATAGTTTGATTCAAAAGCTAGTTGAAGAAGGTAAATTTACAGGTTTACGCATTGACCACATAGATGGACTGTATAACCCGACTCAGTATTTAGAAAGGCTGCAAGAAAAAACGCCAGATGTTTACATCACCGTGGAAAAAATCTTGGAATTAACTGAAGATTTGCCAGAAAATTGGCAAATTCAAGGTACATCTGGTTACGATTTTCTAAATTATGTCAATGGTGTATTTTGCAATAACGAAACCGAGTTTTTGTTTGATAAAATCTATCATGCTTTTATTAGCAATAAACTCAATTATGCTTCTTTAATCAAGGATAAAAAACAGCTAATTATCGAGAAAAATTTAGCAGGTGACATAGATAATTTAGCCATTCTACTAAAAAATATTTCCAGCAAATATCGCTATGGAAATGACTTTACTATCAATGGACTCAAAAGAGCGATCGCCGAAGTTTTAACACTGTTCCCAATTTACCGTACTTATATTACTCCCGATGGAATTGGAGAAGGGGATAAACTCACCATTCAAGAGGTAATTAATCAAGCTAAAGAACAAGCTCCTTTATTGCAGCATGAGTTAAATTTTATTGAAAAATTGATGCTCCTAGAATTCGATAATTCTCTTTCCCAAACAGAACGGGAACAGTGGATCTATTTTGTTCTCAGAATGCAGCAATACAGCGGCCCCCTCATGGCCAAAGGTGTGGAAGACACAACATTATATGTTTACAATCGCTTGATATCCCTCAATGAAGTGGGAGGAAATCCCAGCCATTTTGGCATTTCTGTAGCTGACTTCCACAGCTTTAACCAAAAGCACCAAGCAACATGGCCTCACACCATGAACGCCACAGCCACCCATGATACTAAACGCGGTGAAGACGTGCGAGCAAGGTTAAATGTATTGTCAGAATTGCCAGAAGAATGGGAAGAACAAGTCAACATCTGGAGTCATTATAATCAAGGACATCGCCAGATTCGCCACGGATTTGCCATGCCCGATCGCAATGATGAGTATTTTCTCTATCAAACCCTAATCGGTGCATATCCCTTAGCCGCAGAAGAACAGGAATCTTTCGTAGAAAGGGTGAAGGAATACATCATCAAATCAATTCGAGAAGCAAAAGTACATACTGCATGGTTGCGGCCTGATAGCCAATACGAAGAAGCTTGCACTTCCTTTGTAGAAAAAATCTTGAATCCTGCAACTTCTGGGCAATTTCTCGAAGCCTTTCATCCTTTTCAACAGCGAATTGCCGATTATGGAATGTTTAATTCCCTTTCCCAAACTCTACTTAAAACTTTAGCTCCGGGCGTACCTGATTTTTATCAAGGAACGGAACTTTGGGAATTAAGTTTAGTCGATCCAGATAACCGCCGTCCCGTGGATTTTGAACAACGACGCAGTTATTTAACCGCCATGAAAGAGCAAATCCAAACAGATATCTTAGGATTGATTCAAGAATTGCTCAAACACAAAACCGACGGCAGAATCAAACTGTTTTTAACGGCACAATTACTCAAAGCCAGAAAAGATTATCTCTCACTATTCCAAGACGGAGATTATCTGCCGTTAGAAATTCATGGAACTCACGCTAATCATATTATTGCCTTTGCGCGACAATTAAAGAATCAAACAGCGATCGCCATCGCACCCCGCTTTTTCACTCGCCTCATTCAACCTGGAGAAAATCCCTTGAGTGAGTCAGTCTGGAAAGATACGCGCCTACAATTACCCTCTGGAACTTCGTCGTCTTGGAAAAACGTCTTAACTCACCAACCATTACAAGCCAAAGAAACATTATCTATCGGATCTGCCCTCGCGCATTTTCCGGTTGCATTGTTGGTTAGTAGTGCTGAATGAAAAGATAAAATCTCATATCGTGTCCGGTAAATTACTTGTGATATGTCATTGCGAGTGCAACGAAGTGGAAGGACGCAATCGCAAGAATTCTGCGATTACTTCACTTCGCTATCGCTACGTACCCTGCGGGAACGCCAAGGGCGAACGTAATGACAAGCATTTAGCCGGACTTGATATCACGCACAAACCCAAAGGCGCAGAGAAAACGCTGGAAAAACTCTGCGTTCCTCTGCGATTTCCTTAGCGTTCCTATGCGTTTAAAAGTAATTTCCACTCCACATTATGACTACTCCATCACTCACCACCGCGCAGATAGACGCAGTACAATCCCATATCAAAAAAACCTGGAAAACCTTAACCCGATCGCACGAACATCTCGTACAATCTGCCAAAGATAGTAAACTAGACCACAGTTCAGAAACTCCCTGGATTGTCTACATTTCACCTTTGGAAGATTGTCCTAACGTGCAAACTGTGTTAGAGCGATCGCTATCTCGTCAGGATATGCAAAGAATTCAAATTCGTACTTTGCCGCCTGAGCCAGAAGCAATTCAAGAACATGGATTACTATACCTGCCAGGGCCTTATGTCGTCCCCGGTGGTCGCTTTAACGAAATGTATGGTTGGGACAGCTACTTTATATTATTGGGACTTCTACATGATGGCGAATTGGAACTAGCCCAAAGCCAAGTAGACCAATTACTTTACCAAGTGCAGCATTACGGTACTATCCTCAATTCCAACCGGACTTACATGCTGTCGCGATCGCAGCCCCCCGTCCTGAGTATGATGGTGATGGCGCTATTCCAGCACACCCAGGATGAACAATGGCTCAGGTCAACGGTACCGCTACTAGAACAGTTTTATTATTACTGGGTAGTGCCGCCGCACTTAAATCCTGGAACCGGCTTATCGAGATTTTATGCTTTTGGCGAAGGCCCTGCACCAGAAGTCTTGTTTTCCGAACGAGATGAACAGGGAAGAAGCCATTACGACCGCGTTAAGGAGTACTATCAAACCTTTGAAATTGAAGATTATGATGTTAATCTTTACTACGATCGCGAAAAGGACGAATTAACCAGCCTATTTTATAAAGGCGATCGTACCATGCGCGAGTCCGGTTTTGATATCACTAACCGATTTGGCCCCTTCAGCGCTGATATCCTCCATTACGCTCCTGTGTGTCTGAACAGTTTGCTGTATCAGATGGAACAAGACTTAGTACAAATAAATGAGATTTTCGGCAACGAAGATCTGGTGCAACAATGGCGCGAACGTGCAGAAATTCGCCGCCAACGCATCGACCAGTTTCTTTGGGATGAAGAACACGGGCTTTATCTCGACTATCACCTCCAGAGTGGCGAACGCCGCCGTTATGAATTTGCCACGACATTCTATCCCCTTTGGCTGGGAATTGCTTCCCCATCCCAAGCCCAGCGCTTGGTAGAAAATCTTTCTTTGTTTGAAGCCCCAGGTGGTATTTTTACCAGTACTCGTGTTACCGGCAACCAGTGGGACGCCCCCTTTGGCTGGGCACCATTGACCTTAATCGCTGTCCAAGGACTTCACCGCTATGGATATCATACAGAAGGCGATCGCATTGCTAACAAATTCCTCGCTATGGTGGTCAAGGAATTCGGGCGTCACAACACTTTAGTGGAAAAATATGATGTCCAACGCTGTTCTGCCAACGTTTCCAGTGAAATCTGTTTTGGATATAGTTCTAACGAAGTAGGTTTCGGCTGGACAAATGGAGTGATTCTGGAACTTTTAGCAGCGTCTCAGAAAAAAGGTTAAAGTGTTGACCGTTGACTGTTGACTGTCAACCGTCAACAGTCAACAATAGTAATGAAATATTTTTTTACTTGCAATTCCCTTAGATAATTCCAGCTTGTTGAAAAATATTTTGCGGTGTAAATGGAATTTTTTCTAGTAACGAATCAGCTAAAGTATCGTTACCTCTTTTTGTCTGTGGTGGTGTATTGGGATAGAAAATTGTTACCGTTTTTGCTCGCGTATCAACCACCCAAACACAACAAACACCAGCTTTGAGATAATCAGTTGCTTTTTCGGCAATTTCACCAAAAGTCTGACCAGGGGAAATAATTTCAATCACTAATTCTGGTGGCACAGGACAAGGTTCATCTAATACCCAGTCAGCAGGAAGACGGCGGTATGAAACATAAGTCAAATCTGGTACGGGCATCCAATCTTGTTGATTTAGTGTTAGTTTGATTGCCCATTCAATGACAACCCGACCCTTTTCTTTTGCCCATGCAGACAATAGTATAAATAAAGCACCTGTGGTCGAGCCATGAAAAAATTTTGGTGACATTTCATCGTTTTTATATTTGGGTACAGCTTCACCGTTCACAAATTCGTATGTAATATCACCTTCGGGGAGTGCCAGAAATTCTTCTAGACTTAGCCGTTGATTAGAAGACTGAACCATAGGTATTGAATCAAAAAAGCTTATTTTTAGTTTAGGCCATCGCCTAAACAAATAAGCTCTTCCACATTTGAGGCTGTTGACTGTTGACGGTTCACAGTTAACAGTCAACAGTCAACAAACTTTTCAGTTTTCACCAGCCAAAGGGACACGGATTGTAAATGTACTACCTTGCCCTGGTTCAGATGTGACATCGATTGTGCCTTGATGTGCTTCAATGATGCAACGAGATAGATATAGCCCTAAACCACTACCAGAACGTTGGTGTTTACCTTGGCGAAATCGCTCGAATAAAATTGCTTGGTCTTGTTTGGAAATTCCTGGCCCTGTATCCTGGATACTGATAATTACCTCTGGTAAATTAACATCGCAGCGAATATTTACAGAACCTTTGTCTGTAAATTTGATGGCATTGCCGATGATGTTTGTTAAAACTCGTCGCAGTTCTACGCGATCGCCCATTACCGTACTTGTAGTTTCGCTTTTATCAATGTTGACGGCTAACCCTTTTTCTTCAGCTAAAGGAGTTAATTCTTGGGCGACTTCATTAACTAATTCCTGAAGATTACAAGGTGCAATTTTTAAAGTTTTGCAGCCCGCTTCATGACGATAAACTTCTAACAAAGTATTTACCATTTCTAGCAGGTCTTGATTACTGCCAATCATGGTATTAATTATTTCTTGTAATTGTGGCGAAACGTCGCAAAACCTCCCTTCCAGTAATAATTTTAAAATCCGATTGGAGGCTACTAGGGGTATGCGTAAATCGTGGGTAAAACGCGAGACAAAATCTGCCCGTAAATTCGCCATTTGATCTCGTTCGTCAATGCTATGCTTGAGGCGGAGCAGCGATCGCACTCGTGCATGTAGTTCATCAGGATCGAATGGTTTACGAATAAAGTCATCTGCACCAGCATCCAGTCCTTGCACAACGCTGGATTCATAGTGAGCGGTAATCAACAAAATCGGGATAAAAGGCAACGCTTGATTTTTGCGGATGCGTCGAGTAAATTCATAACCATCTATCCCTGGCATCATCACATCTAACAGAATTAAATCTGGTGGTGATTGCTCAACCATATCTAGAGCAACTTTACTATCTTCCACCAAGCTCAGTTCATAGTCGTTATCTTGTAGGACTGCTTCTAATATCAGTAAATTGTCAAATATGTCATCGACAACGAGAATTTTATCTTTTTTAACAGTTTTAGTTAAGGACATGGCTAAATATAATAAGAAGTGCTTGGCTATTCCTCGCAAATCTAGTAATAGCTTACTCCAATAGTGTTGACATAATTAAAATTTCACATTTTCCTTTAAACTTTCCTGAATTTTCGACATCTTTTTTGAATAATTATACTATTTTCTTCGTCAATTCAGTATGAAAAGTACTAAATGTTACTTATTATTCAGTATGTTGTCCGCCAAATTAAATTTGTAAGTAGAATGTAATACAAATTCCCAATTGACGCATACCTTAAGATAAGCTAAAGCTACAAAATTCATCCATGAAAAACGCCTATATTACAAGGGTTTCGGACGGTGTATCTGTGGCACTCTTTTTTTCAATTGGTGTAACATTGAAGCAGCTTAGTGATTCATTTTATGTGCATCATTAGTGCTACAGCAAGGATCGGCGATGGAACATTAAGCGATTCGTAGTTGCTATCAGATTTGGAAAATCAGTTGTAGCGCATAAAACATACATCTTGGCAAGAATGGACAAAAATAGTTTTTTTGATTGAATTGTATTGTTTAGATGAAACTCTTGCCTCTAGAAAAACCTACAAGATAAGGTTATTTAATGTCTAATGGTAGATGCGCTCCTGGAAACAATAGCAAACATATTGCTTTTTGTATAAAATCCTGAATTGGAGAACAGGATTATTTTAATGTGTACTCTAGATAGATAACAGTAAAGTTAAGCAACTATGGATGAAATCAAGATCCTCGTCATCGAAGATCATAACCTTACGAGAATCGGTTTGCGGGCTGCCTTACAAACTCAGCCAGAAGTCAACATTGTTGGTGAAGCCGCTAATGCCGCAGATGGAATCGAGCTTGTGAAAAGTCTCAAACCTGATATTGCTACTATTGACATTGGTTTGCCTGATATGGATGGTATCGAGCTAACGCGCACAATTAGGCAATATCAAGCAGAGACAGAGGACTATACAACAAAACTGCTCATTTTAACAATGCAGAATAGCGAGCAGGCAGTGTTAGCTGCATTTGCAGCAGGGGCTGATTCCTATTGTATGAAGGATATCGAAAGTGAGAGACTAATAGAGGCTGTGCGAACAACCCATGCAGGTAGCTCATGGATCGATCCAGCGATCGCAGACCTTGTACTCCAGCAAATACGCCAAGATTTCCCCGATGCTAGCAGAGGATCGGCAACCAAAAGAGTGTTGATTGAAGGTATTGACCCAGATATCGAAAAAACTATCGTCAGTTATCCTTTAACTCAACGGGAAATGGATGTTTTAGAGTTGATTGTCGCAGGATGTGACAATGCAGAAATCGCCAAAAGACTGTATCTCACAGTGGGCACTGTCAAAACTCACGTCCGTGGTATTCTCAATAAACTCTGTGTTGCTGACCGTACACAAGCTGCTGTGCGTGCTTTACGTGCAGGATTAGTTCCTTAAAAAATATAGCAGAGAAGAGCAAACAGGGAAGTTGGTATCCGAATTTTAACGGCAACTGCTATCAAAAGATAAAAGTAAAAAGAAATACTCTATTATTCTTTCTTTTGCCTTTTAACTTTCGCTTTTTTGCACTTGACAAAGGTAAAAAAATACGTAACAATTAGAAATTGTGGATAAAGATAATTGCCAGCGGAACTGGCGGAATTGGCAGACGCGCTAGATTCAGGTTCTAGTGCCGCAAGGCTTCCGGGTTCAAGTCCCGGGTTCCGCATAATCAATTTTGGATTTTGGATTTTGGATTAATCTAAAATCTAAAATCTAAAATCTAAAATCATGTTGACCAGCTTACAAAATCCTTTAGTCAAGCAAATCCGCAAGTTACACTCTACCAAGGAGCGCCACAAGCAGGAGTTATTTTTGCTGGAAGGGACGCACCTGTTAGAGGAAGCTTGTGCGGTGAATTACCCCCTAGAAACGGTGTGTTGTACCCCAGATTGGCAAGCAAACCACCCGTCATTGTGGGAGGAAGCTTGTAGGCGATGCAGCCGCGCCGAAATTGTCAGTAAAGAGATTTTAGATGCCATCGCCACCACAGTGCAACCCGATGGTGTGGTAGCAACAGCAAAACGCAGCAATGGTCAAACTCAAGTACCATTTACTGGTTTAGTCCTAGCTTTAGAAACAGTACAAGATCCTGGTAACCTGGGTACGATGATTCGTACTGCGGCGGCCGCTGGAGCGTCCGGGTTGTGGCTCAGTGGAGATAGCGTCGATTTAGAGAACCCCAAAGTGCTACGTGCTTCAGCAGGGCAATGGTTCCGCCTAGCAACGGGAGTCACCGAAGATTTAAAAGCGATAGTACAACAAAGCCAGCAAGCAGGAATGCAGGTAATAGCAACATTGCCGAATGCAAGCTTAACTTATTGGCAAGTGGACTGGCGAAAACCGAGTTTAATATTACTGGGAAATGAAGGTGCTGGTTTGTCAGCAGACTTAGCCGCGATGGCAGACAAGCAAGTGAGAATTCCCTTGAGTCCTGGGGTAGAGTCTTTGAACGTAGCGATCGCAGCTGCGTTAATGTTGTACGAAGCTCAGCGGCAAATGACTCAGGAGTAGGGAGTGGGGGGGTGGGGAGATGGGGAGATGGGGAGAATAATAATTCACCAGTCATCAGTCATCAGTCATCAGTCCCCAGTCCCCAGTCCCCAAGTTTTATTTCGTTTTTTGCTCCAAATATTGTTCAATGTCGGCAACAGCGTCTTCAAAAGCCGCTAAATCAATATTTGTCAAGTCTTTATTGAGTTCGACTTCATCAGCACTCTGGTTATCCAATTTTGGCGTATCTTCATCCTCAGTAGGATTTTCTTGTAAGATATCCTCCAATTGTTCCAGTGCTTCTTGAAACTCTAAATCGGCATCGTAGTGCAGTGGTCGGTGGCTTGGCTCCATAATTTTGACTTAAAAATCCTATTGACTAGCGTAATTTTTATTAAATTTTGCATATATAACATCATATTTGTGGTTATCTGCTTTATCAACTTTAGAGCGATCGCTATTTTTGGCGAGTGACTTCTGGGACTTACGCAACGCTGATATTGTCATTGCGACGGAAACGAAGTGTAGGGAAGCAATCCCAGAGTTTTGGTCATTACTTCACTTTGCTTGTAATGACGTAAAATCGTAGTTATTGCCTCAGTCGTGAGCTTAAAGTCGTTGACTGTTGATATCATGTCCGCCTAATCACTTATCAAAAAAATTCCCCGCGTCCCCACGTCCCCACGTCCCCGCGTCCCCGCGTCAGTCCTAATGATAAGTCTTCAACCGGACATGATATGAGAGCTAGTTGCTATCCTAAGAAAACGGGAACCTTGTTCTCCTGCGAACCGGACAAGCCTCTTAAGCCGTCCAACCCACTGGCTTTTGTTAACTGTCAACCGTCAACAGCCGACGACGAGTCAATGTGCAAGTTAAATGCAAAACAGCTTAGTTTACCTATTTATACATCAATAGCCCTTCCACATTACTATTAAGAAGTTAGTGCAAGCTCAAGTATTCAAGAAGCTTTCTTTGCCTGTTGCCTATTCCCTGTTATATGATTGAAACCACAGTTCGCAAACAATATAACAATCTGGCGGCCATATACGATCGCCGTTGGAAAAAGTATATTGATAATACACTTTCTTCGCTCAAAACCTGGGCAGAAATATCACCGTTAGATACTGTACTTGATATTGGTTGTGGAACGGGTGAATTAGAAAGATTGCTATTAACTGATTATCCAAACCTCAAAATTGTTGGTGTAGATATTTCAGAACAGATGCTCGCAATTGCCGAGAACAAATGTAGCGGTTATCCGCAGGTTTCATTTCAAGTTGCTAGTAGCTTAGCGTTGCCATTTCCTAACAATAGTTTTGATGTCATTGTATCAGCCAGTGCATTCCATTACTTTAGCGAACCATTGGCAGCATTAATAGAAATGAAACGCGTACTCAAGCCCAATGGCAAAGTGGTAATTTTGGATTGGTGTAAAGATTATTTATTTTGTCAAATATTGGATATCATACTGAAGATTTTTGACCCAGCACATCAGCAGTGTTACACCCAAGATGAATTGCATCATTTCCTGAGTTGTGCCAATTTCGTAGTTTCTCGTGGGACTAAAGTTCGTTTGGGAATTTTTTGGGGGCTGATGCTAGCTACAGGAGAAGCAGAGTGAAAAAGAATTCTAGATTAGGGCTTAGGCAGCAATTAGGCAAGGAATTGTGAAAAGGAAAATCTGGGTGGGATTCTAGGATATGCTTAAGTAAGTGAAAGATTTGCCAAAATAAAGTAAGAATGAAGCTGGCAGCAAGAGTAAGTCAGGTAACACCTTCATTAACCTTAGCGATCGCAGCCAAGGCTAAGGCAATGAAGACAGAGGGCATAGATGTTTGTAGTTTTAGCGCTGGAGAACCAGATTTTGATACCCCAGCGCATATCAAAGCCGCAGCAGCAAAAGCTTTGGATGAAGGCAAAACCAAGTACGGTGCAGCTGCCGGAGAACCAAAGTTAAGGGAAGCGATCGCCCATAAACTTAAAACTGATAACGGTCTTGATTATAAGTCAGAGAATGTCATCGTCACCAATGGCGGTAAGCATTCTCTGTACAATTTGATTGTGGCGTTAATCGATCCAGGTGATGAAGTCATAATTCCTGCACCCTACTGGCTAAGTTATCCGGAAATGGTGACCTTGGTGGGTGGAGTTTCAGTAATTGTCCCCACAGATGCAAGCACAGGCTATAAAATTACTCCCGAACAACTGCGTCAAGCCATCACCCCCAAGACAAAGTTATTTATCCTCAACTCTCCATCTAATCCCACGGGGATGGTTTACACCCCAGATGAAATTAAAGCATTGGCAGAGGTAATAGTTGATGCAGATATCTTTGTCGTCTCTGATGAGATTTACGAAAAAATCCTCTACGATGGTGCAGAACATATCAGCATTGGTTCTCTAGGCAAGGAAATTTTTGACCGGACTTTAATCAGTAATGGATTTGCCAAAGCTTATTCCATGACGGGCTGGAGACTTGGCTATTTAGCGGGGCCAGTGGAAATTATTAAAGCCGCCAGTTCCATCCAAGGACATAGTACATCTAACGTCTGTACCTTTGCTCAATATGGAGCGATCGCCGCACTGCAAAGTCCCCAAGACTGTGTAGAAGAAATGCGTCAAGCCTTCGCCAAACGCCGACAGGTAATGTTAGACAGACTCAACGCCATTCCCGGACTGAGTACCGCTAAACCAGATGGCGCTTTTTATCTTTTCCCCGACATCAGCAAAACAGGTTTGAAATCCTTGGAATTTTGCGACGCCTTACTAGAAGAACATCAAGTAGCAGTCATTCCCGGAATTGCCTTTGGCGCTGATGACAACATTCGCCTTTCCTACGCCACCGATTTAGCGACGATTGAAAAAGGGATGGATAGGTTAGAGAAATTTGTCAAGTCGCGTATTTAGTTTAGTTGTGATTGGATTTAAAAATAAAAATGTCCTCTTCTAACAGGGAGGACTTTTTTCTATTTTTTTTAGCGCACATGAGCTTATTCAATTATAATTAAAATCTCTGTGCATCCCGGCTTCACTATGTCCCCGCGCTCTTGTTTTTCTATATAGCTTTTCACCTTTCACTATCTCTTCATATTGCTGTTCGTATGGAGTGAATCTAATGGATTCTTGTCTTCCTAAGCCCAAAATGCCAAAAGTACAAAGGCTATTAAAAAACAGTTCGTGTACCCGCTTTTGAAGTATCTGATTGAAATATATCAAAACGTTACGGCAAAGGATGACATTAAATTCGTTAAAAGAGCTATCTGTTGCTAAATTATGCTGGGCAAAAACAATATTTTCCCTTAAGGATGCTCGAAAAATAGCGTTGTCATAAGCTGCCGTATAATATTCAGAAAAAGACCTTTTGCCTCCTGCTTTGAGGTAAAGATGAGTATATTCCTGCATAAGTTTTAGAGAAAAAATACCACTTTTGGCATTTTGTAATACTTTTTCGTTGGTATCAGTTGCATATATGCGACAACGGTGATAAAGCCCTTCTTCTTGTAGGAGAATTGCCATTGAATAGACTTCTTCACCCGTAGAACATCCAGCGTGCCAAATACGAATAAAAGGATAGGTTTGCAAGAACGGAATAACTTGACTTCTAAAGGTGTTATAAAAGCTAGGATCGCGAAACATTGATGTTACATTTACTGTCAGAGCCAGCAAAAATTTTTCTAAATAGTTAGGGTTGTGGAGTAACCGCTCTTGCAAAGCAGAAATATTAGTTAACCCTTCTAAACTCATAAAACCGAGAATACGGCGCTTAATTGAAGAAAGGGCGTAATTGCGGAAATCATAACCATAATACTGATACACCCCTTCCAAAAGTAGACGTATTTCGATGTCCTCTAAGCTAGGTTTTGGCACAGTCATAATGATATGATTTATAATGGGCTTCTCTACGAGACGCTGCGCGAACGCCCTGCTCACAAGACAGTAATTTTTAATTCTGAGTTCATGGATGAATAAGCTTTTTGAAAGAATGCTTCTGCAATTCGGGTGGTTTGTACCATCAATATTTGAGACTGGTTAGTTTTTGATAACCCAACTGAATCTTACGATAAAAAGTGTTGTTGGAGCGATTAAATTTTAAATTTGATAACTGTACTAACTTTGGACTTCAATTTAACCAAGTGGCTGTGACTCCTAAAACAGCGATCGCAATTATCGAAATCCCAGCTAGCAATCTCACTTGATGGCGTAAAGTCTTAATCTCTTGGTTAAGACTTTCAGCCTGTAGTGCAGAATATGGTTCAACTGGTGTAACTTCAATGGCTACTTCTCGCGGTTTAGCTGGAGTACTTCCAAAAGTAACTTGAGAATGTAACCAATTAGCAATCAGTTGCGGGCAGTTCTTTTTAAACCAGTTATAGGCTAAAGTTCTAAAAACTGGTTTCGACATCCGCGCAATTAATTTCATCAACCTGTTTATGGGTTGTGGGCGAAGCTTTTGGTTAATTAAGTTCACCGAGCCAACATCATAAAGACAATCCAGAATTAATTTCACAGTGGCTTCTTCACTGTTAATTAGATTTTGCAGTAACAGCAGAACATCATGCATACGCTCTGCTTCAATAAATTTTTCTGCCAATGTTTCTGGAGGAATTACTGATGTATTGGGGGAGTTTTTTCTTACTATTGTCATATTAATAACATATCAACGATGTTGATTTCAGTACAACTATCTACCGAGAGAAAGATGCTTAATCCACAGAAATAACCCAAAAAGTTGCATGAAATAGAGGTATTTCCTCCAAAGACAGAAGTTATATAGATTATTTTATTACTGAAGTGAATTTCCTGTCATTGATATTGTTTTAACCAAAAGATGGGGAGGTGGGGAGGTGGGGAGGTGGGGAGATGAGTTTTTCCCCTCTGCCCTATGCCCTATGCCCCATGCCCCATGCCCCATGCCCCATGCCCCATGCCCATTTACCTATATAACCAAACCCTGAGCAGTGAAAGCAGTTGTTCGGTATCTACAGGTTTGGTAATATAATCAGATGCGCCGGCTTCGATGCATTTTTCGCGATCGCCTGGCATGGCTTTGGCTGTTAAAGCGATGATTGGTAAGGAACGAAATTGTGGTTGCTGGCGGATGGCGCGGGTGGTTTCGTAACCATCCATTTCTGGCATCATGATGTCCATCAAAACTATGTTGATGTCGGGATTAGCTATCAGCTTCTCAATGCCATCTCTGCCATTTTCGGCAAACAGTACTTCCATGTGATAGCTTTCTAAAAAGCTAGTAATGGCAAAGATATTTCTCAGGTCATCATCGACAATCAAAATTTTGCGATTGGCTAGCACTGGATCGGTTTGGTGCAGCTGTTCGAGTATTTGCCGCTTTGGTGCTGGCAGATTTGCCTGGACGCGATGCAGAAACAAAGCTGTTTCGTCTAATAATCGTTCTGGCGATCGCACGTTTTTAATAATAATTGTCTCTGCTAGCCCCCGCAGTTGGGTTTCTTCTTGGCGACTGAGTTCTTTGCCTGTGTAGATGATTATTGGCAATTTCACTAGTCTGGGTTCTAGCTTGATTTGCTCAATGAGTGTAAACCCGGTCATGTCGGGGAGACCCAGGTCTAGTACCATACAATCAAAGTGCTGCGATCGCAATATTTCCAGTGCTTCTTTTCCTGTACCTACTGCTGTACTGTGGACATCGCTATTACCAATGAGTTCGATAATACTTTGGGCTTGTATGGAGTCATCTTCTACTATTAAAAGATTTTTGACTTGACGCTCAATAAAGCTTTTAATCTCAGTCAATACTTGATTGAGGGCTTCTGGAGAAACAGGTTTTTGGAGGTAAGTAATTGCTCCTAGCTTTAATCCCCGTTGCTGTCTTTCATCCACAGACAAGATATGCACTGGGATGTGTCTGGTGCTGGGGTTATGTTTGAGACGATCCAGCACTGTCCAACCATCCATCTCTGGCATGTGGATATCTAGCATAATGGCGTTCGGCTCGAATTGTTGTGCTAGGGCTAGACCTTGTTTGCTTTGTAAGGCTACGATTCCTTTAAAGCCTTGCTGGCGTGCCATGTCTAGTAAGATGCGGGCGAATTTATCGTCATCTTCGATAATTAACAAAACGCGATCGCCTGATTCAATTGTTAGCCGGTCATCTGGAATTTCGCTGATGCTGGAAACCATCTTCGGCGATGGAGAAATATCTCCTTGAGAGGTAGTCCGGCTTTCAACCGTCACTACTTTTGGTATGGAGGGTGCTAATTTGGTAGGAACATTTTTAGGCTTTTCTGGTTTGCCTTCAAATTCAATTTGTGGCGTCGAAGGCTTTCTCGTTAGCGGTAAGTAGAGAGTGAAAGTACTTCCTGCGCCTGGTTGGCTGATTAGTTCAATCCTGCCACCTAAAAGTTGAGCTAATTCACGACTGATGGATAAGCCTAAGCCAGTTCCGCCATACCTGCGGCTAGTTGTGCCGTCTGCTTGCTGGAATGCCTCGAAAATAATTTTTTGTTTTTCTGGTGGAATGCCAATGCCGGTATCGCTAACTGCAAAAGCGATGGTGGGTTGTTCCCCTGGGGCTACTTCAACCATACTAATTTGTAACTTCACCCCTCCCTGTTGAGTAAACTTAAAGGCGTTAGCTAAAAGATTTTTTAATACTTGTTGCAGACGCTTGGAGTCGGTAGAAATTACTGGGGGTAATTTGTCGTCTAGTTCAATGGCGAAACTGAGTTTTTGATTTTCGGCAAGTTGACGGAAAGTATGCTCTACAGATGTCTGTAAATCCGCAAAGGCCAGTTGCTCAATTTCTAGGGAAATTGTACCAGACTCAATTTTTGCCAAATCTAAAATATCATTAATTAATTCGAGTAAATCAGTTCCAGCAGAGTAGATTGTGCGGCTATACTCTACCTGTTTTTCGGTTAAATTATTCAGAGAATTATCTGATAGCAGTCTTGCTAAAATTAACAAGCTGTTTAGCGGTGTCCGTAACTCGTGGGACATGTTCGCCAAAAATTCTGATTTATATTTGGAAGATAGTGCCAGTTGGTCGGCTTTTTCTTCTAATGACTTCCTAGATTGCTCGATTTCCCGATTTTTGCGGGCAACTTCCTGATTTTGCATTTCTAGAAGTTCTGCTTTTTCTTCTAGTTCTTCGTTGAGTTGCTGCAATTCTTCGTTGGACTGCTTGATAAGAAATTGTGATTCTTGTAATTTTTGGGCTTGTTCTTCTAGTAGTTGATTACTTTGTTGTAGTTCTTCTTGCTGACTTTGCAGTTCTTCTGTTAAAGCAACAGATTCGGCTAGTAGTTGCTGAGTTTGTAATTGTGAAGCGATGTTATTTAAAAATACACCCAAAATTTCACTTAATTGCTCTAGAAATGTCAGGTGTAAGTCTTTAAAAGGTGCAAAGGCAGCAAGTTCAATGACTGCATTTACCTGGTCTTCAAATATTATGGGCAATACAATGATATTTAGCGGTGGAGCTTCTCCCAAGCCAGAACTAATGCGGATATAATCGCTGGGAACTCCAGTTAAGAGAATTCTTTGTTTTTCTAGGGCGCATTGTCCCACCAATCCCTCGCCCAAGCGAAACTGATTTGCCAAGTTTTTCCGCTCTTGATAAGCATAACTACCCAACAACTTCAGCACTGGCTCATCGTTGATTGAGTCCATAACATAAAAAACGCCAGCGGACGCCCCAACTAAGGGAGCGAGATTCGACAATATCGTCCGAGATACACTTTCTAAATTTCGCTGCCCTTGAAGCATTTGGGTAAATTCAGCCAAATTAGACTTGAGCCAGTTTTGCTCGTCGTTTTTTTGAGTTGTGTAGCGCAGATTGGCGATCATTTGGTTGAAGGTGCGCTTCAGTACGCCAATTTCATCTTCGCGATCGCTTTCTGGCAAATTTACCGATAAATCCCCATCGGCCACCTTTTGCACTAACTGAGAAACTCGCCTCAGCGGTAGTGAAATGTGTCTGGTGAGAATAATTCCAATCAAAACTAAGATTGCAGCAAATAAAGGAATACTATAAACAATAGTCGCCAGTGTTTGGCGAGCCGCTAACTGTGCCCGCTCAGAACGCTGCTTGAGAAGTACATTTTCTTCATTTTTTATTGCCTGGAGTAGTTTTTGGATTCTATCCATCAACTGCTTGCCCCTGTCTGTGGCAACAGCTTCCTGGGCAACTTCTAAGCCTTGGTTCTGTCGTAAGTCAATGACATTTTTCATTACAGCCATCCTCTCGGTTAGGAGTGGCTCTAACATATTCAACCGATTTTGTTGGTTGGGGTTATCTAGTGTTAATTTTTGAAGTTCCTTGAATGTTTGATTCAGCGATTGCATAGCAGCGTTATATGGTTCTAAATAACGCTGTTCTCCAGTAATAATGTAACCACGTTGCCCAGTCTCGGCTTTTGTCAGTTGTAAGTTTAGGTCTTCAATCTGACTTAATACCTGATAAGTATGGTTTTCTTTGCGCGAAGTTTCAATTAATTCATTGGTACTTTGATAGGAGATTAGACCAATTGAGGTCAGAATTGCTACGCTTAAGGTAAAACCTGCCCCAATTTTGGTTCCAATCTTCAAACGGTTCAACATTTTTAAAAAACAGTTAATTTCAATTTTTTGTAGTGTTTATCAATATTTAGATGCTCTTCCAGCTATTTAAATACTCTTTGCCAATTTTTAGCAAATCATATCTGTTAATTTTTTTCATCTCAGTTCGGCTTCAGGACTCAATTTTGATTTATTGCATGATAAAATCATGCTTTTAGTCTCTCAAAACTAAGGTTTTAGTTTATCTAGAACTGAGTTGTTTTTTAGTTATTTATATATTAATGTTAGAAACTTTTTATCGATATTTTAACATCATAGCCTGATTAAGCCTTGAGACAGTATAACTTATTTCAAAAGAAGCAACCACTTGATTTTTCAATTTATCCTCGCGGTGGATAATTAAATTTGAAACTGCGATTATAAATTGAATATCCAATTTTCATCAAAAAAAGGTGGTTGTTATGAGTGCAGTAATTGAGCTAGCAAGACCAAAATTTTGCCAAGGACAAAAGGTAGAATTTATTGGTGGATTAGGAACCATAATACAATGTTGTCGTAACTCTGGAAATTGGTCATATCTTGTGGAAATGGAAATGGGTATAGAACCAGAAATGGGCAGAATTGGTTGTGAGACTACTATTTTACTATTTGAAACAGATATTATTTTACTCGAAGACTACCCCCTTGCAGCTTAGGATTTTAGGATGTCATGATTGTTTTGCAAGGCTCAAATCCCCGACTTATCTAAAAAGCCGGGGATTGAAATAGATGAGATTAGACATTTGCTTAGAGGTTATTAATCACCTGGCGATCGCCTTGAATAGACTCAGGTACGGATTGCTCATAAATCCGAAAGTTTTGAATCTTGTTACTCTCTAAAATAGCCCTTGCACCTGCCATATAGATATCAGTAGCATTTAGAAATACAATAAAATTGCCAAGATTCACTTGATGTTCGTAATATTTGGCTAAATCTTCGGGAAATTCTAAAGGATAATAGTTATTTTTAGTCATTACAGAAACTTGACTCATGGGAAAGCCAGCTGTTTGAAGTTCTGTAAGTGCTGTTTCTAGATGTTGACGCTGACAAAAAATACCAACTCCATATTTATAGCGACTTTTGGGGGATAAATATGGCTGATAAATACCCCGGTGTTGAATGCTGTGGCGATTAAAAATCCTCTGAGCAAAATGAATTTCGGTTTCTGTACCTGTTACTATGACCAAATAGTAACCTTGGAAAACTAAATCGCTATAAACCCGCGCTTGTCCCTCAGGAATTCCCAAAGGTAGTAACGCACCAGCCAAATTTCCGGCGCGTATGCCGATCGCACCACCTATTATGGTGGTAGCGATGGTTGCTGCCTCTGCTCCGGCTACCATGACTGGGCCCATACCAGGAATTGCCAGCTGAGTGATACCGCTAACAAGACCGCCTAATGTACCACCAGTGGATTCCTCAGATGCCTTGCCAGCAACTTCTCTAGCCTTGACAGCGGCAATCTCACTTTGTTCTTCCGCCTTGCGCGCAATTACAGAAACTTTGTGCATTGGAAAGTTTGCAGCTTGTAGTTCCTGGAGTGCCAATTTTGCTTCTGAACATTTAGCGAAAATTCCGATAAATTTCCGCTCTTTTTCTAATGTCATTTTAGTTGCTTTGATTCAAAATCATTCCTAATTTATTAACTAAACTCTGAACAATTAAACAGCACTACGAGTTAGTAATCCCCAAAGGAAAATTAACAGCATTGCACCCAGAACAGCAAATAAAATACTTCCCAGTGATAAAGCTCCTACAGATGCCGCCGCCGCCGAACTACTCCCCAACAAAACTTGGCCTAAATAACCGCCAACTACCGCTCCCAGAATTCCTAACACAATGGTGGAAACAATACCACCACCTTGAGTTCCTGGGTAGAAAAACTTAGCTAAAGCACCTGCAATTAAACCTAAAACTAGCCAAGCAATGATATTACCCATAATCTTTCTCCCTGTGAAAATGTTGTTTTTTTGACATTTTTATATTAAAATTTTTATGATAAGTTGCCGATCTATCTAGAGAACTAATATCAAAAATCTTCAGGCATTATTTGATGTTAGCTGTTCACCGTTGATGGTTGGGAGTTAACAGTCAACGCTTTAAGCAGAAATAGCCCCAAAAAGCAGAAGTCAGGTTTAAAGCCTTGCCTGTAAGAGACCATTTATCGAACAGAATTCAGGAGTCAGGAGTCAGAATTCAGTTGGTTATTCTGTATGACTGAAGGCGTCAGTCGTCAGAATTCAGCATTAATTCTGTACGACTGGGAGATGAATAACCGGGTTTAAAACCCCCACCAAATCTACAATTTGGTGGTCAACAAGAAAGTCGCGGGTTTGAATCCCCGACTGTAAGCGTTCGCTTTAGCGTCTCGTAGAGAAGCGTGAGCGAGTCTTCGATAGCGAGTACTCGGAGGTCGCGTATTGATTCTGACTCCTGTTAGCGGTAGCGGGGCGTTTAGCTCATTCTGACTTCTGAATTCTGACTCCTGAATTCTGAATTCTTCTTCAACAAATCTAGAAAAAATTAGATGTTCTAGTCAATTAAACAAGCTTAGAGTATTAAGAGCAATATTTTTTGAGCTTCATGAATCACACAATCCATAGAGATAGATTAATATCTGAAATTAAACAATGTCTCTTATTAGCTGTTCCTTTGGCGACAGCACAGTTAGCTCAATCATCTACTGGATTTGTGGATACGGTAATGATGGGTTGGTTGGGAAGTGAGACTATTGCATCTGGAGGTTTGGGGGCTACACTCTTTACTTTTTTGCTTTTAATTACTACGGGTATTGTCACTGCTGTTAGTCCTTTAGTTGCGGAAGCATACGGAGCCGGAAAGCCTCAAGAAGTAGGTAAGATTGTCCAACAAGGATTGGGAATATCTTTGTTATTGAGTATACCGATTGTAATAATACTTTGGAATGGGGGCGCTTTATTACTGTTATTGGGTCAGAATGCCGCCACAGTAGCATTAGCAGAAACTTATTTAAGAGCGATCGCATTTGGTTTTATCCCTGCTTTAGGCTTTGCTGTACTCAAAGGTTTTCTTTCTGCTGTGTCTCAACCGCAGTTAATTACCATCACCGTTGTGTTAGGTACTTTGTTTAACATTACAGCTAATTATGTTTTGATGTTTGGCAAATTAGGACTACCTGCCTTAGGGCTAGCTGGCATTGGTTGGGCAAGCGCGTTATCACTTTGGAGTATGTTTATTGCTTTAGTAATTTATATATATAGCCAGCATCGATTTATAAATTACCGGATATTTGACACTGCATTTCACTACACTTTTACCAAGGAAAATTACCGCATTTTTTGGCAAATTTTTCAAATTGGATTACCAATTGGCGGATTAATTGCAGTGGAAGGAGGACTGTTTACAGTTGTCACATTTTTAGTAGGACAAATAGGAACTACTTCCCTAGCTGCTCATCAAATCGCCTTGCAAACAGCTTCTATGTCTTTTCAGATTGCACTTGGTATTTCTTTAGCAACAACCGTCCGTGTTGGACAATTAGCCGGAGAGCAAGATTTAATTGGTGTTCGCCTAGCTGGATATGTAGGTATTAGCTTGGGTGCTTTGTCTATGGCTATTGCAGGAATTATTTTTTGGTTCTTACCAAAGTCAGTTATTTCTCTTTACCTTGACATCAACAATCCTAATAATCAAGATGTAGTGAATTTGGCAATTAAATTACTTGTAGTAGCCGCCATTTTTCAAATTGTTGATGGCGTGCAAGTCACCGCAGCCGGAGCATTACGAGGCTTAAAAGATACGCGAATTCCTATGTTAATTGGTATTTTTGCTTACTGGGCTATTGGTTTATCTATTGGTTATGCTTTGGGTATATGGTTAGGGTATGGAGCAATTGGTCTTTGGTGGGGGTTAGCAATTGGTTTAGTCAGTGCAGCTATAGTTTTAACTTGGCGGTTTAGCATTTTGCAATTTGTAAAACTTAAAATAGACAATTCAATTTCAATCTGTAATAAACAGTAACGTGAAATTTCAACACAAAGGAGCCGAAATCGGTTCACTCATCTCTGAAAAACGCTCATAGTCTGAACTTCGATGATGGTATCGCTAAAAATCCTTTGTTAATGGGCTTTCTTGCTGATGATATTCGGAGTAATGGCCGCATACTGTGTAGGAGTTAAGGTTCCCAAGCGAACATCTACTTGTTTGGGAATAATAAAACTATGCGAGCAGAATATGTATAGTAATTTTGAACACATTAAAAGCCATACGAATAAACTGTCGCAATGAAACAATTGATACTTGTATTAGGAGTAGGAATTTTACTTATACCTGTGAAGGTAACTTGCGGTTCTCCTGGTGCAGCCTGCGCTCAACCACCACTTCCTGGAACCAACAGTCAAGTTAGATATTACTACGAATATGAACCACTGGGTGTAATGCTAATAGAGTTAGTGATTCAGAAAAACTTGCCGTTTTATTACTTCAGTGGAACTGAGGATGTATACTGAGTTAAAAATATGATTAGTTAATCCTAAGCCTTGTTTCGGGGTGGTTATTTTGTATTGGTGGGATTGTGTTAAGCAATTTCCCTTTTGGAGATGTTACGCGTTGGCGTTAGCTTCGCTATACTGCGTAAACGCGTAGCGTGTCGCTTGCGACTCAGCCTCTGAGAACGAGAATCGCTTTTGGTAAAAATTTAATCATCAAAATCAATAATCAGTCCAGTAGTTACAATTCCATTGGGATTAATAATTGGACTTTAGGGATAAGTACACCTGTTACCAGGCTAAATTTCCAATTCCTTCATGATTTGCAACCACTTATCTGGTGTCGGCAGGGCTTGTTGGAGAAGTTTGCTTGTCAGATTGCTAGCATTAGCTTGATATAGTAGGGTGGCATAGCTAAAACAACGAGCTGGTTTTTTGAACCCATCGTTACCATAAACAGAAATCAATTCCGCCAATTTTTCCTCTACTTTCAAGATTATTTTGGGAGCAAGGGCAAGTAAATCGTACATCCACTGTTCCTTCTGGGCAATAAAAGCCGATAATTCTGAATTTGTAGAATTTCTAAACTCATCACAAATTGCCTGAATTTTTTCCCACTTATAACTACCCCAGGGTTTAGCCTTCATCACTGGCAATTGCCATTTAACTATCTCTTCTTGCCAATAGTCTTTAGCTGCTTGTACTTGAACAATTTCAAAACTAGGTAAAATTATGGCTGTCAATGTCCCACCATGACAGGCTCCAGTATCAATACCGTAGGTTTTTTGGGGAATTATGAGGGGATTATCTCCAACAACGCGATGACCAAAAATTACTGGCTTAACACCAGTATATAACTGACTCCAAGAAGTATCTCCGTAGCGTTTTCCCAGGTGTTTTTCACCCGCAGTGCAACCACATAAAACCTCTTCCTTTTGTTCCTCAATGGGTATACCATCTTCCACCGCAGCATGAACGAAAATTGCCGATTCGGTTTCATGATAATAGGGTAGATGACTAATCCATTCTAAAAATTCGTTATAGCTGTCGCCAAACTGTAATTTGACAATTTCCTGGGAGTAGGAAAGAGTTTGCCTGAGATGTTTGCGTTCGTGATTACCCATCAATACGATGGTATTAGGACGATTTTTGAGAAAGTCATACACCTTGACTGAATCAGCCCCCCGATCCACAATATCTCCCAAGGAAACTAAACAATCTTCTTCTGTAATTTCTACTTTGGCTAATAGTTGAAGCAGTTCTGCATAGCAACCATGAATATCGCCAACTACAATTGTTCGCATAACTCCAGTTCAATCGAATAAATTTATTGTAGTATATACACTACAAAAGTAGTATACGGGCAAAAGTTGTGAAGATATGGAAAGCCAGCAGATGAGAAGTAAAAAGGTTGTTAATTTTATCAGTGGACACCTTGATATAACTCAAGCAGAATTTGAGATGCATTACCGTCCTTTGATCGATCGCGCGATCGCTCAAAACGAATGTTTTGTTGTTGGAGATGCGAGGGGTGCGGACACCCTAGCGCAACAATATCTTTGGGGACGGACAGAGGCAGTAATTGTTTATCATATGTTT
Organism: Nostoc linckia z4; assembly: GCF_002608075.1. Classification (GTDB taxonomy): domain Bacteria; phylum Cyanobacteriota; class Cyanobacteriia; order Cyanobacteriales; family Nostocaceae; genus Nostoc; species Nostoc linckia. The sequence goes on from NZ_LAHA01000034.1 coordinate 59,896, forward strand.
TCCAGTCCTCGCAACAATCCAGGATTTTCAACCCGTGGTGGATTTCAAAGTGATGTAGAGCGAGATACACAAATGACGTTGGATTCTGATCGAGATATAGCTTGGGTAAGACCTGGAAGAGAGCAATCGGGTACACAAGCAAACTGCGATCGACGAAGTTTACTAATATAGTTTGACGTAAAAAAGCATACCATCATTAAAATACTGAAAATCTTAATGATAATGACTTTTACCAACTCTCAACTGCCTGCTTATCAAAATTAATAATCAGTTCAGTAAGTACAATTAATGATGTGATTGTCGCCTGTGTAATAAATAGTTAGCAAAAAATGCAGTATATCTCTTCGGCAATTTATTTTTCTATTTTGGTAATGATGGTAATAACGCCATTTGCAATGCCCTTTCTGTTAAGGCGGAAGGGTTATGTGACTAGTTTGCTATTAAGCAGTTTTCTCTCTTTTATGACGTGCGTACTTCTAGTTACTTTGTTGGCATATTTACCAGATTTATATGCCGAGATGCGGCTTGATTATCTGGGTTTTGATTTTAATGGCTGGTCAGACGAAGACCGACTCAGAAATATTGCTCCAGAATTCAGAGACGAAGCAATAAAACTTTATCGATCGATAATGGGCATTGGGTGGATTTTGAAAGCTATTGCTGGGGCAGTTTTGCTCATTCCTTATCAAATTGTTGCTTCTGGCTTAGTTTTCATGGTGAGTCAGTCGAAAAAACATGGCAGTTAGCACCTAACCATACCTGAAAGTGGACGCGAGGGGAGTGGCTGTTACGCTAATAATTTCTTTCAGTAAATGCAAGACAATGTATCATCGAAATTTAAAACTTCTGTTTTTTTTGACTACCCCATTTCTTGGTGTCGGAATTCTATTTTTACCAACCATTCCAACTTTGGAGGGCGCTAAATTTCTATTCTATATAATTATATGGTTACTAAGTTTAATTTTTTTTTATTATTTAAAAAGCCTCAAGATCTACCATTGACAAAAAAGCTAATTTTTATTTTTCTATATTTATTATTATCGAGTGTGCTATTTTTGTTTGTCTCATTTATCGTTTTGATATCGTCTGGATTTGATGCGCCAAACATTGAAACTGTGGCATTTAAAGACTATCATACAACAGTATATTTATACAATTATACATGTTCTCCACCAGATACTTCTACAGGATGTGACACATACCACGGGGAATTAAAATTTAGACTTGGTTTTACTCCTTTTGTAATTACAAAGTTGAATTGTGATTGTCTTTTTGGTTCACCCGATCGCGTTGGTGAGTGGGTAACGATTCCCTTGGAAGCAAACCGAAATTCAACAGCATCTGCGATTAAAATTAACTTAAAAACTGGCAAATTTCTCTCAAGATGAACTGCAAAACTTTAATTTACGATCCGAGTAAGCAAGAGGCAATTACTTTAACTGTTGATAAAAAGCTTTATAAATTGGTACGTTGGGATGTTTCCGATACAGCCCAGATATTGTCAGAGTCTTCTTTGGAACGATATACAGAATTAAGTTTACTTACCAAAATACCCCAAGCAAATGCGATGGTCAAAGACCAGCTCCTTTGGAGCATCGCCATTATTCAGTGTAATAATATTTACCAGCTTCCCTACCAGCCAGTCAATGCCATCTTAGAAATTCGTCGCTGGGAAGATTTTAGCTGTATCCAGGAAATAGAGTTACCTGAATGCACCGATATACCAGGTTGTGTCACGATTACTCCCTGTCAACAGTACATCATCGTTGTCGAATCATATACTTCGCTGTATCTAATAGAATTGTCATCGGGTATAGTTAAGCGTTTTGCTTTTGAGACAGAATATAATTACAGCTTGGTATTTGACCCAAAGATGCAGTTTTTTATCAACTCATCAATTGACCAATTCAGCTATTTTCAACTTCATTGGATTGATGATTTAGCGACTGGTAAATTTTCCCTTCGGGGAGGTTTTTGGGGTGATATGCGCTGTCATAACGATACTATTATTTTTAGTCCCAATGAAGAAGCTTTCATCCATACTTGCTATCATTTTAAACGGAAATTATTGGTGACATACCGTCGATTTAATCGTTCCCAGCTATTTAGCGATCGCAGTCATTGGGGAATAAATAATAACCCGACACCAACTTCTGTTCTCTATAAAGTTTGGGAAGTATCCCTACCCTACATCGAACATCAGCATGATGAGGAAAATCTTTGGCAAAGTGATATTGCTTTTCTCAATGACCAAACCTTAGTATTAGGAGCAGGAAAAACCCTGGCTTTGCTAAATATTCAAGATGGAGTTGTGAAAGCAGAGTACCAAATAGATGCAATTATACAGGCGATCGCAATAGATACCGCACATCAGCGAGTAATTGCTGCTACCCGTAATGGAGTATTCTGTATTCATCTGTAGAACTTTATCTACAAAGTTAGAACAGCATTATTCTTTGTGGTCAATGAAAAAACTTATTCTAATTTCAATTATTACAATTCTATCACTAGGTTTGACATATCATTTATTACGTATCGCTTTTCCCATAACCTATATAGTTGACTGTACTCAAGCTCATAAAATCACCAAAATATCCGACACTTTTATCAGTGCAATTGGCGATCCATCTGCAAAAGAAGCAGAAATTATCGCACAAAGGTATATCACAAAAGCCTTTTGTTTAAATGATTTAAAGGGTGATTCTAGCTTCAGCCCTAAACCATATTTCTTTAATGTCTCAAACTTAAGTTCTAAGTATCAAATTATTGGTTATAGTGGTGCTGGTTTTCGTAGTCCAGGCAATTTACAAGTAAAATTTGACAACGGGACTCTCCTAAATTTTTGCTTTAGCAAGATGGTAATTAACTGCAACCAAGCTCAAGAATGCGATTGTCCTCATGATTTTAACTGGGAACCCAAACCAAAGTAATTGCATCACAATTCAGGAAAATTATCGCAATAATACAACGCTTGCTAGAATGAAAATTTTCAATTAACTATGGATAATCTTCAGATAAAAATACTTGGCAAAATAGCAATATGTATAACCTTATTGATTGGTGTCGCAATTCTAATTATCAGTATTTACCCTGGTGCATTAAATAGTTTCTTTTTTCCAGTTATGCTGGTGTCAATTGTTTGTGTACCATTTGCAGTATTGGCAATTCTCTTCTGGGGATTGAGAACTTTAGGAAGACGGGATTTGAAAAGTATTAGACTTAGAAGGCAAACTTTTGTACCCTGGAGAGAAGTTGCTATCATTGCAGGGATAGTTTTAGTTTGTTATGTCCTGCTCAAGTTCTACATTCCCCGTCGTTTAGCATTTATGATATCACGATCGGCGTTTGAACAAGTTCGGGTAAAACTTCCTATTTCTGCAAAAGGAAAAATCACATTAAACCGCAAACTCGGTTTATATGAAGTTGATGAATACGCTATGGACTCCCGTGGTGGTGCATATTTTCGTGTTTTTTCGGGTGGTGATGGTCTAAGTCCTGATACCATATCCTATGGTTTTGTCCATCAACCGAATAGTGAAGGAAGTCCATTTGGTGCTGCTAAGTACCAAGTATTTTACTTGTATGGTGATTGGTATTGGTTTCGTGTATCCGATGATTTTTAGGGATGACAATTGAGCTAGTTTTGAGTTATGGATAAGTGACATTACTACTTATTCAGTCACAAATATGAAATCTCATATTCACCATCCCTTGATTTTGCTAGTAGCGATAACTGGGATAACATTGTTTTCAACTCCATGTATATCTAGTGATACTCATCAATCAATATCTTCTATCACAGTTAAGTCTACAAAAGAGAATTCATTACCCCAGTTATGGGATGTAAAAATCAACGGGAAATATGGATATATCGATCGCAATGGGAAATTAGTAGTTAAACCCCAGTTTGATTATGCTTCGTCGTTTTATGAGGGATTAGCTCAAGTTCAAGTAGGTGAAAAATGGGGATATATTGACCACACAGGTAAATTGGTCATAAAGCCACAGTTTGATAATTGCGATCGCTTCTTGAATAGGTTTGCTAAAGTCGAAGTTGGTAAAAAGTGGGGAATCATAGATAATAAGGGTAAGTTTGTTGTTAAACCACAGTTTGATAATCTTGAAGCTTTTGTCAATGGTTTTGCTTTGGTTACTATCGGTAAAAAATGGGGATTCGTTGACAATAAGGGGAAATTAGCCATCAAACCTCAATTTGATAGTGCTTGGTCATTCTTTGAGAATTTAGCAGCAGTGCAAATTGGTAAAAAATGGGGATTTGTTGATAATAAAGGTAAATTGGTAATTAAACCTCAGTTTGATACTGCTTGGTCATTTTCTAAGGGTTTAGCAGTAGTACAATTTGGTAAAAAATGGGGATTTATTAATACAAAAGGTCAATTAGTCATTAAACCTCAATTTGATGCAGCTTGGTCATTTTATGAGGATTTAGCAGCAGTCCAAATTGGAGGTAAATGGGGATATATTGACCGCACTGGTAAATTAGTCATTAAACCCCAGTTTGATATGACTTGGCTTTTTGAGAATGGTTTAGCACAAGTAATAGTTGGCGGAAAATCGGGTTATATTGACCGTACAGGGAAACTAGCGATCGAACCAAAGTTTGATAAAATTGGTAATTTCTCCGAGGGATTAGCAGATGTACAAATTGGAGGTAAATGGGGATATATTGACCGCACTGGTAAATTAGCGATCGCACCACAGTTTGATAGTGCTTATTCCTTCTCTAATGGGTTAGCAGAAGTGCAAGTTGGAGAAGCATCTGGATATATCGATCGCACTGGTAAATATATTTGGCAACCAACCCAGTAATTATATAATTTTCGACAAATTTGAGTCTGAAATATTACGAGATAATGAGATGACAATAGAGATGGGAATTCTCCAAATTAATACCGGGAATTATGAGGTGATTCCTGTTGCGACTAGCGAAATATTTTACAAATTTTGGTTGCCTGCTTGTAGGTATCTTGGTTTACAATTAATCAGTCATTTTCATGATGGGTCTTTAAGTGTCGTGTCAGTAGAAGATGTTCCTAAAATTGTAGAAGAATTGATTTGTTTACATTCCTATACTTTAAAACAAAAAAAATTAGCTTTTATGAGCGAGAGAATAGAACGTATAATCCAGGTATTTCAAACAACAGATACGACATCATATAAATATGATTTTGGATAATGAATGTAATTTTAAAGATTGATATTTATAATACTTTGATACAGCCGTCTTTGATTTCGATTTTAGAGTCATCTTTGACTTCGACTTTTCCACAAGATGTTTCAATAACAGCAGATCTACCGCTACCTTGTATCGTTGCGGCTCCAGTCGTGCGACCATTGAATGTAACTTCTTTCGTTGAACCATCCATCTGGACTTTCATTACATGTTTGTCCGAGTCGTTATTGGAATATTTGATATAAACAGAAGCCCAAGAGGGACTAGAAAAAATAATGCTTGGGATAGCAGACAACATCGCTAATAAAAGTATTTTTTTCATAGCTTTTATAAAACCATTTTCACCAACATTTTTATGTATATTTATTTTTTACTTTAGAAAAATAAAAAATGACATGAGTGGTTGTACGTAAATTATATAACTGTGGCTATAACTGCATAAAAATAATTATTTTCGCGCAAGTTTCACATTTTTAAATTAGCCGATGGAGATTAGATTGTAAGTCTGTAAAGGTTAATTAAATTTTCAGATTACAAAATTAAAAATCAGCGAACGTCAGGTCTAGCACACTCACACTGGAAAAATAGATCCAGATGATGGGTCATTTAGGGATACAATATATTATATATGTACTCCAACCTTTCTAAAATTCGTTGAGATCGCAGTTCAGCTTGCTCTGCATTAAAGCCAAAGTTGTACCGCATCTTACCCATATTCTCAATTCGCCATTGGTTGATTTTATAATCTATTTCATCGCTCATCTTCACTTGCTCATTTGTGAGTTCAGGATCGATATTAAGTCCGATGGTTTCTGCAAGGAGTCTGGCAAAATTCACCGAATGAAAGTATGGATAATCTCGAATTAATTCCCCAGAGCGAAGAAAAGCCAGTAATCCTTCAATTGGAGATAACCCATATTGAATATCATCTAGAAAATCCTTGAGCCATTGTTCTGGAGAAAACTCACAAAAACGAATCCAATCCCCCTGAATTTCAACCTCGTATCCTTCCTGGGTGAGAAACAAATCCCGCACAGGATTATCCCAATCGACAATTTGTAACAACCCTGGATATTGCCGACTTCCTGGATTTTTGAGCCAATCCTTCGACTTTGCTGCTTTCAACTTTGTGAGGAACTCAGGTAAAGGCTGATTCCATAGTTCCACAAAATTGTTTGCCATAACTTCCTCAATCGACCAGTAATTTCCTAGCCGTTCCCAATTGCCACCATTGCAGACTTCTAGCAAAAACGTTCTGTAAACGTCAGGTAGTTTAATTCCATGTTGTGCTTCTAACGCGCTCAACTTTGCTTCAGAACCAATTGGCGGATTAGTTGTGATTTGGGCATAGCGATTGTATGGATCGAATTTTCGCAATCGAGCGAGGGTGAGGTGAATTCGCTCAGGAACAGTCAACCATTTTCGCAGGGGTAATTGGCAACCGAAATGACGCTCCACTGTAAAAATGTCTCGATCGTACACCCTCACCCTTCCTTTCGCGTCGTGAGAGAACTGAATTTGTAACTGAGTCAACACCTGACACAATTGCTCTGCCTCTGCATCAGTCAGAAATAGTCCCACAAGATGGGGATGCTTGATTGTCTTTATCTCCCGATACATAAACTCACAAGCTTCAGCCTCATCTGTAAATTCAAACAGCAGATGTTGAACCGTACCACGCTCGGTATAAACAACTTGCCAGCGATCGCGCGTTTGAATCAAGCAAATCTCATCATCACCCATTTGACGAATCTGATACAGGCTACAACCTTCACCCCAAAGTTTGAGATCGAGTAACTCTGCATTCAGATATCTGACTTCCCACATGCACTCACCTCTTACCATTTGGTATGATTATTACTTCGCTTGTTCTGCACGAAAAAGCCGCAGGAAGCCCCCATCAAACCATTCCCCATAGTGAAATCGCAGTTCCCCGGATAGTAGCATCTGACCTCGACAGTAAAGAAAGTAGATTTCCTTTGGGAAATAACTTTGCAAAGGGAGCAATCCTTTTTTCAACGCCGTTCGCTCCCCATTTTGCCAGAGCCTTGCAAGGTGAGATGCTAAACAGTTCAAGAAAAATTCAGCTTTAGGCAAGGAAGGATCTGTTCCTAAAGTGACCAACTCATCTTCTCTTCCTCTCCAATCAACAGACATTTCCCAATCTTCGACGGGAGGTAAGCAGGATGTCTGCGAAGCCCAGACAACTAACTCTAGGTACGTCGGCTCATTCACGTTGGTAAATAAGGCATTCGCATTTATCGGCATAGTAATTTCTAAAACCGTTAACAAGCCGATCGCATTGTGATACAAATTTCCTGTCACCAGTCGATACTGCTTCCCATCGGCTTCAAAGGGAATCGTATAGGGGTATTGCAATTTTGCTTTTTGAAAATGCTGTAAGCAAAGCTGATGAAAGTCAGGTTGAGGTAGTGGTGGATCAAAAAACATCCAATCTAAACAGAAACTATTTTTTTCTTGGCTCACAGAAGCACCATCTAAATAGCGCCATAGCTTTTCAGCTTGAATGACGCAGCGTTGCAGATTTGGATAAGCAACTAGACGAGCAAGAATTTCTGCTGAGATTTCACGGTTGAGTAGGTTGGCGTTCACGAAGTGACTCGGAAGGAGTATCGCCATCTGATGCAACAGTTTATATCGAATTGCCGCAACCTGGTTGGGCGTATATAGGCGGGCTTGTTCTTCAAAAAATAGTAGATAGGTGCTAGCAACTTCCTCAATTTCAGACAAAATCTGGGGAATTAGTAAAGAGTGAGTAGGACTCGCAGCAGACGCAAAGCGTAAATTCCACTGGGTTTCGTTGAGCAGTTCAATTCCCTCGATTTCTTGCAGATTGTTCCAATTACGTGCAACCTGTATCACCTTCAATGCAGTGTCATAGGGAATACCATACATCGGATAGTAACTCCCTGGATGCCATAAACAAATCAGTTCATTGTAAGACTCGCCATAAATTTGAAACAGCTGATCGATCAGTTCCCAAATCGCCCAATTTTGATAAACTTGCGGTAGTTTCCAACTGCGATCGCCAATTAGCTGTTGACAATCCCTGACAAAGAAGCGATTATCTTCATTCTCATACAGTTCACGCGCCTGAAAGCACTGCCAAAACGCATCATGATGGGCATGACGCGCCAAAAACTGAATTAGGAGCGAATCGTCATATCGGGTTATGGCTTTGCGACTGTGGCGACCAGAGAATAACACACCTGAATCGCTTGGTGCGATCGCTAGTGTATACCCATCAATCAGAACAAACGTTTTTTCATGCTTATCTCTCATCCAGCAACTCTCGAAGGACTTGGATTTTATAGTGACATACTCCTCACATCTTCCAAGCAAAAATAGTGAGATTAAATACTCAGCATACAGCTAAAAGTACTAATTTAGTGTTAAAAGCAAACAAAGGTACTGTAGCTATATCGCCCAGATGTTTGATTTTGCTGTATGTATACGTAAATGTGCAAGATATTAAGTTAACCTAAATTAGAATTATATGTTCTCAAAACTAAGATGGCGATCGCGTAGCGGCTCCCCGGTCGCATCGCTGCTTTTGATACTTCCTTTGCTAATCGGCGGAATTTATCTGCTGCAACCGGCTCCCCCCGCACCTTGTGGAAGCCTGAAAAAATTTGGCGCGATCGAGCAAGGAGAACGCTGTATCATCAATCGTAACGTTACCCTGGAAGGTAATCTCAAGCGACTGCCCAATCAACTAACCGTCAAAGGCGACCTAACTATTAGCGGTACGTACATTGAAGAACTGCCCAATGCAATGGTGGTTGAAGGAAACCTTTTTTTGTACAAAACTAGCATTGCCAAGCTCCCCCCAGATTTGCAGGTTCAAGGAAGTTTCGATCAATATAGTGGATTTGGTTCTCCAGGGGTTAAATGCAGTGCAATCCCTAAAACTGCTGTTATCAAAGGGAATCGCAACTGTCACTAATTGCGATCGCAATAGACTGCAAATCAAATCGCTTACTAATTGGATTCATCAATTTAGTCCAATTTTAAAGAACAATGTTACAATCCTGGCGAATCAAACCCAGGAAATCAATCGTGCCTAAACAATTCTCTAATCTCAAGTGGTTGAGATTTAATCGTACCTCTTTCACCTTGTTTGCGATTATATTTGCAATAGTTGTGATAATTGCCATCTTCTTCCGAGATAATTGGATTAGACCGTTACTGGGCGACGTTTTAATTGTCATGGTGATTGCTTACTTTGTTCATGCTTTTATTGCAGTTCCACTACGGAAGGTTGCTATTGGAACTCTCATCTTTGCCTACTTGATTGAGTTTCTTCAGTTTCTTAATCTCATTGATATTTTAGGCTGGCGAAACTCCCAGCTAGCTCATTTAACAATTGGATCTACTTTCGACTGGCGAGATTTGGTTGCTTATACGCTGGGGATTGCGATCGTTTTCCTCACTGCCAATCGTTTGAAGTCATAAACTAGTACAGGTCGGCGTAAATAAATAGACCATAAGGAATTGCTAAAAGCCTTGTAGTATCGTTATTCTTTCTTTTTACTTTTGCCTTTTTACTTTTGCCTTGTTGTACTACTATTATTTTCCTCTTTATCGAGTATTCATCATTGCTTTGATATGGCGTAAACGTCCCAGATTTAAACGATTTGGGCATTGCTTACTTCTGGTTTGACTACCAAAAAACCGTGACTCAAACTTGCAATACTGAGTTTGATAACGCTCCCAAAGAGCTTGAGTGGTATCTTGCCCAGATGTAACTGGGGCTTGCTGCGGCTCGTCTTCTGAATCATATACAGCTATCCCCTTTAGATCCGCAATGCGATCGTTATTTAGCCGAGCTAAACAGCGATGATAGAGCATGGGTGCCATAGAACCTTCCTGAAAAGGTTCAACCAACTCAGTACAATGTGCTTCACGATATTCTTGCCAGTATTTCTGTGCGATCGCAAATGTTGACTGATACTGCTTCGATAGTCTTTTTGCCCAATCGCCATAAATGCTTGATTGCAAAAACTGAGTTGTTTTCGACCAATAGACCGCGCATCGATTTAACCCCAACTGCGTCTTATCCACACAATTTAGCTCTGGAATTCCAGGTCGTACAGAATCACTGGAGAGAGCCAAACCACTAGCAGGTGCTTCCAAAAGTTCTTCAAGTTGATGAATTCGAGCCTCTCTGAGACGCTGATGACATTGAGCCAATCTCAGGTTGTTCTGGGAGAATAGAGCTTTTTCGATTTGGCAATACTGAGTTTGATATTGCTCCCAGTGGCGTTGCACCGATGAATTTCTCAATTTGAGTCGATCGAGTAAGGATTCAAATCGAGGATCGCGAGATTGGAAGGTTATAATCTCACCACCTCTGTGCAATTCTAGAATGCGATCGTTATTTAATCGAGCCAAACAAACAGGTGTTGCAATGGGAAAATCTGGTGTATTGCGTAAGCGTTGAGTTAACTGTTGACAGTGTTGTGTTTGAAACTGATGCCAGGATTGATCTGCGATCGCCAGTTGATGTTGAAGGGGTGGAATAAGTTGGGACTCAACATCCTGATAAACCAATGATTTGAGCAAATGGGTTACTTCTGCCCAACGCTTTGCACAGCGATATTCACCCGCTTCAACCTGTCGAACACAGTCCGGTTGCAAAACCCCAGCAAATCCTAATATTACGGTTGGATAAGGTAGAGGAGTCTGTGGCTTGGCATCTGACGCAGGGATAGCTTTGCTCGGTTCCACACCAAGCTGAGTTGCAAATAAAATGACACTCGCAAATATCGCAATCTTAAATTTCATCATTTTCCATAATTAACATGAGTTTGAAAGAGCCGCAGCCAACACAGAAAGCATATAGCGATCGTTCATAGCTGCTCGTCGTGATTTTTGGCGAATACTGCGACGAAAAGATGATTCTCGCTCTAATACATTCAGGGCAATACGACGTAGTAAAGCAAAGTTTTGTGGGCTGTGCAGAGAACGAATTCGGGACTCATCCTCATGAAAGGTAACATCTCATGTCCAATGAACAGAATTTTCTATTCCCCAATGCTGGCGAATTGCACTAGCAATTTTGTTTGCATTACTGACGAGACTAGTAATGTAAAATTGCACCTCTTGTGTTGTTTTATTCCAATGCTGAATCGAACGTACTACCATCACAATTGTTTTTAGCCCTACCCATAAATCTAGTTGATAAAGTCCAGGAATCTGGGACACAGATACAGTGTAAACTGTACGCTTTTCAATGCGATTATGCCCTTTCTCGATACGCTGACTAATGCTGATATCGATACCTTCAAATTCAAGAGATTGTGCTATTTCAAACCAATTTTTCACTTGTTGGTGCAGCGTAGGGTGATTATCTTTCAGGGTCAAAATATAATCAGCATTTGCGGCGATGATTTTTTGGGCAATGGATTTCTGAGTGCCCATTGCATCAATGGTGATGATGCAGCCAGATATGTCTAGCATTTCTAACAGTGCTGGAATTGCGGTGATTTCATTAGATTTGTCAGTGACCTTTGTTTGTCCGAAGACCAGACGGTGTTCACTTGACCATGCACTGACCGTGTGTAAAGCTTTTAGCTGAGATTCTCGGTCATATGAGCCTCTATGAGTTTTGCCATCTATGGCTACTACTTCTACTCCCAACTTCTCAACTAGTGATTGTACCCAGCAACGAAAACATTTCTCAAACTCTTTGGGGCTAATTTTCTCAAACATTCTTCTAAAAGTATCTGGACTGGGTATTCCCTCTGGCAGTTCTAGAAATGTCTCCAACCACTCCTGTTTACTGATTCCATACTCCTCAATATCTTCCCAACCTTGTGCTCCTGCTATTACTGCCAAAACGCATTGTTTCAAATCAGGTCTATGGTCACGAGAATATCCCTTCGTAATAATTATTGGTCTTTCTTTGATTATTTCTGCTGATTTTACTTGATTATTTTCACTTTTGTATTCTCCATTTAGGTGAAATGATGTGGCATCTAGATGAGAATATTCTGTCTTTATCTGAAAATTTTTGATGATGCATAATCCTATTTATATGAACAGATTATTTAGCCCATATTTATATAATTCATCTATCATTCTTCCTAATTTATCATCATTTATATATTCATTTTTTACTCTGGAACCCAATAATTTTTCTATTGCTTTGTCTTCAAAAAACTGGCTGAACAAATATAAAAGTTTGGAGACGAATCCTAATCCATTGAGTAGAATCGCTTTTACTACTGTTCCTGATGAGATTTTTTCTCTCTTATCTATTCCTAATTTATTGTTGATTATTTCAACTATTCCTATTTCATTAATCAACCCAGCTACTATTACTAAATGGTTGATATTTTTAATTTTTATCTCTGATGTTGATGACAATTTTTTGTATTTTCATATATTTTTTAGCTTTCTGATTGTCTCATTTTTTCTGTGCAGATATAGTGAGTATTTTTACTCTGCTTTTTGGAGATAATATTGTAACTATTTATATTACATTTTGAAGTGCGTAAGATAGGTTATTAGTGTTGTGTTGCAATTCTACTGCCATCGCCGCTTTTTCCAACTAGGCAATCTCGCGTTCCGAGAGAATGCGCTCTGCGAGCTTATCGTCCCATTTGAAAGCAGGTTCAAGAAACACCTTTTTTTAGAACTTGTGTAGATAAGACACATTAAGGTTATTTAATAAAAGTTAAAGACACCTTAATCCTTACCTCAAAATAAAGTTTGTAAAAAAAAATAGGTTATAATAGATATGTTTATCAACCTTATGTCTCTACATCTTTAAGACGATTCTAGAGAGCAATTTATGAATTTTTTGAGTTAAAAGTTTTTTTCCTAACTCGATGCACGTCATGAAATAAGCCTCAAGAACAAGAACTCTTTTGCAGCCTAACAATACAGTTAATAAAGCGCTCGCCTGTTTTTACTGATTTATCTTGTTTCATTGTTTGCCTAATATGTCAATACTTAAATCTAAATAATGTCCGATTAAATTACTAGCATTTCAGTATATATACTGTAGGAACTGGCAAGTTGCTTCATTTAAACTAATTTTGTGAAAGATAGTGATGTTGACAATAATTTAAAAATAAGTTGTTACGCGTCACAGACTGTATATTTACTCGTGTTTACGCAGCATGTCCGTCAGGAAAAGGTTGTCATTCGTTATTAGTCATTTGTATTTTCAAGAACAAATGACCAATGACAAAGTACAGTCTTAACGTCAAAATATACAATTTAAACGCGTATCAGTTTAGCACCAATTGTCCCAACCTCTTGTCTGAGTTCGATTTCAGCAAATAGGGACATAGGAGATCGCGGTGTTGTCAACTCATACTTCTTATGGGTGTTATCTTACCAATACTTCTACCAAACAGTCGGGAAATTCGTAACCAAATATGTACAAGGGTTTGAGACCAATGTTGTTGTGAATATTAGATTTGTCACTTACTAATCTTCTCTTAAGCTTAAACCTCTCCAAAATTAAGGGTTTCAGATTGTAGATTCCGATCGGGTGACAACTCTATTTTCAATAACTCAAAGCTTGCTGACTATATTCTCCGATCGGACATCTTGTCTTACGAGAGCTTTTCATGTAATGAAAGGGCTATGAATCAAGCTGTGCCTACTTCATTGGTCTATTGCAACCCTTTTGGCTTACGTACAACAACACACATAGATTAACATCTTCTCAAAAGAATTATCATGGGTACTCAAGCAGTTGCAATCTTGGAAGTGCATAGTTGCAGTGGAAATATAAGTTCAGCCTTTTGGCAGCAATGGGAGCTGAATCAAGACTATCTTTACCGTTGCTGTTTGCGATGGATGGGCGGTAATCATACTGATGCCGAAGACGTGCTCAGTCGAGCGATGCTCAAAGCCTGGCAGAAGGTACGAGAATGTACTGGTGTCATCACCAACTTTAGAGCTTGGTTAACTCGGCTGACTCATAACCTCTGCATAGATATACATCGAGAACGTAATACGGGTGCAAAGAAAGTTGAGAGTTTGGAAGCGATGACTGTGGGAGAAAACTTTTCACCAGTCTCAATGTTCGAGACTCCCGATGCAGGGCTGATGCGTAAAGAGTTAGGGGCGTTCATCTGCCGTGCCATTGATGACTTACAACCCAGACTGCGCGAGCCATTTGTTCTGCACTTTGTTCATAAAAAGTCGTATCAAGAAATTGCTCAACATCTCAGGATCTCCCTAAATAACGTTTATAAGCGAATCCAACAAGCACGAGATATTTTGCAAAAGCATTTGAGAAGGTATTTGTCAGGGTTAGATGATTCTTTGTTAGATTCCTCCAAACCTTCGGGCAAAAGGGAAAAACCTGTGGTGGAGAGATATTTATCTTATGAAACAATAATATCCGACTCTCAAATAGTCAAGACTATGGAGAGCATTGGTGAGAGAATTAATTATGAGATAACAGCAACATGTCTAAAAACACTGTCTCATACCTGGTATCACTCACCCAGTCCTTTGGTGTGGAGTTAAATTTTTACCTAGTCTTAGACCAAAAGCCAACACGACAAGAACAGAAGCTGAAAACATTAAATCAGTACGTGCAGCAATATCCTTCTGGATGGAAGAAACGGTTGGAATTGGCTAATCTGCTCTACGCAATAGGTCAATGGGAACGAGCGGTTGAGGAGTATCGCCAAGTCATTGAGCGCCAACCTCTATTGATTGAGGTGCGGTTGAAATTGGGGAAAATCTTGCAGCTAATTGGACAAGATTCTGAGGCAATAGCGGTTTATGAGAGTGCCTTGCCGATCGCACAAAATGAGCCAACTCGACAACATATTCGTGGAGCGATCGCAATATGTATTGGTGATAGTCAGGGGGCGATCGCGGCTTTTGAGTCTGCGGCAACCCTTGAACCAGATAACGTAGCTCACTGGCTGGCATTAGGGCAGGTACACATGGGGAGAGAAGATGCGATCGCGGCTTTGCGAGCCTTTGATGCGGTTTTGTCACTCGACTCCGACGATATTATAGCGCTAATTAACAGCTATGATGCGCTAATGGCGCTGGGTAACGTTCGGGAAGCTGGGCGGCGCTTAAGTAAAGTAGGAGAGTTAGCTCCAGATGATTTCCGACTACTCAAACGACAGATAGATAATCGTTGCCGGATGAGATTAGTATTCGATGACGAGGGCAAGCAGACTAAACAGATGATTAGTTATGCTTTGCGACTAGCTCCTGGTGCGGCAGCTATTCATGAACTGCTGGCATATTATCACCTTTTCCGGGGGGAGTGGGCTAAAGGTGTAAGGGTGTTGGCAAAGTTTACTCAGGAACACCCAAATAATCCTAGCGGCTGGTATTACTATGGGCGATGCTTGTTCCACACGGGTGAATACCAGCAAGCGGTTCAGGCGATGCTGAAAGTTTATTATCTGTACCCCAAGGATCGTGAAATCTATCGGGCGTTGTGCGAGATTTTGCTGACTGTAGAGATGACCTTTCCCCCAGAACCTCTTCTGGGACGAGAGAGGGAAAATACCACTCTTGCTTCGGTAGTGGAGGAAATGCTTGAGCGTTTTGCTGAACACTGGAGTGTTTGGGCAACGGCGGGGCGAGTGCTGGTGGAAGGTTTTCAGGAAATTGAGCGGGGGTGTAGTGTCTCTGGGAGGGGGACACAACTTCAGCCCAATTTGGCGGATAGCTGGTTTCGTCATGGGCGGGTATTGGCACTGGCGGGGAAACACCAGGAAGCCGTGGAGGCCTTGTCACAAGGATGCCAATTGTTGCCGGAAGCGGGGAGTTATCTGCCATCTGTATCTGCTGCGGTGTGGCTGGGGGAGAGTTATCGGGTACTGGGGAATGATGCGGCGAGTCGGCAGTGGTGGCAAGAGGCTTGTCAGTTAACAAAGGAATTGATGGAGTTAGATCCGGCTATGGCTTGTTACTGGCAAGGGAGAGCCTTGGAGGGATTAGAGGATGTGAGCGGTGCGATCGAGGCTTATCGAAGTGCTTTGAGTCAGCAGTTGCTCTATCCTGCTCGTGGTGAAGTTCAAGAGGCTTTAAAACGGTTATCACCTAAGGCGCAAAAAAGTTCTGGTTCTTGATGCTGCTTTTATGGGGAGCGAGTTAGAAACAAAAGACTCTTACTCGAAAAATTCAGAAATTGCTCTCTGGAATCGTCTTAAAGGTATAGAACGCAAACACTGGTTCTAATCAATCTTACTTACAACAGAGGATGATTCAATATGAGCAACTCGCCATCAGCAAGACTTTGGGCTATCCAAGAAAGTCAGAGCATAGTCGGTGGGATATCTTCAGTGAAACGTCCTAAAAGCAGGGAAGAAAAAACCATATCCCTTAATCAAATCAATTACAAAACAGGAGAAAGTAACACAATGAAATCAGCGACTTCATTTCTAAAGCGCTTGGTTATTGTTTTTGCTGTGGTTATAGGCATCGTTGTTCAGTTTTCACCAGCTCCAGCTCAAGCAGGTATTGTAGACCAAATCACAAAAATTTATGACTCAGCCAAAACTGGCGGCAAACAGTATTTTTGTCGAAAGGCAGACGTAACTAGCGGAACTTTCTCGGTTCGTTCATTTGAAGGTGAATTGTGCAGCAATAGCCGCACAATCGCTGGATTATCACAATATGTATGCCTGAACCCTGAGGTAGCTAGTTTTAAAAATTCGCAGTGCGATGTAAAAGGTAAGAAAAAACTCGACGGTGCCGATCCATTAACGGTTGTAAAAGAAGAAGCTAGATCGGCCACTGGGTCACTCTTGTCATTAATCAAACTATTCGTTCCTTTGTAGCTACTTCCCCTCGGCTAAAATCCTTGCTTCTCAAAATTGACACTTTACATGTCAAAGAGCGATTTCTAATCAATTTCACTACCATTAAACGGAAGTTACCCCGCGAAGCGGGGTACTTCTGAAAACAAACAAAGCAATTATTAAGTATTTTGATATGCCTCAATTATTTCATTATCTCCGTACCTGGATAACTTTGGGCTTACTTTGTCTAGTATTAGGCTGGTCACTTCCTGCACAAGCAGTCAGCGAAATTAATCCCCATTTAGAACAGCAAGTATTACAAGTTCTCCGCGAACACCCAGAGGTAATTATTGAATCCGTGCAGGCATACCAGGAGCAACAGCAAAAGCAATTCAAGCAAGCACAACAGGTATTTTTACAGGATTTAAAAATTAATCCGCAACTAGTTATTGGCGATTCTCCTACTATCGGCTCGGCTCAATCAAAAATTGTATTAGTAGAATTCTCTGACTTTCAATGTCCCTACTGTGCTGAGGCACATAAAAAACTTAAGTTATTGCTAGCAAAGCATAAAAATGATTTTATATTGGCTTATAAACATTTCCCCTTGACTGAAATTCATGCTGAGGCACTACCAGCTGCACAAGCTGCTTGGGCGGGAAATCAGCAGGGCAAGTTTTGGGAATATCACGATGCTTTGTTTACTAATCAAAAGGGACTTGGCAAAGATTTGTATTTAGATATTGCCAAAAAACTTAAATTCGATTTGCAAAAGTTTGAGCGCGATCGTCTGCTTGCAAATACTGCTATTGAGCAAGATATCCAACTAGCTCAAAAATTGGGCATTGCTGGCACACCCACCTTTTTGATGAGTAGTAAAAATTTCTCTGGTGTGGTGCAATTATCAGACATTGAGAGTCAACTTGCTAATACTGAAAATAAAAAGGTATCTACGGTCGGGTTCCCACCCATCCACTTAAGACAGCAACGGTAAATATGATCTTGACACGGTAGCCACAATTGCCAAAAAGTCGCACTAAAATCATCAGAGCTACTACGCTCTGCTGATGAAGAAACTGCATGATTACCCATCATAATGACTGAATGTTTCGCTCTTCAATCAAAGCTTTATACTATCAAAAATTATACACCTGATGAGCGATCGCTGGCTCATACCAAATCTTATCAACGAAATGTCTAATGGGACTTAAACAAAAATAGAGGAAAAAGCAGACGTGAATAACAGCAGGAAATTTGCTTACGGCAAGCCTGGATTGTTCCAAGCATTGGAAACTATAATCCCGATCGCTATAATATCGATATTGACCAGCAATGCTTGCCTCGCACAAATTATACCTGATACCACGTTGGGAAATCAAAACTCCCGCGTGATGAGTGGTGTCAACATTAAAGGAAATGGGGCTGACTTAATTGAAGGTGGTGTTCAAAGCGGAACCAACCTTTTTCATAGTTTTGCAGAATTTAATGTCAACAATGGGCAGAGGATATATTTTGCCAACCCTACAGGCATTGCTAATATTTTGAGCCGAGTTACTGGCAATAACCCTTCTAATATTTTGGGTACTTTGGGCGTAAATGGTGCAGCTAATTTATTTTTGCTCAATCCCAATGGAATTATTTTTGGCCCAAATGCCCAGCTAGATATTCAAGGTTCATTCCTGGCTACCACAGCTAACAGTTTTCAGTTTCCTGATGGTAGTGAATTTAGTGCTACTAATCCCCAAGCGCCGCCACTGTTAACAATGACTGTACCTGTGGGTGTGCAGTTTGGTTCACAGCAAACGGCAAGTATTACTAATCAAGGGAATTTGGTAATAGGAAAGGATTTAACGCTGAATGCAGAGAATCTGGATTTACAAGGACAACTCCAGGCTGGTGGTAATTTAACATTACAAGCGCAGGACACTTTAAAAGTTAGAGATAGCGCAACTAATCCTTTCATTGCAGCTGCGGGTGGGAATATGTTATTGCAGTCTGAAAATACCATTGTCCGTGATGCATATTTTTGGGCTGGAGGTAATTTTAGAATAGAAAAACTGAATGGCCATTTAGGTGAACTGTCTAGTTATGATTTTAATAATGGCGTTTTGTCTTTTTACCCTCTAGTAATTCGCGCTAGTGGGGATGTGAGTTTCGATAGTTACACAGGAGCATCTTTGCACATTCTAGCGGGTGGGAGTGTCAATATTTACGGTGACGTTACAATCTCTGGCGTAGACACCACAAGCAATTCTATTCAAGAAACTGTCACGCTGTCGGATGGAAAAACAGAGATAGACATTGATGGTAACGCTACACCAACACTCGATATCAGAGCAGGGGTAAATTCCAATTATATTGGAACTCCAGGATTTACACCCAATTTGTCAATTGGATTCAATGGGCAAAATCCTAATACAACCAATGAATCAACAAATGCAAATATTACCATTCAAGGTACTATTTCTAATATTTCAGGCTCTAAATCTAATAGTGAGCAGATATTTATAACTAATCAGTATAAACCCAATACAAAATTGGCGGGTGATATTACAACAGGAATAATCTCTACTGATGGTGATGTCACTGTTGATTCGCGGGGTGATATTACAACTAATGGTAAAATTAATACAAATGCAGATATTATATCTCAAACTCCTAGTAGGATTGCTGGAAATGTCACGATTCTATCTAGAGGTGATATCCATATTTTAAAGAATATAGAAGCCTCTAGTAATAGAGATACAGATAATTATAATGAGATCACTATTAATTCTAAGGAAGGTTCCGTTTATTTAAATGGTTCTAATTTAGATGTAACCAATACTGGTTCAGGCTATGCAGGAAATATCTATATTCATGCTAATGACAAAATATCGATTCTTAATGGCAGTAAGATAATGAGTCAGGGAAATTTTGGTTATATTGACATTGATACAGGCAGTTTGTCTGTGAATAATTCTGAAATAAATACTAATAATAATGGTTCAGAGTATGCAGGATTTATCATAATTAATGCCAGTGACAAAATATCGATTCTTAATGGCAGTAAGATAATGAGTCAGGGAAATTTTGGTTATATTGACATTGATACAGGCAGTTTGTCTGTGAATAATTCTGAAATAAATACTAATAATAATGGTTCAGAGTATGCAGGATTTATCATAATTAATGCCAGTGACAAAATATCGATTCTCAACGGCAGCAAGATAATGAGTCAGGGAAATTATGGCTTTATTATGATTAATACAGGCAGTTTGTCTCTGAATAATTCTGCAATAAATACTAATAATGGTTCAGAGAATGCAGTAGTTGACAGTATGAATGCTAGTGGAAAAACAAAAAATACCCCACCATCCAGTAATGTAAACCAGGATGCAGGATCTATCATAATTAAGGCCAACGATCAAATATCGATTCTCAACGGTAGCAAGATAAATAGTGAGGGAAATTCTGGTTATATTGACATTGATACAGGCAGTTTGTCTGTGAATGATTCTGAAATAAATACTAATAATAATGGTTCAGATAAGGCAGGATATATCACAATCAATGCTAGTAATCAAATATCTATTCTTGACAACAGCTATATATTGAGCCTGGGAAATGGTGGACAGATATTTATTGGCAGTGATGATAAAATATCTCCGACTAAAAGCGTTACTATTGATAATTCTTTTCTGAGTACAGATAATTTCTCATCTAATGGTGGTAATGCGGGCAATATAAAAATATACGCTATTGCAGAAGTTTCGATTAAAAACAGTTTTATATTCAGTGGCATAGGCCAGACCATAAAAAATCAAAGCCGCAATACTGACAAAAGTAATGCAAATGGTGGAACTGTAAATATTGAATCACAAGGCTTAGTAAGTTTAGACAACTCAAAGATATTTAGTGATATCTTTTCTTCAGAGGCACAGGGTAGTCCAGGACAAATTAAAATCTCAGCAGGCTCACTAATTATCAACAATGGGTCTAAATTAGACACCTCCACATCTGGTCAAGGGAATGCAGGCGATGTGACTATTAATGTTTTCGATTCCATTTCACTAAAAAATAGTGTAATTTCCAGTAGTGTTAGAGACACAGCAACAGGCAGAGGTGGAAATATTAATATTACTGCTCATTCCCTGACTGCTGCTGATGGAGGAAAAATAGAGGCTAAGAGTGAAGGCAACGGAGATGCTGGCGATATCAATATCACAACACAAAATTTGCAGCTTCGTCGCAAAAGCCAAATTTCCACTACAGCCAACACACAAGGATCTGGTGGTAAAGGCGGTAACATCACAATTACTGCCAAGGATGGATTTGTTGTCACAGTTCCAACAGAAGACAGCGATATCATTGCCAATGCCTTTGGTGGACAAGGAGGCAAGATTAAGATTACCGCCAACCGCGTTCTAGGATTTCAAAATCGGGGAAAGTTGAGTTCAGCAGAACTGAATAAAATTGAAACCAATGGCATCAGTGATATCAGCGCTAGTTCTGATGTAGTAGGTGCAGACGGGGAGGTAGCTATTGAAGCCCTTAGTATTGACCCTAGTCAGGGACTTGTCGCATTGCCGACAACCTTAGTAGACCCCTCTAGATTAATTGCCCAAGGCTGTAGCTCTAACAACAGTAGCGTTGCTAAGGGGCAGAGTGAATTTGTGATCACTGGACGTGGTGGACTACCGCCGAGTCCTGATGATACTCTCAAGCCAGGGGCTATTTTACCTAAATGGGTAGTAAATAATACTGCTAATTATAGTAATAATCCTGAAAATATGACTGTAAAAGAAATGAATTTAAGGCAATTATCATCAAATACTTCCGCCCCTTTAGTAGAAGCAGTAGGTATGGTACGCAGTGCGAATGGAGATATT
The DNA here is from genome assembly GCF_002608075.1 of Nostoc linckia z4. Taxonomy (GTDB): domain Bacteria; phylum Cyanobacteriota; class Cyanobacteriia; order Cyanobacteriales; family Nostocaceae; genus Nostoc; species Nostoc linckia. Next base: position 81,726 of record NZ_LAHA01000034.1, read on the forward strand.
GTTTTGACTGCTCAATCAACAACGACTACTTTGTTGCAGTCGGGGTTATCTACTCAAGCCTGTAATGTTACTCAAGGGAATGTCCGATGATCGACAACTGGCTGGGTAGGCGATCGCCCAATCTATATCTATACTATTCAAATAAGGTCTATATATTATTCCTGCTAACAGGGCTAATCCTTGGCTTTTATCCACAATCCTTAGCGGCTCAACAGGCTCCCATTGAGGTAAAACCGCCTTCAATACAACCACTACCCCAACCACAACCTCTACCAGAACTACCGCCTCCAGAACAACTATTACCCACTGCACCCCAGTCACCAACTCAACCAGATGTTAATCCGCAGACATTAGCACAAACGTTGGTTGTAGAACGGTTTGAGTTTGTGGGGAATACAGTTTTTAGCACCCAAGAACTGGCGAAGTTGACGGCTCCTTACCTCAAACGCCCAATTACCTTTAATGATTTACTCAAGCTACGTTTAGAACTGACGAAATTATATATAGATAGAGGCTATATTACCTCTGGAGTAATTATTCCTCCCCAAACTGTGAAAGCAGGGGTAGTGGTAATGCAGGCGGTAGAAGGAAGTTTAGAAAAGATAAATGTTACAGGTACGCGCCGCCTCAACCCCAGCTATATACGCGATCGCCTAGCGATCGCTGCTGGTAAACCATTATCCCGCGATCGCCTACTTGCAGGATTGCAACTATTACAACTCGATCCTTTAATTAAAAGTATATCTACTGACTTACAAGCTGGCATACGTCCGGGTACGAATATTTTAGAAGTTAAAGTTACTGAAGCCGATTCTTTTAGCACTCAATTAGTACTAGATAACCAACGCAGTCCGAGTGTGGGAAGTTTTCGGCGGCGCATCAATCTTACCCAAGCCAATTTATTAGGGTTAGGAGACGGTTTAAGTGTTGGTTATACCAATACTGATGGTAGTAATGGCTTTGATGTTAGCTATAGCCTACCAGTCAACCCACGCAACGGTAAGCTGATTTTTACCTATGGCAATACTAATAGTGATGTTATAGAGCGTCCTTTTAACTCCTTGGATATTAATTCTCAGTCTAGTTACTACGAGTTAACCTTTCGTCAACCCCTTTTACAAACTCCCAGTCAAGAGTTCACTTTAGGAATTACCGCCAGCCACCAAGCAAGTCAAACATTTTTAGGTTATAACGACATCGGCGCGTTTCCGCTAGCGGTTGGTGCTGATAACCAAGGAAGGACGAGGGTTTCTGCTATCCGATTTTTTCAAGAATGGACTCAACGCAGTGGCCAACAAGTAATAGCAGCGCGATCGCAATTTAGTCTCGGCTTGGGTATTTTAGGAGCCACAATCAATCAAGATGAACCCGATAGCCGTTTTTTTAGCTGGCGAGGACAAGCACAATGGTTGCGCCAGCTAGCGCCCGATACCTTAGTGCTGCTGCAAGCTGATATGCAATTAGCAGATAGAAAACTCTTAGGACTGGAACAATTTGGCATCGGTGGACAAACAACTGTGCGCGGATACCGTCAGGATCAACTCTTGACAGATAATGGTGTGCAAGCAACCGCAGAAATTCGCTTACCGATTCTGCGAGTTCCTCAAGGAGTCTTGCAACTCACGCCTTTTGCAGATATAGGTACTGGCTGGAATCATGGCGGCTCAAATCCCCGTAATAACACTTTAATCGGTACCGGAATAGGCTTGCTGTGGCGACAGGGTAATAATTTTACTGCACGTTTTGATTGGGGTATCCCACTAACATCAGTTAATTCTCAGAATGATAAAACATGGCAAGAAAACGGTTTGTATTTCTCTGTTATATATACACCTTTTTAAATCGGGGATTGATGCTAAGAGTGAAAAATTTTTCTCAGAAACAACGCCAAAGATTCTGGTATGGACTTTTGGCTTGTCTGACAACTTTACTATGTATATTCGGTTCGCCTGTGGTGGCTCGTGATGTGGTAAGTCAAGGGTTGACTGCATCTGTGGTTGCTTCTTTTTATCAAGAGGAAGCAGCTAAAAATCTTTATATGTCAGGACGATTTGCAGAAGCAGTAAAGCTATTACAGCAAGCCTATCAAACAAGTGGGAACCAAGTAGAAAAGGCGGTGATTCTGAGTAATTTGGCTCTCAACTTGCACCAATTAGGCCGCATTGATGAAGCAAGTGGGGCAATTGAAGAAGCGATCGCTATCTTACAAAATACTGCCAATTCACCACCAGTTTGGGCGCAAGTTTGGGATATCAAAGGTAATCTGGAACTAGCACAGGGTAAAGCTCAAGCAGCTTTGTCATCCTGGGAAACAGCCGCATCGCTCTACCAACAATTAAAAGATAGCAATAGAGCTATCCTCGCCCAAATTAACCAAGCACAAGCATTGCAGGCTTTAGGACTCTATCGCCGAGAGATTTCTCTACTCCAGAGTTTGACAACGGATCTGCAAAAACAACCAGACTCTCTGGCTAAGGCGGCTAGTTTTCGCAACTTGGGTGAGGCGCTGGCGTTGGCTGGGGATATCGATCGGGCAAAAAAACATTTACAACAAAGTCTGGAGATTGCTCAAAAACTGCGATCGGCAGAAACCATTGCTACAGCTTACCTGAGTTTGGGTAATCTCGCTTATATTCCCGGTAGCAGCATAGAACAAAAAAAGACTGCTCTGGCTTATTACGAAAAAGCAGCTATTTCATCAACTACTGCAACTAGCAAAATCCCATCTCAACTTAACTGTTTACGCCTGTTGATTGAGTTGGAACAATGGCCAGCCGCTCAAGCATTATATCCCGAAATTCAAAGTCAAATTGCTAACCTGCCGCTTGGCCGTTCGGCGATTTACGCTCAGGTAAATTTGGCTCAACGCCTTTTAGAAATGAGGCAGAAATTCCCTGAACCCAACCCAGAAACAATTGCTAAAATCCTGGCTGTGGCACGTCAGCAGGCGCAACAATTGGAAGATGTACGCTCAGAGTCTTTTGTATTAGGTAATCTTGGACACTTGTATGAATTATCTCAACAATGGTCTATAGCCCAGGATTTGACCACACAGGCGCTAAATTTGTCACAGTCAATTCAAGCATCAGATATCGCCTATCGTTGGCAGTGGCAACTGGGACGTATTCTTTGCCAAGGTAAACCCCAGTGCGATCGCCAGGGAGATATTACAGGAGCCATCGCTGCCTATCAACAAGCATTTAATACTCTACAAAATATCCGTAGCGATTTGATTGCTACGAATAAAAATGTGCAGTTTTCTTTTCGGGAAACGGTAGAACCTGTATATCGCCGTTTAGTAGATTTATTACTTCAATCATCAGCACCAAGTCAAGAGAATTTAACACAGGCTCGTAATGTAATTGAAGCGCTGCAAGTGGCGAAATTACAAAACTATTTGCGGCAAGCTTGTGAAGATACGAAATTAGCACTCGATAAGGTGATTGACTCCCAAGACCAAACATCTGCTGTTATTTATGCAATTATTTTAAACGATCGTTTAGAAGTTATTCTCAAGCGACCGAATAAAAAACTTAGCCATTATGCTACCCCGCCTCAACAGAAAATTGAGGAAGTTGTCAGCCGACTATATGAAAATCTGCAAGAAGATGGTAGTTATGAAGAAGTACAACAGGATGGTCAAAAAGTTTATAACTGGCTGATTCAACCAATAGAAAAAGACTTAAAGGATAGCAAAATTAAAAATTTGATTTTTGTTTTGGATGGCCCTTTAAGAAAAATCCCGATGGCTAGTCTCTATGATGGACAACAGTATCTAGTAGAAAAATATGCTGTATCCTTAGCTTTGGGGTTACAAGTACGCGAACCCATTGCTTTAGATAGATCGAAAATCAAAATTCTGGCTGCCAGCTTAACTCAACCACCAAATAACACAGAATTTTCTGGTTTTTCTCGGTTAACAAATGTTGAGCAAGAAATCAAGGAGATTAAAAAGACGGGATTAGCCGTTAACTGGATCGCCGATCGAGTATTTACTACAAAAAACTTTAACAAAAAACTAAATTCTACTAATTTTGACGTAGTACATTTAGCAACCCACGGTCTATTTAGTGCAAATCGAGAAAATACTTTTGTGGTGACAGCAGATGGAAAGTTGAAGATAGATGAATTCGATCGATTGTTTCTTACCCAAAAACAAAACCGTACTCACAGAATTGAGTTACTGGTTCTTAGTGCTTGCCAGACAGCTACAGGTAATGACCAAGCAGTGATGGGTATTGCTGGAACTACAGTTCAAGCTGGGGCTAGTAGTGCGATCGCCAGTTTGTGGGATTTAGACGATGAAGCCAGCGTTCCATTCATTAAAGAATTTTATACACATCTAGGACAACCCAACATCAGCAGAGCCGAAGCACTTCGTCTCGCACAACAAGCTCTACTGAAAAACCCTAAATATGACCACCCTCGTTATTGGGCCCCCTATGTCTTAGTTGGTAGTTGGCTTTGATGTCAAAAAGCTCCTAAATCTAAAAATTCAGTAATTCCTGTTTTACATCGTCTTTAAATTGTAAATGACCCAAATCCGACAAGGTAAGAGCAGATGAGTACAGTAATGTCAAACAATTTCTAAAAATGAGCATTAATACTCAATATGAATAGCTTTAAAGATGCATTTATTTCTTATGGAAGAGCAGATAGCAAAGATTTTGCAACTAAGCTGCATCAGCGACTTGTAGAAGCAGACTTGAAAATTTGGTTTGACCAAAATGATATTCCTTTGGGTGTTGATTTCCAAAATCAAATAGATGATGGAATTGATAAATCAGACAATTTTCTCTTTATCATTGCGCCTCACTCAATCAACTCCATTTATTGCGGTAAAGAAATAGACTTAGCACTCCGCCGGAATAAACGCATTATTCCCTTACTCCATGTAGAGCAAATTACTCAGGAAATTTGGCAGCAACGCAATCCTAGAGGTGAAGCAAGTCACTGGGAAGAATATAAAGCCAAGGGGTCACATTCCAGTTTTCCCAATATGCATCCAGCTATTGGCAAGATTAACTGGGTATACTTCCGTGAAGGTATAGATGACTTTGAGAAATCCTTTGCGGGACTGCTAGAGCTATTTTCCCGTCATCAAGAGTATGTGCGTCAACACACCTACTTTTTAGCCAAAGCCATAGAGTGGGAACAAAAACAACAAAAGTCACAATACCTGTTAGTTGGTGAAGAACGGATACAAGCTGAAGACTGGCTGAAAATTCGGTTTCAACACGAGCAACCGCCCTGTGAACCTACGGATTTACACTGTGCTTTAATTTGTCAGAGTATCAAAAATGCTAACAACCTGATGACTCAGGTGTTCCTCTCCTACTCAGAAAAAGAGAGGCCATTTATGGAGAAAATTGCCAAAATCTTGATGCGAGAAAGCTTCACGGTTTGGACAAATAAAACAGATATTCAGTCTGGATCGGATTTTGTCGAGTCAATTTATCGAGGTATTGAGGAAGCAGACAATCTGGTTTTTCTGATGTCTGCGGCCTCTTTGCAATCAGAATACTGTCAAATGGAACTGTCTCATGCTTTCTCTCTGAAAAAGCGGGTCATTCCTTTGTCGATCGAACAAGTAGACCTAGAGCAAATTCCTGTCGAATTACGTACCTTGCACTTTATCGACTTTACAGAGCAACAACCGCAGGGAAAAAACTCTGCCAATATTGACCAGCTAATTAATATACTGTTTCAAGATACAGCTTACTACGAACAGCATAAAATTTTATTAGTCAAAGCTCTCAAGTGGGAACGACAAAAACGCAATTCTAGTATTTTGTTGCGGAGTCACAATCTCCGTAATGCTGAAGCTTGGTTAAAGGTAGCTAAACAAAAAACGCAACATCTGCCCATACCTTTGCAAGTAGAGTTCATCACTGAAAGCCTCAAGCAACCACCAGAGGCGGCGCTGGACGTATTTATTTCTTACTCTCGTGCTGATTCTGACTTTGCACGCAAGCTCAACGATACATTGCAAATTCAAAACAAGACTACTTGGTTCGATCAGGAAAGTATCGCCTCTGGTAGTGACTTTGAGCAAGAAATTTACCGAGGAATAGAAAGCGCCAACAACTTCTTATTTATTATTTCACCCGACTCTATCAGTTCACCCTACTGCAAGGCTGAGGTAGAGTACGCGATGAATTTGCATAAGCGAATCGTTACTGTTTTGTATCGGGAAATGAGCATTGCAGATATTCACTCAGGGTTAGCAAAAGTGCAATGGATTGATTTTTGCAAGCATGGCGCAGATTTTCTGACCAAATTTGGGGAATTAACTAGAACACTAGATGCAGATCCAGATTACGTGCGATCGCACACGCGTCTTTTTTTAAAAGCGAAGGAGTGGGGCGATCGCAAACGTGATGATAGTTTTTTGCTGCGGGGTAAAGATTTAGTCGCTTCTGAGGAATGGTTGAAGCAGTCTGTTGACAAACAACCAGCCCCCACCACTCTACAACTAGAGTATCTTGCCGCCAGTCGCGCTCTCCCCTATCGGAAAATCAAGCTCCGCACTGTGCTGCTGAGTAGCTTGGTTGTGACAACGGTAATGTTCATTGCTAGATTTCTCGGATTCACCGAGCCTTTAGAACTAGCAGCTTATGACCAGATGATGTCCTTACGTCCTGATGAACCCAAGGACGAACGATTTTTAATGGTCGATGTAGATCCCGAAAGTCTTGAGAAGTTGAATGAATCCGGGAGATATCCAGGTGGTAAAGGTTCTATTCCTGATGCCGCTCTAGACGATTTACTCAAAAATCTTTCCCAACATCAACCTAGTATGATTGGGCTGGATTTTATCCGTGATTTTCCGGCTGAGGATAGCCTAAAACAACGTTTGCAGCAAACGAAAAACTTCATTTCGGTCTGTAAAAACAGTTATGAAAATAATCGGGGTGAAAAAATTCTTGGCTTTAAACACGCACCAGAAGTCCTGTTAGAGCAAGTTGGCTTTAGTGACTTAGTTGATGACGATGCTAAAGGTGGTCGTTTTGTGCGCCGACAATACTTGATGCAAAAGCCAGACCCTAAATATTGCAATACACCGGAAGCTTTGAGTCTAGTAATTGCTCGTCGCTATCTACAAGCCAAGGGTCAGCCTTTCACCTCTCCTCTAAATCCCGAAACCAAAGCTTATGACCAACCGATGCAGTTTGGTAAAACAGTGATTCCCCAACTACTGGGATTGGGAGGTGGCTATCAAGACATGGATAATCAGCTTCAAGGTTATCAAACGATGCTCAAATATCGTACTTTTGGCCGCGACCCCAATAATTTCGCGCCTAGAGTCAATATTTTGGCAGTTTTGGACAATAAAGTTTCTGCTGAACAAATTAGAAATCGGATTGTACTGATTGGCTTTACTGACAGGCAAAACAGACAAGCTGATTACTGGAGTACACCCTATGGTGACGTTGCTGGAGTAACGTTGCATGGGCAAACCATCAGCCAAATCTTGAGTGCGACCTTAGATAATCGCTCCCTCATTTGGTGGTGGCCTCTTGGTTATGAAACAATCTGGATGTTTGGCTGGGCTTTGGTAGGTGCTATTGTATGTTGGCGATTTAACCGCAATCTTTACACAGGTATAGCTGTAGGATTTTCTACAGGAAATTTATACACTATATGCTCCGTAATTTTAGTGGCTCAAAGCGGCTGGATACCTTTTATTCCAGCATTTTTAGCATTAATGTTTGCTGGAGCATCAGTATTATACTTAACTAATCGACTCCGTAAAAGTTAAGTCAAAAAATCAGCAGACTAAGAGGAAATTGCAAAATGCTTCGTCCACAATTATCGATTCCGCGGTCAACTATTTTGATCTGCACTCTGACAACTGTTTTTTATTTTAATTTTTTGTCTCCTATTTTTGTTCGCAAAGCCCAAGCACAGAATGTCTTTGAGCGTATTGGCCAGATGTTTAATGGTTCTAGAGCCGAGGGAAATGCGTCTGGACGATCGCGAGGAGGAGCAACGCGATCGCAATGCTCTCAAATAAATAGCAACAATCTCATTGCCTTAGTTTCTAATAACAATGGAGGCTTGACTACTCAGGATTATCCCCAGTTCTGGTTTTATTTACCCTTTGGAGGAAATTCCCAGTCACCTCCAGCTAAATTTAGATTATTAGATGAACAGAAAAAGTCTGTTTTGACAAAGCCTCTACTGTTCTCTTTATCAGAAAAAAAAGGCATTGTCAGCATTAGTCTTCCCTCTACCGAAAAACCATTATTGATTGGAAAAAAATATCATTGGTACTTCAAAATTGCTTGTGTCAATACTCAGGGATCTAACACAAATATTAGCGTGAATGGTTGGGTAAAACGAGTGGGAGCGAGTCCTAAACTAGTAACAAAAATTAAGCAAACAGCATATCAACACCAGTACATTCCTTATGCAGAAAATAACATTTGGTATGAAACTGTTAGCCAACTTGCTCAGAACCGGGTTGCTAATCAGCAGGAATGGGCTAATTTACTATCACTTTTTAAACTTGAAGAGTTTGTTAATTCACCTGTTTTTGAACTCAACCTACAAAAGTAGTAAGAAAAATCATTTGATATGGAAAAAATAGTAGTCATTTTATTTAAAAAATCATAATTTTTTAAATAAAAAGTGTGACTTTATACACTTTAATTCCCGGACATGGAAAAATTTTTTAGCTTGAGTTTCAATGAAGGGCAGACAGCAACAGTTGCTACAGTATCCGAAGCAGGAGAATTGTCTGATGCGCTTGAGCAAATGGGGCTGGTTGGTTCCCATCCGATTTTAGTTATCGTTGGTGGTGCAAGTCAGATGAGCGAAGCGGACTTTGTACGTATCCAAGGCTTGTTTATAGAAGTATTAGCCCCAATAGCGCAACGTTTAGGAGCATATATTGTCGATGGTGGTACAGATGCGGGAGTAATGCAATTGATAGGTAATGCTCGTCATCAAATCAATGCTCAATTTCCGCTGATTGGGGTAGCGCCTACAGGAAAAGTCATTCTACCCAATCAGACTGAATCTACTGATGATGCTGCACTTTTAGAACCGCATCATACTCATTTTATCCTAGTCCCTGGCCATAATTGGGGTGATGAATCTGCTTGGATAGTACAAGTAGCAACCATGCTAGCTGGTGGCGCACCTTCGGTAACAATGCTGATAAATGGTGGAGAAATTACCTTTCTTGACGCTGCTAACAGCGTCATCGCCGGACGCTTGGTGATGGTAATAGCAGGTAGTGGTAGAACAGCCGATAAACTTGTCTGTGCATTAAATGGAGAAGCTACAGATGAACGTGCTGAAAAATTAGCTGCTTCTGGTAAGTTGCAAACCATTGATTTAGAAGCGGATTGGGAAAAGTTAACTCATACAATTACACATTTACTTTCTACTTAACAAAATACCTCTGCCAAAAAATGGCATTTAATTATGGACTGTCTAAACACTCATCAGTCTGAGTCCCTAGTTCGTTTAATTGCAGAAAAAGAAAGTTTGGATATTGACTTGGGTATTAAAGGAGAAAGTGGCATCCTCAAGTCTATGAAATCCCGTGCAGCTTTTTTAAGTGACCCAACACATCGAATTATTTTTCATTACACACCCAAATATTCTTCATGGCTTAATCAAATTGAAATTTGGTTCAGTATCTTGGTTCGCAAGTTACTCAGAAGAGCCAGTTTCGTCAGTCAGGATGATTTGAAAAATCGAATCCTCAAGTTTATCGACTACTTTAATCAAACAATGGCTAAACCTTTTAAATGGATTTCTAAGGGTAAAGTTTTGGCTATTTAATCGTCTGTTTATTTCCGCCGAACTGTACTAGAAGCTTTTGAGAAATTTAAAACTATGGCTAAGAAACAAGACTATAGTCAATACCTTAGACAGATATTCTGTGGACTGATTGACCAACTCGACTTGTCAGATTTGCGAAAAGACTTTCTGAAAAATCGCTGGCTCGACCAAGTTATGTGGCTGGAGGGAAAAGCCACTAAAGAACGCAATGCTCATCACAACCTCAGAATGATTACCATCATTGGCGGGGTAATTGTCCCGGCACTAATTGGTTTTCAGAAGGGGAACCAAAAGTGGCAAGAAATTGTCGGCTGGTCGGCTTTCGGTTTAAGTCAGGTAGTAGCCGTTTCTGCTGCGGTTGAAGAGTTTTTTGGTCATGGTGAGAAGTACCGCAACTATCGTAATACTGCCGAAGGCTTGAAAATTGAGGGGTGGCAATTTTTCCAAATGGCTGGCCCCTATCGTCAATTTAATGCCCACTCCGATGCTTACACCATTTTTGCTGAACGCGTCGAACAGTATATTCAGCAAGACTTACAGGGCTTTATTTCCCAGTTAACAGAACGACAAGAGGCAGGCAATAAGCAGACACAAGAAACAGTCACAAAGAATGCTGAACTTGCCCTAGAAAAGCTCAACGAGCAGTTGCAATTACGGACACAGTATGAAGCCCAACTTAAGGAACTAGAAACCGAGAAACAGCGCGTCCAAGCCGAAAGGCAGCAGTTGGAACAAGAGCGCGATAACGAAAAACCAGCACTTCTGGCAGCTCAAGTGGACTCAGATAAGCAATCTGACTTAAATGCTGTTGGTAATTTATCCCAAGAGGACGAAGAAGATCGTGACAGCACCAGCCTCAACGCTGATTCAGTACAGTATCTCAGTGCTAACGAGATTCTGGCTAAGATTAAGAGCAATCCTATAAGCAGGAACGTTACAGCAACAAACCAGCTCACCGAAACTAAACAAGTCTCCACAAGTATACCTATGTGTGGAGTTGAGCTAATTAAAAAGTTTGAAGGTTGCTATCTTGATGCATACAAAGATCCTTTAAGTGGAGGGCTACCGATCACAATTGGCTGGGGTACGACCAGGAAACGTGATGGTAGCCCGTGGTACATGGGAGAGAGAATTTCCCAACAACAAGCGGATGAACTGTTGATTTATCAGTTGGAAACAAGTTACTTACCCGATTTAATGAAAATACCTTGCTGGAGCGAACTTAACCCTCACCAACAAGGTGCCTTACTCAGTTTTGGCTACAACTTGGGGAGTAAATTTTACGGTCTCTCTAATTTTGAGTCAATGACTAGAGTCTTAAAGAATAAGGATTGGGCTAATATCCGCGAAACTTTCATCAAGTATCGCAATCCTGGATCAAATGTTGAGCAAGGACTTAGGAGACGAAGAGAAGCTGAAGCTGACCTATTCCTGAAACCCTACGTTTAATGGTTTAGCATTTAAAGTTTGAGGAATTAAGTTACAGCTCTTCCTGCTGCTATGAGGTACAGATATTTGGGATGCTATTAGTAGTCTGTCAAGGTAGTAATGAAAAGTTTGTAGTAAGCACAAAGCGTGCTTAGAAAATAAGGACTGAAGTCCTTACTACGAACTTTCTTACCCGACTATTAGCACAGTTCAACGATAATTCAATCAATTAGTGTACCTTATAACTTCGGGAAGTGTAGTAGCGGAAACAGTAGAGAATCACAATTAATCTGCTTCAGTAGACAGAAAATGAAGGCACTCACCGCAAAACACGACTATGATTCGTAACAGCAAAAAGTATTCGATTAATGTAGACAAAATGGGGCAAGATGTTGCGATTAGCATTTCTTTGGAAATAGAAATCAGTCCTGAGCTAATCGATCTGGTGTTGCGTGACTTAAGAAGCGATGCCAGAGACTTTAATGAAGCCCGCATCCTGACTGAAATCATCCGCGACCCTATAATCATCTCTAGCCTCTGCCAACACATAGAAGAGGTTAAAAATCAAGACATTAGATATAAAGAAACTCCGCATGAAGACATGAATAATCAACATCTAACAAATCCAAACTGGAGCTTGAACACAGCAAACTATACTTCAAACGGCTCATAGCTGGACTTTTTAAAAGCGAATGCAAGTGCTGAGTGTTCAAGCTTTTGAAGGTTATTGAAAAGTAAAGCTCCAAGCGTTTTTTACTATAACAAAATTTTGCCGTTTCTTATTTATCTATGAACAGTTACAAGTAAATATCATACAAATGGCTAATATTGTATCTATTGAAGAAAAATATACAGAACTATGGCAAGGCTGCAAGGTGCAATCAAATCTCTTGCCAGAGTTAGAAAAAATTGCTGAGAAGCTGTATTACGATCGCGGCTTTTACGAGAAAATCGAGTGGTACTATCCCAACTTACCTTGGTATTGGGCAGGAATCTTACATGCTAAGACGGATTTCCAGGGTTCTACAGAATTCTTCGAGCAAGTCACGCACAAGCTGAGTAAGATTCAGGGCGAACAGATACCAGCAAAGCTCTCATCTCGCTTACTCGCCTTCGATGCGTGCAACGACTTCCAGGGCAAAGATAGCCAGGGAATTACGCCGTTTGTTTGGTCTGGGACTAATCACACCAACACTATTGATTCGGCTGCTGGTTGTGCGGCAATTTTGTATTTTCTGCAAGCGATAGGACTCAAAGATGACCAGACCGAGCGGGGACAGTTTAATCTGAAGGTGACTTCTGACTCAGTATTTAAAAGCTGCTCATTGCCCTCCAACAAGCTCGATGCATCAGAAAAAACCAGTGTGAAAGCGGGGAAACAGTTGGAAATTACCGAGGTGGCGATCGCAGATGCTCAACATCTCCGAGTCATGCTCAAAGCTCCAGTTCAGGATCGGCGCATTTGGTTTATCTATGGTGGACATGTCCAGATTGACGGCTGCAAAATCGCCACAGTCCAGACCAAGCCTAAAACTCTAGCAGAGAAAATCGTTGCCTATTGCCAGAAGAAGGGCTACAAAATTTACAAAGAACTTGGATACAAGAATATTATCTACATCGAAGGCATGAATCCCGACGGAACGCTCAATGACAACGCCCTCAATGTCTGGAACGACCTCCGCATCGTAATTGAGTTTAAAAACGGCAAGCCTGAAATGATTGGTTGTTGGGAAGCCACAACCAACCCAGGTAAGTACTATACGTACAATCCCTTGAACTCCAAAGGTGCGGCAATTATCGCCTTTGGGCAGTACACCGCATGGCAGGTAGGAACTCACGGACAGGCTTCTCCTCATGAAGCTCTTGTGCAAACTGGTGGTTCGGTCACCGTCCATCGCGATGCAAATCGGTCAGGCACGCGCGATGCAGGTGACTCCATTGACTCAGGTCATTTTGGCATTAACCAACATTGGGGAGGTGATAACCCTAAGTCCGACGTAGGAAGATGGAGCGCTGGCTGTCAAGTAGGCAGGACAAAACAGGGACATCGTGAGTTCATGGCTATCGTTAAATCAGACCCACGCTACCAAGCTAACCGTAGTTTCACCTTCACTAGTACCATTATTGACGGCAAAGACCTCCTAGCACAGTTCCCTGCAAGTTGATGTTCTCCTGACGAACCGAACCATCTGTTGCGATCGCCTGCGAATTTTTCGTAAATAAAAGGGTTTAAGACCGATACCTCTAAAGGTAGTCCCAGCTTCAGTCGGGGCTTAAATCCCCGTCTGAAACTGTCTAAAATGTTTGAATTTTGAATTGTTAACCCTCTCGAAGGGAAAAAGGTTATGGCACTGGGGGGTTAGGTTTGAAAGAAATTGGTGTTAATAATCATACTTTTCAAACATCCTCTAAGAGCTAAAGCCAGCCTGTTATCAAACATAGACTTTTTAAGCAAAGTTCTGTGCCGGACACTAATAAGCATGAAATTAGATTCTCAAACATCTATCATTTCAAAACAGAGCGCTCTCGCCTTAGATATACGGTCAATTTTTTGGCAGCAATGGCAACAGTATCGAGATTATCTTTATCGTTGCTGCGTCAAGTGGATAGGTGGAAACCCAACGGATGCTGAAGATGCGCTCAGTCGGGCAATGCTGAAAGCTTGGGAAAAGCTGCAAAAGTATCGGGGGGAAATTACTAATTTTAAAGCTTGGCTGACGACGCTGGCTCATAATCTCTGCGTGGATATTCATCGAGAACGCAGTCGGGGCGCGAATAGAGTTGAGGATATAGATACAATTCCAGAAGAACAAGGGCTGGTTTCCTTTGACGATACGCCCCTAAGCGCTTTGGAGATAGGCGAGAAAAAGATTGTTATTCGCAGTGCGATCGCTAACTTACCAACAAGGCTGCGCGAGACGTTTATCCTGCACTTTTATCAAGAACTATCTTATCCAGTTTTTTTTGAGTCAAACTTCCTCTAAGCTGCTTTATTCCAAAGGGAACTTTATCGAAGAATTCCAAAAGGTAAGCAAGAAAACGTCTAGAGAGATAAAGGCGAAAAGAAATGAACTGGATTTCCCTCTCGTGAGAAATCCGAATCTTGTTATTGAGTCGGGCGGGGCATCCAAGCTGAAAAAAATCTCTAACTTGGAAAATTCAGAAAGCGATCGCCCGATTCGTCTTAAGAATAGAATACGTCACTTTTTAAGAGACAAGTGGCTGAAGGAAAAGCAAGAGAGGAAAAAGCTTAGACCTAGACAAACGCAGCACAAAAAACAGAAAGAGAAGAAACAAGAGACGGGCTAGATACTGCCCGATACAAAGCAAACTAAAAAAAGGAGAACGACATGGAAGCGTCACGGACGACACTTGTTCTAATATCACCAGACAAAGACCTAGTGGAACGAAACCAAAGAAAAATCTGTCTGCGTAAGTTAGCGACAAACTTCACCCACCAACTTTATTACTTCACTGTAAAAAAAGACTTTGAACAGAACAAACCACCTAATAGAAGGGTAATACTATACGAGGTCGGTGACATCAACGACAACAAAGAACACGCAAAGATGACCTCCTACACCGGATCTCTCCCACTAGGGATCGACCACATCATCGTATCCGCCCACGGCTCTGAATTCTCTCCCACGTTTACACCTGAGAAATACAAGTTCAAACCGGTGGTAGACCCTACCATACCAACGAACTATAAGACACAAATGAGCCACATCACCGGCAGCAATTTCTTCGAGTATCTCTGCGGGGGAAACATAATAAAGCAAGGAATGACTGTGCAAGCGATAGATTTTTTCGTATGCAATTTAGGTCGCGGAAACTTTTTGAAGGAGTTCGGGGATGCATGCTCTGACAACAACATTAACGAGTCAAACATAGACAAGCACATTAAGGTACAAAAGATAAGAGCGAGCAACTTTTACGTGGAGAGAAACATGGGTGGAACAATGGGATTCTCCGAATCCCATCCAGACCTAAAAAGTGGCGATATAGACCCACTCCAAAAGCACCCCCCACAGGTCTTAGATAGCCCTAAGATAGATAAATACAATGTAATGCTCGACGACAAAACACTGCGAGGAATCTCGAAGACCGTGTTATTCAGCGTAAAAAATCCCAGCTAAAACAGCAAACCAAAAACCAAAACCCACAAAAAAAGGAGCAAACAATGGACGTAAATGAACTCGGCATGGACACAAGATTTTTGGATCCGGGAACAGTGCTAACGAACAATCAGCACTAACCCCCACAAAACGCACAAGTAGGCATCACGGCACCTAACACGACTTTGCAGCAGCAGTCGGTAGAGTTTGAGGGAGTGCGATCGCCTCCTTTGCTGCTTTTCGTAATGGGTTCGTGGAGTGCATTAGAGTTAGGGAAAAAACTTGTCACTCGAAAAATTCAGAAACTGCTTCTGGGATTCGTCTTAAAAGTGCGATCGTTGAGAAAAACGTAAAGTTTTAGGAAAAACTCAAATATCTATCACTTACCTTCATAACAAGTTTATGGGTTAGTGCAGGGGTATGAATATCTCAACAAGCGCGAGTAATTGCGTTATGAGCCAACGTTTGCAGTAGTCATAAAGAAACTGAGGTCTTGGCGTTACCCTCCGTTCTTTTCTGGAAAACTTTCTTCAGTTCAAATCATTAGGAGTAAATATTACAATGGCTAAAGTAGCTAGCACAGATGAGGTTAAAGCTGACATTTATGTTGGCGCTCAAATTGAGATCAACAAGCAAACAGTCGATCTCATGCCCAAAATTCCCATCAACAAGACTAAGGACTATGGTATTGAGTTTGAACTTCCCCGACCTTTGGAAATCGGTGAGCTGGGAAAGGCTCTAAGATCCATTGCAGTTCAGGATTTGGGAATGAAGCCAGAAGCCTTGCAATTCTTGGACGATAAAGAACCTACAGGAATCAAACCCTTTGATAATCTAATTCAAAAGGTCGTCACTGCTCAATTGACAATTAGAGCTTTGTATTACAAGCAGTATCCAAAAGAAGCAACGGCACAGTACTTCAAAGAGCATGACGACCAAAAAGACAAAGCTGGGCAAAGTGAATATTTGTTTGCTGCCAGTGCTAGTTGCCCAACAGATCTGGAGAAATCAGGTGACTTTTTCAAATTCAACGGATTATTCGTTGTGGTTGCCAAAGGGATTGAAGAGAAGAGAGTGACAAAAGTCATAGAAGAGTCCATTAAGGGAGTCCAAGCTGCTCTTCCAGCAGCCAAAGAGCCTGCTCTTTTACCAGGTACAGGCATAAATTCTGCTCCTTCCGCCAAAATTAACGAAGATGAAACAACTTAAACGCTAAAGAGGATAACGTTTAATACCTCGATCTGATTGATTGGCAAGCTCTCTAAAATTGTAAGATTTTGGATTGTGTCTTGCGCTCAATCTGGCCATCCTGAATCTGCTGTAGGCTGAGGTTTTACTCAACCTACAGCCTCAAGGACATTATCAGGATGAATCGCTACCTCTGTTAACTGGTGTTAGCTGGAAACGCCTAATGTCAGTGTCATGACTAACATTTATTCCTAGAAATTCAAGCCTCTATTCTTCTCTAGAGAATCTGCTTGCCCCATGAGTTTGTTACCATGCGCGATCGCTATTTAATGGTTCCCATTGAAGTCAATGCCCTCTGTCTATCTAAGAGTGAATTACTCGCCGGGGCAATGGCAGACTTTAGTCGGTTGCCATATTTTGATGGACAACGAGATGTCAATACTCACGTCACTAACATTAGTGAATCCATTGTTACGGCTCCTTTTCAAAACTGCAACTTTCTAGCCCCTGCGGGTACTCATTTACATTGGCGATTACCGAAAGCACTGTGTAAAGGCAAGCAAGAAGAGGGAAAAAGCCCACAATTTCCAGCAGTTCCCAATCGTTGGTTAATTACCCGTCGGGGAGGGACACTCAATCCTAAAGCTTGGGTTGTTGAAAGTGACTATCTGTGGCCTGAGAAAAGTACCCCTAAAAATGTTTGTATTCCCTTTCCCACCAAGCCTGATGAAGGCAAATATCAACCCTTTCGCTTTTTAGGTCGCCAAGTACCACTCAACGATTGGCCTTTAAAGGATGCACTCGCAGAATATTGGGGAAACCAGTTAACTGCAATTGGCTATGGCGATCCTGCTTTTGCTGCATTTTATCCCAACGCCTATAGCGTTTTTGGCTGCTATGATGCCGAAGTTCAGGAAGCAACTGAGAAACTTAACTATGATGTCTGGGGATGGTACAGCGATCCAGAACGAGATTATCTCAAGCAGTTTTTACAGAACATTTCAAAATTAGGAAAATCATTCAAAGCGGCTTTAGAAGATGAACTCAAATGGATTGTCAATGGAGATGAACAACCCACTCAGATGCTCTGCTATGGTCGCCTGACCTTCCAGAAAGCGTTATCCAACAAAGCCCAATCTGAGGGTGATACACTGGTCACAATTGCGCTGGCGAATACCGGGACAGAAGCTTTATCTGCGTATCTAGCCGAGCAAGTCACCACAAAACAGCCAACCCCACGGGTATCCAAACAGGCACTAGAGAACTATTTAGAAGCGCTACAACTGTCCGCCACCCTGGAGGGGCATCACTTAGACTTAGACACTCGGCTCAGGGAAGCCCGCCATGAAAAAGGATTCACAGGATTAGCGGCAGGTGTCCTCTGGCGTATCGAAAAAGTAGACCCTAAAAAGGATTGGGACATTCCATCTGAAAATGAAGCGTCTGGCAATCCTTTATCGACTGCCAGGAATGCCTCTGAACTCTCGATTCCCGATGAGCTTGCCAGCGCACTTTTGCACCTTAATAAGTTGCAAGAGGAATACAATCGAGCGCTTCACGAAATAGAGTCCCGGCAAGACCAACTCTTTGCGGATTGGTATAAGTACATCGTTTGTGCCTATCCGCCGATTGGTCGCCTGAGTGAGTATCCCAGACCAGATCGAGTCAAGCACTTTATCCAGACTCAAGGCATTGCTGCCTTAGATCGCCTGAAATCTGAAACAGGCATCTTAACTTTAGAAACCGATGATAAAGGAAAAGCGATCGGGGCTACTGCTTCACCAGAGACTCCTGCAAATAATCAGAATTCGTTAGCGTACCAAATTGCTGACTCTATCAATCTTATTGTCCAGCAATTAGATAATTTATTCCCAACTGACACCAGAACTCCATCACAGATCGCCTATCAACTGCAACCTCTTCCTGCACCTCGTTATTGGCAGCCTAATGAACCAGTCGTTATGGTGGTTGGAGAAGCGGCAAGGTTTACTGCCCCCCCTATTTCTGCCGATCAACCCCTGGCTTGTACCCTCTGGAACCCAGAACCATCAAGCTTTGCACAACAAATCGCATCTTTTTGGCGCGGTCAGCTTCAAGTCAATCCTGAAGCTGTTAATGAACTACTGAACGCATTAGATCGGCAGATTGCTCAATTAATTGGAACTGACTCAGTAAAGCACCCAGGGCAGACCATCTGGCAAGAACAACCGTGGAATCCCTTCATACTGGAGTGGGAAGTTGCGTTCTACCCTACTAAAGGGCAAAGTAGTAACCTTTCATCCAATCGCAACTATCCAACCAATTTTCTGACCCGTCACTATCAGCTCAATGATAACGCGATTGATCTAAAACCCCAGAAGATCGAAGACAACTTCAGCGACAGCACAATTGTCCAGGATATCTACAGTGGTCGGAGTTTCCTCAGCAGCCATGCGACCCTGCAACACGAAGACCGAATCACTGATTACTTCAGCAAGCAGCCTGTTTTTGAGCACTACTGCCAACAGAAACAACTGTCCCAAGCAAATTTCTTTCCAACACAGGTAAACAATTTTATTGAATGGTTACAAACTGAATTGCTCCTTCCAGGTAGTCAGTATTCTGAGTCGCAGAAGGCGCAATATGCGATCTACATATCGCTGTTACGTGCTTATCAGGAACTGCGGCAGACTGTGTGCCTCTCCCAGTGTTTGAGCGGATTGAACCAGGCATTGTTAGGACGGCGGCAAACTTTACAACTCGACATTACCGATCCTCTTGGCTTTCCAAAGTACCAAAGCTTTGCTGACTTGGTGAACAGCGCCGTAGCCAGCCATATCATTAGTGCGCCGCAACCGCTGAATTTTTTCAATCCCATTCGAGCCGGAAGCCTCAAGGTGTTGCGGCTGCGCCTGGTTGATACCTTTGGACAGAGCCAAAACCTACAATGGCAACGCACCCTCACGCCAGACCATCTCAAACCCACTCTTATCCATACAAAGGACTACAACACAACCAGGCAGTCCATTGAGCCTACAGAAGCCATTGCCCTACCACCCCGTTTAGTGCAGGGAACCCGACTTAATTTCCGTTGGCTTTCTGGCAATCCTAACTATGAAGGAGAAGCCTCGTCTCATCCATGCTTAAACCCCATCTGCGGGTGGATTCTGCCCGATTTTATTGACAACACTTTGGAAATTTACGATGCAGCAGGTCACTCATTAGGGGAAATAGAAATCCGTCAAGCTGGAGAAGAGCGTTGGCGCAGTGCGCCCCAGACGACCCACACCCTTGAAAGCATTGAGAACCCCTATTTGAAGCGAGTATTGAAGACGCTGTGCGGAGGAGATGATACTGATTCCACCGCAACAGATAGGTTTTTAGAGGAATTTATACAAGCAGTGCGGACGGCATGGGACAACATTGAACCGGAGGATGTAGATCGTGACCCTGCGATCGCACTCATCATGGGGCAACCCATTGCAGTGGTCAGAGCGACGCTCAATCTACAATTACAGGGACAACCTGCCATCAACCAGGATTGGTCAGTTTTTCGACAAGATTTAGAACGCACAGAGCGGGAAACAAATCAATTTGAGCAGGTACAATTTCCCATTCGCCTGGGAGATTATCGCAAACTCAGTGATGGACTGGTGGGCTACTGGCTAGAGGACGACGCTGGCAACCTCAGTCAGCAGGTTTATATTGCCCAAGCACAGGGTGTAAACCATGAGCGAATTGTCACCAAGCCACATCTGTTTTACCAAACAGTACAGGCTGCTCCCCAAGTCGTGACAGCACTGATCGATCCTAGAGCGAAAGTCCATGCGGTAACGGGAATTGCGCCCACAAAAGACATTTCCATTCCCAAAGAACATTATGTGGATGCCCTGAAGACCATTTCAATTTCCTTTTTAACGGCTCCGATCCTAACGCCCCGCAGAATGCATTTACCCCTCCCTGAAGAACAGGGCTACACTTGGTCTTGGTTTGAGCAGGATGAAGCTCAAAGTTGGTCTGAAATTTCCACGATCGGCGAGATTACGCGAGAAGCGTTTATCCAATATCTTCAACCCCAAATTCAATCATGCAGCCAAACTTCGGAACAGGATTTGAGTGGAGAAACCATTTGGGAACATCTGCTTAATGAGGTGAGTTGGCTGATAGTAGAGAACGATAAAGTGCTAGTAACGCCCTATGACAAGCGATCGCAACCCCAGCTAGAGAAACCTTATCAAAGATGGCAAAAACAAATTGAAACAGCGTTGGATGTATGTGCAGTAAAAATTCGTCCAGTGCAGATGGAGGCGGTTTTTGCCAAACAGGAGTTACGGGAAGGTTGGCTCAAGTTGAAGAAGACTAAACACCAAACCAACAGTTCTTGAACTCATTTAAGGTTGTATTTCTCACGACTTAACGCTTTGCTGAATAGCAACTATTGAAAAATTACGAGTCCTACCATGTCTGAAACCACCCATCAAGAATTTTCACAGCAAAATCCTCTCTCCTTTGCTCTCTACAATTTTCATGTGCGAGAGGATCGTAATCTTCTTTACATTAACGATAATCCTGATGAACTGCGATTCAATTTAGAGATCAAAAATTCCTTCAGCGAAACAATTAAGTTGAGCCATACTCAATCAAAGCCAGAAGCCCCCAGCCCTAACAATTATCATATAGAGCTTAAATTCAGACCTAACCAACTCTCCCCAAGATCCCGTGAAAAGATTGATTTGAGTGAGGACAGTAAAGAGGGCTGGAGCATGAGCCGACCCTATGAAAATCGCGATCGCACGGTTTCGCTTTTTCTTCTCAAGCGAAAGGATGAGCTCGTCATCGAAAAAGAAGGAACTAAATTGATTACATTGGCTGGTCTCGGCGCGAATTCTACTGACGGAGCAAGGGTCACTCAATTAGAAATAAATTATAAAGATTTCTACTTTGCACAGGAAAAATTTGATGAAAATGCTAACACAGAACGAAGAGCTATTGACTCTCAAACGCAGATAATCATTCTCACAGTTCTCAATTATTCCGGTAAAAGAGCGGCCAGTTTGACTGTTACGTTTGCCTATGCAGCAACCCTTCTCAATAATGGTTCAAATAGCGAACCTCTCGTACTTCAGATTGTAAATACAGGATCAGATGCAATTACTTTAAACGAACATTCGAGGTTTGAAATCACAATTGATGCACAAGGAGATAGGGAAGAACCTTGGGCGCTTGCCAAAAAAGATGAGGCAATAATTTCTAAAATTTCTATTGGAAAAGAACTAATTCTTGAAAAAGAACTAAGTCAAAAGTACTGGCTTATAGAAGAGCCAAAACCAGATTTAGAAGATCCAACCTGGATAATTAGACCCAACTTCGCATGGAATCAAAAGGATGGTGAACAGGATCGGGTAAAGCAATTTACCTTTAAACAGAACGAGGACTTCTTCATTACAATAAGCAACTTTAAATCCTCACTTCGTCCAGGTATTGGGAATTTGTATGTAGCCTATTACAATTTGCCAGGATATATGGATGGAAAAAGAATACTGAATGTGACTAAAACCTGTATCACTGAGCGGAAGGGAGGAAAAGATGCTGATGGACAGATTGGGATTAACAAGTATCCTGACTCTAAAACTCAACTAGATGTAAAGGGAAAAATAGCGTCAGATTTCCTGGAGGTGAAGGGGGACGCGGTGGCAAATTCCCTCACGGTCAACAATACCGTGAGTGCCAGAAAGTTTGAGGGGGAAGGTGCATTTGTAACAGGCATGATTATTATGTGGAGTGGAGCAGCAGATGGAATTCCAGGAGGCTGGGCGCTGTGTAATGGAGATAATAATACGCCAGACTTGCGCGATCGCTTTATCGTAGGTGCTGGAAAAGAACACAAATTGAATGATTATGGTGAGCCCGATGAGCATAATCATTCAATAGACTTATCCAAAATAGAAGTTAATATTTCAAGGAATGGAAGTCATAGTCACGGCTTTCCAAGTGCCTGGTACAATCGTGATAACGCTACTCGAGAAGACACGCCCAACTTCAATGCTATAGATAGAGGAAGCGACAATATTAGGGACTCTTCTACACAAAGTAACGGCGATCACAGTCATTCTGGGACTATAAATCCCCACACCCTTAATAGTAACCCCAGTCAAGCCAATCGACCAAGATGGTACGCTTTGTGTTTCATTATAAAGATTCGGATGAGGGATATATTAGCAACTGGATCTGAAGATATAACACTCAGAAGATGTGATAAAGGCATAGACTGGTATACCTCAACAGGATACAAGCTGTTCTTTCAGAAGGACGGCAATCTGGTTCTCCATAACATTAAAAATTCCAGTAAAGAAGAAGCAGTTTGGGCAACGGGTACCTACACAGTCCCAAATAACGTAGCAGAAACCTTTAAAGCTTTAAAGGATGGGAACTTCGCTCTCTTTAACTCCAAAAACGATATGATCTGGTCTACCAATACCAGTGGAAAAAATCGCTTAGTTCTGGAGGAAAGCGGTAACTTAGTCGTATATTCCCAAAAGGGTGAAATAGTGTTTCAGACCGAAACCACAGATGGAGCTAAAAAGACCACTGAGGCAGCTAAGAACTGGCAGAAGTAGGTATGAGTAATTCACCCTCACTGACTCTTGGTTTTCAAGCAGAATTCGCCTTGGGCAATCAACCAACTTCCGTGCTGCTGGTTGTTGAAACTGACCCTGGTTCCCAACAGAAAAAAGTCTACCTTATCCTTCAGCAACGACGATTTGAATTTGCCACTCTTTCTACTTCTACAGACTCATTTGCGGGGTTTACTGCTGCTTATCGCAATGAAAATGGCGATTCTGTCGATATTGCAGAACTCATCAGCGATCTCATTCCTAGCATCGCCGATCAACTGCCCACCGGGTTAGCGTTCTCTCTTGAGCAAGTTTTCCTAGCTTATCAAAAAGCTCCTGCCTCAGCTAAAAACAAACCCCAAGCATCCCCTACTTTTTTAGTGGGTGCTACATTGGGACTCGATATCAACCTCGCTGATTTGCCCCTCATCGGCGACAAACTCCCCACTGACTTCACCCCCCGCATCAATGGCATCCAAATTCTCTATGCCTATCAAGACATCTCCGCAGAGTTAATCAACACTCTGAAACTACCACAGGGTCTTTCATTACCGTCCGTCTCTTCTAGTAAACAACAGGAAACAGAAAAGCCTCCTGCCTTGCACTCAGGACTATATCTGAGTGCTAACCTCACTTTGGAAAACAGCCCGCAATGGGTCACTTTGCCCCTCTGCCGCAGCAAAAAAGATAGGTCTAGTGCTGCCTCTTCTCAAACGGGTAAGATTACCAATACTGCAAAGGCTGACGCTACCACACAGGAGTCTGAGATATCAATCTCAAAAAGCGAGCAAAACCCTAAAAACGAAAAATTCAAGGCATTAGCCCAGGCTCCTCCTAACGTAGATGACACTATTACCTGGATTGACGTTAACAAAAAGCTGGGCCCCCTCACCATGCAACAGGTGGGTATGCAGTTCCAGAACTCAGAACTGTGGTTTTTTCTCAATGCTTCCCTCTCCTTTGGCGGCATTACCCTTTCCTGCAATGGCTTAGGCGTTGGCTCCTCTCTCACCGAGTTCAAACCCAAATTCCGGCTGAACGGACTGGGCATTCACTACTCTGGCGGAGGCTGTCTAGAGATTGGTGGTGCCTTGCTCCGCAAAACCATGAACCTGAAAGACGAACAAGGCGCAATTCAACTAGATGGCAACGGAAATCCTATCACTTATGAGGAATACAGCGGTGCCGTGATTATTGGCACCAGTTTTAAAGGTAAAAAGATTACCCTCTCCGCAATTGGCTCCTACGCGGAAGTCAAAGGCGAGGCATCGCTGTTTATCTTTGCTCTGCTAGATTATCCTCTTGGGGGCCCTCCAGCCTTCTTTGTGACGGGTTTAGCCGCAGGCTTTGGCTACAACCGTCGATTAAATCCGCCTGAAACTGTTGAAGCTGTTGAAGACTTTCCTTTTGTGAAGCTTGCAATGGGGGGTGAGGACAAAGGTAAAGACCTGCTACAAATACTTGATAGTTTAGGATCTTACATTCAGCCTGCCTCAGGCGAGATGTTTTTTGCCATTGGCATTAAGTTTACCTCCTTCAAGATTATAGATGCCTTTGTTCTACTCATCGTTAAACTGGGTAAACGTACAGAATTTCATATTTTAGGGCTAGCCTCCCTCGTTGCACCGCCTGGTGCAGTTGATTTGGGTATTGAACCGGTTGCAGAAGCTAAACTTGCCCTCAAAGCTGTTTATATTCCCGATGAAGGAGTTTTGCGGGTTGAAGCAAACCTGCAAAAAGGGTCTTACATCCTGTCTAAGAAATGCTATCTCAGTGGAGGCTTTGCCTTTTACAGTTGGTTTTCTGGCGAGCATGAAGGAGATTTTGTTCTCACCTTAGGGGGGTATCATCCTAAGTTCAAAGTTCCTAGTCACTATCCCCAGGTGCCACGACTCAAGCTGGAGTGGCAATTGAATGAAAACCTTTCGATTAAAGGAGAAGGGTACTTTGCCCTCACCGCTTCCACATTAATGGCAGGAGTCTGTCTGGAGGCTAGCTTTGAACAAGAAAGCGTCAAAGCTACCTTCAAAATTGAAGCTCACTTCCTGATTGCCTGGAAGCCCTTCTATTACGAAGCCACTGTTGCTTTGGAAATCAGAGCCTCTGTCAAAATTTGCTTTGAAACCGTTTCGCTGGATATCCGGGCAAGTTTACAAATATGGGGGCCGCCCTTTTCTGGCAGAGCATTCCTGGAAGTTGGCCCTGTATCCGTCGAGATGAGGTTTGGCAGTTCTTTGCCTCCCAGACCCAAAGCCCTTACCTGGCAAGAATTTAAAGCATCTCTGCTCCCAACAGATAATGCCATCTGCAACATTACAGTCTGCGACGGACTGATTCGGAAACTTGAGCGTAACAAAGTAGAAGAGTGGATTATTAACCCCAAAGAATTTGCTATTTCTACCGATTCCGTGATTCCGTCTACTGCCAGTAATATGGCTGATCCTGCTCAGTATAAAAATTGGGAGAGGAAAATTTCGCTCCGACCGATGGACTTGAAGCCAAGCTTGAGCAGTACGCATAAGATTGAAATTAGACGTAAGGATGAGCTAGTTAATCAAGAATTTTCCTGCCAGCCGGTTTTCAAGAGAGTACCAGCGGCCTTGTGGGGCGAAGGCTTTATTCCCAGAGATCCCAATGCTCCACGGTTTATAGATAATGCATTATGTGGGTTCAATATCACTCCTAAACCGCCAGAGAACCCCCGGGAAAGTCAAGAGATTGCATACAAGAAACTATTGTTAGGCGATCCAATTTCTGGCAAGGCTTATCAATGGGAAGCAATTGATTTGCCCAGTTTAAGGTCTGGAAGTGCATCAGATACGAAAAATCTGAAACAGGAAATAAATACAGAGACTATTCGGAACAAGCGCAATATGCTCTTGCAAAACCTGGGATTTTTACCGGATCGAGATGTCACGATCAATGGAGTTTTTATAGAGGAATTGCTGGGTGAGCCTCACTCGATCAATTCATCTAACAATCCCAAATAATTGGAGTTTGATGGTTATGACAGAGACGAGCGTGACACCCCAAGCGGTGCAATTTATTGAGAATGACCAGCCCTCATTGCAGTCAGGTGCGTATACCGTTACTGTCAGCCAAACCCTGAGTCACTCTGAAATTGGAGGATCTGATACAAGGTTTTCGAGTACCCGCATCTTCCATGTGGAGGGAGATCAGTTTTCCCTTAACCCACAAACGGTTTATTCAGTCTTTCCTGCTGCTAGCAGTAGAGGAAGTTATACCAACGTACTCCCCAGTATAATCCTGAAGCGGAGTACTCTGCCCTGGGAACGCCGCGCCGCGCTACCTGCCTGGGAAAAATGCAAGGCTTCAGAAGAAACTTCTGAAAACTCTCACAATTCGGGAGCACCCTGGTTAGCTTTGCTGTTGTTTCATGAAGACGAAGTGGCTCAACCTGAAGTGGTTACTGTGGGTAAACTCTCACCTCCTCCTCAACCATCCCCTACCCAAAATAAAGAAGATCCTGTTTCTCTGCTGCAAATTCCTACAGAACTTCTGAAAAAGCTGCTTCCCTCTGCCGCAGATTTAAAACTACTGTCCCATGTGCGAAAAGGAACCCATGAGGATGGTAGCAAAATTGAACTCTCTGTCGTTATCGGCAATCGACTACCCAAACCCGGTATTAATACCGTTCACTTGGTTTCTTTAGAGTATTTCTTTGGCTTGAAAGTAGAGTCGGAGACTCCTAAAAAGCAGGAGGAACAGAAACAGAAAGTAGACAAGGATAATGGCACTTTTACGGGTATTGTTTCTCTGCATAGTTGGGACTTTGTTTGTGAAGTAACAAATGCCCAAGACCATTTCAGAAACCTGTTAACTAGTTTAGATGTAGGGACTTTGAAGCTGGCTTGCAAAGATGACAAAGATGGAACCGTCAATCCTTATCTCAACAAGGGTTATGTCCCCCTCAAGCACCACCTCCGTAACTTTCAAACCACTGTTTCCTGGTATCATAGCCCTCTCTTACCGGGTAAAAATCAACAACCGTTTTCATTTGAGTTTCCCGTTAGAGCTGCCGATCGGCTTCTAGTTTACGATCGAGAAATTGGGCTGTTTGACAGTTCCTACGCTGCTGCATGGCAACTTGGTAGGCTCCTGGCACTGCAAGATAAATCTTTGTCTATAAATCTATTTAATTGGAAACGCCAGTATCTTCAACGGAAGATTGTGAATAGGGATACCCTGCACAGTGCGGATGGGAATAAACCTTCTAGTCAGCCTACAGAAATTGACAAAAATTCCATTCAGCTTTTGTTTCAGTCCCAGCGAACAAATACTACATCTGGTGATGTGCCTCAGAGCATTCTTGCTTGGTTTAAAAATCTGATTTTATTGGATAGTATCCCTTTTAATTATTTAGTGCCTGAACCATGCTTACTTCCCTTAGAGTCCCTGCGGTTTTTTCAAGTAGATACTACCTGGTTAGCGTGTGTAATTGATGGTGCTTTTGGAATTGGAGATGTTCTAACTCAGGAAGCGTATTATCAGCAATGTAAACAAAAGGTTTTATCTTATATCCAGAATTCAGAAACCGTTACGGGTTTTTTGTTGCGATCGCAAGCGATCGAACATTATCCTAGCCTAGAAATCAAAGGCATGGATCATCAGAAAAAAGTACTTAAGTGTCTGAGGTTGGAACGGCTATCTAACAATGTGATGATCTGTCTTTTCTCAGGAGTTGTGACCTCCATCACAATCAACCAAAAGCCTGAAGCGCTGCATTTTGGGTTTAAAGCGGATGCTCAGCACAGATTTGTTACTTTGCGAGAACCTACAACAGGTGATTTTTTAGCAAACGCTACATATCGTAAATATGAACTCGAAGACAGCCATTGGCTAGATACTAGCTTGGGCGTGTTGAATATGGTTCAGTTATCTCAGGGTATGCAACAGGCTGTGAACAGTAAGAATCCTTTCACTGCGCTAGAGTTGGCCGTAGAACTACTTGAAGGAACTTGCATTGTTCAGTTTGCTCTGGAGAATTGTTAGGAAATTTAGAGAAATATCATATCAAACCTTTGACCGCATTTCTTTGGAGATGATTTTTCGAGGTTTGTACCATTTTAGTGTTGCTTACGACAAAGGTAACGCCGATGACCCTATTAAGTACTTTGCTGCTAAAGAGAATCAAGATTTAGGAATTGTAAAAGCGCTGTGAAAGTCAGTCTCCAAGCTGGATTTGTCTCCTTTTCCTGCACCCTCTTGACAAAAGTGCAATTACCTTAACCTCTCACTGATGCCCTGAACTCTAGCTTAATTCTTCCAGTAGAATAAGTAAATGAAAAATGCTTATACTGCAATTACCAAGCAATGAATTAATAAGCCCCTAGTTTTAGACTAACTAGGAGCTTTTTTATTGATTATCCATTGGATTTAGTGGGTATATCACCAGAAGTAACAGCATTCATCCTCAAGGTTATTAATAATTGGTTCTGTTGGAAGATTCTATGTCAATGTTGGGATTGTTATTGTGTATTTGTCAGTGAAAAACGTCTATCAAGTTAACAACAATGAATATTCTTGCTTGGATTGTTTTAGGTTTAATTGCTGGTGCTATTGCAAAAGCTATCTATCCCGGTCATCAAGGCGGTGGAATCTTAGGAACAATCTTATTAGGAATTATCGGTGCTTTTGTTGGTGGTAGTTTGGGTGTATTCTTCAGTACAGGAACCTTGACATTAGCCGCCCCCACACTCAGCATTCCCGGTATTGCAGTAGCAGTTCTTGGCGCAATTGTCGCTGTTTTCTTGTGGAACTTGCTAAATCGTCGCAGTGCAATCTAAGAAATTAAATTGGAATTAATTAATAGTAAATATCAGGGAATTCATTTAACTATATTTTCTCCCTGAATTTAAATAAAATAGTAGCGCTTGCCTGTATTTAGGTGGGCGCTAATATTATGAGACTGTTGGCGAATAAGAGAGGGGTATTACCCCTCACAGAAGAAGGGAGTAATTAGTGAGCAGAATGATTGTGTGACAAACATGGCATAAATAATCAAGTATATGACTCTTCATCCGCAAGATAGGTCATCCATTCCAGAAACGACAGCGCAGGTGGCAGGAAAATCCTTTCCCAAAGGAAACGTGTATATGAAAATGCGGGATGAACTTGGAGTAATGTACAAAGACAATGACTTTGTA
>NZ_LAHA01000035.1 GCF_002608075.1 Nostoc linckia z4
GCATTGCCTTGCACGTTTGTTGCATTGCCTTGCACGTTTGTTGCATCGCCTTGCACCTTTGTTGCATTGCCTTGCACCTTTGATGTATCGAAGAGCAAAAATTAATTTTCTGTGTCTTAGGGAATTCCAAAAAATAAATTATTCCAATTTCTAGACTCAACGCGACTGTTCTTTCCCCCTGCCCCCTGCCCCCTGCCCCCCTGCCTTCATTGGAGTACAGCACTGTGTAATAGTTTCGCTGGCAACGTCTTCCAAGCCAACGGACTTTAACAGGTCTTGCCAGTCAGAAGCTAGGGCGGTATCTTTTGGTTTAGCAAGGCGGAGTTCGCTTAAAAGTGTCAGTGCGTCTTGCCAGATGCCCGCTTGAGCATAAAGGGCGACACGTTCTTGCGGTGTTGCTGTTCCTAAGCGACGGACTAAATCGGGGTTCGGTTGTATTCGTTGTACTAACCCTTCGACAGCAATATCTTCTGATTCTTCAGAGGAGGTTTGTGATTTGCAATCAACTAAGAAATACCAATGATAATATTTACCAATTTCTAATGGTTTTTCTGTTGTGGGAACGCGAACGCTAATTACTCCGGGCGTTCCTGATAACTTAATTAACAGAGGCTCTTTGGTGATGGAATTATTATTTTCATCTAGTACTACAAACTTGACAACATCAATATCTTTAATTTGGTAAGGAACGTAAAACCAAAAGGTAGGATATTCAGCAGTTGTTAATCCTAAAACAAATTTTGATAAGGGTTTGTCTGTGGTTGTTTGTTGCTTTAAACTCAAAGTTCTTGGTATCAAGGGTACTAATGCAGTTAGAGGTTTGCTAACATTTGGACAATCACCACGCGTTCCTGCTCCTTGGCGATCGCCAGGCGCACCCCGGTTTTCTGGTTCCTTTTCTAAAGTTGGCTGAATAAAGCGAATTTTAGTACTATTCGAGTTATTGTTAGGTGGTTGTTGGGGCTGTGCGGGTTGTGTAAGATTAACTGCTATAAAAGTAAGACTAAACGCTAATATCTGCGGAAATCGAAAATTTATTCTAGTCATAATCGAGTTTATTTAAGTATTTGGTTGATAAACTTTAGTAGAAAGACGAATTCCAAAAGCAGTTGTTATAAAAGCAAAAACAGTAGGAACAAACGGCACCCAACCACCAAATAGTAAGAGGATAAAGCAGCAGCCGTACAAGGTAATTAGTGCAACACAAATTATTGCTGCTAGTTGCGATCGCGGCCAACGATACACAGCGATTATTCCTCCTATTAATGACCAACTGCACAGCCAGAGAACTTCACCCCATGCAGGCCATACCCATAACAATGGTCGGCGATTCATAACGGCACTAAGTATCTGGCTAACCATGTGGGCGTGAATTACTATACCTGGTATTTCTTGGTAAGGCCTAGTTTTTGTACTGTAAGGTGTGAAGAAAGAATCTTTAACACTGTCAGCATCAACACCAATTAGCACAATCCGATTTCTTACCCAATCGGGATTTAATTGACCTTTGAGAACTTGTGCGAGAGTAACTTGTGGAGCAACCTGCTGTGAGGCGCGATAATTGAGTAGTAATTGGTGACCTCCGGCATCAAATTGTTGATAACCACCCGTAGGAATATCTATAGGTTTGAAGACAATTTTGCCAAGTTGCAAATATCCTTGATTGTTAATTTGGAATTGAATACCCTCTTTTGCTAGATAGTGACTTGCCAGTTGCCAACTTAAGGAGTAGCGTGTTTTACACGGGGATTGTGGATCTGGAGTTACGGCTAATAGCTGACGGCGAACTACAAAATCACTATCTAGCACAACATCACTAAAGCCGACGCGGCCGCCTGGAATTTCTGGCGGAGGTGAAATACCAGTCGCTTGTGTGTTGCCTCCACTGAGTTTACATATAGCAAAAAACTTGTCGCTTTTATGCAAGCGAGTTGCTAAATCTTTGTATTGAGGTTCTACTGTAAAATCACGATAGAGATCCAAACCGATCGCTCTTGGTTGGTATAATTCCAATTTCTGCATTAACTGTTGCAATACCTCATCTGATAACGAGGATTTTTGCCGCTGCTTTTGAGCTTGAATGTCTGCTTCTGTGATTTTAACTATTAATAGGCGTTGGTCTGGGCCTTCATCTGGTCTAATCTGCATCATCGAATCGAAAGCCGATAGTTCCCATTGCTGCATTATTCCTAGCGATCGCAGGGTTGTTGTTGCAAGTGCGATCGCTATACTTGCCACAAATGCTGTTTGCAGTTTCTTTTTTTTGAACCAAGGGGAAGATATCGCTGGTGTTTGTCCGCGTAACCCGTTCCATGTTAGCGGTTCTGCTGCTGGGTTTTGGTAAATCAATGGTAACCAAGAAGCAGTAGGAAATTCATCTTCTAGACCTTGTAATCTTTCTCGTGCGTAACGTGCTGCCAAATAGTAAGATTGACCTCCTGCTAAAGCTGAAAGGAAATTCTTTAAAAACTCTTGAGCAACAAAATCCGGCACATTTTCTCGCATGATAATCACTTCGGGAATGTGCAAATCGGCTAACTGCCATGCCAATCCCAAACCATCGCAGGAGTTAAAAATAGCAAGTTTTAGACCCTGTGCAACTGCATATTTTAAAGCGTTTTTTAATTCGGGTATGGTTAAACTGCTAGTTTGGTTAATATGTATTAAACCTGTATCTTCTTGACTTTGGCTATGCCCTGCAAAAAATAAAATATCCCAGCCTTGTTTATCCCATAACCACTTATCTAATTCTTGCCGTGAAGGTTCTACCAAAAATATTGTTGAGGCATGAGGTAATTGTTTGAGTAATGTTTGGTCTTTCTGGATATCAATACCTGTACTATTACCTAATATCGCCAAAATTCTAACTTGTCTATGATTTTTTTTCGGTAATACTTTCACTCGCTCATAACTTGGAGGAGTTAAAGCTACTTCTGCTTTTTGGTAATCGTCAAAAAAGTTCCATAGATGCCAAGGTAGTTTTCTTAGCAGGCGATCGCTTGTTTCAATAATCACCTGAAATTCTTCATCTAAAGTCAATCTGGCTCGTAATTGTTGGTCAATTTTACGAAACGAATCTGAGTTTAACCAATTATTAATTTGCCGATCTAACTCCTGACAAATTTCAGTAAAATCAGTTTCACTAATATTAGTCAAGCCAACTGGTTCCATTTCAATAAAAGCCCGACCATGAAATCGTTGTTGGAGTGCCTGATATATTAATTGATAGCGTTTATAAAGTTCAGCAATTTGTGGGGCTGGGGGTAAACTACCTGTAAATTGCATCGGCCGAGAGTTGCTATCATCCCACAATTGCGCATTCACAATTGAGAAGCCATCGTTTAAGTTACCTTTATCTAAATTTATAACAACTAACTTACCCATCGTTAAGGGAACTCCAAAAAATAAACTATCCAATTTGTCTACTCAACTAGACTTCTTTCTTCCTTGTCCCCCTTGTCTCTCTTGTCCCTCTGCGATTGAATATTTTTTACTTGGAAGTCCCTAATTATTAAACCCTCCCCTGCCTTCTAATTATCAAACCACAAAATCTTCTGTAATACTAAAATCACCTAGAATCAATTGAATACTAAAACTAGTTTCACGCATACATTTAAAACGATTTAGTGAAATATAGTAATCTTGAGTTCTAGATTCAACTACTTGTAAAGTCTCTCCTGAACTAGAAAGTGCTAGCTTTAAATGAGGTAGCAAATACTTTTGATTACCAACAGGATGCACTTGCACTAAAACACCAATTTTTCCTTCTGCTTCTTCAGTAAGAACAACTAGCAGTACTACAGATTGTTCTCCTAATTGCATTCCCAAATCGATGAGTTTAGCCCCATTAACACCAGATATCCTAGAAGTATTAAAACTTCTGGTAGCAAACGCTAAATTTCCCAACTGTGACGTATTGATTAGCGTATCAATGGATTGCCAACCTATTTCAAACACTTTGTCAAACCATTGATTCAAATTTACTTGGATTTTGTTGGGTACAATATCGGCAACAGGTGAAACCTCACTTTGCAATAAACCTAAACGCTGATTGTAAAGTTGCTGTCGCCATTGTTCGTTACCAATTAATGCTGCCCATTGGCTAAATGATACGTCTGCATGTAAACGCGGTGAATAAATAGATGGATTAGCTAAAGTTCTTAACAAATCTTGAGCTTCAACTGTTGATAAAGTTGCTAAAGGTGGCACTTCTGCTCGAAAATTCAGTCCTAGTGTAGCCAACAGTATGGTAAAATTTTCGGTTAACTCATCAACTGCTAAAGAATAAGTGCGATCGCTTTGATTATATCTAGCTTCATTCTTCAATTGACGATGAGTTGCAAAGCCACGTACCGCCATCCAACACTCATCTTCATCATCCAAATTTACCTGTACTGCTAAGTAATAGTCAGCTACCCAACTGGGAATATCTACCCACTCCTGCGGTACAGATAATTCTTCTAAATCTGTGGTTTCAGTTGGTAATAGTATTAATCGTGTTTCACCTAATTGAATAGCTATACCATTCACTACTTCTAAAATAGTAGGTAAGGTATTTTTTCCAGGCCATACTGAGGGTTGCGGCGCGGATTCTTCTTGCAGCCAATCTTCAAGCCAACTGATAAAAGAATCCAAGCAAAGATGATTGAGATATGAATTGTAACGAGCGATAGGATTAGAATGGTGTTGCTGGCTATATTGCCACGCTCTTTTTTGCTCTGTTACTCCAATCTTTAACCAAAGATGCTTTGTGTTATTACTTGCTAATTCCATTAAGTTAAACATTGATTTCACCTACTTATATTTGTTGAGATTTAGAAAAATATGCGTCAATCACGATATTAATTGTTTCTTCTCTTTCTAATTTTTGTCCTGAATTATTTCTAGTTTTGAGAATTGATTTAATTAGAGATTTATAGTGCTTGTGTAACCATTTTTCTACATACTCTTTCACCCATACATTTATCTGTTCGAGCAAATTAACTTGTACTTTATACTTAATTTGAGAAAGCTTTTCCTTGACTTTACTTTGTTCGATACCTAATTTGTTGGCAATTTTTGTTTCACTGAATTTTTGACCGTAACAAAGTTGAAAAATTTCTTTTTCTTCCCTAGATAGTTTTTTAATTGCTGAGACTAAAGCTGCTTGAATCAAATCTGAATGTAAGGGATTAGTGTAATCTTTCTCTAACCAATTTGTCACATAATCATTGACCCATTCTTGAGATTGCGATATGCCTGCTAAAGTTTCTAGCAATGTAATTGTAGACTTTTTCAAATACCGAGAAATTGTGCTTTGATTAATTTCTAACCTAGCTGCTAACTGTTGTTGATTCAGACCAAATCCATAGTAAAGCAGCAAAAGTTTTTGAGATTCAGGTTTCATCGCTTCTAGTTGTTCGCGCAAAGACAAACTAGTTTTTTTGCTGAGAAATTGCTGACTTTCTCCTACTTCTTCTGCTGAGTCGTGCCATTCCAGTTCTAAAGTCTCTTCTTGGATATCAGATTTTGCTTCATATCCACTTGTTTGTAAGGCATCAAGAGACCATTGGGGTACTATAGATTTTGGATAGTTTTGTAATGCTGCAATAGAATTTTCCATCCAAGATTGCATCTGCTTGGCGGTAATATTACTTGAAGCAGATACTTCATGAGGTGCAGAAGACAAGACTTTCTCGGCATTATAACACTGAGCAGCTTGTTCAAAATCTTCTTTATCTGGATCTGGCCATTTCTGACCATTTTTTCTGGCAGGATTTTGAACTTTGTTAAATAAATAAACTTGTTTAAAATATTTTTTTGCAAAAATTATCTGAGAAATATTAGGTTCGCTCAATCCTGATACTTGCAGTGCTTCTTTTAATTCTTTATCACTTTTTTTACATAACATTCGCCACCGAGAAAACTTTTTAACTTGCATTTCATCTTTAATACTGTTTTCTAAGGCAGTTGTTACATAGGTATCAATATTAGATTGCTGCGAATTATATTTAGACAATATTTCTGCTAATTTCAGGGGGTCATAAATTATCACTCTGGCAAAACAGAGATATTCTTCCCAATTTTCCTGATTTTGATATTTACAGATATTTTTAACTGCCCAATAACATCTTTCTTCAAAATAACTTGCTAGATGTTCTAATGCCAATTGTTGTTTATTTACCGGTTCCCATTCTGCTAATTTTTGAGATTCTTTAAGAGCTACAGTATGCCAAAAATGCGCTAGACCATTTCCTTTATCTTGTTGCCTCGATAAACTATAAACTTTCTCATTTCTTTGTACGTATAGCTCTATGTTGCGTTTTAAATAAGGTTGATATTTCCATTGCAGTGTTAACCGACCATTTTGATGGTTAAGCATGAGATAAGTAGAAAATTTATCAGTATTGTTCTCACGCTTTGGTAGTGTTGAGATGCCATCTAAGTTAACAAAGTTTAACATCTTCGTTGCTTTTATTTACTAAGTAACAGTGTTTTGTTATTTAATTTACAAGTACAAATATCATACTTCTCCGGATTAGATTCAGATTTTAATAACTTGTTGGGATTGCAATAGTTTTCAGGTAAATAGACTATACGGTAGAAGCATTTAACTTTATGCACACTTCTACGCAATTCATAACCAATTACCAACTAAAACGTAGGGGGCCCAATAAAAAGGGTGTTCTTGGTAGTTTTGGAAAATGAACTCCTGGGCACGGCGCAGGGCTTCTGATTTGCTTAAGGCAGGGTTATTTTTTAACTGGCGATAAAACTCACTCATCAACATTGCAGTGGATTTGTCGTCTACTTGCCACAAAGAAGCGAGGGTAGTACGTGCGCCAGAACGCACAGCGACACCAGCCAATCCCAAAGCAGCGCGTTTATCTCCGGTAGCTGTTTCGCAGGCACTTAAAACGAGTAATTCGATGGGAGAAGGTACTTGAGATGCACGTCCTACAACTGGCTCTCTAGTTTGCAATACCTCACGCAATTCTTTAACATTAATTTTGCCATTCCAGGTAAGAATAAATGTATCTTCCTGTTGAGAACTGAATTTGCCGTGAGTTGCTAAGTGTACCACAGGGTAAGAAAGAGAACTGACTTCCTTTTCAATGGTTTTATTGGTAAAGGCTTGGTTGATGAATTCTTTAGAGGGAATAACTGCTTGAATTTCCTTGAATTCATCGGCGACATTTGGTAGAGAACTAAAACCGAAGCGCGATTGAGTTAGTCCGCCGATTAAAGCCTCAAATCGTTTTGGTTTTGATTTGGGTTCTAGCAGTTGCAAACCAGGAGATAAGGCAACGCTGTATTTTTCTATAAGATATTGCTTGCCATTGTAGAGGGCTGCCATCGGAATATTCCGTAAGGAACCATCTAATACAAACACTAAGGTTTTGATTTGGTTTTGAGCCAAGTCTGCCTCTAAAGGCTGGATTAACCAATTGTATACTTGTTGAGAAAGCGCCTGGCGATCGCTAAATGTATAACGTTGTTTGAGTTTTTTCTGTAACTGTTCTAGTACTGTCTCTACTTCGCTTTTTGGTTTATCAGTTCTATAGTGATGAAGTTGCTCGATACGCGGCAACTTAACAATCACCTCTATACGGTCTGCCAAAATAATAGGGTAGATGACTGCTGTGGCAGGGTTAGCATTATCAACCACTTCATCAATTGAGGTTGGCTGAACAATCGAACAAGCATCTCGAAAAAAGTTGTCTAGTTGAGCTAACTGTAACGCTTCAATGACATCACGAGCTTGCTTTAAGTTTTGCAGACTCGGTTTCTCAGGTTGTAATAATAAACCAACTAACTGCCGATATACTGGTTCTACGCGATCGCGCAAATCAAACTGAATATCAGAATTAAGAGACACCAAATCAGTACGTAAAGACTTGAGAGTGGTGACTGCTTCAGTGTAAGCTGCCACTGCTGCTTGGGAATTTCCCTGTGCCAAGAGTAAACGACCCAACTGCCATTGCCATTGAAAAGCAATATCCGATGCATCAATTACCTGTGCCAGGTTCAAGGCTTGTTCGGTGTATTGTCGAGCCAGGGATAATTGTTTAGTCTGTTCGTATAGCTGACCCAAATTACCTAATGCATAAGACTCAGACCTCTGGTCTTGCAGGTCTTGGGCTTGTTGCACAGCTTTTGTTAATATCTGAGAAATTTTATCTACATTGAAGGTAGAATTTTCTTTTATTTTTTGGCTTGCTTCATTGATACATACTAAACTCCGGGTAAAGTTTACCTGAGCATAGACTACAGCTCGACTTGGGGTAAGTTCTGCTAAATTGAATTGTAATAATTCTAACTCTTCATTTGAGAGATTTTGCCCAAGAGATAGTAATACAGTTAGCCGATTTAGTTGGGCTTGAATTTTAGCGATCGCTGATGTAGATTTACTCGCACTTTTATAGTACAAGTCTGCGGCATTTTGATAATAGGTTTTAGCATTTTCTGAAATCACACCGTGGTTACAATCTAGTGGCAGAGGATTTTCCTCACTACTTGCATCACGTTGTAGACTTTTATTGCCAAAACTATATAAAGTATTACCTAAGCTCAACAAAGTAGCACTTTCTTCTTGAGGCAATTTCATATTTTGAGCCATTGCTAAACTTTGCTCAAGTAGCTGCTGAGACTTTTCTAAATCGCCCCTCACTCTTAAGGTATTGCCTAAACTACGTAATCCTAAAACTTTCAGTAGGGAGTCAGGCTGTGCTTGGAGATTTTGCTCTACTTGCTGCCAAATATTCATCATTCGGGTAGAAAATCCCAAAGATTCCAAGGCTGTCGTTTGGTTAATTAAACTACCAATATTACCTGCTGTATCGTTGATTTGAGTATAGGTTTTAGCTGCTTGTTGCCATGATTCTAAAGCTAATTCAGCTTGTCCTAACGCTAGTTGTAAACTACCTTGAGTATTGAGAGCAAGAGCTAAAATTTGTTTTGCTTCCTTAGTACTGGACTTTGCTTGAGGAAGTAACTTTAAACTGCTAGAAATTGTTGCCTTTGCTTGGTTCCATAATCCTAGTTTCTGTTGTGTTAAAGATAGATAGCTTAACGCTAAAGCTTGGTTTAACTCATCTTTTTGAGATTCATATATCTGTGCAGCCTGCTGCAAACTTTGTGCCGCCTGAGTAAATTTTTCTGTTTGGTAAAAAGTTCTGCCTTGTTGTATTAGTTGTTCGGGGTTTGTTGGTGCTGAAACTTTTTGTATAGTTGACTGTTCTGAAAAACGGGTAAGTTTAGATTCAGCCGGAAGGATATGAAAAATCAAGGTGAAAATTAGCCCCAAGATAGCTAAAAGGAGAATTTGCAATCTGCGTTGCCATATTTGGCTTGTATAGAGGTATGAACGCACTTTTTTTAGCATATATTTTTCATTTAAAGCGTTGAGAATATGAATTTAGTTCACGCAGAGGCGCAGAGTCGCAGAGAGTAAGAGTTGAGAAGAGTTGTAATACCAATTCTCTATGAAAACGCACCTAATTATCTTTAAAAAACCTCTGCGAACCTTCGCGCGAACCTCCGCGTACCTTTGCGTTGAAAAAAAGTTAAGGGCGCAAAACGGTAATGACAAAATTTTCTCACTTCACCCCTCACTACGGATTAATTGCGAATAATATCCTTCAACTTGTTGCAATTCTTCATGAGTCCCGCGTTGCATAACTTTTCCGCGATCGAGGACAATAATTTCATCACAATCGCGGATAGTACTCAGCCGATGCGCCACGATAATGCAAGTACATCCCCGCTGACGTAGTTTTTGGTCAATAATTTTTTCTGTTTCAGTATCCAGGGCGCTGGTTGCTTCATCCACAATCAGAATAGAAGGGTTGTTAACCAAAGCACGAGCAATTTCCAAACGCTGTCTTTGACCGCCGCTTAAATTAGCAGCTCCTTCTAAGAGTTTACTATCATAGCCCCCAGGTAAGGAGAGGATAACATCGTGAATCGCTGCATCTTTACATGCTTGCACCAAGGAACTTTCAGATACAGTACTGTCCCAAAGAGTTAAATTGTCCCTGACACTACCAGCAAATAGTAAAATATTTTGCTCTACGAAGGCGATAGAATTGGCTATGACTTGGCGAGGAATTTGGTTTCTAGGTATGCCATCAAACTTAATTTCTCCCTGAGTTGGTTGGTACAACCCGCATATAAGTTTGGCAATGGTAGACTTACCGGAACTACTCTTACCAATTAAGGCAACTCGCTGTCCTGGTTTAATTGATAAATTGAAGTTTTCAATTATGGGAGTTTCAACTTCGCCGTAACTAAATGTCACATTCTCCAACTTGACATATCCTTGCAATTTGGGTTGAAGGTAATTAGCAAAAACTTTCTCTTGTGCTTGTTGTGTTTCCTCTGTCAACTCAGGAACTACCGGGTTTTGCAAAACATCATCCAAGCGATTTAAACTACCCTCGACTTCTTGCAGGTCGCTACCAAGACTAACGAGATTATTCACAGGTTCCATGAAACTTTGCATCAATCCTTGAAATGCAACTAGCATTCCGATACTCAGATTACCATCCATAACCCGCATTCCACCAATCACTAAAACTAGCATTGATGTAATTGCTGACAGGAACGAAGGCAAAATTCCCAAAGTCTGGTTAGTTATATTTACTTCCTGGTATGCGTTAATCGATTTAGCATAATAACCCGCCCAGCGAGCAAAGAAATCAGATTCTAAGCCAGATGCTTTCAAGGTTTCCATACTTTGAAGACCAGAAATAGCTACTCCGTTAACTTTCCCTTGTTCTTGTATTAATTTGATATTGGCATCTACGCGCCACCGAGAGATTTTGTGCAAAGTCAAAAGATTAATGACAACAAAGATAATGCCAATTGAGGTTAACACCGCGTCATATTGCAACATGACAATTGCATAAAAAATTACCATAACTGCGGCGATCGCAGTTGTAGCTAACTTCCCTGAAAGCAGATTGGCTAATCTGTCGTTTAGGTGGATGCGGCTGCTGATTTCTCCAGCAAATCTGCAATCGTAAAAACTCACAGGTAAGCGTAAAATGTGCCATAAAAATCGGCTCGACATACCCACAGATAACTTAATTCTCATCCGGCGCAGAAACTTTAACTGTAGTAATGTCAACAGTCCATTAACAATCGCTGTTAGTATCATTCCTAACAAAAGCGGTCGCAACCAATCTTGTCTGTTTTGCACCAAAACATTATCTACAAACATTTGCGAGAATATAGGTGATGCCACTCCGGGAATCACTAGTAAAAATCCAGCACAAATACAGTAAGCAAGTACTTGACCAGACCCTTGCAAACGTTCCCGCAAACCTAAAATAATGTTAGGTTTACTACCACCTTTTTTGAAATTTTCACCAGGTGTAAAAAGCAGTACAACACCTGTAAAACTTGTATCAAATTCTTCTAATGATACAGACCTCGGCCCAGTTGCGGGGTCATTGATATAAACTTCCTTGTTATTAAATCCCTCTACAACTAAGTAATGATTAAAATTCCAAAAGACGATGTAAGGGCATTGCAACTGTCGCAGTCCATCCAAGTCTGCTTTCATACCTTTGGCATTCAAGCCGTAACTTCTAGCAGCTTTGAGGATATTTACAGCTCTGCTGCCATCCCGCGATACGCCGCAATCTTGACGTAATTGCGGCAGGGGTACAATCCGACCGTAGTAACCTAAGATAATTCCCAAAGCCGCAGCACCACATTCTACCGCCTCCATCTGTAAAATAGTCGGGGTACGACGGCGAATTTTCTTATATCCAGAAGCGATCGCGCCAGAAATAGGACGGCGATTATTTTTCTTTGTAAATTTTACTTGTAGTTGTGACAGCATTTTTGTTAAGTGAGGTTAATTTACACCAGTTAAAGACTTGAGAAAAGGAAAGATAAAGCTGATAGGCGATCGTTCTTCTGTAGTAACTCTGACGCTAGTGGTGGTTCCAGAAGAAATTTTCATATCAACGCCTTTAGAAGAAGACCACTTATAACCGCTAAAGGTTGAATTGTCTGGCTGTAACTCTGCTTCAATTTGAATTTGAGGCCCTGGAGCCATTAGACTTTGCACAACCTCTGCATTACCGATGGCATTTAAAGCACCCTCTTTAGTCACAGGAAAAGCTGAAACATGGGTTACAGTGCCCACAATGCCGCCAAATCGTTCGCGCTCTACTGTAGAAGGTGTAATTTGTACCTTCATTCCCTCGTGAATTTTCTTACCATCACCAACAGAAAAGAAAGTCAAACCCATGAGTTTAGCAGATGGTTCCTCTGCTTGGATAACAGCGATGGAATTTCCTGGAGAAACAATTTGCCCAAAAGATGTACTAATTTCTAAAACCCGTCCGTTGTATTCGCTAATAATTTGACTGTTTTGATTTAGTTGCAGTTGTAATTGGGCAATATTGCGTTTGACTTCTTGAATTTGATTTTGTCGATTGGTTGCAGCGTCAAAATCTTGCTCAATTTTAGTTTTTTCGTTGGCATCAAGTTCTTGTAATTGGGATTGAAAATCATTAATTTGGCTGAAGTTTTCGCGGTAGGTTTTTTCTATTTCTACCTGTTGCACATCAAGTTGTTTGAGTTGAGCATCAATATCAGACACTTTTTTCACAGCATCTAAATATGTTTGTTGTTGCTGCAAAAGGTTTTGCTGAGAAATTCCTCCTTCTGCTTGCAGCTTTTGGAGTCCCTCATATATTTTGCGTTGGGGGGAAATCATACTGACAGCGATCGCCCGACTCTGGAGTAAGTTTTGCTGTTGTACTTGCAGAGAACTCAAACCTCTATTTCTCAAAATAGGAGTTAAGCTGGTTGCTTGTTGGAGACGTTGCTGGAGATTGAGACGTTGCT
This sequence comes from Nostoc linckia z4, assembly GCF_002608075.1. GTDB lineage: Bacteria > Cyanobacteriota > Cyanobacteriia > Cyanobacteriales > Nostocaceae > Nostoc > Nostoc linckia. Next base: position 12,847 of record NZ_LAHA01000035.1, read on the forward strand.
GGGCGATCGCTCTTTTTTCTTCTAGCTTGCGTTGCTCTTGGAGTAAGTTAGAACTGTAATTCTGCGATTCTAATTGAGCTAGCTTAGTACGCTGCTGTTCTAATTGACTTTGCAATTCAGCTTGATCGATGATTGCTAACACCTGTCCTTTTTTTACATAGTCACCAACATTAACATTCATCGCCAAGATTCGTCCCGAAGCCGGCGCTTGCAACGATACAACCTTACTTGGATAAACTAACACCCCCTGTCCTGAAACCGTTATCGGTATGCGGCCGACAATACTCCAAATAACTGCCGTTGCTACCAACGAACCAAGGGCAGCTAAAGACAACCAATGCATCGGTTGGATAACTGTCATCACCCGATCCAAGCGTTCCGGGGAAGATAAATTTTCTAAAGCTTTTTTTCGGAAAAGGTTATTTTGTTGTGTAACCATGTGACACCTTTTTAACAATTCAAAATTCACGTATTACAGCATTTTTCATCTATTTGAACCACAATCCCTCGTAGGGGCGAACGGTTGTTCGCCCTACAACTACAACTGATTTACCTAACTTATTGGCAACACCAAAGTTGATTTATGCAATTTTAAAAATCTTTGATATTGAATAAAATCCGCAATTGCATGATGTCACTAGCTTTCAAGCATTTTCATCAAACTGAAATATTCCTAGTTATCTCAAAGGTTGCATATTCTGATTTCAGTTCTCCCAAGGAGTGATACAGAAGGCAATCAAACAATTACCTTCAAACCAAACATCAAAAACAAACAACATCTTTATTAGGAGAGCGACAATGTTTGAAATTAAAGCACAAATGYTGACACAAGCAGTACAARATTCMCASTTCCGCAGTCGTTTGATTGCYRAYCCTCTAGCAGTTGCAGCAGAGAATGGATGGAATATTCCCACTCAAACACAAATAACTGTAGTTGAGGAAACCCCAAGTCATTACTATCTAGTAYTGCCAGCATTAGACACTCAAGATTTAGTTAATCAAACACCTGAAAATTCTGATGTYAATTCAACAGCCCACATGCTAGAAATCGAAGTGCAATTGCTAGCACRCGCCGCCCAAGATATAGACTTTCGCAATGATTTAATTGCTGACCCGAAAACTGTGATGGCACAAAAGGGATTGAATTTTCCAACCAATATCCAAGTCAGTGTATTAGAAGAAACTCCAAATCGTTACTATCTAGTGCTGCCAGCATTAGACTTCTCTGAATTAGAAGCTAACAGAGAATTATCTGATGCAGAACTGGAATTAGTCGCAGGCGGAAGCGATACGCAAAATCACAGTTGGACAGGTTGTGCTTCTGGGCAAAGTGGTTGYGTTGCCACTAAAGGCTGTGATGCTGCGGTTGCAACTGTGGGAGTAACTTTAGCMGCAACAGCAGCATTATGACAATCAAGACTGACAAAAATGCTTTTGTCAGTCATTGTCTCAGAYAAAAACAACTTTTGATTTTAAAGAGTAGAAGCTTGTCTTGGAAGTTTGATAGCTCATAACTTCTACCAAAAAAACCTACTTTCTAAAAATTATAATTTGCGMGGCTTCCGTTCAGATGGGGTMTCAATTYCCATCCGAACATTCTCCTGTRCCTCTCAATTTCTGGCGTTGCAGAATCAAAATATGAATCATGCGATCGTTTCAAGCTTGCGGATCTGACTTAATTCGCACCTTGGGCATTTTATAGCGATCGCTCTCATTCATATTTCTATTCTCAAAACATGGTGACGTTCCTCAATGACTTAAACAATAACGTCAAAGGTTTTGACAACTCCAATGATGTCATTAATGGTCAAGGCGGTAATGACACAATTGATGGTTTAAGTGGCAATGACTATCTGCGTGGTGGAGCAGGCAATGATATCCTCATCGGTGGTGCAGGCAATGATACTCTAGCTGGCGGTGCTGGTAACGATGTGCTTACGGGTGGCAATAATGCCGATTCTTTTATTTTCAACACCAATGCCACTTTCACTAACTCTGCTGTTGGTATCGACCAAATCACTGACTTCACACGTTCTCAAGGTGACAAAATAGTTTTAGATAAAACCACCTTCAGTCAAATTACCTCTGCTGCTGGAAATGGTTTTAGTAATGTGGCTGATTTTGTGGTTGTCAATTCCACCCAAATTCAACAAGGCATCACCAGCGCTGCAATTGTTTATGATGCTGTCAGTGGGGGGTTATTCTACAACGAAAATGGTAGTGCCCCTGGTTTTGGCAATGGCGGTCAATTTGCAACTCTGGCTGGTCTGCCAAATCTGTCGGCATCTGATTTTGTTATCCAAGCCTAAGACACCCAATACTCACAGCAGGGTGCAAACAGCGTTAGATCTTCATTAAGCTAAAAAACATCTAAATTGCATAATCAAAATCTAATCATCATTAGACTTCTAAGAGAAGTGGGGAAAAGGGTAAGGGGTAAAGGGGAAAGCGGCTCATAAAAACCCTTTTCCCTTTAACCGAAACGTATTGAGGGAGAGGCTGTTGGCGGCAGTCTCTCCTTTCCTCTGGGAATGACGATGGTTCAAAGAATTTGTATATTTTATTTTTTTGGAACTTCCTTAATTGAAGTGAGAAACAGCAAAGTGCTGCGGGAGCAGTGTGATACTAAATCCCAGAATTGTCCCACAATTAGGTCAAACCTCTGTAGCTGCGTTGTTGCTTGATACTCGATGCAACATTCCGCAACAAATAAACCCTAATTAAGCAACCCTTATCAATGAAAAACCCGCCCTCGAACGCGAGAAAGCGGGTTTTAAGCAGAATGGATTTGTTTTGCTTATATCAAAGAATCATTCAAGACTATTTGGGAAGAAAGCAGCAGGTGAAATATGAAAAAATTTCGCTAGTTCTTCAATGTGTCTAGTTGTTAGTTTACGCTGCTTTTTCAATATGGCCGATATAATAGATTCTGTTTTGAAAATGGGTAGTAAATCTTTTTGACGTAATCCATTTTCTTCTATCAAAACCTGAAGTAAATCTATTCCATAAATATCAGGTATAGGCTCTTGTGCTTGTTCATACTCGTAAACCAGAGTGCCTAAAATATTAAGATAATCTTTTTCATCTAATGTTAATGGGGCACTATCTATCAAAGAATTAATAACTTCTTGAGTAGCAAATAACTCCTCCTCAGTCTTGATAGGACGAGGAGGGAATGCTTGCAACAGTTCAATGTATGTAGGGCGTTTATTTAAACCAAGGGTCATTTTTCCATTTATTTGTATCGTACTCTGCATGAGTTAATACGTTGCGAATAAATACTTTTTGACTTTGATAGTCAATAAAAGTAATAAGCCGATATTTATTTCCTTGAATATTAAAAACCGTAAGTTCACCTACTGAATCGGCAGAGTTGAAAGTTTCACGAACTTCAAGTATATTTTGCCACTTGGCTGATTTTACGGCTTTGTTCCAACCACGTAAACTAGATTCAGCATCAGGATACTTTTGATAAAAAAGTTTTAATGCTGTATTGGAAATTACATGCATAGTAGATGTATTTTTTCAGAATAAATTTCATGATTTGACTTCCTTTGCAGTAGTTGAAACGACTCATAATTAATTACAACTTAGCAAATTGCTAAGTGAATGTCAACAGTTTAATGATTGGCTTTCGCTTTACCCTTATACTTCAATTAAACTCGTATACATGTTTAATGAAACAGAGAGTAGCTTTAAACCTGTATACAGGTTTCTAGACTTCATTTAAAGGATAAAGTAATTCGTAATGGTCTACGGTTTTATCGACTTCTTGACCTTAAAACCATTCAATCCAGTCCTCTATATCATCAGTTTCTACTACTCTCATTTTTACTTCATCAAAATCCTCTATTGTATAAAAAACTTTATATTTTCGGTTTATATCTAATGTGCTATCGCTCATACATTTATAAAATCTAAAACTATAAACCTGTATACAAGTATTTAATTACGCTTTTCATAATTTTATTTTTATACAAAAGTCAGTAAACTACCCTGTTTTTGAAAAAAGCAGGGGAAGCAGGGGAGGCAGGGGGAGAAGAAAGAGGGGTTATAAAAACGGATTTGGTATGAGGTAAGAAAATTAAAGTAATTTTGTCTAAATAGCTAAAACCTTCACCAGACAAGGAATCTAACCAAAATGCCAGTATGAGTGCGCCCTATTGGCGCTTGGCTGTGAGTAAATTCCAAAATTGCTTGATGTCAAAGGTTTTCAAGCATTTTGATGCAACTGAACTATTCTTCACATCTCAAGGTTGCATATTTTGATTTCAGTTCTCCCAAGAAGTAATACAGAAGGCAGTCAAACGATTACCTCAAACCAAATCAAACATCATTCTCATCTAAATCTAAAGTATATGCCTAACCCAAATTTGACAGACATTGCAAACAATCCAATTGTATATGCACCTACGCAGACTGAGCCAGCAAACAAATATGCAAATTACTCACAAGCGAGTTCAGCGTTTGATATTTCTGAGGTAGATAACTTTCCCTTGGACAGCGATTACGACCTCACAACCGAGCAAATCCATAACTTTCAGCACGATGGACATTTGCTGGTGCGCGGTGTAGTTTCTCCCAAAGAAATAGCTATCTACAAACCTGCGTTAGTAGAAACAGTTGACCGCTATGACCGAGAACAGCAAGCGATGGAAAAGACTGTTAGCGGTCAAAGTCAAGGATGGCAGTTTGTTGAAAACCTTTACCAACTCGATTTAGTTGCCCAACGCTTTGTTTTAGCTCGTCGGTTTGGCAAGATTGCTGCCGATTTATTAGGAGTTGATACTGTCCGCTTATTCCGCGACCAATCTTATTTCAAAAAACCAGGAGGCGGTAATACACCGTGGCATCAAGATGGTTACTTTATGCCCCTAGATACAACTCAAATAGTCACAATGTGGATTGCTTTGTCGGAGGTTTCCCCAGAAATGGCACCGATGACTTTTGCTAGCGGTTCCCACAAACAGGGCTATATCGGGGCTTCAATGCCGCTGGATGAGTCAATGGATGAGTTTGAGCAATCCATTATTAAATCGGGGTTTCAACTCAAAAATTATGGAGCAATGGCAGCCGGAGATGCAAGTTTCCATTCTGGCTGGACGCTGCACAGTTCGCGCAAAAACACAAGCGATCGCACCCGCGAAGCCTTAGTGATTGTTTTTTACGCCGATGGAGCCAGGGTAACGATGCCCCCTGTACCCGCCAATGCTCTACCGCAGGAGCAGTTTGCCGCTGTAATTCGCCAACGCAACTTATCTACCTGTTTGCCAGGATTGAAACCGGGAGACTTGGCTGAAACTTCCATGAATCCAATCGTTTACCGAAGAACTCTGACTTCTGAATTCTGAATTCTTCTTCATTTTCCCATCTCAAACCTAGCGAACCAGCAACCGCCGAAATTAATCCGATCGCTTACTCATCTTTGTTTCTGTCATGGTTTACCAACGCACTCATACCTGGCTCTACTCTTTAAAAGACTCTCTGCAACCCCTCAAGCCGCATCTGACCCCCCTAGTCTGCCCGCAAGCGATAGAACAACTCGACTCTGTAAGCAGTTACTTTCCAGATGCGATCGCTTCGACTTATGGCTTTGAATATCGCCTGCAACCTTCTGCTCCAGTAGTTGACTTTGCTTTTCAAATTACCGATACCGGTCGAGACATTTTAGCAGGCTTAAACCCCCATACACGTCTGTCGGAGGATTTTAACAAACATCCCGTTTGGCAACAAATTCAGAAGTTCTCCACCGAATGGGCAGATCCTTCTTCCTTACTCCATTACTTCATTAGCGATCTTTGGTTAGAGTTTGATTTAAAGCTGGATGGCGATACTAGTAGCTCGCCAAGTTCACTTGGCGGGGTAAAGGGGAAAGGGGAAAGGGGAAAGGTTTTAAATCCCTTACCCTTTACCCCTTCCCCCAGCCCTGACCCAGCATTTTTGGGTTGCCAGACTACTAATATCCCCATACCTGGGTTATTTTTCGGAGTGACTAGCCCACCAGATAATTCAGGAATCTCCTTCAACTACTCTTGGATTTGGGAACAAGCTATGCCTTTATTATTAGGCACGCCTTTGCCTCCCGCCTTAGAGAAAAAATTCATCGACTGTATCAAACGGTTGCCTCCCCGAACCAGCATTTTTCAGGTTGGGCTGATGTTTTCCCGAACCGTGGAAGCAATAAGACTCTGCCTTGTCGGTTCTCCTTCGGAATTGCTGCCATACTTGAATGAAATAGGCTGGACGGGACAGCTTGCGGAGGTAGAAAAGCTCGTCAACTCCCTTTCTGGCTGCGTTGATGGCATTATCCTCGACCTTGATATTGGCGAACAGATTTACCCGCGAATTGGCATTGAAGGAATTTTTCTCACCCGGTACCAAGCCTGCGTAAACGGACAATGGGAATCGCTGCTAGATTATCTAACTTCCCAAGGTTTATGTGCCAAAGAAACCAAAGATGCTTTGCTCAAATACTCTGGTTATAGCTTAGTAAAGCATCTGGGCGATCGCATTTACGTCCGGGGGTTGAACCATATCAAACTCATTTATCAATCAGGGCAACCCCTAGCAAGCAAAATTTATTTTGGTGCAATGCATCAACCCCTGAGTAAAATACCTGGGCGTTCTGCTGAGACGGTAAGTACAGAGGACGCAACCAAGCAAGAACGTGGCGACGGGGGGAGAGTTTCCCATATCGAATCAGCCGTTACTTTTTTGCTAACTGCACGGAATTCTGAGGGGTGGTGGATTGATTTTCACCTAGCGGCTGGCTTGAGCGATGAATGGGTGACTGGTTATGTAGGAACAATGTTAGCGAATATACCCGATTCCCGCGTTTCTAAAGCTGTTTCCACAGCTTGGAATCTGCTCAATAGTCGCCGCCATCGCGTCAATGGCAAATGGGGTTACAATCGTTTGCCCCCTGGCGATGCAGATAGTACTGGTTGGGTACTCCAGCTTGCCCGCGCTATTGGTGAGAGTAATTCAGAACGGGCGCGTCAAGCGATGCAATCCCTAGCAGATCATAAGCGGCCGGATGGAGGTATTTGCACCTATGAGAGTGAGGAATCGATTCGGGCTTTTATTCATGCTTCTCCGGAAATCGGATTTGCGGGTTGGTGCGGTTCCCATACTTGCGTGAGTGCGGCAATAGCAGCTTTGCCGGAATACCGCTTTCAGCTTCAAGATTATTTGCGATCGACTCAGCAAAATGATGGTAGCTGGCTGGCTTACTGGTGGCAAGATCCCGAATATGTAACAGCTCTAGCGGCTGAGGCGATCGCCGCTTGTTATCCAAATTCTGATTGTATTACCAACGCCGTGGCGTGGGGAATGAACCGCCTTAGTTCTCAGGGATTTGTCGCAACTAGCGATTGCCCCTCTGGTTCGCCATTTGCCACAGCTTGGTGCTTGCGACTGCTGATACTGAGACGGCAAGATACCGCAGTACAAGCAGCGATCGCCAAGGCAACTGATTGGTTATTAGCACAGCAACAGCCCAATGGTTCTTGGATTTCGTCAGCCAGGTTGCAAGTTCCATTACCGGATGACCTAAATCCCAATAAATTTAACCAGTGGATTTACCACGGCACGATTCAAGGCAGTGTAGTTTTTGACAAGTATTGTGTCTTCACCACCGCCACCGTATTACAAGCTCTACATCGTAGTTTATAAGGAAAATTAAGATGAACCCAGTTATTTCTAGTATCTCTACACAGCAGTTGCCCGCGATCGCCAACCCCGTTATTTCTACAACTCAGTTGCAAAGCATCGTTAGCCGCGCTAGCAATCTGTTTGAACGACTCGATCGCCAGATTTTCTCACCCTCCCCCGAAACTGATGAAAAACTCTTGCAATCGCGTCTTGAGACTTGGTGTCAGACAGTAGCAAAAGGAAATTTCGAGCATTTTCAACAATACTTGCAATGGGATGGGCTGAATTTAGAAACAGCAAAAAGCGCGATCGCACCTGTATGTTTGCGCCACGATGCTCCCCTACCCAACTGGGCAAAGACACTCTCATCTGTTCTCAATCTTGCCTTTTCTCAGGCAGCAACAAATCTTGATGCAAAGACCTCACATCGCTTTTTGATTCCCCAGTCTCCCCTTCCCTTTGAAGAGATTCTCGCTCCATTTGTTTTATTTGCTCAACAAGAACTAATTGCTAGAACTGGCGAGTCTTACCAGAGATTAACCGATGAGGTTCATGGTGTATTTGAACGCAGTTTGCTAGGTCAGTTAATTGACATCGCCACACAACCTTTACAGATAGCTTTTACCAGTTGGCGAGTCGCTCAACAATCCTCTTTTACTCGTCTACTGACACAGACACAAGAACTGCAAAGCCGCAACCTCTATATCCGCTTTGTTCGGGAAATGTTGCAGGGCAAACTAACTTCTTTTTTTGTAGAATATGCTGCTTTAGCAAGGTTACTGGCTACGGCAACCGAACTTTGGGTAGAATCGCAGTTAGAATTTCTGCATCACTTGGACGCAGACTGGTCAGAAATTGCAGAGAAATTTAACAACGGTTTACCTCTCGGTCAGGTGACAGCGGTGCAGCCTCTCCGATCTGACCCCCATCGCGGCAGACGCTCTGTAATTACACTGAAAATCGAGCCAAATCTGCACTTAGTATACAAACCCAAGCATTTAGGCATTGAACAGGCGTACAATCAGTTTTTGGCTTGGTTAAACGAACAGGGTTCTCCTCTGCCTCTAAAAACCTTGCAAGTAATTAACCGCGATACTCACGGCTGGGTAGAGTTTGTCACCTCCCAAGCCTGTGAAGATACAGCCCAAATAGAACGCCATTACCAACGGGCAGGGATGTTATTATGTTTGGTTTACGTGCTAGATGCTACCGATTGTCACTACGAAAATATCATTGCCTCTGGAGAATATCCAGTTCTAATTGATACCGAAGCTGTGATGCAGCATCGACCGAAAAACGAGTCATCAGCAAACCTACAGACTGCTCAACAACTCGCATTCCATCGCGTAGATAATTCCGTGATGCGTACTGCCTTATTACCTGTCTGGCATCCAGCAGCCAATGGTAACTCCGGCTTTGATTTCAGTGGCTTGGGCAGCCACAATCAAGAGACTAGGCATTATAAAGGACTCCAGTGGTCTGGCGTAAATACAGACCAGATGGCTTTAAATCAAAAGCTGCTGGCGATCGATCCATTTTTAGCTCACGTGCCAACCTTAAATGGACAACCTGCCAATTTATCAGACTGGATAGAGGCAGTGGTGGAAGGATTTGAGCAGATGTATCGCTTCCTGCAAGAGAAACAAGACGTGTTACTCTCCCCAGATAGCCCGCTGCGGACAATGGCAAAACAGCTTGTGCGCTTTGTGTTTCGCCCCACAAACACTTATTTGAGAATTTTAAGCAAGCTCCGTAGTTCAGAGTACTTGCGGGATGGAGTTGACCGCAGTATTGGACTGGAAATCCTCAAGTTAACAGCAGCAGGCGCAACTGAAAAACCAAAATTCTGGTCTCTTCTCCAGTCTGAACGCCAACAAATGGAGCAGTTGGATGTTCCTTTTTTCTCAATTTATCCTGATACAGATGTGTTGGAGTTATCCCCAGATAGTCGCGTTGAGGGATTTTTCCAAGGTTCTAGCTTTGAATTAGTACTAGAGCGCATCAACAACCTGAGCAAATCTGATTTGGCGATACAAGTTGATTTTATCCGCAGCACTCTATATTTAAGAATGGTTCCCGGTCAAGAGATAGCTGCACCGGAAAAACCTGCCAATCAAACTTCTCTAAGCGTGCAGCAATCATCTGAGGCGATGCTGGATGAGTCAGATTTGGTTGCTGAGGTCATGGCAATTGCCCGCAGATTAAAAGAGCGAGCGATTTGCGCTCCTGATGGATCTGTAACTTGGCTTGCTCCTCAGTTTATCGCTCAACAACAGCGATTCCAATTTCAACCCACAGAACTGAGCCTTTTTGATGGCAAATTAGGAATTGCATTATTTCTGGCAGCGGTAGAGCATATTAAAAAAGATGGAGAGTTTCGAGAACTGTGTTTGGGAGCGTTGCAGGAGTTTCGTCAGGCGGTAGCCAAAATTGAACAGCCAAAAGGTGAATTCTCAAACCTGAATCTTGGCTTATCAACTGGACTAGGAGGATGGATTTACAGCCTGACTAAAATCGGTCAGTTTCTCAATGACGATCGCTTGCTTGCAGATGCTCTAAATTTGGCATACTCGATAGTACCAGAGGCAATTACTAGCGATCGCAGTTTGGATATCGCCGGCGGTACAGCAGGTACGCTTTTGAGTTTATTGGCATTGTACCAGGTTGTTCGCGACCCAATTGTGCTAGAACGTGCCTGCCTGATTGGTCGTCATTTATTAGCCGAAAGTGTAATAACTTCTAAAGGCAGAGCTTGGAAAACGCTGGATGGTCGATTGTTAACGGGCTTTTCCCACGGAGCAGGCGGAATTGCCTACGCCCTGCTGAAACTGGCACAGGTGACGAATGATGCTGAGTTTCGGGCGGCTGCCGCAGAAGCGATCGCCTACGAACAAAGTATATTTTTACCAGAGGTAGGCAACTGGCCGGATCTCAGGGACTTTTCTAAATTTCTCCAAGCAAGTGCCAAATCCGAATCTTCTTCACTGATGTCTAGTTGGTGTCACGGTGCAACCGGTATCGGTTTAGCCCGCCTTGGCGGACTGCCAATGTTAGAAACTGAAGCAATCGATCGGGATATCCAAGTGGCAATCAAAACTACCCAAAAGCAACTCACCCAGAAACAAGGGATAGTAAACCAACTATGCTGCGGTCAGATGGGACAGATTGAATTTCTGCTATGTGCAGCCAGCCGATTGGGAAAACCAGATTTGTTGACAAATGCCAAAATTCATGCATTACAAATTGTGCAGCAAGCAAGACACAAAGGATATTATCTCGAACCCGCCCTACACTCAAGCGTATACGTTCCTGGTTTATTCCGTGGTGAGGTTGGTATTGGTTATACTTTGCTGCGCCTAACTCATCTGGAACAACTGCCTTCAATTCTTTTATGGGAATAGCAGCTTTTGAATTTACCGCGACGTGATGCGTAGAATCAAGTCGCGGTAAGCTGTTTGTTATTGTCACAATTAATTTTGCAGTTGTAGTCTAACTACCAAATCCCAACTTGTATATCTATAGAATATAGTGATAGCTATTGAGCCTAACACCAATTATCCTCTGCTTCTATCTGTAATTGAAAAGCAATGAGATGAGATTCAATTATATTTGCTACGTCAGTTTTTTTAATTTATCTAGCGATCGCACCTTTAATATTGCAAATAGTCTGCTCACTCCACCAACAACCCACTCACTACCAAAACCCTCAACTCCGTCACCCGCTTAAAAGCCGCATCATTAGTCAAAAACGCCTCACAACCAGCCATTAAAGCCGCCGCCACCTGCAACGCATCGGGTAACTGAAGGTTATAACGCACCCGAATTTTCGCGGCTTCTCGCGCAATAGCAGCATTAATTTCTACAAAAACTACTTGTTCTTGTTGCAACATATCGACAAAAGCCTGCTCTAAATCCACTAACCCCAGACGTATAGCACCCACCAAACACTCTGATAACGTTATTCCAGATACTACTGCTGTAATGTCAGCTTCTAACCGATCAAAAATTGGATCGACTAAATCCACAAACAACGGATTCCGTTCTACAAAATAAATTACGGGTGCTGTGTCGAGAAATAAGCGAGAAACTCCAGCTAAGGCATCACTAATCTTCATTGTTCTGTTCACAACAACCGTTCTCGATGCTCATCTCCTTCCCGTCGAGTCCGCGAAACCCATTCTTGAGCATCTTCACCTAATAATGGATAGGGAGCCATACCCTTCAAATCGCTCCACTTGCGTTTTGGTTGCGCCTGAGTGATATGTTTCTTTACACGCTCCAGCAAATGCCCCATCACTGTCAATTGCTCCTCTGGAGTCAGTTGTTCAATCTCGCTTAAAACTTTTTCAAGTGATGGACTCATCAACCTAACCCTTATCAACAGAATTAAATTGTAGCGTCTTTACTCTTCTGCTCTGGCGTAACTTTTAGATAACGTTGCAACCTTCCCTCTTCGCTCGGATCGCTACCTATGGGGTTTTCTCAGCAAAATAGATAAAAATTTCAGTAGGTCGAAAACTTTTATTAGAGGATGTTTGAAACAGTCGAAACCAGTCAAAAATCATGCTAGTCATCCGATCGTAATACGAATCATGACAAGATAAATGAATGTCTTTGAGGTTTCAGGTAGTCTTTTATAATCCTTTATTTAGATTAAAAACTTGGTGAATTTGACGAAATGATGGGGTTTCAGCCGATGATGTTGGAAAGAGCGATCGCTCTATTCGTTTATCCAATACTAGGTACTTGAAAATCAGATTTTACAGTAATTCAGTAATGGCTACCTACTTTGAGGGTGTGATGTCTAAAGTAAGTATGGGTGAAAACTGGTTTTTAAAGCTAGGGATGGTTGCGGTTAATGTCAGACATTTAGATTGGTTACTTACATTAGGAATGGCGATCGCATTTCACCCAAATATCGCCATTGCACAAATCACCCCAGATACAACATTACCCAATAATAGCAATGTAAATACACTAAATAACATTACAAATATCACTGGTGGCACACAAGCAGGAACTAATCTGTTTCACAGTTTCAGCGAATTTTCTGTTCTCAAAGATACTACAGCTTACTTTAATAATCCTCCAGATATTCAAAATATTATTAGTCGAGTTACAGGTGGTTCGCAATCAAAAATAGACGGAATTTTGCGGACGAACGCTACAGCGAATTTATTTTTAATTAATCCAAACGGCATTATTTTTGGAGAAAATGCCCGCTTAGATATTGGTGGTTCATTTATTGCTAGCACAGCAAGTAGCATCAAATTTGCTAATGGTTTTGAGTTCAGTGCTACGACTCCTGAATCTACACCTTTACTAACGATAAATACACCCATTGGCTTGCAATATGGAGTTAATCCAGCCACTATTGAGGTCAAAGGCGACGGTCAAGGTGTAAGGCTCACAGATGAATTGATTGATACAACAAATGCACTGCGAGTACCAGCCAATCAAACTTTAGCCTTGGTGGGTGGCGATATTTCCTTAGAGGGAGCAACGCTAAAGACAGCAGGGGGAAGAATAGAGTTAGGCAGTGTAGGGGATAACAGTTTAGTTAGTCTCACACCGATAACTAAAGGTTTTGCCTTGAGCTACGATGGAGTGCAAAACTTTGGCAATATTCAACTATCAAAACTTTCAGCGGTAGATGCCAGTGGCGCAGGTAGCGGTGACATCCAAATCCAGGGTCAGCGGGTTACCATAGCCGATGGTTCCCAGATAGAAGCAAGTACTCTGTTAGAAGAAAAAGGTGGGAATTTAGTAGTCAATGCTACTAATTCAGTAGAATTAATTGGTACATCTGCTGATGGTTACTTTTCCAGTGGCTTGCTTGCTTCTGCTTACTCAACCGGGGATGCCGGAGACTTGACAATTAATACTCAAAATTTGCTTGTGCTAGATGGGGCGCAAGTAAGTACAGCCACATTTGGTACGGCTAAGGGCGCTTCTTTAACTGTCAATGCTCAAGATGTGCAACTGATTGGTACTACTGCCGATGGTCTTTTTCCCAGTGGCTTGTTTGTTTCTACTCAATCAACAGGAGATGGCGGAGACTTGACAATTAATACCCAAAATTTGCTGGCGATCGATGGGGCACAGGTAGCTGTATATACATCTGGTGCAGGTAAGGCGGGTTCTTTAACTGTCAATGCTAAAGATGTGCAAATGATTGGTACTGTCAATAGTCAGTTTCCCAGTGGCTTGTTCAATTATGCTTACTCAACCGGGGATGCCGGAGACTTGAGGATTAATACCCAAAATTTGCTTGTGCGCGATGGAGCTAATGTTGCTACGCAGACATATAGTGCAGGTAAGACGGGTTCTATAACTGTCAATGCTGAAGATATACAACTAATTGGTAGGAGTCCAAATGGTGACTTTGCCAGTGACTTATCTGTTAACGCTGGTTTAGGGTCAACTGGGGATGCTGGAAATTTGACGATTAATACCCAACGTTTGCTCGTGCGGGATGGGGCATACGTTGATGCCAGCATATACGGTACAGGTAAGGGTGGTTCTTTAACTATCACTGCTAATGATATACAACTGATTGGTACTTCTACTGATGGTCGCTTTAGGAGTGGCTTGTTTACTCAAGCTTATTCAGGAATAACTGGGGATGCCGGAAACTTGACAATTAATACCCAACGTTTGCTTGTGCTAGATGGCGCACAAATAGATGCAGAGACATATGGTGCAGGTAAGGGGGGTTTTTTAACTATCACTGCTAAAGATGTACAACTGATTGGTACTTCTAGTAATGGTTACTTTCCTAGCGGCTTGTTGACTTCTACTCTCTCAACCGGAGATGCAGGAAACTTGAAAATTGATACCCAACAGTTGCTTGTGCGGGATGGGGCACTGATAAATACCAGTACATCGGGTACAGGTAAAGGAGGTTCTTTAACTGTCACTGCTAACGATGTGCAACTGATTGGTGAGTCTATTGATGGTTATCTTAAGAGCCGTTTATTTACTACTGCTGCCGTTGGAACAACTGGCAATGCAGGAGATTTGACAATTAATACTCAATATTTGCTGGTACGGGATGGTGCATTTGTTGATGCCAGTACACAAGGTACAGGTAAAGGAGGTTCTTTAACTGTCAATGCTCAAGATGTGCAACTGATTGGTGTCTCTAGTGATGGGCGTTCTGGCAGTGGTTTGAATACATCTGCTCAGTCAGGGTCAACTGGCGATGCTGGAGACTTGACAATTAATACTCAACAGTTGCTCGTGGGCGATGGGGCACAGGTGGGTGCAACCACATCGGGCGTAGGCAAGGGAGGTTCTTTAACTGTCAATGCCAAAGATGTGCAATTGATTGGTACTACTGCTGATAGTCGCTTTCCCAGTGGCTTGTTTACTACTGCTTACACAGGAGCAACTGGGGATGCAAAATTTTTGACAATTAATACCCAACAATTGCTTGTACGTGATGGGGCAAAAATCAGCGCCGGAACACAGAGTGCAGGTAAAGGGGGTTCTTTAACTGTCAATGCTCAAGATGTGCAATTGATTGGTACGTCTGCTGATGGTAGTTCTAGTAGTGGCTTGTTTGCTTCTACTGAATCAACTGGGGATGCAGGAGATTTAAAGATTAGTAGCGATAAATTACTCGTTCAAGATGGGGCGATAATCACTGTCAGAAGCTCAGGTAAAGGAATTGCAGGGAATTTAAATATTGATGCTGACTTTATCCGTTTGAACAACAAGGCTTCTGTTGATGCTAATACCCAGGCTGTCAACACTGACCCGACTCAAGAACAAGCTACTATTACTTTGCGCTCTCAAAATTTACTATTGCTTCGTAATAGTAAAATCACCACTAATGCTTCTGGAGAAAATGTCATCGGTGGCAATATCAATATTAATACTGATTTTTTAGTTGCATCTGACAATAGTGATATCAGTGCTAATTCTGCTGACTTTCGAGGTGGTCAGGTGATAATCAATGCCAAAGGAGTATTTGGTACTCAATTTCGTGATGCACTCACCCCAAATAGCGATATCACTGCTACAGGAGCTAATCAGCAGTTGAATGGTACAGTGCAACTCAATACACCACAACAAGATCCCACAAATGGTTTAGAGGAATTGCCATTAGAAGTAGTGGATGCCTCACAATTAATTAACCAAAACTTCTGTGCCAAAAGAGGTAATAGTAGCTTCACCATCGTTGGACGTGGTGGTTTACCTTCTTCCCCCAACACTGTGCTTAACAATAATACAGTTTGGGAAGATTGGCGAGTCACTGCTGTGCCAACACAAGCAGCAGAGTACACCAGTAAAAGAGATATTGAGAAAACTTCAGCACTCAGTACAGAGATTGTAGAAGCTCAGGGGTGGGTTGTGAATGCTAAAGGTGAAGTGATACTGACAGCTGCTGCACCGACTCCAAGACCCCACAGCTTGAGGAATTTACTTCAAGGGGCGACAAGCGAGTTAAAGTGCTTGCTGTATAAGCAGCATTGATAAGTGATATCAGGTTCGGTTAAAGACCCGTAGTTAGGACTGATATCATGTCCGCATAATTAGTTATGATTCCCAGGAGCATTTTGAGAATGCAAGTTACAGTTGAACAACTCAAGCAAATACCACTGCTTTCTGGGCTGGAACTACAACAGCTTTTGGCATTACAAGCTCATGCGATGGTGAAGCAATATTTCCCAGGAGAAATCATTTTACATGAGGGTGACCCTTTGCCTGGTCAACTTTTTGCCGTTCTAGGTGGCAGAATTGAAATCAAAAAAATAGCAGCTACGGGCAAAGAAACGATTCTGCGAACA
The DNA here is from genome assembly GCF_002608075.1 of Nostoc linckia z4. Lineage (GTDB taxonomy): Bacteria > Cyanobacteriota > Cyanobacteriia > Cyanobacteriales > Nostocaceae > Nostoc > Nostoc linckia. The sequence goes on from NZ_LAHA01000035.1 coordinate 29,295, forward strand.
CTACCAGCCGGAGAAATATTTGCTGCAACGGCGCTGTTAGAAAATGGCTTTGCACCAGCAACGGTAGTAGCACAGCAAAACTGCAAAATTCTGATGCTGGAGCGTACTGCTTTACTAGCACTGATTCACCATACTCCAGAAGTGGCTTTGCGGATTATTGCAGTTTTGACAGAGCGTCTCCAGCATCTACATCAAACGGTGCATGGATTAGTTTCAGAACGCGCAATTGTGCGTTTAGCGCAATACCTGAAGTTCTCAGCACTTACAGAAGGAACGGAAGTAACTGAACAGGGAGAATTGTTGCGATCGCGTTTACCATATTATCAAATTGCTCGTAGCATTGGAATTACCTATGAAGAGTGTGTAAGATTGTTCAAGCAAATCCATTCGAGCGTCCGCTATCATCGAGGCGGAAAAATTTTGGTATTAGACCGAGCGAAGTTAGATGCTCTCGCCCAAGGTGAATATACAATTATTTAAATAATTTTTAATTGACTATGTGTGAAAGTAATTCATACTTTCAATCAGCAACGCCTTTATTTTTCATGGTTGACTTAATAATTTTAAGTTTCAATCCCTAATAGGGATTAAGAAAAATTGTAACTCTGCTTTATGTTGCCTTAACTCGCAGTAAATCAGGTTTCAATCCCTAATAGGGATTAAGGAAAATTGTAACGCAGGCATTTATGGGGTTATCACGCCTAAATGATGTTTCAATCCCTAATAGGGATTAAGAAAAATTGTAACCTGTTGTAAATATTCAACGCTATTCTCCTCATAGTTTCAATCCCTAATAGGGATTAAGAAAAATTGTAACCGACTACCCTGTATCTGGAATTTTTATTGACTGGGGTTTCAATCCCTAATAGGGATTAAGAAAAATTGTAACTCAGAAGATCCTTTACCACCGATTAATTTGAGTTGGTTTCAATCCCTAATAGGGATTAAGAAAAATTGTAACTACAACAAGTTTCTGTAAGGTGTCTTGCGTACTCTCGAAGTTTCAATCCCTAATAGGGATTAAGAAAAATTGTAACTCTAACAGTTGGTAGCACTCCATACCATCCAGTTTCAATCCCTAATAGGGATTAAGAAAAATTGTAACCAAAGGGAAAGACGCGAGCAATCGCATGGATTCTGTTTCAATCCCTAATAGGGATTAAGAAAAATTGTAACATTGGCGATGATTGGGAATATGCCTAGAATTCGTTTCAATCCCTAATAGGGATTAAGAAAAATTGTAACGCAAAGTCTAGCTGTTCATCTTCTGCAAAGTTTTCGTTTCAATCCCTAATAGGGATTAAGAAAAATTGTAACTTGTTAATCTAGTGGCGTCACGATACTTTTCTCTTGGTTTCAATCCCTAATAGGGATTAAGAAAAATTGTAACCCGGTCACTGCGGCACTTCCTAAAGTTGCTACACCAGTGTTTCAATCCCTAATAGGGATTAAGAAAAATTGTAACTTAAACTACTCTGAGTGTAATAGTCAATATCTAAGTTTCAATCCCTAATAGGGATTAAGAAAAATTGTAACTCCTTGTCGGTTGCTGGGTTTTCACCTTTTCCTATGTTTCAATCCCTAATAGGGATTAAGAAAAATTGTAACTCTTAGCTGTAGACCCATGCGAGATAGATGAAGAGTTTCAATCCCTAATAGGGATTAAGAAAAATTGTAACCACCATTTAGCAGAATTTGAATCTCACGAATCACGTTTCAATCCCTAATAGGGATTAAGAAAAATTGTAACAGTTTTATTTGGTCTTTTGATAGAGTTATGAACTCAGTTTCAATCCCTAATAGGGATTAAGAAAAATTGTAACAACTTAATTGCTTGTACTACAACTTCTTGAGGTAACGTTTCAATCCCTAATAGGGATTAAGAAAAATTGTAACACCAGTCTGAGAAACGTAAGCTTGAGCAACTTCGATGTTTCAATCCCTAATAGGGATTAAGAAAAATTGTAACCGCCAAAGCCTTAGAGCTAATGTGTATTTGGTTTTCAAGGTTCAGTTGCGCGGATGGGTCAATTGTATCACTAGAAAATTTCAATTGATTGACACTAAATCGCTGAAATGCTGTCTGGGCATGATGCGCGGGTGATTTTGATTTACTTTTGCCTGAAAGGTTTGTGCTGAGAGGAACACAGAGATTTTTGTCAAAGGTTGATTTTCTACACCTACCCATCCGCGCATTTGGATAAAAATTTTGTGGCGTTTGCTGGTCTTTTCACTTTTGACTAAGTAAGTCGGTGAAATAAAACCAAACTATGCAAAGAAAAGTAAATAAGGCTCAAACTCTTTCTCCCCCTGCTCCCTGCTCCCTGCTCCCAGCAAGAACTGCCTTATCCCAACAATAATTATTTACATCGGCCTACTTATAGCCGCCGATCTAACTTTACCTGAGGGTATGCAGTTACATGAAAAGCGATACAAAAGTTTGCAGCGAACAATTCAGAATATTTATTGCGATCGCCAAGTCATGTTAGATTAAATTTGATTGTTTCGTCAAAACACAAAATTCACAACAAATAACAATCAAAAAACTCCCTCATCTCCTTCATCCCTCTTATCTCTTCATCCTTGGAATGAAAAAAACGAGCTAAAAGTTAAATTTTTTGAAAAACATGTGCATCAACACACCCATTTTGACGAGGCTGTATGCCTTACCAGCTAAAAGTTAGAACCCTAATTGCATATCATTGCCAAAGTAAAAGTTAAAAAAATATGAATTGCATTTTTAGCCCAAAAAAAATGATATGTTGGATACAGAATTGAATTTCGCACGTATCTGGAGTAGTACGACATATTCTGCTCCAGTTTTTCCCCCAAATTCCTTAGTCTTTGTTGCTTTTGACGGGATTTGAGGAGAATTTGAGTACACATTTAAATAACTCAAACTGAGTTTCAAGTGAATTAAAATCCTTGCTGGAAGCGAGTTTTGGCTGAGTACAAAGAAATCCTGAACCCCCTTCTCTAAACACTAGAACCCCAATCCAAAAATACTAGAACCCCTACCCGAAAAAATTTTTTTTAATTCTTGTAAAGCTCAAAGAATTAGAGTTTTTCCTATTTGAGTACAAGCTTAATAAATCCAATAAATTCTATCCTAGATAGACGCGTTCCCTGGGTCAAATACGGCTGATATAAATCTTATATCGCCAATTACCTAACGCTCCTACACAAAAAGGCAGCGAAGAGTAAGTGGAGGGATGACATAGCACCATGCCCCAAATGAATAGAAGTCGTGGCTGCAAGCACAATTCTCCCAAGAACCGAACGTTGACACACACCAGCCCAAAATCACAGCCCAAAATCAAATATCTACCGCCTGCCCTACTTGATAACAAGTCGCCTAAACCTAAGCGTTTGCAGGCAGTGTACCAGCCACGACTTCAATTTCCGGGCATAGAGAGTAGCCACTGCATCTCCCACAGTGGCAGCCAAGTCCACCGATCCTTTTGCGAAATTCAATGACACCACCGTCTACACGACTCGTCACCTCCCCCGCCACGGACTCGACAACAACCCAAGCAAAATCCGGTGGTTGCGGCTGCGATAGCAGTACCACCGTGGAAATGGACGAAAAACTCCAAGAACGCATTGCTCAACATCCCTGCTACAGCGAAGACGCCCATCACCACTACGCCCGGATGCACGTTGCAGTTGCTCCTGCCTGTAACATTCAATGCAACTATTGTAACCGCAAATATGATTGTGCCAACGAAAGCCGTCCTGGAGTAGTTAGCGAGTTGCTGACACCAGAAGAAGCAGCACACAAAACTCTGGTCATTGCAGGCAAGATTCCCCAAATGACAGTTTTGGGAATTGCTGGCCCTGGCGACCCACTAGCCAACCCAGAAAAGACTTTCCGCACATTTGAGTTAATTGCACAGCAAGCACCAGATATTAAACTTTGTTTATCTACTAACGGTTTAATGCTCTCGGAATACATCGATCGCATTAAACAGTTAAATATAGATCACGTGACGATCACCATCAACATGGTAGATCCAGAAATCGGTGCTAAGATTTACCCCTGGGTTCACTACAAACGCAAACGTTACAGAGGCATCGAAGGGGCGAAACTGCTGCACGAAAAGCAGATGGAAGGATTGGAAGCCTTAAAAAAAGCTGATATCTTGTGTAAAGTCAACTCCGTAATGATTCCCGGAATTAACGACAAACACTTGATTGAAGTCAATCGCGTCATTCGTGAAAAAGGTGCATTCCTGCATAACATCATGCCCTTGATTTCTGCACCAGAACACGGCACACACTTTGGTTTAATCGGTCAACGCGGCCCCACACCCAAAGAACTTAAAGAACTCCAAGACAGCTGCTCCGGTAACATGAAAATGATGCGTCACTGTCGCCAGTGCCGTGCCGATGCAGTGGGATTATTGGGAGAAGACCGCAGCCAGGAATTTACCAAAGATAAATTCTTGGAAATGGCCCCAGAATATAACCTAGAAATGCGCCAAGAAGTTCACGAAGGTATTGAGAAATTTAAACAAGAAATTAAAGCAGCCAAAGAAAAGGCACTAGCTGGCAAAAAAGTTGCCAACAACCCCAAAATCTTAGTTGCAGTAGCAACCAAAGGTGGCGGTTTAGTTAACCAGCACTTCGGTCACGCCAAAGAATTCCAAATTTACGAAGTAGATGGTAATGAAGTTCGCTTTATCAGTCATCGCAAAATCGATCAATATTGCCAAGGTGGATACGGCGAAGAAGCTTCCTTTGAGCATATTATGAAAGCGATCGCAGATTGCAAAGCAGTTTTAGTTTCCAAAATTGGTAACTGCCCCAAAGAAAAATTGCAAGAAGCTGGTATACAGACTGTTGAAGCTTACGACGTAATTGAGAAGGTTGCTTTAGAGTTTTACGAACAATGGAGTAAGGAATAGGGCATGGCGCATGGGTCATGGGGCATAGGGAGATGAGGAAGATGACGGAGTGTGGAGAGAATAACTCCTAACTCCTAACTCCTAACTCTTAACTCTTAACTCAGCACTCACCATCCCCAATGCCCAATGCCCACTTGCCCTGAGCGAAGCCGTTCGCGTAGCGTCTCGCAGAGAAGGGATGCCCAATGCCCCATCTTCAAAAAGGAGAATAATCATGGCTTACAAAATCACTAGCCAATGTATTTCCTGTGATTTGTGTCTATCTGTATGTCCTACCGGTGCAATCAAAATAGTTGATGGCGATCGCTGGATAGATCCCGAACTTTGCACCAACTGTGTTGGTAGCATTCATACAGTGCCTCAGTGTAAAGCTGGTTGTCCCACCTGCGACGGTTGCGTGAAACAGCCTGCTGATTATTGGGAAGGCTGGTTTGCCAATTACAATCGCGTCCTTGCAAAATTAACTAATAAAGAAGATTACTGGGAACGTTGGTTTAAGTGCTATTCTCAGAAGTACTCTGAACAATTACAAAAACGTCAACCCCGCACAATGGGAGTAGAAGCCTAATAAGATAATTCGTAATTCGTAATGCAAAATTCAACTCAAAAATTACGAATTGTTGAAGCTTAAAAGTTAAAGGGTAACGGGTATCAGGTTAGAGAATCAAAAGATTGGTAATTATCCCTCATTCCCTATTCCCCACATTGGTAATTATTCTGATATCAAATTACAAACAATGGAAAAGAACTGCATCTATCTCGATAATAATGCTACTACCAAGGTAGATCCGCAAGTTGTAGAGGCAATGCTGCCTTACCTGACGGACTTTTACGGCAATCCCTCTAGTATGCATACTTTTGGCGGACAACTTGCCAAAGGCGTGAAAACAGCCAGAGAACAATTAGCAGCCTTATTGGGAGCCGATGAGTCAGAGATTGTCTACACCAGTTGCGGAACTGAGGGAGATAACGCCGCCATTCGCGCTGCATTGTTAGCGCAACCAGAAAAGCGACACATCATCACCACCCAAGTAGAACATCCAGCAGTACTGAATGTCTGCAAACAATTAGAAACCCAAGGTTACAACGTTACCTACCTTTCGGTGAACAATCGAGGGCAGTTGGATCTCAATGAACTAGAAGCTTCCTTGACTGGTAACACGGCGTTGGTAACAATTATGTACGCCAACAACGAAACCGGTACGGTTTTCCCCATTGAGCAGATTGGGTTACGAGTAAAAGAGCATGGCGCTCTCTTCCACGTTGATGCGGTGCAAGCAGTGGGTAAAATTCCCATGAATATGAAGAATAGCACCGTAGATATGTTAACTCTGTCCGGTCACAAGCTACACGCACCCAAAGGAATTGGTGCTTTGTATGTGCGACGCGGTGTGAGATTCCGTCCTTTGCTGCTTGGCGGACACCAAGAACGCGGACGCAGGGCGGGAACAGAGAATGTTCCGGGAATTATTGGCTTGGGTAAAGCTGCGGAACTAGAACTGTTACACTTGGAAGAAGCAACAAAAAGAGAAAGAAGGCTGCGCGATCGCCTAGAACAAACTTTACTCGCCACCATTCCCGATTGTGTAGTTAATGGTGACCCTACGCAGAGATTACCCAACACCACCAATATCGGCTTCAAGTACATTGAAGGTGAAGCAATTCTACTGTTATTGAACAAATTCGGTATCTGTGCCTCATCTGGTTCTGCCTGTACCTCTGGTTCGCTCGAACCTTCCCACGTCCTCCGGGCAATGGGCTTACCCTACACCACCTTGCATGGTTCCATCCGCTTCAGCCTTTCTCGCTACACCACAGAAGCTGAAATCGATAAAGTTATCGAAGTCATGCCCGGTATTGTAGAACGTCTACGCGCCCTCTCACCCTTCAAAAACGACGACGCAGGTTGGCTGCAAGGACAAGAACAAGCACTAGCGCACCGTTAGGGACTGGGAAGATGGGGAGATAGGGAGATGGGGAGATGAATTAATAACCAATGCCCCATACCCAATGACGGCAGTTGCTCCACTTGGGGAGACCCCAAGACCGCACTGCCTCCCCCATACCAAATCCCTCAATCTAAAATCCAAAATCTAAAATCTAAAATTCACCATGTGGGACTACACAGATAAAGTATTAGAACTGTTTTACAATCCCCAAAACCAGGGAGAAATCGAACAAGTCAGCGAACCTGGTGTTAAGGTTGCAACGGGGGAAGTTGGTAGCATTGCTTGTGGTGATGCTCTGAGATTGCACCTCAAGGTTGAAGTAGAATCTGATAAGATTCTGGATGCGCGCTTTCAAACCTTTGGCTGCACAAGTGCCATCGCTTCTTCTAGCGCATTAACCGAAATGGTTAAAGGTTTGACTTTAGATGAAGCTTTGAAAGTGTCCAATAAAGACATTGCAGATTACTTGGGTGGTTTACCAGAAGCTAAAATGCACTGCTCTGTCATGGGACAAGAAGCTTTAGAAGCGGCAATTTATAATTATCGTGGCATTCCTTTAGATAGCCACGATGACGATGATGAAGGCGCATTAGTTTGTAGCTGTTTTGGTATTAGCGAATCTAAGATTCGTCGCGTGATTTTAGAAAATAATCTCACTGATGCCGAACAAGTAACAAATTATGTAAAAGCTGGTGGCGGATGCGGTTCCTGTCTGGCGAATATTGATGATATTATTAAATCAGTAAGACAAGAAGCAACCGCACCGGATCTCAACAATTACGGCGTAAAAGTTGCCACAGAAATTGTTACTTCTAAGGAGCGATCGCTAACCAACGTTCAAAAAATCGCCCTCATTCAAAAAGTTCTCGACGAAGAAGTTAGACCCGTTTTAATTGCAGACGGAGGAGATGTAGAACTGTATGATGTAGAAGGCGATCGCGTGAAAGTAATTTTACAAGGTGCTTGTGGTTCTTGCTCCAGTAGCACAGCAACCTTGAAAATTGCGATCGAAGCCAGATTACAAGATCGTGTCAGCAAAAACCTTGTAGTTGAAGCAGTTTAAAAATTCCTGTAGAGTTTACGTACTCTACAAATACGCCCGAATAAGCATCAGCTAACAACAAAAAGTAGGATTGGACTTGAATAATTGTCTCCACTCAATGTTTTATACCAATTCGTCAACAGAAAGTTCCAGATTGAAATCAGCAAATCTAAATCAAATCTTACTTTCTTCATTACGAATTACGAATTGGTATCAGTCCTACTAACAACAGCATATAGGCGAAAATAGTCAAGCGCCTAATTGCAAATTCCGTCATTCAACTCGCTTCAAAGGAGACAAACATGAGTACATTGTACGAAAAAATTGGCGGAAAACCTACTATTGAGAAAGTAGTAGATGAGCTTCACAAACGCATTCTTGCAGATAACAGCCTCAAGGGTTTTTTCGCTAACACAGACATGGTAAAGCAACGTAATCATCAGATTACTTTCTTTTCTCAAATATTTGAAGGGCCAAAGGAATACGGCGGCCGTGCGATGGACAAAACCCACACAGGTATGGCACTACAACAGTCACACTTCGATGCGATCGTCAAACACCTGAGTGAATCAATGGCTGTAGCTGGAGTATCCGCAGATGATACAAAAGCTGCACTAGATAAAGTCTCGAACTTGAAACCCGCTATTTTGAACAAATAATCGGACTTAAACATCAATTGTTGACGAATATTTAGGTCAATTCCTACTAAGTTTTGGAAGCTGAGACACATGACGACGTATTTGTAAATTGCGTAATCTCTTAGTCATTAGTCAAATGACTAATGACTAGGACAAAAGACAAATTACCAATAATTATTTAAGCTTACAAGCGTCCGCATTTTTCAGTGGAATTAATCCAAAATCCAAAATCTAAAATTGCCTGTCCAAAAGAAAACAAATTTAACGAGGAAGTATATGCAGTTACTTATTTATGTTTTTACTGTGGAGCGATCGCCACCGGCGATGTTCTACAAACCCTCACAGCCATAGCTCCGACAGGCGTGAGATCCTCAAACAAAAAAGACCCACCAACCAACCAATTGCAGGAAAACAAGAACAATGACTGACGATAACATTAGACAAATAGCTTTCTACGGTAAAGGTGGTATCGGTAAATCTACCACCTCCCAAAACACCCTCGCAGCTATGGCAGAAATGGGTCAGCGCATCATGATTGTAGGTTGCGACCCCAAAGCTGACTCTACCCGTTTGATGCTCCACAGTAAAGCTCAAACCACAGTTCTTCACCTAGCTGCTGAACGTGGTGCAGTAGAAGATTTAGAACTCGAAGAAGTAATGCTCACCGGTTTCCGTGGTGTTAAGTGCGTGGAGTCTGGTGGCCCAGAACCAGGTGTAGGTTGCGCCGGTCGTGGTATCATCACCGCCATTAACTTCTTGGAAGAAGCTGGTGCTTACCAAGACCTAGACTTCGTATCTTACGACGTATTGGGTGACGTTGTGTGCGGTGGTTTTGCTATGCCTATCCGTGAAGGTAAAGCACAAGAAATCTACATCGTTACATCTGGTGAAATGATGGCGATGTACGCTGCTAACAACATCGCTCGTGGTATTTTGAAATATGCTCACTCCGGCGGCGTGCGTTTGGGTGGTTTGATTTGTAACAGCCGTAAAGTTGACCGGGAAATCGAATTGATCGAAACTTTGGCTGAACGTTTGAACACTCAAATGATTCACTTCGTACCCCGCGACAACATCGTTCAACACGCAGAATTACGCCGGATGACTGTTAACGAATACGCACCCGACAGCGCACAAGGTAACGAATACCGCGCCCTAGCTAAGAAGATCATCAACAACGACAAGCTCACAATCCCCACACCAATCGAAATGGATGAGCTAGAAGCATTGTTGGTTGAATTCGGTATTCTTGATGACGATACCAAGCACGCAGACATCATCGGTAAAACTGCTGCTGAAGCACCTGTTAAGTAAACTCTGATGTAGGAAAAGGGAAAGGAAACAATTGCATAATTTACCTTTTACCTTGTTTCTACCGATTACCTGTATCCCCCAAGGGGACTGCAAGTCCCCAACCCCACAGGGGACGAAGTTCCCCTTCCTATCCCCGTTCCTTAGGAGCTAGAGAGGCAAAAATGACTCCTCCAGAAAATCAAAACATCATCGAAGAAAGAAAAGAACTAATTAAGGAAGTACTAAGCGCTTATCCCGAAAAAGCAGCTAAAAAACGGGAAAAGCACCTAAACGTATACGAAGAAGGTAAGAGCGATTGCGGCGTTAAATCTAACATCAAATCTCTTCCTGGTGTAATGACCGCTCGTGGTTGTGCTTACGCCGGTTCAAAAGGTGTGGTTTGGGGCCCTATTAAGGACATGATCCACATCAGCCACGGGCCTGTAGGTTGCGGTTACTGGTCTTGGTCTGGTCGTCGTAACTACTACATTGGTACTACAGGTGTAGACACCTTTGGTACCATGCACTTCACCTCTGACTTCCAAGAACGGGATATCGTTTTCGGTGGTGACAAAAAACTCACCAAACTCATCCAAGAATTGGAAGTTCTTTTCCCTCTCAACCGTGGTGTTTCCATTCAATCTGAATGTCCCATCGGTCTAATCGGGGATGACATCGAAGCAGTAGCTCGGAACACATCCAAAGAAATTGGCAAGCCAGTTGTTCCCGTTCGTTGCGAAGGTTTCCGCGGTGTTTCTCAGTCCTTGGGTCACCACATCGCTAACGACATGGTGCGTGACTGGGTGTTCACCAGAGCCGACAAAGAGAAAAAAGAAGGCAAATTACAATTCGAGTCTACTCCTTACGACGTAGCAATCATCGGTGACTACAACATCGGTGGTGATGCTTGGGCTAGCCGGATTCTGTTAGAAGAACTGGGCTTGCGCGTAGTTGCTCAGTGGTCTGGTGATGGTACAATCAACGAAATGTTGATGACACCGAACGTGAAGATGAACTTGATTCACTGCTACCGTTCGATGAACTACATCAGCCGTCACATGGAAGAAGCTTATGGTATACCCTGGTTGGAGTACAATTTCTTCGGCCCCACCAAGATTGCTGAATCCTTACGGGAAATCGCTTCTAAATTTGACTCCAAGATCCAAGAAAACGCTGAGAAGATCATCGCTAAGTATCAGCCCACAATGGATGCGATCGTTAACAAGTATCGCCCCCGTTTGGAAGGTAAGACCGTTGCGATGATGGTTGGTGGTTTGCGTCCTCGCCACGTTGTACCCGCTTTCCAAGATTTGGGTATGAAGATGGTCGGTACAGGTTATGAGTTCGCTCACAACGACGACTACAAACGTACCACCCACTACATCGAAAACGGCACCATCGTTTACGATGACGTAACTGCTTATGAATTCGAGGAATTTGTAAAAGCACTCAAGCCAGACTTAATTGCTTCTGGTGTGAAAGAGAAGTACGTCTTCCAAAAGATGGGTCTACCCTTCCGTCAAATGCACTCCTGGGATTACTCCGAACCTAGCGATGCCTTCTCTTTCAGAGACGCTACCGCGAACGGCGGGCTTCGCCAACGCACTTACAAGTCAATTAAATCAATATTTTTTTAGCTATCGGAGAAAAAAGAGCCTATTTCTAGCCTAAATCCAAATTACAAGCTTATTCATTAACAATCTGTTTTAATACTTCAGACAGTATAACTCTTATGTAATCTGGTTTTTAGATTTGAAAAGCATTTTGCTCCAAGAAAAACTGTTAAATAAAAGACTATTTTAGATGACGATTTTTTAGATTAAATGGCTAAATTTTTTTGTGTAGCACAAAGACGCAAATAAGAATGCAAAAATTCTGAATTTTTCTAAAGTGTAAGGTAATACTATATGCTGGTCTAACTTAAACTCGCAATGCATCACGCATAAAAATCACTAATTTTGGAAGTGCCTGAAAAAATTCCTTTTCGTTATTGAATTGGTGAGTTTCAAGAAAGACATTGTTACTTGTAGATATTTCAATAATTTCCATTACACAAGCTCCTGACTCCCAAACTGTTACTCTACCAAGATGTAATAAACTCTCAAAATCAAGACACATAGCTGAATTATCACTAGGTTGACAGTAGGTCAGCGTGTATTTCAGCTGATAAGCAGCAAAACGTGACTTTAATCCTGATTGAAATCTGTCAAAACCTCGTTCTGAGATTAGTTTTGTTAGTGGATTGATACTCATTTATGATTATAGAAGTTTTCATTTGCTGTGACTATACATTAGTAGCTTCAAGTTAGAATATGATACTTTACACCAATTTTTACTTTATCCATGACAATTTTGATCGTAGAAACTCTATGCTCCGAAGCTGCTATATTTTCAGCAACCGAGTCTTTACATCCAGAACCTTTGCTATATGGTGTGACTGATGGTAAGGCTGTCGGGACATACTTGGAACAAAAATTTAGACTTTATCTCAAACAGCGATATGAATTTGTAGAGGGTAATTCTGCAAGCAGTATTGACTTTCCAGGGTTACTTGTAGATGTGAAGGTAACAAGCATTCGACAACCACAATCATCATGTCCTTTCAAATCTGCACGTCAAAAGATATTTGGGCTTGGGTATTCGCTGCTGATTTTCGTCTACGATAAAACAGACAATAGTACGAACCGCACAGCAACCCTAAATATTTTGCATACTATTTATGTAAGCGCCGAAAGAACCGCAGATTTTCAGATGACTCGTGCAATTCGCAATATCATAGCAAACGAAGGTAATAAAGATGATTTAATTGCCTTCATGCTCGATCGCAATTTACCCGTTGATGAAATTGAGGCAAGCAACATTGCCGATGAAATTATGAGCAATCCACCGGTACAGGGTTTTCTGACTATTTCCAACGCTTTGCAATGGCGACTCCAGTATGGAAGAGTAATAGAACGTGCTGGTCAAGAAGATGGTATAATTCCTGTTTACAAAATTAATCAATGACTCATACTGCACATAAAACAAAGATAGAGTACGGAGATTTCCAGACACCATTAGAATTAGCTAATAAAGTATGTAAAAAGCTAGTTGCACTCGGCATAACACCAGATATTATAGTTGAGCCAACGTGTGGAGTTGGTAATTTTATTGAAGCAGCTTTAGATTCATTTCAATCAGTAAATAAAATTTTTGGAGTTGAAATCAATCCCGATTATTTAAATCAAGCTCAAACAAAAGCTAAATTTGTTAATCATAAAAGAATTGAAATTATATATGGAAATTTTTTTAAATTTGATTGGTCATCAATTATAGAAAAATCAAATCATCAAATATTAGTAATTGGTAATTTACCTTGGGTAACAAACTCGCAGCAAGGTAGCATTGATGGAAAGAATTTACCAAATAAGAGTAATTTCCAAAACTATTCTGGTTTAGATGCAATTACAGGTAAGAGTAATTTTGATATATCTGAATGGATGTTAATTCAAGTTGTGCAATGGCTACAAAAGCGTGAAGGTTATCTAGCGATTTTATGTAAGAGTTCTGTTGCTAGGAAAATATTAACGTATATTAGTTCTCAAAAATTACATCTTGCTTACTGTGCAACTTACAAAATAGATACAAAAAAATATTTTGATGCTACTGTTGACGCGTGTTTACTGTTATGTAGATTTGAGTCAAATTCCAAAAATTATTTCTGTGATGTATTCAGTAGCCTTGAAACTTCTAATTATTATCGAATAGGTTATTGGAATAATGTACTTGTCAGAGATATTATTACATTTGAAAAACTACAAAATCTATACGATAAAAAATCAAAAATAAAATGGCGCTCTGGTATTAAGCATGATTGCGCCAGTGTGATGGAGTTTCGCAAAATTAACAACACTCTGATTAATGGATTGGGAGAAGCTGTTGGTATTGAAGAAACATATCTGTTTCCTTTGCTTAAAGGTTCCTATGTTGCTCAAAATAAAACAAAGGTTACTGATAGATATGTTTTAGTAACTCAAAGATTTGTGGGTGAATCTATCGAACATATTAAAAATTACGCTCCTAAAACTTGGAACTATCTAGAAGCATATTCACAATACCTCGACAAAAGAAAAAGTAAGATTTATCAAAATAACCCTCGATTTTCTATTTTTGGTGTAGGTTCGTATACTTTTGCACCTTGGAAAATTGCAATTTGTGGACTTTACAAAAAATTGGACTTTAGATTGATAGGTAAGATAGAAGAAAAACCTACTGTTTTTGATGATACAGTTTACTTTATTAGCTTTGATGATGAGAAAATTGCATATAAAACTTTTGAACTTTTGACTTCTTCAATAGCAAAAGAATTTTATTCGTCTCTAATTTTTTGGGATGAAAAGCGCCCAATCAAGTCTAGTATTTTAAATAAATTAAACTTGGCAGCTTTGGCAGAAGTATTAATTTGATTATCTAACAAAATTAGATGAAATCATCGGGTAAGAAAGGGTGGCTTCGAGAACATAGATAAAGGCGATCGCAACTGAGAAATTGCTGCATTCTCACGGTGTACGATCGCCATCAATCGCTAAATCACTGCCCGTTAATCCGAATCAAGTCTGTCAAAATATTATCCAAACTGCCGTTAACTTGAATGCGATCGATTTTCTCTGCAATGCGTTCTAAAACTTCGAGTTCCTTGAGACGCAAAGCTACAGGGTTATCTTCCATCACTTTGGCAGTGTTTAACATACTGCGGGTGGCGGCGGTTTCTTCTCTGCGTCTGACTACGTTTGCTTGAGCAGCTTTTTCGGCTTCGACTACTTTGCTCAAGATTGTCTTAATCTCGCCGGGTAAGATAATATCTTTGACGCCTACAGAATCTACTTCGATTCCATAGTCGGCGGTTTTTTGGCGGATATATTCAGATATGCTTGTGTCAATTGCACCTTTATCTTCTAATAAGGCATCTAAGTTGCGTTCGCCGATCGCACCACGCAATGCAAATTGTAATTCTTTGTATAAGAAGCCGGCAATATCTGACAAGCCGCTTTTTGCTCTCAAGGGATCGAGGATGCGGAAGCCAGCTGTCAAATTTAACCGCAGAGGTACTTTATCCTTAGAAAGGATATCTTGACCTGATACTTCCATGTTTTGCAGTCTCAAGTCGATGGTTTCGGTTTGAAAGGAGCGTCCAAATAACCACCAAGCGTGTATACCTGGCGATCGCTGTCCTTGAAACTCTTGATTAATATACAGTAGTCCGGTGTGCTGTGCGGGTACTTGGCATGTATGCAAACAGTTGCGACTGAGCAATTTCACTTCTGCCGAACCTTCAACCAACTCAGCAACTAAGCGAGGCTCTAACTGAGCATCAGTGCTGATGTCGATAATTTCCACCTCAACACCTTGCCAAAACAGCTTGCGACTTGTGGGTGGTAAAATAGAAATCGCTTTACCTCGATACCGCACAATTGCAACTTGCCAATTCAGTAATTGTACTGTTTGGCAGTAAGCAGCAATAAAATCTGGATGTTTTTCAATTAGAACATCTTCTAGAGGAAAGTCTGGGTTAGGAACAATTCGGCTAAGAGTCCGTACTGTAACATCCCGATCCACTGACCAAAAAGCATATTCTCCAGGTTCTAGAGGTCGCACAAAATCATTTTGTACATACAGTAAACCAATCTCATACTCCGAAATTTGGAACTTTTTCACTCCATTCAAGCTGATTTTACGTAGTTGCTGCACAAAAGAACTAGGCAATTCTAAACTTTCTTCTAAGTTGAAGACATAAGATTCTACCTCAATAAAACCACGCCAAAAAGCTACCAATTGATTTGGTGCAACGCTTACCCAATTCTGGCCGTAGCGTACTAAAGCGGCTTGGTTGTATGCGGTTCTGATAATCAGTAAATGTTGTTGCAGTTCAGTCTGATGATTTCGCAACAACAGCTCCAGGTTTTCAATTTGAGCTTGTGGCTGGTTGAGGTCATAAGTTTTTACTTGCCAATGACGACCAAAATAAGTATGTGTACCAGGCTGTAAAATTTTCTGGAAGTCGCTGCGGTGATATAAAATACCGATTTCGTTAGGTTTTATATAAAATGTTTTCCACATAGTAATTTGCATAGATAATTTGACCAGATTTAATCAAAACATTTATAACCTCGCTGGAAACTAAATACCACCTATAATTCTGGAGTTGACAAACCTATAAATAAAGGTTGAAGGATTTGTTTGAGGTTTTGTAGTATTATATTACATTTTACTCTGCCGGCGCAGGTGTTTATAGTTTGGGATGCGGGCAAAAGCTTCTCCAGAACTGGATTAAGATTGCTGTTAGTTTTAATAGACGGCTCAAAGGCAATCTAGAAAAACAGAACCGCGCTCAAATATGCCGATCGCTTTGCCAATCTAGAATTTCCGAAGTCAAAGCAGATATAGGAAAACGAAGGTACATACTCAAGTTGGGGAGAGATTACAGTTGCGCTGGCTCCTTTACTGTTACGAACACCTGCATGACAGAGTACAAAAAACAAAAAGTTTTTTCACTGGGTTTTTTTGAATCGCCCAATACATCTAGCTGTGACACTGCCTTGTCCCTAACAAGGTGCCCGTACCCAGGGCAGGGGTTTTTTGGCTGAAAGTATAGGAATCGAACCTATAATGAATCGGCGATACACCGATCGCTCTACCAAATGAGCTAACTTTCATGGTGAAATAGTTGGAAGCATTAAGCGGTATACGCTATTACCAGAGGTTGGCGCACCAGTCGGGTATACAGAACCCAAACTATAGCTTTGTGGCTTTGTCGCTATCTCGCTTCAAATTTAGCACAGGAAAAAAATATTACAAGGGAACGGGGAAATCGAGGAATTATCGGCTATTCTTGCGATTCATATTTTTCTTTGATGCGTTCCACACGCGATCGCAGTTCTGCACCTTTGTTGGGGTTAATCATTGCTACATAATTTGCAAACCCAGTAATTGCAGCAATTATATTAGGTGAATTGCCCCAATGTTTGCCTGACAAGCCTTCTTGTTCGATTTGATATAAAGTTGCACGAAAAGCTTTTAATGTCTTTTTAGATATATTTAATTGTGTATTTACAACAACACCTGTTACTTGTTGTTGCACAGATTTACCTAAAATATTGGTTTTATGAGAATTAACAGTAAAACCTTCACTATTAATAATTAATTTCGCATTTTTAATTAACTTATATCTTCTCTCCGATGCCTGTCCAGAAGCAGAAAATGTTAAATCATCAGCATAGCGTGTATAGGAAAATTCCAGATTTTCAGCCATTTTTACCATCCGCCGATCGAGATGATAGCAAATTAAATTTGAAATAACAGGACTGGTAGGCGAACCTTGAGGTAAGTGACGATTTTCTATACTAATATTGTGAGCTTGTTCATGTATTTCTATTTCCGAAGTAGTACAGATCAGTGCAAAAATATTCGCTGCAATTCCTGAATAACCACACCCAGAAAATAATTCTTTGACACGTTTGTAGGTAATTGATTGAAAAAAGTTTTGTAAATCAATGTGAACTATGACATCAGCACCAACATGAGGTTGAGCGTTGGTGACTATGGAACGATTTTTACAAAAACCATGTGCTGCATGATGAACTTCTAATTTTTCTAAAATATTTTCTAAAATCCACCTTTGAGCAGCCTTAAGATGGGGTTTGGGTGCAGAAATTAGTCTTTCTCCACCAGTCTTTTTTGAAATTTTGAAATGGACGTAATGTTTAACTTCAGAACCAGGAAAACTAGATGTCAAAAAACGCAGTTGTCCTGGGTTTATCCCCATTGCACAGGCTATTTCTGCGGCAGAATGATATTCAGCTAAACCATGCGATCGCAATACTGCTGAATTACCCTCAATTGCTAGCGGGGTGGTGGTTAAATTTGTGGCGTACATCATAGCAAAAGATTTTTGGACTCTGCTAATGCAAGTGTTTACAGTTGAGGTGCGGGCAAAAGTTTCTCCAGAACTGGATTAAGATTGCTGTCACTTTCCCCTGGTGGAAAAAGATAACTGCGCTCAAATACACCGTTCTATTTGCCAATTCAAAATCTCCTTAGAGAAATCGATTGTGGAAAACGAAGGGACATACTCAAGTTAAGGAGAAATACAATTGCGCTGGCTCCTTGACTGTAGCCATCAAACATCACCTTGGGAGTGATGAGCGACAGCAAAACACTTGCACCGCAGAGTTGAGAAAATGAGAGTCTCGAATCTTTTGGGATTCGTACCATATTGGCTACCTTAAAAGGGTAGTGTCTTTTAACCCGGACAGGGTTTTTGGCAGAAAGTGTAAGAATCGAACCTACAACAAATCGATTATGAGTCGATCGCTCTTCCAATTGAGCTAACTTCCTTTGGTGTTTGATACAGGACTCGAACCTGCGACACATCGATTATGAGTCGATCGCTCTGCCAACTGAGCTAATCAAACGATGGTATAGTTTCAAGTACTCGGCGACATACGCCCATACCATAGGTAGGCGCACCAGTCAGGCACACAGAACCCGAACCATAGCTTTGTAACTTTCTTACTATTCCGCTTCAAATTTAGCACAATCAGATTGGGGTATGGAGATTAAGTACCAGTCACAGGACTTATATCATTTTGTAGTGAGTACTTAAGTCCTCAGAGACCATTTATAAAGTAAATCTTAAGTAGTAGCATGGCAAGCCCTAAATATTGCAATAGATTTTATTGTGGGATGGGTGTCCTCACCCGTCCGGGCGGGCAGGATGCCCACCCCACAAGAGTTTACTAATGCTCGATTTTAGTCTTGTCACGGCACTACATTAATTTTATTTTCGCTTTATGAATAACCTCTCAGTCAATTACGAATTACTTTAAAAACTTCAGTCCGGAAAAGCTAAACCAGTCATAGGGTCGCGAATATACAACCCTAGTGTGAGACTACGGATTGCTTCATCCCAAACGGGTATTAATTGTTCTGCTTGATCTGCCCAAAAATCGAATGTAATCAAGCACTGAACATTTGACCCCAAACCAATGCAAATCCGCGAAAAAGCTTCCCGTGGTTCTTCTTGTGTGTCAATAAACTTAATTTCTGTCCAAACAATTTTAGCGGTTTGGCGCTTAACGGTGATAATTTCTCCCTTTTCAATGGGATTGCGACTGTCGTCTTCTACAATTTTCCTCAAGGTAGATTTAAGTGGAAACTGACTCCAATCGTGGGGAGGTAATTGATTAAAAGATACTTCTAGACAGCAATCATCGTTGGGTGGTTTTTTATCGACGAATTTGAAAGATTTTTCTTGTGGCTCAAAAACCCAATCTTGAGGGACATTGAAGCGAACAGCCCCACGATTAGCAACAAATATTTTGTAGCCCGATGGAGATTCCCAGCGATGATCGGGTTTTAATTCAAGCGTTTCTTTAATCCACTGGAGATTGCTTTTTTTACGCTTTGCCATAAATAGTGTTTTTGGGATCTTTGGTGAAGAGGGCATCACCGAACAGTCTGTCACAGGGAAAAGTTGTTTTAGTAACAGCTTACGCCGCAGATGCTTTGGGTTTACCGCAGGCATCTAAACTCTTAAAGACAGACATCGCCCTTTTTGTTAATGTTATCAAATTGCTACGGAAATCTGGTTTTATTTAAAAAATTTATTTGCCTGCTGTCCTTGGCGCAGCACAAGCATTATAGGGGTTTCTCAAACCCTCAAATTCCTACACAGCCGTAACACACTCTACTGGCGTGGCAAGGCTAAAGTTATGCATTAGCTTGATTCTTGTGGGATGGGCGTCTCGCCCGTCCGGGGCGGGTTAAAGAATTTATCCATAAGAAATTTTATCAAACAGAATTCAGGAGTCAGTCGTCAGAATTCAGTTAGGTATTCTGTATGACTGGCGTCTGAATAATCGGGTTTAAGACCCCCACCAAATTTTCAATTTGGTGGTCTTTAATCAGTCGCAAGTCTGAATCCCCGACTGATTTATTCTGACTCCTGAATTCTGACTCCTGAATTCTGACTTCTGAATTCTTCTTCAATACAATATTTAAGGCTTGCTACGCCACTACACATACTTAGATTTTTTCATCAATCAAATCGAATTCCTATATAAATAGTTTTCCCAAAAGAAATTTCCGAGGAATTGGAATAACTATTATATTAAAGAAAGAATCTTTGAGAGATTTGATATTCCCAAATTAAGGAAATCTCAGTGTTGTGATTAAATTTTCAGCTTTCAGGATTAAAATTTTAGCAGCAGTATTCATGGTTATGGATCATGTGTGTTATTTGCTAATACCACAGTTGATAATTTTGCATTTAATTGGGCGATTGAGTTTTCCTCTTTTTGCATGGTTGTTGGCTGAAGGCGAAAAACACACCCAAAATATCTACCGCTATGGAAGTAGACTATTAATCACAGCAATTATATCTCAACCAATCTACACTTTTGTTTTTCGGAGCTTCTCACTTAATATTCTTTTTACGCTTCTGCTTGGGCTGGGGATGTTGCGTTTAGTCAATCGTTGTTCTCAATTATGGCAGAAATTAATAATTATTGGATTGTGTGCAGTGGTGAGTGAAATCTGGGATTTTGAGTATGGAGCCTATGGAATTGGGGTAATTTTATTAATGTCTTTAACAGACAAACTAAAGCCGAAAGTATGGTTGCTTTACTGGTGTATATTTAACTTCATTTTAGTAGTGATATCTAGAGGATATTTATATCAAAGTTTTGCAGTTTTTTCAGGATTGATTGTGTTTCAATTCAATGGTAAACAAGGTTCGCGAGCTAGATGGTTTTATTTATTTTACCCGGCTCATTTAATAATTTTAGGTATAATTTATTATTTAATACAATCCAGGTAGATTGAGGATTTGATTGGTGCGATCGCCTAAATTAAATCATGTCCTTTGAAATACTTATCATTTAGGGTGACGCGGGGATACGGAGACAAGGAGACGCCAAGAGATTTTAATCATTCTCAAATTTGTAATATTATTAACCTGCGTTGCACCCTTTTGAGAACCTCATACACTTATTTTTGATGCCACATCAATAAAGCCAGCTTTGATATTCTTGATTTACATCTTTCATATCGTTGTAAAGCCAGACCATGCGATCGATGAACCAAAGTTTACCGAGTGTAACTAAAGTATAACCCAATAGAGTAATCCAGCTGTTGAGTTCGATTAAGCCCCAAATGACTAAAATTCCACCAAAAGCAGAGATACCATTGAGAATATTAGGCACGTGATGGTGGTGGTGGGGAACAGGAATTCGATCGCGATTTAACCAAACTCGTTCGCCAAGAACACCTCTAGAAATCCAATGGTCGGTTGATTGTGGCTTAGGAAAGATGCGCGGGTTCAACCATATCCAAACAATGGCGATGGTAACAGGAATGAGTGACCACCAACCGAACCAAACACGGCTCCATGCTGCAAAAATTAGCAGTGGTAAGACAGTAATAAAACGCGTCCATCCACTCCAAGGGTTAGCATGACGTAACCAAGCATCATCGCTCATGCTAAAGGCTGCTGCTATCTTTTTTTCAAGAGTCATAGAATTAATCTTAATTTGAATTCAAAGCTTACGATCGCCTACCTCACGACTATCGTAACTGGTCATTACATTGCAAGAATATAGATAAACCTAAATTTAGTTAGCAAAAGCAGCTTTGACTTTCTCAAACCCCAGTTTACTTTCTCATTTTGGTGTTTTCCGCAAGCAAAATCAGCTTTGACTTTCTCAAACCCCAGTTTACTTTCTCATTTTGGTGTTTTCCGCAAGTAAAATCAGCTTTGACTTTCTCAAACCCCAGTTTGCTTTCTCATTTTGGTGTTTTCCGCAAGTAAAATCAACTTTGACTTTCTCAAACCCCAGTTTGCTTTCTTTTTTCAGTAGTTCGCGCATTCATGACAAATATCGCCCTTGTAGCAAAAGTTATTGCAGATTTGCCGGAATTCTCTCAAGCCGATCTATACGGAATTTTTTAAGGTAAAGAATATTAACCGTACTTAATTACAAGGTGTAGATTATGGCTCGTAGAAAAAGAACTTCCGTAGTCTTAGAAAAAGCAGTGCGTCGTGCAGCTGGTATAAACTCAATTGCTTCAAATTTAGATTTAGGCAATGGACTCACCTTACCTGCTTTCTCAAGCCTGATTGAAAAGATGCGGACTAGAGAAAATGCCTATAACAGTGCGCTTTCTAGCTTGGATAAATTGTACCGTGAAATGCTGGAAACAGAAAACGAGTTGGGAGATATGACAGAACACATGCTGATGGCAGTTGGGACTCGATATGGCAAAAGCAGTGTAGAGTACGGGATGGCGGGAGGAGTTCCTAAAAACCAGCGTCGTAAGGGACTCCGAGGCGAGTCGCCAACTTTCAAGGCTGATGAATCGTCATTTGTTGCTAGCGTACAGAGCAAGAATGGAAAAGAAACAGCAACAACAAGTTAGGATGTGGGCTATTAGCTGTATGAATCTAGATGTAGAGAGGTTGCAATGCAACGTCTCTACAAGGATTTTGATATTACACCAAATCCACTGAACCTGTGTATCCTTTGAGAATTCCCAAAGAAGCACCACATGAATTAATTAGTGTGTCATTGCCGATGTGGGTGAAGCTGGCGTTTAAGCCACTGACATTTAAGCGATCGCTGCAAGTAAAATTATAGATAATAGCAAAACCACTGCTTCCCAAAATTACTGTATCTGTTCCTTCACCCAAATAAACGTTATCATTCCCCCCGCCTTTTACCTCTACAGATGAATCAAACAGCTTTGTATCTTGACTTAAAGGTTGCGGTAAACAAACCGTTCCGCCTTTGAGATTGATGACATTATTACCACTTCCCACTCGGATAGTATCATCACCGGAACCGGCAAAAATTAAATTATCACCAGAACCAGATTGAATCATGCTATTAGTATCATTGGTAATAATTGTATCGTTGCCATCACCTGCATAAATTTTGGTAGAACTTAAGCCGGGAATACCAACAGCAACAATAAAATCTTGACCATCGCCTGTTCTAATTGTAGTTTCACCATAGGGAACAACAGCAATTTGATTGTCACCATCTCCAGCGATAATGCTTTGATCGTAAGATGGCGAACCGCTATCAAATATATAAGTCAATATTGAAACTTCACTGGTGATTACGTCATTTCCTGAGCCTGTTCTAATTCTGGCATCTCCGGCTCCTAAAAAAATTAAGTTGTTGCCTTTTCCAGCATCAATTGTTCGGTTGGCAAATCCACTTAAAGAAAAAACATCGTCTCCCGCTCCTGCCGAGGCAACTAATTTAGGAATTGCTGCTAAGCCAATGATATGATTATCAGCATCGAGCAGATAATTTCCACCATAATCATCTAAAAAGTTGTTTCCACTGCCTAAACGAATTCTGTGATTACCTGCTCCTAAACTGACGTAATCATCTCCTGCGCCAGTATAAACAATTGCCTCAAAATCATTGGTTTGGCAAGGTAAGGAGCTAGTTTGTAAAATCTCACCACTAAAAATGCTACTTTCAAAATTCAATGTTAAGTCTACTTTTCTGCTTAATAAAATAACATCATTGCCATCTCGCGTACTCAGGATATTATTGTTACCTTCAACAACAAACCAGTCTGAATTGTTAGTGCCGTTAATTCTTTGATTAGTATCTTGAATCAATTGTTGAGCATAGGTAATACCGCGAAAAATTTGGTTTGTCATACAAAATACAGATTAATGAAGCGCAAATTTATGTAGATGAGCCATTATTCTCAATAATTAGATAAAATCCGGTAAATTTACCAGAATTTTTCTGATACCGTTTGTTGATCGGGCTGCGCTAAATATCAGATTTTTCAGGAAATTTCCCTATTCCCTGTTCACTTTTAATCTTTTATAACCCTATTGCCTCTTGCCTGCCTATACAGATCGGTTCATTAATCAAATCGGACTGCTATGGAACCAAAATTTTAACTCAAGGTGACTATCTAGACATTTTGGGAACTATATAAAAGTAAATCTGATTAGCAACTTGCAATTCCCACCAATGAAGACTCGCTACTTTAGCAAAAACAAGGCGCTACCATTACAAATTTTTCTTGTTGTTCCCTTCGCAATCCAAATTTTTGCCGCAGTGAGTTTAGTGGGTTATTTGTCCTTTAAAAATGGACAAAGGGCTGTTAATGATTTAGCAGAACAGTTGATAGATCGTACTAGTGGCGTAGTGGATGAACACCTCAAGTCTTATCTTGCCATTCCCCAAACCCTGAATCAGATTAATGCAGATGTTATTCGCAGAGGAATATTAGATGTGCGCGATCGCCAAACTGTTGGTAAGTATTTCTGGGATCAAATCCAAGCCTATGACCTGACTTATATTGGTATTGGATTAACAACGGGTGAAGGAGTAGGTGCTGCTCGTTATGATGGCAAAACCATTACCATTGATGATTGGACAGCTAAGCCTCCTAACAATGTTTACACTTATGCTACTGACAATCAAGGCAATCGAACTCAAGTAAATGCCCGTTGGAATTGGAAAAATTCCCAGCAATCTTGGTACACTCAACCAATAGCCGCCGGTAAACCCATTTGGACAAAGATTTTAGTTGAAAACTTTCCCACAGGCCCCTACATCGTCACCTCTGCAAGTCGTCCAATTTATGATTCGCAAAATCGCTTGCTAGGGATGATTGGCTGCGATATTCATCTGCTGAAACTCAGCGATTTTTTACGTAGTTTGGATATTAGTCAATCTGGACGGGTGTTCCTTTTGGAACGAGATGGTAGATTAATCGCCACTTCTGGCACAGAAAAGCCTTTTACTTTGATTAATCAAAAGGCTGAGAGATTGCGGGCCGTGGACAGCACTGACCCAATAATACAGACTGTTGCTAAACACTTACAAACTTCTAATGGGTTTCAGTCCATTACCAAAGACACAGATTATAGGCTGGAGTTACAAGGAAAAAATTATTTTGTAGATATTACACCTTGGCGTGACGAGTATGGTTTAGATTGGCTATTGGTGGTGAGTGTGCCAGAAAACGCATTTATGGCGCAAATTAACGCCAACACCCAAACCGCCATCACCCTTTGTTTTGCTGCATTAATCGTTGCTTCAATTATCGGTATCTTTACCTCCCATTGGATTGTACGCCCGATTCTACGTCTAAATCGGGCAAGTAAGGCAATGGCTTCTGGTAATTTAGCTCAAACAGTAGAAACTAGCCCCATTCATGAACTCAATACCCTGTCTAACTCATTTAATTACATGGCAGGGCAATTGCATGAATCGTTTACAGCTTTAGAAAAAACCAAAGACGAACTAGAAGACAGGGTACAAGAACGTACTACTGAACTCAAAAATACATTACAGGAATTACAGCGCACTCAATCTCAAATAATTCAAACTGAAAAAATGTCCAGTCTGGGACAACTAGTTGCTGGAGTCGCACACGAAATCAATAATCCAGTGAATTTTATTCATGGCAACCTCATCCATGTGGAACAATATACCCAGGATTTATTAGCAATTTTGCAATTGTATCAGCAGCACAATTCTAATGCTGCTCCAGAAATTCAAATTGCTGCCGAAGAAATGGATTTGGAGTTTTTGCTACAAGACTTACCCAAAGTCTTATCTTCCATGAAAGTAGGCACAGATCGCATTCGCCAAATTGTACTTTCTCTGCGAAACTTTTCCCGCATGGACGAAGCGGAATTTAAACGCGTCGATATTCATGAAGGTATTGACAGTACTTTGATGATTCTGCAACATCGCCTCAAAGGTAAACCACAACAACCTGAAATTGAAGTCATCAAAGACTACGGCAATTTACCTTTAGTAGAATGCTATGCCGGACAACTAAATCAGGTGTTTATGAATATTTTAGTGAATGCCATTGATGCCTTAGAAGAAAATCATTTTCAAAGGAATCATCAGCAAAGCCAGGATAATTCTCATCAAATTATCATTCGTACATCAGTGATGAATTCAACGTGGATAAAAATAGCGATCGCTGATAACGGAGTTGGTATTTCTCAAGAATTGCAGCAACGAATATTCGATCCCTTTTTCACTACTAAACCCATTGGCAAAGGAACCGGAATGGGTATGTCTATTAGCTACCAAATTATTACAGAACAACATGGCGGCAAACTAGAGTGTTGCTCAACTTTAGGAAAAGGAACTGAGTTTATCATTCAAATCCCTGTACGCAGAAAACCTCAAACAGCAAGTTGAATTGGTAATTCATATTCGTAAAAGCTACTTAAAATTTTCTTTTGTCATCAGCAATATCTCCTTCAAAAGGTTGAACCCCGCTAGCTGGATAATCATCATCCTTGGGTGCAAAAATTCTGCTAACAGCAGTTAATATGTAGTTGATGATTTTTCCGAAAAATTCTTGAATTGAGTTGATAAATTGCCGTATTTTTGTAGAAATTTTCATAAAATAATTCCTTGCTCAGACGTTTTCCATTTAACTTTCCCGTCAACAGTCAACAATCAACACTCAACAACCACCACAATTGATTATGCTTTTTTAGCGTCCATTATTTTATACTTGCAAGCATCATATAGTAATCCGATTTGATTCCTGAAATTATCTGCGTAGGTAGGGAACAGGGAATAGGGAACAGGGAACAGAAAAGAAGGGTATAGATGTGTAATGAATCTTGTTCAAAAATCAAATAGGAGTCCTATACTTTATATACAATCAAAATAAATTATCTCTACTCCAAGAGTGAGTTTTGTGAGTAATTTAGTCAAAAGTATTAGTAATAATTTCCCTCCAAAGAAAGAATAAACTACCAAGGATGATAGCCAGAATTAGGTAGTTTAATCTAATGATTTGACAATAGTCAGTACTCTATCTGCCTCCGTTTGTGATGTGCGGGGGTCTTTTGCTATGAACAAGCAGGCTGCGAAAATTTTTTATCACCATAAATCACAGGCATCAGTAGCAAGTTTTTTTACTTTTACTGCCGTGTCTGCTCCCTTGGCAATCTCTTTGATTGCTAATCCAGTGTTGGCTCAATCATCGAATGCTAATGTTAATACTTCTTTTCCGGTTCCGCAATCCATTCCTAGTGGAACACAAGTGCGGATTAATGGTACAACCAGCATGGAAAAGATTAATCAAGCATTAGCGCAGGAGTTTCAAAGCAAGTATCCTAATACAAATGTCACCACTGGATATGATGGAACAGATGCGTCTTTGAAAGCATTGCCAAATGGACAGATTGATTTAGCGGCCATTGGTCGTTCGTTAACTGACTCGGAGAAAGCCCAAGGGCTTGCAAGTATTCCCATTACTCGGAATAAAATTGCGGTAATTGTCGGCAAGGATAATCCATATATCAACAATCTGACTTCTGAACAATTTGCTCAAATCTTTCGGGGTGATGTTAATGACTGGTCACAAGTAGGGGGTTCTGCCCACAGAATTCGCTTGATCGATCGCCCAGAAAATAGCGACTTGCGGCAAGCATTCCAGAATTATCCTGTTTTTCAAAAAGCTCCTTTTAAAACAGGTAAAAATGCGATTCAAGTTTCCGCAGACAGTACAGAAGCGGTAGTCAAAGAATTAGGGACAGATGGTATTGGATATGCGATCGCCGACGGGGTAATCAATAACCCCAATGTAAAAATTGTGGCACTACATAATGTTCTGCCCACCGATACCCGTTATCCCTTTTCTCAACCTTTGGCTTATGCCTACGATAAATTTAATCCAAGTCCTGCTGCCACGGCATTTTTAGGCTTTGCTACTGCACCGGCTAATGGGGGAATCATTGAACAAGCCAGGGTGAACAATGCCAACCAAACAGCATCCACGCCTACAGGAGCAATTCCTCCCACCACTCGGACTGTAACACAACCCCAACGTGAATCTTCATGGTGGTGGTTATTGCTGATTCCTTTACTAGGTGGATTATTATGGTGGTTAAGTCGGCGCAACGCAACTTTAACCCCCACTGGAGTTGCTACACCTGTTTTAGGGAGCGGCCAAACCTCAGAGAATCGTATCGTCCTCACACCTCGAAGTTGCAGAGATGCCTATGTTTACTGGGAAGTTTCCAATCAAGTAAAAGAAGATTTGCAACGGCAAGGTGGACGTGGTTTGAAGTTGCGTCTTTATGATGTCACTGATATTGACGACATAGACCGGCAAACACCACATAGCATGAAGGAATTTGATGTAGATGGACAAGCGCGAGATATTCACCTGCCCATCGAGCTAGATAACCGGGATTATGTTGTTGAGCTTGGTTGTTTGAGCAACAATAATCGCTGGTTAAACATCGCTCGTTCGGCGAAAGTGCGAGTTCCTGCTTGCCAACCGGTTGGCGTTATCCCTACAGTGGCAAGTGGTGTTGCGGCTGCTTCTTTAGGGGACAATAACTCCATAACTACAAAAGATGAAGGTCGTGTAATTTTAGTACCTCGTAACTCCCAAGATGTCTATGCTTATTGGGAAATTCCCGAAGCACGCAAGGCAGAACTGCAACGCCAGGGGGGAAGACAGTTGGCGCTTCGTCTTTATGACAGTACAGGCATGGATTTGGAACGGCGGAGTGCCCAAAGTTTTCGGCAGTTTGAGTGTGACGAATCAACACAAGATTTACACATTCCCATTGCCCAAAGCGATCGCGACTATGTGGCAGAATTAGGATACATTACTGCCAATGGGCATTGGCTAAAAGTGGCTGAGTCAGCACCGATAAAAGTTTCATCCACTGTTAAAGAAGGTAGTGCCGTCACATCCTCTGATGGGGCAACTAACTTGCCACAGTTGCAACGGAGCGATCGCACATCTAACCCAATTGTTGATGTCAGAAATAGAGTTAACGAAACCATTGCAGAAACTACACCTATGGTAGGAGGCTTGGGAGCCACTGCTCACTCACTTTTAGGCAGAAAACAAGGTGATGGCTTACAAACACCTTTAAGCGATCGCTCGACCATCAAAAGAGATTGCCGGATTATCCTAGTACCTCGCAACACGAAGGATGCTTATGCCTACTGGGAAATTGCAGATGAGTACAAAGCAGCTGCCCGCATACAAGGCGGACGCAGATTTATCCTGCGAATTCACGATGTCACAAATTTAGACATTGAACATCAGTCGCCCCATAGTACTCAAGAATATCCATGCAATGAACGCGAACAAGACAAACACGTGGCCATTCCAGCAAGCGATCGCGATTATCTTGCAGAAATAGGTTATTACACAGATGATGGCCGCTGGCTGAGTATTATTCGCTCCTTTGACGTTCACATACCATCCAATAAGCTGTTGAGCATTTAATCAGCAGTCATCCGCCGATTATATCAAGTCATGAATTTTAAATGAGAGAGGAATTAATCATGGGACTTTTTTTTGAGGTTCTCAGTGCCATTAATAATCCCAATCAACGCGGAAATGTTACTCAGTTAGAGTCAATTATCAACTCAATTCAACAAGTGGCAACTAGTCGAGGCATTCAACCATCTCAAATGCAAAATATTATGTCAGTTGTGGGTAATATGCTTCGTCCAGTACTTAGGCAGCAGCAGTCATTACCGGATGGAAATCAGTTACAAAATCTGATTAGTCAAGCTGGTAGTACTAGCACCAGTGGAGTGGGAATGCAATCTTTACTCTCACCTCAGTTGCAGCAGCAAATTGTTCAAACAGTTTCCCAAACAACAAGAATCAGCCCGAATGTAATTGACGCTATTTTGCCCACAATCATTTCAGCCGTACAAAGTATGCTCAGTATGGGTTCTACCAGTGGTGGATCTGTAAATTCAAATTCTATTTTGCATACTTTTTTAGATAGCGATCGCGATGGCGACACCGACTTAAGTGACGTTCTGAGATTTGGCGATCGTTTTCTTCATCCATAATATACATACTGGGTTGCGATAGCGATGATTCCCACAGCCATTGCACCCCACCCCTTGACAAGATGCAGCTGGTGAATAGAGGATGAGACCCCTCGTCGAGCCACAAATTGGTTTGTAGAGACGTAGCATTGCTACGTCTCTACATAGGGTGGAATGACTTCTGCAAGAAGTCAATTGTGAAGTTATTTTGCTGGTAATATAATATACGAAGTTTAATCCTTAACAGGTTATACAGTTGAACAGATAGTTACAACTAATAATCTTATTTGTTAATAAACTTATGCAGATAAATCAAGTCATTGAAACCTACGATCGCGGTGCGGTGGATTATGACGCAATCATGAAGCGTTACTGGCACATTGAACGCGAACCGCTAATTGCTTCCTTACAGCTTCAGCCAGGACAAACCGTACTCGATGCTGCGGTGGGAACTGGTCTTAATCTTAGTGCTTATCCCCAAGGAGTACATGTTGTCGGTGTCGATCTTTCTCATAAGATGATCGATGAAGCACGTGAAAAAACTGTATCCGCAGACATCACCTTCAAGGTGTCGGATATCTGCAATTTAGATTTTCCTGATAATAACTTTGATGCAGCAGCATCGGGATTTACCCTGTGTGTTGTTGACGATCCCGTTCGTGCTTTGGAAGAAATTTTAAGAGTTACCAAACCTGGTGCTTTAATTGCCATTCTTGATTATTGCAAATCACGAGATCCAGAGATTGCAAAATGGCAAGAATTAATATCTGATGCAGCCTCACAACTAGGTTTTCCCACTGACAAAATCAAGTGGAATGCATTGATGGATTATGACGAATTAATTTACAACAGTAAGCTGAACATTGAAGTGCTGGTAGATAATCGCATAGAAAGTGCCAACCCATTTTCATGTGGTTGTCAATTACTATTGAAAAATTCCAAAGTTTAGAAACTATTTATAACGTAAATCTTAACTAGATGCGTTACGGCTGAACGCCTGACACACCGCCATACAAGATGGTGTGTTAGGCGCTTAGTTCATATTTTTCTTAACGGGGAACAGGGAACTCTTAACAGACTTTGCTGTTGCCTGTTGCCCGTTCCCTGTTCCCTCTCCCGAAGGGAGTTGACAATTCTATACCTGTAAAAGAATTCGTGCTGCAATACCAGTCACATGATGAAGTGCATCTAGAAGTCTAGTTTCGTTTTCAGGTTTTTCTAATTCTTTATTCAAGGAATTAATACTTGCTTTTAAATCTGATTGAAGCCTTTCAATTTGACCAGCAATTTTTTCCAAGATAGCATTCTCTATCTTAGCTATAGCGACAATTAAATCTCCTCTAGCTTGCACAAAAGATTTTGCTAAACACAAATTGGTTTCTGATGTGCAAATTAATATAACTTCTTCAAGAGAACCAAGCTTGAATTCAACATCTCTGAGTTCTTCAAGTAGTTCTTCTCTAAGAATATCAATTGGGTTTAGGCGTTCCGGAATAAAAGTAGACATTTTTTCGATCCTCAAAAATTACAATTATTAATGCTTAAAGGTAAGTTGATAGTACTTACGCATTGACCGAAAATTCCAAATGTGAATGAGTTTAAAAACCATATCTTTCGTATGGGTTTAGCATTGCTAAACCCAAACTAATTAGCTGATATATACCTTGAATATTCTTATCTAGCTAAAAGAACGATTCTTGAAACAATACCGATTACCCGCTCTATAGTTTGCAAAACTGTGATGGTATTTTCTAATTTTGCTAGCTCTTTTTTTAAGTTAGCAATGCCTGATTCTAAGTCTCCATTAAGTTTTTCAAGTCGTTCTGCAATACTGCCTATTGATGCATCTTGTAGCTTTCGTTTGCAAAGTATATAATCTTTTCTGGCTTCAAGATATCTTTTCCATTTAACTTCATCTTTATCATTTTCAAATTCTTTTTTAAATTTTAAGAATGTTCTAACAGAATCTAAATCTACTTGTGTTTCTTCTAATTCTCTAAGCCGATTGTTTCTGATGTTATCTACATTAGTTAGACGACTAATAATTAGACTTGTCATATTTACTCCTTGGTTTTTAATGTTTCAATTACAGATAAAAGATCTTCAATGTCTGTTAGTAATGCGTTAATCCGTCCACTACTAGACCGACCCTCTACAAAATCTTGAAATATGTTTTGAAAATCTCCCAGTGCTTGACTTGCATTTTCAAGTTCTGCGGCAGTGAGTTCTTGAGTTAATAGTTCTCTGCGAGTAGCTATCCATGTATCTTCATCAGCGATGGGTGTGGGTTGGAGCAATGGGTTAATGACAAGTCTTAGTTCTTGTCTATCTTGAATTCCCTTTAAATCACCTTTAATTTGAGTACTCAGAACATTGAGTAACTCTTGCTGTGTCTTTAATTCAAGCATAATAGTCTGATTGCGTTTTTGCAGTTCTTCTTTAAGAGCGCCCCGAATCTTAGAACTGACGATTAGTTTTCCTATACCTTGAAAAACCTCTTTATTTTCTATTAAGTTGCTTTCTCGTAAGGTCTGACCTATTGTATTTAAATTATCTACTACCCCTCCAATAGCAGTTTGTGTTCGCTCAGGAGCATCAGACCCAGCTAAGTCCTGTAGTAATTTAAAATACTTACTCAGCAAGCTGTTGTGTTTTTTGAGCCGATTAATTAAGTCAATTCTATTACTATCTGAATCTGAAAATTCATTGTAATCATCAGATGTTTGATTATTTTCTCTGTCTTGTAATAAAAGTTCTTCAGAGCTTTCGTCAATTCGAGTTACAACAGCTAGATCTAATAGTTGGTTGAGAGCTTTGGAATAATTAGTTCCTGCCTGTGCTAGTTTTTTATATTCGTCAGTGGAACGACAAGCACTCAAACAAGTTGTGGCTATTGCTACAGCAATTATTATTGGAAAGTGAATTTTATTTTTCATCTATTGTTTTCAAAGTTGCCCAAAAATTATCGCATCAAATGTAGTTTTTGATTGAAAAATAGTAAAATAGATTAAATTATCCATTTTTTAAATTCAGAAAATTTTGTCGAATCCACAATCTAAATATGCGTTTTAAAAGCCACTTTGTTAAGGGTTTTCCAATAAATATCCGGACATTCAGCTTAATAAAACTCCATAACTTAGATAAACGAGAACCATTATTTTTCATATCAAGCGGTTCTAGCCTGTCATTGATTAGATCCACCAAAGATTCTAAACGGAAGCTTAACTGATTTACAATTTCTTGACGTGTTTCTATGTCAACCTCTGCCATTAACCTTCGTAATTCTGCAAGTTGATCTCGTTTGATGGCGTCATTATCTTGTAGTTGTTCTCCTTCTGGTGAACGAGGTTTTGCTAATTGACTTAACTCTTTTTTTGCTTCATCCCAAGTATTTAAATTTTTATCGTTAACCTTACAATTAACTATCCACTCAAGAGGTGGCATTTTATTAAGTTCAAGGTTGAGTAAATCTTGGAGTTGACTCTTTGCTTGAAGATTGGACAGTTCAAATTGAGTGCGTTCCCGACCAATGTTGTAATCATAAGCCCGGAATTTCTTTTCAAGAAATCCAGCAAAGGCTGAGAAGACATCGCCAATTAACTCAAAGTCATTAGCTGTAATGGAAAATACTGGAGCATCCATTTCTTCCATAATCCAATCTTGGAAGCGAGACTGGTGAAAAATTGAACTCAGCAATGCAATTCCTGTTACCAAGAGATCGTTATCTTTTTTGATAAAAGGATTTTCGGGTAATTGGCGTTGACCTGGTGCAATATAAAGGTAATATCTTTTATCAGATAAATCTTGATTTTGATCGATGCGATCCACGAGGAGTTTAGCCATACCAATAGGCTCATTTTCAAAAACTCCACCATCTGTGTACAGATACTCCTCATTACGATCGCGACGCTTACCAAATCCACCAAAACGTCGAATTTTCCGAAGTTTAAAAGCGAAGGGAAATGCACCAGATGATAGACCGGCTTCGCGTAACTCACTCCAGTTAGTATCTCTAAGTTTTTTCCATTCTATTGACTCGCGTCCTGTTCTTGGATCTCTTATTGTCTCTCGATCTATTTCATCAAGCGTCACATTCCCAAATCCATCGCGACGAGCTAGACACACAAATTGATCCTTATAACGGGTATATGCAAACTTTAGTGTTCCTTCTTTTCGGCCTTCACGAGCGTAATCAGTTGTAAGAGGGAAAGTATAGCCAGACAAGTTGGACATAGCTATACCAACATAAATCTCAGACGCAGCAGCCGGATGCTTTTGGTTGATTTGAACACGATCTTGCAGATATTTATTCCCAATTTTTTCAACAACTGCTGTTTGTAAAAGTGAGTATTTTTGATCTTCTTTTTCAACTTTAATTAATTCCCGAATATCAACTTCATCAACCCATGCATTGTAGAGTGGATTATTATATGGTTTGCGTAAAGACTGGTCTGGACGAAAGGGTGCAGGCTGATCGCCACAAAGAAGATGTTGGACTAAAATACAAGCCGTCATCCCACCCGCCGAAGCACCTGTAATTACATCAATTTCAATGGGTTCTTCATGATTTTTTATATCTTCGTTATGTCTGGCGATCGCTTCCAAAATTTCATACATAACGCCAGCTTCATAACTGCCAAGTGATACTGCTCCACTGATAACAACGGCAAGCTTTTTGGGCATTAATTTCCCTCACTTCATGTCTAAAAATTTAGAATAAACGGAATTTTTTTGTATAAATGCTTTTTTTGGGCAGTTTTTTAACACTTTTCCGTAGATTTCCTGATTGTATCAGCAATTATTTTTTTTAAAACTACAGATGTATTAAAAAATATTACACAGATGGTAATTGAATTTTAGAATTTTTTTATATCTCTGGACATAGAAAAATAAGATGCCGCTCTGGAACTTATTTGCCAACAAGCATAGATAAATCAGGTTTAAAATATTCTCTAATGAAATAAATAAAAAGAGTCTTGGGTTACTACATCCAAAAAAGCTGCTTTAGTAGATGTAAAATATAGCTAGAGGTAATTTAATAAAGTTAAAATAAATAAAGTTTTCTTTACACATGAATGCTTTTCAGACTAAAGCCAGTATTATTCTTAATAAAAAACAAAAAATATACATCAAAGTCATCAAAATTTTTAATTTATGAAATTGTGGTGCGTTGCATTTGAGAACAAGACACCACAATCTACATCATTTAGTTTTACAAATGATTTTTAAACAATTCTAAAACATGTTGCCAAGCATCAGGAGCAGCTTCAGGATTGTAACTTGGATGTTGTTCCATAAATGGGTACTTATCTTTGAAAAATCCGGCGAAAAATCCGTGCCCGGCATCGTATCTAAATACACGATGATTGATTTGATGTTTTTTTAATTCTGCTTCAATTTGTTCAGTTTCCTCCTGAGAAATAAATGTATCTCTTGTACCGAAAAAGGCATAAATAGTACCTTGAATTTGTGAAGTGCGATTAATAGTTGGAGTTTCTTCACCATAACTAGAAGTGGTAATTCCAGCACCGTAAAACGAAGCTGTAGCTTTGATATCCGGGAAAGTTGCAGCGATGTAAGCAACATGACCGCCAAAACAAAAACCAACGACACCAATGGCATCATGTTTAACATTGGGTAAAGTTTTTAAGTAGGCGATCGCCGCTTGAATATCACTTAAGATATCTTGATACTTTACTTGTTGATAGTATTCCAATCCCAGCCGATAGGCTTCTGGACTAAATCCAACATCTTCAGCACTAAGATCCGCTGCAAAACCAGGAGCAATCCGTTGATACATCGCGGGAGCTATTACTACATAACCTTGTTTAGCAATTAATTCAGTGATGTCTCGAATGTTATTATTGATGCCAAAAATTTCTGGAAAAACGATAACGGCGGCAAAGGTTCCTTCATGTGCTGGTTGAGCTAAGTAAGCATCAATTTCTAAGTTATTGTTAGGTATTTTGACTTTTGCGGTGTTAATTTCGATG
Organism: Nostoc linckia z4; assembly: GCF_002608075.1. Classification (GTDB taxonomy): domain Bacteria; phylum Cyanobacteriota; class Cyanobacteriia; order Cyanobacteriales; family Nostocaceae; genus Nostoc; species Nostoc linckia. The sequence continues at coordinate 64,985 of NZ_LAHA01000035.1, forward strand.
TTTGTGATTTCTACCATCTTTTTTCAGGTTATTTGATACCAACTTTTCTATTTTGGCTGTTTTTTGACACGGATGATAAACTGGCATTGCATTTAAGTCAGAAATGTTTTGGTGTTGATTGTTGACTGATGACGGTTGACTGTTGACAGTATGAGTGAGTGTATAATTTAAAAGTTTAATAATCTGCAACAAGCTAATTTTTTCCGTTTACACAGCAACCACAAGCTAGACGGTCGTATGATAAATCACACAACCAAGGCATGAAAATATTTATTTCTCAGTCAACAGTCAACATTGAATTTATAACTTTTGAATAGACAACATCTCGAACTTCTGGATGATACTAAGGGTTTTTGATTTGTGCGACCTTACAAAGGTAAGCATAAAGACTCAATATTAAGAAGCACAAAAAAACTATGCCAGATCAAACATTTAGAGCAAACATACCAGAAGTTGACCCAACGGAGATTGAAGATACTCGAACTGCCATCGCTGACGAACATCGTTCATTTTTAGAAAAAGTCATGGTGAAAGGTGGGTTTGCAGACATCTATGACGCCAGAGACTTTACCGAAGTTGTGTTTCGCGTCATGCGTGATTTGATGACAACAGAAGCAAGCGATCGCGTCGAGGGAGAACTGCATAAAGAAGCCGTATCTACCGATGAAAAAGCACTCCAGTTTGATATTGCCGATCTTTGGAAAGATACCAATCCAATTGTGGGATTTTTAAGCCGAGTTCGTCCACCCTGGCAAGGCCCTGGAATTTTCAAAATCGATTCCGATCGCTTTTTGTTCCGAGTTGCTAATGAAGGGGGCAAACCAGAAACAGTTGACCGAGAACAGGCAGTAAAAGCCGTATTTTCTGCCACCAAAGACGAACTTTCCCAAGAAAGAATTGAAGAAATTGCTAGTTGGCTACCTGACTATGTACGTCAGCTTTGGCAACAAGCTTAATTACAAGTGTGAAAAAGTCAAGCCTGTTTGCAGTTGACGATAATTGCAAGCAGACTTTTTATATAAATCACTCCGCAGACTTCACCGTTTGATTTGCCACCAAGCGTGGTTTCTTTCGTTCTGACTTACGCGTTCCACCAGCCATACCATATTCATCACTATTTTTGCCATAGCGAGACGCAACACTCAGCAGCATGTGTTCAGAATAATCATTCAACACACGTTCAGCTTCTTCTAATGCATTCTGCGTTTTATCTATCATCGTTCGTGCTTGATTATGGGCGGCTAGCTTTTCTCGCAAATCCTGAATCATAGTATTGTAACTAGTTATTGATAACCCATTACCAAAATCTAAGTCAGGCTTAATCGCCTGCATTCCTTCAACCCGTCGTTCAGCTTTCGTCAGTGCAACTGAGTTTCGTCTGCGTTGCGGCATAAAGTTTTCCTTTTTGGATTAATTTATAAAGAACGCTAATGTTCCTTGACACTGAGTTCTTTATATACCACTAAATTACGCAATTAGCAGATGCACCAGCCTGAGTAAAGCTACATAATTTATAGAACATTCACAATACAGCATAAATACGGTTATATTTGCTGAAATTTTTGAATATTAAGGGATTTACGACTTGAAAACTTGATTTAGAAGTCCAAAACTTGATTTAGAAGTTCAAAACTTGATTTAGAAGTCCAAAACTTGATTTAGAAGTTCAAAACTTGATTTACAAGTCCAAAACTTGATTTACAAGTCCAAAACTTGATTTACAAGTCCAAAACTTGATTTACAAGTCCAAAACTTGATTTACCAGCAAGCTGTTGCACAGCACAGCCTAAATTAGGGATGCGATCGCGCTTATTTTCTCAGGCTACGCCATATTGCGTATATTGGCGCAAGTGTGATGGCTGTAGTCCTAAAACAATATCCTCTCTGGGTACTCCCATTTCAGTCAACTCTTGGGCAATTTGGATATCAGTCATATTACGCTGAATCCATATTTTTTCATCTTTAATATCGAGATGTATCACACAATTATAAATGCGATCGTATCCATACCAGCCAATCTCTAAAATCTGGTAATGGTCTCGCGCTGTATCGAATATCAGTTGAATTTCAACATCTTCCTCTGAAGGTTGGTAACTGCTATATTTAGTTAATAACTTTTGAATATATTCACGATATTGGTCTAGCTTTGCCATTGCACAATCACCTCATCATTTGGATCGTAAACTATTAATTTAACTTGATATTCTTGTACTGAACTTTGGGCAAAGTCCCGGCTAAATAGCGATCTATACGTTGACAGTGGAACTGCTAGGAACAAAACTCTCTCAGGTTCTCTGAGTCGCAAAGCTAATCGATAATTGAGAAACTGCCCCAAAGCCGCATGGTAGTCAAAAAGTTCTGAATCCCCTAAAAAACTTTTGATTTCAACAGCAATTTTCTCTGTTCCTCGCTCAGCTGCTAAGATTTGTTCCGCACCTAAATCGATTGACATTTTATCTTTGCCAAACTTAACCACTAGCGGATCGTGCGTAATAATCCACCCTTCTTTTTCTAGTCCCCGTTTAACGGCTTCATGAAAAATGTCTTTTGCAGACACGGACAGAACCAGAACCCAATAACCTTATGATACCGAACTATGATTATGCTGCATTGCACTTTGCGATAAATATAGGAGGAATGCGATCGCCTGCTGATACAATGAAGGTGCGTTGCCCTTTGCGACAACGCACCCTACATTAGAGATGCGATATTATAATTTGATTTCCTGTCTTATTAGAATTACCTCAAGATTCAGGATTGCTATATCGTTTACATTATCATTCCAAAACTGTAGATGATGAGGATTTAGATACTTGAGTCATTTGATACTCGATCTGCGTAATTGCAGACATTATACTGTATTCATGCCCTTCTAATAGAGCATTTTTAATCTCTCTAACTTGCTCTAGGAGAGCTTTTCTAAGATATGGCTTTTGTTTAGATACGTAAGAATGATGACTCCAAATATCAGAACCAATGATAAGAAATCCTGCTATCCAACCAGCAGCACACTTCGCTGCAAATGATGTTATTGCCTTGCCTAATCCTGCTTTAAGAGCAGTTTTACAGCCTAACTTCGCTAAAATTTTAGTGGCTTGTTTGCCGACATAAGCAATAAATTCTGTAGAAGATAATGTCATTTTCATGCCATATACTGCGCCTGTTATTGCCATGTCCTTTCCCCCCTTTTCAATCCAATATGCGATGTTACTAAACTGATAAATAATTCCCCCTTTTTCATAAGTTATCTTGCTGAGTTCCATGCTTAATTCCTGAAACTCAACATTAGAAAGTTCATACTTGCATTGAATTTCCATAAAACCTTTTGCTAGTTCTACTGCATAAACATCAACCGTCTGTGTGAGTATATTCTGCATTTTTCTTTCCATCTGAGTAGGTGATAAAATATATACTTCAATCTTTTGTGCAACTTCTGTCTGTAGTGACTCTTTAGAAATAAGAGACATTAGACCTATTTTCTTTTGATAAAAATAATCAAAATATTCTTCCATGAAAACTTCTATATTTGGTTGCAGAGATTGAATCCACTCTTCTAAATGCTTATCTGCAAAGTCCTTGGCTTTAATTTTTGATTTCTCAAAAACAGCTAAAATTTCTTCAAGGAATTTCTCGCGGCTAAAATGTCTGTTAACTCTGTGCTTTTTATTTGAACCGCCAGGATTGTCTGACAAACTATATCGAGCAGTAAACAAGTAGATAAAGCACCAAAATATCAATAACATGGCTGTACCATAGCCTAGTACACTGCCGAAGGAATCAAGAAAATGGGAAAGCATCACTTACTCGTAATGAATTACGCAGATAGCTTACCAAAACACTGATTTCGGAAGTTTCGGGAGAAAGGTAGTCCGCACTCAACTACTCCTACAAGGATTTCCAGACCTCAAGAACAAAAAATCCTTAGGTTCTCATGAGGTTTTTTCGTAAATTTTTTGTAAATTTTTTATAAATTTTTATTAAAAATGGGGGCTAGGTTAATCTTGAAGGAAACGTAACAAGTCTGAATTTTGTAAAAAGTAACTAAAACTAGGATGATATAACCTATAGTGCAACTTTCCGTCCACTTCTTGTTTATATAGAAACTGTTTCCACTCCTCTAGTATTAACTGAAGTTCATATTGAGATTCAAATAAAGAAACCATATCAGTGAAAGATATTAGGCTAACATGACCTGAACTAGCATTAGCTAACTTACGAAGAAGCCGCTTGTGTCTGATATCACTTTTGTGATTAATATTCATACGGCGTAAATGACTCTCGTAATACCCTCTCAAACCTTCTGGAAGATTATCAAGACTATCCAAGTTTTTATAAACGCCTCGCTCAATATCTACTAATACATTTTTTAAATACCTAAAGTTTCTTTGACTTTTAAGTGTAAGAGTTTCAATAAGTTTTTCTTCACTTTCAAAAAGTCTTTCTTCACTACATGTTTTATCATCTTGTGAAGTGCGAAGCTTTTCTCTTCTGTCTAAATACTTTTTGATATATGTTCTACAATCTTCCTTCCATGTGTCACCAATAAGGCAGCTAATATCTTCTATCATTAAAGGCACTTCAATTTCTAAGAAAATATTTTTTGGACGCTGAGACATAAAGAAAAAAATACCTTCTGGAAGATATTCCGGCAATTTTAGTATATTTTCTGACTCGTTGCTTAAATATACTTCGTCCAAAGCATCTATGACAATAACTAACTGTGACTTGTGCTTATGTAAAACTTTTTTACTTATCTCCTCAAGTAAACTATTAAGTAGCGAAATATCAACATTTTCTAACTTTTCTTTAAAATGTCTTAGTTGATCATAATATTTATGATATAATTGGTTACAAATACTTTCTAGAAAATCATAAATCTGGTTAAGTCCTTGGGGTTGCTGTACAAAAAAACAGGGACATTTATTTTCTAATACATACTTAGCTAGTATTGCTGTTTTTCCAACTCCAGGATCGCCCTGCAATATAAAATATCCTTGTGAATGATCTTTTTGAAATTTTTTAAATCTCTCAATAATATCTTTTCTTTCAATAAAATCTTCTGGATCTGTATGGTACTTAATTAAAGTCTGAAATTCTAAAGGAGGTTCAAATATATTGCTATTAATAAAGGAATTTGAATTGCCAAAAAATTCATTTTCATAACGTTCTTTTAGGGATTTAATAGTTTCATCGTTACTTTCGCTGATAACAATATTGTTGACAGTAAATCTCCAATCTTTAGACCCCTGCCTTGTAGATTTATGGCGATCATCTTTTAGAAGTTTGTGTTCATCTGCATCCTTTATTACGTCTCCAAGTGATTTAATTACAGTTTCCTTTTGAAAATCGTTGGATATATCAGGATAATTTTTACAAAAATCCTGTGATTCTTGTGAGCATATTGAATTTTTTACATACGAATTAACTAGATTTTCTAAATTTTTTAGAGTGCAACAAACTTCAATAGTTTTATTCCTTATATCATCACTAATGTTTCCCTTGAAATCCGGATATGGTTTATTTTCATCCTCACCTTGATTGCGAATGTAGTCTTTTAATGCCATAATAAGTAAAATAGCCCGTTGCATTTTTTTGTTACTAATTTTTCTGTCTTCTTTCGATGCGTTCATATTTGATAATATATATAAATAAGAGTTTGCACATTTTTTAGGTAAGTATATATAAATATACATAAAAAATTATTATACATTTAGTCTTTGAATAAACTCTTTGCTTTATATTTACTTTACAAATAAAATTCAACAGGTTTATCAATGATTATTTTAGAACGAGTTTTTTACCTGACGGGGCAATAAGCACCTCAGAATCCTTATCATGTATAAATTTAACTATATGAACTGATTGCGTGTTATTGTCGCATCTGTGATGCTAATACTTCCACTGCGCGATCGCCTCGTAATTGCTGCTATAATTTCCACACCAGTTATTGCAGCAATAAATACCTCATTGTTGAGAGTTGGATCGAATAAGCCTAACACCCAAGCAGATCCAGTTTCACTTATATAACGCTTAACTAATGCGCTACTATCTATGAAGTATCTTGCCATTTAACGGCGTTCCTCAATGATAGTTTCAGAGACAGGCTTTCCCTCGACCTGAATTAGTCTTCGTTCAGCTATTGGTTCGTAAGCAAAATGCTTAATTTGCTTTACTAAGCCAGAATCGATTAAAGCTTGGTGAAATGCTGTTTGCTTAAGATTTTCCTCTTTAACAGCAAGATACTTTTGAATTGTTTGGCTAAGTTGTTGAAGCTCTGTTGTTTCCAGTGTCTCAAGTTGCTTAAGTATTTGGTTTAAGGTTTCTAGTGCCATACCTTTCAAATAATTATTGCTTTTATAGAGTTTTTTGCTTAACAGTTGAATTTAATAAATCTAAAATTTAGATACACTTAGCTCGAATATCTAACAAAGTGGAAACCTATACAGATGAGTTACTATAAGCTTATATTAGTAGTAAATTTGACAATTGAACACACTACACAAAATTTTTTAACAATTCAACTTCGCTTATAAACGATTTCCATTTTCAACTTCTCAACCTCTAATCTCAACTTTTCATTTTCCATTCTCAATTTAGCATTTTCTTCCCTAATTAACTCAACTTCATTCCTCTTACTCAACGCCTGATTCATTGCTAACTTTCGCATATCTAGCGAAAACCATCGCTGATAAGTTTGCGTGTGAACTTGGACGCTATGACCTAGATTATCTGCTGCTGCTTTAATTGGAATTCCTAAAATATGCGCTCGAATTGCCCAAGCGTGGCGTAAATCATAAGGCTTAAAATCTAAGCCGATTTTACGAAACCACCAACTGACTCGTTGTGTTAATGCCGTGATTTCTGCATAATTAGTATTATCTTTTTTACTAATTGCCGTTGCCAGCATTTCTAAATATTTGGGATTCCTTAAATCAAATTCCTCAATCCATTGTTTATATAAAGGTAAAGCTTCTCTCTCGCCAGTCTTACAATCTTTATGAACCTTCCAGGTTAAATCCAAATTTTCTTGACTTAACCACCAATCGATGTCAGGATTAATAAAAAGCTCGCGCGGTCGTAAACCGAAAACTGCTAACATTCCATAAGTCCAGCGCCAAAGCTGCCAGCTATCTTGGACATTTTGGTTAACTTGATTGCCTCTGGTATTTAAGTATTGTTCAAACTTGCCAATCCCCTCAGCTATTTCTGCATCAGTCGGTATATTGCGGGAATTATTCTCTGGCATTTTGGAGTATTTTGATAAATCGATTTCGATTTTGAACGTCTGACAAAATACAGCGATCGCTCTTGCTGCATTATACTTAGACCATTCCTTATCGATTCTTTCAATCGCATTTATCAAATTCTCAGAAGTCGCCAAATCAGCAGGATTAGTAAATCGCTTAGTTCGGGAAATATAATAAAAAAAAGTATGTTCGCTTTTAGTCGTCCGTTTGTGAGTTTTAAAATATTCATCTTCAAATTTTTCCAGCAATTCGCCAATTGTTTTACAATCTTTTTTAATTGCCTCATTGCCTAAATATTTTTCATTCCATGCAAAAGTTTTACGAGCAATTAACTTTCCTAACTCATAAGCTTCTTCCTCAGCCGTTTTTAACCCATCCAAATTAGCAGGAATATTCAAGCTGAGATTGTATTGCTTTCTACCAGTGCCATTTTTATCCTTGTCCCCAGGTTTAATCGGTAACGTAGCGCGTAATTGCAGACTTCCATTAGATTCTCGAATTGTTACCTTAGTCTTTGCAGACTTCAAACGCAGATTTACCGTCTCTAATTCCAGTAATACTTTTGATTTCATGTGTTCTGTTTACAGCTTTGCAGACTTGAAGCGAAATAATTCGTAATTTAAGACTCTTGATTGCGGGCATTGCTGAATTCTTACTCTCTGCGACTCTCTCTTGAAAAGTTCAGATGCCTGCGGCAAGCCCCTTCGGGTCTACGCCGGAAGCCGGCGCTCCGACTTTTCGCTGCGTCTGTGCGTGAGTAAACTCATATTTTAAATCAGCAACACATAATTACAAATTACGAACTACGAATTCTCCTTTAGCCTATATTTAGTCTAAAAATAAATGCGTTCTCAACGAACAATGTTTAATTCTGACATTGCTCATTGCAAACATTAACCCCTCTAAAAAAATAAAAGCATTAAAAGGATTACTCCGGCCCTTATCACGGTTATGATGGCTTTGCTATCTTCGCTCGCGATATGGATTTGGCACTCAACAGCCCAACCTGGGGATTAATTGGCGCTCCCTGGAGCAAAAAAGCTGAAGCTAAAACCAAAGCTAAAGCAACCGCCTAAAAAAACGAGAGAGACATAAGTATCTGGGGTTAATACCCCAGGAGGGAGTCGGGAATTCAAAATTCAAAATTAAAAATTCAAAATGATGTGTTTTGCTTTTTGCATTTTGAGTTTTGAGTTACATTTCCACTCCCTACGAAGAAGTAAAAAGTAAAAAGGCAAAAGGCAAAAGAGGTTCGATTAAGTTTTTCTTCTCTTTTTACTTTTTACTTTTACCTTTTAACTTACTAGTTCTGCCGATTCCTCCATTAGTAATTAACTCAGCAAGCTTGGAGATCAGAAATGCCTCAGAATCCAGATAAAATTCAAGACCACGTAGAGCTGTTTCACCAGCCGGAATACCAACAATTATTCCAAAACAAAAAAGAATTTGAAAACGGTCACGACCCCGAAGAAGTAAAGCGGGTTGCAGAATGGACTAAGAGTTGGGATTATCGCGAAAAGAATTTCGCTCGTGAAGCTCTAACCGTCAACCCTGCTAAAGGTTGCCAACCTCTAGGAGCAATCTTCGCTGCTGTTGGATTTGAAGGCACTCTGCCCTTTGTTCAAGGTTCCCAAGGTTGCGTTGCGTACTTCCGCACCCACTTAACCCGTCACTACAAAGAACCATTCTCTGGTGTATCTTCTTCCATGACAGAAGATGCAGCGGTGTTCGGTGGTCTGCAAAACATGATTGATGGCTTGGCGAACTCTTACCAACTTTACAAGCCCAAGATGATTGCTGTCTGCACCACCTGTATGGCAGAAGTAATTGGTGATGACTTACAAGCTTTCATCAACAACGCTAAGAAAGCTGGTTCAGTTCCTCAAGACTTCCCAGTTCCTTACGCTCACACCCCCAGCTTTGTTGGTTCCCACATCACTGGTTACGACAACATGATGAAGGGTATTCTTTCTAACTTGACCGCAGGTCAAAAGAAAGAAACCAGCAATGGCAAAATCAACTTCGTTCCAGGTTTTGACACCTACGTTGGCAACAACCGCGAAATCAAACGCATTGCTTCTCTGTTTGGCTTTGACTACACAATTCTAGCTGACAACAGCGACTACTTGGATTCACCCAACACTGGTGAGTTCGATATGTATCCAGGTGGTACAAAGCTGGAAGATGCAGCAGATTCAATTAATGGTAAAGCTACAGTATTCCTGCAATCACACTCCACAGTCAAGACCCGCGAGTACATCGAAAAAGAATGGAAGCAACCAACCGTTGTTTCCCGTCCTTGGGGTATTAAAGCTACTGATGAGTTCTTGATGAAACTCAGCGAACTATCTGGTAAGCCCATTCCTGAAGAATTGGAAATCGAACGCGGTCGTGCAGTTGACGCAATGACTGACTCCCACGCATGGGTTCATGGCAAGCGCTTCGCTATCTACGGCGAACCCGATTTAGTGTACAGCGTTGTGGGCTTTATGCTGGAAATGGGTGCTGAACCAGTTCATATTTTGGTTCACAACAGCAACGAAGAATTTGAAAAAGAAATCAAAGAATTGCTTGCTTCTAGCCCCTTCGGTCAAAATGCAAAAGTTTGGCCTGGTAAAGACCTGTGGCACATGCGTTCTCTGTTGTTCACCGAACCCGTAGACTTGTTGATTGGTAACACCTACGGTAAGTACCTGTGGCGCGATACCAAGATTCCCTTAGTAAGAATTGGCTATCCTATTATGGATCGTCACCACTTGCACCGCTACAGCACCATCGGTTACCAAGGTGTAATCAACTTGCTCAACTGGATTGTAAATACAATCTTCGAGGAAATCGATCGCAACACCAACATTCCTTCCAAGACCGATATTTCCTACGACTTGATTCGTTAGAAATTACACGGTTACGCAAGTTATTAGGAACTAGCGGGTAGGGACTGGGGATTAAAAATTGGGGACTGGGAACTTAATTATTCCCAATCCCCAATGCCCAATGCCCCATACCCTATACCCACTCGCAAATTTAGCATTTACCTGAGGCATGAAATCAATGGAAACTATTAATCACACTCACACCCATACTCATACTCATCCCCATCCTAATTACCATCCACCTAATTATCAAAAACGTGGAATATTAAACAATATTCTTAATCCTTTACGTAATGTTGTGGATGGAATTCAGGTTAAAAATAATCGTCTTGCTCATTTAATTTGCCAAACAATTCCTTGCTGTTGTCCCTTTGAACGCCGAATAAGATTATTTGGGCGGGTTTTTGATATTCCGGCATTGTGTAAACTCAATCCTTTATATGATGAATTTGTAGGATTGCGTTTTCGTGCTTTATCTTATCTCGCCGATGTGTGTGGGGAAGATGTCACGAAATATATTTGTTAGTCAATGGATTTTGGATTTTAAATTTTGGATTGAAAGAATTCAGAATTCAGAATTCAGAATTCAGGAGTCATAATTCAGAATTCAGAATGGGCTATGCCCTGCTGCGCTAACAGGAGTCAGGAGTTAGGAGAATATTTAATGAATAAAGATATTAATCATACTAGACTCATTACAAATTCTCATTTCTGATTCCTCGCTGTTGAATTTTTGCTAAAAATCTAAAATCCAAAATCTAAAATCCAAAATTGTCTGTCGAAAAACTGCCATCCACCAAGAGAAGAGAGATGAAAAGCACCCAAGGCAAAATTAACGAGCTGCTCAGTGAGTCAGGATGCGAGCATAATCAGCATAAACAATCAGAAAAGAAAAACAAGTCTTGCACCCAACAAGCACAACCTGGCGCTGCTCAAGGGGGCTGTGCTTTTGATGGGGCGATGATTGCCTTAGTACCCATTGCCGATGCGGCTCATTTAGTCCACGGGCCGATCGCTTGTGCTGGTAATTCCTGGGGCAGTCGTGGTAGTCTCTCTTCTGGGCCCCAACTCTACAAGATGGGCTTTACAACTGACTTGAGTGAAAATGATGTCATTTTTGGTGGCGAGAAAAAGCTCTACAAAGCAATTCTAGAACTCAAGGAACGCTACCAACCAGCAGCAATTTTTGTTTACGCTACTTGCGTGACTGCTTTGATTGGCGATGATATGGATGCAGTTTGCAAAGCCGCAGCTGAAAAACTTGGCACTCCAGTTATCCCGGTGATTGCTCCGGGATTTATTGGCAGTAAAAATCTGGGCAACCGTTTTGGCGGTGAAGCTTTATTAGATTATGTTGTCGGGACAGCAGAACCGGAATACACAACGCCTTATGATATTAACTTAATAGGCGAGTACAACATCGCCGGGGAAATGTGGGGAGTCACGCCACTGTTAGAAAAATTAGGCATCCGCATTTTGTCGAAAATTACCGGCGACGCTCGGTACAATGAAATTCGCTATGCCCATCGCGCCAAGCTGAATGTAATGATCTGTTCGCGGGCGCTGCTGAACATGGCGAGAAAGATGGAGGAGCGTTACGGCATTCCTTATATTGAAGAATCTTTCTACGGCATCGATGACATGAATCGCTGTCTGCGAAATATTGCTGCTAAATTAGGCGACCCGGATTTGCAAGCACGCACAGAAAAACTAATTGCTGAAGAAACTGCGGCTTTAGATTTGGCACTGGCTCCTTATCGCGCTCGACTCAAAGGTAAGCGTGTCGTATTGTATACTGGCGGTGTCAAGAGTTGGTCGATTATTTCCGCTGCAAAAGACTTGGGTATTGAAGTTGTTGCTACCAGTACTCGCAAAAGTACTGAGGAAGATAAAGCCAAAATCAAGAAGTTGCTGGGTAACGATGGCATCATGCTAGAAAAAGGCAACGCCAAGGAATTGTTACAGCTGGTGAGAGATACTCAAGCAGATATGTTGATTGCCGGAGGTCGTAACCAATACACCGCCCTAAAAGCTCGGATTCCTTTCTTGGATATCAACCAAGAACGCCACCATCCTTATGCAGGTTATGTAGGAATGATTGAGATGGCGCGGGAATTGTACGAAGCCCTTTATAGCCCGATTTGGGAGCAAGTACGCAAACCGGCTCCGTGGGAAGAGGGTGAGTTGCATTCAAATCTAGTCACTGAGGAGTGGAGGGGATGAGGGGAT
>NZ_LAHA01000036.1 GCF_002608075.1 Nostoc linckia z4
GGTCTCCCCCATCTCCCCACCTCCCCCATCTCCCCACTCTCCACTAACTTGGCGGATTTAACCGATAGCCCATACGATGTACGGTTTCTATCCAATCTTTGATACCAATAGTTTGTAGCCGTTGGCGTAAACGGCGAACTAAGGTGGTAACTGCGTTACTTTCTGGTTCTTCTCCCCAATTCCACAGGGCTTGCTCAATTTGACCGTGAGATAAGACTTGGCGGGGATGACGCATCATATATTCCATGAGTTGAAACTCGCGGCTAGAAAGCTGAGTTGTTAGGGAACCGCGTTCAAGTATCAAGTTGGATAAATGAAGTTGCAAATCGCCCAAGGTGAGTATATCTCCTTGCCACATTGGCGATCGCCTTCCCAGTGCCCGCACCCGTGCCAATAATTCCAGCACATCCACGGGCTTGACTAAGTAATCGTCGGCTCCAGCATCTAAACCTTTGACTTTATCGGAAACAGTGTCTTTGGCTGTCAACATGAGTATGGGAGCTACTTTACCTGCGTGTCGGTAGGTTTGACACAATTCTACGCCACTGACTTTGGGCAACATCCAATCTAAAATTAGCAAATCATAATCTTTGCGTAGGGCAAACCACTGTCCTGTTTCGCCATCAGTCACTGCATCTACTATATGCCCCGCTTTTAACAATGCTGCTCTTAGTGGCTCTAACTGCGATGCGTCATCTTCTACTAGTAAGATCAACATTCCATTTGCTTAAGTTGCTGTCTTTGCTTACTTCCTAGTTTTAGGATTAAGGTGAAATAACACAGAAGTAACAGTAAGTATTCTATCTCATGCTTTCCATGCAGCAACTTCAACGTTTTCAAGTGTTGCGATCGCTGGGGTTTGTGTTTTGGTTGTCCTTACCCGTGATTGGACTAGTTTTTTGGCTGGGAAGCGGCTTTGTTGGAGATCGAATTTTGAGTCGCTATCATTTCACCAAAAAATACCTGCTAGCCGATACTCAATCATCACGGCAAATGACAAAAAGAGTAGCGGCCATAGAAGTGCAAATCCTCAGACAACAAGGAATTTCACGGGTGAACGTTAAAACCAGTAACTCAGTTCTCAAAAGCATAGTATTTGAATTTCCCATCACCGATATGAACCAACTTCAAGCCACTCTCAGTCAGGAGTTAGGCTTACCACAGGATCGAATCAAGGAACTGATTGTGGACGTGGGTGGGGGAGTGGGGGAGTAGGGGAGATGGGGAGATGGGGAGATGGGGAGATGGGGAGAGGGGGGAGACAAGGGAGACAAGGAGAGAAGTCTGAGCGGAGGTTTCCGACCATCAGGATGGGGAGAGGGGGGAGACAAGGGAGACAAGGAGAGAAGTCTGAGCGGAGGTTTCCGACCATCAGAACTTCGGAGAGAAAGATTGCTACCTTGTCTACCTTGTCTACCTTGTCCTCTTCCCATGCCCCATGCCCCATCCCCAATGCCCAATGCCCAATGCCCCATGCCCCATGCCCAATGCCCAATGCCCAATGAAATGTAGCAAAAAGTAACTAGCTATTGGTGTTCAGAAATAAATTTAAATTTTTAATAATTTATCTAATATTTTGGATACATTTTAAAAACAAAATTATCAAAAATTTTCAATTATGTTAAAAAATCAACAAATAATCAGGACATTAAGGGTTTTGAAAACGAGTGAATTAGTTTCTCCTAAGGTAAGTAAGTCGGCACAATAAAATCAAACTGTGTAAATAAAAGTAAACAAGGCTCAAATTCTTTCCCCTCGTACTTTTTGCTCACTGCTACCTGCCTATTCGTAACTACAATTATTTACGCCTACTGACTTAACTCAGCACTGGGTTTAATGATAACAGCTGCGTTGGATGTTGTTTTCGCTGTTAGTGACCATGGCACTTGAGCATCGAGTAAAACATTTAATTATAATCAGAACAGCGATCGCCATCACAAACTAGCTGGAATCGGCTAATCCTCAAACATCAAAAATCTAGTTACTGGTTTGCCAATTTGGCAATATTTTTCGGATTTTTTCCGAAAAGTAATTAGCCAAACTTGTAGTTTATGATGCGAACCATCGGAATGTATTTAGAGGCAAGTCTTAACAGGGAAACCCACGCGTCATAGTGTGGGGTTGTGACAAGGACACCGTTTAAAATCGTGCTTTGCGTCTCGTAAAAACATCTTTTTTAAACTGTACCTCAGACCCAAAACTCAAGTTTTTCATCGCTGTTCCCGGTTAAGACTTCCCTAATTCAGTAGGGCATTTTCTCCCAAACACTCTTCGTATTGCACAACTTTTTTTTAACAGGAGTTAAGCTATGACGCAGCGACTGACTCAAGAGGAATTAGCACAAATAGTCACTGAAGTTGAAAGTCTGCAAACGCGTCGAGAAGCAGAATTAGACCAGCAACAAGTTAAAGAAATTTTACAGGAGATGAACTTACCGCCTGAGTTACTAGATGAAGCTATAGTTCAGTTGCATCGTCGTCAAGCCCTTTCAGTGCAACAACGTCAAAATCGATGGATTACCTCTGGTGTGGTGGCATTATTAGCAGTGGTGAGTGCATCTACAATATTTGTCATCCAACAACAAAATTCTGCACTTGCTCGTGTTTCTGCTCAACAAGACCGCATCACTTCAGCACAAAATAATAGCAGTAATTTAAATACAATTTCTCGCCAAAATAATGCAGAAGTTTTTTATCGTGTCACCTTGAAGGATGCACCTTTGGGTAAAAAACTAACTCTTTCGTGTAATTGGTTAGATCCAAAAGGTAAAATTGTCAAGCAAAACAACTATCAAACCCGCGAAATTAATACCTCAGTTTGGAATACTCAATGTCGCCACACGATTAATTCAGCTGCAACTGTTGGCAAATGGCAGGTGCAAATGTTCTTGGAAGGGCGTCAAATTAGCAACGAAACTTTTCAAGTGAACTAGTCCAATTATGGACAACATCCCACATCATTTTCTTGGATATTGGGGTTACGGCGCTCAACATTGGTTGGAAGCGCTGTTAAGTGATGTTTTGCAAAACCTCTCCTCTAGGAGGGGAGAGACTTTTTTCCCTTCGCAAGCAGAGTTAGATGTGGTTTTTACAGATACACCAGAAAATCATCTGCTTCCTGTTTGCAATGTTATTTATATAGGACGGGATAAAAATTATTCACCGTTAAAAAATCAAATTGCTAGTGTTTCGGCCTCAGGAATATTCAGTGCGCCAGATGCTTGGGTAAGTCTAGAAAAAAGTAATTGCCTAATTTTGGGTAGAGAACCTTTCGGAAAAATGCCTTTGTATTGGACTGTCCAAAGACAAGTAATTTGGTTTGCAACTCAATTAAAACTTTTGTTACCAATTTTGCAAGAACCAGATGTGAGTATTCCTGGTTTATATGGTTATAGTTGTTTTTCCTATGTTCCCACACCTTTAACTCCTGTGACTGGAGTTTTTGCAGTTCCGGCGGGCACTGAATTGATTTGGCACGATGGCAATTTAAATAATCTGCAAACACCAAAATCTCGAAATATTAATTCTTGGCGACAAGCCCCAGAACAGTTAACAGATGAAACTACAGCAATTCGAGAATTACAAATCCTGCTGAAAAATTCCATTACAGAACAAATTGCCGATTTTAGCCATGAGCCTGTGGGGGTGTTTCTCTCTGGCGGACTTGATTCTTCTGTGGTGGCGGCGTTACTGGTGCAAGCAGGGGTAAAAGTTTGCGCTTACACTTTGGATTTTGGTAACGTAGGGATTCCAGAATATCCCTATGCCGAACAAGTCGCCCAATTTCTCAAAATTCCTTTAGTAAAAGTAGCAGCACAGCCAAATCATATTAAAAATGCTTTAATTCCTACGGTGAAAGCATTGGATTTGCCTTTTGGTGATGGCGTGTGTGTTCCGTTGTACCTGCTATTTCAAAGAGCGAGAGAAGAAACTCAGATAATTTTTAATGGGGAAGGTGGAGATCAATTATTTGCAGGTTGGACGAATAAACCTTTAATTGCCGCAGGAATTTATCAGTCAGCAAATCCCGCCGGCGAGGAAACTTTTATCCAGCAATATCTCCGGACTTTTCATCGTCTTTGGGGCTATGAATCTCAAGTTTATCAACCAGAAATATATGGCGAAATCGAGAATTTGCATCCTGAAGATTGGTTGTTAACGGCTCTCGATGCTACTGAATGTCCTGCTTTGCTGCATCGTCTCCGGCGTGCCAGTTTAATGCTCAAAGGAGCGCAGAATATCCATCCTCGTGCTAGTGCTTTGGGATTGGCTCATGGATTGTGGGTGCGATCGCCTTTTTGTAACCTAGATTTAGCACAGTGGACATTTCGTTTATCTGGAGAACTTTGCTTACAAGGAGCTTGTGAAAAATATATCCTCAAACGTGCTGTGGAAAATTGGCTACCCCCTGAAATTGTTTGGCGACAAAAACGTGGTATGGGAGTTCCCTTAACTTCTTGGTGTTTTAATGATTTGTGGCATCAAATTGGTGTGTGGCTTAATCCAGAAACACTCAATGCTAACAATCATTTTTATCCCCACATCGCCGCCCAAATAGTTGAAGGTAAATTGGGAGGTGCTATTCAAGGTAGGCGAATTGGTGAAATTCTCTGGTTATTAATTATGTGGCAACTTTGGCGATGGCAGTTCTTAAATGAAAACTTCAGCAAACAATCATGGAATCATCCATTTTGGTTACCCCCTTGGTTGTGGAGGAATTATAAGCGATGGCAAGCTTAGATAAAAGTCACGAGTTAGGAGTTAAGAGTCATTTTCCCCATGTCCCCATGTCCCCATCTCCCCCATTCACTCAAGAACTTGCTCAAGAGTTACTGAATCACTACGGTTCTCCGCTTTATGTTTATGATGGCGATCGCTTATGCCAAACTATTGAATATATTACTCAGGCAGTCAGCTATCCTCGTACACAATTTCGCTTTGCCAGCGTCACTAATGGTAACATTGCGCTGTTAAAAATTTTTCGCTCTGCTGGCTGGGGACTCCACGCCAATACACCAGGAGACATTTATCTAGGTTTGCAAGCAGGTTTCAATCCCAGTGAAATTGTTTACAGTGGTAGCAATCTAAACCACGCAGAGATGACACAAGTCCTGAATTGGGGAGTCACAACTCTCAATTTAGATAGTTTGGATCAATTACAGTTGTGTTGCCAAATCTTGACAAATAAAGTTAGCAAAAGCACACTAAACCAAAATAATCCCCCCATTTCCCCACCCCGCTTGGGTTTACGCGTTAATTTACCGGAAATTACCGGAGATAGCCGCATTGGCGTTTGTCCTGAAGAATTTGCTCAAGCCATTGCTTTAACTAATGAAGTTGGACTAAAGCTGAGTGGTTTACATTTCTATCGGGGGACGGGAACTAATGCCACAGCAGCTTTCACTGAGGTAATCGATAAATTAATAGCTACAGCACAACTATTACCAGATTGGGAATATTTGAATTTTGGTGGTGGCTTTGGCTATCCCTATCAGCACAACGCAGTGGGGTTTGATTGGGAAAAATTTGGTGCTGAGTTAAGCAAGAAACTTACCTGTTTACCAAAGAAAATTGATTTGGTAATTGAACCGGGACGAGCTGCGATCGCGGGATGTGCAACTTTGCTTGCTGAAGTTGTTTCTGTAAAATGGCAAAAAGACAAACAAATTCTCGGAGTTGACACCACCGTTGCTAATCTTTCAGTACCTCCAGTACACGGTGGACATCGAAAAATCATCACTTGGGAAAGAGGACAAGGAAAAACAAAATCCTTGGTTGATGAAGTCCCCATTCCCCACTCTCTATTCACAACTGATGTTTGCGGTAACACAACTTACTCAAGAGATTATCTCGGAAAAAATTGCCAACTCCCAGCATTAAAAATTGGTGATGCTATTGCCATTTTAGATGTGGGAGCCTATGGCTATGCTATGTCATCTCACTTTTTACACCGTCCTAAACCGGCGGAAGTTTTGTTAGAAAATGGCAGACATCGCCTAATTCGCCAACGGGAAGATTACAATGTTCTATTGGCAAATCAGGTGTTGGTTGAAGAAGAATACAGAATTCAGAAGTCAGAAGTCAGAATTCAGGATTCAGAATACAGAAGTCAGAAGTCAGAATTCAGGATTCAGAATTCAGAATACAGAATCAATGGGTAGGGGATTGAGACCCGCCACTGATTGTTTGCGTAGCGTCTCACCTTGGGAGAAGATTACCCAAATCTTAGATTTAACAGGACATGATATCAAGATTCACTACTAATATTCAATCAAAATTATGAAGTGTATTAAATGTGGAACTGATAATAAATTAAAAGACCGGACAGCTAATCAAGGTCGCTGTGTAAAATGCAATCATCCGTTTGCTTTTGAACCGATGAGTATGAATAAAGTCAAAATTACTGACCCGTTATTCGCCAAAATTTTATCTGATATTTCGGCTAATAACACTTTATTTTTTACACCTAAACAATTATTTTATTTGTTAAATATGCGGATTGTCAGTAAGTCATTTTCCTCTGTGTTCAGCTTATTGATAGGTTATTTAATATTCAGCATACTTATAATTTTTTGGTCGGCTCAGATAACTACTGGCAATCAAGATATTATCGCCTTGTTATTATTTATTTTTAACGCTATTTATATTTTGAATATTTTTCAAAATAGCGATTCTCATCAACTTAATGCCAAAAGTCGCAGAGCAAATGCTAGAGCATTACAAATTGTTGGAATCATCATTTTAGGGGGAGGAATTTCTGGGAGCATATTGATTATCAATTCCTTTTATGCCTTTACTTTGAGCGTCGTTTTGGGAATGGTATCGATATATTTGGGAACTCAACAGCTACAAAATTCTGGACTATCAACCCAGGAATTTTTATTTTCTCAAAACGAGTTTGAAAATTGGATCGAACGCTGGCGACAAATCAATGGTTTAATTGTTAAAATTCTTCCTTCACCACGAGAAGACAATACCCTGACTACATTTAATCCAGATGTTACTGCATACAGTTTTGATAGATTAATCGTTTGCGATCGCGCTACAATTGCTCAACTATTAATCGCTAATAATTTCCATTTTGAAAACAACTGTGCAATTCTGAGCATCACTGGTTATCCTCAAGGCATTTTTCAAACTATGATGCAAATGCTACGCCGAAATCCCGATTTGAAAGTTTATGCACTTCATGATTGCAGTCCCCAAGGAATCGGTTTAGTTCACCATTTACGCAGTAGTCCTAGATGGTTTCAAGATAGCGACATTATAATTATTGATATTGGACTGACACCACGTCAAATTATTGCTGCTAAACGTGGAATGTTTATTCAAACTTCTTCAGAATCAGCACAAGCCGCCAAAAAATTAACTACAGAAATCCGTCAAATTTTATCTGCTGAGGAAATAGAATTTTTAGAGTCAGGTAAATTTGTCGAATTAGAATCTTTTACTCCCCAAAGGCTAATTCAAATTTTGCAAAAACGTATTGCTGATAGCCAAAATATTGAAAGTTCTGACAGTGGTTTATTTTTAACTGGCGAGACAGGAAATGATATCTACGTCGTTCAAAGTTTTGGTTAATATCAAATTCAAATTTTATTCTTCTTCATCATCATAATTGTTTACAAATACCCAACTAATTATTCTGAAACAAACCTCTGCATACCTTTATCAAAACTTCCAACAATCTAGCTAAATAATTAACATGAAATGCATTAAATGTGGAATTGATAATAAACTTAGAGAGCGAAAATTAAATTCGGGTAAATGTAAAAATTGTAGTCATCGATTTGTATTTGAACCCACTAGTCACACTAGCCGTAAAAATTTAACAGATCAATTTTTTGCAAATGCGATCGCTCAAATTTCTGCTAACAATACTTTATACTTTACTGTCGGTCAATTCAAATATTTTATCGATAGAAAATTCACACCAAATACAAAACCAAGCATCATAGAGTCCAAACAAATCAACATTCATCGCATCAATTTTAATCTCTGCTTTGGTATCAGTGTATTAGTGTTTTTACTTTATACTGTTTTGAATATTTATGCTCATCTAACTTTAGTCAAACTAAATATTAAAATTACTCCCTTCAGTGTCAAATTTTTCTTATTTTTGCTTACTTCTTTTTTAGCTTGTTTCTTCAAAATTCAAGATGCTGCTAATTCATCATCCTCTGATGAAATGAGGTCTCAGCGCCTTCAACCAGATACAAATATCTTTAGCCAATTACTCAAAGATGTATTAATATTAATTATAGGCATCATCTTGAGCCAATTTTTTTATTTTTCTAATAATTGGTCTTATATTTTATTAGGAATAATCGCAATATATTTGGGAAGATATATATCAAATATTTCCATTTATTTAGGCGATTTAATAAAAGGAAATCGGGCTGTAATCAAAGTTACTCAGAAAATATATAATCCTGGATGGTTTAATAATCAATCAATTTATGAATTGATGAATCCCTGGCAAAAAACCAATGGTTCGATTAAAAAATTACTTTCTGATGTTTATAAAACAAATATAAAAAATGTCAATATAAATAATGATATTACTGCTTATAGTTTTGATAGATTGTTAGTGTGTGATAGTGATATTATTGCTCAATTTCTCATTGCTAATAATTTTCATTTTGAAACAAATTGTGCCATATTCAGTATCACCAAATATCCCGAAAGTATCTTTGAAATTACCATGCAAATGCTCCGCCGCAATCCTGATTTGAAAGTTTATGCATTACATAATTGTAGTCCTGGAGGAGTTAGCTTAGTGCATTATCTACGTTCTCATGATGAATGGTTTAAAAATAGTGATGTAAAAATTATTGACCTTGGGATATTGCCACGTCAAGTACTCAAAAGCCAGAAAATATGGATTAAAAGAACCGAAGAATCAGCATCACAAGCTCAACAATTATCTACACAAATTCAACAAAGTCTGAGGTATGAAGAACTCAAATGGTTAATGGATGGTAATTTTGTTGAATTAGAATCCTTGCAGCCACAAAAATTAATTCAAATCGTAAACCGTAGCATTGCTGCAAATCAAAATTTAGATATTAATGATGACAACTTGATTAGTATAAATGACGGAAGTAGTACATTCTATAACAGTATTGAAAGTTTTGGTTAGCGTTATCAGTATCAACTTTACTACTACTTTTTATTTACCTGTAACCAAATTTCTAAGCTGACCAATAACCACAGTTTAACGCCGTAGCGTCCCCAAATATCGCCTTTATAGTCTAGCCAATCTCGTATTAATGATTGATTAAAATAAGGTGCGATCGCACTTTTATTATCTAACAATAACTTTCTCGCTTCTCGTTGCCAATACTTGCGAAAACCCATCTGTACGGGTACCATCATGCCACTTTTGGGACGATGAATAATCGCCTCTGGTAAAATATCAGCAACCGCTTGTTTGAGTACTGCTTTTTCTTCTACCCCTGAAAGTTTATACTTTGGAGGAATCTGCATACTCAAGTCAACAACTCGCTGGTCAAAAAGTGGCGATCGCCCATGTAAATTTGCTGCTTGAGTTAAGTTATTCACCTTTGTTAAAATATGGTCGGCTCCCTTAAATTTGATATTTAAAGCCATTAACTTATTTAAGTAATTCACATCGGAATTTAAATCAGACGAAAATACATATGCTTCTGTTTTCACTGCTGTCCAAACATCTGATTTCAAAAGTTGTGGCAAGTCTAAGGCACACTTTTGAAACGCAATCAGATATGCTTGTAATGAATCTTGATTATTAATTGAACCATATAAACTATTCATCAACATCGGCTGATTTTTCGGGCCGCCAAAACAAGGATCGCCACCTTCACCATTGAGGATAACTTGCACATTTTCCCGTGCCATTTTTCCTAAAAGGAAATTTGGCACTGTCAGCGGATCGCCTATAGGATCGTCAAGATACGCCATTGTTTGGGGTAAGCATTCCCACATATCTTTAAAAGTAATTTCCAGAATGTGGTGTTGAGTTTGACAATGTTCGGCCACCAAACTAGAAAACTCTAATTCATTGGGACATTCAGTACCAAAATGAATCGAATAAGTATGTACTGGGTGATGATGAAACTTTGCTGCTAAAGCTGTGATACTGCTAGAGTCCAAACCACCAGAAAGGAAAACACCAACAGGTGCATTTTGCGGTAAATATTCTCCAACAACTTGATTTAAAAGAGAACGCAAGCGATGGCCATGCCATACTAAAGATTCATCCTCCCCTGTAATCTGCTGTTGCAATTCCCAGTAACTATAAACTTTGTTTGCAGACACTTCCATAACAGTTCCCGGACGCACTTCTCGCACCTGTTCCCAAAGTGTGCGTTCTCCCGGTACGAAGGCGCAACAGAGATAATCCCGCAACGCCACCAAATCCACATCCTTTGAATGATAAGATGCGATCGCTCGCATTTTTGGCGCAATGGCGCGAATTGTACCAGTAGTAGTGTAATACAGAGTCCGGCTACCAATGCGATCGCGTCCCAACCATAATACTTGCTGATGGCGATCCCAAATGACTAACCCAAACATCCCCTCCAACAATTTCAGACATTCACAACCAAACTTTTCCCAAAGTTCAGCAATCAATTGACAATTGTTTTCAGAAAAATTATTTGCATCAACTTTCAATTTTTGCAGCAACTCCAGCCGATTAGTTAACCATACATCACCGACTACTACAAATTGTTCTGTAGAACTGAGTGCAAATTGTTCACTAGTCAGCGCAGAAATCACAGCAAACTTGTCATCTCGCCAAACTACATCTGCTGTGAGACTATTTAATTTTCCCCAAACTACATACCAGCTAGAATAAACATCAATCGGTGAAATATTAGATTGAAAATTTTTGAAAATATTGAATAGCATATTAATAATTAACGTGCGATAACTACCGCATTAAATTAAGTATTTTATACAGCAGAATAATAGACAATGCCCTAATTTTCCAGCGTCCAATCTTCAAACTTTAACTCAAGTACGCGGCAAAAATCACGTTGATTCCGCGTTACCAAAATCCCGTTATTGGTAATTGCAATTGACGCTATTCGTAAATCTTGAGTTCCAATACGAATTTTTTGTCGCCGCAGTTCTGTATAGCAATTAGCAGCTTCTTGATTGTAATCAAGTACGTTAATAGTTTTAAAATCTTTCAAAGTTTCATTTAATTGTATGTACGCAAATACTAATGATTCTTGTGAATCGGCTCTTCTAATCCGATTCATCCTTCCATACATTTGTTCTTCAAAGGTAACAATTGTGGTAGCTAATTGTTCTGTAGGGATTGTATTTACACGTTGAACTACTAATAAATGCGCCCTTTGAAAAAGTGAAAAAGTATCTGTATCCAGTATCCAAAAATTCACTTAATTTCTTCCTCCAGATCTAATTGGCGATAATACTCTTCCATTTCTGCATCCAGTTCCTGCCGATATGCTTCAATATCCGCCAGCATATCATCGAATTGTGGGTCATCTTTATACTTACCAGCAAATTTCATCCAAGGATGTTCTGATTTTGCCGCTTCTATTTCTTGAGTTACTATTTCGACATTTTGAAAGCGAGAATTCACAAGTTCGTGTAAATTTTTTAGAGCTTCTTCCCGCGTTGCACTAAATACCTGACAATCTGGTAAACCCCAAACTGTTGCTTGATATCCGTTTTCTTTTGCTTCAACTAATACTGAATAGTTCAATTTTGATGATGAATCAACTGTATTTTTCAGCAAATTACTAGTCATAAAATACCTCTAGTCATTAGTTATTAGTCATTAGTCATTAGTCATTGGTTATGAATCAATACAGTTCAGATAACCAGTATGAACTTCCGTGGTCTGGGAAAAGGTTAAGGGCTAAGAGTTACAAGGATGTATTTGAAACCTTTCCCCTTTCCCCTTTCCCCTTTCCCCTTTCCCCTTTTGAAGTTCGACATTCTCAACATTTGGTATCGCTTGTAACTGAGAAATTCCAGCGATCGCATCGACAATATTACCTGAACGGGGACGCAACCAGGCCGCGTTTGGTGCATAGGCGAGACTTTGCTCTACCTCGTAACCTGCTCCATTGATGGCTTCGCGCTGAGATTCTACATTAATACCTCCAGCAAAACGAATGAACACTAGCCCAGTTGGTACAGCAAGGGAACCATTGGATTCTAGTGTATAAACTGGACTCAATGTATTTTTTTCAGATTGATTGGGTTCGCCAGAAAAAATTGCGCTTGCTCCTTCATTGAGTTGTA
The DNA here is from genome assembly GCF_002608075.1 of Nostoc linckia z4. Classification (GTDB taxonomy): domain Bacteria; phylum Cyanobacteriota; class Cyanobacteriia; order Cyanobacteriales; family Nostocaceae; genus Nostoc; species Nostoc linckia. Next base: position 12,264 of record NZ_LAHA01000036.1, read on the forward strand.
AAATCGCTCCTGGAGACACCGTACCAGGTTGATTGTAATGTATTGCATAGTACCCAGGTTGACGAGTGTAGGATACAGCAGAGCCATTGCTGTCAACGCGAATTTTTTGGGGATACTCAGAAAAGTAATCTTGTTGGAATCTCACTTCAGCGATCGGGGGTAGAGAATATATTGTCAAAAAATACTCAGCAGGAAAATAAATCATCTTTCTGAAGTTCTAATGATGTTATAGCGTTTTTTAGTGGCATGAAATACAAATCTTTATTACATAGCAATCCGATTTGATTTCTGAACTTACTCGTGAAGCTAGGGAATAGGGAACAGGAAACAGGTAAAAAGGAATAAAAATGTACTGAGTTTTTTTCACCAAATAAAATATGAGTCCTAATATATGCCCACTAATAGTGAAGATTCATAAATCAACCTGACTTTTAATCCCTCTTTTCTGGAAAGAAGAATTCAAGACTTGTATGAAGTTAGAGAGATTAAATTCTGCTTAAGCTATATCTTTTCTTTGCCCTAATTCAGATATAACACATGAAAATCGATAAGGGAGATGAAGGAGCAGGGAAGCAGGGGAGATGAGTTTTTCCCCTCTACCCCATGCCCAATGCCCAATGCCCAATGCCCCATGCCCCATGCCCAATGCCCAATAAATATTAGGAGATGAAATTATGGTTGAAGTTCGCTATGGCGGCCAAAATGGTCAACGTTATGAGCTTGCTATTAGTGATGAACACATTGTAGTTCGTACCGAGAACCGCAGTTCTTTGGTGGCTCAAAGGCCTTTTGAAGTTGTACCTGTATCTATTGCGGCTCGTAGTATTCTCAATCAATTTGAGTTAACAACGCGGTTTCGACAAGCTGGTGTAGAAGTTCTGCGTGCGAAAGTTCCACTTCAAGGAACTGCTTTGCGCGATCGCGCCAGGTCAATTCTCAATGATGAACCGAAGGTTGAATTTGCAGGACGGGTTCTCGTCGATCCTAGATCCCAAGAACCTGTAATTTATACGGAAAACCTCTTTGTTAAATTCGATAATCGCCAAGATTCAGGGGTATGTGAGGAAGTTTTAGGACGTTATAACTTAACAATTAAACGCAAACTTGGGTATGCCCGCAATGCTTATTTTGTCAGCGCACCTGTCAATACTGGTTTAGCCATCTTTGATATCAGCCAAACACTTCTCAATGAACCTCTAGTAGAGTTATGTCATCCGGAATTAGTGCGTGAATTACGCCCACGTCAAATTTTTCCCCAGCAGTGGCATCTCAAGCAAACAACAATTAATGGTAAAGTTATCAACGCCCATGCCAATGTTGAGGCGGCTTGGAAATTAAGCGATGGTACGGGAGCGACTATTGCAATTATCGACGATGGCGTGGATCTCGACCATGAAGAATTCCGTTCCTCTGGAAAAATTGTTGCTCCCCGTGATGTGACGCGTAAAACAAACGATCCCAGACCAGGAAATGAGGATCATCACGGCACAGCCTGTGCAGGAGTAGCCTGTGCAAACGGTAACTTTGGTGCATCTGGTGTTGCGCCTGGTGCAAAATTGATGCCAATTCGTTTAGCTTCGGCGCTGGGATCGCAAAACGAAGCTGATGCTTTTGTTTGGGCGGCTCAAAATGGTGCTGATGTGATTTCTTGTAGCTGGGGCCCCGCAGATGGTGTTTGGTTTGAAGCAAAAGATCCTTTACACAACCAAAAAGTGCCTCTACCTGACTCCACAAGACTAGCGATCGATTTTGCAATTAATAATGGACGTAACGGCAAAGGCTGTGTAGTTTTGTTCGCTGCTGGTAATGGTAACGAAAGCGTGGATAACGACGGTTACGCCAGCTACCAAAATGTCATTGCTGTGGCAGCTTGTAACGACTACGGCACAAGAAGCGCTTATAGCGACTTTGGTAAAGCAATCTGGTGCGCCTTTCCCAGTAATCATGGTGATACTTCTCAAACTCCTGGAATTTGGACGACCGATCGCTCTGGTAAAGTCGGCTATAACTCTGGTAAAGTCGGTTTGGGTGATAACGTAGGTAATTACACAAATGAATTCGGTGGAACCTCTAGCGCTTGTCCGGGTGCAGCTGGTGTAGCAGCCTTAATCATTGGCAGAAACCCAAATCTGCGTTGGGATGAAGTGCGAGATATCATTAAACGCTCCTGCGATCGCATCGACCAAGCCGGAGGTAAATATGATGCTAACGGCCGCAGTCCCTTCTACGGTTACGGTCGAATCAATGCTCTCAAAGCTGTAGAATTAGCCAAGCCAAATCAACCATCACCCATCGGCATATTCCAAGCAGTGCAAGATGTACCAATTAACGACTTGCAAACATCAAAATTACAATTAGCGATCGCCAATACCAACTTGGTAAAATCGATCAAAGTGAGCGTAGACATCGAGCATACTTACATTGCCGACCTTATAGTTACACTCAACCCCCCAGCCCAAACAGGCGTATCTCCCATAATTCTCCACGATCGCCTTGGCGGATCTTCAGATAACATCAAAACAACCTATGACGAAGTGAACACCCCCAAACTTGCTGCCTTTAAAGGTAAAAATCCCCAAGGAAATTGGACGCTGGAAGTACAAGATAAAGCTAATCTAGATACCGGAAAAATTCGCAGCTTCACCATCGAAATAGCGTTTTAAGCCAATTATACGGCTACGGTATACACACAAGTCTCTTGACCTGCACGTTTGTTGCATCGCCTTGCAATTTTGTTGCATCACCTTGCACGTTTGTTGCATCGCCTTGCACGTTTGTTGCACCGCCTTGCACGTTTGTTGCATCACCTTGCACTTTTGTTGCATCACCTTGCACGTTTGTTGCATCGCCTTGCACGTTTGTTGCATCGCCTTGCACTTTTGTTGCATCCAAGAGCAAAAATTAACCTTTTCTGCCTTACATAACAATTTTAAAAGACTTGTGTGTATGCGGTAGCGCGTTTTAGGAGAGGGAAGTTGAGAGGGTAAGGTTTGTCTAACTCACGTTGTTGGCAGACAGTGTAGCAAGTCGTTGAAATGCTGATGGTGTCGGACTATTAGCCAAGTGTTGGCGTATCACCTCAGCACACGCACCCGGACTTAACAACGAAGTATCGACTTCAAGGTCATAGATACCGGGGATATGGACTTCACGTTGCCATAACTCAACTGGATTTGGCACGGCTGTATTAACCGCCTTCCACCCCGTGTTTTGCCGTCTTTGGATAATAATCTCAATGGGGCAGCGAACGCCCACGAACAAGACAGGCAATCCGTTTAAACGTCGGGCACTATCGGCGAGAATGCCCCGGTGAATTGCGTATGCGTCATGATGTCCGACATCAACCACCACATTCAGTCCCAAGCGACTGTGGGCAGCAATGGATTCATACATAGCGCTGTATAAAATCGGAACCAGGGGTTCGACATCTGGGCGTTCTCCCCCTGGCCGCAAACCAATTCCAGGCAGGTAGCGTGCGGGAGTCATTTGCATAAATCTATCAACACCCAAGTTCATCCATACCCCATCAAACGTCTCTTGAATTACTGCAACAATGCTCGACTTTCCCGATCGCGGCGCACCATTCAAGATAATAATCCGTCCTAGCTCCTGTGTCTCTCCCACCATCACACTCCTCGCATTCTTTTCTAGTATGTTTACGGGGGAGTGGGGAGATGGCTTCGCCAAAGGGCAAAGGGCAAAGGGGAAAGATCCCTCATCACCCTTTACCCTTTTCCCTTTTCCCTTTACCCTACCCAAAGGGTTTTACCCCATACCCAAATACGAATTAACTTTGGCTCACAGTTTCTTTTGCTAAAAACTTCTCTAATTCTGTCAGCGCATCGGCATCAACTTTGGTTTGCATTGGGCAGAATTTCGGGCCGCACATGGAACAAAATTCAGCAGTTTTATAAATGTCTGCTGGCAGAGTTTCATCATGATATTCCTTAGCTCTTTCGGGGTCTAGTGCTAATTCAAACTGACGGTTCCAATCGAAGTTGTAACGGGCTTTGGAAAGTTCATCGTCTCTGTCCCTTGCACCAGGGCGATGTCTAGCAATATCAGCTGCGTGAGCTGCTATTTTGTAAGCAATCAACCCATTCCGCACATCTTCGGCATTTGGTAATCCTAAATGTTCTTTTGGTGTCACATAGCACAACATTGCTGTACCGTACCATCCTGCCATCGCCGCACCGATCGCTGAGGTAATATGGTCATAACCGGGAGCAATGTCTGTTACCAATGGCCCCAAAACATAGAAAGGTGCTTCAGAACACTCTTCCATTTGTTTGCGGACGTTGAACTCAATTTGATCCATTGGTACGTGTCCTGGGCCTTCCACCATCACCTGTACATTATGTTCCCAGGCTTTGCGGGTTAGCTGTCCCAAGGTTTTCAATTCAGCCAATTGTGCTGCATCCGAGGCATCATGAGTACAGCCAGGACGCAGGGAATCTCCTAAACTGAAAGAGACATCGTATCTTTTGAAAATTTCAATGATGTCCCGGAAGTGGGTGTAAAGCGGGTTTTGTTTGTGGTGATGCAGCATCCACCGTGCTAAGATTCCGCCTCCGCGAGAAACAATACCAGTGATGCGGCTTCTCACCAAGGGCAAATGCTCAATCAAAATCCCGGCGTGGATGGTTTGGTAGTCCACCCCTTGCTGGGCGTGTTTTTCGATGACGTGGAGAAAGTCATCGGCGGTTAGCTTTTCAATTGTGCCGTGGACGCTTTCTAAAGCTTGGTAAACTGGCACTGTACCAATGGGAACTGGGGAAGCCTGGATAATGGCGGTGCGAATTTCATCCAAATTGCCGCCACCTGTAGACAAATCCATAACAGTATCAGCACCGTACTTCACTGCCAGATTTAGCTTATCCACTTCTTCTTGAAGATTGGAAGAATTAGGTGAAGCGCCGATATTAGCATTTACCTTACATTTAGAAGCGATGCCGATGCACATCGGCTCTAGGTTAGTGTGATTAATGTTAGCTGGGATAATCATTCTTCCCCGCGCTACTTCCTCACGAATGAGGTCAGCAGGCAAATTTTCCCGTTGGGCGACGTAGTGCATTTCTTCGGTGATAACACCTTGGCGTGCATAATGCATTTGAGATACATTACTCTGCCCACGCCGCTTAGCAACCCATTCTGTTCTCATATTGAATTCCTCAGTAAACAGCTTCCCTCCGCTGGTATTACCCAGACTCAGGTGTTAAGGGTGTGATCTCAGCCTGATGATGTAGGCACCCCTAGCATGGTTGTTGATTGTAGCACCTTGCTTATGGTTGCGATCGCAGGTGTTAACAATTCCTGAGGTGAGAAGTAGGGGGCAGGGGGTAAGGGAAAAGGTTAAAGGTTAAAGGGAAAAGGAATAAATTTAATCTTTCCCTTTCCCTTTACCCCTTTCCCTTTACCCCTTTCCCTCCTTCATTTATATGGATTAATGCACTTGAGATCCTCACAGCCAAAACCTTGAGTCATCATTGCAGATAGTTGTTGGGAAACTTGAGCATCGAGGTTTAATTCTCGCATAATTTGGTCAGAGGCTTGTCCTTGGGCAATTCGCTTTGCCATTTGCTCAAACTCTAGCCAAGTCAAATCACTTTCAACAAATGCTTTCGCAAGGGTAATTACTAATTCCTCATAATCATTGTCTTCTATTTTTGTCATCATTCGGTGTTCGATGTGCAGCGAATCATCGAAACAGTAATACCAGGATTTTGGTTGCTGGTTAAGTACTTTGAGGAAAAAATCCTGATGTTTGGAGCGACTAACAGCACTATCGGCTTCACTAGATACCATTAACATAGGGGCACAAACAGAGGTTTGAGCCTTTTCTAAAATCTCCTTTGCCAATTGAAGAAATATCCGTAACGCCGGAAGACGAAAACCTTTATAACCAAAATTCCCAGGTGCATCTTTGTTAAACCATTCAAAGTAAATGGGCAAGATCTCCATCAGTGCATCGAATATTGAGTAACGACTACCGAAAAAAGGCGCGAACAATAAAGTGCGGTCAATTTCCAAGGGATGTTCTAAACCTAACCAAGCAGCTAAAGTTCCACCTGATGATAATCCACCAATTACAACTTCTTTGCCTAATGTTTTTGCAATCTGCAACCATTCCAGAAGAAATTGTTGATATATCTGAATATCTGTTGGTAGTGGTGGAGGATTTTGACGACTCCAGTTGCCTGAACGCCCATGACCTGGTTGTAAAGGTATTAAAACGTTATATCCTTTGTTAAAGAAGGCTTTACCCAGCGGCTCAAACTGGTAAGGCCCTGCTGTAAAACCATGCAAAAACAAAAAAACTTTTGATGTGGAGTCAGGGTGAATCAAAAATTTAGAACGGCAAGCTTCATTTTTGAGACCTACTGTCGATTCTAGTTGGTGAACTTGCTCCAGGATTTCTACTGTTTTTTGAATGCCAATTTTCATTTATCGCTAAGCTATAAATTTTTGTAAACAACACAACCAGCGCAGAAATTAAAAAGTCTGGTCAAATGTTTATCATAGCAAGGTAAATGAAGGCCTCGGTTATTTCGGATAATCTAGCACTCACGAGTTAAAAGAGGATGGTTGTTTTGAGTGCGTTAATGACTTAAATTAGTACACAATTTACTCAAACGAGAAAGCAAAAGCTGATTTTACTTGAGGAAAACACCAAAATGAGAAAGCAAACTGGAATTTGAGAAAGCAAAAGTTATTTTTACTTAAGTAAAACAGGAAAACGAGAAAGCAAAAGCTGATTTTACTTAAGGAAAACACGAAAATGAGAAAGCAAACTGGAATTTGAGAAAGCAAAAGTTACTTTTACTTAAGTAAAACAAGAAAATGGCAAAGCAAACTGGCATTTGAGAAAGCATTTCCAAAAAATGAGAAAGAAATTAAGTATTTTACTTATTGAATTTGACTATAATTTATGTTTTTGATGAAGTAACTAAGTATGCACATCGGTGTAGAGGCAATACGGTTCGGTTAAAGGGGAAAAGGGAAAGGTTTCAAATACATACTTTACCCCTTACCCCTTAACCTTTTCCCAAACCACAAGGGAAGTTCAGCTTATCCGAACCGTATTGCGTGTAGAGGCGATCGCCAAGCATAACTGAGATGCAATCATCTATTAAGTTAAACTACGTCTTCGCAATCCATTCGCTATGGCAAGAGTTATATTCTTAATTATCTCAAATATCCTGCCGATCTTACTTAAAATATGAGCGATCGCATTTCTATGATTGCCAATAACCTTAATTTAACTGGTTTGGATCGAAGGTCAATTTCTGGTACATTTGATGATAGAGTTAGGGCTGTCAGCGTAGGTAAAATTGTTGACAAATAATTCTTTAGGCAGTGGCAAGAACGGGAGGAGAATAATAACTTCTAACTCCCAATTCTTAAGTTCTAACTCAGCACTCTTGCAAAACAGAGGGCACACCAAAAAAAGCAAAGATTATATCAGCCACTTTGACTTCTGCAATACAAGCATATTTGATGGCTAAATCAATTGTTTCAACAAAAAGGCTCAGCAAACAGTTCATCCGCTGGTTGCTGGAAGAAAATAGACAAAAGCGGCAAGGGCCTTTCCCCAAGGAAACATCACATCGCCAGCATCCTTGGTGGCAGGTGATGTGCTTGACTGGTGTAGATTATTTCTCGACTCTAGGCTATCAACCTGGAATTGCAGCACTGGCAGCTGGCGCTCTTTCTCCTGTGGCAACGCTGATTTTAGTTTTGCTGACGCTGTTTGGTGCATTGCCTATCTATAGACGCATTGCCGCCGAAAGTCCTCATGGAGAAGGATCTATCGCCATGTTAGAGCGTTTACTCTCCTGGTGGCAAGGCAAATTACTGGTATTGTGTCTACTGGGCTTCGTAGCAACGGACTTTATTATCACCATTACTTTATCGGCTGCTGATGCTACCGCCCATATTATCGAAAATCCCCTAGCTGCAAATTGGCTTCACGATCAAACTATCGCTATTACTTTGATATTAATTGCATTACTAGGGGCAGTTTTCTTGAGAGGTTTCAAAGAAGCCATCGGTATTGCAGTGTTGTTAGTGGGAGTTTATTTGCTGCTCAACTTGATTGTGGTTAGCGTCGGCTTGTATCATATCGTAGCTCGCCCACAAGCGATCGCCGATTGGCAAACTGCCTTATTTGCCCGCAATTCTAATCCTTTGTTACTCGTCGGTTTAGCTCTTTTGGTATTTCCCAAATTAGCGCTGGGATTATCAGGCTTTGAAACTGGCGTCACCGTTATGCCCTTGGTTAAAGGTAGTAGCAGCGACACTCATCAGTATCCTAGAACCAGGATTCAGAATACACGTAAGCTGCTGACTACTGCTGCTGTGATTATGAGTTTCTTTTTACTCACCAGTAGTTTTATAACTAGTCTACTGATTCCCGCCCCAGAATTTGCAGAGGGAGGCAAAGCCAACGGACGCGCCCTTGCTTATTTAGCCCATCTTTATTTAGGCAATAGCTTTGGTACAATTTACGATTTAAGCACGATTTCTATTTTGTGGTTTGCTGGTGCATCAGCAATGGCGGGACTACTAAATATTGTGCCTCGTTATTTGCCGCGCTATGGTATGGCTCCCAATTGGGCACGAGTCAGCCGACCTTTAGTGTTAGTGTATACAGCGATCGCTTTTATTGTCACAATCATTTTTCGAGCTAATGTCGAAGCTCAAGGCGGGGCTTATGCAACTGGCGTGTTAGTGTTGATTACCTCAGCCGCCTTTGCCGTCACCTTATCAGCTCGCCGTCACCGAGAGAAGCGCGCAACCTTGATCTTTGGCATCATTACAGTGTTGTTTGTGTATACCACTGTAGTTAATATCATCGAAAGACCAGAAGGGATTCGCATTGCTGCATGTTTTATCGGTGGAATCATTTTCACTTCCTTGATTTCTCGCGTTTGGCGTTCCACTGAACTGCGAGTCGAGCGAATTGAAATTGATGATATTGCCCAGCAATTCATCGCCGAAGAAAGCCGGGGAGCAATACGAATAATTGCTAATCGTTTGAATACAGGGGATATCGAAGAGTATTCTTACAAAGAGAAAGAGGTACGCGAAGACAACCACATACCAACCGACGATCCAATTTTGTTTTTAGAAATTCTAGTGTCAGATGCTTCGGAATTTGCCGAGGTGATTAAAGTCAAAGGCGTGCAAGTTGGAGATTATCGCATTTTACGTGCCCAGAGTGCCGCAGTACCCAATGCCATCGCCGCTTTATTATTGTACATTCGCGATCGAACAGGTAAAATTCCCCATGCTTACTTCGGTTGGGTAGAGGGAAACCCCATACAATACTTACTGCGTTTTATTTTATTTGGTGAAGGTGATATAGCCGTCCTCACCCGTGAAGTACTCCGTCGCGCTGAAAAAAATCCCGAAAGCCGTCCTGGCGTGCATGTTGGAGGATGAAGGAATGAACGGGGAATAGGCAACAGACAACCAATAACTTTTCTTATTGCCTATTGCCCATTGCCTAGTGCCTATTTACTGAAAGCGTCCTTAATGTTATCAACAGTGCGTTGAACAGCATTTTTGGTATCGTCTACTGCCTTTTGTGTGCGAGCTGCATCTTCATCTGCTCTTTGTTGGATGCGGGCTGCATCTCTTTGTGCCTTGCGGCCAACAAAGCTACCATTATCCGTTGCTTCGTCTACTTTATTAGCATTGCTTCTTGCTGCTTCTTTGAGCTTATCTCGTGTATCTCGGACGAAATTTTTGGTGCGTCCAGCATCTTCACTAGCTTTACCTTTAGCATCATCCAAATCAGCAGATGCAATTAAGTTTGTTGTTGGACTAGCCATTGCTGAGTTATTGACAACAAATCCACCATGCCAAATAAAAGCGATCGCTGATACACAAAACAATGTTGTAGCTACCCAACGTCCTACAACAGAAAGCCCCTTTGTAAAATAATTCAGTTTCATAGAACACAATGTCCGTTTGCTTTTGTACTTTATATTTACTCCATCTGGTTCATGAGCCAAATCACTCCCAAGATAGAGGTTATGTCATCATAAGTTATCAAAAAAATTCGCTCTTTTAATAGATTTCAATAGTACTCAATTAAGCCTAAAGTTAATAGCAGAACATTTCAAACTTTTGCTATATTTTCTCATTACCACAACTGTCCATCAAAATGGGCTTCATAACTCCTCGACTCAAAAAACTCCGCGAACCTCTGCGTTAACCTTTGCGAACCTTTGCGTTAAAAAAATTAAGCTTTCGTACACAATCCCAAATGAATTTGATAAACTTCTGGCGTATTGATATCTAATAAAACAGAAGATTCATCAAACTCTACCTTGCAAATTTCCTGATAAAATTCTTGGATAACTTGACGTAAACCGAGAGTCTCTTCTCGAATATTTTCTAAATGCGATCGCATTTGATTATCAAATAACAATGGATGCCCCATTTTGCCTTGATACGTCGGTGCAGTAATCAACGCTGAATTATTTTCGTGTGCTAGTAATAATGTTTGGTAAATTTCTAATTTTCTCGGTTGGTCAACTGCTGAAATTGCCAACACATCAAAGTCTTGGGGAACATGTTTGAACCCTGCCAAAATCGAGGTTGTTTTCCCCGCATTACTATGAGGATTAATTACACTTAAACTCCCAACAAGACAATCTTTTTGTTTGTGGCTATTGTGTAAACCTAGCACTACCACAGGGGTAAAACCTAAACTTAACCACTGTTCTAGTTGATAAGTTAATAATGTTTTACCTGCACCCCAAGGAAGTGAAGTTTTACAAGTACCCATGCGGGTAGATTTTCCGGCTGCAAGAACAATAGCAAAGTTCACAAATTAAATATAAGACTCCTATTTACAGCGTTTTATCAAGTGGCCATACGCCCTCACAATTCCCGAATTTCTCACCTTATTTATGATAAAAAGCAAGCCTTGATTCCCCATTCCCTACTCCCTAGATAAAAAATTTCCCGTTCCACCACGGCGCACTTTAATTAATTCAGCACAAATACTAACAGCAATCTCTTCTGGTGTTAAAGCACCAATATCCAAACCAATTGGTGCATATATTTGATTAAAAAATTCAGTTGAACAACCTTCAGCTTGCAGTGTTTTATATACAGTGTTGACTCGCTTTTTGCTACCAATCATCCCAATATATGGCAATTGATAATTAGATAATAGCCGTAAAGCAGCTAAATCTTGGAGATAACCTCTAGTAACTAAAGCAACATATAAATTAGTATTTTTATTTAATATTTCTTGAATTGAGTCGATGGGTTCCGCTAGCACCAGCGATGCATCGGGAAATCTTGCTTTTGTGGCAAAATCAGGGCGATCGTCTTGTACAATAACTTGAAAACCTGCTATTTTAGCTATTTGCGCTAGGTAAATTGCAATATGTCCTCCACCAATAATTAAAAGTCTTGGCGGTGGTACTAAAGTTTCAATTAATCCTGTGTTGTGTAATGATGCAATTACGTTTGTTTCTGGGATTAAATAAGGTTTTTCATCTGTATTAAATGGAGTGATAATTGTTGCCGAATATCCAGATGTTAATTTATCTATAATTTTATTGACTAAATTTAAGCTTTGAGAGCCTGACCACAATTCCAATAATACCTGCATTGTGCCGCCACAAACACCTTGAGTTTCTCGTTGAAGTACGCCAGATAAATCGATTTCTACAAATTGCTTTTTACCGATTTTTAGTAATTGCAAAGCTTGTTGATAAACTTTTGCTTCCCCAGCACCACCGCCAATTGTTCCCACGGTTTTACCATCAGCATCAACGAACATTTTCGCGCCTACTTCTCTGGGTGTGGAACCTTTCGTATTAGTGACAGTGGCTAGAACTGCCGCACTATTTTTTAATGTTTTTGCTAGTTGTTGGTAGAACTCAAGCACATGATTAGTAATCTCTAATTAACTATTTAAATGAAGTTGAATCACTGAAAACTTAAAAATCTATCTTTTTGGAAATCACCCTTATTACACTAACCCTAAATCACCAATGACTAATAACTAATGACTAGATCTAAAAGATTGTCCTAATGATGCAGGCGTCTCTAATTTTATGCGTGTATTATCTCGTGAGATAAACACTAATACCAAGATAGTAACTAGGTAAGGTAAAGAAGACAAAATATCAGGAGAAATATTAACTCCTAATCCTTGGAGTATTAATTGTATAGCACCAACGCCGCCAAATAAGTATGCACCAAGAAGGATTCTCTCAGGTTTCCATGTGGCAAACACAACTAATGCGATCGCAATCCATCCTCGTCCACCAGTTATATTTTCCGTCCAGAGGGGCGTATATGCAAGGGAAAGATAACCCCCCGCTAACCCAGCCATGGCCCCACCAAACATTACCGCCAAATAACGAACTCTGTTAACAGGTAAACCCAAAGCCTCAGCAACATCAGGTGACTCGCCAATACTCCGCAACACTAAACCCGCGCGGGTACTTCGTAAAAACCACCAAACCGCTATCACTAAAACGACTGAAGCATACACCAAAATATCTTGATGAAATAAAACTTCACCCAAAAGCGGAATAGATTTTAAAATCGGGATGTCAACAGGTTGTATTCCGGTAATTGTCTTACCCACATAACCTGTACCAATAAAAGCGCTGAGTCCGGAACCAAAAATACTTAGGGCTAAACCTGTTGCCACTTGGTTGGCAGTTATAGTAATTGTTAATAATCCATGAATGAGAGCGATCGCTATTCCCGATATGATTGCGATGGATAATCCAAAGTAAATATTATCTGTTACTGAAGCAGCAATAAAACCAGCCACAGCTCCAACTAACATCATTCCTTCAACACCAAGGTTTAACACCCCTGATTTTTCAGTGATTAATTCACCTAATGCTGCAAAAATCAGAGGTGTTGCTGCTCGTATGCTATCACTAATGATGAAACTGATGGTTTGGATATTCATGATTTGTGACTATAGGTGATACTGGTGTGACCAAATTTTTTTCTTGGGCTTGTATTTCCAGTAGTTCGGGTATTGTCACAAATTTATAACCTTGTGCCTTTAAACCATCGATAATTTGCGGTAAAGCTTGGACAGTGCGAGAACGATTTCCGCCACCATCATGCATTAGTACAATTGCTCCTGGTTTGGCATTTTTTAGTACATTTTTGACCATCTTTGCCACTTGAGGTGAAGGACGTTCAGCGTCTCCCAATACTTCTGACCACATAATGACAGTATATTTCTGAGTTTTAGCATAGTCGGCTAATCCATTATTTAAAAAGCCACCAGGGGGACGAAAGAGAGTAGTTTTCACTCCTGTAGTTTGATAGATGATGTCTGCTGTAGTATTTATTTCATTAGCCGCACTCACTACATTCATACGGCGATAGGAATGATGCCATGTATGGTTACCAATTACCTCCCCATCAGCTGCAACTTGCTTGGCAACCTGGGGAAAGTATTTTACCATTTGCCCAATCATAAAAAACGTAGCTTTAATCTGATTTTTCTGTAAAATTTCTAATATCTGCGCTGTATTTTTAGGACTGGGACCATCATCAAAAGTGAGGGCGATGACTTTTTCAGTTGGTTTGAGTTTCCCTTGATAAATAACTGTTCCCTGAAATTTGTTCGGTACTTGATTTATTTGATTTGCTGTTGAAAAGACAGCTTGTGCAGAGCCAATGATTGCTTTATCATGACTTACTTTCTCTTTTTCACCTTTTAACGGTTGAATTCCCAATAAATAATTAAGTTTTGTTGTATCTAGCAGCAAACTTATACCTAAAGTTGTAGTACAAGTCGCTAACGTAATAATTATCAATTTTAAACTTACAGATAATTTTTCCTTAGACACATTCAATCTCCTCACTTTATTATTTTTGATTATAATTTGCCATTCATAACTAGCTAATACATATTTATTACAGCTTACAACAACATCAGGTATGCTTTTAGTATATTTCTGTTTCTAAGACAACACCTTCATACAGCAATTCTATAGGAAACTCAAATTCAATGCTTGATAAGGTGATGGTATCTCCAGCAGTATAACGACAATAAAGCCACATTCTTCCTTCTCCCCGACAGTAACGCTCAACGGAGATTTTTTCGGAGTCAATCAAGATATATTCCTGTAAACTGGGGATTGTCAGATAGTAAGTGAATTTTTCCCCTCTATCTTTAGCACTTGTACTAGGAGAAAGAACTTCGACAAGCAACTTGGGGTTTTGAATAAATTTGCGGGCGTTGATGTCTTGAGGGTCACAACTGACGATAACATCAGGATAGTAGTACTGATTCTGAAAATTGGCTTGCACTTTTACATCTGACACATTCACTCGGCAACCCCTAGAACGCAGATGAGGACGTAGAGCAGTGTAGAGATTTAAAGCAATGTCATTGTGGGGAATTGTACCACCTGTCATGGCAAACACTTCGCCATAGACATATTCATAGCGAACGTCTTGCTGAGGTTCCCATTCCAGATATTCCTCAACGGTCATTTTTTGGGGTTGCTGGGGGATGGCTATCATACCAAGATTTTATAAGCTTGGATTGATTGTAGCTAAATAGTGCTAATTAATAAGTTTTTAACTAATTTAGAATTTACGCAAAAACTCTTTGAAACTCTTATTCCTCCGTGTCCTCTGTCTTGAAAAGTTCAGATGCCTGCGGCAACCCCTTCGGTGTACGCCGGAAGCCGGCGCTCCGACTTTTCGCTGCGTTCTCTGTGGTAGCCTGCGGTAAGCCGCTGACGCTCCTTCTCTGCGAGACGCTGCGCGAACGTCGCTACCGCTTCGCTAATGCGTCTACGATTTTCCGTTATACCAATTCACCAAAATATTGATACACATACAATAACCTGTAGGGGCGAACGGCTGTTAGCCCTTACGCTTGTATTTGTATCATTTATAAAGTGAAATGGTACTACCTGTGCGTAATTCCTGTAATTCACAAGTCAGGAGTCAGAATTGATAATTCATCATTTAGACTAGGAAATTAATCTTCATTTAATTATTAATCTGTTGTAAATTAGTATGTCTGCTGCTAAAACAAAAAAGAATAAAATACCTTGAAACATTCCAGCTAAAGCTAAAGGAAGTCCCAATTTAATTTGTACTAATTCGCTGCCTACATACAAAAGTGCTATGAGTAAACTAGATAAAATAATACCCAGTGGATTTAATCTACCGATAAAAGCAGCAATAATAGCAGTGTAGCCGTAACCAGGAGAAATACTAGGGCGTAGTTGACCAATAGGGCCTAACACTTCGCAAACACCAGCTAAACCTGCTAAGCCACCGCTAATGAGGAGAGTTAGCCAGATAATGCGATCGCTATCTATCCCAGCATATACCGCAGCCTTAGCACTAGAACCAATTACCCGGACGCTGAAACCAAAAAACGTTTGTCGCAATACTCCCCAAATTAACACAGCCGCCACAACTGCGAAAATTACACCTAAATGCAACCTTGTACCAGCAATTAATGGTTGTAAGCTAGCAAATTTACTAAAAGGTGCAGATTCAGGAAAGTTAAATCCTTGGGGATCTTTTAATACCCCATGTACCAAATAATTTAAAACAGAAATTGCTATATAATTTAACATCAAACTTGTAAGAATTTCGTTCGTATTAAATCTCACCTTCAGCCAAGCAGAAATACCTGCCCAAATAGCACCACCCAACACGCCAGCAATTAAGCTCAGTAGCAATAAACTATAATTATTAATACTAGGAAAACCTAAAGCTACAGCACTACCACAAATCGCGCCGATAGTAAACTGTCCTTCTGCACCAATATTCCACACCTTACCTTGAAAACACACCGATAAACCAACAGCAATTAATAAAATTGGTGCTGCCTTGACAGTTAATTCTGACAATCCATAAAAGTTGGTTAAAGGCGAAATTAATAAAGTTTGTAAAGTAGCGATCGGCGGCTTACCCAGTGAATAAAATAATATAAATCCCAGAATCACCGTTGCCAGTATTGCAACCATAGGTGATAAAACTTGCCATATTTTCGACGGGACACTACGGGGTTCAAGTTGAATGAGCATAAATGTAAATTAGAAACTATTTATAAAGTAAATCTTAAGTAGTGGGGTGGCAAAGCTAAAATAGACTTCTTGCAGAAGTCGGGAAAAGGAGAAGGGGAAAGGGGGAAAGGTTTGGTATTTTTCCTTTACCCTTTAACCTTTTCCCTTTTCCCACCTCTTGCAAAAAGTACTTTTGCAAGAGGTCTAATGTAGCCAAAAATTGTAGGTTGGGGCAGCCCTGCGTTGGACGGGTTAAGAGGCTTGTAACGCTAACGCGGAACTCATAGGGTAGCAAGTGGCGTTTGAACGAAGTGAAACCCAACACCGACTAAGTACGGTAAAACCATTTTGGCAATAAAAAAACCCGCATAAACGGGTTAATTGTTAGTTCATATTGTCAATCTTGAGAAACTTATACGGCAGAGAAGTAACTTTTAGATTTGACGCCATCGGGAACCATTGTTCGATCTCCTTCTTGCCAACCTGCTAGACAAACTTCATCAAGATGAGTTTGCACGTATTCAGGTATTAAAAATTAGCTATTTTCGATTATACGGTTGATGAATTCAAATGCTTGTGAGGGGTAATTTGGATTAATATATATTCCCTGTAACGGTCGACCGTTTTTGACGACAGTAATTCCTGGGAAAGGTGGGTATATTCGTGGTGCGAGAATAGTGTTGTAAATGTATCCATTCTCTTCAGCACTGCCTACAGCAAGTTTGTATTTATCACCATAAGTCTTTTCAACTTCAGATTTTAACTTTGTTTTGACATCTTCAGGGAACGCATCCGAAACCAAAAGTACAATTACAGTCTTGTCGGATTTTAATAATTCGCTTTCAAAATTTCCTTCATTAACGGTCACCCAATTAGCCGCCATCGCTGGTGATGGCAAAAACATCAAGGTACTTACAACCACAACTAACAACACTGATACTAAGCGTCGTCCGAATTTAGCAATACTTTTCATGATTTTCTCTACGTAAATCGAAAACTTCGTAAAGAACTTAACATGACTGAAAAACAGATGCAAGGACAGTTAAGACACTTAAGCAGAAATATAAGGACAGATAAGACACTTAAGCAAAAATATATTGCGATTAGTGGTCTATTAAGTTTGAATTGATGGATAAATTCGGTTAAGTTGGAGGCGAAGATCTTCTGTAGTAAATCGCTAGTCGATGTCTGTGAGTTGTTCCGTGAGCGATAAATTTTAGTATCAGAACTTTGGCCTCCTGTTTTTAATTGAGATAGTGTGAGTCTGGTAGATTGTGCGCGAGTACCAACTCACGGCCTATCGCAAAAGTTTTGAGAGGTTTGTAGTAAGCACTTTAGTGCTTAAAAAAGCAAAGACTAAAGTCCTGAATACAAACGCCCCATTTTTTACTTCTTTGCTTGTATAACTTGCAAACTACCACCTGCATACAAAGTTGGCTTACCCACCTCAAACCCAGTTTCTGTTAACAAACCAGGTAAATCAGTTTTTAATAATTCCCAAGCCGTTTCTGTCTCAAACAACAACAAAAATAGTGATACTCCAGGCCAAAATATGGGATTTGTGGGAGCGTGAAAATCTATCAGAGTAAATACTCCTCCTGGCTTCAACACCCGATAAACTTCATTAATAATCTTTCGTAATTGCTGGGGTTGCATTTCGTGTAGTGCAGCGCTGGTATGCACCACATCAAACAGATTATCTGCAAATGGCATTTCCTCAGCAAAAGCTTGCACGTAAGAAGCTGATGGTACATTTTGCCGTGCCCGTTGCAAGGAAAAAGGCGAAGCATCTAGTCCTGTTACATTTTGTGACAGTTTTACCAAAAATTGTGTTGTTTGGCCACTACCGCAACATAAATCTAAAACCTGAGTAGCTGAGTCAATTGTTAAGCCTTGCAAAGCAAGTTGTCGAAAACGACCTTCACCACCTACACTTAAGGCTGCTAAACGAGAAATACCGTCATATAACCACTGATAGCGGTAACTCCAATCTCTTAAAATTGTTGCCATTGCATATTTCCTTGCTATTAAGCTTTATATTTAATAAAGATATATTGTTAACATTAGTAAAAAACCTGAAAAGTATCGGGGGAAAGTAACTGCTATGGGTCGTGTAGGCGTCTTATTACTCAATCTCGGTGGCCCCGATAAGCTAGAGGATGTGGGGCCGTTTTTGTACAACCTATTTTCCGATCCGGAAATTATTCGCCTACCGTTTCGTTGGTTGCAAAAACCCCTAGCTTGGTTCATAGCCACCCGACGAACCAGAACATCTCAAGAAAATTATAAGCAAATTGGTGGCGGTTCCCCACTGCGGCGGATTACAGAAGCCCAAGGTGAAGCCCTCAAAGAACAATTAAGTTATTTAGGGCAACAAGCTAATATTTATGTGGGAATGCGTTACTGGCATCCGTATACAGAAGAAGCGATCGCCCAGCTTACCCAGGATAATGTAGAACAGCTGGTAATCTTGCCACTTTATCCCCAGTTTTCTATCAGTACCAGTGGTTCCAGCTTCCGGCTTTTAGAAAAGCTTTGGCAACAAGACCCCAAACTTCAACGCATTGATTACACCGTCATTCCTTCCTGGTACAAACAATCAAGCTACCTGCAAGTAATGGCGGAACTCATAGCCCAAGAACTCGAACAATTTCCCAACCCAAATGACGTTCATATCTTCTTCAGCGCTCACGGAGTCCCCAAAAGCTACGTTGAAGAAGCAGGCGACCCCTACCAACAAGAAATTGAGGAATGTACTGCCTTAATTATGGAGACCCTCAATCGACCCAATGCCCACACCTTGGCTTATCAAAGTCGCGTCGGCCCAGTGGAATGGCTGCAACCTTATACTGAGGATGCCCTGAAAGAACTAGCCGCACAAGGTGTGAAAGATTTGGTAGTCGTACCCATCAGTTTTGTTTCAGAACACATTGAGACACTACAAGAAATCGATATTGAATATCGAGAAGTGGCAGAAGAAGCAGGAATTCACAACTTCCGTCGCGTACCAGCTCCCAATACCCATCCAGTATTTATTAACGCACTAGCCGAATTAGTGATTGATGCGCTGAAAAACCCCAGTTTCAAGCTGTCCCAAGCAGCCCAAATGAAAAAAATGGTGAAAATGTATCCCCAAGAACGTTGGGAGTGGGGTCTCACCACTAGCGCCGAAGTGTGGAACGGTCGCATTGCCATGCTGGGCTTCATTGCCTTAATCATCGAGCTGATTACCGGTCAGGGTATATTGCATATGATTGGAATATTGCAATAAAGGGGAAAGGGTAAAGGGTAAAGGGTAAAGGGGAAAGGGGAAAGGGTAAAGGGTAAAGGGTAAAGGGTAAAGGGTAAAGGGTAAAGGGCAAAGGGTAAAGGGTAAAGGGTAAAGGGTAAAGGGCAAAGGGTAAAGGGCAAAGGGAAAAAGAAAGATCCCTCCTTTTCCCTTTAACCTTTCCCCTTTTCCCCAATCCCGATTCCCGATTCCCTACTCCCTAATCACCACTCCCTGGCGATACCAGTCATACCACTGCTTAGCGCTACGAACTGCAAACCACAGCAAAATTAAAGCAATTAATCCTCCTTGCCAGGGAGCATCAAAGGCAAAAAGTACCAGAGCAATACATAAGGTATCTTGAAGAAATACTGCCCATAAGGGTAAGCCGCGTAACCTATAGAACCAACCCACTTGAACTAGCTGGAGTACTAAAGCTAACAAACCACCAGTTAAGCCAATCAGCCAGTGTGGTGTTGCTGTGGCAGAAGCTACCGCTAGCCCCATAATTGCCCCCACAAGGGGAGACATTAATAACTGAATCATTTGTAGGAGTCTTTGTCCCCATAGTTTCTTTGAGGCTAATAATTCAACTAACGACCAACTGGTAAGGCAGGTTAATAATATTGGTGGAGAAATATGAGATAAAATTGGAACTTGCGACCACAAATTGCTTCCCTGCAACAGTCCAATAATCAGCAAAGGTATGCCTATTCTCATTCCTGCTGCCGCAGAAGCAGAGAGCGTAGCTAGGATTTCAATCATCAAAGCACTCGCAGCACGAATAAACAAGTAAGTATTTGTTATGTATACTACCCACCGTTGTTGGTAATTACAGCAGCAGATTAGAAGTATTTTTTGGGCATGGGGCATGGGGGAAGCAGGGGAAAAGGTTAAAGGTTAAAGGGAAAAGGAATCAATTTAATCTTTCCCCTTTTCCCTTTACCCCTTTCCCTTTCCCCAATAAGATTTAAATTCCTAACCGTTGGTAAACTTCTTCTAAGTGCCGCAGATGTTGTTGGGGGTCGAAACACACCTCTAGTTCTGCTGGGGACAATTTTTCGGTAACGCGGGGGTCTTTGCTAATTAAGTCTTGGAAATTGCCTTCTGGCTTGTTCCAAGCGGCGTGGGCGCTTCCTTGAACGATCGCATAAGCTTCTTCACGGCTCAATCCCTTGTCTATCAAAGCTAGTAGCACTTTTTGACTGAAGACAACGCCGCCGTAGCAATTGAGGTTGCGTTCCATGTTCTCAGGATAAACCAGCAGGTTTTTCACTAACTCAGTGATTTCTACCAGCATAAAATGAGTCAAAATGCAACTATCTGGTAAAATTACCCGTTCTACGGAACTGTGGGAAATATCCCGTTCGTGCCATAAGGCAACGTTTTCCAAGGCTGCACCGGCATGGCTTCTCACAAGTCGTGCCATTCCTGTGAGCCGTTCGGAACGGATGGGATTGCGCTTGTGTGGCATGGCTGAGGAGCCTTTTTGTCCTTTGGCGAAAAATTCTTCGACTTCTAGAACGTCTGTTTTTTGGAGATTGCGAATTTCTACCGCAAAGCGTTCGATGGATGCCGCTAATAAAGCTAATTGTTGCACGTAGTCGGCGTGGCGATCGCGGGAAATTACTTGTGTTGACGCGGTATCTGGTTGCAGTCCGAGTTTTTGGCAAGCGATGGCTTCTATTCGCGGTTCGACGTTGGCGTAGGTACCCACTGCACCAGAAATTTTACCCACGGCAATGGTTTGACGCAGAATTCTCAGGCGTTCTTGGTGTCGCAAAACTTCCGCTAACCAACCGGCTAGCTTGAAACCAAAAGTGATCGGTTCGGCGTGAATACCGTGCGATCGACCAATCATCACTGTATGACGATGCTCCTGTGCCTTTTGGCGAATCGCACCAATCAAATCTTCCACACGTTGCAATAATACATCCAAACTAGCAACCAATTGCAGTGCTAAAGCTGTATCCAGTACATCGGAACTAGTTAATCCCAAGTGAATATAGCGTCCGGCATGTCCAACATATTCATTGACATTTGTCAAGAAAGCTATTACATCGTGGCGAACTTCAGCTTCAATTTCTAGCACCCGCTTTGGATCGAAATTTGCCTTTGCTTTAATTTCCTCAACAGCCTCAGACGGAATGTAACCCAACTCAGCCTGAGCCTCACAAACTGCGATTTCTACTTGCAGCCAGGTTTTTAACTTATAGGCTTCACTCCACAAATTACCCATTTCGGGCAGAGTATAACGCTCAATCACAATCTGGCACAGAATACAACGGTCATATTTTACAGTTTATTTAGCATATAGGAATCTGATTTGATTTGTGAATTTGCTTGTTCAGGTGGGAAATGGGGAATAGGCAATGGGCAATAGGCAATCAGAAAATGTAAATGAAAAATCTGACAGTAAAATTATTACCGTCAGCCGTAAGTAGCCATGTCTACGACGGGCTACGCCCAGCTTTTTTGCTTTGACGAATTAATTACATACCCATTAACTTGACTTTTGAGCAACTAAAAATGCTGGTTTCTTCTTTTATATCTCAAGCGTTTGGGTTTGGTAAAATTGCGAATTAAGCGGCTGATTAATTTAGAAAAAGACTGTTTATTATTACTTTGCTTTTTCTGAGGAGTATTGTTGCTGTTTGTTGTTTGATCGGTAGAGGTTTTCTCATCCAGAGGTATAGCATGTTTAGTAGGTGTAATTCCACTTCCATGCCTCCTAGAATATACTTGAGTAAACTCAGCACCAAAAAAAAGAATTTGTGCTGCATAATTAACCCAGGCCAAAATCACCACTAGGGAACCCGCAGCACCATAGGTGGAACCAAAACTACCATTCCCTAAATATTGCCCTAATAAAAATCTGCCAATGGAAAATAAAAATGAAGTGAGACTAGCTCCAATTAAAACATCACTCCAAGCAATTTTGACATCTGGTAGAACTTTAAAAATTAGTCCGAATAGGAATGTAGTAATGACAAAAGAAATAATGAAATTGAGAATTTGCCAGAGAAAATCAACACCTGGTATTAAATTACTAAAGTAAGTGGCTAATGCTGCTAAAGCTGCACTAATGATCAGAGATACCAAAAGTAAAAAACCAATACCTAACACCATTGCAAAGGAGAGAAAGCGTAGGCGAATCATGTTAGTTACAGTGCGTCCGGGTTTCGGTTTGACTTCCCAAATTGTATTAAGAGAATCTTGCAATTCAGTAAATAAACCAGTAGCACCTAACAGCAAAACTCCAACACTAATAATCGACGCCATCATACCAGTTTGTGGTTTGTTAGCATTCTGAATGGCTGTTTGGATGAATTCTGCTCCAGACGCCCCGACTAAACCTTGAATTTGTCGGACAATTTCACCCCTAGCGGCTTCTTCTCCATACACCGCACCAGCGATCGCAATTACAATGATTAGCAATGGTGCAATAGAAAAAATCGTGTAATAAGCCAACGCTGCGGCTAACCGAGAGGCTTTATCCTCACTCCATTCCTGAAAAGTCTCTTGGAACAACTTCCAAATCGCCTGCAAATTCATTAAGCCAGTCTCCTTCTAGGGGATGTTTTTTAGTCCCTGATATATTGGATACTGATTTGCTAATGAGGCACATCTTCCCCAGGATATTACTGTAGCTGACTTGAGGAGGAATTCCGAGTTGTACTGCGATATATTGACTCCTGACTTGTGATTCTGAATTCTGACTCCTTTTTACTGCATTCTGTCAATTGTGCGATATTGAATTGCTTCTGCTACATGATTCGGTCTTAGCTCTTCCTCGGCTGCTAAATCTGCAATCGTCCGTGCTACTTTGAGAATGCGATCGCTTGCTCTTGCAGATAAACCTAATTTTCTAATTGCCGTTTCTAATAAATTGCGACTTCCATCATCTAGCTTGCACCATCTTTGCAAATGATTACTTTGCATTTGGGCATTGCAACGCAGATTTGCTTCTGTTTGAAAACGATTAATTGCGCGATCGCGTGCTTGTTGTACTCGTTGACGCACCGATGTTGATGCTTCTCCTGTGGGTTGTTGGGTAATTTCTTCTGGTTTTAAGCGATTCACCGCCACTTGTAAATCAATTCGATCCATCAACGGCCCAGAAAGTTTTGCCCAATATTGCTCGCGTTGCCTGGGAGAACAAGTACACTGTTGGATAGTATCGCCATAATAACCACAAGGACAAGGGTTGGTACTCGCCACCAAAGTAAACTGCGCGGGAAACATCACTGATAATTTAGTACGGGAAATCGTCACAAAACCATCTTCTAAAGGTTGACGCAGAAATTCTAAAACATCGCGTTTAAATTCCGTCAGTTCATCAGGATATTTTATATAGTTATTTTTTATAACCCTTGCAAAATAAGCTTTGTAGCTGTATGACATTCATATAAACGATAAATAATACCTTTTTCCTGTACATTTCTCTTACATTCAAATAAGACACGCAATTTTGACCAAACTGTAATTAACATTACCCGATGGCTTTGTTTATACCAAGGTAAGTAGTAGCAAAAATGCTACCCCAATGGGACTCGCCACCTTAAAACATAAATGGCTCAAAAATTCAAGTGTAAGACTCAAAAATATACGATTGATAAAAAGCTGCGATCGTTAAAACTTGAATTAACTTTACGAATTACCGTAGCATTCTTGTCAATATAATCAAGTAAATCTGGTTGCCGTTCTAAATCATCTTTAAAGATAATGGGTGGACAGGCAAGATGGTTATCGTCAAATCCTTTATCTCTCCAAGCACGACGTGTAATTTTTGGTAGAGCTACAATAACTCTGGCTGCAACCTTATTATTAAGTAATAAATTTTCGTCACAGCGATTTATGATAGCAAGCGCTTGTTTTTCAGCTTGCTCGATGGGAGCGAGGTATTTGCTGTGAAAACTAGGTATCACTTTCCATTGGTTAGCCTTAATGTTTTCAATATCATTGATATCGATAAATTTAACTTCGATAATTGCTAACCCCAAATTCTTGCTAAGAATTAAAATATCCATCTCACGGCGAGTTTGTTCCTCGTGGGAGAAAGCGCGATACCCCCATATTGCAATCCCTTCTCCTTGGGTCAAGTTCTGACGAAGTGTGTCCCAAACAATTCGTTCGCCTTGATAACCTGCTCCACCAATTGACTCAGTTTCAATAAATTTCCAAGTAACAACTTGGCTATTAGTAGCTGTAACCATAAATATAGCTAGTTAGTTTATATAAAATATTGCTGACATTGTAATTTAATTGTCAGTTAAAAATTTTATGCTGGAACGTTTGTACAACAATAAATTATTTTTAACTATTAATTTATAAAATGTCTACTTGAAAAAGCTAATTAAATATTTATAGATATTTGATACACCATCTCAATTATTGGGAACACTAAAATTAACCTTTTGCCGCTATAAGTGTATTTAATGGGTGTGTCTGGATAATGAACAGTCTTTTAAAAATACCATCCCTGCTGTTCGGACTGATAAAGTCAAAATCTGAGAAATTTGAAATCGAATGCTACGGTCAAAGCGATAGCGGACAGGATGCAGAGCAAATTCAACAAATTATGGAGTGGTTGTTTGCTAGCCTAATGAATGCAGGATATTTTGGTAGGTCGCATTTAATTTGGGATTTAGGCGATCAGGATTGGAAACAAATAGCGGTAACAGGGCTGCTAAGAGATGAGCCAGTATTTTTATATCGCTGCAATGACAGACCTTCTTTACCACCTGAACACTGTTGCTGGCGCTTAATGACAGAATATCCATCTTTGAGAATTTATCAGTTGGAAGTCTTGGAGCGGTAAATTATTATTCCATCTTTATCAAGCGAATTTCAGCATTGATAGGTTTCAATCCAGACACCCAGGATAGCAGTTTGGCAAGCCATCCCCAATGATCATTAGAATGTTGTACACTCCTTGTTGCGTCTAGCAAGGCTTGTTGAGTATGATAATTTTCTAGCCAATCAAGTCTTGGCTTCACGAGGACGATCTCGCTCATTCCCATTGAGCCATCTTCTTGAGCTTTACTTTGTATTCATTGATCAAAGTAACTTTATAAGTTTTTGTCATAAATTTTGAACTATTCTAAAATTAGCTTCTGTCAACATATAATCTATTCGGAGAAGATGCTTTTGGGATTTTTGCACAGATGCAGTAATCATAAGTGATTAGCCGAACATTATATAAAGCACGACGCCTACAAAATTTTGTAGTGCCGCCTGCTAAACTAGTCTCTTCACTGCTTGCTCTGGCATAGATAAACAATTGTAATGATTTTTGAGGCTATTTTTTATCTGAAGTCCATTAAATATCTCGGCATTATTGACCTAAAAAATCTTTTGAGAGAAGTGTTAAAACTCTTGAGCCAGTTCTCAAAGGAATAGAAGCATAAGAATGGGCTAAGGCAACAGGAATAACAGCATCTTTGTAGAGTGCTGTTCCAATACGGTCTAATAATGCCAAGCTATCAGGCAAGATTTGATAATATATTGGGTTATGTGGATCATTTACTGTCTGGCTTAGTTTAGGAATAGTTATTGTTAACAACTGCTCAGTAGCAGTTTTATAAAAGAATTTTTGACCATAGTAAGTTTCGTAGCCGTAAATAGAGTTTGATAATGGTCTGGAAGCTAAAATATGTTGGTAAATGTAATTATCAGGTAGTAACATCAGGTTCTGAGGTGGAATATGCTGTTTAATAGCAGCAGCATGTTCAGCAAATTGACCACCCTTTTCAATACCTATAATTAGGGGAGGTTTTAACCGCTTTTGTGTTAATGATTCTTGTAGTTCATGCAGAAATCTCAGGATGGGAGCATGAAGCCAAGCTTGTGGGCCAAAAATAGCAAGTGGGCCATCCATAATGCAAGACACAGATCCTAGAGTTCGTGGCTGCCGCTGCCAAAGAAAATACAAGTATCCAACCATTGTAATATGTTCAAGGCAGCTCATTAAACGATTAAGGGCAGCTTCATTTTTCTGCTCTTCCGATACTTCTTCGTGTACCCTCAGTGCATCCGTAGGAAACAATTGCCCACCGCAAGAAGGACAGACAGTTCCAGTAAAAGGCACATCAATATCTCTACTAGAACATGAATGGGAAGCAGAGCAACGAGCAAGAATTACTCCATTATTGCGAGAGTTTTTATTACTGCGTTCCACTAAAAGCTTGAATATGTTAAGGAGGGAAGTACCTTCGACTGTATAGCTCTCAAAAATATCAAATATTTGCGCTCGCCAGGAATCTTTGACAGTTGGCATATCAAGACGACAGACGTTAGATCCCGGAAGCACTATAGAATATAAAGCTTCTTTGGTAGCTGTTCGGACAATAGCTGGGTCAACTAAGTGTTCTCGTCCTTGATTAAGAATTTGTTCTAGATTCACTAAAATACCAGCAATTTGTACATAGCCAATTCGAGTACTCGGAAAAGCTTTTTTGGTAACTACTTCTTGGGGAGAGCCATCAAAAGAAAAAACCCAGCGAATAGAAGTTTCTGTTGTGCCAAGCGTATTTGCGCTAATAAGGAGGCTAGAATCAATTTTAAGGTTTTCTTGATCGTTATAAATGCGAAAGCTTCTTAGGCTTTCTTTAATTAACTCGTTCTCTGCTATAGGGACATGACCAATACTTCTAGAACGTTCAAAGCCGCCAGATTGATTCAAATAAGGCATGATATTCCCCATTTAGTATCTAAGTAAAGACAGTATTTTAGACTTAAGCAACCTGTGATGTAAAAACTAACTTAAGCCTGACTGAGCAAGAAATAGAGAATAAATTAAATAAATTTTTGCTTAGTCAGGCTTTCGCTTACTAATAACTTTAGTAATTTCGGTAAAGCCCTGTTTTATGGCTCTGGTGTCGAGGTGTTTAAAGATTTTATTGCCAGATTACTAAGACAAGCAGCGCGTGCTGCTAAAATTTTAGCTTCGTCAAACAGATCAATTTGTGTAGGAATAATGTAGCGACCACTACGGGTTTTTATACGTGCAAACCCTACATCTTCTGATTTCAACGTCAAATCACTGAAATCTTGAAAATCGTAATATTTAGAAAGCTCTTTAACCTCTGCATGGTTATTCAAATGCGTTACAAGCCAATTAGATGTATTAGAAAGAATAAATGGGTCAACACTACTAACTTCTTGGGTAGCATAAATTAGACCAATTTTATATTTAGCGGCTTCTTTAGCTAGACGCACATAAGGGTCAGCTTCTTCAGGAACATTCATGCGATCGCGATTAAATAAGCGATGGGCTTCTTCAATATAAATTTGAATTTGGTGTGGCTCATCTCCAGCAGAAAATCGGCGTGAAGCATCTTGTACTATATAATTTATTATTCTTTCAGAACAAAACTTAAGAATTGTTTCAGAGCCTAAAGAAAGGTCTATGATAACTATTTTACCTTGCACTAACTCTTGAAGAACTGCTTCAGCATAGTCACTTGTGCTGACAAGTGAATGATAAACACGTAGTGGTTCTAATAAACGAAAACCAGTACCAACAGAGCCTTTGAACAAAGCTAAAATTGCCTCTAATTCAGCATCTAACCAATCGCTAAAAAGGTTTTCTATATCCGATGCTTCTTTTGCTGCTCTTAGCTCATCTTGAGTAGGAGTAGGATTTTTTTTATTGGCAGCTTTTGCTGTATTTTTAGCATTATCAATAGCAGTAGAGTGAGCAGCCAGGAAAGCTTGCCAAAAAGAAACTAAGTTTTGTTTGTTTAAAGTTAATATTCCATTACTAACTGTTTTTAATTGGGCTATATCACTTGGTAAAGATTGGTTTATTTGTGCTAAAATGCTAGCATTAACAGCAATAGTGATATTAAAATTATCAGGAACTAAAAAATTAGCTTTTGCAAGCGTGGCATACAACGCAGCACGTCTTCTTCTGGCTCTTTGATAAGCCCCGCGATCAGTTTGCTGATCGGCAGGGCCAATAACGTCCGCAGAAAGAAAACTTCTAATATAGTTTGATGTCTGGCTCCTTGGGTTTAAATAAGCAGTTATAATTGCCCAAGTTACATCTATAGTGTCATTTGAATAAAAATTAGAAGCCAATGGTCTAATTCCAGGTTCGACACTATTGATACCATATCTAAATACTGTTACAAATTCATGCCCAATTTGGCTCAAAGCTGTCCGATCTTGAACGTTAACATTAGCATATTCACCTGCTGGATCAAACAAAAGTTGACCAATCGTTTGTCCTGTTTCAGCAGCATACTGGCAAACAGCAGTAGCAATCGTTTTCATGGTATTAGACTTACCTAGTCGAGTCATACCAAAAACAGCAGTTTTTAATGCCACAAAATCTTTAACATTAACCCTTACAGGTACTGCAACGTCCTGAGGGCGTCCAGCATTCATTCGGGATCTTCGATTGGTAGAACTATATCGTACTGTCCCAATTTGTATACGTCTTGGGGAAGTATTAGTATTCTGACGTTCTAGCTCTTCTGCTTGTGTAATCTCTGGATAACTTGTTATTATTGCAAGACTTTGACCATAAGGTTTATAAACTTTATACCGACTGGATGAATAAAATGTTTCAATATCGCTACCGAACTCCAAAATTGTTTTTGGGCCTACTTCTAAGTCATAAAAGGTTCCTAAAACTTTAGCCTTGAGTGCAGAAAATTGAATTTCGTTACGAGTCAATACATCTAAAATTGCTGGTGTTGTTGCAGCAGTTGTTGAACCACTAGTTTCAATCATTGTTCGCATAGCTTCAGAGCGTACTTGTACTAACTCCGACTCAGCAGGAAGTGGTGCTGGGTTAACAACGCGTAACAAAATTATTTCTTCATCATCTGCATCTAATGCTTCATTTGGAGTTAATGCTGTAGCAAGCAGAAAGCAATGTTGTGGAATTCCTCCTGCTTGCTTTTTCCATAAATCATTAGTTAAGACAAGGCACTCATTGTAACCCATAGTATAAATACCACCTACAAGAGTAGCATCAGATAATAATGATCTAATTAGAAGTTCTTCGTTAATAATTTGAGACCCAAGAGACATATTTAGCATAATTTTTCCTTTATTAATCAATTTTGCGTAACAAATCAACTTTAAATTTGCACTTATTAAGATGCAATGACTAAACCCATTGCATATACGAAACCTGAACAAGCATAAAACTTTTAATTCAAATTAATTTAATAAATATTTCGCCAACAAGCTCTCTCCTTTAGAACCCATTGACTCTAATATCCCCTCAATCTTCTCCATTGCTAATGGTGAGGGTTTATAATGTCCGTTTTCCCAACGATTAATTGTGCTATATCTGACGTTTAGATTGATAGCAAATTGCTCTTGTGTAAGCCCAGCCAATAGCCGCATTTCACGAAGTAACTGTCCTACCTCTGGCTGGTTGATAGCTAAGGGTTTTCTAATAATCATTAACCTCTAAACTTGATTCACTAGCTTAAAATAGCAGGTGCTATACCATTTGGTACATCATACCCGCATTGACACTCATAAACCAGGAATACTAAATTTTGATACAAAACTTTACGGCTCTTTAGTATCTGTGATTCCAAACTTTTAGTTAATTCTCATAACTTGGCTTTAGAATCCAGTTTAAAAGCCTAAATCTGGCACATAAGCATAAAATGCTAAAAATAATAAATGCTATTATTATCTAGCAAAAGTTTTAAGCTTTTTAGAATACATATTCAGCATACTAAATAATGAAGAACCAACTTTATATACCTATTTAAAATAGGCTTAGACATTTTCAATAATATTTAGCAATAATATATTTATTATTTTAGGTTATGTCAAAACTGTAAAAAATTAATTTATTAAGACATATAAATTTGTGTATTACAAGTATTTAAAATTTGGGCAATACAATAAATGTTCAAACCTCAAGTATACTAGTAATAAACTATATAATAAATACTTAAAATTATCAATACAAGCGTTAAACTTATTTAATGGTTGTATTAAGAATACTAGTTGCATCTCCTCCATACTAGTAAATAATTGTATTTATATAAAATAAGTTTTCAAAAGGGTAAGCCGAAAAAAATTCTTATAACACTTGGATCGATTTGGAATACAATTATTATGGTAGATCAATTTGATTGTAATAATATAGATAATAATTTTAGAGCATTTTTAGAAGGATTATGTCAAGCTGGTTTTGGAAATTTACCTATTTCAGTGTTATATCAATTTTATTTGTATATTTTTGAGACATTCACATATATTCCTCTTCCTTTTGATGATAATTGGGAAGAAGTGTTAAACCTTGCAGAAGAAGTATTTGTAGGAGATTAATGAGTTTTAAACGTATTTATAGATCACCTCTTCGTTATCCTGGAGGAAAGCAAAAAGATGTTCCATTTTTATCTCAGTTTTTACCTCATTGTCAAGAATTTAGAGAACCTTTTTTAGGAGGTGCTAACGTACTTATTTATGCTGTGGAAAACTCTTTAGCAAAAAGCTATTGGGGAAATGATTTAAATACTTCACTAATAGATTTTTGGCAACAAGTTAAACTTGATGCATATCAACTAGCGAATATAGTTGAAGAAATTAGAGAAGAATATAAAGGAGAGCAAGGGAATTGTAGAGAA
Organism: Nostoc linckia z4; assembly: GCF_002608075.1. Classification (GTDB taxonomy): domain Bacteria; phylum Cyanobacteriota; class Cyanobacteriia; order Cyanobacteriales; family Nostocaceae; genus Nostoc; species Nostoc linckia. The sequence goes on from NZ_LAHA01000036.1 coordinate 43,184, forward strand.
TGGCAAATTTTCCGCAAAAGATTTATGTCTAAACTTAATAAATTAACTAATAACCAATTAAATACAGCAGCTAAGTTTTTTATATTAAATCGTAGTACATCTAGTGGCTCCTCTGAATGTGGGGGTATGACTCAAGCTGCATATTGTCAACGCTTTACATTATCTAGCATTGAAACATTAAAAAAAATGATGGGTGTTTTAGAAAATGTTGATTTTACTAATTTAGACTATGAGGAAGTTATAAAAGCTCCAGGAAAGGAAGTATTTATTTTTTTAGATCCACCTTACTTTTCTTCTAAGGCTTCTGGTTTGTACGGGAAAAATGGCAACCTACACAGAACATTTGATCATCAACGTTTATCAAACCTATTAAAAGATTGTCCTCATGATTGGTTAATGACAATTGATAGCTGCCAAGAAATTAAAGAATTATATGGTTGGGCTAAACAATTAGAATGGGAAAAAGCTTATGGTATGACTAACTTTGGTGGACGAAAATCTAAACGGGGTGAAGAATTACTTGTAGCTAATTTTACTATTGGAAATTTAAATAAAAAGCAATATATACAATTATCTTAAAGTTAGAGTAATACTTTTTGCTTTTATTCATCAAATTGTCACAATAAGTGCAGTAAATAATAAAAATTAACAAAATAGGCATAACTTATGAACAATTAGTCGTTGCTGAATTACAACACTGGTCGAAGTTAAGTGGAGCAGAGGTGGAGCATCTTGGCCATGATGGAGATACTGGCGATATTCTGGTCAAGTTAACAAATAAATCTCTTGTGGCAATAGAACTGTCAATAGTCATTGAAGTTAGAAGCCGACCCTCAAAACCTTTTGGTCGCCAAGCAATCACTCAACATTTACAATCAGCAATGGTACGGCGTTCTGCAAATTCGGCAATTTTTTTAAGTTATTCTCGTGAGGGATTAGCGCAGGAAATTGGTGATTGGGCAGAGGGAGTTTCTGAGTCAGGTTATTGGATCGCCACAACTCATCCATTTTTAATTATTGCTATCCGCTTTTTGGTGATCCAGCAAAGGTTAAATAAATTGCGTACTTTTGAATCAGAACTCGATGTGGCTGCTGTTGAACAACAAATTCAGCAAATTCGTACAGCGTTGGGACGAATCAGAACTATAAAAAAATCTCTGACAGAAATTGGGAAGAGTGCATTTGTAATTAAAGTTGAGGCAGATGCACTAAATGCAGATATTCAATCGGCATTAAAATCAATTGAGCAAATGCTAAGTTTTGTTTCAAGCGAAGGTATTGCCTAACAATTGAAATGGAGTACTCCTGCAATATCCGTCAACCCAATAACCCACCCAGGATTTTTTAATTCAGCAAATGACTTAAGTTATAAGGTATTAACACAGGCAGTTTAAGTGAATTAGTTATTTAAATCAAACTGTGATGTTACGAAATTCTCCAATAGTAGCATCAAAAAGAACTTTACAAACTCCAGTAGCACCATTTCGATTCTTTGCTACGTTAATTTCCATTACACCATTATCTGAGGTATTAGAATTATAATATTCATCTCGATAAAGAAGCAGTCCTACATCCATATCCTGTTCTATATCTCCTGAATCCTTGATATCTGCGATTGTAGGGCGTTTATCAGTCTGATTTTCGACACCCCGATTAATTTGTGCTAATGCCACAAAAGGGCAGCTAAATTCTTTTGCAAGGTCTTTAAATGCACCAGAAAATTTCCCAACTGCTTGCGCTCGATTCGAGGCTGCTCTGTCTCCTAATTTTTGGATGTAGTCCATGACTATCAATCCTAAATTCCCTCTTTCAAACTTAATTCGACGCAATGCAGAGCGCATTTTAGTGGGATTCTGGAGGCTAGCTGGTGTATCATCAATAATGATAGGTAAGCTATACAATACCTCCAAAGCTTTACGAAGTTTAGCTATTTCACTTTTATAAACTTTGTTATGAATCAGCCGATGAGAGTCAATTTTAGCGTGCATTGCTAAAAATCGCTTCGTTAGCTGTTCTTTATTTGTCTCAGCACTGAAAAACACTACGGGAAGATTGTAGGTTAGAGCAATGTGATTTACAAAATGACAGCCGAGCCAAGTTTTTCCCATTGAAGCTCTGGCTGCAATCACGATTAAATCTTCATTCAGCAATCCACCCATTAATTTGTCTAAGTCCATTAATCCTGTGGATAAAGCAGGGGTTACTTCCTGCCCTAATTGCTTCACAATCAAGGCTAGAGAATTGCTAATTGCTTCTGGGCTAAATTTATCAACTTTATTTTCTGTAATTTTGAATATTTTATCTTCTGATAAGTCAATAATGTTCTCTAAATCAATAGTAGTGTCAAAACCTAGCTCAACAATTTTAGTTCCTGCTTCAATTAATTGGCGGCGTTTATACTTTTCTAAAACTAATTCAGTATAGCTATCTATATTGTCTGTTGATACTTTATTATTGGCTAACTGGGCTAGTTTATTTCGTCCGCCAACGTTTCTCAGCAGCTTGTGGTCGGACAACCAACTGCCAACAGTCGTTATGTCTGTTAGCTTATCTTGATAATATAATTCTACAGCTGCTTTATAAATTCGTTGATGGGCAGATAAATAAAAAGCATCGACAGGAAGTTTATCAACGATTTTACTAATAGCACTAGCATCTAGCAAAATACTGCTTAGTATGCTTTCTTCGGCATCTGTATCCTGTGGGAGAAATTTATCAGTCATTGGGTTGACTAAAAATACTACTTAAAACTTTCAGTTCTTCTAGTGAAGCCAATTCTTCCTCTATTGTTGACTCTGTATAATTCCAATTATCTGTTGTATAGCGATTAGATATGGGCTTAAGTATTTTATTTGGTACAGATTCTTTATTAATTGCTGCATATAGCCATTTACTAGAATTATTAATTTTAGCGCCTTCATTTATGGCTTCTTTTAAAGCTTCAATTGCATTGATAACAACAGATTCTGGTTTTGATTTAATCTGCTCCTGAAAGGTTTTATTAAATGGAATATTTAGCAAGGATAACTCGTTTTTAACTTGTTCCAGAAAGCTGAATGGCTGAGGTTTTAATTCATCTTTGTGATTTTTAGATGTTTTAACACTAATTGGTACAACATTATCTCCTTGAGCAGGTAGATTTTGTACAGGTAAATCAACTACCTTTCCTTGGGCAGTAAGCGAAGAACCTTGCAATTCTTTAATTACAGTTCGTAAACGCTTTACCTCATCCTCTAAGTCTACAACCTGTGCAGCCTGTGCTAGAAGCTCTTTGTTCATTCGCCGCTGCTCATCTAGTATTGTTTGCAATCGCTTATTTGATGCTTTGAGTTTTTCTAGTTCATTTTCTAATACATCAATGTTACGTGCAGTGCGTGGTTTCTGGGTGGACTCCTTCTGTTGTTTCTGTGCTTGTTCAATTTCATTACGCAGGTGTTTGTTAACAAAGCCAACACTGAAACCAGTTCGCCTCGCCACCTCATTCTGGCTAATAGTGACACCCTGATCTTGCATTTCCTGAATGACAGCTTTAGCAGAAATAACTCTCTCTTCACGTTCACGGGCAGAACGTTCTCGCACCTGTTGACCATGACGGTTACGTTCTGCCTCATCCCAGTTTCGGTGAATTTGTCGCTTTATTGTCTCGCTCATCTGCTCCCTCTAGTGCATCAATAATACTCTCTAGAGCGTTTACAATTTGTTGATAACTTTCATAAATTTCTGAAGAGCCCTGACTAAAGGCAATCTCCTCTTTTATTTTTAATTGCTCAAGTTGAGATTTGTAATGGGAAAGTTTATCGGCAGAAGCAACATGAAAACCGCAGGTGTAGCAGCGTCCAAAACGGGGACAGAATTCACGGAAGGAGCAGTAGCCATAAAGGGGTTCCCCGTTGAGCATTTTTAGCCCATCCAATTCGTGTAATTCTGGATTCTGGCGCAGGCTTTCAGGATTTAGGCTTTCAGGATTGCTATCGTAGGGATAAAATTTCTGATCAACATTTGCCATTACAGTAGCTACATCCAGCAGTTGACCAGGCTCATAGCGCGTATAGTGCTGCTTTGTAGTGCTTTGACGGCGGTGTTTAAGCCACCTACGGACAAAATTTAGGCTATAGCCAATGTTTATAAGTTGTGTTGCTCGTGATGGCCGTAGAATAGCTCCAGTGAAGTTTACCAGTTTTCCGTTGCTGTCTAAGATATTACATTTTTCGATGAGAGATTTAATGACTTTAACCATAGGGTTAGCAGGAGCTACAACTATTGGCGGGCGTTTTATAGCTTTCATGCGTGGATAGTTTGGATAACCAGTTATCCCTAATCCCTGATAATGGCAGAAAAGGTAAGGATAGTCATCACCAAAAAGTTGATTAATGTAAGTTTTCTGCTTTTTAATAAGGTGAACAATCTCAGTTGGAACGGGTAGCCTATGTTCGTCTGATTGTTTTTGACGCTCAAACTCCACCCACCAAATAGTCCCGTCCTGGTCGAGCTTGCAACAGTCTTTAAGAAGATAGCACAGTTCGCTTGGACGTGTACCAAGATGAAAACCTAGCATGAACATTAGCTGTAGTGGTTCTGGTAAAATATGAAGATTCTCTATAATTGCCTCGATAACAGAGTCTTCTAATGGATCAGGTTCTTCATTGAAAAGCTTTGGAAAGTCAAAAGAAATAATTAGTGTAGATGGAGTGATAAAATTCTGCGTTTCATTTCCCCAGTTAAAAAAATTGGACAGTTGGGAAAGAGTCTTGCTGAATGTACTATCTGCTAAATTGCAAAGTCCTTGATTGTAATAAGTTGCTAGCAAATTTCGGTCTATTTCCTCCATACAAGTTACGTCCTGCTGTTCAAGAAACCGCCCAAAAGGCTTAAAAATATCTATGTCCGTATACAATGATGTTGCTTTTATGCCAGAATTGATACGCCAAATGAAATAAGTTTTAAGCAAATTTACGAACCATTTTGAACCACAGTTAGTAAAGTTTAGAAATAAGGCCTTTAATTTGTACTCCTCAATGCCTGGATAGAGTTCTCGGAAATCCCACTTGTCTTTCTCAAACTCCCAAGGCTCAGAAGGGATTGTTTTTCCAAGCTTTCGTCTTATATTATTATTCCAGTCTTTTCCTTCTCCCCTAAACTGTTGACCACAACCTAAGCAAACCATTGTTTTTATTTGCTTAGAGCTTCTATTGTCATAATGCTTGCCCTTTAACACTACCTCATTTTGCTTACAATTCGGACAAGAAATATTGTCTATAATCAGCAACCCTGAGTCATCCCAATAGCTATGTATAACTTTACCTTCACGGTAAATGTTTTTTTTCTCTCTACGGCCCAAAGTAAAGCTCTTGCGACATTTCTTACATAAGCATATCTGGACAATTCCATATTTACGTTCTGTAGGGCTTCCATGTTTAATAGTTTCAGAACTCTCGCAGTATGGACAATTTACACCCGTAGGTTGAGCTTTAGTTTTCTTAGCACCCAAAGTAAAGCTCTTGCGACATTTATTACACTCGCATTTCTGGACAATTCCATGTTTGCGTTCTGTAGGGCTTCCATGTTTAACAGTTTCAGAACTCTCGCAGTATGGACAATTTACACCCGCAGGTTGAGCTTGAGTTTTCTTACCGCCCAAAGTAAAGCTCTTGCGACATTTATTACATAAGCATGGCTGTACAATTCCATGTTTGCGTTCTTTAGGTCTTTCTTTTTTAATAGTTTCAGAACTATCACAGTATGGGCAATTTACACCCGCAGGTTGAGCTTGAGTTTTCTTACCGCCCAAAGTAAAGCTCTTGCGACATTTATTACATAAGCATATCTGGACAATTCCATGTTTGCGTTCTGTAGGGCTTCCATGTTTAATAGTTTCAGAACTCTCGCAGTATGGACAATTTAAACCCGCAGGTTGAGCTTGAGTTTTCTTACCGCCCAAAGTAAAGCTCTTGCGACATTTATTACACTGCCATCTCTGGACAATTCCATGTTTGCGTTCTTGAGGTCTTTGTTTTTTAAAAGTTTCAGAACTATCACAATATGGGCAATTTACACCCACAGGTTGAGCTTTTCTTTGACTCATTATGTATCTCTTTTACTGTTGCAAGCTAACAATGATAGGGTTGAGAATACTGATGAAATGACGAGCGCTATTAGCGCGACGACTGTCTGATTGATTGTTCTCCAGACATTTATCTAATAACTGTTCGTTCGTCTGTTTTATCTCTATTAATTTAAGTAAATGCTCCTGTGTAAAGCGAATATGTTCACAACTTAAACATACATATTCAGACTGGCATTCTTTAATAATGTCAGGTCGAGCGCAAAGTCCTAGTTCCACCTGTCTAGCTGCCCATTCTTCACGAATGAATTCACTATCTTGGTCTGTAAAATAAATAGTAGTCCGTTCTCCATCTCTGTTTACTAGCACTCTCTCTATACGCTTTTCCTGCTGTTGTGGTGAAACGTAAACATACGAGTCCTGCATATCGGGATTAGTATGTCGTAACCCATGCTGAATTAAATCTGGGCGTTTACCCATACGATCAGCGACTGTTGCATAAGTGCGTCGAAACATGTGAGTCGTTACATACGGCAGTTTGCCATCATTAGTACGAATATCGTTTTCTTCAATAAGCGATTTTAGTATCCGATTAAGTTTTTTCCCTACTTGTTTAATTTGCTCTTGATGGTACTCAAAAATGAGTGGCCAACCTTGATTAGAAAACTGTGGCCTACGGCTTTTCCAGTTGGGAAACAACCACGGGAATGTGTCCCCAAAATGCTCCCGGACAAATGCCTGCTGTTGATGCACTAGCGGTATCAATTCTTCAGGTATGTCTTGCTCTTGTTCTATGTCATTTTGTTTACCTGTACACAGACGGATTCGGTCTATCTCCTTGCGTCTCCTTAAGCAATCCAAAGGAATTTTAGAAAGTTCTATACTTCTAGTTCCCAACGCCTCATGTAACTTGAAGATGAGATAGATAGGTTTCTCTAGTTGTTCCAAAGCTAAATCAATTTTATATTTAACCTCCTCTGGGATAATGTTAGGAGATTTCGCTTGTTTATTAGAGCGCGAACTCCATTGAATTTTAAACTGAATACAATCTAGTTCTTTTAGTACAGAAAGGAATCCTAAAAGACCACCTTTTATTACTGGGTTTACACTTTCTGCCCACTCTTGCACAACTTGATAATTTAATACAGATACTGTGACATAGCCCTGATTAACCAACCAAACACTAAATCTATTCACTGAATTAATAATAGTCTTTAACCTAGATAGGCTCCACCGCCGATTTCCGACCGCAATAAGTGTTGCCAGCTTAAGTAAATCTTTCAACCAATCTAGAGTAATTCCCTGAAAATTTATAGTCTGACGTCCGATTATATGTGCCTGTTCTCTCAGTAGAGGTAAGTCCTGCTCTATATTCCAGATATCTCGTTGCAACTTTACATCAGTGATATATGTAGATGCTATATTTCCAGGATCAGAAAGTATTTCAAACAGTTGTGCCTCTTGTAATGCTAGGGTCATTTTCCTTCTGTTACACGTTCCATTTCATTCAACATTTCAGCCTCGTCAAAGGAATGCTCGTAAATATCTAAGGTTGTAGCGATTGACTTATGCCCCAATTGTCGTTGTACACTCTTTGCTGTCTTCTCTTGATCTTGCCCTTTTTCCCTTCCCTTACGAATGTTGTGAGTTGCAAAGGTGTGCCTGAACAAGTGCGGATATACCCTTGTTATGTCGATATCTGTTTTTTGATGAAGTCGTTTTAGTAACTTGTTTAGATTTTGCGGTTCTAATGGTTTACCGTAACTGGGTGAACCTTTATGTAAAACGACGAAAACCATGTCATGTCCCAAATTTTTGACAACATCATGGGGATAATCGATATCAGAGTATTTACTAAGGATTTTGCAAAACTCTCGATTTGTCATAAGTCCAGCTAAAGAAAGTTCGCGTTCCCGACCTTTAGCATAAGCATGATTAATATTGTCTCGCCGTACTATCTTCAGTGTTCGAGCATTCCAATCTATATCAGACCAATGAAGCCCCAGTAGTTCACCTTTCCGCATACCAGTGTCAGCCAGGAGCCAAAGGATTAGCTTGTCTCGATCTTGGTAACAGGCATCAATCAGGGTATGCACTTGATCAGGGGTTAAACAACCAGGAAACTTTTCCCGCTCCTTATTTTTTACCAACCTGACTTTAACAGGTGACTTTTTTCTGTAGCCTGCAAACATCCCACTTTGCTTCTCTCTACGGAATTTGCTATATACGCACAGATTTTTGTCATCAAAAGTTTTTCTCCTGACGTGAAAATCATAGAATTGCACCACAGCAGTCAATGCTAGGTTCACTGTAGATTCGTTACGTGGAACCAAGATATTTTCTGAGTTAGAAGAGACAAAATTTTCATCAAGCAGCAACCCACCAGTTAAATACCAGTGGTTGAACTCAGCCATTTCCTCTAGATCAAAGTCCTGCCAGTTAAGCACTTTTATGTCTAGATATTTCCAGAAATCTTTAAGCTTCTCTGCGTATGTCTTAATTGTTCCGACAGCAGAACCGCCTAATTGCTTAAACCGCAGAAACTGCTCAACAGGTTTAATAACCTGATAATTATCATCTACCAGATGCCACCGAACTAATTCTTTACCGTCCGGTAGGCGTTGTACTGAGTCCAGAACTTTAGCCACTATGAATACTGTGAATAGCGTGAATAACTTACTTAAAAGCAAGTCTACACGATTAATGGTAATGTTGTTGTTGTTTTTTTGAATAGATAGTTAATGTATATAAAACATAAATAATATGCCATTGTGAGATAATGATATTTCCCCAGGACGAGGAAAGCTACCACCACCTACCAGAGAGGGGCCGGATGCTGAGTGATGGGGACTGCGAAAAGGGCGATCGCGTACTAAAGAACCACGATTTTTCAATAAACCAGCCACCGAATGAATTCGAGTCACCTCTAAAGATTCAGCAAAACTCAAAGGCGGCAAAATTCCCGGTAAACGCCGCGCTAACATAGTTTTACCGCTACCTGGCGGCCCGACAAACACCAAGTTATGCCCGCCGGCCGCAGCAATTTCTAAGGCACGACGCGCATGAGTTTGTCCTTTAACATCTTGTAAATCTGGTGAATGTACAGACGTTACATGTAACGTCTCTAAATTATCAGCAATCTGCACAGGTTTGTAACGCCCTGGATTATTTAAAAAGTCCACCACATCCGAGAGATGTTGGCAACCATAAACAGCCAAACCTTCCACCACTGCTGCTTCTTGGGCATTATCAGCAGGGAGAACTAAACCTATAATTCCCATCTTTTGGGCAGCAGCAGCGATGGGTAATACACCAGCCACTGGACGCAAACTGCCATCCAGTGATACCTCACCTAAAAATAGATAATCTCCTAATAAATCAGCGCTAATTTGCTCAGAAGCCGCCAAAATTCCCACACTAATAGGTAAATCGAAACAGGGGCCTTCTTTGCGTAAATCGGCCGGAGTTAAATTAATGACAATTTTTCGCATAGGAAAGGCGAAACCTGCATTTTTCAGGGTTGCCTTCACTCTTTCTCTTGATTCTTGAATCGCTGAATCTGGAAGCCCCAAGACAACAATTCCCGGTAATCCTCCTGAAACATCGACTTCCACGCCTACTTTAACAGCATCGATACCAACAATTGATGCACTCCAGACTCTAGCAAGCATTTTTTCTATAACACTAAACCTTTAGCATCTCTAGCAGATGAGTCTGGAAATTGGCATGGGTGAAACCACACAGACAATTTTGAGAGTATTTTAGATTTTGCGAAAAGTTAGAGCGCAGGCTTCTGGCGTAGACCCGAAGGGACTTGCCGCAGGCATCTAAACTTTTCAAGACGGATTTTAGATTTTGGATTTTAAATTGAGAAATCAAATTAAGGGCGGGGCAAATGGTCGTTTGTCCCCACCTTATTTTCTAGCTTGCTACTTCTTCAGTAGCGGTTGCCACTGAGTAAATACTAACTTTTTTACGGGTTTTGCCCTTTCTTTCAAAGGTGACTACACCGTCGATTAAGGCAAACAAAGTGTCATCGCTACCAATACCGACATTGTTACCAGGGTGAAATTTAGTGCCACGCTGACGCACGAGAATATTTCCTGCACGTACAACTTGACCGCCATAGCGCTTGACGCCTAGACGTTGGGCGTTAGAGTCACGACCGTTGCGTGTACTACCTGTTCCTTTCTTATGAGCCATGATTTCCTTGTTATTTATCTACGTTATCTTTTCTCTATTATTCTGCAACGGTTTCCGCTTCTTGAGCAGGAGTGTCATCTACAGCAGGACTTCCATCGGTTGCAGCTGAAGCAGTAAACACCGCACCATTAAGACTAATGGAGTCAATGAAAAGCCTGGTAACTTCTTGGCGATGTCCGCGTTTTTTGCGGGTTTTCTTTTTCGGCTTCATTTTGTATACCAGGACTTTACGATCTCTAAAATGTCGCAGTACAGTCCCTTCTACAGTTGCACCTGATACTCGTGGCTGTCCAATGGTGACTTCGCCATCATGCTGGAGCAATAATACTGTATCTATTGTAACTTTTTCATCTGCTTGCACAGGAAGCAGTTCGATGTCGTAAAACCGTCCTGGCTCTACTCTGATTTGTTTGCCACCAGTTTCAATAATTGCGTAGGTCATGGAATTGTCCTTGAAGTTGCCGTACAGGTAGCTGGTTTTCCCAGCTTTTGCAATATGTCTACCTGTTCCGAGCGGAATTAGACAGACAATCTATAATCGTATTCTATTTAAAGGGTCTAAGTCAATAAAAGGGAACAGGGAAAATTCAGCCACGCCACTTGCGGATAGGGTTTCAACCCTTCGGCTGACGCTCACGGCAAAACGTACCTTACAAAACAAAGACTATACCAATTTGAAAAAAGAATGATACAGATGGATTTTCAGAATCGAAATGTACAAAGCAATTCCTAATCCAAAATCTAAAATCTAAAATCCAAAATGGTATTATTTTGTGGTAGTTAGGGGTGGGTTTTGATAAAAAAATGACTCTGAAATTCAGAGTCACTCTCAAAATTGCAGTTGAAAACGCTTTAAACTTTCACAATATGCTGGTGTATGAGTGCGAAAGCCTATTTTTTATCAGCTTCAGCAATTGGTACCCATTCAGTGTGGAAGGTTCCTGGCTTATCGAGACGCAGGTAAGTGTGTGCGCCGAAGTAGTCGCGTTGTGCTTGAGTGAGGTTTTGGGGTAGGCGATCGCGGCGATAGCTGTCAAAATAATCCAAGGATGCGCTAAATGCGGGTACTGGAATTCCCAGTGTTGCAGCTGTCGCAATCACTTCCCGCCAAGCAGTCTGTCTGTCGAGAATTGTCTGCTTAAATTCGGGAGCTAACAGCAAGTTAGGCAAAGCTGGATTTTCGTTAAAAGCCTTCTTAATCTTATTCAAAAAGCGAGCGCGAATAATACAACCACCTTTCCAAATCCGCGCCATTTCGCTCAGATTCAAATTCCAGTTATATGTTTTTGAAGCTGTAGAAAGTAGCGCCATACCTTGGGCGTAAGAACAGATTTTTGAGCAATAGAGAGCATCGCGTACTTTGTTGATAAAGTCCTTGGTTTGCCCGCTATACTTGCCACTGGGGCCTGTGAGGACTTTAGATGCTGCTACCCGTTCTTCTTTGATAGAAGATATAATCCGGGCATTCACAGCCGCTGTGATTGTGGGAATCGAAACTCCCAATTCCAATGCAGTTTGCACAGTCCAGCGTCCAGTTCCCTTTTGACCAGCTGCATCAACAATCAAGTCCACCAGGGGTAGATTTGTATCTGGGTCAATGTAAGGGAAGATATTCTTCGTAATCTCAATCAAAAATGAATCGAGTTCGTCGGTGGTGTTCCATTCAGCAAACACTTCATGTAGCTGATTATGGTCTAGTCCAGCAGCATTTTTCAGCAAGTCGTAGGCTTCAGCAATTAGCTGCATATCGCCATACTCAATACCGTTGTGTACCATTTTGACATAGTGGCCAGAACCACCGGGGCCAATGTAGGTTACACAAGGGCCGTCATCGACTTGGGCAGCAATTTTGTTGAAAATTGGTGATAGATATTCGTAAGAACTAGTTGTACCACCGGGCATTAGTGAAGGGCCATTTAGCGCTCCTTCTTCACCACCACTGACACCCATACCAAGATATCGCAGTCCAGTAGGTTCTAATTCTTGAGTGCGTCGTTCTGTATCTTCAAACCAAGAGTTACCACCGTCGATAATGATATCGCCTTCATCTAGCAAAGGTCTGAGTTGAGCAATCACCGCATCCACTGGCTTACCAGCTTGCACCATCACCAGGATTTTGCGGGGACGTTCCAATGAGGCGACAAATTCTTCTAGGGTAAAAGCGGCTTTGACGTTCCGTCCTGGCGCACGCTGCGCCATAAAAGCATCCGTTTTTTCTCGCGAGCGGTTGTAAACTGCAATTGGGAAGCCATTACGCTCGACGTTTAGAGCGATATTCTCACCCATAACGGCTAATCCAATCACACCAAAGCTTTGTAGTGTCATAAATTTGTTTGGCTAACTCTTGCAGATCCTTTCATCTTTTAGGGTAGTCCGAGATTTTCGTCGATCTCCTAAAGAAGACCTTAAGAGTTGATCTCAACGACAAAAATCCACAAGTAACACAGATAATTAATTTTAAGTTGTATCTAAATCAACAATTGATAAAAGGAAATGGGGAATGGGGAGATGCGGTTCGACTTCGCTCACCAACCGGGAGACAAGGGGACAAGGAAAATAACTTCTAACTCCTAACTCCCAACTCCTAACTCCCAACTTCTAATGCCCAATGCCCCATGCCCCATATCCAATCCCTAGTCAAAGGAGTAACCGAATAATGCTGGCATATGTCCTAGCTTTGGTGGTCGGTCTTGGTAGTTTAGCCATTTACATTGCAGCGTTCTTTTTCCCAGAAATCCACCGCAAGAATGATTTTATTTGGAGCGGTGTCGGGTTGTTCTATGCCTTAGTTTTATGGGTGTTTGCACCGCGCATTTCTGGGGGGTTATTGCTCGGTCATGTGGCTAGTGTCGCTCTTTTGGTGTGGTTTGGCTGGCAAACTCTTTCGTTACGTCGCCAACTAACACCACAGGCGCAACAAACCCAAGTGCCTAGTCCTGAGACGGTGAAAACTGGCATTCAGGAACAGGTGAATAAATTGTCTCTTCAGGAGAGGGTAGCTCAGTTGCAACAGGATATTGGTAGCACTTTGAGTGGCGTGAAAGACAAGGTGCAACAAAGTGTGGGTCAAAAGACATCCACAACAACCAAACCTGAAGACATTACTTCTGTATTAACTGAGCAACCTGCTGTTGAGATTATCGACAATACTACTGCCACACCAGAACAACCAGCACAAGAGACAGTTAGTAGCGACACCGAAGCAAAAAGCGAGAGTGTACCAGAAGCAATTCCACCAAATCCTCCTTCCTGGGAATCGGTAGAAGCAGCCCAACCAGATACCGAAACTGAGAACAAGGAAAAGATTCCCGTAGAGGAAATTGCTCCAGATGCATCTCTGGCTCCCCCAGCCGAAACGCCACCGGATGCAACACCACCAAATAATCCGGGTAGTTAAATCAAGTGAAACCCAACGTTATGTTTAAGTTAATGTTGGGTTTTACTAAATTCTGCTATCTATCGAGCGAACAACATTAAAAAAGCGATCGCTCTAGTTATTATGGCCTAAGTAAACTACTGAAACTGTTACTATTAGCTTTTGAGGAAAATCAGGTAAAAATACTATAATTTGCTAAAAGCGTAACTTAATCCTAATCCTGAAACGCAAAATGGCAGAAGTATCGCTCAAGGTATTCTGTTCTTACTCTCACAAAGACGAACCTCTACAGGATGAACTAGATAAACATTTGAGTCCCTTTATACAAAGTGGTATTATTTCTACTTGGCACGATCGCAAAATCCTGCCTGGTGAGGAGTGGGATGACGAAATTAAGAAAAATCTGAAGACAGCTGACATTATTCTGTTGCTCATTAGTTCAGACTTCCTCGCTTCCAGATACTGCTGGGAAGTCGAAGTTAATACAGCAATAGAACGCCATAAAGCTAGAGAGGCTTGTGTTATTCCAATTATTCTGCGAAGCGTTTATTGGAAGTACCCACCATTAACCCTAGCTCAAATTCAAGCTTTGCCTAAGAATGCCACACCTGTGATCTCGAATTCTTGGCATAATCGAGATGAGGCATTCACAAATGTAGTTGAAGGAATTTGGAATGCGGCTGATAAATTAATCGAGGCGCGTAAACAAAAACTCAAGCAGCAAGAAGAAACCGAGAATTTACAAAGACTAAGAGAACAAGAAGAAACACCGAAACTGGAACTACAACAAGCAGAAGAAGCCAACAGACAATTGAACGAAGCAGACAACCTGCAACGACTACGAGAAACGGTAGAAGTCGAGAGGCAGCAACAACAGGAAACTGAAAGGCTGCAAAAAATAAGAGAACAAGAAGAAGTTGAGAGACTGCAACAAGAACAGCAATCTCCTAGTAATGAGCTGTCCTCTGAGAAGTGTGTGGACTATACGCGTTTGCGTGATTTGCTCAGAGATGGTGTGTGGATAGAAGCGGATCGAGAAACTCTGGCAGTTATGCTCAAAGCTTCTGGGAGCGAACAAAACACTTCGCTCGATCTTGGATCTATTAGTAAGCTTCCCTGTACTGATTTACGCACCATTGACCAACTGTGGGTAAAATACAGTAATGGACGTTTTGGATTTAGCGTGCAAAAACGCATTTGGGAAAGCCTAGAAGACTACGACACCTTTAGCGATCGCGTCGGCTGGCGGAAGTGGACAAAAGTTGTAGTTAACAAATGGTTTGGATTAAAACAACAAACCGAAAAACAAATTAAATGGCTAACATACTCAGACTTCACGTTCGACATAAGTGCCCCCGAAGGACACCTTCCGATTTTAGTCCCCCGTAGCGTTTGGGGTCAAGAAGTATGTGTTTTTTCCGTCCTTGGTCTCTTCCGTCATATGAATACCTGTGAACTTCAACATATAAGTCTTACAAAAAATTGTAAATATTAACTTGTTGACTTCGTGCTAAACGTAAAATTTTACCTGGTATACCACCCCAAAGCAAAGCCGAAATCCAAACGTTAACGTCGAGCACAATTTTCATTCTTTAGACCATAACTCCTGCCGCACTTCCTTAACGATTTCATGAATTTCTTCTAAGCTTGGTTGATTATAATCGGGTTCCAGTGCATCCATTTTTTCGATAAATTCATCTAAATTTACACTCGGCTTGGAGATTTTTTTTAATACAATTTCTTCATCTGTAATAGTCGCAAGATATTCATCACCGGGGTGAAGTTGAGCCTGAACTTCTGCGGAAAGTTTCAATTGATCCTCTGCTGTAACTTTCACTAAAATATCTGTCTTTATCATGGAATTGTCGCTCAGAAATCACATCATATTGTTATATTGACAAATTATTCAGAGAATGTATATCAACACAATTAAACGTAATTAACACCAAGTTTGCACAACTCTACCCTGTAATTGTTGTCCTAACCAAGGTGTATTTTGTGAAAGTGTATGCAGGTTTTTCCTTTCAACTTTCCAAATTTGTTGTGGGTCAAATAAAATCAATTCTGCTGGTTGATGAGGGGTAATTGCATTGATTTTCTGGGTCAAGCACTTGGCTGGATTACTACTCAATGCCCGCCATAACTCTAATGCTGTAAATTCCCCAGTTTCCACAAGATATTGCCACAGTAAAGGCAATGCTAACTCAAAACCGATCGCTCCAGCTGGTGCTTCAGCAAAAGCCTGGACTTTCTCTTCGTAAGTATAGGGTGCATGGTCAATGGCGATCGCATCTATCACCCCTCCTCTTACCCCCGCCCGCAACGCCGCTACATCATTGACGTTACCTAAAGGTGGGTCTAAATGCAGGCTAGAATTATAACTCTTAATTGCTTTGGTGTCAAGTAAAAGATGCATCCAAGTGGTGCTGGCAGTGATGGGTAAGCCAGTGGCTTTGGCACAAGCGATTAATTCCACACTGCGGGCTGTGGAAACGCGCATGATATGTACTGGCGTACCGATCGCTGCAACTAATTCTATCAAAGCAGCGATCGCACTTGTTTCGGCGCTGGCGGGTACTGGCGGTAAACCTAAGCGCAAGGCTTGGACACCTTCTCTGATTACACCATTTGCAGCTAATTGGCGATCGCAAGGCCAAAATGCAACAGGTTTCCCCAACGGCTGTAAATACTCTAACACCCGTTGCACCAGCGCTAAATTTTCCCACGGCTTACCATCAGTAAAACCAACAACCCCAGCCGATGCTAAATCCGCCAATTCCGTCATTTGCTTTCCAGCAACATCCAAGGTGATAGCGCCCCAGATATAAAGCAGAGGGACAGAATAAGACGCGGGAAATGAGAGACGCAAGGACGCAAAGAAATCGTTGATAGCATTCCCGTGTCCTCGCGTCTCCTTGTCCCCGCGTCCCCGCGTCCCCGTGTCTCCTTGTCCCCCTCTCTTATTCTGCAACTGGCTCACAAGGGCAGGATTATCAATAGCTGGGGATGTATCGGGTAATATACTAACTCTAGTAAAGCCGCCAGCAGCAGCAGCTTGCAAAAAAGACACAAGAGTTTCCCGTTCTTCAAACCCTGGTTCGCCGGAGTGGCTGTATAAATCCACTAACCCAGAACCAAGAACTAACCCTTGACAATCTCTAATTTGTGTATCAGTACTGATGTCAGAAATATGCGAAGCTACTGCTTGGATATAACCATCAGCAATTAGTACATCAAATATTTCATCAGTTTCGGAAACCGGGTCAATTACCCGTACTTGTTGTAGCAGTTCAATCATAAAACTTTTTAATTATGAGTTAGCAGTGAGGAGTTAGGAGTTAGGAGTTAGGAGTTGGAAGTGAGGAGTTAGGAGTTGGAAGTGAGGAGTTGGGAGTTGGGAGTTGGGAGTTAGGAGTTGGGAGTTGGGAGTTGGGAGTATTTGTTTTTTCTTCATCACTTCTAACTTGATTCCTTGATTTCTTACTTCTAACTTTTTTCGTCAATCCCAACTTATTCCTAATTTTTGACTCTTGACTCTGAACTTTATTCCTAATTCTTAACTACTCACTACTAACTTGTAATTCTTAACTCCTAACTTCTAACTTTATTCCTAATTCTTAACTACTCACTACTAACTTGTAATTCTTAACTCCTAACTCCTAACTTTATTCCTAATTCTTAACTACTCACTACTAACTTGTAACTCCTAACTCAGCACTCCTACAACGCCCCGGCTGCTGTTTTATCTAATACGCCTCCACCTAAATGAGTGGTGATGTTCATTGCTTGCAGTGCTGGTAAACCATCTAATCCAGAAGGATAGTCAATAACACTAACAGCGCCATTGCCTTGACGAAAATTCCAGAAATTTTCTAAGGGTAAACCAAGAATGTGACAAAGTAAAGTTTTATTTGTCGCATCATGAGCTACTACTAAAATTGTTTTGAATTGATTAGTTAAGGCTGTCTCCACAATTGATTGCCAAGCTGCAACGCTACGTTCCCATACTTGTTGCAAATTTTCCCCTTCAGGCATTTGGACTTCGGCTGGGACTAACCGCCAACGCTGCAATTCTCCAGGAAATTCTTGCTCTATTTCTGTTTCTAATTTTCCTTCCCAAAGTCCGTGGCTAATTTCTCTTAAACCACTTTGTAAGTCTAACTTCACGCTTGGGTGATGTTTTAAGATAATTTCTGCTGTTTCTTTTGGACGTAGCATTGGGCTACTTACAGCATAAGCGATCGCTACTTTTTGCAGAAATTCACCTGCTTTTTGCGATTGTTGTCTACCGTTATCGTTAAGGGGGACATCAATTTGTCCTTGAAATCTGGTTTGGCGATTCCAGTCTGTTTCCCCGTGACGCACTAGCAGCAACCTTACTCCTTGATGTTCTGGTCGGAGGGAGGGTAGAGTTTCTCCGGTGTGTTGCGTCTGGTTCAAAGATTCTAACTGCACTGGTTCCCCCAGTCCCCCAGCAAAGTTTAGGACACTAATACCACAGTTGGATTGCTGTACTGAATGGTAACGACTAGGGGAAATTCCCAACGCTGTGCTAATCAAGGCGCGATTAATACCGTTATGTCCCACAATCAGAATAGTTTCGCCTTGATGCTGGGATAATATTTCTTGCCAGAACTGCTGCGCTTGTTCGTATAAAGCCAGAACCGGAAAATGTTCTCTTGTTCCTTGTGCGTCATTGAGTACCATCCGCAGTTCGTGGGGTCGTTCGTGCCAAGTGCGGTAGTCTTCAGCCAATTTTTGCTTGACTTCGGCTGTCAGCATTCCTTCCCATAAAGGCAAATCGATTTCTAGCAGCAAATCAGAAACTTGCACCACCGCAGACTCTCCAGCACTGGAAGCTAACTCACTGTGAATAATGTCTGCTGTATGTTTTGCTCGTTGCAAGGGACTGCTGTAAATCGCATTAAACGAAAGATTACTCAGGGCTTTGCCTAGTTTACTGGCGTCGTTACGGCCTTTTTCGGTTAATGTTGACGCATCAGTGCGCCCTTGGATACGCCGCTCGGTGTTATAGCTGCTTTGACCATGACGTACTATGATGACACGAGTCATCGCAAAAAGCCCTCCTGTATCTAGACGACTAATTTTACTGCAAAATGATTGCAAAATTATCCACTAGGGAAAGCGGATTTATTGAAATTAGTCATTGGTCATTGGTCATTGGTCATTAGGGAACTCCAAAAAATAAATTATTCTGGTTGGAGTCGTTGACTGCTAAATGCTGACTGTCAACCGTTGACGGTCAACAGTTAACAATCTTGTGTGGAATATTTTTTTACTTCTAAGTCCCTAAACTCCTATCAATGTTCGATTTAAATCAATCCCTTGACACAGGGGAATCGATTTGTTTATATAAAATATAACGACCGTTCGATATAAATAAATTGAACCATGCCTAAGATTGTCGATCGCGACCAGTATCGTAAAGAACTGCTCGCTAAGTGCTTTGATTTATTTGCTGAAAAAGGTTATGGTTCGATTACGATGCGCCAAATTGCTGAAGGAGTAGGGGTTTCCACGGGGACGTTGTACCACTATTTTCCTAGCAAACAAAGTTTATTTGAGCAACTAGCCCAAGAAATATGCGAGGAAGATGTCAGTGCAGCTTTAGCTGAATTGGAAGGAGCGCAAACGCTACAAGAGGCAATGGAAGCACTAGGAAGATATCTGGCAAACAATGAAGACTATTTTGTGAAGTGGACTTATATTTCAATAGATTTTTGCCAGCATCAAGATACTAATAATATACAGGAAAATAGTATTTTTAAGCATACTAATAAGCAGTACCAGCAGGCTGTTTGTGATTTTTTTGGCGTTCAAGATCCAGTTTTAGCTTCCTTTGTATTGAGTTTTATCAATGGTTTAATTCTGGAAAAACTATGGGGGAATAAAACGATTGATTTTATTGAACAATGTACATTGTTAGGAAAAATGTTAACGGCATATTTGCCACAATCATAGCAACTAATCATTTAAAATAAATTGATGGATAATTCACCGGATTTAGGGAATTCCAAAAAATAAATTACTCTGGTTAAAGCGTTAACAGCCAACAATAGAATATTTTTGCTTTATCAGCACCTTAACCATGAAATAAATCACGAACGTATGTGGCAAATCTCAAAACATAAACAATTTTTGCTGCAATTTTAGATTAAACATAAAAACTAAAATTGTCTGGCAAAGACAAATTTTTATGAGAATAAAAGAAATGGTTAAAAACGTATCATTCAAAGGCAGGAATAAAGGGTTAATTGCATTAGTAATTACGGCAACTGCAATTACAGGTGGAATTGTGTTTTATGGAATTTCTCAATTTGGACAGGTAAATAAAACTGCCTTATCTGAGCCGGTAGAAACTACACCAGAAATTCAAAAAGTGACTGCCTTAGGACGACTAGAACCAGAAGCCGAGGTAATTAGCTTGTTTGCGCCCTTGGCTTTGGATGGCGATCGCATTGCCCAAATTTTAGTCAAAGAAGGGGATGGCGTTGGATCTGGACAAGTGGTAGCGATTTTAGACGCCCGCGATCGCTTGCAAGCAGCCGTCCTCCAAGCCCAAAAACAAGTCAAAGTCGCCCAAGCAAAACTCGCTCAAGTCCAAGCCGGAGCCAAAGTAGGAGAAATCAAAGCCCAACAAGCAAGTGTTGAGCGCCTGCAAGCCCAGTCCGAGGGAGATATCACAGCCCAACAAGAAGCCATCGCCCGCATCGAAGCACAATGGCAAGGAGATAAAATTGCCCAAGAAGCAACCATTAAGAAACTAGAAGCAGAACTGAAAAATGCTGAAGCTGAATATCAACGGTATCAGCAGTTATTTTCCCAAGGAGCAGTTTCTAATTCTTTGTATGACAGCAAAGGCTTAACAGTAGAAACAGCCAAACAGCAACTAGACGAAGCCAAAGCAGTTCTCAACCGCATTAACACCACCGCAACCAAACAACTCGCCGAAGCCAAAGTAGCACTCGCCCGTACCAACGCCACCGGTAACAAGCAAGTCAGCGAAGCCAAAGCCACACTCACAAGTATTGCAGAAGTTCGAGACGTAGATGTTGCTGCTGCTAAGACAGAAGTGGAAAATGCGATCGCCACACTCAAACGTGCCGAAACCGAGTTAGCCGGAGCTTACATCAAAGCACCAATAGCCGGACAAATCATTAAAATTCACACGCGAGTCGGAGAAAAAATTAGCAGTTCTGGCATTGCAGAGTTAGCGCCAAACGACCAAATGATGGCAGTAGCAGAAGTTTATCAAAGCGACATCGCTAAAGTGAAATTAGGACAACAAGCAGTGATTACCGGTCAAGCATTTGTCGGAGAACTGCGAGGAACCGTTGCCCAAATTGGCCGCCAAGTCATTAGACAAAACGTTTTTAGTAACCAGCCTGGTGAAAACCTCGATCGCCGAGTCATTGAAGTGAAAATTCGCCTCAATCCCAAAGACAGCAGAAAAGTTGCAGGTTTCACCAATTTACAAGTACAGACAGCAATTGAAATGTAAAAGTGACTGGGGATTGGGGAGCAGGGGAGCAGGGGAGACAAGGAAGTGTGGGGAGTGTGGGGAGAGAGGGGGGAAAGATTTCTTCCCCATCCTCCCACACCTCCCACACCTCCCACACCTGCTTCTTCCCATGCCCTGCCCAATGCCCAATGCCCAATGCCCMATGCCCAATGCCCAATCCCTAATCCCCACTTATGAAACTTTTTCGTAAAACGCCCTTAGCATGGCGGCAGCTAATGAAAGAAAAAACGCGTCTAGCTGTTGCAGTGGCTGGTATTACTTTTGCTGATTTACTGATGTTCATTCAGTTGGGATTTGAAAGTGCATTGTTTGATGCAGCCATCAAACCCCATCGGAATTTACAGGCGGATTTAGTTTTAATTAATCCCCAATTTCAAACTCTGTTCTCAGTGAAAAATTTTTCCAGAGAACGACTTTACCAAGCATTGAGTTTTGAGGGTATTCAGTCAGTGAATTCTGTCTACATCGGTAGCGGACAGTGGCGAAATTCCGAAACACGTCTCGATCGCACCATTTTAGTTTGGGGTATCGATCCCACACAACCCGCATTCAAATCCGCCGAAATCAGACAAAATCAGCACCACCTCAAACAGTTGTATCAAGTTCTGTTTGACCAAGCAGGGCGTCCGGAATACGGAACAGTTGCCGATATTTTTAATCAAACAGGCAAGTTTGAGACAGAACTGAATAATAAACTTGTGTCCGTGAAAGGCTTGTTTACTGATGGTGCTTCCTTTGCCGCCGATGGTAATGTCATCACCAGTGACTCCACCTTTGGCGAACTATTCCCAACCAGTAAACCCGATCGCATCACAGTGGGATTAATTACACTCAAACAAGGTGCAGATGTCCTCAAAGTGCAATCGCAACTTGCCGCCGCACTACCCAAAGATGTCAGAGTCCTCACCCCAGAAGAATTTGCTCAAATTGAGAAAAAATACTGGGAAGCAGGTACCGCCATTGGTTTCATTTTTGGTTTAGGTACAGGAGTTGGGTTTATTGTTGGTATCGTTATTGTCTACCAAATCCTTTATTCAGATGTTTCTGACCATTTGCCAGAATATGCCACACTCAAAGCAATGGGATACACCGATGGCTATCTCTTAAGAGTTTTATTTCAAGAAGCATTATTTTTAGCCTTTTTAGGCTTCATTCCTGGATTAATTCTTTCTGCTGGGTTGTATCAACTTGCTTACAGTGCAACCATGCTGCCTATTTTTATGAAACTCGAACGAGCCATAACTGTATGGATTTTAACCGTCATCATGTGTAGTTTCTCTGGGGCGATCGCCATGCGAAAGCTACGCTCTGCCGATCCTGCCGATGTGTTTTAGGGCATCGGGCATGGGGGGATAAGGGAGATGAGGGAGTGTGGGGAAAGATTTCTTCCCCATCCTCCCACAACTCTCACACTTTCTGTCCGTCCAATGCCCAATGCCCAATGCCCCATGCCCCATGCCCAATGCCCCACCCCCCATAAAATATGTTAAAAAAATCTTTACCACTAAACTCCAATTCGATATTTTCTGCTTTAGAACCTGTTATTTCTGTGAGTAACCTCAACCATTATTTTGGTGAAGGTGCCCTTCGCAAACAAGTATTATTCGATATTAATTTGGAAATTCAAGCCGGGGAAATTGTCATTATGACTGGCCCCTCAGGATCGGGAAAAACCACTCTGTTGACGTTAATGGGTGGCTTGCGTTCTGCCCAAGATGGTAGTCTCAAAATTTTAGGAGAGGAAATTCGCGGTGCTAAAAAGCAGCAGTTAACCAAGCTGCGGCGGAATATCGGCTACATTTTCCAGGCGCATAATTTGATGACTTTTTTAACAGCTAAAGAAAATGTGCGAATGTCTTTAGAATTGCATGAAGATTTTCTCAATCAGGATATCGATGCTAAAGCGATCGCCATTTTGGAAACTGTCGGTTTAGGAGAACGGGTAGATTACTATCCAGAAAAACTATCTGGAGGACAAAAACAACGTGTGGCGATCGCTCGTGCTTTAGTCAGCCATCCTAAGATTGTTTTAGCAGATGAACCGACTGCTGCACTTGATAAAAAATCCGGACGCGATGTGGTGGAATTAATGCAAAAGTTAGCCAAAGAACAAGGCTGTACGATTTTGTTAGTTACCCATGACAACCGCATCCTCGATATTGCCGATCGCATCATTTATATGGAAGATGGCCAGCTGAAAACTGATAGCATAGACGTTAAATAGGGTGTTGTGCATTCAATTTGCACATATTTTCGTGTTGACTATTGACTGAGGATTTAGGAGTAGGACTTAGGCAACACCGATATTGTCATTGCGATCGTAACGGAGTGTAGGGAAGCAATCCCAGCGTCAGGGGGGATTACTTCTCTACGAGACGCTGTGCGTAGCTTGCTTCTGTGTAGGAGTACGCTACCGCTCGTAATGACGGAATTACGTTATTTTTCCGTAAGTCCTGAGGAGTTATTCTCCTCATCTCCCGACCCAAATTACTATCTTTCATTGCAACTTAGTATTAGTATAGATAACCGACTTCTTTAATGAGAAAATCCGCTATTTTATTCTTAATTAGTAATATTCCGCACAGGGTCTAAAGTTCATGAATCAAGCTTTATTCTGGGGTTCCTGGTTTGTTTCACTAGGCAGTACCGCCTTGCTATTTTTTTGGTCATTGCCTCTATCACCATTTACACATCCAGGGATGAAAGCCAATGAAGCAGTTATTATCTTTTTTCCTGTTGCAGGTATACGCTGGCTGGGTCTTGCAAGCACTCTGTTTCTACTGGCCATTGCTTGGGGACAATACCTGAACTTAGAAGCGGTCTATGCAATTTCCCTGTTAATTTTTGTCTTAGTTTTACACTTATTTCTGGGAGTAATTAATATTGCAATCATGAATCTTTGGCTTTCTGTGGAGCCTATCAAGACACGCACTACTAGCGCCATTTACGCAGGAATTTACTTTGGTTTGCCGATGTTTTGGCTATTACTCGTAGCAGCGCTAAAGATTATTTATTTTCCCAACTAAAACCACAAAAACAAAAGATTTCCAAGTCAAAATATTCCATTATAGTCAACAATCAACAATCAACTGTCAAATATATTGTTCATGTCAACGAAAATTTCCACAACAAAATACGCTTTATCACTGCATACTACCACTCCCGAATTAGGTATAGCAATTAGTAATTTTTCCGGCGATACTCGCTCTCAAGTTTGGAATTTAGGGCGTGATTTATCTAGCTTAATACATCAATATCTAATGGAATTTATTAAACCGCAAACTTGGGCGGATTTGTCCTTTATTGCAGTTGCTAAAGGGCCAGGCGGCTTTACTGGGACTCGTATTGGTGTTGTCACTGCCAGAACTTTGGGGCAACAATTAGCTATTCCTGTATTTGCGATTTCGACTTTGGCTGCGGTTGCTTGGTCGCAAGCAAGTAAAAGCCAAAATCCAAAAACTCTTGCTATTGAAATGCCAGGACAACGAGGCCAAATTTTTGCAGCTATCTATCAATTCATACCAGATACTTCTGGACTTACAGCTTTACTTCCAGATACAGTTATGACACCAGAAATATGGCAAGAAACTTTAGCTAATTGGAACACGGATTATCAGCTAATTCAAGCCCAATCTGACTTAGCAGCAACGGTAACAAGTATTCTCGAACTAGCTCAACTTGATTGGCAACACGGAAAGTGTCCTCATTGGTCTGAGGCTTTGCCTTATTATGGGCAGCATCCAGTAGAAATTTAACTAATAACGTCTGATGTGAATTATCCAAATCAATGAATCATCAAGGATTGTGCGCCTTGTAGAGACGTTGCAGTGCAACGTCTTTACAACGATATATCAAGGGTTTTAGCGTTTAATTCACATAATGGGTTAATAGGAATTACACAAGCGATTATTTTGCTTTGCTTGTTAAGTTTTCCAGCTTGGAATCGATAATTTTAATGTTCCATTCTGATGAATAATCAGGCACTCTATAACCGCCACTTTTAATATGAGCCAACATCAATTCATCTCGTTGCTGCCAAATTACAAATATTTTTTGTCTACCATCATTTAAAGTTGCTGAATCGATTTTATAAACTTCATTTTCTCGTTTCAGCTTCAAACCTAGCAAATTTAACAATTTACTGAGTATTTTGATTCCGCAAAGTTGTTCTTTATCAGTCACAAAATTAATACCTAGTACTCTTTTAATGTGTTTGCTATGCTGAAAAGCAATATTTTTCAGCAACATTAAATCACTATCGGTTTGTGTAAATTCTCGTCCATCTTCCAAGAATTGCAGTATTCCTAATGCTCTCATGGCTTCAACCTTGAGAGTGTAAGTCTTTAAATCTGGAAGAAAAACTTTCCCTTCTCCCCAAGATAATTGCTGATGCCATTCTTGTTGGTCTTTGATGTGAAAATACTCGCTTTCATGAGTCAGATAATAGTGAATTAATAATTGACTATAATATCCGCGATCGTCTTGTAATTTCAGGCTGGGAGTAACTGCTATGCCATATTTTTGTCGGAGAACATATTTATGAAGTTGATTGCGTTCTTCATCAGTCAAAGATTGTTTCAATAATAACTGCTCGTATTCAACATAATCGATATTGTTAGCATTAGCTACAGCCGTTGCAGTTGCTAATTGATTTTGTTGTTTAATTTCTTTGATTTTGCGTTTAATGTCTTTGGCTTTTTGACGGCTTTGTGCCCAATCTTTTTGAACTTTGACGATTTCTAAGATTAACCTTTTACGGGTTTCTAAATCATTGCGATCGCTTGCTAAAAAGGCAAGGCGTAAATCCCGAATAATATTATTATGAACAGCATTACTCCGCACCTGAATTACATGACCATCAGCAATTAAGCCATCTTGCATTGATTGGCGATAAAGACGAATTGATGCATTTACCCTTGCAGATAATTTGGCCCAAGTTCGCAGATGAATTGGGTCATGAACTAAAGGTAAATCCACGTCTATTTTATGTAATGGACTGAGCAAAGCTAAATTTTCTTTTTGATTTTCCTGATACCAATCAGATAGCAAGCGGTAATTTGTACTTCCACTACCAATTAAACCAATACCCCGCTTTGCACACCAAACAACACGCGGCACATCATCCCGCACTCTTGCTAATGCTTGTCGCGCTTCTGAGTCAGGAATTACCCCTTGAAAAATGCCATAAACTCGGTCGAAATGTCGAACATCAATACTAATTCCCGTACCCAGACTAGGGGTAACAAAAACACCATCATATTCAGATATTTTTTGATTAATAGCTGCAATAAAATCCACTGCTGCGTGACCGGGTGTGTTTGTAGTATGGCTACTAACTACTAAAGTTTGAGGAAACTCTCGTCTTAATTTTTGTAACCGTTCTTTCAAATAACTTTCAATGGTTTCACAACTATAACGCCCAGCACGACTGTCCGTAGTTACATAGCATTTACGTCCAGCAAGTAAATCTAATTCTAGTTGATGAATTAACGGTGTGGGATTTGGTGAATCATAAAAGGTGACATCCCAACCTTGCTGGGGTTTCCATTCGTTAATCACTACCCAAGGTGTTAACTTAATTCCTGATAATCCCTGTAAGTATTCAAGTGAAACATTTGATAAATCGGCATCTTGGGCAATTACTAATCCCCCAGTGGTTAAAACTGTAGCAATTAGCTCTTGGAATACTTTTAAGATTTTTACACGTTTATGTTTACAGGTATTACTGTTGAGTAAATGCCACAAAGATTGTTCAACTTCATCTAAAATTACTATCGCTCCATGCCAATCTTCAGTATTCAATTTCCAAATCGAATCAATACATAAACCGAAAGATTTGGGCATTGGGGATGGGGCATGGGAAGAAGCAGGTGTGGGAGGTGTGGGAGGTGTGGGAGGATGGGGAAGAAATCTTTCCCCCCTCTCTCCCCACACTCCCCACACTTCCTTGTCTCCTCTGTTCCCTGCTCCCCATTGAATGCCAATTTTTTCACACAAAAATCTTCCTAATAAGATTCTATGAGTAATTAATAAAACAGGTTGATTTGTCTTTTTGGCTTTTTGAACAATGCTTTCTAGTGCTGTGGTTTTACCTGTTCCTTTTGCTGATTTGACTCCCACTAATCCAGATGTGGGAAAAGGAATTTCACCTATATAAGGACGGTTAAAAGTCAGGGCAGCAGGAATGTTTAATTCAGAGTGGGGTTTAGTTTGGGCAAGATAAATTTCTAAATCCAGACTTTGGCGATAAAGTTTCTCAAAGTTAGTTGCACCTTTGGCAACAATAAAATCATCAACGCCTTTTTCTTTTCCTGGAAGTTCGATGACTTTCACAGAACAATTTTTTTTCTGGAATAAACAACCAAGTTGGGAAATGGCATTATTAATAGCAGCAATTTTTTGGGGTTGAGTTTCAAAATCAAAGCAAATATAAAATCGGCGCTTTGTGGCCGTAAATAAGGCTAAGTCGGGTATCAATTGACGACGAGTAACTTTACCAAATTCATCTTTGACGACGCGATAACCACTGGTAATTCCAGGAACGCCAATGGCGACATATCCTTGCGTCAACAGTGTCGCTGCTTTCTTCACTCCCTCACAGATGATGACGGAAATATTCTTTTCCATCACCCATTGCCAAAAACCTTTAGCTTCGCCATCAGGGTTAATGGTGATATCATCGGGCATGGCTAAATTGTAACGCTGTGCAACTTGCTGCCAGATTTGCAATGTCACCCGCAAACAAAACACCCGCGTTGGCGTGCTGGGGGGATGTTCGTATTTGATGGATTTGCCTTTATGATTTTGTCGGGGTTGGTTTGGCTTGAAGCATCCCCATTCCATTATTTGCCAATTCTTCAAGGGGTCTAGTCCAGAACACCACCAACCACCTTCGGTGACATGAGCGTAACCCTGCAACCAACTACTCTTGACCATTCCAGTATTGGTACGCGGAAGTAGCTCAGAAATCAACAAATACTCATAAGCGGCTACACCTTGGAGTGACTGAAAATTGAGTTGCACTAAGTGTAAGTCTATACCGCTACTCTTGACTAATTCTTCAAGATGTTGGGGATCTAAATAGTGCAGATGCATAGCAAAAAGCTCTAAGGCAAGACGATGAGATTAAAACATTAACATGCATCTTCCAGTTTCTTATAAGCAAGATTGCCATGCTTTAATGAAGCTTTTTTTACCAAGTTTTCGGAGACACATCGGTTAAGACTTTAGTGGGTTATTCTGCCTAGTAGATCCCCGAAGTAATAATTTTGTATTGTGATATTTGCTTGCGAAAATTTTTCATTTATCAGTACATTTTTCGGTTAAGGAATGCGATCGCCATTTCAACCACAAGTTATAGACAATAGATCTCTTGCACAAGAGTGCTGCACTCTTGTGGTCAAAGGGAAAAGGTTAAAGGGGAAAGGTAAAATACCAAACCTTTCCCCTGCCCCTTTTCCCGACTTCTCTTAGAAGTCTAAGGATCTTGAAACTTTGTTGCTGTTTGAGTTATAAAATTAGGTCTATGTCCCAAAGTATGCTTGAACTGCTGTTGCATCTTGCTTTGGCGGCATTGCTACATACACAAATGTTAAGAATTAAGAATACCTACTCGAAATTACGGTTGAGAAAGTTTATTTTCTATTCATGAGTTAAAGTTCGTTGGCAGTAAATAAAGAGACTTTGTAGAACAAGGCAAAAGGCAAAAGTTAAAAGTAAAATAAAGAAATACTGAATGCTACAAGCTTTTAATGCCTTGTAAATAGTCAGTTATTTTTTGTGGTGACAGAATAATTATTAATTTGTAATTCACGCATAATGTGGATTATTAGACGCTAAAAAACTTGATTTATCGTTGTAGTAGAGACGTTGCAATTGCTAGTCTATACAGAGCGGATAATTCTTGATATTTCGTTGATTTGAATAATTCACATCAGACCTAATTCATAATTTTTAAAAGGCAACTCTTAACAGGAAAACCCATGTTTAAAAGTATGAAATTGTGGCAAAAACACTGTCTATAATCGTGCTTTGCGTCTAGTACAAACATCTTTTTACTAGGCTTTATTCTGTGACCTGAAATCCGAATTAATCCAAAAAAGACGACATATTTGTCAATTTTCAAAGTATGTGGAAATCAAAGATAATATTTAGGTTTATTCTGTCGATGGCGATGGCGACTAGTATTGAATTAAGTTACAAAAGTGACTATTCTGTTGCTGAAAGTGCATTTTCTCATCTAACCTTAAAATCTGAAAGACAAAATGAAACTTTGGAACTTCCAAAGTTAGCTCTTATAGGAATTGGCATAGGAGCTATTGCAGGTTTTTCTATCTCTGCTTTTTGGTATCAAAAATATCGTCAACGCCAACTTTATTTAACTGCGAAAATAGACCGTTTTATTGAAGAATTTAGTTGTGGTTCTTTAGCAGATTATCACCTATCAAAATCGAGAAATTCTCAGAAAAATTCAACAACAGAAAATCAAGAAAACATACCTAAATTTACTAACGATCGAGAAAATTTAGTAAATTCTAATTCGAGTTTTCCAATAGATAATATAGTAGCAGAATCTACCACAGAAGCCATACCTAATTATCTATGTGATAGCTATCAAAAACTAATAGAAGAAATTGTGACGACGACACTGAAAGGTGAAATCAGTTGTCAAGAATATATATATCGTAAATTAATAGAAAATATTGGTACTGGTAATGGCGAAATCTTTGAACGCTGTTTGAGCGATCGCTTGAATTCTACCCAATCTCAACTAAATAAGGTGAAAATTTCTCCAGACTTGTTTCAAAGAGAAACTCCGGAGTTAAAAAAAGCGCGGTTAAATCGTACCCTCAAAGCATTACAGACTATTCAAAGCGAATGGGAACGCATCGAAAAACAAAAACGCAATCAAGCCGCAGTCACCGCAGCTGTGCAACAAATTCTCACAGCTTCAGAAGCTTCTCGTTTTTCAGTTTTGTTACAAATCATCGATCCCAACCAAAACCAAATTTTCAGCCAAAATCAACTGCAAAAACTAGCCCAAGAATTAAAAATAGCGGTATCTGCTGATGAAGATTTTGAACGAAAACAACAAATAGAACAATTAGCCATCGGCATTGCTAGCGGTGTTGAATCCTATCAGCAATTAGAAGCTTCTCTTGTTAGTTGGATTTACGAACCCAGAAAAACACCACTAGAATTAACACAGTCCCAACCAAAACAAGAACCTTGGGCTTCATGGGCACAAAAAGTCAGCAGCCCATTGACACAAATATTATTTTCTGAATTAGCTGATGGCATATCTGCAACAGAAGTAATTGTCCGTCAGTCTGATATCAACATCAAAGATTGGGTGGAGTTAACAATAATTGTCCAACGTATACAGCAAAGCTTGGTTAATTGGTTTGAAAGACAACCCTATGATTCTCAATGGGGAACATCTGCGTCCATTGCCACTTTTTTGAGTTTTGCTGTAGTTTGGTGCGAGTTATCTCATGGTTTTCGTGTCGCTACCAATATCCATCCCAGCAAAGGTGAAGAATTAGCCAAGGCCTCTTTTCAAATCGTTTTACAAATTCTCAGAACTTTTGCCCATCGTCAATACTTTCCCCTTTACGGCGGAGTATTTGCCTTGTTCGGGAGAGATGCGTTGCAGGACACCATAAATTACTTAGATATACCACTCAAAGAAGTGGAAGGTACTCAAGAAAAAGCCAGGATACTAACACTATTGGGTTATTCTCAATTTATTTTAGGTAAATATCCACAAGCCAACTCATTTCACCACCAAGCTTTAGAAATTGCCCGCCAAGCCGGGGATCGGCCTTGTGAAATTGCCAACCTTAACCACACTAGCCGTGTTTGCGTTGCCCAAAAAGATTATTCTCAGGCAATTGATTATAGCCAGAGAGCGTTAATTTTAGCACGTCAAACCGGGCAACGCTTGGGAGAAGCCCACGCCTTAGCAACTTTAGGCTATAGCCAAGTGTTTGCAGCCCAACAGACAGAACGCATAGAATTAGATATTTATCAACAAGCAATAGAATACTTGCATCGAGGTTTGGAATTGTCAGGAAAATTGCGTGATTCTGCATTTGGTATGATGGCTGCATACCAAATCCAAGCCCTTTGTTACACCAGTCTTGGTATTGCCCACATCACCTTAGAAAAACCCCAAACTGCCATAGAATACTTACAAAAAGGTACTGAGGCAGTGCAATTTTCTGGTGACAAATATCTCCAGGGATTAAACTTTTTGTATTTAGCAGAAAGTTATTACAACCTGAATCATTTAGAACCGGCGGTATACAATAGCTGCTTGGGTATGTATTTATTAGAACAAATCGTTGCCGCAGAGTGGCGACAAGCCGCTGGTTTGCTGACAATTTTACAAAGTAAATTAGGCAATGAAACTCTAGAACAAGTAATAGCCAATTCTCGAACTCAAATCATTAAATTCATTGGTGTCGATGGCTACGATTACTTGCCAAAATTACAAGAAGAATACAAGCGATCGCAATAATCTAATATCATGTCCGCATAATTAGTTATGATTCCCACAGCCATTGCACCCCACCCAATACGGTTCGGTTCAAGGGGCGACAATCGCCTCTAAACCCTGCAAGCTAAAGGTTTGAGAGGCACAGACCCCTGGAAACATTTGTGTGCTTATTGAGAATGAACTGTACAGTTATTAAGCGGCTACCTGTAGGGTACAGTTTAATGGTAAAAAAGAACGGTCTCGTAATTTGACTAAGACCGTCATAATAATGCTGGCATCATTCTACCAAAACTTCTTAGAAAAATACTTAAATAAAGCACAGTTAATCACCCTGAAGATGTTGGTGTGGTTGTTACTCTCATCAGAAGCAGGTAAGGATAGAAAGACTGGCAGCGATTCTACCTTTACCTATACAGCAAAACAGTCGTAGACGGCATATCCAAAGGTTTTTAACACTGAATGCCTTGAGCGTAGTATTGTTGTGGTTTCCGATTATTGAAGCAATAATTAACCAACATTTTAAACTAGGGTCACAATTAACCATTGCGATGGATAGAACACAGTGGAAAGAAAACAATGTGTTGATGGTGAGCGTGATTTATCAAAAAAGAGCTTGGCCTATATATTGGTGTCTGTTAGAGAAAGATGGTTGCAGTAACCTAGAAGAACAACAAAAAGTATTACGCCCAGTAATTCGTTTATTAAAAAAGTACAAATTAGTAATTATTGGGGATAGAGAATTTCACAGTGTAGAACTGGCGCAGTGGCTCCACAAGCAGAATATAGGTTTTGTACTCCGTCAAAAGAAAGACACCACTTTCCGCCAAAACAGACAAAAATTTCAGCCTTTAAGTAACATTGAGATTTATCCTGGTATCCGGCAATTTTACACCAACGTCAAAGTTACTCAAAAACGTGGCTTTGGTCGGTTTAACTTAGGAGTCTATTGGAAAAGAAAGTATAGGGGTAAACAAGAAAAAGATGCTTGGTATTTATTAACTAATTTACCTGACTTAACCACTGCCCTCAAAATATATGCTCAACGTTTCGGCATTGAGGCGATGTTTAAAGACTGTAAAACTGGTGGCTACAATTTGGAAAGCTCTCAAGCCAGCCCTGATAGACTTGTACGTTTGATTTTTTTAATTGCTTTGGCTATGACCAGTGCTTGGTTACATGGGCAAAGAACTAAATTTCAAAAACTTGATTCTTATATTTGTCGCCAAGAAGAAAAAAATAGAACTGAGAAACGTCACAGTAATTTCTGGATAGGTTTATATGGTTTCAATTGGATAGAAGCAATGCAAGGGTGTCAAGCGTGGGTCGAGGAAATGGTCGGTTCGATTTGCAATAAAAAGGCATATTATCAGCGAGGTTTAAGGGCTATGAAGCTTATACAGCAATCACTTTAGCTCGATTGTCGCCCCTTGAAACGGTTCGGTTAAAGGGGAAAGGGGAAAGGTTTCAAATACATCCTTTACCCCTTACCCTTTAACCTTTTTCCAGACCACAAGGGAAGTTCATACTGCTTATCCGAACCGTATTGGCACCCCACCCCTTAATCCTCTCAGAGCCTGCGGGGAGGGGAGACAAAGCGTAGCTTTGGCTCTTTGGGGTTTTTCCGGTTTAATAAGTAATCAAGCGATCGCAATCATCTAACAAGGGAATCGGGAATCAGGATTGACACTCCCCCGCTAACCGCAAAGCGGTGTAGCGGGAGATTCTTGCTTCTCAGAAACACGCTTTTTGGTACAAGTACCAACGAGTCTTACTGCTTCTCCACAAGCTTGAATTTCTGTGTGTCCCACAGTATTTGTTGACAGTATTCTTATCCCTTCTGCTCTTAAGTTCCGCGAGGCATTTTCATCTCTGTCGTGGGTTGTTTGGCAACTTGAACAGATC
>NZ_LAHA01000037.1 GCF_002608075.1 Nostoc linckia z4
AGGGAAGGGGGAAAGGTGAAAGGTGAAAGGGGAAAGGTTTTAAATCACTTACCGTTTCCTCAGCCCGAAAGAAGCGCATTTTTGGGTTGGCAGAGTACTAGGGTAGCCCGCAGGGAATAATATGTTATCTATAGTAATTTAAATAGGACTTACGCAACGCCTATAAAAGTGGGCAGCGAAGGTTTCCCCATTCTCTTTTATTCCAAACTAATTTTCCACAAGCCAGACAGTGGATTCGACTGTTGGAATTGATTATCGCTGCCCCCTAGCCAATTATTGCCATATACTAACCCAAGACTGAATATTGCATTGATGGGATATTGCCCTAGCATTCCAAAGCCTTCAATATTGTTTGAGTCAGCGATCGCTTCCTGGTTCAACTGTATAGTTATTTGATTGCCATCGTCAAAATAAATTGTCGCTCGTTTTTTGTGAAAGCGTACCTGGACTTTGTATACCCCACCAGTTGCATAATAGTAAGCTTTGGCGGGTAACTTTTGACCATCGATATTCTGCCCTTTGAATTCAACTGCCATAGCAGGGGTGCTTAGTAGTAAGAGAAATGCTAAGACTAACTTTAAAACTTTCATAATTCTTGCTGTAGGGAGATGGAGAATAGAAATTATGAAATTACGTTTGGTGAATGCAAATTGGTATAATTATAGTCTACCGTTCCTTAAGGCTAAATTAGTCCATTGTTCGGGTATTCTTTCTAAAATACCAGAACCGAACACCTGATTCATGTTTAAATAATCGAGATGAATGTAACCAATATGACAGTGACAAGTTTGGTTAGTACAAGGTTGGTCAGATAAAGCTGTTGCCCAATCAGAATCATAAATATTACCAATTGGCGATTTAATAAAATGACAACGACGCATTGTCCCATCGCCATCAACAGAAATTACTGATTTTCCAGCCCGACAAGAATGACCAAAGCTAGGATAATGTTTGGTATTTAATTCATATAATGGGTCGATAAATTGGAAAAACTCTCTGTCTGATGGTGATAAATTGGGGAGTTCAGCTTTGACAGCATTAATCCACAGATAAACTTGATTTGGTAATTCTTGACGTAAAGCGGCTATTTCTGATTTAAACTTAGGAAAGCCCACAACTCCGACGCTAAATTTAACATTTTGGTGGTGTAATTGAAGGCATTTGGATAAAAAGCGATCGCGTGACACCCATTCTGAATGAAAAGTCGCCCAAAGTGCCAATTTTTCTTTATTACATTCCTCTACCCAATCTAGCTGACAAGAAAGATTAGTTTGAATTGCAGCTTTATTAACATTGGGTAAATTCGTTAATTTTACCAAAGCTTGCTGATACCAAGAATGGATTAAAGCTTCTCCCCAAGGGGTAAACAGAATTGAAAATTGATGTTGGGGATGTTGGGAAATCCAATTGACAAACCGTTCTAAAGATTGTTTATCGATTGCTAATTCTGCGGCTGTTTGTTGGCGTTTAGCAAAGGGGCAATATTCACAGCCGTAGTTGCAACTGATTAGAGAACCGCGATAGAGGATGGTGAGGTGCATATTAATTTAATATCTAAATAAATTTATTTAAAATTGATTACTCAGAAACAGAACAATAGCGGTCTTCTGGACTCTTTAATGTATCTGTGATGACTTCAACATCTAACAGTTTCAAGCGTTCAATCATTTCTTCAGTTAAACAACTATCATAAAGGTTAAGAATATCTAGCTGATTCACAGCAGGACAATTTAGTAAAGCTTCAGCACCATCATCACCTAAGTTTCCTAACGAAAGGTCTAAAACTTTGATTGTATTGATGACAGGAGAGTTAGCAAGAGTAACGGCAATATTATCGCTATATTCACTGTTACGCAGTCCCAAATAAGTCAATTTGGGAAATAGCTCGCCTGAGAAAATTGGCATTAAATCATCAATGGAAGAGTTACCACCATATTCCTCACTACCTAACCATAATTCTAAATGTTCTAATGCTGGTAGTTCCAGAGAGAGAATTTGAGCAATTTTGTCACGCCCTAATCCTCCAGTTTCTACAATTAGCGTTTTCAAATGCTCGTGACGTAAAGAAATAAATTTTTCCCAAGGCTCACCGTATATGTGGCGTTCATCTCCACCACGAACTAGCAACATTTCTAGATTAGGAAAAGCTTTTAAAATTAGGCTAATATCCTGAATAGGTGTCCAAGATATCTGGTAATCTATGTCATAAGGCCCGTAAAAAAGTGCTTTAATATTTTTTAAAATATTTGTAGGTAAAATGCGCCATAAGTCATAGTAACCTCTAAATATCAAAGCTTCTACTTTATGGATTTTTGGTTCTTTTAAAAAGTTCGTAACATCATCATCCATAACATAAGCTTTTTCAGCATGATTTTGCAGACCTATATTAGGGTCATAGCTTTCAACTTCCCGATAGTAGAATTCTGTAAAAGTATTATAGATATACCCCTCAATTAAGGTTTCGTCTATTCGCTCAAATAAGTCCCAATATTTATATTCTTGTAAAACTTGTTTAACTTGAGGTTCAATGCGTTAGCATAATAAATTATAGGCTGCTTGACGTACTTTTCTTGAAGAATCTTGCAATGACTGAATTACCAAATTTAAACCTTCTGCTTGATAATGTAATGCATCTTGAACAGCCGCTACCCGTATCTCAACATCAGGATTTACTAAACGTTTTCTAACACCTTCAATTCCACCTAAAACAGCACCTTGTATTGGTGGCGGTGCTTCTCCTCCAAGTACTGCATCAAATTCTCTAGGTTGATTTTGATTGTCTGTCATATTTTCCTTATTACTTGCTTCTATACAAATATGATTGAAAATCCACTATTTCAACTCATAATCCTGCATTAATTCCTGAACTTTCTCAGAAAATAACCATGCGCCGATAGTATCAGAACGTTCAATGCCAAATTCAGTTAAGTGTAAACTATCTTCATCTTTTATCGCCAAATTTAAAGTCAGCAATTCTGAAAGTTCTGGAAAATCAGCGTCTACTTGACTAGCAAATCGCTGACGATAATTAACGAAATTTAATCCTTCATCAGAAAGTAAAGATAATAAAATATATCGCCGACGTTGTTCTTCTGCATTTAGTTGAAAGCCGTAATGCGCGTATTCAAATAACTCATCGGCTGTTTGAATATATGCTTGCAAAATATCACGAATTCCCTTTGCACCCACCGCATATTCGTTGGAGTAGTGCAAAGTATTTGTGTAGGAACGTGCGCCACAACCTAAACCAACCATACCGTCGGCTTGACAGCAGTAGATGGGAGAGGGGGGAGACAAGGGAGACAAGGGAGAGGGGGGAGACAAGGGAGAAAGATTGCTACCTTGTCCCCCTTGTCCCCCTTGTCCCCCTTGTCCACCTTGTCCCCCTTGTCCCCCTTGTCGAAACATCCGCATAGATACTTGAGTATACCCTTCAGACAACAGGAGCGATCGCCCCTCGCGGTAACAAGCTAAACGAATATCGTCCCATTCTTTGTCTGTGCGTCCCAAACCTGTTAACGGCCGTACATACAAGGGATACAGATAAATTTCTTCTGGTTGAAAGCGCAAAGCAGTATGTATTGATTGCAACCAAGTATCGACGGTTTGACCGGGTAAACCGTAAATTAGGTCAATATTCAAAGTCGGAAATCCAGCTTCTTTTATCCTTGTCAAAGCTGCTTCTACTTGAGTATTAGATTGACGGCGCTGGGTTGCTAAGACTTCCGACTCGATGAAACTTTGGACACCAATGCTAACACGATCTATAGAGTGCGATCGCAACAGTTTTAACTTTTCCTCAGTTGCAGTTTCTGGTGAAACTTCCACAGAAATCGGAATTTCCTGTAACTTTGCACCCATAGTATTTTCAGCAATATCGAGAACAGTTGCGAGATGCTGAATGGGTAACTGAGTCGGAGTTCCCCCACCGATAGCGAACCTTGCAAATGACGCATCACCCAACACCGCTTTCATCCGTTGCGCCTGTCGCTGTAACGTGCGGACATATTGACTGATAAAATCTTCATTGTGGCTGACTGTGGTAAACAAATTGCAGAAACCACAACGCATTTCACAAAACGGTATGTGTATGTAAAGAAATAGTGCTTGTCTATCTTGCTGCGTCCAAAGTTCCGGGAGATATATAGGTGGGTTGAAAGGACGATAAGCTGTTTTATGGGGATAAGAATAAATGTATGCTTGATAGGGAGACTGGGCAATTTTAGATTTTAGATTTTGGATTTTAGATTGAGGATTTTGGGTTTTAATCATAAATTTTCAAGGTTTTCATAAAATAAACTCTGCATAGGGAACAGTCCAAACAACGGGATGGCTGAGTCGATGTCCAGTGTAACCATCTTCACCATAAGTTGTCCCGTGGTCGGAACAGAGAATGCAAAAAGTAGAATGTCTTTGGCGTATAATATTCCAGAGTTTGGCTAATTGACCATCTACATATTCCAAAGCTGCGGCGTGAGATTCAATGGTGTCGATTTTATCCTTTGCGTTGGGAAGGTAAAAGTAATTTGGTTGATGCAAAGCGGAAATATTTATAAATAAAAATATGCGTTGATTATGTGGCGTTTTTTCTAAAATTTCCTTCGCCAAGTTTACCTGATTTTCTGTAGATTCGGGATTAGTAACACCTAACTCTGGACTCCAGTAACTTTCGGCAAACATTGAAGGAAATACATTACCTATAGGATTGCGTTTGTTAAAAAAACCAACTCCACCAATGCAAACTGTATGATATCCCTTGGCAGCTAATCCACTAACAATATTTGAGCTATCTAACACACAAGTTTTATCAGTTGTGGTGGTACTTCCTTCAAATCCCAAAGCAAAAATCCGGGGGTGAATTCCTGGCGTTACAGGTGTAGGTAAAAAGCCTGCGAAAAAAGCATGATGCGCCGCGTAAGTGAAATTTCCAGGTGAATGACGTTCTTCCCAACCTGTTTTAGGTAAAACTTTTTCTAAATTAGGAGTCCGTTTTTGTGCGAGTAATTTTTTGGCTACATCGTAACGTAGTGTATCTAGAGTAATAAATAAAATATCATAAGTTCCCACGATTTGATTCATATTAAACATATTAAAAATTTTTCTTTATTCTCTGTGTTCTCTGCGTCTTTGCGGTTCGTTCCAAAACTGCCTTAACTTCACTCGTATAAGTATCCATCCCATCCCACAAAATTCCCGGTAGTAAATCGCCAAAAGCATTAATCTCTAATATTGCATGAGTTTTCCAATCTGGTAAAATTAGTAAATCAACTCCGCAATACAAACTATCAAGAAATAACGCTGCTGCTTGTTCGCAAGTTTGCTTCATCATCTCCCAATTTTCTACACCAACTTTTGCTAAAAATTCATCTGTATTTCCCCGTTCATTCCCTAAATGCAAATTTGTCATGGGACTTTTACCAAGGCGAACAACGATATGCTGTGCTTCACCATTGATAACCACGATACGCACATCAAAACCGCATCCTTGTAAATGTGCTTTGGGTAGCCATTCTTCAACTTGTACGCCTTCTGCTGTCAAAATGTTGATGATATCGGCGATTTCTTCATGATGAGTGTAGTGACTAATTTTACGGGAGTTGTAGAGTAGAGTTTCGCCATTTTCCCGCACTCGTTCGACGGTGGTAATAGCTGATTCAAAACGGGAATTTGCGCGATAAGCAACAACTCCAGAAGCGGCGGAACCGTGGGAAAGTTTGACGAATACTCGTTCTATTCCCTGGGTTTGCATTTGTTCGCGCAAATGTTCGTAATTGTGAATTTTACCTAGAGAACGAGGAACGGGGATATTATGACGGCTGAATCTTTCGTGACAAGCTGGTTTGTCAAACATCACAGCGATGTCTTGGGGATGGTTCATGAAGTACCCCTCCCCGCAAGCGATGAGGGTAGTAAGTTGTGTTTCCCATTTTTGCAACAGATACCGCCAGCCTAAATACCACTGTCGCGGATAGAGGATGAGTCCTTTGTCAAATTCTAATTTTGTCGCGGCTTCTGCACTGATATGTTGATGACTGGAAGTAGAAAAAATTTCCCTACTCCCTTCTGCGATGATGGCTTTATCGACATCAAAGTTTTTTTCTGGAGAGTCAAAGCGGATAATAGTATTGGGTGTATTGAATTGTTCGAGGGTTTGTTTTCCTGCTATTAAGTCGGCGTAATCTACTACGGTAGCTGGTGGTAAGTTGAAATGGGCGATCGCTTCTTGGAAGAAACCGACACGGCGGTTTTCAGGGTTGGCGATGAGGATGAAATTTAGCATTATCTAATATATTTTTTATTCGTGGAGGGCAGAATAGCGATCGGCAAATTCAGATTCTTCATTACTCATACAAAGCACAGTATCGTGACACGCTACATCCTCCTTCGATTTCATCCTGTTGTTCGTCTGCAATCACCTGACAATTAAGCTGTAACAATCGTTGAACCATACCCTCTGATACGCAATTATTAGAAATGTTGAGGGTATGAAGTTGATTTATCGCTGGACAATTTAACAAAGCGTTTGCCCCATAATCGCTTAAATTACCCATTGATAAATCAAGCACTAAGAGACGTTCAATCATTGGCGATCGCACTATATTCTCTGCAAGCAAGTCAGAAAACTCGCTGCTACGAAGTCCTAAGTAAGCCAAATTTGGAAATGATTCACCAAAGAAAATTGGTATCAAATTATCAATAATAAATGTTTCATTCCTTAGTTGCCTACCTAGCCACAGTTCCAAGCATTCTAGATTTGGTAATTCTAAAGCACAAATTTGAGAGAAATTTCTATCATCGATATCTGCTGTTTCGATGATTAGTGTTTTGAGATTTTTATGGATTAAAGTTTCGCATTCTAAGAGATATTCATAAAATTGACCGCGTACTTTTAGCAATTGCAAATTAGGAAATGCTTCTAGAATTGGACGAATATCAAAAATTGCTAGCTTAGATTTGCGATATTCATGTTGTTCTGCATCTCCTATAAATAATGCTTGAAGATTAGGCAGTTTTTCATAGGCATCGCAAAGTGCTTCTAAAACTATCCCAAAACAGATATTATTATTGTTCCAGTAATTTTCATATTCTATTTGACAAATCAAAGCTTGAATTTTGCTAGATTGAGGGTCTTCCAAGAGATTATAAAAACTCTCTAAATTTATATTTTTACTGCGATTTTCTGGTTGAATTTGAATCGCATAAGCATGATTTTCAGGGTTGCTAATACCAACTTGAGGATTAAATTGTTGGAATTTCCAGTTTTCCAGATTGAGAAAAAGTTGACTAATACTTTCTGACATTAAAACCTCCATACTTTGACTGTGTGATCTACACCACCACTCACTAATATTTGCCCATTAGAACTTAGTGCTAATGAACGAATAGCTCCTGCATGACCTTGAAATGAGAAAATTTTCTTTCCTGAAGCTAAATCCCAGACTTTGATATTTTGGTCTCCAGCAGTCAGAAAAGTTTTACCATCGGGACTGAATACGATAGAACGAACCCAACCAGCATGACCGTAAAAAGAAAAAATTTCTTCCCCAGTTTGCATATCCCAAATTTTAATTCTCTGGTCACTACCACTTACTAATGTACGCCCGTTAGGGCTAATTGCTAAAGACCGTATTGAATGGGAATGTCCTATAAGACTCCAAATTTCACGTCTAGAATTTAAATCCCAAATTTTGATACTTCTATCTTCACCGCCACTGATTAAAAGCTTGCCATCAGGAGATATACAAAGAGCATAAATTGAGCGACGATGCCCTTCTAAAATAGCAACTTCTTCACCCCAATTCCACTGCCAAATTTTGATACATCCATTTCCATCTGCACTTACAAAGCTTTCTCCATTAGGATGTATAGCCAGAGCATAAGTTATAGTTAAATTATTGCTTAATTTAGCAATATATTTACCTATATTTATATCCCAAATTATTATATTTTTATCTGCACCAGCACTAATCATCTTTTCTCCATCAGGACTAATAGCTACCCAATTAATATCAGAAGTATGATGATGATTAAACCGCAGATCAAATTTTTCTTGTCCTGTCTCTAAATTCCAGACTTTCGGCGAATTGATACTGTTATAGCGGCTATCACCTGAACCACATACCAAAGTTTTGTTATCAGGACTAATAGCTACAGAATGAACTTGTTGGTAATATGCTTTTAATGTATGAACGCACTGAAAAAATTCATAAGGATTAAAGTCTTGCAGTGCTTGTTTGACAGATAATTCCGTGCGCGATTGCAAAATCTTATAAGCCGATAATCTCACCTGTCCCGACTGATTATGTAGGGCTTGAATTACTATCTCCAAACCTAGATCGCCGTAATTCAACGCTTCGGAAAGTGCATTCACTTGTACCTCAACCACCGAACTTCTTAACCGGCTTCTTACCCCCTCAAGTCCTCCTAAAATTACACCATGAACTGGTGGTGGTACTTCTCCACCAAGTACTGCATCGTATTCTCTTGGTTTATTTGGATTGTTGTTCATCTTAGATAAACTGTATTATTTTATTGATTTATTCCCAGACTGAGTAATAGCGATCGCTAAACTGAGAATCTGCAATGACTCGACATTTCAAGTTTGAAAGTTGCTCATTCCCAAGTTGGAGAATAACGATGGTAGTATTTTTGTGACTTAGCATTTACTTTGCACTTTAATTTAGATAACTTTTGAACCATTTCTTTAGTTAAACGATTCTGACTCAGATTTAGAATTTGTAAGCGATTTATAGCCGGACAATTTAATAAAGCTTCTGCTCCTTTGTCGCCTAAATTTCCATCTGATAAGTCAAGCCCTATCAAGCGATGGACTAACGCTGAACGTATAAGTGCAGTGGCAATTTTGTTATAATCTCTACCTCCTCGGAATCCTAAGTATTTTAAATTAGGAAAAAAGTTACCTGAAAACATAGGTGCTATTTCAGTAGCATTTGGTTGAGTATTGTTAGGGCCTTTGAAGAAACCTAAATCAAGATATTCTAAAGCTGGTAATTCTAGTTTATAAATCTGCTGCAATGTTTCTTTATTTAAATATCCATCGACAATTAATGTCTTAAGATGATTATGTCTTACTGGGCTAAATTCTAGATGACCACCATTACGGATTTCTAGGAATTCTAGATGAGGGTAAGTTTTCAAAATAGCGCTAATATCACCAAGTCCTCTTGGTGATATACTAGTGTCGATCCATACAGCCTTTAAACCGCTTAAGTATTCATGAATATCAAACAAAACATCAACAACATACTTAAATTTCTTACCATAGCCAAATTGTTCATAACTAAGTTGAGAGATTAATACTTTTATCTGACTGATTTGTGGAGATTGCACTAATGATTGAGCTTGTTCGATACTTTTTAAAACATAGACATTTTCCGATGAATTAATTATGCCTAGTTTCGGGTTAAATTTATCGC
Organism: Nostoc linckia z4; assembly: GCF_002608075.1. Taxonomy (GTDB): domain Bacteria; phylum Cyanobacteriota; class Cyanobacteriia; order Cyanobacteriales; family Nostocaceae; genus Nostoc; species Nostoc linckia. The sequence goes on from NZ_LAHA01000037.1 coordinate 9,438, forward strand.
TTTGCCAATCTTGTAACCTAGTAAATAACTGCAACTTATCAAAGTTTGACAATGCGTGCTTTGTTTTTAAATCTGACCTGTTCTGCAATAATTTATAGGCATAACTTCGCACCTGTCCAGAGGAATCCTGTAAACCAGCAATTACTAAATCTAAACCTGGTGTTCCGTAATTTAATGCTTCCGAAATTGCTGCAATTCGTGTCTCTATAGTTGCACTTTTCAGACGATTTTTAACACCTTCAATTCCTCCTAATACTACACTTGTCATAGGTGATGGAGTGTTACCGCCTAAAATAGCATCAAATTCTTGGGGTTGATGTTGGTGATTGTTAGAAAGCAGCGATCGCTCTTTTCTGGCTGCTAAAATAGCATCATAAAATTCCGAAATATTCAGTTGTATTTTTTGTCGTCCGGAACTTTGAATTACACTATAATAACCACATTCTTTTGCTCGTTCGCTATGAGGTAGATGATATAAGAAGTTTTCAAGCTTTTCTAAGAGAGCTTCGCCTTTAAGCTTTTCATATTTAAAATTAGACATGATGCACCTAGTGATAAATTACTCGGCAACAGAACAATAGCGACCATGAATGTAGCTATCATCATCTTCTTTTTTCTGATGATTTGCCAAAACACGCACATCCAAGCCAGATAATTTATGAATCATTTCCTGAGACAAAAAGCTTTCTGAAACATTGAGAATATCAAGATAATTAATAGCTTCGCAATTCAGTAACTCTTCAGCACCCGCATCACTCAACGTTCCCATCGACAGGTCAAGTACGCTGATAGAATTAATAATTGGAGAAGTAACAATGGCATTGACTATTTCATCAGTAAATTGACTATTGCGTAACCCTAAATAAGTTAAGTTGGGAAACTTATCTTCAAAAAGAATAGGATGTATATCTTCAACCCAACAGTCTCCACCGTAATCTTCACTGCCAAACCATAATTCTAAATGTTCCAATGCTGGCAGATTCATATTACAAATTTGTGCGACGGTATCCCGACTTAATCCCCCAGTTTCTACAATTAAAGCTTTGAGGTTATTGTGTCGCACTGGTGGACTAAAATGTAAACCGTCGCCACCACGAACTTGTAAAATTTCCAGTTTAGGATAAGCTTGTAAAATCGGGCTGATATCACTTTGCTGAATCCAAGAAATTTCGCATTCATTATAAGCAATATTGCCAATAAAAACAGCTTTGAGATTAGTTAAATATTTTTTGGCATCAACTAAAGTTTGAACAATCTCACTTGAATCGCGTTCATAAGATTCTGCCCACAAACCAAAGACTAAAGCTTCTAATTTGTCAGCGTTGGGTTCTTGCAAAAGCCTACTAATTTGACTCGGTAAATCCTCTTCATTATCATACTCATATCTGAGCGCGTAAGCTTTGTTAACAGGTTCAAGAATACCTATATTTTTCTCAAAATCTACAACTTGCCGATTAGCAAATTGAGTAATGTCAGACTCTTGATACTTCTCAAATCTTTCTTCCAAGTTCCAAGGTTTATATGTTTGCAATGCTTGTATAACTTGCGGTTCTATTCTTTGCTTTAATACTCGATAAGCAAAACGCCGCACTAATTTCGATTTATCTTGCAACGCTTGAATCAAAACATCCAACCCTGCATCACCATATTTCAAGGCTTCGCTGAGTGCAGCAATTCGCACATTAGCTACAGGATTTGATAAACAACGCTTAATTCCCTCAATTCCTCCAAGAACAACTCCATCTACAGGAGGCGGCGATTGTCCGCCAAGTACAGCATCATAATCTCTGGGTTGATTTTGATTGTCAGTCATGTTGCTTTACCTTTCAAGTCTTAATTAGGGTTCCCAAAAACTTTATTACAAGTTTGCTCAAGTTGCGATCGCCCACAATTTGTAACAAATAACACACTCATTCTCTTGACTCAGTTTCTTTGAGGCTTGTGTAATCTCATGAAAAATAGTACATTTGTTTTAGTAAATTAGTAAAGCCCTGACACATTTATTTGTTTGTGCTAGTGCCAGATGGTAATTGCAGTTAACTAGCAAAAGTGATACAACGGAATAACTGCGTATTGCTTGAAAACCTTGAAAATATAGATATTTTACTTATGGCTGAGTATCAAAAAATTGAGTATCGCATCGGTAAAGATGGAAAAATTACGGAAACAGTGATTGGTGCTTCTGGTGCAAGTTGTACCAGCACAACGTCTGGAATTGAAGATGCTTTAGGAGACGTAGAAACTCAACAACTGCTTCCTGAATATTACGAGGGAGAAGAAAACGTCACAGGAACAGAACAACAGTCTCTCAAACAACAATAGGAGAGATACAGATGCTTGCAGACATCATATCAGACCTCCAGGGAACCGGAATGTTTTCTCTGGAAAGTATTTTAGCGATCGCAATCGGATTTTTGGCGTTACTTTTGATTATTCCAGTAATTAACGCGGCGATCGCTTCTCAACCAAACAAGCGAATTGATAAGTTAGGGTTGGCGCAATCTCAAATCAAATTACTAGAAGATGAACTCCAAGCATCTCAACAAAAATACTTAGAATTAGAGCAAAAAATACAGCAACTTATTTCTGAAAAAGCCGCACTGCGTCAAGAAGGTGTGCGACTCCATGAAGAATTGCAACAGCAACGTCTACAACTAACAGAAGAATTTCGCACTTCCACATTTGAGCAATTGCAGACATTACTGACAAACTATCCCAGCATTCACCAAATGGTGAGTGTGAAACCAGAATTGCCCGTAAAAAATCTGCTTTCGATGTTTACTCCTCTAGATAATCTTCTTAGTAAATGGGGTTACGAACAGATAGGCAAACCTTGGCAACAAGTCCCTTATAATTCCCAACTTCATCAACCAGACAATGCTGATATTACCGAAGGCGAATTAGTTTACATTCGATTTATTGGCTATCAGCATCAAGGAAGAATTCTTTGCCCTGCTAAGGTTAGCCGGAGTTTGCCGGGAGGGGGGAAGTAGGGAAGTAGGGGGATGGGGAGATGGGGAGATGGGGAGATGGGGGGACACGGAGACGCGGGGACGCGGGGAATAACCAATGACAAATGACAAATGACAAATGACTAATGACTAATGACAAATGACAAATGACAAATGACTACAGTAATAATTGATTTTGGTACTAGCAATACTGTTGTTTGTACGACTGATTTGATTACGCAAAAACCACGGACGTTGCGATTTGATTCGATGTCGCGGCGGTTTGAGGTTGGGGGCGAACAAGTTAGCGTTGTGCCGAGTTTGGTGTTTGTGGAAGGGCAAAATAGCATTTTGTTTGGTGAATCTGTACGTGCCAAACGCTTGGGGTTTGCCCAACCGGAACGCTGTTTTCGTGCTTTCAAACGGGATTTAGCAGCGGATTTTGTGCCGCCTCCGCGACTTTTGGATGGTAATAGTTATAGTGCTGAGATTATTTCAGAACTGTTTTTGTTAGAAATTTGGCAACAAATTGAACAGCAATTGCAGCCAAGCCACGTTATTTTTACGGTTCCTGTTGGTGCGTTTGAACGATATCTTGACTGGTTTCGCAATTTAGCCGATAAGCTAAATATTCCCGCAGTGCAAATTGTCGATGAATCAACAGCAGCAGCCCTTGGTTATGCTATCAAGCGTCCTGGTACTGTGGTTTTGGTAGTGGATTTTGGTGGCGGAACGTTGGATTTAAGTTTAGTACGGACTGTCAGCGTCGCTTCCGAACAGCAAGCAGTACGCGCTGAAGTTCTTGCTAAATCTGATGCTTTTATTGGCGGTGTAGATATCGATACTTGGATTGTCGAACATTATCTGCAAAAAATCAATTCCTCCCGCGCTGAAGTAGGAGAAATCGGTTTTATGAATTTATTGGAAGTAGCAGAAAGGGTAAAAATTCAACTTTCGACAACAGATGAAGCGAAAGAAGCTTGGTTTGATGATGAAAATTTTATGTCCCATGAATTGCAGTTACATCGGGACGATTTGGGCGAAATTTTAGAAAATCAACAATTATTAGAACAGTTAAGACAAGCGATAGATGAAGTGTTAGCGATCGCCCTTTCCAAAGGTATCGCTAAATCTGCCATCGAACAGGTTTTATTAGTCGGCGGTACTTGCCAAATTCCGGCGATTCAACAACTAGTAATTTCCTATTTCGGCAGACAAAAAGTTAAATTAGATAAACCCTTTGAAGCTGTGGCACATGGCGCATTAGCATTAAGCGAAATGACAGCAGTTGATGATTACCTGCGCCACAGTTATGCTATCCGGCTTTGGGAACCCCACAGCAAAACTTATTCTTATTTTACTTTGATTGAAAAAGGAGCAAAGTATCCAGGGGCGCGTTCTGAAGCTTTAACTTTGCAAGTAGCCACCGAAGGACAGCGAGAAATTCGCCTTGATATTGGCGAAGTTGCAGAAGTTTCCCAAGCAGAAGTTGCTTACGATTCTCAAGGCAGAATGACTAGTAGCCACTTAATAAAACAAGATAGCTATCGTTCTTTAGAAACTCATCACCAACAAGTATGCGTCGCCCATCTCGAACCGCCCGGACAAACAGGAGTAGACAGAATCCAAGCACAATTTGAAGTCAACGAACAACGGGTATTAGTAGTAACGGTAAAAGATTTATTGACGGGGAAAATGTTAGTGGAGAGGGGGGCGATCGCCAAACTCAAATAATCTCCTCTCTGCGTCCTCTGCGCCTCGGCGGTTCGTTTAAAAAATAATCGTAATTTGGTAAATTGCAATGGCAAAGAAACAGAATCAACCTAAACAATATGATGCTGTATTAGGAACTCAAAATTCTGCCCCAGTTGGTAGTATGATTTTAGGGGGGCTGGAAGGTGTTAAAAGCCGCTTGAAAAGTGTAGATATAGAAGCGCAAACTGCCGCACTAAAAGAGGCATTAAATTATGGAGAACCAGGTTTAGACTTAGTAATTCAGGCTTGGCAATATGAATCAGAAAAATTAAAGTGGGCTGCTTATTCGTTACTTCGCCACCGAGAAGAAGCAAAAGTTAAACAGTCGTTACAAGAACATAATCCCTGGTTAAAAATCACTTGCCTCCGCACTTTACAGCAGAAGATACTGGTCACAGCTGTTGCCATTAGTCGAGATGGGAAAACTCTTCTCAGTTCTGGAAGAGGCATCACTGCTTGGGATCTGCATACCGGACAACTCCAAGCTTTTTCTATAAATAATTTTGATGTTAATTCTTTAGTTATTAGCCAAGATGGAAAAACTTTAGTTAGTAGAGGAGGAACTTATGACGGTGACCATAAAATCAAAATCTGGGATTTCCCAAGTGGAAAGCGTAAACAAACTTTAGAAGAATTTACTTACAGAGTTTTTTCTCTAGTTATGAGTCCAGATGGAAAGATGCTTGCCTGCGGTAGTGAGAATAGCGGAATTAATGTTTGGGATTTGCAGACAGAACAAATTATACGTACCATGAATGGACATTCACACTACTTAGTTCAAGCGTTAGCTATTAGTGGAGATGGAAAAACTCTTGTTAGTGGTAGTAATGACGCAACTATTAAAGCGTGGAATTTTGAAACTGGAGAACTTATACACACTTTTAAAAAACATTCAAATGGTGTTGAATCTGTAGCTATTAGCCCAGACGGACAGACAATTGTTAGTGGTAGTAAAGACAAAACAATTAAAGTATGGAATTTACAGACAAAACAGCTTCAGTTCACACTTGAAGGACATTCTGGGTGGGTTTATTGGGTAGTTATCAGCCCAGACGGAAGCACTCTTGTTAGTTGTGGTAGAGACAAAACTATCAGAATTTGGGACTTGCAAACTGGGGAATGCCTACGCATTCTCAAAGAACATACTGATTGGGTTTATTGTGTAGCTATCAGTCCCGATGGAAAAACTCTGGTTAGCAGCAGTAGAGATAAAACTATCAAAATCTGGGGTATTAAGTCCTAGAAAAAGCGAGTCGAGAAAAATGTCTATAGACTTCAGCCTTTTTGTACTAGCTACTTAAAACGCTAAAATTGAATAGTAATTTTTAAATGTGTAGCTGCAAATAAAAAAATTATGACTCGTCGTCATCTTTTGCAAGAAGGGCAATCTTACACATTTCGCTCCTATTTTGAAATGCCTTATGAAGCAGACGAAATTTTAGCGGAATTGGGTTATGGTTTGCTAAAAACACGAATGGAGTTACCACGTAGCGATCGCAATTTAGAACGTTTGCCGGAATTACAACAGCGAATTGATGAATCTTTACCACTAGTTAGCTTGAGCAGCGAGACAGCACGACGTGAAACACTGGTAGCACCTACATTGCTGGAAGTTGCTCGTTATTGTCAATGTCAAATCAGGATTGAGTATCCATTGACAGTAAACAACTGGTTAAAGGGTAATTTAGATTATTTCTTGAAAAGCAATCTAAGTTTATTGGTAGTTGAAGCGAAAAATGATGACTTAACAAGAGGCTTTACGCAGATGGCAGTAGAATTAATTGCTATTTCTGAAGTAGAAGAAGGTGAGATTTTTTATGGTGCAGTAACAATTGGTGATGCTTGGCGTTTTGGTCGCTTAGAAAAAACCAAGCAGCAGATTTTTCAGGATATTTCGCTGTATCGAATTCCCGATGATTTGCCAGATTTAATGAAGATTTTGGTAGGAATTTTAGAATCAAGTAGTAGCGTTTGATATAATTCGTGCTTTTACAGGGAAAAAGTTGAATGAAAAGTGCGATCGCTAAACTCAAATAATCTCCTCTCTGTGCCTCGGCGGTTCGTTTAAAAAAATAACTATCATTTTATATTAATACAATGGATAAAAAACAAAATCAACCTAAAGAATATGATGTTGTGTTTGGTGGCGATAATCCTTCACCATTAGGCGGTTTGGTATTAGGAGGCTTAGAAGGAGCCAAACACCGTTTATCAAGTAATCTTTTAGAAGAACGTATTGCTGCACTTTCTGAAGTCTTGAACTATGGAGAACCTGGTTTAGATTTGTTGATTCAGGCTTTAAAAGATGAATCAGAACAGGTTCAGAACAAAGCCTACCCTCTTTTGTTATCAAGAAAGGAAGAAAATGTCAAAGAGGCACTGAGCCAATACAAGCCTTGGCAATTTTTTGAATACTTACGCACCACAAGCGGACATTCACATCCAGTATATTGCCGTGCAGTTAGCCCGGATGGACAAATTTTAATAACAGGTGCAAGTGATGGTATTAGAGGTTGGAATCTAAAAACAGGAAAACAACTTTATTTTTTGTCAAATCCCTATCCTAGATATGTGAGTATTAGCTCTGATGGAGAGAATATTTTAAGTGTATTTTATGATTATAGTATACAATTTTGGGATTTAAAAACTGGTCAATTTCTTCAAAGTATTAACCTAGAAGATTCACGTCGTTCTACTTCTATAATTGTTAGCTCAAACTGGCAGATTGCTGTAGGTTTCAAAAACAAAAGCATTGATATCTGGGATTGGAACACAAAACAGCTAATCCGAACCCTCAAAGTTTATTGTGGTAAGCTTAGTTCTATAGCTCTGAGTTCAAATGGAAAAATTTTAGCAGGAGGTAGTTTTGACAACCGCATCCGAGTTTGGGATTTGAATACAGGAAAAGAAATTCAGACACTTGAAGGTCATGTACAAAGTGTTTGTTTTCTTGCAATTAGTCCCGATAATAAAACTATTGTTAGCTGTGGAGATAAAACTATAAAAGTATGGAATTTAGAAACAGGTAAGTTAATCAATACCTTTATAGGTCATAAACGTCGTATAGTTTCTGCTACTATTAGTCATGATTGGCAAACGATTATTAGTTATAGTACAGACAAATCTATCCTTCAATGGAATTTAAATACAGGACAGAAATTAGGCACATATCAAGAGACTTTTGAAAATGATTTCTCTTTATTAATCACTGAGCAAGGACAAAATTTTATTACTATCAGCGATCATATAGTGAACACATGGAATTTATATACAGGACAAGTAATCAACACATTCTCAGTAGCAGGACATTTAGGTTCAATTAGTTCTCTCGCCCTCAGCCCTGATGGATTAACTATTTATAGTTGCGGAGGTGGTGATGCAACCATCAAGTTATGGGATGCTAGAACAGGGGATAAAATTTCTACTCTCTTTGGTCATTCAGCACCAGTTCATTGTTTAGTTACTAAGCAAGATGACAGTATTTTATTTAGTGCTAGTAGCGACAAAACTATCAAAATTTGGAATGTAAAGCATCAGCAAGAAATAAGTACACTTGTTGGTCATTCCAATAAAATTTTTGCTTTGGATATTAGCCATAACGGAAAAATTTTAGCTAGTGGAGATTTAGATGGCAATATTAAAGTATGGAATTTGGAAACAGGAAAAGAAATTTATAATTTACAACAAAAGGCATACTCAAATCCTGTTATAAATAGAGTGTTTAGCCTAGCTATTAGTCCAGATGGTAAAAAATTGGTTAGTTGTACCGAAAGACTTTATCCAGTATTGCAAGTTTGGAATTTAGAAACAGGCGAAGAAATTTATTCACTAACAGATATATCCGTTGAGCATATCAAGATTAGTCCCAATGGAAAATATTTAATTAGTGGAGCGTATTATCGACAAAATATTGAAGTACGTGATTTACAAACAGGAGCAGAAATTCGTACTTTTCCAGGACAAGTAGATTGCTTAACTATTAGCCAAGATGGAGAAGCAATATTTGTCGGTAGTAAAGACAAAAGCATTCAAATCTGGAATTTAAATACAGGAGAACTAGTTCGCTCGCTAAAACCACACCCATTTCATTATGACAAAAAAGCAATAGCTATCAGCCAAAATGGGCAAATTCTTGTTAGTGGGAAGGGGGGTAATATTAATATATGGGGTGTACGAAAAGTTGAGTGAAAATTGCGATCGCCTCACCTCAGTGATTGGGAATACTAAGTAGTAGGCTCAACAGTAAAAACCTGATGAAAGAAAATACCAATCGCCCAAGAGTTTATGATGCTGTTCTTGGCGGTCAAGAAAAAGCGCCTCCTGGTGCTGTAGTATTAGGAGGACTAGAAGGTGTTAAAAGACGCTTGGCAAATCCGGTAATTGAACAAAGAATCGCAGCACTAGAAGAAGCACTCAAGTATGGCGAAGCAGGTTTGGAATTGGTAATCTGGGCGTTAGACGATAAATTATGGAAAGTACGCCAAGCAGCTTATTCACTACTAGCTTCTCGACAAGAACCTATAGTACAAGAAATACTTCAGGACTATAGTCATAAAATTGACAGATATGATGCTTTCGTAGCGATGGCGCGTGCTGGCGGAGTGTCCGATATCGATACACTAATGGAGAATCTAGAAAATGACCGCACTAGCGCCACCTACAAGTTAGTTGACTTTACACTGGGCTTAGTTGATACCCCTCAAGGTCAAGACCGAATTCGACATTACCTGTTCAATGGCACCCAGATACAACGTAATTATGCAGCACTTTATTTTAAACGACGCGGAGCAAAAAATATTTTAAAAGAAGCAGTAAACCAAGGGTGTATTGATAAATTGCAAGCATTTTCTAAATAAAAACAGCAATGTCAGAAAATCGCAATCAACCAAGAGAATATGATGCTGTGCTTGGCGGACAAGTACCACCTCCTGTTGATGGTGTAGTTTTAGGAGGTATTGAAGGTGTTAAACGACGTTTAAGCAGCGCCACATCTCCACAACAACAAATTCTCGCCGTTGCAGAAGCCCTAAAGTATGGCGAAGCCGGTATCAAGTTGGTGTTTGAGATTGTAAATACTGAATCTGAAAAGTTGCAATCTACAATATCGTCACTCCTGGGACAACAAGCATTAGCAAAAGTGCAGTCCCATCTACACAGTGAAATACCATTAATCTCTGCGGTTGATTTAAACTACAGTCGTTTGCAAAATTTACTTGCTTCGGGAAAGTGGAAAGATGCAGACCAAGAGACTGCTAGTATAATGCTGCGGGTATGCGATCGCCAACCACAAGGATTTTTAGATCCATCAGACATCGAAAAATTCCCTTGTGCAGACTTAAGCACGATTGAAACTCTCTGGCAAAAATATAGCAATGGACGCTTTGGTTTTGTTGTCCAAACCCATATCTGGCAAATCGTTGGCGGTACATCAAATCCTGACTGGGAAGTATGGTGTCGCTTTGGTAAAGGTGTGGGATGGTTTTCTCAAGGTGGTTGGTGCTATTGGAATGATTTGAAATTCGATTTGAGTGCGCCGGTGGGAAACTTACCCCGTGGCGGTGCATTTATTGGTTGGGGGTTAGGCGACTTTTGGACGGGTTGCAGAACCCTGTCTGCGCTTGCACAGAAATTAGCCAACTGCAAAATAGCTTAAGTTTGGGAACACTGATATAAGTCAGAGGTAAAAAGCGATGCCAGATAATACCAATCAACCCAGAGAATATGATGCCGTACTTGGCGGACAAGCACGACCTCCTGTAGATGGGTTAGTTCTAGGCGGAATTGAAAGTGTTAAACGAGGCTTGAATAGTCTATCTGAAGAAACACAGATAGCATCTCTTTATCAGGCATTAAAATACGAAGAAGCTGGCTTAGAAATAATTATTCTGGCTTTGAATAGTAAATCAAAAAAATTAAAGCTTTATGCATATAATATACTCCAAAATAGAAGAGAGCGCAATGTAACAGAAGTATTAAAAAATTATAGTCATTATCAATTTTTCGAGTGTCTCAGTACCATTAATCAGCATTTGGCATGGGTGAAATCTGTAGTTATTAGCCCAAATGGACAAACCCTTGTCAGTGGGAGTGGTGATAAAACTATAAAAATTTGGGACTTAAAAACGAAAGAAAAAATTTGTATTAGAACTCATAATTTTGATTACCCTACTTCTCTTGCTATTAGTCCTGATGGACAAACTTTTGTAAGTGGGAGTGGAAACAATATTATTCAGGTATGGAAATTAGATACAGGTAGAGAAATCTTTACCCTAAAAGGGCATGAAGACTCTGTATATGCGCTAGCTATCGCTCCAGATGGGCGAACTCTATTTAGTGGTAGTTGGAAATGTCTTAAAGTGTGGAATCTTGAAACAGGAAAAGAAATTTACACTCTTAGAAGACATCCATCCTGGGTTAGAGGAATTGCTATTAGTCCTAACGGTCGGAATTTTGTTAGTAGCGGTGATGACAAAATAATTAGAATTTGGGATTTGTATACAGATAAGGAATTAAATATCCTGACAGGACATTTATCTCACGTCAGTTCTATTGCTATCAGTCCAGATGGGCAAACTCTTATTAGTGGTAGTTGGGGTAGCATTAAATTATGGGATTTTCACAAAAGATGCGAAATTCACACATTCAGAGCGCATTCATCTTGGGTTAGAGCAATTGCCATTAGTCCAGATGGAAAAATAGCGTTTAGTGCTGGAGATGACAATACTATAAGAATTTGGGATCTTCAAACCAAACAAGAAATAAATACTCTTATAGGTCATTCTGGATCGGTTTATAGTCTTGCTCTTAGCCCTGATGGACAAACTTTAATTAGTGGTAGTCAAGATAAAACTATTAAAATATGGAGTATACCAGAGTAAATTAAATAAAAATCAAGTATCTGGCTCTGAATATCTAGGACGGGCAAGATGCCCATCCTACAAAGTTTTTACACCCAACGTCCTACAACTACTCGGACAGTTCCATCTGCTAATACTTCTTCGTCTTCAACATTAAAACCTTGTTCTTGGACTGTTGCCATCAAGGTTTTATGAGCATATTTTTGACTGATGGAATTAACAAATTGTTGTTGATTAATTTTTGCTCCCCAAAAGTCTGCAACTATTTCGTAACTCTCTCCATTACGGCGAAAACCCAAGTCATAACCGTTTTTTTGACGAATTACATACTCGGCTTGAGTTGTATCGCCCCGATATCCACGTACATTGGTGTTAGACTCCACTTGATAACCCAATTCTTGCAACACTTCATGAAGAATTTCACCGCGTTTGATTTGAACTTTAATAGTTGTGAAATGAGACATGATATCAATTTTGGATTTTAGATTTTGGATTTTGGATTAAAAAACTAGGGGCAGAAAACACATAGTTTTTCTATTTTAATCAACTTCTAAAGGGCCGATTCCTTGTTGAGTTGAGTAGTGCTTTAATTCCTGCACTAACTGAACATCATTGGAAGCTGGCCTTGCGCCTGCTTCTGCTGCCCATTGCTTTAAGGCTTCAATTTGATTGCGGGCGATCGCAGCTAAGGGTACTGTCTGCGCTACAGCCTGTAAAATATCTTCTGTATTGAAGTCTCGCCGCTGTCCCTCCACTCTTGTGGAAAATGCTTGGTGCATGGCATCAATAATTACTTGTTCAATTTCTGCACCGCTGAAGTTCGCAGTTTGTTTGGCTAACACAGCTAAATTAAATTCTCGCAGGCGGTTGGGACGTAACCGCTGCAAATGCACTTTAAAAATCTCTTGGCGTTCGGCTTGCGTAGGTAAATTCAAAAAGAAAATCTCATCAAATCGTCCTTTGCGTAACAACTCAGCTGGTAATATTTGCACGTTATTTGCGGTGGCGACAATAAACACTGGGCTGGTTTTCTCCTGCATCCAAGTAATTAAACTGCCAAAAACCCGGCGCGATGTCCCCGAATCCCCATCAATACCACTGGTAATATTGCCAAAGGCTTTGTCAATTTCATCAATCCACAAAACGCAAGGTGCCATCGCTTCAGTTAGCTGTATCATTTGGCGGACGCGGCTTTCACTTTCACCAACAATCCCGCCAAATAAACGCCCAGAATCTAACCTGAGTAAAGGTAAACGCCATTCATGGGCGATGGTTTTGGCTGACAGGGATTTACCCGTTCCCTGTATCCCCACCAACAGCATACCTTTAGGATTAGGAATACCGTAGCGTCTGGCTTCTTCAGTAAAAGCATCTTGGCGCATCTGTACCCATTGTTTGAGTTGATCTAATCCTCCCACTCGTTTGAGTGATTCTTGCGGTGTGAAAAACTCTAAAATCCCAGTTTGGCGGACTGCTTGCTTTTTTTCTTCCAACACACCATCGATGTCAGATTCATTTACTTGCTGTTTGGCTGCTAAGGCTTTTGCTAAAACTCTAGAAATACGAGTGCGGCTTAAACCTTGACAGGCTTTAACTAATTGTTCCCGCGCCAAACCGGAAACATTTAATTTCTCTGGTACTACTAACTGTTGAATTAAATAATCGATTTCACCGACGCTAGGTAAAGGAAAATCAACCACTGTTACCTCTTGCAGTAGTTCATCGGGAAGTTCTAAAGTATGACTGGTAGTGATGATGGTTTTACGCGATCGCTTTAACTCCCGCGTCAAGTTTCGTAACTCCCTGACAATGGGCGCATTCTTCTCTGTGGTGGGGTTTTTCACAAATGGATGCAAATCTCGCAGCACAAACATCGCAGCTGTTTGCGAGTCAGCTTTAGTAATGCGTGCCAATGCAGCCATCACCGAACCTTTATCTGCACCATTGTCACTCCAACCCCGCACAATATCCCAAAATAAAATTTGTCGTTTTGGCACAGAAAGCGATGCAACTTGCAACAGCACTTCCTCCACAGGTTCTTCTTCCACACAAATCACATACACTAAGGGATACCGTGCCCGAATCATCAAATCGAGTTGTTCTACCAAGGAGGCATATTGTTGATTCTCTCTGTGATGAGTTGAATCTTCTTTTCCATGTTGATGAAAGTTGCTCATTTTTCTTAAAAATAAGTTGAATCCAATACCAATTTGGGATTTGAGATTTGGCGCTACTTGAGATTAAAAGCCTTCGCTACAAGGGTGTTCCATGAATTTCAAACAACATTTCCTATACCAATTCAAAATTCACGCATTCAGAAATTTGAGCATCATCAGTAATATCTCATAAATAATTTAATAACAATGTATAAAGCCGCACTAAATCTTTACCTCTCTTTTGTTTAGCGTTCTTGGCGGTTCTTTTTCAAACTTAAGTGGATTTTTATAAATTATTAGTATTAATTATAACTAATTTGCGCTTTGTAATCAAGTAGCACGGTGTCGTAGTACCAAGTTTTTGATATTTTTAAAATATCAATTTTAACTAAACATATATTAGACATCTCAAAAAAAATTACCTATGATGCTTGTACAGCAATTCCCTCAAGGCCAAAGCAATGTCAGAGAATTTCAGAAGTAAAGTTGTTACACAAGGAGTGCAGCGATCGCCAAATCGGGCTATGCTGCGTGCAGTGGGTTTTCAAGATGAAGACTTTCACAAAGCAATTGTGGGTGTGGCTAATGCTTATAGCACCATCACACCCTGTAACATTGGTATCAATCAGCTAGCACAAAGAGCGGAAGCGGGAATTAAACTAGCCGGGGCGATGCCGCAAATCTTCGGCACAATTACCATTAGTGATGGGATTTCTATGGGAACCGAGGGGATGAAATATTCCCTAGTGTCACGAGAAGTAATTGCTGACTCCATTGAAACCGTTTGTAATGGTCAAAATATGGATGGTGTCATTGCCATCGGTGGCTGTGATAAAAACATGCCAGGAGCGATGATTGCGATCGCACGGATGAATATCCCGGCTATCTTTGTTTACGGTGGCACAATTAAACCAGGACACTACAATGGCCGCGACTTGACTATTGTGAGTTCCTTTGAGGCTGTGGGTGAATACAGTGCTGGCAAAATTGACCACAACGAACTGATGGAAGTAGAACGCCATGCTTGTCCCGGTGCTGGTTCTTGCGGTGGGATGTACACAGCCAATACTATGTCCTCAGCCTTTGAAGCGATGGGTATGAGTTTACCCTATTCTTCCACAATGGCGGCACAAGATGACGAAAAAGCCGATAACACCGAAGAATCAGCCAAGGTATTAGTAGAAGCAATTCGCCATCAACTGTTACCCCGGCAAATCATCAACCGCAAATCTATAGAAAATGCTATTTCTGTAATTATGGCTGTGGGTGGTTCAACTAACGCCGTGTTACATTTTTTGGCCATCGCTAGTGCAGCTGATGTAGAACTTAATTTAGATGATTTTGAGACTATCCGCGCTCGTGTCCCTGTTTTGTGCGATCTCAAACCTAGTGGTAGATACGTAGCCACAGACTTACATCAAGCTGGTGGTATTCCCCAAGTGATGAAAATGCTATTAGTGCATGGATTACTTCATGGAGACTGTATCACCATCACAGGTAAAACCATCGCCGAAATTTTAGCAGATGTCCCCAATGAACCACCAAGCAATCAAGATGTGATTCGTCCTTGGAATCACCCAGTGTATCCCCAAGGCCACTTAGCAGTTCTCAAAGGCAACCTTGCAACAGAGGGAGCAGTAGCAAAAATTACCGGAGTAAAAAATCCCAGCATTACCGGTTCTGCAAGGGTATTTGATTCCGAGGAACAATGCTTAGATGCCATCCTCGCAGGTAAGATTAAAGCTGGTGATGTAATAGTCATCCGCTATGAAGGCCCCAAAGGCGGCCCTGGTATGCGGGAAATGCTTGCACCCACCTCAGCAATTATTGGTGCGGGTTTAGGTGATACAGTGGGGTTAATTACCGATGGACGCTTTTCCGGCGGTACTTACGGGATGGTAGTGGGACATGTGGCTCCCGAAGCTGCCGTTGGTGGTGCGATCGCTCTGGTGGAAGAAGGTGATAGCATCACCATTGATGCTCATGCTCGCCGATTGCAAATCAACATAGACGATGCAGAATTAGCCCGTCGCCGCGCCAAATGGCAACCCCGTCCACCACTTTATACAAAAGGCATCCTAGCCAAATATGCCAAGTTAGTTTCCTCTAGCAGTGTTGGTGCTGTTACGGACTTGGATTTGTTTAATGAGTAGGGAAGGGGGAAGGGGAAAGGGGAAGGGGGAAAGGGGAACATTTAGCCTCCTTCAACCTAATTTTTGAGAAATTTTGCAATGGTTTCTATTAGTTCTTCTGGTTCCATAGGCTTAGATATATGGCAGTGGAATCCTGCTGCTATTGCCTGCTTTTCATTAATTTCGCCAGCATAGGCAGTTAAAGCGATCGCTATTATATTTCCCCCTTGTTCTGGTGGCAGATTTCTCACTTGTTGCACGAACATATAGCCATCTATCTGGGGCATTCCGATATCACTTAACAACACATCTGGTTGAAAATCTCCTAACATTTTCAGTCCTGCCATTGCAGAATCCGCCATCATAACATTTGCGCCTGACTGCTCTAGTACGAAGGCCACAAACTCGCGGCTGTCAGTATCATCATCT
The DNA here is from genome assembly GCF_002608075.1 of Nostoc linckia z4. Classification (GTDB taxonomy): domain Bacteria; phylum Cyanobacteriota; class Cyanobacteriia; order Cyanobacteriales; family Nostocaceae; genus Nostoc; species Nostoc linckia. Next base: position 25,718 of record NZ_LAHA01000037.1, read on the forward strand.
ACTATTAAAATCTTGATTCCACTTAAATCTAAAGTTTGCTCGGTCTGGCTAACATCTTGATTGATTGTTCTTTGAGTCAGCATCAGTGGTAGTTTAACTACAAAAGTAGCTCCTAATCCTTCCCCTGGGCTTTGTGCCTCAACAGTACCACCATGTAATTCCACTAAGCGGCGTACAATTGCTAGTCCTAATCCCAAACCACCAAATTTTCTGGTAGTGGTACTATCAGCCTGACGGAAGTAATCAAATACATAGGGAAGAAACTGGGAAGGAATACCTTTGCCATTATCACTAACTGTAATTTCAGCTAACCCCTGACACTGTTCGAGCTTGATTTCCACTTGCCCTGATGATGGTGTAAATTTAATCGCATTTGTCAGCAGATTCCACACTATTTGCTGTAAGCGGTTGGCATCACCAGCTATTTGTCCGACATTTGGCTGGAGCATGGTCTGTATTTTAATTGACTTAGCTTCCGCCGCCAGTCTGACTGTTGCCATTGCATCACTAATTATTAAGGTCAAATCCACTGGAGTTACATCGAGATTCAGTTTGCCTTGCAGTATGCGAGACACATCTAATAAATCTTCAATTAATTGGGCTTGTAACTTGGCGTTACGCTCGATGGTTTTTAAAGCTTCAGTTGTTTTTGCCGAGTCTAACTTTTGAGACTGGAGTAGGCGCGACCATCCCAAAATAGGGTTGAGGGGTGTACGCAACTCATGGGAGAGAACCGCCAAAAATTCATCTTTGACTCGGTTAGCGGTTTCTGCGGCGCTTCTTGCTGTTCGTTCTGCTTCGTAGAGGCGGGTACGGACGATGGCCTGGGCACATTGTTGCGCCAGGGATAAAATAAACACTCGTTGCTCCTCATCTAACTGTTGCGGTTCGATGAAACCAAAGGACATACCTCCCACTGCTCGGCCCTCAACCATCAGGGGAATGGAAATCCAAGCATGGAAGTTGTACTCTTTGTACTGTTGAGACAGGTGTGGATAGCGGATTGCTCGTGTTTGTGATGGTTCTGCCCAAATGGGTTGTCCAGTCCGCACGGCTTCTGCCAAAGGTACAGGCTCATTGAGAGAAAATCGCTGCCAAGCGTTGATTTGGTCTGGTTCACAACCAACAGTTCGTAGGACTTCGAGTTCAGTACCAGTGTCGTTGAGTAGCGCAATCATGCCAAAGTTAGCACCCAGAGCCACAATTCCTCGATCTACAATTACATCCGCCACTTGCAAAGGAGTTAGCGATTCTGAAAAAGCAGCCGTCACGGACTGAAGCAGGGTAATGCGCTCAGCAGATCTGGTGGCGGCTTTTTGTGACTGCTGTGCTTCTAAGTAAAGGCGGGCATTATCAATGGCGATCGCCGCTCGATGGGCTATATCTTCTGCCAATGCTAAATCTGCCTGAGTATAACGGCGATGGTTTTGGTCTGTAATAAAGGAAATTGCGCCTAAAATTTGTCCGCGGGCAATTAATGGCGAGATAATGCCAGATTTTAACCTTAGTTGGCGTAAAATTCCCAAATGTTCGGCGTCTTGAGCCGCCACCACCAATGCGGCATCTGGAATTTCTGCCGCTATCTCAGTTTTTCCAGTCCGCAACACCCTACCAACTGCCTGAGAAGCGTCAATTTGTCTGGGATATTGCTGATTAATTGCCCAAGCCAATGCTACTTTTGTGCGATCGCGGTGAGCTACAGCAACCTGATGAATGAATTGATTGTCTTCTAACAAATCGATGACACACCAATCTGCAAAAAATGGCACTACCAAATTGGCAACACTGGCCAGAGTCAATTCATAATCCAATGATGATGCCAGTGCCGTGCTAATTTCTGCCAAAAATGCAGATCTTTGTTGGTCGGCTTCTGCTTCTTTACGGGCAGTTTGTTCTTGGACTTGCTGGCGCATCAATTGGGCGCGTTCTGCTTCCGCTTGTTTGCGTTCGCTAATGTCTTTATTGATACAAATTAAAAATATGGGGTTGCCAGCTTTGTCAGACACAGTTTTGGCTGTTGTCTCGATGTGTACTGGGGAGCCATCTTTTCTGAAGCAGGGAATTTCTCCACAAAAGTCTCCTGTGGCTTGAATAGACTGCATGATTTTAGCCATGATTGCAGTTTTCATGTCTGAGGGATAGAGAAAGTTCATTGGTTTGGCGATCGCTTCTTTTGCTGTATAGCCAAAGATTTGCTCGGCATTGCCCAACCAACGTTGAATCTTACCTTCCAAATCCGTCAAAAATACGGCATCGGGCATTTGTCGTAAAGCAACATCGGAAATCAATAGCTCTGCTTCGGCAAGTTTGCGTTCGGTAATGTCGTGCATCACCACAACTGCCGCCAGTTTTTTGCCCTGGCTATCCCAGATGGCCTGGCCGCTGGCAAGTAGGGTCTTGACTTTTCCTTGTTTGGGGGCGATGACCATTTCAACATTTTCTACTATCTCACCCTGTAAGGCTCGAAATAGGGGAATCTCATTTTTGGACATCCGCGTTTTGCCATCAGGCAAATACAGATCGTAGTACTGTGCCCATTGTTCAGGTGGTAGTGGTTGCTCCGGTAAACCATGAAATTCTCGTGCTGCGCGATTAAATAAAGTCAAAATTCCTTGAGCATTACAAGCCACTATTCCTGCCTGGACATTATCAAGCAACACTCTGAGTAATTCCTGTTCTTTTTCCAGGGCTGCTTCGGCTTGCTGTCGTTCTGCAATTTCCAGGTACAGTAATTCGTTTGCTTGGGATAATTCCGCCGTTCGTTGTTCAACTAAGCGCTGCAATTCATATTGTGCTTGTTGTCGTACTGCTTCTGTTTGCTGTTGCTCCAGTTCGGCGGCGATGCGTAGGGCAAAGATACTCAAGAGAAATTCTGCAAGCTGAACATTTGTTAAAGGCTTGGTATCCATAACGCCCAGTAGGCCCAGGGGTAAACCTGTGGTGTCAAAAAATGGAACCGCTACATAGCTTTCTATCTTGAAACGTTCCAAAAAGGGCGCATTGGGAAACAAGGCTCGGACTCGATTAGGATAGCAGCATAATTTTCGTTGCCGGAGTACTTCTTGGCAGGGGGTATTATCCAGCAGGTATCTAAAGTTGTCAATAATCTGCCCCTTGGCGCAGGTGGCCATTGTCCGGATTGCTTGTCTATCGTCTCCGTCCACCAAACCAATATACGTGTAATCAACCTCCAGCACTTTGCTCACATACTGTACTAAAGCAAAGAAAAAAGCTTCACCCGTAACAGCACCAAGACCTCCACTGACTTCCAGCAACGCTGCATCGATTTGAGCAATTTTATGGGTTGCCAATCGCAGTTCTAGTTCATCCATTACCATTGCCGCAAGATCCGCCAGCAGAACTTTTTGCTCATTTGTGAAGGCATCACGGGGTTGTGTATCCAACAAACAAACAGTGCCTAAATTCAAGCCATCTGGGGTCAGCAATGGCGCACCAGCATAAAATCGCAAATCTGGTTTATTGTGGACTAATGGATTTGATGCCAGAGGATGGTTTTGCTTGATGTCAAGAATGACTACTACCTCCTTAGATAACAGCCCCAAGCTGCAAATACTCGCATCTCGCTGCACCTCACGCATATCTAAGCCATAGGCAGATTTAAACCAGCCTCTCGATTCATCGATTAGGAAAACCAGAGCCATTGGTACATTGAATAAGCGCGCTGCCAAGGAAGTGATGCGATCGAAGGCAGCTTCCGGTGGAGTGTCGAGAATGTTATATCGTCGCAGTGCCTCTAAGCGTTCTACTTCATTTGCAGGTAAAGAGGCGGTTGTGACAATGGGTTTCGAGGGAGTTTCACTCATGAACTTGGAGACAATAGGCAACTAGAAAGCTAGGAATACAACGGCAATGACATTGCATGATTTATAAATGCTTAACCAAGCTAGTACCGCTGCGCGTAAGTCAAAAGTCAAAAGTCAAAAGACTGTGATTTGAGGCTTTTAGGCTGTTTTGTCTGTTTATTTACGCCGTGCTGCACTAGCCTTAGCAGAGCTTAAGGAAGTTATAACTTTAATTAGGTATTCTAGCTGTATAGATTTGGTAATGTACCATCGAAAAGCGCCACTAGTAGTACGCCAAGGCAACTTGGCTCTTTAAAGGGCAAAGGTGAAAGGGACTCATGTTTTTTATCCCTTACCCTTTTCCCTTTAACCTTTACCCAACCTCCACGTAACATTTTTGGGTTGGCAGACTACTAGAGCTTATCTTAAATTCTCATAGCAATTTGCATTCAAAAACGTAATTTCAAAATTTCCCAACTCCACCTCCCCACCTGTTCGGAGTTAGAATTACGTTCTAGATGCTTGCACTAAATGATATTCGTAATTAGTTTACTGCTAGTGTATTCCACTGAGTTGAAAACCGCTATAACTCTCACAACATAATTATGTCAACTATCCAAACAACTGTAATTCTTGCTATCACGGCTGACGGGAAAATTAGCCCTGTAGATTCTAAAGCACCGCGTAATTCCTATCCAGTAGATCAAGAACACTTGGAATATCAAGTTTCTTTGGCCGATTTAGTTTTAATGGGAGCAGGGACGGCTCGGAATGAGGGAATAGCTTTTACAATTGAGAATCCCGAATTGTTAGCAGTACGTCAGTTTCGGGGCCAGCCTCCCCAGCCAATTACTTGTGTTGTCACATCTTCACTGAATCTATCGCCAGATATGGATTTTTTTCGTCAGGATCTTGAGCGGTGGATATTTACAACAGGAGATGCTATCAAGGGTAGTTCTGATGCAACAACCTTAGACAAGCTCGCCAAATTAATCGAACTTGGCGATACAGACTTGGATTGGGATAGAGCATATGACTTAATGGCACAGCAGGGTATCCGGAAAATATTTGCTTTGGGGGGTGGCTCTTTAATAGCTTCTTTAGTGCACGCGGGGCGAGTCGATGATTGGTGGCTGACAATTTTGCCCGTCATCTATGGAGGAGCAAGTGCGCCTACTCTTGTGGAGGGTGAAGGTTTTCTTCCGAGTGATGCACCTAAACTAGAACTCATTGAAACTCGCCAAGTTGGAAGTGAATTATTCTTGCACTACCGCACACTCAAGTGAAAAAGTGTTGACTGTTGACCGTGAACTGTTAACAGTCAACAAATACAGGACTTACGCAAGTGTCACAAAAAATAAATTTTTTTTGCTTGTAGTAAGGACTTCAGTCCTTATTAGAGGACTAAAGTCCTTACTACAAACTTAAAATAATATGCGAGTTGCGTAAGTCCTAAAATATTATGTTCTGATATGAGTCCCGACACTAAAAAGCACCCTCCATCAAGGAGGGCGCTTTTGATTCTATTTAATTTTCAGTTCAGTTGACTAGGGCAACGATTAACCGTTGATAGCAGGAGCGCTGATTGCAACAGGAGCCGCTTCGGCAGATGCCAAGTCTAAGGGGAAGTTGTGAGCGTTACGCTCGTGCATTACTTCCATACCCAGGTTTGCACGGTTGATGATGTCTGCCCAGGTGTTGATTACGCGACCTTGAGAGTCAATGATGGATTGGTTGAAGTTGAAACCGTTCAAGTTGAAAGCCATTGTGCTTACACCCAAAGCGGTGAACCAGATTCCAATTACAGGCCATGCTGCTAGGAAGAAGTGCAAGGAACGGCTGTTGTTGAAGGATGCGTATTGGAAGATTAGGCGACCGAAGTAACCGTGTGCTGCTACGATGTTGTAGGTTTCTTCTTCTTGACCGAATTTGTATCCGTAGTTTTGAGATTCGCTTTCGGTGGTTTCACGAACTAAGGAAGAGGTTACCAAGGAACCGTGCATTGCAGAGAATAAAGAACCGCCGAATACACCAGCCACTCCTAACATGTGGAAGGGGTGCATCAAGATGTTGTGTTCTGCTTGGAACACGATCATGAAGTTGAAGGTTCCGGAAATACCCAAGGGCATACCGTCAGAGAAGGAACCTTGTCCGATGGGGTAAATCAAGAATACTGCTGTTGCTGCTGCTACAGGAGCGGAGAACGCTAGGCAGATCCAAGGACGCATTCCCAAGCGGTAAGATAGTTCCCACTCACGTCCTAAGTAGCAGAATACGCCAATCAGGAAGTGGAAGATTACCAATTGGTAAGGGCCACCGTTGTAAAGCCATTCATCTAATGATGCTGCTTCCCAAATTGGGTAGAAGTGTAAACCAATGGCGTTAGAAGATGGTACTACTGCTCCGGAGATGATGTTGTTTCCGTAGAGTAAGGAACCTGCTACTGGTTCGCGGATGCCGTCGATGTCTACTGGGGGTGCTGCGATGAAGGCGATTACGAAGCAAGCTGTTGCTGCTAGTAAGGTGGGGATCATCAGGACGCCGAACCAACCGATGTATAAGCGGTTGTTGGTGCTGGTTATCCAGTTGGCGAAGCGGCCCCATACGTTGGCGCTTTGGCGCTGTTGAATGGTTGCTGTCATTGTTTTATGATTGCGGTTAAATTTGATGTATGTATCAGGCGGTTTTGTTTTCGCCTGTGAGTATACTTTACACTGCTTTACAAAAATTAATCAAGTGCTGTGTTGCTGCTAGTAAGGTGGGGATCATCAGGACGCCGAACCAACCGATGTATAAGCGGTTGTTGGTGCTGGTTATCCAGTTGGCGAAGCGGCCCCATACGTTGGCGCTTTGGCGCTGTTGAATGGTTGCTGTCATTGTTTTATGATTGCGGTTAAATTTGATGTATGTATCAGGCGGTTTTGTTTTCGCCTGTGAGTATACTTTACACTGCTTTACAAAAATTAATCAAGTGCTGTGAATTTTGGAAAACTAGTTTTAATCATTAGTTTTACTTATTTAAACGTAAGCATCGAAGCTCAAAATATGCCGCATCTACCCACATACATAGAAATTTATAGTTCTATTTTGGTTGGATCGCCTACTTACCTGGGAATAATAACTTTGTAGATTACCGCTATTCCAAAAAATTAACCCTCAGGTTACCACTGGGGGCTTTTTTGTTTGGCAAAATGGCAGATGGGTCAATTAGAGGCTTGCTATGGTATGGAAGTAGGATACATTCCATGCGAAAAGTACTGACTTGCATTACCTCTGGTTAACCACCAGGGGTTTTTATTCTTCGTAAAAAACATTGTATGGAAGACTGTTGACGGTTGAGAGTCAACAACCTGAACCTGAATAATTTATTTTTTGGAGTTCCTTAAAACAAATTCACTAAGCTCTTACGCATTTGAATTACATATATTTTCATGTTAGCTGTTGACTGTCAAGTGTCAACAAACCTAATGAATGATTGTGCAATCGGCAAGCTGCTCCGCGTGTACGTTTATTCATACTTTTGCGTAAGTCCTAAAATAATCAAATTAAAAAAATAATTACCAATTACGATAGAGGTTTTCTGCGTAAAACATCACCTCTTCATTTGGCAATCGAATTTTTGGTTTTTGTCGGGGATACAAACTTTCAACTGCACCAGTATCCTGTTCTATAACTGTGGCTGCTGCTTGTAAAACTGAATTTTTAAAGAATAATTTCATCAAGTAATTTTTGATTTTAGCATACATCAAAATAAAGGTTTTAGTTCTTGTTTCTGTTTCTGGATAAAGAATATGAATTTGAGCAATATCACCAATGGGTGTTTTTGCAAAAAAAGCTGTAGTGGAAGGAAAAGCATATTCAAGTGTGTTACTGAGGTTTTGAGGAAATATCCCCAAAACAGGATTTTTAATAATTTCTCCTGGCGTGTTTTTTGCTCTCTTCAAATCTTGTGTTACTTTTGCATAATATCCTTTTTCTTCAAAGGAGCTTACATGACAATATGTGATTTTAAATAGCTCTCTATGAGTACCATTTTGGTGATTATAGTCGTAGTTAACCATTAGATTACTCAAAAAATCTCCATGAATACTTTTTTCACCAGTCACTCCTATAAACTCGTACTCATCTACAATCCTTTGATGCAAATCTGGGATAGGTAATCTAGGTTCAAATCCGCCATATGTCCAGATACAATCGTGACTAATAACTACCTCCAATGGCTTGACAATTGGCTGAGTGTCTTTTTTATCCCCCTGATAAAGTCTGCCTTGACTATCAAATTCCAGTGCATGAAAAGGGCAAGCGATAGTATCTCTTTCTTGACAAACCCATCCAGATGATAAGGGTGCTTGCATATGCGGGCAGATATTGTCAAGGGCAAACACTTTGCCTTTTTGGTTTTGCCAAATGACATAATCCTGACCATTTAAAGTGATTTTATGAGGTTTATTCACTCCTAATGTAGATTTATGTGCGATTAACCAAGGCGCACCAGGTAAAATTGGTTGCATTTTTCCTCCAAAATATTAGCAAATTATTTATCAACACAGAATTCAACTCCCTGTGTCTGAGGGAATACGTAAAGGAACTCCAAAAAATCAATTATTCCGGTGAAAGCTTTGACTGTTGACAGTTAACAGTTAACTGTTAACCGTCAAAAATCTTCTATGGAATATTTTTTTACTTGGAAGTCCCTCGCTGTTCGCTGTTAATTGGGATAATTAAAGCTTGTTTGTTAACAAACGAAGTACTACCGAGCATTGCTCGGCTAACTTCAACTATTGCATCGCTAGATTATGTAAAAAATCAACTAACTAAAAAATTAGTTAATAATCATTAATTTAATCAAGTTCCCCTTCTGTGTCAACTACTAACTAATTTTTTAGTTAAGATGTTTTCGTTAAACTGATGGAGTACTGTGGGTCGTTCAACACAATCAAAACTTTCAGGTAAAAAACCTCGCCAAGTGCGGGACGCAGAGGCTACAAAAAAGCAAATTCTCGATGCAGCGGAAGCGGAGTTTGCGAGAAATGGACTGAGTGGGGCGCGGACAGAGGCGATCGCCAAAGGTGCAGGCGTCACCACAGCGATGATTTACTACTACTTCCAAAGCAAGGAAGGATTATATCAAGCTGTGTTGCAACGTCCGGCTGTGGAAATGCACGAAGGATTGGGACAGCTAAATTTAGATAAGTTACCGCCAGAGGAGGCTTTGAAGCTGCTTGTTACAGAAGCGATCGCCTACGAAGCAGCCCACCCACACCGAGGAATGCTGTGGTTCCAAGAAGCAAACCAAAATCAGGGAAAGTATTTTAAACAGGGAAATTGGCAAGAAAATTTTGCGTATCTCATCAAAATTTTAGAACGGGGCATGGCAGAGGGTTGCTTTCGTCAACTCGATCCATTTCTCACCACCATACATATTATTGGCGTTTGTAATTTATACTTCAATGCTTACGAAAACATCAAGCACACTAGACCGGATTTAGAACTGCTAAGTCCAGAAATGATTCAACAGCATACCCAAGCAGCAGTCAATTTTATTTTGGCTGCTGTGCGATCTACTGAAAATTAATGAGTAAAAGGGACTGTTAGGGACTTTGGATTAGGTTTGAAATGTAAAGTCCACGAAAAGAAATTTTTTCTGGTTGTTGATGAAGCTTGACTTACTAAAACTAAATCTGGCGATCGCTAAAATTGTGAATAACATCAGTATTAAGACTTACGAATTCCGCACAGTGCTAGTAGCCTTCAACTTAGGATAAGCAATGCGCTTGTGATTAAATTGCTGCCAAACATCCACAAATATCTGAGCAATTTTTGACATTTCTTCCCGCGTTAACCCAGAATCTATGAGTTGATTGTCTTGCCATCTGGCACGCAAAATATTGTTCAGCATTGTTAAAGCTTGTTCTACGGAGACATCTTTAGCCGATCGCTTTTCTTCTCCTTCACCTACCTTGCTTCCCTTCACTGGTAGCGGACGTTTACTAGATGCTTCGAGCGATCGCAGCGCCGCTTCGCAAGCATCCGCCAGCATGACAATTCCTGTTTCCCGTGACTGGGGAATCGGCCCGTCGTAGCGGAAATCTGCTTCATTTACCCTTACATTTGGATCTTCTTGAGCCATTTGCTGGGCTTGGTGATAAAAATAAGCAATCAGCATTGTTCCCTGATGTTCTGGAATAAAAGCTTGAATTGCTGTAGGTAAAAGGTGTTTACGCGCCATCACCAACCCTTCACTGACGTGCTTTTTGATAATTTCTGCACTTTTCCAAGGGTCTTTAATTTCTGTATCGTGTTTATTTGGCCCCCCCATTTGATTTTCAATAAATCCCAGAGGGTCGTGCATTTTTCCGATATCATGGTACAATGCACCGGCTCTGACTAATTCAACATTGCATCCTAATTGTTTGGCAGCAGCTTCAGCCAGGGTAGCCACAAATAGCGTGTGTTGAAAAGTTCCCGGAGTTTCAGTGGCAAGTCTTTTCAATAAAGGACGGTTTGGGTTTGCCAACTCTGCAAGGCGGATGGGAGTGACTAAATCAAAAAATCTTTCCAAATAAGGACTCAAACCTAAAGCGATGACACTCCAAACAAAGCCTGACGAAGCAAATAACCCTGCTTCTCGGAGGACGATATACCAAGTTGAACCAAATACTTGGCCAATTAAGACTTTGACAATCAAGTAAATACCGCCTTGAGTTAAAGCGATAGCCACGCCTAATAAAGCCAATTCCTCACGCGATCGCAGTCTTTGGGCGATGCAACTACCTAAGATTCCTCCGCCTACACCAGCTAAAAGCGCAGCTTTGCTCATATCCAAGCTGATGGCTAATATTGGTGACAGCAGTGCCACAACTGTCAATCCCAAAGTATGGCCGTAGAAGCTACCCAACAGTAAACCAAGGGCACTCCAAGTAGTGTAGGGCAATCCCATAACGATGACTCCTGGTACACTCAAAGTGAGGAGTAACACCAATAGGCGATCGCGTTGTCGTAATTGGCAATCAATATGTCGTTCTACCCAGACAAAAATGCCAATGGCAACAGTAATAATGCATCCTAATTTCACCAATTCCACCCACTTCACTTGACGGCGAATCAGGTGATAATGCTGTAATACCTCAAAATCCCAGGCACTAATCTGCTCTCCTTGTTTGACAATCACCTGACCTTGCCGTACAGTTTCCATCACAGGTGACACCCCAGCGGCAGCTTTTTGAGCTTTTTCTCTGGTTTTTTCCTCATCTTTTTGCAGATTTGGCTGAAGTACAGCTAATAAGACTTTGCTGGCTAATGGTTCGGCATCTTCTGGGACAAAGGTCTGGATTTGTAAGTTGATTGCATCTTGTAGGATATTTTGTGGTAGTCCTTGGGGAATGCCTTGAGTGAGAATCCGCTCTGCACTTTGATGGATTCCCAATTGTGTATTTTCCCAGTTAGCATCTGACAAGTTTAAGAGCAAAGATTCCTCATATATTGTTTCAGGGCTAACACTCTCCAACTGTAAGAGTTTTGCAGTAGCTTGAGTGTATTTTTGACGTGCTGCGGAAATTTGGGCAATCAGTGAGGCAAAGCTTTTCTCAGAATTTGTCAGTTGGTAAGCTTCTAGTTCTTTTATTGCTTGAATAGAGTCAGTGTTTTGACTGACTTCGCTCCAAAGAGAATTTTCTTTGGCTGGTATTTGATTGGGTACAGCAGCGCTTCGTCCTGTGATTTTTCGTTGCTGGTTTCGATGATTTTCGAGAGCTAGTATCACTGCTTGCCATTCCGACTCAGAACAAGAACGGAGGTAGTGCTGGCTAAATTGAGACAAAGCTGTAGTATCAAAAAACGGAAAGGCTCCTGCAATGGTACGAATTTCATTACCATCATCTAGAAGTTTTTGTAAATTTTCATTGATGCGATCGTTGATTTGTACATTAATCATCAATACTGCTATAAAGCCTTTACTAGCAGCTCTACGCTCAGCTTCGGTTTTTTTCTTATCTTCAATGCTATCTGTATACGGCGCTCTAATTGTCTGTGGTGCTGGATTTCCAATTTGTATTTGAGTTTGGTTGTATAATCTATTACCAATTACACCTGTAAGAGATACTATAGCGATCGCTAAAATGACAAAGCAACGCTTTCCATGTATCCAGTTGCAAACAACTGTATAAATAGTACTGTGAGTGTTAGCTGATTTTGCCATTAAATTTAGCGCTCTTTTTTGTTTTTGGCGATCGCTTTTGTCATTGCTTTTTGAGACAAACAAGATTACATTTCTGAAGATAGCTTTTACAAGTTCCCTTCTATGGCTTGTGCCTTTAAATAGCTTTCCTTTACGGCGTAGCAATCTGTACCATCGCCGCCAGTAAGACAATTGCTGGGTCAAGAACTGCAAAAATGGCTCTGTGGTTTTCATTATCTCTGCCTGCAATTGCTGACTTTGATAAGTTAACGATGTTGATTTTTCCAGAATGGTTAAATCTATCCTTGGGAACCCTAAGCAAACAAGGGGGCTAGACCATCAGCATTTAACTTTAAAGTTTTTGCAGCCATGCAATCACGGTAGGGCTACCGGAAGTTAAAGCTTGAAAAAAGAACCACCTCTGGCTTGAGTAACGCCGTTGAAGCTAGAATCTCCTGTTGTTGTAGGCACAAGAGTGTCAATTAAGTTTCTGAACTTTAGAGCGTCAGCCCTAATGATAAGTTTTCAACCGAACATAAAGTCAGCGGCTTCAAACCTGGTTATATGAAACTTGAATGTTCATTAGCTTAGCTCAAGACAAAACAATCATCAGGAAATTTAGATCTGCCGCTACTACTGCAACTACGGTTGCGGAAGTTAGCTACAGAAACAAATCGAGGGTTTACTGAAAAATATTAGTATAGGATACTTTCAATATTGCGAGTTTGGCATCCGCACTGTTGTTCGCTGAAAATAGTATTAACGCAACCGAATAACACGAGGAGCTGCGTAAACTGAAAGCAAAGCTGCCTTGGAGATGGCACATTCCTCCTCTGTTAACTTTTTAGGATCTAAGCGGATGCTATTATACAATCCAGACCACACAGCCACAAGTGCATCAGCCAATTCTAACATTTCCTCAAAGCTTGTTAATTCGGACGTTGGAGAGTTGTTTTCTAAAAACAAGACTCGCCAATTTAAAGGCATTCCTGCTGTAGTGTTATACGCACCTGATAAAGCAGCTGTAATTACACCCGTAGAGTATGCTGTGGGATGCGTGGCTTGTTGTTTGGAATCACCTTTGTGAGTCGCTCGCAAAACTGCAAGACGAAAGTCTTCTAATGTACTCAGAAAACAATAAAATGCGATGGCAATTGTGTTACTGAGCGTTTCTTTACCAGTAAACTCAGCTTGTACCCTTTCTAATCCAGCGCCTTGTGCTAGTAAATTCTGAATTCTTAATAATTTTTTCGGTATTGAGGTAGGCGTTTCTTGCAGGAAGGCAATTATTTCGGGAATCAGTGTCAGGGGATCGAGTTTTTCAGTCAAAGCCAAAGCAATGGTATATCCTACTGCTAAGGTTCCATCCCTAACTACTGGATCTTCACCCCAGATTTTTAGGAGACTTAGCAAGTTTTTTCGTAACTTAATTGGATTTTCATGATAAAAAAGTGCCACTGGTAATGTGGCAATAATTATCTCTGTTGGAGTTAAATCAAGAGAAGCTTGTTGTTGACGGGCTATCCAATCATCTATATCTAATCTACCCAAGTTAATTAAACTTTGGGTACCGAGAATTGCCATTCTACCAAAATTGGGGTAGTTCTGAGGCTCTATTCCACCACCAGAGGTTACACTTCCTCCCAGGAATGCTCCGAATAAAGTACCTCTAAACCGACTGATAAGAGAGTAACGCATTAAATAAAGCTAGGAGTGAGGAGTTAATTATCAAAATTTATAATTCCTGACTTTGCTATCAAGATTTTAACTTCTAACTCTTAAATAACTCTTAAATAATTCACTAGTGCTTGTAAGCCCAACACCATCCATATCTTAACTCCAAACTCCAAACTCCAAACTCCAAACGCCTAACTCCTAACTCCTAACTCCTAACTCCTAACTCCTAACTCTTAAATAATTTACCAAAGCTTGTAAGCCCAACAAGTAACTTTGATGGCCAAAACCACTGATTTGACCAATTGCTACTGGGGCTATGTAAGAATAATGGCGGAAATCTTCCCGACGATAAATATTACTTAGATGTACTTCTACTGTAGGCAAGTTTACGGCAGCGATCGCATCTCGCAATGCCACACTTGTGTGGGTATATGCCCCTGCATTAATTAAAATTCCTTGATGTTGCCCCCATGCTTGATGAATAGCATCCACCAAAATTCCTTCATGATTCGACTGCAAGGGAAAAATTTTCGCCTGTAATTTTAATCCTTCTTCTTCTAACAGGCGGTTAATTTCCGCTAATGTCAACGAGCCATAAATTCCTGGTTCTCGCTGTCCTAGCAAGTTTAAGTTTGGCCCGTGCAGTGCCAGAATACTTAAGGGTTCTAAAGTCGAGCTTACCACTTTCGGGGCTACTAGCGACGGCGTGAGCGATCGTTCACAGGAATCGGAATCAGTTCCGGTTCCGGCTCAACCTCTGGCCCTAAAAGGCTCTCAATTAGCCTGCGTGCTAATTCCTTAAGCTTTTCTAGCACCTTTTCTATATAGTCCATGAACTGACCGCTCCTGAGATACTACCTCAATTTTGATTAACAATTACGCATTAAGTTGCGTACTTTTGCACCTCTAGCTTTTAACGTAGCTCATACACAATCCCGTTTTTGGGACATTAGCCACTTCTAAAATTTGGGGTTGTGTTTTCCCATACTTTTTAGAGTATCACACTTGCAACCTATAGAACTGCATCCTACCAGGGATGGGTATCTAGGGTCAAGAGTCAAGGGGAGCTGCTAATTTATCAAGCTAAAATCTGCTGGTTACAGATTGGGGGATGGATCAAGAAAATTTTGAACTTTGCAAGGTTGCTCAGTAAATTATCCAAAATCTCAAATCTTCAATTGTTAGCCTTCCGCCGTCTTTTTCTTCGTCGCTGTGGTCGATGACTTCGCTGTTGACTTAGATGCAGTTGACTTAGATTTAGAAGTTGTTGATTTTGTAGTTTTGCGAGTGGATTTTCCTGTCCCAGCTTTAGCAGCCAACAATTCCAAAGCCATAGCCAGCGTTATATCTTCTACAGATTGACCCTCTGGGATTCTGGCATTAGTTTTGCCATGCTTGATGTAAGGGCCATAGGGGCCGTCGTAGATATTCACTGGGTCGTCGTCTTCTGGATGTGTACCCAATTCGCGTAAAGCTGCCTTGGACTTGCTGTTGGTGGAACTGCGTCCCTTTTTTGGCTCGGATAATAACTCCAATGCACGTTCCAGGGTGACTGTCAATACATTATCTCCAGCTTTCAGGGAGCGATAATCTTTTCCTTCCTTACCCTGGTCGTGAACGATATAGGGGCCAAAGCGTCCCAAACTCGCTTGAATTTTGCTGCCAGTAACTGGATGAGTTCCTAATGTCCGGGGTAGTGCTAACAGACCAACAGCCATTTCCAGGGTAACGTTTTCTGGGGTGACGCCTTTGGGTAGAGAAGCTTGTTTCGGTTTGGGATTTTCCTCGGACTTGTCCCCTAATTGGACATAAGGGCCATAGGCACCAATTTTCACATAAATTGGTTCGCCAGTTTCGGGATGGCGTCCTACTTGGTCTGGGCCGGTGGTTTTTTGCCGCAGCAATACTTCTACCTGTTTGGGGTCGAGGTCAGCTGGTGTCAAGTCTTTGGGAATTGAGGCAGTGACAACACCTTCACCATTTTCAACTTCAATGTAAGGGCCATATTTACCAATGCGGACTTTGGCTGCTAAATTTTCCAGTTCTACAGTTCTAGCTTTAGAGGCGTCAATTTGGCTTTCCTGTTCCTTGACTAGGGTTTCTAGACCTTTGTCTCCCAAATAAAATTCCTGGAGGTAGGGCAGCCATTTAGCTTCACCTGTGGCGATGTCGTCGAGGGTTTGCTCCATTTTTGAGGTAAAGCTGGGATCGACGATATCGGGGAAATGTTTTTCCAGCAAGTCGGTGACGGCGAAAGCAGTGAAGGTGGGTATAAGGGCGTTATTCACCAATTGGGCATAACCCTTGTCGATGATAGTGCCAATGATGCTGGCGTAGGTACTGGGACGACCGATACCTTCACTTTCTAAGGTTTTTACTAGAGTCGCTTCGGTGTACCTAGCTGGGGGTTGAGTTTCGTGACCAACGGCTTCTAGTTCAGTACAATTGGGGCGATCGCCCACTTTCAGGCTAGGTAAAATTACTTCTTGGTCTTCCAGTGCTGCTTCTGGGTCGTCTGAGCCTTCAACGTAAGCGCGTAAATATCCCGGAAATTCAATGCGCTTACCAGAAGAACGAAAACCAGCGTCTTCCACTTGCAATTGTACGGAAATTTGGGTTTGCCGAGAATCAGCCATTTGGCAAGCCACAGTACGCTTCCAAATTAAATCGTAGACAGCGAGTTCGCGACCGCCCAAACCGGTTTCTTGGGGGGTGCGGAAAGTGCTACCTGCGGGACGAATTGCTTCGTGGGCTTCCTGTGCGCCTTTGGATTTGGTGGTGTATTGCCTTGGTTGGGGGCTGAGATATCGCTGACCGTAAAGTTTTTCTACACAACTTCTAGCAGCGGCGATCGCTTGATCTGACAAATGTACCGAATCTGTCCGCATATAGGTAATATACCCCTGTTCGTACAAATTCTGGGCAATTCGCATCGTATCGCGGGCTGAGAGGCGCAGTTTCCGGTTAGATTCTTGTTGTAGGGTCGAGGTAGTGAACGGTGGTGCTGGTTTACGCGTTACTGGGCGTTCTTCGATGTCAGTGACACTCCAAGTTTTCCCAGTCAGGCGTTCTTTCAGGGCTAGGGCTTGTTCTTCATTGAGTAACAAGACATTGCGACCTTGGACAATTTGTCCGGTTGCAGGGTCAAAATCGCCGCCACTAGCGATTTTGCTTCCTCCTAGCGTCACCAACTGGGCAGCAAAGGGTGTTTTATCCTTTTCTAAACTAGCTTTTAAATCCCAGTAAGTACCTTCATGGAAAGCCCGACGCTGGCGTTCCTTGCTCACCAAAAGTCGCACCGCTACAGACTGCACCCGCCCAGCAGATAATCCCCAGGCGATTTTTTTCCATAGCAACGGAGACAAAGTATAACCCACTAATCGGTCTAAGATTCGCCGCGTTTCTTGGGCGCGAACCAACTGCTCATCGATATTGCGGCAGTTTTTCAGCGCTTTTTTGATGGCATCTTGAGTAATTTCGTGAAACACCATCCGCTTAGTCGGAACTTTCGGCTTCAGCAATTGGTATAAATGCCAACTAATGCTTTCACCTTCCCGGTCTTCGTCTGTTGCCAGAATCAGCTCATCTGCATCTTTAAGTGCATCCTTGAGCTGAGTGACAATTTTCTTTTTGTCTTTCGGGACAACATATACCGGTTCAAAGTCGGCGTCCACATTTACCCCTAGCTGCGCCCATTTTTCCCCTTTGACGGCGGCGGGAATTTCAGTAGCCGACTGGGGGAGGTCACGTACATGACCCATAGACGCCTCTACCTTATAGTCTGATGGCAAGTAGTTGCGAATGGTACGAGCTTTGGTTGGAGATTCGACGATGACGAGAGTTGACATGGAAATTTCAAAAAAAAGAATAGCTGCTAAGCTAAACAGTCAAATTGAGGTAATTTTTACAAATTGTCAAGATAAAACGTCACGCTTAGGGCGGTGATTTAATCCTCACACAAACTGCCCGCTTGGGAGAAAATCCACCCTAAGTTAGGGTACAGTCCTTCCCAGAGTATAGGAGAGGGAAAGCTAGATGTGAATTTCCAGCTATTTCAATCTTTAACTTATCTATCGCATAATTGGCGAGTAGAGTTTTTAAAATACTCCGCAAGGGGAGTAAGGGAGTGGGGAGTGTGGGGAGTGTGGGGGGATGGGGGAGTGTGGGGAGAGAGAGGGGAAAGATTTCTTTTCCATCTTCTTCATCCTCCCACACCTCCCACACCTCCCACACCTCCCACACCTCCCACACCCCCAATGCCCAATTATTAAGAGCTTGTGCCAAAATTAAACCAAACTCAAGCAAAAAAGCGAAGTGGGTTTATGCCCATGTCAGGAAAGCAAAATCATGCTACCAATTCGTCAAGGTGATGTCATATTATTGCCGGTGCAGCAGGTTGAAGGACAAAAAATACCTCATCTAACTTTGGCAGAAGGCGAAGTTACGGGTCATAAACATCGAATTACTGAAGGCAAGGCAGAATTGTACGAGAAAGATAGCACGCTCTATTTACGTATTTTTTCTGACTCGGCATTGCTAGCTCATGAGGAGCATAAAGCTATTTCAATTCCCCAAGGTGACTGGATGGTGAAAATTCAGCGAGAATACGAGCCTGAAGGTTGGCGTTATGTCGCTGATTGAAAAGTTAACGCCTGAGCAAGAGGCTTTGATTCCAGTTTATCGGGAGAAGTGGCGGAAGATTGCACTTTCAACTGAGCGAATTGATAGAGAGAAAGCGGCGGAAGTTGTTAAAGCTGCTTATAAAAGTATGGACTTCGATGAGCCTAAAATTCTATTTTATGATAGTCCTTATGCAGCTTTGAAAGAATTTATGCTGCAATTAGATAACTCTTTATTTAACCAGAAAGCTTACAAGTTTCGAGAAAAATTTTTATTTCCAATACTAGATGAGATAGAAAACCAAATAGCAAATAAAGAGTTAGAAATTTTCATTAAACAAGAAATAATTGTAAATTCAATACTTGATATATGTGATATATATGCTTGGATTTTATCGAAAGAATTCGATCAATCTTTGTATATCTTTTATGAAAACTTCGATCTTAGTATTTATAACTTAAATTATATATCACCAGAACTATTGCTTGGTGAAGTTATTTGTATTGATTTCTGTATATCTGAATTAAAATGGAATGTCTCTCAACAACTTTGGTTAATCTTACAAAATCTAATGAAAAATTGTGGTTGGATTTTTCCAGATAAGAATATAGCCATTATATGCGATCGCCCCCTTCACTTGCGCTTCGACAATCAAAATCGCCTCCACGCTGAAGGCGAACCCGCAATAGAGTATGCTGATGGATTTAGCCTCTACTCCTACCACGGCGTAACCTTGCCTGAAAAATACGGTAAAGTTCACCCAAAGCAATGGCAACCTCAATGGCTTTTATCAGAGGAAAACGCCGAACTACGTCGAGTCTTAATTCAAGGTATTGGTTACGCTCGAATTTGCCAAGAATTACAAGCTATTGAATTAGATACTTGGGCTGAATACACACTATTAAAAATTGATGCTGATGTTGATGAAGAACCAATTTATTTATTAAAAATGGTTTGCCCAAGTACAGGCTTTATTCACGCCTTGCGAGTTCCGCCAAATATTAACTCAGCGCGTGAAGCGATTCGCTGGGTAAATTGGGGAGTAGATGCAGAGGAATTTGGCGTGCAAACATAAGACTACTTCAGGGACTCTCTCCATTGATAAATTGTTACTCATCTAAAAAATCCCAATTAACCTGAATATATCATTCAATTAAATTCCAAAAACACACATTATTAAAAGTGACTTGCCCAAGTACAGGCTTGATTCACGCCTTGCGAGTTCTACCTACCAAAAAATCAGACTATGAAGCAATTTGCTGGATAGAATAAGTAATATAACCCAAGGAATTTGCAGTACAAACCTGATTTGAGCAATCAACAGTAAGGTAAGAAATATAAATAGTAAGTATAGAGAAAAACGATGGATTTTACCATACATGAGGACAAATGCACGAATTTGGGCTTGGCCAAATGGAAAGTTATGGTAGGATAATTTTGGAGAAGTTAAGTTCGGCGATACGAATCTTGTTTTTAGTAATAATTGCAAGCGGCTCTCCGGATAAACATCTCTGCATCAATGGATTCTGGAGAGTTTCATGTCAATCTACGTAGGGAACCTATCCTACAGCGTCACACAAGATGACCTTAGTAAGGTATTTTCCGAATATGGTGCCGTTACACGCGTTCAATTACCCACAGACAGGGAAACAGGACGCGCACGGGGCTTTGGTTTTGTGGAAATGGAATCATCAGCCGCAGAAGACGCTGCTATTCAGGCTTTAGATGGTGCTGAATGGATGGGTCGTGTAATGAAAGTTAACAAAGCAAGACCACGAGAGGAGAAAGCTACTCGCTCTGGCGGTGGTGGTTGGCAAAAAAATAATAACAGTGGATACTCACGAGGGTATTAAGTTTTGAGACGATTGACAAAGGCAAAAGCTTTATTAGCTATGTCTACGACGGGCTACGCCTACGCCAAGCAAAAACTACACCAAAATTAGCAGTTTAGTAGATAACTGAAGCTACAAAAATTGTAAGTAAGCAGTTCAGAAGAGCCTGAACTGCTTATTTGTTTGAAACATCAATGTTGAATGTAAATTAGCAATCTAATACTCTTCAACATAATTTAATTCGATGGTCAGCATAGTAATTTGTCTAGCAACAAGCTGTTACTCTTTGTTGGAGCTACTTGCATCCAAGGGGGAATTTTAGCTTAAGAGAGAAATTTTAATGCAATTTTGGTAAAGAACAATAGATAGAATGAACAGAGTTAGCCTTAATGTCTAATCGCCAAAACCTATACATCTCATGGATTTTGCTAATCTTGCATCCCAGTTAAATGCTGGAACGATCTTACCAGAGGGAATTGTGATTCTCACCCTCTTGGGGGTTTTGATTGTTGATTTGATTTTGGGGCGTACATCCTCGCGTTCGATTGGATATCTAGCGATCGCGGGTTTATTAGCTTCGATTATCGCCCTGTCTTTTCAATGGGATGCTTCCAATCCCATCTCTTTTAGCGGCGGCTTTAACAGTGACAACCTGAGTATCGTCTTTCGCGGTATCATCGCGTTGTCTGCCGCTTTTACTATACTGATGTCAATTCGCTACATTGAGCAGAGTGGCACCGCTTTAGCAGAATTCATCGCTATTTTGCTGACTGCTACCCTTGGAGGGATGTTTTTATCCGGGGCTAGTGAGTTAGTCATGATTTTTATCTCCCTAGAAACCCTGAGTATTTCCTCTTACTTGCTAACAGGATATACCAAGCGTGACCCCCGCTCCAACGAAGCGGCTCTGAAATACTTGTTAATTGGAGCTTCCAGTACAGCAGTATTTTTGTACGGAGTATCATTGCTGTATGGGTTATCAGGTGGACAAACTGAACTAAGTGCGATCGCCACTGGCATTGCCACAGCTAAGGCTGGTCAATCTTTAGGTTTAGTCATTGCTCTAGTGTTTGTAATCGCAGGTATTGGCTTTAAAATCTCCGCCGCACCCTTCCACCAGTGGACGCCAGACGTTTACGAAGGCGCTCCCACCCCGGTAATCGCCTTTTTATCCGTAGGTTCCAAAGCAGCTGGATTTGCTTTAGCTATCCGCTTGCTGACAACAGCCTTTCCACTGGTTGTAGAAGAGTGGAAGTTTGTCTTCACTGCTCTGGCCGTTCTCAGCATGATTTTGGGTAACGTAGTCGCCCTAGCCCAAACCAGCATGAAACGGATGCTAGCTTATTCATCCATTGCCCAAGCCGGGTTTGTGATGATTGGCTTAATCGCTAGCACACAGGCAGGGTACGCCAGTATGATCTTTTACCTCCTGGTTTACCTATTCATGAACCTGTGCGGTTTTACCTGCATCATTCTGTTCTCCTTGCGGACAGGAACCGACCAAATTGCCGAATATTCTGGACTATATCAAAAAGACCCACTTCTAACATTGGGCTTGAGTATCTCCCTACTTTCCTTGGGCGGTATTCCACCATTAGCTGGATTTTTTGGCAAGATTTACTTGTTTTGGGCTGGTTGGCAAGCAGGTCTTTACGGTTTAGTCTTGCTGGGTTTAGTTACTAGCGTTGTCTCCATCTACTACTACATTCGCGTAGTCAAGATGATGGTGGTCAAAGAACCCCATGAAATGTCCGACGCCGTGAAGAATTATCCCCCAGTAAGTTGGAATCTGCCTGGATTTAGACCTTTGCAAGTCGGCTTAGTGGTTACTTTAATCGCCACTTCCATTGCCGGGATTTTGTCAAATCCATTATTTACATTGGTTAACCATTCCATCACCCATAGTGCAATTTTGCAAGCAACAATCAATAGCACTGTACAAGCACAAAATCCACCAATTGTGCCAAACTTAGATTCAGTAAGTCAGTCTCAACACGTAGTTGATTCGACTGCTAAGATTTAATCTTCTGCATCTGAATAAAACTCTGTGCTACCAAAGAAGCGCCTGTTTGTTAATTAGCAAACAGGCGTTTTTTAAATTCGATTTACTGAGCCAAGATTTATCGCAGTTGAAGTATATTTTAGGAAATAAGCTTACCCAAAAATCCATATACCAAGATACTTTAAAGCCTATTGCCTATTGCCTACCATAGAACTACATTATCAATCCAAAATCTCAAATTCTATGAACAAATAGGTATTTTAATAACAAATTCTGCACCTTTACCGGGAGTAGAAAAACAGCTAAGTTTGCCGCCATGTTTTTCCACGATAATCTGATAACTGATAAATAAACCCAGCCCAGTGCCTTGACCTACAGGCTTAGTAGTAAAAAATGGGTCAAATAGCTTTGAGCTAACTTGTTCGTCGATTCCCAAACCATTATCAGCAATAGTAACCATTATCGAGTTTTCATCGATTACTTCAGTAATAATTTGAATTTGGGGATTGTCAGTTGTTTGTGAATTGACTGCTGACCACCGACCATTGAGTGCCGACTTTTCCAAAGCATCAATGGCATTCACCAAGATATTCATAAATACTTGATTGAGTTGACCGGGGTAGCAAGTGACATTGGGTAGTTGCCCATATTTTTTAACGACTTTGATTTCTGGACACTCATCTTTAGCTTGCAGCCGATGATCCAAAATCATTAAAGTACTATCAATTCCCTCATGAATATTAACTTGCTTCAGTTCAGCTTCATCAAGTCTAGAAAAACTTCTTAATGATTTAACAATATCTTGAATGCGCTGTGTCCCCACCGTCATAGAATTGAAGAGTTTAGTTATATCTTCAATGAGGAAATTTAAGTCTATTTCTTCTATTTGTTGTTGAATTTCTAGAGGCGGATTGGGACAAATTGTTTGATAAATTTCCACTAATTTGAGTAAATCTTGAGTGTATTTATAAGCATGATGGAGGTTGCCATAAATAAAACTCACGGGGTTATTAACTTCGTGAGCAATACCAGCCACCATCTGACCTAAACTAGACATTTTTTCAGCTTGGATTAGCTGAGTTTGGGTGAGTTGTAGTTCCTTTAGTGTTTCTTGTAAAGCAGTTGTACGTTCTTCAACCCGAATTTCTAGTTCTTCATTTGCTTTTTGGAGTTCTAACTCCGCTTGTTTGCGTTTTTGAACTTCTTTTGCTAACTGATCGATTTTTTGGTTGAGAAGAAGGAAATTATTGCTCGCTAAATTTCTATTTTCCAACCGCAAAAGAATTAAAGCTGAAGATTCAGGAGACCAAGGTTGGATAACTGCTCCTTGAGTACGACACCTTAATGTTTGCCCATCATTTCTATTTAAAGTTAAAGAACCTAAAATCATAGCTCTACTAGTGGAACACGCTTGTAAATACTTGATAATATCGCTAGCAGGCTCAGTTACCAAATCAAAAAGCATTTTCCCTTGGAGTTCCTGACGGCGTAATTTCAGCATATCTGCTACTGCTTGATTGGTAGCTAAAACTTGACCCTCATTAGTTACTAAAAGTAAAGGTTCTGGTAAAACTATGGCAAGTTCAATAAATTGTTCAGGAGTCATGGGCTTGCAATTTAAACTTGGACTAAACTTTACCGCTCTACACCAGAGCTAGTATGGTGGAATTAATTTAGTAGCCAAGAGTTTACATAGATTCTACCCCTCTAAAGTATTCTCTACCTTCTACCTCTTCTGCCTCTGGGGTAAGTTTTAAATAAACGATAACTCTGCACCCAAAATCTCCCTGTGCTATGGTATTTTGCAATTGCACTTTCGCATATCCTAGATTATTCGCTGCGATGGTTCCAAAGACATTTGAAGTCATCATACACATAGCAGGACGATTAACAACTTTGTCCCCAAATGGACAAACGCGATTACCAAAAACAATTTTTTCATCATCCTGTTCAATAATATAAAAATCACCTTGAATGCGTTTTTTTAAATCAACTAAGACATCAGCTACTTGCTTTTGGGAAAGATGTGAGACTTCTAAAGCAGATTTATAATCTTGGTTAATCTGACTACCCATCCTTTCACCAACTACACTAATAAATCCAGAAGCCTCTTCTAAGCCAACTACATCCTGTAATGTACCAGATAATTCTCTGATTAATGTACGTAAAAATAGATCGCGTTCTAAGGGGAGATTCAGGCTACTTATTGAATGATTAAAGGAAGTTGACATAAACTTTAAAAACACAACTTTAGAACTACAGTTTTAGAGTTCCCAAAAATAACTCTCAAGTAACTGAAATCAAGAGTTTTAATTTGTGTTAATGGTTGAATTTCGTATAAGCCGATATTGATACGCTTCTATTATCCAAAGGAAAATTTATGTAAACTATTTTTTAATAAAATTGAGACAGTATGCTCTCAAGATTTTCTATTTTATCACATCATGGGAACGAGCGATCGCCCTCTGGGATCGCTTTTCTGTACTACGTCACGATCGCCATGACAAAATAGTACTTGCGTAAGTCTTAACATTATTAGAAAAGATTTAACTATCTTAATAAAGTGGGATGGTGATTATAAATTCCGATCCTTCTCCCAACACAGAATTTACTTCCAAAGTTCCCTTGTGTTTTTGCACAATGATTTGATGGGCAATTGATAATCCTAATCCTGTTCCTTTACCCACCGTTTTAGTTGTAAATAAATGGTTAAAAATTTTTTCTTTTATTTCAGCTGATATTCCGACTCCATTATCTTTAATCCGAATCAAAACATGATTTTTATCTTCAGTTAGGGCAGTATGAATTGTAATTTGATTGGGATTGCCCTTAATTTCATCAAAAGTCAATCCAGAATTAGACTCTTCTAAAGCATCAATAGCATTTGCTAATAAATTCATAAATACCTGATTGAGTTGCCCAGGAAAGCATTCTACTAATGAAAATTCACCATAATCTTTAATGACTTGAATAGCAGGACGATTTTTATTTGCTTGCAAACGATGTTTGAGAATAACGAGAGTACTATTAATACCTTCGTGAATGTTAAAGAGAATTTTTTGTTCTGTGTCTGCTCTAGAGAAAGTTCGTAAGCTCTTGCTGAGATTGGAAATTCGATCTGTACCTTCTTTGATTGAAGAAATGAGTTGAGGCAAGTCCTCACGAATAAATTCCAGGTCAATGGAGTTGCTTTTTTTTTGAATTTCCTCAGATGCTTGAGAATAAGTTTGCTGATAGATATCTAACAAAGACAATAATTTATCAATATACTCTTGAATCGGAGTTAAATTACCTGCTATAAATCCAATGGGATTGTTAATTTCGTGGGCGACATCTGCAACTAGACTTCCTAATGTGGACATTTTATTTTCCATCATCTGAAGATTAAAAACCATCATTTCTAGTTCTTGACTTCTTTCTTCTAATTTATTTTGATATTCTTGTAACTCATAAATTACTTGTTTCAGTAAAGATTCTTTCTTTTTATTGATATCTTCTAATCTCATGCGGTCTGCCTCAGACCTCTCCAACTGTTTTTTGATGATTCTATTGGTTTTTCTGAGTTGTTGAATTTCTTTTTCACAATCAAAACTTTCCATCAAATTTTACTGAACTCCCAAAATTAAAGTTACAAAAGTTTCATTGTGAAATTGCGTTTGATTCATGAGGTCTATAGGAGCAATCTCTCCATTAGAATAAAATCCACAGATAGGTAAATAATTGTCCAGACAAATTTTGGTATTTTCGTACTCTTCTTGTGCCCTAGTACCAAGTATTTGCCTACGAGCTACACATGAAAAAAATAAAACAGCACTTGGTTCTTTACCTGGATAATTATTTAAAGCATTCATAAATGATGCTTTAGAAGCTGCAAGAATATCTTCATAACCTGCTTCAGAAATTTGAATCATTGCTTGGTCAGGAATATCTGCAAAAAACGTGATACTACCAGATTCTGGTTCGTAAGCAATGGGCGCTCTAATATAAAAGTTGTCTGTATCTTGCTCAAATACTGCTAGGGGATATTCCATTGAAGGAGGAAGCAACCCTAGATAATGATGATAAAAATCCAAGGCTGGTTTACCATCTATTTCATAGAGAATATTCTTATCTACTTTAGTTACTTTGCTGATTTGGCCAATGGGATG
The DNA here is from genome assembly GCF_002608075.1 of Nostoc linckia z4. Taxonomy (GTDB): domain Bacteria; phylum Cyanobacteriota; class Cyanobacteriia; order Cyanobacteriales; family Nostocaceae; genus Nostoc; species Nostoc linckia. The sequence goes on from NZ_LAHA01000037.1 coordinate 51,976, forward strand.
CCAACCACTTGCAATACCATGAGAAAACAATATTTTGCCGCAAAAAAGTAGAATTGGTACAGAATCACTTAAAACTTCTGTTTGAAAAAATTGGTATGTATTTTGATATTTTGACTGGTCAGCTGCTAAACCGCCAAAGATTGGTACATTTTGACCAAGAGCTAGTTTTAAGCCATTTAATATAGAAACACCACTAGTTGTCAGACTCTCTGGATGAGTTAAACATAGGCTTGGTGCTGTTGTAGTTTTTGCTTTGGCTTGTTCTACAGCTTGTTTGGTTGCAGTAATTGTATCAGCTGAAATGTGGCGTCCAACTCCAGCATAAATTTCTACTTCGTCTGAGCAAAACAACATTAAAGTAATTGAGTCTTGCTGAAATTCTAAAACTGAAGAAATTTCACCATCTGTTGTTCCACCAATTAATTCAATTCCGCTAAAAGCTTGATGAATTTGCTGCAAAATTAGGGAATGCTCAAAGTCAATTGCAGCAAAAAGAATTCCAGCTTGGGGAATATCTCCTGCCAAAGAAGTGATACATTGTTGAATAACGTCCTTAACTGCTGATAGAGAATCTGGATCGTTACTGTGACCTACTACTGCTTTGAACATAACATTGATTGATATATAAATAATTATTTTCGTACAAGATAATAGTTGCGAAATATTTAAATTGGCAGCTTAATAATAAATTCAGAACCTTGACCTGGTGCTGAATTTACTTCCAGAGTTCCTTTATGTTTTTCCACAACAATTTGACGAGCAATAGATAGTCCTAATCCTGTACCTTGACCTACAGGTTTGGTGGTGAATAAATGGTCAAAGATTTTTTGTTGGACTTCAGGGGACATGCCCACACCATTATCTTTAATGCGAATTAAGACATAATTATCTTCTGTAAGGCTAGTTTCAATCAAAATTTTGTTGGGATTGGTTTCAATTTCAATATAGCTACGCCCTAAATTAGATTCTTCTAAAGCATCAATGGCATTAGCTAATATATTCATAAATACCTGATTTAATTGTCCGCTAAAGCACTCTAAATCTGGTAAATTACCATAATTTTTGATAACTTCAATATTGGGACGACACTCTGATGCTTTTAAACGATGTTTGAGGATCATAATTGTACTATCAATACCATCATGAATGTTGCAATAAACTTGGCGATCGCTGTCTGCTCTCGAAAAGTTTCGCAAGCTGGTACTAATATTACGAATCCTTTGAACACCTTCTTTCATGGAAGAAATTAATTGAGGTAAATCAGAAAGTATATGCTGCAAATCCATCCCTGCAATTTCTTCTTGAATTTCTGCAACTGGATAAGGATAATGCTGTTGATATAGCTCAATTAGCTTAGTCATTGCTTGGAAATATACCGAAGCGTGACCGAGATTACCATGAATAAAACCAACTGGATTATTAATTTCATGAGCAACCCCCGCAACTAACTGACCAAGTGCAGACATTTTTTCTGTCTGTACAAGCTGAATTTGTGATTCTTGTAAATCTTTTAATGCTTTAGACAACGCTGCTGTTCTTTCTGCAACTCGGTTTTCTAAAGTTTTTGTCAGATTTCGTAATTGCAAATGGGTTTTAATTCTAGCTAGTAATTCTTCTTCATGAAAAGGTTTTGTAATGTAATCCACTGCACCAATATTTAGACCTTTAATTTTACTATCTGTATCTGAATTTCCTGTCATAAAAATTACAGGTATATCGCAAGTTTCAGCATTTTGTTTCAGCTTTTTACATGTTTCAAAACCATCGATTTTTGGCATCATTACATCTAATAAAATTAAGTCAGGTAGTCTATATTCAACTTGTTTAAGTGCCTTTTCTCCATTAACTTCTGTTACAACTTTAAAGCCTGCATCGGTTAATATTTGAAAGACGATTTGTAAATTAGTAGTAGTATCATCTACCACTAAAATCAAAATCTCTTCCGAGACATTAGATATATTTATTTCTGGTTTATAGCTCATGTATTTAAATTAATTTAACTCCTTATTACTTGTCGAATGCGATCGCAAGCAAGCTATCTCATTTGCTTAACTGACTGAAAAATTTACAGTGTAACAATACTATAGTTCCCAAAAACTCTAATAACAGCAACATTCTGACATCAAAAATTGAGATTGTACTAGGGCGATCGCCACATATGGATATACCACCAGAATCTCGTTTTTTTTACAATTAGTCATTATTACCCTTGTTTTTTAAAGAACGAGCGCTAGCTAACAAAAATATTTTTCATGCTGTATTGAAAGTTTTTTTGTTCGTCAACAGTATTTATAATGATGCAGACAACAACGTAATAATTTTTATCAAAAAAATATAAATACAGATAATTACGGTTATTTTTTTTTCAGAAAAAAACAACAATGGCCAAGTAACTTGTGAAATATTCAAATACATCATATTTACCGCTATCAGCGGAGTAAGTATCAAGTTCATACTTGGGAAAACTTGTAACTATCGTGAATTTTTTCACAAAACTACGCCATAGATAAAAAAGCTATTGCCTTAGTTGCGTTCTCATTGATGTCAGGACTTACGCAGAAATCACCGAAAATCTAACCACAGAGAACGCAGCGAAAAGTATGAGCGGAGATTCGCAACCATCATCACTTTTCAAGACAGAGAACACCGAGAAATAAGAGTTTGCAATGTTTGTTGCGTAAGTCTGAGATGCCGATCGATGAAATTTAATTAGCTCAGGAATTTTTTATGGAAGAATTACTTTTTCCTGGTTTACACTGCCCATTTGCACTCAAAGTTAATCGGCATGTTGATGTTTTACAAGAGTTTGGTATTGAATGGGTGGTTCGCTTCAATCTCTTGGCCAATGAATCAACTTATAAGCGGTTTTGTAAGTCTAATTTCTTTTTATTAGCTGCATCTGCCTATCCTGACAGCGATATTGAAGAAATTAAGATTGCAAATGATTGGTTAAGTTGGGTTTTTCTTTGGGACGATCAATGTGATTTATCAGATTTAGGAAAAAAACCTGACATTTTAAAGCTCCATAATCAGAGATATTTAGAAATCTTAAATGGGGCAGCCGTTACAAGCGAAGATACAGCCCTTGTTCTTGCTTTAAGTAACCTCAGAGAAAGGATTCTTGCAAAAACGAGTGTAATATGGTTCCATCATTTCATCACTAGCTTTCAGGAATGGTTAGAGGCATGTACTGAGGAAGCAGCAATCCGCGCCAAGGGAATCGTACCAGATGTGGATACGTATATCATGACGCGTAAATCAAGTATAGGTGTCGATGCTTTTCTCACTTTGACTGAATTTTGCCATAATTTAACGATTCCGGACTTTATACGAAAACATGAAATAATTCTCAAATTGCAATTTCTTACAGGACATATCATTGCCTGTTGTAATGATATCTTTTCTGTATCTAGAGAAATGTTGAGTGGTGATGTTCATAATTTAGTATTGGTACTGCACTATCAACAGCAAATTCCGATAAATCAGGCAATTTATCGTGTAGTAGAAATGCATAATAATGCCATACAAACAATGATGAATTTAGAAGCATCTCTTCCCACATTTGGAGAAGAAGTAGATGCTGAACTTGCAAAATACATATCAGGAATGCACGCTTGGATACGCAGCAACCATGACTGGTATTCCCAGACAAGTCGCTATCAAAGTATCGAAAGGCTGGAACTAACACAAAATTATGAAGTGTTGAATTCTTGAGCGAGACTTAACCCGATCAAAAATTAAATGACATTACCTAATCTGATTAAAACTCCTTCGCTGCTACAAAAGCTGCAATGGATTACCGATCCTGTCGGTTATATGGAAAAAGCGGCTCAGCAATATCCTGATATTTTCACTGGTAAAATAGTTGGTTTTGGCGATACTGTGGTATTCGTGAACCATCCCCAGGCAATCCAGGAAATTCTCACTAATGACAGAAAGAAGTTTGTTGCTATTGGTGAAGCGAATAAAATTGTAGCTCCTTTAGTGGGAGAAGCTTCGCTTTTCTTGAAAGAGGGTATTCCTCACAAACAAAAACGACAACTCGTAATGCCTGCTTTTCATGGGGAGCGAATGCGAGCTTATGGTCAACAAATCTGTAACTTATCCACAAAGGTTTTTAGTCAGTTACTAGTCAATCAGCACTTCTTGGCTCGTAATTTCACACAAGAGATAACCCTACAGGTAATATTACAGGTTGTCTTGGGGTTGAATGAGGGAGAAAAATTCCAAGAACTGAAATATTTATTACCCGAATTGTTGGATTTGACTCGATCGCCAATAACCTCTAGTTTATTCTTTTTCTCATTTTTGCAAAAGGATTTGGGAGCTTGGAGTCCTTGGGGAAAGTTTCTACGCGATCGCCAGCAAGTTGATAAATTGCTCTATGCTGAAATTGCCGAACGTAGACAGCAACTGAATCCAGAACGCGCAGATATCTTATCTATGCTGGTGTTAGCGCAGGATGACACCGGTCAATCGATGACGGATAAAGAGTTACGCGATCAGTTGATCACTTTAATGCTTGCTGGATACGAAACTACAGCATCAGCGATCGCTTGGGGATTGTATTGGATTCACCAAAAACCTTTAGTTCGTGAAAAACTACTCCAAGAATTAGACACTCTCGGTGATTCCCCAGATCCCATGAGTATTTACCGTCTACCATATCTGACAGCTGTTTGTAATGAAACCTTGAGAATTCACCCCGTTGTTATGTTCTCTTTCCCTAGAGTAGTGCAAGAACCTATTGAACTCTTGGGACATCCTTTAGAACCTGGCACTGTGACACTTCCGAGTATTTATCTCACCCATCAACGTGAAGATTTATACCCCAAACCACAGGAATTTAAACCAGAGCGCTTTTTAGAACGACAATTTTCTCCCTATGAATTTCTGCCCTTTGGGGCTGGTGTGCGTCGTTGTATTGGTGAAGCTTTGGCTGTGTTTCAAATGAAACTAGTATTAGCAACAGTGTTGTCAAACTATCAACTAGCGCTAGTCGATGGTCAAAGAGAGCGACCCCAACGTAAAGGCTTTACCCTTGCGCCTTCTTGTGGAGTCAAGATGGTAATGACAGGACACCGAGTGTGTCAAGAGTCTTTGACGAAAATAACAGCTATCTCTGTATCTTAGAACACAATACCCTTGGGCTTTTGGGGGGATTCGGGAGTAGGGAGTAGAGTCACGACTCCCGACTTTTTACCAAACTCACGCAATACTGCTTTTTAAGCTGTCAACCGTCAACAGTCAACACTCAACACTCAACACTCAACATCAAATCCCATCCAGAGTAGGATAAACTTAACCTTGTTGCATTGGTATCTCAATCACGAACTCTGTGCCTTCTCCTATTGTGGAATTACAAGTTAAATTACCTTTGTGTTTGTCCACAATAATTTGATAGCTAATGGACAATCCTAAACCTGTACCACTTCCCACTGACTTAGTTGTAAAAAATGGGTCAAAAATTTTCTGACGCAGGGCTTCTGTGATACCAGAACCGTTATCGGCAATGCGAATTACCACTGTATTGGAATTTGCTAGTTGAGTAGAGATGCGAATTTTTGGAGAATGATTTTTTATTTGTTGTTGAGCTTTTGATACTCCCAAATCTCCATTAAGATTTATTTGTTGCTCACTTACGGATAATTCTTCTAAAGCATCGATGGCATTACTTAAGATATTCATGAATACCTGATTTAGCTGACCTGCATAGCAAGTCACTTCTGGTAGATTTCCGTATTCTTTGATGACTTCAATTTCCGGATAATCATTCTTCTCCTTAAGTCGATGCTGCAAAATCATCAAGGTATTATCTATTCCTTCGTGAATATCTACAGGCTTCATTTCATATTCATCAAGACGTGAAAAGTTGCGTAAGCCTAAAACAATAGTGCGGATACGCGAACTCCCAACCTTCATGGAATCTAAAATTTTTGGCAAGTCTTTTGCTAGAAAATCTATGTCAATTTCCTCAGATTTATCCTCAATGGCAGGTGAAGAATCAGGATATTCTTGTTGATAAACAGTTATCAACTCTAGCAAATGGCGTACATACTCGCTAGCATGAGCAATATTTCCGTGAATAAAGTTAATGGGGTTATTAATTTCATGGGCAATTCCCGCTACCATTTGCCCTAATGAAGACATTTTTTCGCTTTGAATTAATTGAATTTGGGCGCGTTTTAATTCCTGTATGGCCTGTTGTAATCTTTCATTTTTATCGTTTAATTCCTGCGTTCTTTCTTTGACTTTTTGCTCTAGAGTATGGTTGTATTTCTCTAAACTTTGTTTTGCTTGTGTTAAATTTTTGTAGAGGATGGCATTCTTAAGAGATATTGCTGCTTGGGTAGTGAGTAGTTTCAGAACTTCTACGCGATCGCGTGTAAATGCTCCGGTAGTTAAATTATTTTCTAGATAAATAATCCCAATCAATTGTCCTTGATTGATAATCGGTACAGACAGTAGACTCTTTGGTTCTTCACAGATAATATAGCTATCTGCTGCCAAAAAGGAAACAGCCATTGCATCATCGATAACCAAGATTTCCCTAGAACGTTTAACGTAGTTAATCAAAGTAATTGGAACATCGTAGCTTGATTCTAAAGAAATGGACGGAAATTCTGTATAGCTGTTTTCAAAATTGGAAATCGAACAAACTGCGGTGACAATTAATTCTAAGCTATCATCTTCACTTAAAATCAAAGCACATTTAGAAGCTCCAGCATTTTCGATGACGACTTCCATTAAACTAGAAAGCAGTCGTTCAAGCTCAATTTCTCCAGAAAGTGCTTGAGATGCTTTAATAAATGTAGCTAAATCCAAAGAATCAGAAATACTTGTCTTTGAGCCAATCACAGTTTGTTGAGTACTCAAACTCGATAAAGATATGTTCTTCAAAGAAGTACTTTCTTGGCTAGAATAGATATTTAGTTTGAGCTTTTCTTGCTGGAATACAGGAGCGAGTAATAAAGGATAGCGTTTTACCAAATCGTCAACTTTTGCTACGGCTCCCCAGCGAACATAACTATAGTAAGCGTCTGTAAGGTAGCTTTGGGCAATCTTATGTTTGCCCCATTCTAGGTAGAATTTAGCAGTGACTTCTTGAGCCAGAGCTTCTTCATGGAGATACTCATTTTCTTTAGCCAGAGAAATAGCGCGATCGTAAAATTCGATCGCTTCGAGATATTCACCACCAATGCGACACCGTTCAGCCTCTACAAGATAATATTTATGTAAATAATTCATCGGAGCATGATGTGTCCAATGCTGCATTTTTTCTTGATTCAATCGAACCTTATCCATAATAGATTGTTGCTCTAAAACAGATGCATTGCCATATAAGGCTAGCCGTGTTAGTGAATCATAAAAATACAAAATAGGAGTAACTAACTGTCCTCTTCCGCCATCTAAATATTTTTCTGCTAGGATAGCATTGTCCAACGCTAAAGGGTATTTTTCAAATAAGTAACAAAGATGTAATTTGCTGACATAAAAATAGAAAATCCCCATTACATCATTAGCTTCTCTATAAAGCGGTAACATTTTTTCTTCGTTGTAAGCTTCACCAATTAAACAACAAGGATTTTCTACATTACCTAGTAAATTTAAAACGCTTTGTCTGTGGATACTAATCCAATTAAATACTATTTCTTGTTTGATTTGAGCGATGGCATTACTATAAGCTGCCATTTCCCGCTCTAGTTCTGTCAATTCCCGACCGACAAAATATGAAGAATAGGAATAAGCATTAAGACAATAGGCTGCATATTCTAAATCTCCTGTTTCTATTCCAGAATAGTAACTCTCCAGTAAAGGTTTTAGTATTTGTCTAGTATGTTCCTTCCAATGTCTAATAGCTGTATTAAATGCAAGAATTATTTTGGTTTTGACTTCTTTAGCATTCAATTTTTCTACTAAATTCACACCTAATTGACCAAATTCATAGGCAGACTCAATATCTCCCACTACGCCAGTGAGTACTAACCCATAATTGACATAAGCAAAAGCAGACAAGGAACTATTGCCATATTTTAAAGATAAGTTGATTTGTTTGATATAAATCAGCGGAAACAGTTCCGGCCTCACTAAATAACTAATCGCAGTTATAGTCGATAGAATATGCATCACTGCTATTTGCTGAGCATCTATCATTTCCGGCAGTTCGATTAAATCCTGAATACGCCTGCCGTTGAGATTTGATGCTAATTCTGCCATTGCTAATTGAATATCAGACTTCTGTGGATGTTCGGGAAATTCCACTCCCAAAAGCTTCAAAAATGTAAGTGCGGTATTTATGGCCTCCAGTCCTTGATTCTGCGCTCCGTAAGCTTGAATTTTGACTTGATAAACTTTTATTTTTTCCAGCAGTGGTTTACGTAGCAACACCACCTCTGCAAATTGCTCCATCTGTTCAAAGTTACCAGCTAAATATGCTGCCTCTGTGGCAGTTTCATATAAGGCTAGGGTGAGATGATGTTTTGTTTCCCAACTATCAGGTGCTAGTAGCTGGATACCGATAGTTAAATATTTAAGTGCAGTTGCATAAGCTGTTGATGCTAAAGCTTTACGTCCAGCAATTAAGTTCATGTGGGCGAGTTCATCTCGCTTGCCTTGATGAGAGATAAATTCCACTGCAATATTCAGCTGATTGACAAGCTCAAAAATTCTTTCTTCTTGTTCTGCGATTGGAATATTGCTCAACAACAGTAGCCCAATTTTTAAGTGAATTGGCTTTTTTTGTTCTTCGGGAATTAAAGAATAAGCAGCTTGTTGTACGCGATCGTGTACAAATTTATATTTAGGTATTTGCAAATTAATACTTGTAATTTCTGTAGATTCTATACCTTGAATAATTAAGTCTTGATTATTATTATCTGCCGGAAAAATATTGTAAATTTCTGTCTGTGGTAAAATGAGTCCATCCAGTAAAGCTTGCCACAAATCTGATGCTGTATCTACTACAGATTTCTCATGGACGATCGCTAAACTTTTTAAATCAAATTGATTGCCAATACAAGCAGCAAGCTTTAATACTTTTTGGGTATTGATTGGTAGTTTTTCTATTTGAATGGCGATAAATTGTACTACATCATCTGTAAGAGCTAATTCTTTGATTTTAGCAATATCATATTGCCAATAACCAAGATCTAAATTTAATACAATTAATTCTTCTTCGTATAAAGACTTGAGGAATTGAATAGAAAAGAATGGGTTACCTTTAGTTTTGGCAAACACCATCTGAGTCAAAGGAACAGCAACTAATTCTGGACAATGAAGAGTATCAGCAATTAAATGATTTAAATCTCCCTGATTTAAAGGTAATAAATTAATAGTACTAATGTTTGCTCCTGCTTGTTCAATCTCTTGGAGTGTTAAATAAAGTGGATGTGCTTTTGAAATTTCATTATCTCGATAAGAACCAATTAATAATAAACTTCTTTTGACTTCAGCTATTTTTTCTGTATCTTCTGAGATATCAGACAAGCTATTTTCACACATTAATAACTGAATTAGTTTTAAAGAAGCTGTATCTGCCCATTGTAAATCATCGAGAAAGATAACAAGGGGACGCTCCTTTGTCGTGAAAATTTGAATGAATTTCTGGAATAATAAATTAAAACGATTTTGGGCGGCACTCCCAAAAAGTTCTGTAACTAAAGGTTGCTGACCAACAATCTGTTCGAGTTCAGGAATTACGTCAATAATTACCTGAGTTTGTGTGCCTAATTCTCGGAGAATCTTGGCTTTCCATTGTTGAATTTGGGCATCAGTTTCTGAGAGCAGTTGTCCGATTAAGTCTCGAAAAGCTTGCACTAACCCCGATAAAGGAATATCACGTTGAAACTGATCGAATTTTCCTTTGATGAAGTAACTCCGCTGACGCAGGATGGGTTTGTGAACTTCGTTAACTACAGCAGTTTTGCCAATGCCTGAGAAACCCGCGACTAATATCATTTCTACTCCCCTAATTCCCCTTTGACAGGTAGCAGGGATTTCCTGGCTTAAAGCAAGTGATTCTGTTAACTGATACTCCTTTTCCATGAGAGACTGCGCCAACCCAGAAACCGGAGGATAGGATCTAACGGAACAGCCAAGGGGGTTAGCAACTCGCTCAAAAGCAGCAAGTAGGGTTGCAACTTCATTTTGCCGACCATAGAGTTTTTCGGGGATTACAAAACGGTCTGAGATGTCGCGGCTAGCTAGTTTAAAATTTGCAATCTTTCCTATTTCTTGCCATTGCTTTTGGCATACTTCCAAATCATGCTTTAACCCCGATACGCTTTGATAGCGTTCCTCAGCATTTTTGGCCATCAGTTTGCTGATAATCTCAGACAAAATTGCTGGAATATTGGAATTTAGCTGGCTAGCTTTTAGCGGTTGTTTAGCAATATGAGAGTAAACTAACTCCATCGGATCTTTAGTTGTGAAAGGTACTTGTCCGGTAAGGAGTTCAAAAAAGGTTACACCAAGAGAATAAAAATCAGTGCGGTAGTCAATACCCCGGTTCATCCTACCAGTTTGTTCTGGAGAAATATAAGCAAGAGTACCTTCTAAAACGTTGGGGTTAATCAGACATTGGCTTTCTCTTGGTAAAAGTGTGGCAATACTAAAATCGATGATTTTTATCTCACATGTAGTTGGATTAATCAGGATATTGGCAGGTTTAATATCTTTGTGAATAATGCGATCGCAGTGCAGTCCTTCAAGAATAGAAGCAATTTTAATAGCAATATCAAAAAACTCATCTACGGAAATTTTATTCTCTTTTTTATCCTTGGCTTCCAGTCGCCATTTTTGTAGGGAAATACCACCAAAATCTTCCATCACTAAGATGTAACTATTGCGGTAATTATCTAAACTATAGGGTTTGATGATACCAGGTATATCGAGGTTTTTAGTGATGATATATTGATTGCGAAATTGGGCAATTTCCGCGAATGTAGGATATTCACTCCGCATCAATTTGAGAACTACTGATTTTTGGTCTTGCTCTCTAATACCCCGATAAACTAGGGTTTTACTACCTGAGTAAATTTGCTCAGTTATCCTATAGCCAGGAAACGCATATAGTGTATCTAGTACTATTGACATTGCAACCTATATTTATAATTTTGTTTCTATGGCTTAGTATTCCCCTGTTCAGACTATCGTTATCAGTAAATAGTCCAATTTATCCTTTTATTGGTGTTTATTACTTAAAGTTTCATCAAAAATTTAATTATTATTCCTATATTTTTGAGAATATAAATTTTTCATGAAATTGTTAGTTCAATTACTATATTAAACTTTGTCTAAGTTGAGAACTGGAGTTTTTCAAAAGGAAATGGATAACTTTTAACAGATAAGAATCTATGATTTGAAAATACAACTTAATTTTCCAAAAACTCAAAGTTTCAAATTAGACGCAGTTTATGAAATTTTTCATGCCAAAAATAATTTGATTTTTTGCCTAAATTTATGAAATTAGCTGTGACGTTAACATTTATATTGTGTCTTGTTATCTACGAGCATAAATCACAAAAAAGCCTGCCATACTCTTGCTGTCAAAAGTAAACTATGGCAGGCTTAATGGATCTAAGGATGCTTTGCTAGACTAGCAAGTGAGGTTAATAATACCCTCGTATCCCGACCAAGTAATTAGTAATTATTAATTCGTAATTGAAACCGCACAGGATAATAGCGATGGCAAATTTTAAGCTAATTTGTGTCCAAGTTGCGTATTCTCTGGTTAAGACTGACTAATGACAAACAACAGCCAGCGAATTAGTTATGCAATTTAAATGTGTTTTAGCTTATTTGATTTTTTGTTTAATAAAAGTCACAACTTGAGTTAGCTGTTTCTTCAAGCTTTCTATTTCTGCTTGCATTTTGGCTATTTTATCGTTCAATGCCTCAATTTCCGCCTGGGAGACTCCTGGGGAACTAGAGTTTGGTATTGTAGTATTTGTAGCAGCTGGGGTTGTTAGTATGGCATTTGTCTCACTAGAAGTTGCTACTGTAGCACTAGTGACACCAGAGGTTGTGGTAGTGCCATTCTTAGCGGTAGCAGCTCCCACTGCAACTAATTCTGGGCGTGGCTGCTTCGCTTTTGTCATAGCTAACTTAATTGCGCCAATTAGTTGCTTCTGATCGAAAGGCTTGCCCAGAAATTCAAAATATTCAAAAGGTTCTGGGATTTTTTCAGTCACCTCTTCTTTGCGACCAGACATGATCACCAAAGGAATTTTCCTTAACTCAGGATGAGCTTGAACTTGCTGGAAAACTTCCCAGCCACTCATTTTAGGCAGGAGAAAATCCAGCATAATCAGGCTGAGTTTTTCCTGAAGGATGAAATTTAGTCCTTCTACACCGTCTTTTGCTTCCAGTACCTCAAAATTGCCTGGAGGCAACATTTCTCGTACTTTTACCCTGACAACTGTAGTGTCATCGATAACTAAAATTTTATTGCTTGCCACGACTGTTTGCTCTAACAGAAACTTTAAGTGTAAATAGCGGCTTTGCCGATTGTCCTTGAGAATTCTCCCACTATATACAAAATATCTATGAATTGGGGGATAGTATATTTCGGTATAAATGACATTGCTAAACGTGTTTTGCAAAACTTTTGCTTGTGTTCTTTTAAATTTGTGTCATTGTGATATTTAAAGCTTTAGCCTCGATCTAAAAGATTAGGGATAGGGAGATGGGGAGATGGGGAGGCACAGGAGCAGAGGAGAGAATAATAACTTCTAACTCATCAGTCACCAGTGAACAGTCAATAGTGAACAGTCAACCGTCTATGATTTCGTCACAACAAGCTGAACTCAAGTCTGAAATTATGGCAATGCCTAGCTGGCTACGTCGCCCCATTGGCAAAGCCAGCGAAATCTCCACCGTACAACGCATTATTAAACAGCGGCAAATTCATACGATTTGCGAAGAAGGGCGTTGTCCCAATCGGGGAGAGTGCTATGCCCAAAAAACCGCAACTTTTTTACTGATGGGGCCTACTTGCACGCGCTCTTGTGCTTTCTGCCAGGTAGATAAAGGCCATGCGCCGATGCCTATTGATTTAGAGGAACCGAAAAAGGTAGCCCAGGCGGTGCAGCTGTTAGGATTACATTATGTGGTGTTGACTTCTGTAGCCCGTGATGATTTGCCAGACCAAGGTGCAGGGCATTTTGCGAACACCATCACCACTATCCGCCAATTCAACCCAAAAACTCAAATTGAAGTCCTGACTCCAGATTTCTGGGGTGGTGCAGGAAGTGGGGAATCGAGTCAACGCCAGCGCATAGCTACGATTGTTGAAGCCAAAGTGGCTTGTTTCAACCACAACATTGAGACAGTGCGACGCTTAACCGGGCCAGTGCGCCGGGGAGCCAAGTACGATCGCTCCTTGAGAGTGTTGGCTATAGTCAAAGAACTGGATTCGACAATTCCCACAAAATCAGGCTTGATGCTGGGGCACGGAGAAACCACCGACGAAGTCGTCCAAGCAATGGCTGATTTGAGGGCTGTGGGGTGCGATCGCTTGACTATCGGCCAGTATATGCGCCCCTCTTTAGAGCATCTACCAGTCCAAAAATATTGGACTCCAGAGGAATTTCAGCAACTCGGCTCAATAGCACGGGAAATGGGATTCAGCCACGTCCGTTCCGGGCCCCTGGTTCGTAGTTCTTACCATGCGGGAGACCCAGAAGTGGGGAGTGGGGAAGATGGGGGAGATGGGGGAGATAAGGGGCACAAAGAGAATAATTCTTAACTCCAAACTCCAAACTCCTAACTCCTAACTCCTCTTCCCATGCCCCATGCCCTATGCCCAATCCCCAACTTCAAATATTTCTAAAGAATTTGGGAGATTGGTACACATAATTTGGTATTTCTTAAAAAGTCCTGACATTAGGAGAAGTGCATTATGACTGCTAAAACTAAGAATTCCGCAGTTGCTGACAGTGGAGCTAAACCTCCCTACGCCTTTCGCACGGGCTGGGCACTGTTCTTGTTGGCTATCAATTTCTTGGTAGCAGCTTATTATTTCCACATTATTGAATAGTTAGAAGTGGAACGGTGCTGCTCAAATCGTGCCTTTAAATAAACCTTTGGGACGAATGAGTAGCACCAAAATCATAATTAACAGTGCTACACCTTGTTTGTATTGAGAACCCAGCCAAGGAGTGCTGATTTCTTGGACAATGCCAATAATAAAAGCTGCGGCGATCGCACCATAGGGGTTGCCAATCCCTCCCAAAATCACTGAGGCAAATAAGGGTAAAATTAAAAACCATCCCATATTCGGGCGCACAGCAGTGATTAAACCATACATGCTGCCTCCCAATGATGTTATGGTACCAGCAATTACCCAAGTCCATAAAATTACTCGGTCAACATTGATACCAGAAACCCTGGCTAAATCGAGATCGTCAGCTACTGCTCGCATGGCTTTACCAATTTTGGTGTTTTGCAAGAGATAGTGCAGTGCCAAAATTGCTAGCACTGCCAATCCCAACACTAATAATTGATTTTGCGGCACTTTCAAGCCGAAGATATCTAAAGCAGGAGTAACGGCTAAATCATAATTTTGATTTTTGCCACCCCAAATAAAAATAATTCCATTGCGAAGAAATAAGGCCAGTCCGATAGAAATAATAATTAGTGTGGTGGAGGTAGCACGAATAGAGCGCATTCTTGACCAGAGTAACTTTTCTGATAACAGCATTACCGTTACTGTTCCTGCTGCTGCGAGGATTGTAGACACCCAAATATTGACTCCAATGGTGTTGATTAACCAAGTGAGATAGGCTCCTAATGTGAGAAAGTCACCATGAGCAAAATTAGATAGACGTAAAATTCCATAGGTCAGTGTTAGTCCAACTGCGGCTAGAGCAATAATACTCCCCACTGCAATTCCGTTGACGATTAATTGGGCAAATTGTATATCCATGAGTCTGAAGTTGCCAGAAAAAATTTTCAAATCAGTCCTTTTTACAATTATTTTTTGCGGTTTAGGTGCTAAACCCGACACCATAAGTTATGGTTTATAAATAAAAAAGGATTGCCCGCCCACATAACATAGAATCCTATTCGGATTTTTATGCGAAGCTAAACTTGTTCAGCGGTCTAGTTGACCATGCAGCAGTATTCAAGCTTACCAGAACAGAACTCACAGATAGATGCAACGCCAAAACTTTTGACAACAAGTCAACAAGTTCGCGCCGATTTGTGGCTGGAGAAAAGTTTAAACCAGTTACAAAGTCGCCTTAATGATTGCCTGCTTTCTGCTTGTAATACTGTCTCACAGTCCCTAGCCGCAGAAGCAGAAATTTTCCAAACTGTAATTGACGAGATTAACACTGCTGTGGACACCAGTCATGTGGCGTTCGTGCAGTTCACCGTAGGTGTGGCTCTGCTGGAACCACACCAAACCTTTGCTACAGTTTGTTATGTTTCTCGTTCCTCATTTTCCAGCTCACAAGCTCCACTGTTGGAAGTAACGTTGACAGCAGAAAAAAAGCTGCCATTGAAATTGCAACAGACCATAGAAATCAAAGATTTGCAGCAGCTAGAGAATCAAACAATACCGAATGCTTGGCGGTTAACTGATGATGCTGGTGGCGTTATTGGCTGGCTAGTTATTGCCACAGCAGCGCCGGGGCCTGATTCTAAGCCACTCATATCCCAAGCTCAGCTCAGAGCGCAATTCATGGCCAGGTCTGCTAAGCAGTGTAATACAGCTTTACTGCAACTGAGACACATCCTATGTTGGCAGCAACGGTATGAACAGCTAAGTAATTCTAATCAAGAATTAGAGCGTACTAATCAACTCAAAAATCAGTTTTTGGCAAACACGAGTCACGAAATCCGCACACCCCTAAGTTCGATTATTGGGTTTACCCACTTGCTCTTAGCCCAAGGCTACGAACCAACGAAAGAACGTCAGCTAGAGTATTTAAATATCATTCAATCTAGCGGCAAGCACTTGCTAGCTCTGATTAATGATATTTTAGATCTCTCTAAAATTGAAGCCAACCAACTAGAAGTACAGTGGGAAACAGTAGATGTGCCACTGCTGTGTAGCAATGTTTTGGCACTGGTGAAGGAAAAAGCCGCTAATAAAGGTTTGAAATTAGTCTTAGAACTCGACCCACATCTGCCAACTTTAGTGGCCGATCCCTTACGACTCAAGCAAATGCTGTTGAATCTACTCTTCAACGCTTTAAAGTTCACTACTCAAGGCAGTGTTGGCTTACGGGTTGCTAGCAAAGGGCTATTTGTGCATTTTACAGTTTGGGATACTGGCACTGGTATATCCCCAGAAGACCAAGCTTTACTATTTCATCCTTATTTCCAAATTGCTAACACTGTGGCAGGTGTTGAAGGTACTGGTTTGGGTTTAGCAGTGACTCGCAAACTGGCAGAAATTCACGGTGGTTCCGTGAAAGTGGAATCTGAGCTAAATCGGGGTTCGCATTTTACACTGGTACTTCCCCTGAAGAAAGCAGAGGAAGGACAAGCAGCAGGAGAAGCAGAGGAAACAGAGGACGCAAAATGTTTTTCTTCTACTGTGGTTGTGACTCCTAGTTTGTCTCCTCACGTATTGCTGGTGGAAAATGACCAAGCCAACGGCGATTTGATGCAAATTTATCTATCGAAATTGGGATATAAAGTGACTTGGGCTAAGAGCGCTGCAAAAATGTGGGAAGTTTTAACACAGCAACAGCCAGCAGTCATTTTAATGGATGTTTATCTGCCAGATGGAAATGGTCTAAAGTTGGTGCAGGAATTACGACAAAATCCCCAGTATCAAAAGATTCCAGTGATTGCTCAAACAGCAATGGCGATGAAAGGCGATCGCGAAACTTGTCTTGCTGCTGGAGTAAATGATTATATTTCTAAACCAATTGATTTACCACTTTTAGCCACTTTGGTAGCTAAGTATAGTAAAGTACCAAACTCCATTGATTGAGAGTAGGGAGATGGGGGGATAAGGGGGATAAGGGGGACAAGGGAGACAAGGGAGACGAGGTAGCCAGCTTTGTTCCTTGTCTCCCCTTCTCCCTTGTCTCCCCATACCCAATGCCCAATGCCCAATGCCCAATGCCCAATGACTAATGACTACAATAGGATTTGTCTGGTGCTATCAGGTTATGGCGGGGTTTTTAAATGATGCTGACAGAAAAATTTGAGCAATTAAAAATTTTATTTCAAGAAATGGAGCAGGCGTTGATTGCCTACTCTGGGGGTGTTGATAGCACTCTGGTTGCGAAAATTGCTTATGATGTGTTGGGCGATCGCGCTTTGGCTGTAACTGCGGTTTCTCCTTCGCTATTACCAGAAGAGTTAGAAGATGCCAAAATTCAAGCTGCAACTATTGGGATTCGGCATCAAATTGTCCAAACTCACGAAATGGAGAATCCCAACTACACTTCCAACCCAGTAAACCGCTGCTATTTTTGCAAAAGTGAATTGCACGATACTCTTAAACCTTTGGCTTTAGAGTTTGGTTATCCCTATGTGGTGGATGGCGTGAATGCCGATGATTTGCATGATTATCGCCCAGGAATTCAGGCGGCGAAAGAAAGAGGTGCGCGATCGCCTTTGGCAGAAGTGGGTGTTACAAAAGTTGAAGTCCGCCAACTTTCGCAAGAATTGGGTTTACCTTGGTGGGATAAACCCGCTCAACCTTGTTTGAGTTCTCGCTTTCCTTACGGTGAAGAAATTACTGTAGCTAAGTTGCAACGAGTTGGTAGAGCCGAAATTTTTTTAAGAAAGCTGGGTTGGCAGAATTTACGGGTACGTTCTGAAGGCGATACGGCACGTATTGAATTATTACCAGAACAAATTAAAGAGTTTGTGTTAAAAACTGATTTACAAATCTTAATTAAGGCATTTCAAGATTTTGGATTTATTTACGTAACTTTGGATTTAGAAGGTTACCGTAGCGGCAAGTTAAATCAAGTTTTAAATCGGGAAGTGGCAGGTGTTAAGTTATAGACACGGTTGTTGTAGTTTCATTGTCATAACCAATTTTTGCCTGGCGCATGAGCGTTTCATACCAATCGATAATCGGCAGATCGGCGGGTGCTGTTAGTTGTTGATAAACACGTCGGCAGAGTTCTCGGAAACAGGGGTACCGTTCTTCAGTCCAATGAGTGGCAAGTTCACTTAAAGACGCCTGATTAAGATTTCCGAGAGCATAATTGCGGTCAAAACCATGTTGCACTGGTACTACCGTCCCATCTGCTTCGATAATTAAAGGTGATACTAGGTCTGCAAAGCAGTAATTCTGCTGGTTAATTAATGCTTCGTCTGCAAAAAAGTTACCAGGATTTGAACGCAGCAAATCTTGGTGAACTAAATCAATCTGAATAAACAGCTTGTCACCAATAGCTTCTCGTAGATATAGGGTTTTCAGGTAAGCATAAGATAGTATGTTGGTACTAGGTCTAGAACCCATGAGGTTTTGGCTAGCGTATCCAACTTCTGCGAGTGGATGAATCTGCAATAACTTTGCTCCTTGCTCTAAAGCGAAATTGGCAACCCAGTCTAATTCTCGGAAATTTCGTTTTGTGAGCGTAAAAATAAATCCGAATGGGATACCCGATTGGCGAACCCCTTCTAGTCGAGCCGCCATTTTTTCAAAAGCCTGCTCTGAAGAACGTATACGGTTATGAGAGGATGGCATTCCATCAAGACTAATGGCCAGTAAATCAACTGCTCCACACAGCTGTTCTAGATGTCGCTCATCTAATAGTATGCCGTTGGAAGTAACGGTTGTACGCATCTGACATTGATGAGCTTGCTTTAATAATTCGGGTAGAGGTTTGTAGACAAGGGGTTCACCTCCTGAAAAGCTGGCAATGGTGTACCCTTGTTCGCTGGCATTGGTAATTGCTTTTAAAAGGAGCGGAACACTGAGTTGGTCTCGCTCCTCTGGGCCAGAAGCAGAGTA
Organism: Nostoc linckia z4; assembly: GCF_002608075.1. Taxonomy (GTDB): domain Bacteria; phylum Cyanobacteriota; class Cyanobacteriia; order Cyanobacteriales; family Nostocaceae; genus Nostoc; species Nostoc linckia. The sequence goes on from NZ_LAHA01000037.1 coordinate 70,910, forward strand.
ACAATGGAGACAGTGCAGATTGCACCGCCTGGATGGATGGATTTGCAGAATGCGGTTAAAGTTTCCAGTAAGTGCCATATACTACACGACTCCAATTACTCGTTATGAACTAAAAACTCTGGTTACTAACGAAAAATACTTACTTTTTGAAACAAGTCGGGATAGGGAATTCCGTAAGGAAATACTTTAGGAATTCCTAAATTAATCAAACCTAAGTTAGTTACGAAGTTTCCTCCTTTCAAGGCTTGTAGTTCTTCTAGTTCTTGAGCAGTTAGTTCTATATCCAATTCTTCGTCTTGAATATCTTGTATTTGCAGACGGTTTTCCATGATATTCTCCTTGGTTTTATAAACGTGCGTAGGTATAACCCATCCTAGAGACCGCTGTTTTCTGTAAGCGTTCTCCACAGGTTTAGCTTCATTTTTGTATGAGGAATTTACGGAAATTTCTATTAAAGTTACAAATGTTTATAGACACAGTTTTATACCGTGTCAGCTTAAAAACCGATCGTATGTTTTTCTTGCCTTGCCTCAAGCTACTGGCTTTTCCAACCCCGTGAGGCTTTTTATGAAGGGGCGTAGGTGTAGCCTGTCGTAGACATGCTAGGCTTGGTATTAGATTGTATATAAATTTACACGAAATTGCAGCATTATGACCAATGGATTGCCGCTAAAAAATCAGCGATCGCTTAATCCTTATGCTGAGTCAGCCTGTATTCTATCTGCTGTAGTGCCGATCCCCAAACATCATAACCCTCTTGGGACAGATGCAAGCCGTCTGTGGTTAACTCTTGGCGTAAATTGCCTTCCATATCAGAAAACCAACTATAGATATTGAGATAATTGGCCCCTTCTTCTTTGGCGATTTTAGCTAGTTGGGTGTTGATGTTACGAATGCGGCTATTGGAGAGTTTTGCTAAGCGGGTGGGCAAAATTGATTGGACAATAATTTGACTTTGGGGATGATTCTGTCGTAAGCGGCGGACAATTCGGCGATAATTACTCAAAATTGTGCGATCGCTATCGCCTTTTCGTAAGTCGTTAATCCCAGCCATAATGTAAATTACGTCTGGCCTGGTTGTGGAAAATGCTCCCAATCTTTTTAAAACACCACCGGAAGTATCACCAGATATGCCTTGATTGAGCCATAATTTCCCACTAGGTAATTTTTCTCTGGGAAACCACATACTTAGGGAATCACCAACTAAAATACTCAGGTGATTTGTACCTTGACCCTGAGCAATGGCTCTGGCTTCTAAAGCTAGTAAACTTTTCCAATCTTCATAAGTCAGTTGACGCTTCTTGATTGACTCCCACAAGGATTGCAAATTATCGCTATCACCACGTGTATAAATCTGACCTGTTTTTAGAGCTGCCAATCTTTGGTAGTAAAGTTGATTGCCAGATGTCAGTGAAAAAGTAGCTGCTTGGCTGCTGGGGTTGAGCGATGATTCTGTTGTGCGAACTGGTAAGCTCTGGCTACTGAGTTGTGGTGATGAGGAATCAACGCTGTTGATGTTTGGCTCACTTACTATTGGCTGGGAAGTTTCTAAGGGTTGCAATACTTGGCCGCTGAGTTCCGGTAACGAAAAATCCACCCTATTGATAATGTTTGTACTAACTATCGCTGGGGAACCTGGTTTTAAATCCCAAAGAAATCTAGAATTTTCTGGCAGGACAATCGACAGATGCGGAAGAGCCGATGCTGGTATTGCCAATCCTGTTAACAAGCCTGCTGCCAACAGATAAGGATCCCTCATCGCTTTGTCTCTCCTCTACTCACTGCTTTTTCTTATGACAGCATTACTGTGCTGTATTCAGGATAATTTTACTTAGGTCAAATTATTATTCTTATTTACACTGTATATTTCTGTAAAGCGTGTTTGCGAGATTATATTAGACAATTTACGATCTCTTTAAAGTAGGGTTTTCCCGGTGGTAGATGAGTCAGATTTGTGAGAACACTTTGATTCCAAGGAATATTTTCACCAAGGGATGACTTGCTAAGAGTTGATTGTGACAAATATTACGAGTAGGTGCAAACTTGGTGATTGCTAAATGATTTTTGACAATCCCAGGATAGAGGTTTTTGCTTTTGATGTTGCTAATATACGGAATAAGGGACTTCCAAGTAAAAAAATATTCAATAGAAGACTGTTGACGGTTGACGGTTGACGACCGCAACCGGAATAATTTATTTTTTGGAGTTCCTTAAGGGGATGATTAAGGTTGACGCTCTTACGCAGGGACACACCAGACGCGGGGATTATGGTTGAGGCACATTCCAAAATCATCCCGCAATTATGCAACGCCTTTTTTAAACTGTGCTTTAGATTCATAACTAAAGTTTTTTATCGTTGTTTACTGTTTTCTTTTGAGAGTTTCCTACTGCGAAGGTATTTGTAAGCTGTGGCGAACGCATGAGAGTTTGATTAACCAAGAGGTTATGTCTGGCTACAACAGGGGAAACCTCTAAACTTTTTGATTTCTCATATGAAATTAAGCGGTGCAAATGCATCAGTTATCAAATATGGGATTAGTGAGATTGAAAATTCGAGAACTAGCACAAGAGAAAGGATGGACACTCAAGGAAGTTTCTGACCGTTCTGGGGTAATTTATAGCACAGTTAGAAGTTATGCTCGTCGTTCAGCAATGACAACAGTTGACTTTACTGCTATCTATAAATTAGCTCGCACCTTTGATGTGACCATTGAGGATTTGGTGGAAATTTTAGAAGAATAGCCGAAAATTACCCGTGAATGGTGTTGGCATAATATGAGACTTCCAACTGAAAAATATTTTACAGAAGACTGGTAACTTGCTACACATAGGTTCCAGTCCATCGTTAACGCTAGTTGCTCATAGGAGCCACTGCGACTTTAGAGCTGCACCGACTTCCGTAGCCTCTGTAACAGAAGAAGCAAGCGGTCTGGTAACTCCCTGTTCTACGTCCTTGCTCAGCCCTGACTGTAAACTGTCAACTGCTTAAAGTAGTTGTTTATTTTTTGCAGTTCCCTATTTCAATCAGCAATTTTCAGTTAAAAATACGGCAATCGGAATTCTTGTAGTATTTTATACTTAATACAAAATTAAGAAATTGCAACGGATAATTGTTGTGTAAAAAAATATACTTATTTTAACTACTACGAGAACTGTTGAATTTATTCAAAGTTGGTTTTGAGGTTGGATAGTGCGATCGCAAAATTGACGAAAATTTTCTGAAAGGAGGATAATACTGTATACTTCTGTTGTAGTTCTCTCTCTATACAATTTGAAATTTATGTTTTTTGCTGGAAGTATGAGTTGAAACATACTTGAATTAAGTTTTAACTATAGAGAATAACTTCATTGGAAGTGCTAAGATTTAGGCTGAATCATTAGTGTTTTTTCTTCCGTGGCTAGAGCGAGTACAGCGATTGGAGTTAGTCCCATTATTAAGGAGATTGTGCAAAAACAGGCACATTCGACACGTTTAACCCTGAAAGAAGTTATTCTTATGGGTATGTTAGCGATTGATAAACTAGATGACCAAGGTCGTCAAGAGTTAGCAGATCGAGTTCATCAAATGCAAGTGAATGGAGAAATCTAAGTGAGTAGCTATTATTTATGAGTTATAAGTTTTAACTCCTCACTTTTCATTCGTCACTCTTCAGATAATCTGAATTTTGACTAAATCGATAACGACTTCCCATTACATAATCCTCATTAATTTCAAAAGAAATCCATCGGCGTTGGAGAGTTTGAGCAACAAAGCCAGTTGTATTAGAACCTGCAAATGGATCTAATACTATGTCATCTTCATCAGTTAAAAATTTGATGAAGAACTCGGCGAATCCTTGAGGAAAACGTGCTGGATGGGGTCTAATTTCTGCTGCTTTACAACGTCGTAAATAAGCACTATTTGATTCAGTATTAGCAATTTCCAGCAGATTTGGCGGAATTGCGCCTTGGTTATCTTTTTGAAATTTGTCGGAAATATCATGTCCACTAGGACGTATTTTAGCGTGATAGCCATTTTTAAGTAATTGCTTCATACTTTGGCTATAGGGTTTTAAAACTTTTTTATTATCAGCTTTAGGATTTGGTGTTTTGGACAGCCACCAAACGGTATTTACTGAATCTTTGACACGAATGCGTCTGATGGTCACCCATTCAGCAGGAGTTGGTAGTCGAGCAGGATTATAGTGGTAAAATTCTTGAGCCAGAAAGAAACCTACTTCTTTGCATAATCTGACCAAAAGTTCGTATTGATAGATACTCCGCACGGGATTACCAGGTAAGTAAGCACCACCTAAATCCAATACAAATGAGCCATTATCTGCTAGTACTCTCTTAAATTCATAGGCAAAAGGCAGAAACCATTCGATATATTTTTCTGCACTTTCATTACCGTATTCTTTTTTGCGTGTGAGAGCAAATGGTGGTGAGGTGAGAATTAAACTAATACTATTATCATCAATAAATTTAATTAGTTTCAGACTATCACCTAAATATGCTGCTCCGTTTTGCTGGGTATAATACGGATTAAAAATTATTTCTTTTGCTGGCGTTATTGGTTTTTCTTGCAAGAGTTATCAAGTTATCTCAGTTTTCTAGTTATAACTTGTTTTGATGTTATTGAAACACTACCATTTTTTGTATGGTAGAAATTTACCAGACATAATGATTTTAACGCGATCGCCTTTGGGGTCTTCTTCTTTCTCTACATCTAAAGTAAAGTCAATGGCGCTCATAATCCCATCGCCGAATTTGTCGTGAATCACGGCTTTAATTGGGAATCCGTACACCTGCATAATTTCGTAGAAGCGATAAATCAGTGGGTCAGTTGGTACAACTGGGCCTAATCCTTTTACCGGATATTCAGTCAACTCATTAATATAAATTGGAGGTAGTTCCAGTGCATCGACTAATAACTTCGCTTCTTCTGGGGAAGCACTAGCTTGACGGTAGATGACAGCAGCTATCCATACCTCATCGCGTCCGAGAATTTTTTCTAAATCGGCAAAGCTTAGTCCTTTCTCTTGTTTTGCAGCTAATAGCTTTTGGGTAATTTCGGGAATGGACACGTGAGAACTCCTCTGATGAAAACTTGGGATTTTTCATACATAGTATCACTGCGATCGCCTGATTCGCGTCTGTATTTCGTCTGCCACTACAAGAAAGCCTTATCGCAGTGGTAGTAATTCCTGTTTTTTAGTTAATTGTGCTGCATAAGCGATCGCTGCTCTGATATCTTCTAAAGTTAGCGGTGGATATTCTTGAACAATTTCCTCAAATGTCAGTCTCTCGGCAAGGTTATCAAGGATGATAGATACCATAATGCGTGTTCCTTTAATACACGGTTTACCGTGACATACATTTGGGTTTTGAGTAATACGTTCTTGCCAGTTTGTCATGGTTTTGAGTGTTTATAGTTAAGTTTAATTTTAGGCGTACTACCGATAGCGTTTTTGCTTACCCCACTCCAACCAAGCTTTAGTCATTTCCTTTAGTTTTCCCCTATATTCTGGAGGTACAGGATCTTCTCTACTGATAGATTTTAATGCCCAAAACCAATGTCCAGATTTATTTTCCAGTTCCCTAAGTAAAAGTGGGATTACAGGTTTTCCCATACCAATAATTTGCTGGTATGCAGGGTGCATTGACATTTGATTAGTAGATGATATGCCACGAGTTTCATCTCGCCATTGGTTAACAAGTGCTGCAAAGGTAGCTTCTATTTCTGAGATTTGCAGTTCTTCCATATAGCTGATTATTACCAAGTTAATTTTAGGTGATGACTACGGCGGTAAACTACGCAGTTTTCACTAGCTTCATAACATACTTGAAATTATGTAAGTTTCAAAGCTTGAAGAATCACTGTATTCAACTGCTGAACTTGATTCGCTCCTAATTTACCTATTCTTCTGGTGATTAGTCGACGCTCTATGGTAGTTATTCGAGTCACCCTAACTTTAGAAACAACCCGTAATCCAGTACTAGTAAAATCTGGATCTGAAGGTTCTAAAATAAATTCTTCTGGACTCAAACTACTTATGTTTTGAGATGAAATAAAACATAAAGTCACATCATTGCCTATAGTGTCTATCCATAAAACTAAACCAGGGCGTAGCTTAGTTCCACTCAAGTCTGTAAATGGAAATGGAACTAAGACGATATCACCTTTTTGGAGAGACATTAGATAGGTTCTCCGTCGTCAAGTGAGTATATATCTGGTTCATTTTCAAGAAACCTAAAAGCTCCTCCAGTTTGAGCAAGTAGCGCTAGCTCATCAGCTGAAGGCTCTGATGAATCGAAAAATAGTTTTTCTTCCAATAGCGATCGCTCTTCATCAGAGAGAGATAGAATAACTTGTAACAATGATTCAACAAGTTTAGCGTTCATTATTATGACTGTTCACAAATAATATCAATTTTAGGCTTAGCCTGTGGTATGCATCAATCTTTTAGCCGCTCGGCTAATTAGAATTGCTTTGAAACTTTTACAATCAATATCTACAATAATCTTCATAAATTCGATAAACAGTTTACTGTAAAAAAATCCCCCACCATTACGGTAGGGGATTTTTATTACTTATCTACAAAACTAGCAGCCGAATTAACCGAACTTACCAGCGGTAGAAGCAATCAAGAATGCGGCGTAAGTTACAACGTAACCGACTGCAAAGTGGGTTAGACCAACTACGCGGGCTTGAACGATGGACAGAGCAACGGGCTTGTCTTTCCAGCGAACTAAGTTAGCTAGAGGAGTACGTTCGTGTGCCCAAACAAGGGTTTCGATCAACTCTTGCCAGTAACCTCTCCAAGAGATCAAGAACATGAAGCCGGTAGCCCAAACTAGGTGTCCAAACAAGAACATCCAAGCCCAGACAGACAGGTTATTCACGCCGTAGGGGTTGTAGCCGTTAATCAACTGAGCGGAGTTTGCCCACAGGTAATCGCGGAACCAGCCCATGAGGTATGTAGAGTTCTCATTGAACTGAGCAACGTTACCTTGCCAAACACCGAGATGTTTCCAGTGCCAGTAGAAGGTTAACCAACCAATGGTGTTGAGCATCCAGAACGCAGCTAGGTAGAAGGAATCCCAAGCAGAGATATCGCATGTACCGCCACGACCGGGGCCGTCGCAAGGGAAGGCATAGCCGAAGTCCTTTTTATCGGGCATCAGCTTAGAACCACGGGCATCCAAAGCACCTTTGACGAGAATCAAGGTGGTGGTGTGCAGACCTAAGGCGATCGCATGGTGTACCAAGAAGTCGCCAGGGCCGATTGTTAAGAACAGGGAGTTAGTACCAGCGTTGATAGCACTTAACCAGCCTGGTAGCCAAACGTTAGCGTAGTTGGGCCATGCTGTGTAAGCAATACTGTCTGGGTTAGATAACAAGGTATCTAAACCGTACAGGACTTTACCATTAGCAGCTTGGACGAACTGAGCAAATACTGGCTCGATGAGGATTTGCTTTTCAGGAGTACCGAAAGCAACTACTACATCGTTGTGTACGTACAAGCCCAAGGTGTGGAAGCCTAAGAAAAGGGATACCCAGCTGAGGTGGGAGATAATCGCTTCTTTATGCTTCAATACGCGGTCAAGGACGTTGCCTTTGTTTTGTTCTGGATCGTAATCACGTACCCAGAAAATTGCACCGTGAGCAAAAGCACCAAGCATCAGGAATCCAGCAATATACTGGTGATGCGTGTACAGCGCTGCCTGGGTTGTATAGTCCTTCGCAATAAACGCGTAGGAAGGCATGGAGTACATGTGCTGTGCTACCAAGGAGGTGATTACACCTAACGCTGCTAGGTGCCAACCTAATTGGAAGTGCAGGGAGTTGTTGTAGGTATCGTAAATACCTTGGTGAGGTAGGTTGAAGGGGCCTTCAACGGGAATACCAAAGAAACTCTTGGCATTCAAGGCTTCTTTGAGACTGTGACCAATCCCAAAGTTTGTGCGGTACATGTGACCAGCAACGATGAACAATACTGCGATCGCCAAGTGGTGATGAGCGATGTCAGTCAGCCACAAAGCTTCTGTCTGGGGATGGAAACCACCCAAGAAAGTCAGAATTGCTGTTCCTGCACCTTGGGATGTGCCAAACACATGTCCAGGAGTGTCAGGGTTTTGAGCGTAAACAGCCCAGTTACCTGTAAAGAATGGTGTTAAACCTGCTGGGTGGGGTGGGGTATTGAGGAAGTTATCCCAACCTACGTGCTGTCCGCGAGCTTCGGGGACGGCAACGTGAATTAAGTGACCAGCCCATGCCAAAGAGCTAACACCAAACAGACCTGCTAGGTGGTGGTTTAAGCGATGTTCGGCGCTCTTAAACCATGCCAAGCTAGGACGGTACTTGGGTTGCAAGTGCAGCCAACCAGCGAACAACAATACAGCTGCGAATATCAACAGGAATACTGAGCCATTATACAGTTCAGTATTTGTCCGCATACCGATGGTATACCACCAGTGGTACAGACCAGAGTAGGTAATGTTTACTGGATTGCTGGCACCAGCTTGGGTGAAAGCTTCGATCGCTGGTTTGCCGAAGTGGGGATCCCAAATCGCGTGGGCGATGGGGCGAATGTGAAGCGGATCTTTAATCCACTGTTCAAAGTTACCTTGCCAGGCTACATGGAACAGGAGGCTGGATGCCCACAGGAAGATGATTGCCAAGTGACCGAAGTGAGTAGCGAAAATCTTTTGGTAAAGATTTTCCTCTGTCATGCCATCGTGGGTTTCAAAATCGTTGCCTGTAGCGATCGCATACCATATCCGACGAGTAGTCGGGTCCTGTGCGAGATCCTGGCTAAATTTTGGAAATTTTGTTGCCATAGGTTTAATAATTCCTCTGACCTTTAGCCATCAAGTACCAGTTTTGCAAGTTATGAGTTGAGAGTTATGAGTTGAGAGTTATGAATTGAGGGTCACGAGCTAGAAATTTTTATTTTCAACTCCTAACTCCTAATTTTTGCAAAGACTGGAGTTAATCCCGTCTTTACTTCTAACTCCTAACTCCATAACTCCTAACTCCTAACTCTAAAAAACTGATTGCTACCCTACTGAAAGGATGTGTGCGTGGAAGAATGCCCAAGTAGTAGCAATTCCTCCTAGAAGGTAGTGAGCTACCCCTACTGCGCGTCCCTGAACGATGCTCAGAGCGCGGGGCTGAATTGCTGGTGCTACCTTCAGTTTATTATGCGCCCAAACGATGGACTCAATTAATTCTTGCCAGTAGCCGCGACCACTGAACAGGAACATCAAGCTGAATGCCCAAACAAAGTGAGCGCCTAAGAACATAAGTCCATAAGCAGATAGGGCACTGCCGTAGGAGTTGATGACTTGTGTAGCTTGTGCCCACAAGAAGTCACGCAACCAACCGTTGATCGTGATGGCGCTTTGAGCAAAGTTACCACCAGTGATGTGAGTCACTGTGCCATCTGGATCTACTGTTCCCCAGACATCTGATTGCATCTTCCAGCTGAAGTGGAAAATTACAATGGATAGGGAGTTATACATCCAGAATAGTCCCAGGAATACGTGATCCCATCCAGACACTTGACATGTACCACCACGACCAGGGCCGTCGCAAGGGAAGCGGAAGCCCAGGTTTGCTTTGTCTGGAATCAGACGAGAGCTACGGGCAAATAGCACACCTTTGAGCAGAATTAAGACGGTGACGTGAATGGTGAAGGCGTGAATGTGGTGAATTAGGAAGTCTGCTGTTCCCAAAGCTATGGGTGCAGCTGCCACTTTACCGCCTACAGCCAAAATACCGCCGCCAAAGACATAGCTAACTGGTTCTAGGGCATTGGGCGCAGTCGATCCAGGAGCCAAGGCGTGGATATTTTGTATCCACTGGGCAAATACTGGCTGCAATTGAATTGCCGTATCAGAGAACATGTCTTGGGGACGACCCAATGCACGCATTGTATCGTTGTGGATGTACAGTCCAAAGCTGTGGAAGCCGAGGAAAATAGACACCCAGTTCAGGTGAGAAATAATCGCATCTCGGTGACGAATCACCCGATCCAGCAAGTTGTTTTGGTTCACAACTGGATCGTAATCCCGCACCATGAAGATGGCAGCGTGAGCAGCTCCACCAACAATCAAGAAGCCACCGATCCAAATATGGTGAGTGAATATACACAACTGCGTAGCGTAGTCAGTTGCCAAATATGGATAGGGGGGCATCGCGTACATGTGGTGCGCGATGATGATGGTCAGCGAACCCAAGAAGGCAAGGTTAGTTGCCAATTGAGCGTGCCAAGATGTGGTCAGGTTTTCGTAGAGACCTTTGTGACCTTCACCGGTGAAAGGACCCTTATGGTTTTCCAGGATCTCTTTAATGCTGTGACCGATACCCCAGTTGGTGCGGTACTGGTGACCAGCAATGATGAACATGACTGCGATCGCTAAATGGTGATGGGAAATATCTGTCAGCCACAAGCCGCCTGTTACTGGGTTTAGACCGCCCTTGAAGGTGAGGAAGTCAGCATACTGACCCCAGTTCAAGGTGAAGAAAGGTGCTATACCAGCAGCAAAGCCTGGGTACAGTTCCGTCAACAAGTCTTTGTTCAGGATGAACTCGTGGGGCAAGGGTATATCTTTAAGTGCTACCCCTGCATCCAAAAGCTTGTTAGTCGGTGCAGACACGTGAATTAAGTGACCTGCCCATCCCAAGGAACCACAACCTAAGAGTACTTGTAGGTGGTGATTCAGCATCGACTCCACATTTTGGAACCATTCCAATTTGGGAGCTTTTTTGTGGTAATGGAACCAGCCGGCAAATAGGAATAAGCCTGCTAATACCAAGCCACCGATGGCAGTGCAATATAGCTGGAAGGAGTTGGTGATACCCCAACCACGCCATACTTGGAACAAACCAGAGGTGATTTGAATACCGTGGAAACCACCGCCAACATCACCGTTTAAAATGTCTTGTCCCACAATGGGCCAAACGACTTGGGCGCTCGGCTTAACATTTAACGGATCGCTCAGCCAAGCTTCGTAGTTAGAAAACTTCGCGCCGTGGAAAATCATCCCGCTTAGCCAGATGGTCACTACGGCTAAGTGACCGAAGTGTGCTGAGAATATCTTGCGGGAGATATCTTCTAAATCGCTGGTATGTGTGTCAAAATCGTGGGCGAGTGCGTGAAGGTTCCAAATCCATGTAGTGGTTTTTGGACCTCTGGCTAAAGATCTGTCGAAGTGTCCGGGTTTGGCCCATCTTTCAAATGAGGTAGGAACCGGGTCATTATCGACGATTACTCTTGCCTTTTTTTCCTCTCGCTCCGGAGGACTTATTGCCATTCGACCTCCTCTCTTGATAAGGAATGAGGAATCATGATTACCACATAGTAATGTTTTACCGCACACTCCAGTGATTTGCTGAAGCCACAGTGAAGACCCATGTGGAGAGTTGTTTCTCGTTGAATTATAAAGTCTTCACTTGTACATTGATGGAGATATTTTAACAATAATTCAAAATCCCTGAAATAACTGCCTTTTCTGCCTTTTAACCTTCAAACTAATTGTCCAAAAGTCAATAGATTATTCATTTAATTTACAAAGGATAACAATTCGTAAAAAAGATGGTTTGGGAATGGGGCATGGGGGATGGGGCATTGGGGAAAACCCTTCGGGTAGGGAAAAGGGGAAAGGGAAAACCCTTCGGGTAGGGAAAAGGTTAAAGGGAAAACCCTTCGGGTAGGGAAAAGGGGAAAGGTTAAAGGGAAAAGGAGTGATCTTTCGTTTACCCCATGCCCCATGCCCCTTACACCTTGCCCTTTGCCCCATGCCCCATGCCCCATGCCCCTTGCCCTTTGCCCATCCCCAGTTTTGGGCTATATTTCCCTATGGACATGTCGAAGAGGAACTCTGGGTGCAAGGCATGAAATTCTGGGAAAAAAGCGTGTTAAAGAAGCTCCTCGCTGGGAGTTTTCCCTTTTTCAGATGGGTGATGACATTGCTTCTGGTATGCAGCTTAGTTAGTTGTGGCGATAAAGCGGGTAGCCAGGAGGTATCTATTGTTAATCAAGAAAAGACTGGAGGAATTTCTCAAGTTTCTAAGCAATTTTCGGAAGTTGCTCCTCCTGCTGTTATCCAAGAATTGCGCCCAATTTTGGAAGTTTATCAGCCACAAGTGACAATTATTACGCCAAAATCTGATGAAGTTTTCTCAGATAACAAAGTCACAGCGCGCTTCCAGGTGAAGGATTTACCAATATTTAAAGACTCACAATTACAATTAGGGCCACATTTACACGTAATTCTTGATAACCAACCTTACATACCTGTTTACGATCTGAATCAGCCCTTAGTTTTGCCAGACTTGTCACCAGGTACTCACACGTTGCGCGTGTTTGCTTCCCGTCCTTGGCATGAAAGCTTTAAAAATGAAGGTGCTTATGCCCAGACAACATTTCATGTCTTCACTAAGACTGATGACAATAGCCCAGTTCCGAATCTACCGTTGCTCACTTACAGTCGCCCTCAAAGTAGTTATGGGGCAGAGCCGATTTTACTTGATTTTTACTTAACTAATGCTCCTTTGCATCTGGCTGCGTCAGAAAATGCCAAGGATGAATTTAGCGATTGGCGTATCCGTTGCACAATTAATGGTGAAAGCTTTATTTTCGATCGCTGGCAGTCAATTTACCTCAAAGGTTGGAAACCTGGTAAAAACTGGGTCAAACTGGAATTTCTCGATAATCAGGGAAATCCTCTGAAAAATGCTTTTAACACCACAGTTAGGCTGATTGACTACCAACCAAAAGGTAAGGATACTCTGTCGAGAATTACCAGAGGAGAACTCACAGCAGATCGGGTACGCGGTATTGTAGACCCAAATTATAAACTCGCACCCACCCCTGCTGTACAAAAAACCCCTGAAATACAGCCAAGTCCAAAAATTCAAGTTCCAGAAGAATCAAAAACACAGCCAACAAAACCAGAACAACCAAAATTACAACCTCCAACGGCTGCACCATCTCCTAGTTTTTCGCCAACACCAAATATTATTGAGTCTCCTGCACCAGAACCACAGCCAACAGTAACGCCAACTCCACAAGTAACGCCTGCACCACAAAAAGTTGCACCTGAGCAAGCAAAACGAGGATTTGGCGGATTTTTCAACCGTCGTCCCGGCAAGACACCAACCCCAGAAACAACAGTTACACCATCAGCAACTCCACAACCCACTTTGCCAGAAAGTCTTGAGTCTCCAACACCAAAAACTCAAGTAGAACCACAGCCAACGTTAACTCCAATTCCACAAGTAACGCCAGAACCACAGCCAACGTTAACTCCAATTCCACAAGTAACACCAGAACCACAGCCAACGTTAACTCCAATTCCACAAGTAACGCTAGAACCACAGCCAACGTTAACTCCAACTCCACAAGTAACACCAGAACCACAGCCAACCCTAACCCCAACTCCAGAAACTACGCCGTTACCTGAAAAAGTTGCGCCTGAGTCACGAAAACCCTGGTTTGGAGGATTTTTCAACCGTCGAACTCCTGATACGCCCACACCAAAAGTAATAATTGCGCCATCTCCAAGTTCGCCACCGCAGCCTCCAGAAATTATTGAGTCTCCAGCACCAGAAACAGCTGCGCCATCGCCTGAAGCACAACCAACACTTACACCAACACTTGATAAATAAAAGTGTTGACAGTCAACCGTCAACCATCATCTACTGTTGTTTATTTTTTGCAGTTCCCTAATTTAGCCGAAGATACTCAACTGTAAGTTTTGCGATAAAGCTTCCATAAAAACCAGCCCCGCCACAGGATTTCCCACTGTATCTAAGGCGGGGCTATAACAAGCGATCGCTCCCTCATTTGGTACTATTGCTACAAGCCCACCACCAATGCCCGATTTCATTGGCAAACCAATTCTCACTGCCCACTCGGCAGAAGCTTCATAAAGTCCACAAGTTGACATCACAGCATTGACAATTGTGCGATTTTGTGTAGAGATATAGCTATTTGCAAAAGCTAGGAGTTTTCCTAACAAAGCTAAATCTTCAACTCCTCCAGATAAACAGCATATTTGCTCGTATGTGTCAAGGGCTATTTCGAGATTTTCGAGATGTCCGATTTGGGCAAGATGATTAGCGATCGCTTCATTGGCTTTTGAACGTGTTAATCGTACAGAAGTCAACATCGCTTCATCCAAATGTAATTGACAACCTGCCAATTGATTAAGCCATTGGCAAAATAAAAGAGTGCGAATTTTAGCGTCTTTACCTGGTAACTTATCGGCAAGGGTAATAGCCCCGCTATTAATCATCGGGTTGCGGGGACGGCCGCCATCGCTAACTAATTGTTCCAAAGAATTGAAGGGTGCTTGTGATGGTTCTACCCCAACCCAGCCGAAAACTGTTTCTGCTCCTAGATGTTCTAAAAGATAAAGTAGAGAAAATGTTTTAATAACGCTCATCAGGGGAAACACACAACTTGTATCTCCAAAGCTGATGGTTTTTTGGGATTCGCAACAGATGTGAACAGCAAACCAATTGGGGTTGGCTAAGGCTAATTTGGGAATGCGATCGGGAATTCGCCCCTGTTTAACTTGGGTTTTGGTTTGTTGTACCCAAGTTGATAATTCTGTAGTGGTTAGTTTATCGAGTTCTTTCAAAAGTAATATCCAGTAAAATCATTTCTAGTTTATGTAGTTACAGAAAGTTAGTAACTACCTATTTTCAAAATTAGTCAGTTTTTAGGACTTCCAAGTAAAAAAATATTTACGCCAATACCTTAGCCAATTTACGAGGTTTCAATGCCTGTGAAAATGGAATGATACGTCTCAAGGAAGTGAGGTTGGCAAAAATTTGGGCTAATGGTTTACTGCACTGAGTGTTAGCACAATGACGTTCAAGTTGAACGGCTTCAACTTCAACTAATCTGTAATTGACTCCCAAAGTCGTGTTGTGAACGCCTGGGCTGACATCATTTTTTCGGTGTAATTGCGGTTCTCCATCATCTGAGTTGCGTGAAAAGCTGGGAGCGATCGCACAAATATTTTCTCAGGCGTGCAACTATTAATAGGTTGATTAATCGATGTCTTCATCTGAAAAACCATCTTCAGGATACTCCTTCCGTAAAGGCACTGTTGCAGAGCTACAAGCGCACAACTCTAAATACTCTGGTTGGATATTTCTTTTAATATCTATTTTAGGGATAGTTCTTTGTATCAGAACAGTTTTAGACATATTTGTCAAGAGATTAGAGATAAATTATAAAGCATATTTATTTGAGTATGGAAAACCGCCAAATCACTTCTTTGATTGGCAGATTATTTCTTCAGCAGTCAGCCCAAGTGATTTTTTTGTATTCTTGTATATGGGTAGTGCAGTTGCATTGGTATTTGGCATATACATACTTTCTGCATATTTAATGTCACGCAATTATACCAATGATAAAGTTTGGTTTGTTGAATATCAAAAGCAAATTGTTGGCTGGGCATTCTTTGTAGTGAGAAAAAAATATAATATACTGTCTAACATTTATATTGCTCCTAAACATCGCTACCAAGGTGTTGGTTCACTATTACTCTGGAATTGCCTAGAAAATGTTAGTTTACCTGTATATCTAGTTTATCTTCCTCATCTCAAATTATTTTATAAACGATTTGGGTTTGTCGCTCTTCCCAAAAAAGATAAGCCCAAAGAATTGCAGCTTTATCAACTACCTGCAATGGTATTATTGCAACCACCAATTCCCATCGGCGAACATCAATCAACAAGCTTACCTTTACCACCTGGGATTTCTATTCGTCCCTTCCAAGATGTTAAAGAGCAATGGCAAATTTACAAAACCTTTTGGCATCGGCAAAGATTTAGAAAATCTCTACTTTATATTTTGACTGTACTTGCTTTGATGGCAAGCGTCAGTTTTGTGGTGATTAGTCTAACTTTAAGTTTTATCAAAGCCCTTTTGGGTTTAACCTGGATAGCGGAATTTGATTATTCTTTACTGGATTTACCAGTTTCGGGAATTGCGATCGCTTTGTGGTTCATGTCTCTATACTTCATTTTTAATCGCTTTATTTTTACATGGCAAGAGTTAATAATTGAAAAAGATAAACGCCCAATAGGTTACGTTCACTTTGGTAAGAACGCGAATTGTTCGATATTATTTAACTTACATATTGAGCCACAATATCAACCACAAGAAATGACGAGGTTGTTATTAGCTCGGATTCAGCTGCAAATCACCCTACCCCTGTACTGTCTAGGTTGGCGTCAAGATAAACAGTTTTATAATGGGCTGGGTTTTATTTCAGCTAATCGTCAAGAACTACCATTAGAATTTAAAATTCTTCAATTGAGCGAGCAAGTATATTTAAAGCTGACATTTCAGGCGGCGACAAACATATCTAATCAGTTACCGGAAGCTATCGCAGCTATTAGCGCAAATCAAACCATACACCCAGCAAATCCACCAGTTAAAAAGTCACGCGATCGCAAGTGGTTTTTGATTGTCGATGTGGTGATTTTTCTGGTGATGTATATGCTGACACCACTTTGGCAAATACCACAAATTTACGCTGACTCACAGCAACAAGCTCCAAAAAATGATATCTCGACTCATACACCAGCTATCCCAGCCTGGAAAATACCAGAACATATTGGAGTTTTAGCGATCGCACCAGATAACCAAACACTGATCAGCGGGAATTGGGAGAACAAAATTCAAGTTTGGGATATTAACAGCAAAAGTCTGCAACAAACCTTGAGCCTCTTTTCTGGCAAAATTCAATCTATCGCTGTAAGTCCAGATAATCAAACTTTAGTTGTAGGTACATCTACAGGCGTAATTGAAAAATGGAATTATAAAAGTATCACATTAGATAAAACCTTTTCTCCCGGACATTTAGGAGAAGTCCAAGCCTTAAATATCAGTGCTGATGCTCAAACTTTGGTTACTGGGAGTATGAACGATGCGGTTGTAAAAGTTTGGAATTTACCTCAGGGTAAACTTCAGCAGCAAGTCAATACTCGTGGTTATGTTTTATCTTTAGCACTCAGCAAAGATAATCAAAATTTATATATTGGTAGCCTGGGTGGAGTCAAGATTTGGGATTTACGTCAACAAAAATTTATCCAAAGCTGGGCGGCTCATTCTCTTGGAGTTGAGGTAATCGCCCTCAGCGCTGATGGTAAATTAATAATCACTGGCGGGATGGATCGTCAAGAACTCAGTACAATTTGGATGGTTAAAGTTTGGGATGCTCAAAGCTTAAAACTGTTAAAAACATTGCCGGGGTATTCTAGTTCATTAAATTCATTAACTATTACTCCTGATAGTCAAACAATCATTTTTAACGATTGTTGTTCCACAAACTTGTGGAATTGGATGAATGACAAATATATTTCTGATGTTGATGGACTTAAACATGATGCTGTGCTAAGTCCAGATGGTGCAAATCTTATCGGTGCAGCGTCCGATCGCCAAACCATCACAATTAAAAATTTAAACAGTCTGTTGCCATCCAATTCTAATCAATGAAAGGAAAATTGGCTTGTTCCTGGTTAGTTAAATACACTTTAGATGCTTGTTACCTGAGTTCAACAACTTGTTTACTAAGTTCCTGAATCCCAGTCTTTAATTCTTCAATTGTTTTTATTTTTGTTCCTGTTCTGAAATCACAATGTCCAAATTTTCTGCTTCTTCATAAAGTCTATTTGCTCTACTAGCCAGCAAGCTAGCATCATCAAAATCATTATTTGCTATTGCCATATCATGAGCTTCCTATAATGCATCAATGATGTCTTGTAGCTGTGCGTAGGCTTTTAACAATACATTTCGAGTTGCTGGTTTCATATTTACAGATTAAATATTTATCTTTCTGGCAAAATCTTGATGAATATATTTAACAACGCTATCTTCTGTATTTGAGCCAATGACTAATGTTGCGTGATGTTGGACTTTGGGTTCTGCGTTAGCAACTGCAATGGCGCGAGTTGCAATTTTAAACATTTTGATATCGTTAATTTGATCGCCAAACACGACAATTTCACTTTGTTTTAATCCATAATTTTCTAGTAGAGTCTGAATTGCTTGGTCTTTTGTAGCTCTGTAGTCATGGATTGTTAACCAGTACCAACCAGGAGAATATTGATTTTCGATTAAGTGTGTCTCTACACTAGTTCCATGTATTTCAATGATTGCACTTTCAAGTTCGAGTAGCTGTTGTGCTTGACCAATTACTGTGAGACAAACAACGCGATCGCTAAAACAATGGGTCAAATCTTCAATTGTTCGCCATCTGCGGTCTTTCTTCGTCAGACAATCGTTAAGATACCACCGCATACCATCGTTGATTACATCTTTATAATATACACAATCTTCTGTACCATTGAAGCTAGAGACAAAGGGAACACAGCGAAACTCTAAAATGAGTTTGTAAATACTTTCAACTATCTCAGGACTAATAGAATTAATGATTTCGTGTCTGCCAGAATCAAAATCAGAAATGAAAGCACCGTTAAATTCGATTACCGGGAGACGAAGATTTAAACCTTTTAACATTCTTTGTATAGAAACAACACTACGTGCACTGGCTACAGTAAACTGTAGTCCCTGTTGTAAAAGTTCATTCAGCATTATTTTGCTAAAAGAAGAAAGTGTTGCATGACTCCCAAGCAATGTACCATCTAAATCTGAAATATAGACAGTGTTCATAAATTTTGGTCAGTTCTAATGGAAAGGAAGATTATATTTTAATTTACACTAAAACTTTAGATTTACTGTAATATGCAAAAATTCAGTTCACTAGCTTTGAATTTCCAATCAAACGCATAAGTAAACTTTACCCAATAACACTTTATGATGCCTCGTGTAAGAGCGCCCGAATTACCACAAAATGATTCATGGTTGAATACAGATAAACCTTTATCTCTCAAACAACTCAAGGGTAGAATAGTCATTTTAGATTTTTGGACATATTGTTGTATTAATTGTCTACATATCCTGCCAGACCTGAAATATTTAGAACAAAAATATCAAGATAGCCTTACCATTATTGGCGTTCATTCTGGGAAATTTGATAACGAAAAAGAAACTGAAAATATCCGTCAAGCTATTTTACGCTACGACATCGAACACCCAGTTTTAGTTGATAGCGGTTTTCGAGTTTGGCAAGAGTATGCTGTGCGTGCTTGGCCGACTTTAATGATTATCGACCCAGAAGGTTATGTAATTGGCTCTGTTTCTGGTGAAGGAAAGCGTAATGTTTTAGAAGAATTGATTCAACGGTTAATTCAGCAACACAACGACAAAGGTACAATTAATTTTCAACAACTTACCTTGACTTTAGAAAAACAACGCCAACCGTTAATTACACCTTTAGCTTTTCCGGGTAAAGTTCTAGCTACCCCAGCGGGTTTATTTATTGCTGATTCTGGACATCATCGCTTGGTTATGAGTAGTTTTGATGGCGAAATTCTCCACGTAATTGGTACTGGTAAATCTGGTTTAACTGATGGTGCTTTTGGTGAAGCGCAATTTTTTGCACCACAAGGAATGACATTTGATGCAGAAAATCAAATGCTTTTTGTTGCTGATACAGAAAATCATGTGTTGCGGCGAGTTGATTTGCAACGTCAGCTAGTAGAAACTATCGCCGGAACTGGAAAACAAAGTCGCAATATTCAACTTCATGGCGGTGCTGGTTTAACAACTGCACTAAATTCTCCTTGGGATTTAGTGAAAGTGGGAAATTCCTTGTTCATTGCAATGGCGGGGTCGCACCAAATTTGGCAGATGGATTTGGAAACAAATGCCGTTAAAATTTATGCTGGTATGGGTGCAGAAGCGTGTATTGATGGTTCACTGACTGAATCTGCATTTGCTCAACCTAGCGGTATCACTCATAATGGGCAAGAATTATATATTGCAGACAGTGAAGTTAGTTCCATTCGCGGTGTTGCAATTGTAGAACCTTACCAAGTACGGACTGTTTGCGGTAGCGGAGATTTATTTGGTTTTGGCGATGTTGATGGACAAGGTGAAGATGTGCGTTTGCAGCATTGTTTGGGTGTGGAATATGCTCAGAATTTTCTCTGGGTGGCGGATACTTACAATCACAAAATTAAATTAGTTAGTCCTAGTGGGAATTGTCAAACAATTTTGGGAAATGGTACTGCTGGTTTAGAAAATGGACAAGGTAAAAACACTAGGTTTTTTGAACCTTCGGGATTGAGTATTTTGGGTTCATATCTATATATTAGTGATACGAATAATCATGTGATTCGACGTGTAGATTTGAATAGTTTTGAAGTGACAACTCTAGAGTTTGTTGGTTTGTGTGCGCCGGATGTTTGTATTCCACCGAATTTGTAGGATAATTACCTCACACAGAGACACAGAGGCGCAGAGTTTTTATTTGTGTCTCTGAGTTTAAAGAGAGTATTGTAGAGCGATCGCTTTTATGTATTTAGTGATTTTTGATATTGATGGTACACTAACTAATACTTACAAAATTGACGAAAATTGTTTTGTACGTGCTTTGGCATTGGAATTTGCTATTTTTGGTATAAATACAAATTGGGCTGGATACAAACACACTACAGATTCTGGAATTACCCAACAAATTTTTATTGAAAAATTAGGACGTGTTCCCTCAGATGAAGAGTTAGTCAGATTTAAAAGATGTTTTGTGAGTCTACTCCAAGAAGCGTTTATTGATAATCAAAATTTATTTAGTGAAATTCCTGGTTCAGGAAATCTATTATCTGAATTACAGCTAGACCCTGATTGGTGTGTGGCCATCGCAACTGGAGGTTGGAGTGAGTCTGCTAAAGTAAAATTGCAAAAAGCAAACTTACAAATAGCAGAGATTCCCTTTGCTTCTGCCGATGATGCAATTTCACGAGAAGATATTGTGAATACAGCTATCCTGAAAGCGAAAAATGTTTATCAAGTCGAAACATTTGATCGTGTGGTTTTTGTTGGTGATGGCATTTGGGATGTTAAAACATCTGCTAATTTGAATATTGCATTTATTGGTATAGGTAATCTTGAATTAATTAATGTAGGTGCAACACAAATAATTAAAAATTTTACAAATTTAGAAGTTTTCCGAGCGATATTAAAAACCGCAAAAATTCCTAGATTTTATATGAATACTATTCTCCACATTACACAACGCCAACAATGGGACACAGCAAAATTAATCGGTAGCTATCGGGCGGATTCACTCGATAATGAAGGTTTTATTCATTGCTCTAGGTTAACGCAAATTGTTAAAGTTGCAAATAGGTTTTTTAAGCATCAAAAAGATTTGGTTTTACTTTTTATTGATTCGGAAAAAGTTCAAGCTGAAATTCGTGAGGAGGAGGCGGAAATAGGGGAATTGTTTCCTCATATTTATGGGGAATTGAATATTGATGCTGTATATCAGGTGATTGATTTTGCGGCTGGGGAAGATGGTTTTTTTGAGTTGCCGCAAGAAGTTGTAGATTTAGAATAAGGTAACGAACCGCAGAGGCACAGAGGACGCAGAGGAGGAGAGATGGAAGAGGGAGGGTTTGATGTGGAGGAGTATGTTAGACAGATGGGGTTATTGTTGGATTTGGAGATAAGAGATGAATATTTTGATGGGGTGGTGGCAAATTTTGAGAGAATTAGAGCGATCGCTAATCTCGTAAATTCTTTTCCTTTATCTGAAGAAATTGAAGTAGCACCGATTTTTGAACCATAGTCGCTTTAATTGTTGGCAAATATCTAGTAATTACCCTGAGTGTGAAGTATCAGTATGATACTAAGATATAGCCGATAATCCTATTCAAAAGATGCAATGAATAATTTGAATGATGCTGAATCTTTGAAGTCAGCAGGTGTGGGTAGATTATTGGTGCGTTTGCTTTCGGTGGTTTTGGGAGTTGGGCTGGTATCTACGCTGTTTTCTTTGCTGCAAGTAATTGCACAGCCACTTTATCAGCTACTCGCTTTTTTAGATGGACTGATATCAATAATTTCATTGATTCTCGGTGTGACTTCAGTTATTGTTTTTTTGATTTGGTTACATCGTCTCCATGCAGATTTAAAGAATCTTTTTCAAGAATATCCCATTAGTCCAGGAGGTGCGATCGCCCGATTTTTAATTCCTATATATAGTCTTTGGGGAATAGCTAACACTTTATCCACTTTTGCCGATCGATTTAAAGATGAAGGCGGCGATTTAACAAGTTTGAGTGAAAAAGTGCGATCGCTAATAGCACCGCTTTATGGCTTAATGATTGGCTCAAATACTGTGGGGCGTATCGCTTTTACAGAAGCTGCTAAAAATCCTAATGATAAATTTTTACCAGTTTGGTTTCTATTATCCTGTATTTTAGATGTAGGTCTAACAGCTATTTTGCTGCAACTAGCAAAAACTATGCGGACTGCTATTACTCAAAAAGCGAAACGTGCGATCTCCTAAATATTCCAGCATGAATTTTGATTCAGCCGATGCTATGACCATAGCAGCTGCTGTACGTGAAGGCAATGTTAGCGCAGTGGATGTTACCAAGGCTGCGTTAGCACGAATCGCTATGCGGAATCATCAATTAAACTGTTTTACAAGTATCACCGCTGAGGCAGCTTTGGCTGATGCTGCACGCATTGATAGCGAAATTGCCCAAGGTAATAACCCTGGAATACTTGCCGGTGTGCCTTTTGCGGTGAAAAATCTCTTTGATATTGCCGGTTTAACAACTTTGGCAGGATCGAAAATCAATGCAGACAACCCACCCGCAACCCAAGATGCAACCGCAGTGGCGAAGTTGAAGCAAGCTGGTGCGGTGCTGCTTGGTGCTTTGAATATGGATGAGTACGCCTATGGATTTGTGACGGAAAATTCCCATTACGGCCCTACTCATAACCCACACGATTTACTGCGAGTTGCTGGTGGTTCGTCTGGTGGTTCGGCGGCGGCTGTGGCTGGTGGGTTGGTTCCCCTAACGCTGGGTTCTGATACTAATGGTTCGATTCGCGTTCCGGCGGCGCTGTGTGGGGTTTTTGGTTTTAAGCCGACTTATGGTAGGTTGTCTCGTGCTGGGGTGACTTTATTTTCTAGCAGTTTTGACCACATTGGGTGTTTTGCACGTTCGGTGCAAGATATTGCAACGGTTTTTGATGTGCTGCAAGGTAAAGACCATCGCGATCCGATTTGCACCAAGCGTCCCCCTGTAGAAACGTTACATGTAACATCTCATCTAGATATCTCTGCAATTAAAATTGCGTTGGCGAAGTCCGCAGTTGGCATCGCTGGTGATTATTTCACCAAAGGTGCCCAACCAGAAGCTTTAGCAGCAGTGCAACAAGTTGCTGATGCTTTGGATGTCACTGAATATATCACCATTCCAGAAGCACACCGCGCCCGTGCTGCGGCGTTTGTAATTACCGCTAGTGAAGGTGCAAATCTGCATTTTGATAAATTGCAAAGGCGTCCTGAAGATTTTGACCCAGCAACACGCGATCGCTTTTTGGCCGGGGCGTTAATTCCTAGTAGTTGGTATTTACAAGCACAACGGTTTAGAAAATGGTATCGCGATCGCCTCCGAGAAGTATTTCAAAATGTTGATATCATTCTTGCGCCAACTACACCAATTTCTGCGCCGTTAATCGGTCAAGAAACTATGAATTTGGACGGCGAAGAAATTCTCATTCGTCCTCATTTGGGTTTATTTACTCAACCATTATCTTTTGTTGGTTTACCTGTTTTATCAGTACCAATTCAACGCCCCAATGCTTTACCTTTGGGCGTGCAATTAATAGCAGCACCATATAATGAAGCCTTAATTTTACAAGTTGCAGCAGTGTTAGAGGCAAAAGGTATAGTTTCAGCGCCAGTAATTTTTAATGGCTAATTGTTAAGCTTTTAAGTCAATTTTTTGGTAGTAAAATTATTAATATAGTAGTTGCCAGCTACGTTAGGACATAAACTGAACGTAAAACCACGACACCAATAGACTTTCAAACCCGTTGCCTATTGCCTGTTCCCTCACATCTCAGTAATCATTAAACAATTATGATATCTACTGACACAACTGCTCAATTGTTAACAATTCCGCCTTTAGAAAATGGCGACAAACTCACCCGTGCTGAATTTGAGCGACGCTACGATGCCATGCCAAATTTGCAAAAAGCAGAATTAATTGAAGGAGTTGTTTACGTGGCATCGCCGTTAAGAATCAAAAGTCATGGAGAACCTCATGCTTATATCATGACTTGGCTTGGAGTTTACAAAGCAGCAACACCAGGCGTAGGTTTTGCAGATAATACCACTGTTTTATTAGATGCTGATAACGAGCCGCAGCCAGATGCTTTATTAAGAATAGAACAAGGTGGACAAACTCAAATTAATCAAGATGATTATTTAGAAGGTGCGCCAGAATTGATTGTAGAAATTGCTGCTTCTAGTGCTTCTTATGATTTGCATGAAAAACTCAAAGTTTATCGTCGTAATGGAGTACAGGAATACTTAGTTTGGCGAGTTTATGACCGTCAATTTGATTGGTTTCGGTTAAATGAAGGGGAATATATTAAACTTGATTGCAATGACGATGGGATAATATCCGCTCAAGTATTTCCGGGATTATGGTTAGATAAAACGGCTTTATTATCAGGAGATTTAGGTAAAGTCTTAGCAGTTTTACAACAGGGATTATCTACACCAGAACATCAAAGTTTTGTTGAAAAATTATCTATTTAGATAGATATATAGCACAATACAGTTCAGATAAGTAGATAGTCATGATTAAATCTAAGATGTCATTGCGTTCGCGTAGCGTCTCGTAGAGAGCGAAGCGAAGCAATCCCAGAGACTTTGCGATTGCTTCGCTTCGTTCGCAATGACAGAACATATTATATTTATTTATGTCCATCTACTTAAGACCAAAACACTTATAGAGACGGCGATTTATCGCGTCTGGTAAACCCACAATTTTGTAGAATTAGCCTTTAACACCAACCGTATTGATATATAGCAATCTCAAATAATTTGTGAAACATCACATGTTATACTAATTCACCAAAATATTGATACACATACAATAACCTGTACGGGCGAACGGCTGTTCGCCCTTACTGTTCGCCCTTACGCTTGTATTTGTATAATCTTAGATTTAATCATGACTATCTACTTATTAAGGATGTTAACAGTCAACAGTCAACAGTCAACAATCAACACCAATCCCCATATCTACCAAAATTTCCAGCCTCTAAATTTTGAGATATTAAGCCCAAATTCGACCGCGACGAAAAGGTTTATCCGGCTCAGTTTTTTGAGCTTGTGCTTTCAACATTTCTTGCCACCAAAATCCATAATCTTCAAGTCCAGTGGCTAAAAGATGTTTTTCAATCTCTTTTGCTTTCTCTGGATTTTGGGTTAATTTCTGTTCTACTGGTTTTATTTCTAAAGTAGTTTCTTTTTCTGTAGTTAGGGTTTTGGCAACTACTAACTCTTGAGATTGAGAATTAGTAAATGGCACTTGTGACTGTTCCCAGTTAGCACCGTTAATATTACCATGATTGGCATTGGCAGTACCGTCATAAGCCACATTTTTACTGCCTTCATTTAAAGCCCAATAACCAATTAATCCCGGTTCATTTCCTGCAAGACGCTGATAAAGATTATTTTGGATTTGTTGTTGAGTTCGAGCTACTTTCCAAATGCGAACTTCAGCAATTTTACCTTGAAAAGGATAAGTTTCATTATTATCTTTGTACGTCCCAATGAATAAATCATTTTCTGGTTCGTAATTAATTGCAGAATTGGCAATTGATTTAGTAGCTTTTTCTACACCATCAATATACACCTTTATCTGTTTACCATCGTAGGTTCCAGCTAGATGATGCCATTGATTTAGCTTTAAACTATCAGCTTTACTACTAAGATAATGAATTTTTTGAGATGTAGTTTTTAAAGCAAAAAATACACCACTCTTGCCATCGAGAAGCAAACCATATCCACTTTCTTTGTCACTCGTGTCAAAAATATTAGAAATAATGCCAGTGCGTCGTCGTTGATTTTGACAATAAACCCAAGCTTCTAGGGTAATTGCTTTTTCAATTTTAAATTCAGGTTTTTTGCCTAAATTTATCGAGTCGTCTTGTCCATCAAATACAAGAACTGATTGTAATGATTCTGGTTGTTTATTCATATCAAAACTGGAGATTTTTTGTATAAGGGACTTGTAAATAAAAAAGATATAATTAACTTTTGTGGGGCGGGCATCTTGCCTGCCCTGTGGACTGGGCGGGCGAGACGCCCACCCCACAAGATTGAATAATTTATTTCTAATTTCGCAAACTACGTCACAAAGATTTTTTCGTGCCTAGTATAAACTCTCCCACAGAAGATTCTTCATAGTAGTCAATTCCCGTTGCTTTAGCAAATATATCTGAATTACCTGCACCTATTCCAGAAGGAGCTAAATTCATTGCAGTTGATACCAAATACAAAGTTTGGTATAAAACTCCAACGTGTTTTAAAATTGCAGCGTAGGCCATTGATTGGTATTTCCAAAACATGCGGTTGAATCTCGCAGTAATTATAATTAAAACTTGCGGCATTTTCTGGCTACCATTAGATAAACAAGCTTCTGTGACTAAAGCTTCTACTTCTTGACTCCACTCAGAAACTAATTCTAATTCATGGGCATCAGGACGATAATGATATAGTGCTGGTTCTAGTCCTTCACAGTAGTTAATTAGTGGATAAATCTCTAACTCATGAATAGCACCGCCTCCGGGATAAGGACGACGGCTTAATTGTCCCAGTTTTTCTTTATCAATTATCTCTTGGATTCTCGCAGAGCGATATAATAATTCTCCTAATTGTTCTATGGTGATTGGCTCTTCGCCGTACTCTCGAATTGACCGTCTTGATTCTAATACTTGAGTGAAAGAAATATCTGTTTTTGCTAAATCTTCCAAATCGGGTTTATATAATTGAATCACCTTATCGCTCATGGGCGGCTTGACCACAGGTAGAGGTTCAATTTTATCTAAGAAACGATATGTTCCCCCTACTGGATTGCTATGTCTACCTTTACGACTGCGACTGTGGAAGAGGAGGTCGTGAAATTCCCATTGGATGAGATGAGAATTTTCGGTTTCTGAAGATAGCATTTGAGTGGCTAAAAGCAAACTGAGAAATTGTTGCGCTAGTTCTTCTGTGATGTCTGGAATTCCTGCGATTATTGTTGTGCTGGTTTGGGGCTGAGATAATTTAGTAATTAAGGCTGTGGCTCGCCAATCTAATAAAATGATTTTGGCTTGGGACTGGGGAGATTCTAAAACCATTTCCCCGTTTACTTGATGCAAATAGGCAAACCGAGATAGAGTAAATGATTGTTGTTGCCAATCTTCTATTTTTGGATATTCAAACTGATAGTTTCCCGTCATGGGAATAGCAGTCGCCAGGGGATAAACTGAATGACAAATCCAGCCTAAGTTAGTTAGCCCTTGCAGGTAATTATCGAATTTATTTTTCCCTTCAACTCCATCAGTTTCTACAACCAATTGTCTGAGGTCAGAGAGAGTAGCAGGGGAATGTTTGAGATGGTTGAATGCAGATTTTAACCCTGGTTGCAATTGAGAGAGGGTTAATTTATAGGTATTAGATTTAAGAATAATTCGCTCATTTTCTGGAATTAAGTCAATTTTGTTTGCTAAGGAAATGGTAAAGGGTGAATTCATGGTATTAACGAAAAATAGTAAGTAAAAATTAAATAGTTTGTAGTGAGGACTTTAGTCCTGGCTTGAGGACTAAAGTCCTCACTACGAACAAACATTTTTATATTGTTTAAAAATTTCAAAATCAAAATATTGAATTATTCCTTGTGGGGTGGGCGTCTCGCCCGCCCAGTTTATATGGCGGGCAATATACCCGCCCCACAAGTATGACTAAGGGCATGAAAGTTACTTGCCTTGATTTAAATTGGCACTGATATCGGATTCATTTGTTCTTCTGTTAATGGTGTAGATAACCAGCCCATTTTTACAGGAACATCATAGATGCGTTTTGCCCCCATCCTCAGCCAGTAATGTGGCATTTCTGGCACAATAACTTTCACCACATTTAAGCCGATATCTGGGCGAGTTTTATCCAATACTAAAGTTTCTAATCCAGCGTTTTTGGCAATTTCTACACAAGTCATGACATCTTGATAGATATCATCGCTCCAACGCTGTTGATAATCTTGATATACTTTTGCTGGAACTGTAGAGTCTGGAACTAAATAAGGCTGATTTTCAATGGTTGCCTTCTTAAACCATTCTCGCATTTCCACAAACTCTTTAGCCACTTCTACACCATCACAAGTGAACCCAACTTGATTGACTTCGGTAACTGCCCGTAAGATGGCAATTTTAGGGTCAAAATGCGTTCCGAAACCCAGGAGAATTGTTTGGTTTTTGCTATCTTTAAGATAAGAGACGGCAACAAAAGTGGGAATGCCTAAATCTGCGGTAATATCAATTACCCACAAGTCACGATTGTTACTTCTATATAAATCTTGTACTTCCAGTAAATAGGGTTCGTTAAAACTAGCTAAATCCACAGCAGGACGCTTTAAGCGGTTATACCACCAAATTGCTACGCTATCCCGTTCGACTATTTCAAAGAATCCTTGCAGAATTGCTTCTTCGAGAGTATTACCAGTGGCATCGCCATTAGAATTGGCACGACAAAATTCATGGTCTTCCGGCAGAGGATAGCCGTAGTAACAATAAGCAGTGGGAATATATTTGTGGGTTTGTTCGGTTAAAGACCAAACGGGAGTCCAGTCAATGACTTTGGTTTCGTCGAAGGGTTGAGGAATCCAATCAAATACCCCACCTCTGCGGTTGAATTCTTCGCGATATTCATATTGTTCGGAGCTAAAAAGCGAACACTTTGCTGGATGGATGGCTTTATTTCCTAACTCGGCTAAAGTGGCACTAATTCGGGGTTCGTCACCTTGGTAAACACCAGAATAGCGTTCAATCGCTTCACAAAACCCACTGGCTTTTGATTGAGAATCTGTTTTTCCTTTGCCGCTACTTTTGTGCTTGAGATAACGGCGCATTTTTCCTATATTGGAGGCAATTACAAAGCTGTGAACGGCGTTGTAGGTATGGTTCAAGCTGTCATTGGGGTCAGAAGCCCGGACTAGGGAAGTGACCACTCCTGTAATAGGGCTAATTAAATGTTGGTGGCGATTAACGGTTTGGTCAGGAGATAAGGCACGATGTCCGCCGTCTTTGGTAAATTGCTTTTTGCGGCTGCTGAGAACTAAAGGTTGAAAAGCCCGTTCAGTCAATAGATTGGGGTTGCCGCAGCTGGGACATTGGGGACGTAAACTAAGAATGTGGGTTTGCAGGTCTAAGTTTCTCTGGTCAAAGGTAATAATTTTTCCTTCTAAGGTCGGGAAGGGTGTTGTGTCTTCTACACCTTGTTTAACAATCCACTTAGCAATTTCTGTGGTTGCTAGGTGCAAGGCAGTTTGTAAAGTAGATGGAATTACTGCCGCCGGAGGAGGAAGACATTCAATTACCTCTGACTTGACTTTATTTCCATTTGTTTTTTGGCTAGGGGAAAGTTGCAATGAATTGTTTTTTTGCCTTAATACTGAAGCTTCCACTTCTCGGTTAACCCTGAGACGTTGGGCGAGGCATTCCCAACAGCCTGTTATTTGAGGTTGGAAGATTGGCCCTAACCAAAGAATTGTACCAACGGGTTTAATTAACAGCCAAGGTTGATTGGCTTTGAGGGCTATTTGATTGATTTTATTTAGTTCGGGTTGGAGATAGTCATCGGTTAAAACAACTAGCAGAGAATGAGGCGGAAATTCCTGTAATTCTCCATCCCAGTTGATAGCTTTGATTCCCACTTCTTCTAAAGCTGTGATTAACGGTTGGGTGGGAAGATTGGCAACTGAAGAAACATAAACTTGGGTTTGCTGCAAACATTGGTAAGCAACTTGGGGTTCTACTTTCAGCAAACCCCAAAAGGCAACTGCTTCTGGAGTTAGTTGGGAAATGGCTTCAGTTAGGTAGCCTCTGGCTTGCAAGCGTTCTAGGGCATAGTCGATGTGACTGGGATCTACTTGCAGTTTATTGATAATTTCATCAACGGTATAGTTGCCGTTGAGGAGGGGAATTAGTTGGCAGTAAAGTTCTCCGGTAAGGGCATGGGTGGAAGATTCACTTAATAAGTAAACGTGCTTGGGTTCGATAATTTCAGCACGAAAATGGGGTTTTATTTGGAGAATTTTCATATTGCTATTTTTATGTGGCAAGGGCTGGTTTATGATTTAGAAATTTATAGTTAAGTCAGGTGTAGAAGGAATGTTTTTTTTAACGCAGAGGGGCGCAGGGTTAAACGCAGAGGTACGCAGAGGTTTACTTATTCTGAAGGGGATTTGTGAGGGAGTAAATTTAATCAGAGAAGACAAACCCAAGCTAATCCTACTAAAATAGTAAGCTTTTGCTATGGGTTTGTTTCTTTAATAGTTTTATGCACTTCCAACTGATATTCAAACTAAGACAGCTTACTCGTTAAAAGTGTTATTAGACGAGTTAGTGACGTAGGCGAACTATCAGTTTATTGGTACTAATCAAGTACTTGAATGAAGTGAAAAAACTTTTCAACTCTTAAGCAAGTTGATATATCTGCTTTTGAGTTAATTATACACTTGTTGGGATAGAGGGGGATACACCACCGTCTCCACCACCGTATTGAGAAGCGTTTACACCGCCAACTCCTACGCCACCATTTGTCAACTCTTCTTCTGATAAGTCGAGTTGGATACCAGGCATAACACGCACTGTAGGTTCAGAAAGTTTGGGTTGCAAGCGGGTTTGCTTTTGATTTTCTGGTTTCATGAGAGATTTCTCCTAATGAAGTAAATCGAATAAAAAGTTTCTCCAAAAGAAAGTTTTATTTAAGAAAATTCTTCAGCAGAAACTTTTAATTTCTTATATCACGATGAACAAGGGTTAGCAATAAGCTTTTTTGAAGAAATATTTTGAATTAATTTTCTTAAGTGTCTTAACTGTCCGTTAACAATGTTCTTAAGTGTCTTAACTGTCTTAACTGTCTTAACTGTCCGCCAAAAAATTTCCTTAACTGTCTTAACTGTCCGCTAGAATTAGCTGATTGTTGTAACGATACTTAATAAAGTTATTTTTTTTGATTTTTTAGCAATTTAGCTATTGATTTTTGGTGACAATAGTCATATATAATTTTTCAATCTAGAAAAAAATAGCTTGAGTGCGATCGCTATTTCTAATCGCTCGACTATAAAGTTTTCTATTGAAATTACTTAAGTAATAAGAAAATGCTCAAACTAAATTGTTTGAAATTCTCTAGACTCTAAAACTTTTTTTTTGCGACTACCTCATGTCTAAAGTCAAGATAATCCCTGGACTGACACATCTGTGGGAGCAAACACTGGGCAAACCAGAAATTTGTGTAGCGGTGCTAGATGGGTTAGTCGATCGCTCTCATCCCTGTTTCCAGGGAGCCGATTTGAGAGAAATTCCCGGCATGGTAGAATCTATCCCCAACCCAGAAGGGCTGATGCATCGACATGGAACTCATGTTGCCAGCGTGATTTTTGGCCAGCACGGCTCGCCAGTGGAAGGAATAGCACCTCGATGCAAGGGTTTAATTATTCCCATTTTTTCTGACAAAGGTCGTAATTTATCTCAATTAGATCTGGCACGAGCCATTGAACAAGCAGTCAATTCCGGGGCGCACATTATTAATTTGAGTGGTGGGCAACTGGCTGACTATGGTCAGGCGGATGGCTGGTTAGAAAAAGCTGTGGCTTTGTGTAAAGAGAATAATGTTTTACTTGTGGCCGCAGCTGGCAATAACGGCTGTGAATGTTTGCATGTTCCCGCCGCCCTGCCGGCTGTGTTGGCAGTGGGAGCGATGGACGATGGCGGTCAGCCCATTGATTTTAGTAACTGGGGCGATACGTATCAAACTCAAGGCATTCTTGCCCCAGGCGAAAATATTTTGGGGGCGAAAGCCGGAGGTGGAATTAAAGAGTGGACTGGCACAAGCTTTGCTACCCCCATTGTCTCAGGAGTCGCAGCGCTGTTATTGAGTTTGCAGCAGCAACGTGGAGAAAAACCCGACCCGCAAAAAGTTAGAGACGCTATTTTACAAAGTGCTATCCCTTGCGAACTAAAAAACCAAAGCGATCGCCCCCGCTGTTTAGTCGGCAAACTAAATATTCTTGGCGCAATGGAAAAACTCAAAGGAGGAAAAATGTCACAAGGACAAGAAGCCTTAACGGCCTCCGGTTGTGGATGCGGAGGTATTAGCAAGGGCGATTCTTTATACCCGATAAATTATATGAATCATTCAGCAGCAGACAGTAGCATATCGCCTTCAGAAGTAGCGAGTTCTCAGTTTGACGGTGTCATGGAATCTGCGTCAACGGAAGCATCAACACCAGCCTTAGCCTCTGTTAGCAGTCCAACCCCAAACGCAATTTCCACTGAAGCAGCATCTACACCCGATGCAAATGTTTCTTTGCCCACTTCTGCCGATCTTGCCGCTTTTCAAAACCTTTTGCAATCCTACATAACATCACAAAATCAACCTATGTCTTATCCTGTTGCTTCCTCTGTCACTGCTAGCCAAGCTCCTAGCGATATTAATCCTGAAACTTTAGTTTACGCTTTAGGTACATTGGGTTATGACTTTGGGACTGAAGCTAGACGAGATTCCTTTAAACAATTGATGCCTGGAATTAGCATTGATAATACAGGAGTACCAGCAAATCCCTACGATGCTCGCCAAATGGTTGATTATTTGGCAGAAAATCCCTCGGAAGGTAAATCTTTAATTTGGACGCTGAACTTAGAACTCACTCCAATTTATGCCATTGAACCCAAAGGAGCTTTTGCTAGAGATGTTTACGGGGTTTTACAAGAACTGCTTTCTGGGCAAATTCAACCAGAAGACGACCCAGAATATATAGAACGCGTTAGCATCCCCGGACTTTTAACTGGACGCACCGTTAAACTGTTTTCTGGGCAATATATTCCGGTAATTGAACCACAAAATACGCGGGGGCTATATGGTTGGAAGGTCAACACCTTAATTGGTGCTGCCTTAGATACAATCGGCACTCAAGTGGGAGAATCGCAAGAAGACAATGTTCGCAGAACCTTGGGTGGCTTCCTCAACCGGATTTATTATGATTTCCGCAATTTGGGAACCACTTCTCAAGACCGCGCCTTGAATTTTGCCACCACCAATGCTTTCCAAGCAGCGACAACCTTTGCTCAGGCTGTGGCGGAAGGAATGGAACTCGATACCATCACCGTTGAGAGAAGCCCCTTCTGTCGGAAGGATAGTGATTGTTGGGATGTGAAATTGAAGTTCTTCGACCCAGAAAACAACCGTCGAGCCAAAAAAGTCTTCCGCTTTACCATTGATGTTAGCGATTTAATTCCTGTTACCTTGGGCGAAGTCCGTACTTGGTCGAGTGCTTACTAATTATTTAATATGCAATTTTTGACTAGTAATCAAACTCATGCACCTCCTGATAACCACTGGCAAAGACAGCGTCAATTGTATAACTTGGCACGCTTTAACCAGAATAAAGATATTAGCGATAGTTGGGTGCGATCGCACAATCTGAATTTAGCCAAACAAGCCGGAATCAAGCCAGGGAATTACATTCTCGATGCTGGTTGTGGGGCGGGAATTCCGGCGTTGCAAATTGCTCAGGAATTCCCAGGAATCAGAATCGAAGGAATTACTTCATCCCAAACCCAAGCCCAAGATGCTAGAGGGCGGGTACAAGCGTCGGGATTAGGCGATCGCATTCAGATTCGCTTAGGTGACTTTAATTACCTGCCCTTCCCCAATGGAGTATTTGATGTCGCGTTTTTTAATGAAAGCATTAAATACTCCAAAAATCTCACTCAAGTTTTAGCAGAGGTCTACCGGGTGCTGCGTCCGGGAGGTCAGTTGTACATAACAGATTTGGTTAGTCAAGAACTACCTTTAACTGAGCAACAGCAGCGAGAATTGGCAAAGTTGAATCAGGATTTAATTTGCCACATTTATCCTATTAGTGAATTAGCAAAAGCAGGACAACAAGCAGGTTTTCAAAATATTGAGTTTGGGGATTTCACCAAACAATTGCCCACAGGAGATATGAGAAAACTGTGGCTGCTAAATCCTGCTGCTAATTTGCCAGTTTATTATGGAGAAATTAAAGCTAGTAAAGGTGTAGCCTCTCAAATCACCCCAAGTCAAAAGCTGGAAGTTCCCGTTCAAAGCCGGACTAGTCGTTTAGTTTATGCACTGGGTACTATAGGCTATGACTTTGGCTCCCAAGCACGGCGAGATTCCTTTAAACAATTAATGCCTGGAATTGCAATTGATGGCACTGTAATTCCAGCCAATCCTTACGACGCCCGTCAGGTGGTAGATTATCTGGTAGATAATCCTCCAGAAGCAAAATCTTTAATTTGGACGTTGAATTTAGACTTAACTCCAATTTATGCCATTGAACCCATTGAAGCTTTTGCTGATGATGTTTATGAAACCTTACAACTGCTGTTAGCCGGACAAATAGAACCACAAGACAGTGATAATTTTATCGAACGGGCAAGTATCCCAGCAAGGCTGACAAATAGAACAGTCCAGCTATTTTCTGGGCAAATTGTCCCAGTAATTGAACCAGAAAATATCCGGGGGATGTATGGTTGGAAAATTAATAGTCTGGTGGATGCTGCTTTAGAGACGTTAGCAACAGAAGGTGAAACAATCGAAGCCCAAAGAGCAAGAGTGCAGCGTACTTTGACTAGTTTCTTGAACCGCATCTACTACGACTTGCGAAACTGGGGGCAAACTGACAGAGACCGGGCGCTGAATTTTGCAGCTACTAACGCTTTTCAAGCAGCTTCTACTTTTAAAGAAGCAGTGGTGATGGGTCTGGAACTTGACAGCATTGAGATATATAAAAGCGCTTACTGTCGGTATGATAGCAACTGTTGGGACGTAAAATTGAAGTTTTTTGACCCAGAAAGTAGCCGTCGGGCCAGAAAAATTTTCCGTTTTACTATTGATGTGCGCGAGATCATGCCTGTCACCTTGGGCGAAGTGCGTTCTTGGGCTGCACCCAAATAAGCTAGATTATTTATCAAGCAAATATTAACTTTGGACAACTATGAGATTACCAAAACTTGCTCCTCCAGTGAAAAGACCGGATATCATTTATCCCCACCGTTCCGTGGATGTAATTAACGGCAGAGTAGAAGATTTGGTTCACATTCGCATGGATTTATTACACGGAGCTAACTATAACGATCCTCCAGCCTTTAATTACAGTGCTTGTTCTCAATCTGGCTATGGATGTGGCGGTTGGTGAATTCAGGAGTCAGGAGTCAGGAGTCAGGAGTCAGGAGTCAGGAGTCAGGAGTCAGGAGTCAGGAGTCAGGAGTCAGGAGTCAG
>NZ_LAHA01000038.1 GCF_002608075.1 Nostoc linckia z4
CATCTCCCCATCTCCCCATCTCCTCATCTCCYCATCTCCCCATCTCCCCATCTCCTCATCTCCCCATCTCCCCTTCACTGGGACATAAAAGTTTTAGTTGTGTCGAAGGAAAAATTTTAACAATAGAGTCTACAATCTTCATTTTGCCTAAAATCGTAGAAGACAAAAGATTTGAAGATTAGTACTCATATTTGATAGCGTATGACATTTATATTGAACTCCAACAATGTTTTTGATTATTTAGTTGAGCGTGACTTATTGACTCAATCACAGCAATCTGTGACGAATATTGAGGTTGTACCTGCAAAAAACTTTAATTTATTAATCACCCTGTCAGACGGTGATAAGCTTCTTGTGAAGCAAGAACGGCACAACCATGATGGAAAAACAGCAGGCGAATTTTTAGATGAGTGGCGAATTCAAGAGTTATTACAAAAATTTCCCGAACTGAATTACACAAAACCATTTTTGCCTGAAGTACTTCATTTTGATAGAGAAAATTCGGTTATTGTCTTTAAATACCTAGATAATTATCGCGATTTAAACGATTTCTATATGAAGGGAAATATATT
Source organism: Nostoc linckia z4 (assembly GCF_002608075.1). Classification (GTDB taxonomy): domain Bacteria; phylum Cyanobacteriota; class Cyanobacteriia; order Cyanobacteriales; family Nostocaceae; genus Nostoc; species Nostoc linckia. The sequence goes on from NZ_LAHA01000038.1 coordinate 573, forward strand.
CCCTCCCACAATCGCAGCAGCAATTGGTAGTTGTATTGCAAAAATTCATCGCGAAACCTTCAATTCCCAAAAATATCAGGATTTCTTCTCTCAAAATGCCGATAATATCAAATCCGATTTGGTATTGCTCTTGATTCGCAAATTGGAGCATATCGGCCCCGAAATTTTTGGTTTAGTACCTGCTGATGGATTGAAATTTTTTGCACTGTATCAGCGATATGATAGCTTGGGACAAGCACTCAGAGAATTGAGTACAGCTTTTGCACCGCGATGCTTAACGCACAACGACCTCAAACTCAACAACATTTTATTGCATCAAGATTGGGAGCAATCATTCCCTGAAGCCGAAGTATCAACAAACGGTATTGTACGGCTAATTGATTGGGAGCGATCGTCTTGGGGAGATCCAGCTTTTGATTTAGGAAGTATTATCGCTAGTTATCTGCAAATTTGGCTCAATAGCTTAATTGTTAGTAAAGAGATGACCATCGATGAATCTCTGCGCCTAGCTACCACTCCCCTAGAATCGCTGCAACCTTCTATTTATGCTTTGATTAGCGCTTATTTAGAGTCCTTTCCAGAAATTTTGGTTCACTATCCTGATTTTATTCAGCGAGTTGTGCAATTTTCTGGCTTGGCATTAATTCAAGCAATTCAATCCATAATTCAGTATCAAAAATCCTTTGGCAATATGGGTATTTCTATGCTTCAAGTTGCCAAAAGTTTGTTGTGCCGTCCAGAGCAATCTATTCCTACCGTTTTTGGCACAACAGCAGCAGAACTAACCCGCTTAAGTAGCTCTCGGACTGAAGTATTATCTAACTAATTAACTATAGAAATTCTATTTCATTTGTGAACAATATCAGTGTTGACTGTTGACTGTTGACTGTTCACAGTTGACTGTCAACGATTAACAGTAAATTACCTTATCTAAAAAATCATTTTTTGTGCGTGAAAATCCTTGCATCTGAGGTGAAATGACAGTCATGTTATTTCACCTTTTTTTGTATATGTCCTATGTATATTCTTCATTTGGAATGGGCATTGTTCTCCTTGTCTCCCTTATCTTCCTTATCTCCCTTGTCTGCCTTCCAATAACCACTGCCTATTTTTAAAGCAGGTTTATTTTCTTGACTAAAAATAACTAGAGTTTAGTTGCATGTAAAAACGTGCTACATAGATTTTTTAGCTCACAAATTATAAAAAGCAAAGATGACAAAAAAGATGTATTAAAGGAATAAAAACTAATGATTTATCCTAGCTAATCTATTAATTCCTATGCCAATATTTAGACATGAACTAAAAAGTTCATCACTCAATTTACTTTATTCAACTAGGAAAAATTTCATGGCTACGATCAAAATTCACGATTTAAGTCCTGCTGGTTCCGAATTATTTCAAGATTCTGAAAGCTTTTTGAATGAGCTAACAGATGCAGAACTAGGAGTACATGGCGGTTTGAGAGCAGAATCAGTCAGTGTTACTGTTAGTGTTACTTTGACAGTTACTTACTCTTGGTCTTGGACTTGGTAATTTTTTAGTTTTACTTGCAAGACAGTCATATTTATTGCAATTGTCTTTTTTCTTCGTAATTCACACATTATTTTTTTGAGGATGAAAACTTATGGCTACTATCAAAATTCATGACTTAAGCCCCGCCGGTTCCGATTTATTTCAAGATTCTGAAAGCTTTCTCAATGAATTAACAGATGAAGAACTGGGAGTACATGGCGGTCGAGCATTAGCATCAGTAAGTATTAGCGTTACTGTGACAGTTACTTACTCTTGGACTTGGACTTGGGCTTTGTAATTTTTTAGTTTTGCTTAAAAGACAGTTCTGCCCAGCAGTACTGTCTTTTTTTGTTCCTAATTCACACATTATTTTTTTGAGGTTCAAAACCGATGGCTACTATCAAAATTCATGACTTAAATCCCGCTGGTTCCGAACTATTTCAAGATTCTGAAAGCTTTCTCAATGAACTGACAGATGCAGAACTGGGGCTACAAGGAGGCTTGAAAACACAATCATTTACCTATTGTTGGCCGATTACTTGGACTATTCTTTTGTAACTTTTTGTTCATAATTCACACAATCTTTTGAGGATGACAACTAATGGCTACTATCAAAATCAATAACTTAAGTCCAGTTGGTTCTGAACTGTTTCAAGATTCTGAAAGCTTTCTCAATGAACTAACAGATACAGAACTAGCAACACGTGGTGGTCTGTTATCAATTACTTTGCCTTTAACTCCAACGTTGAGTTTGACTTGGACTTATACTGTTACTGCTGTGGCTGCGTAATTTTTTAGTTTTACCTCAAAGACAGTTCTGTTTTCCAGAACTGTCTTTTTTTGTTTCTATGTTTAAACAGATAATTTGGTAAGGTTTGAGTTCTGCTTAGATGACACATTCGACTTCTTGCAAACATCGATTAAAAGTCATTGGGCATTGGGCATTTAAAAGTCAGGCATTCAAAAGTTTTTGAATTTTGAATTGATTTGTCTCCCTTGTCTCCCTTGTCTCCCTTGTCTTCCTTGCCATATCAATGAAGTTTATTGTCTGAAGGCGGATTTTTGTAGCTCGATAGGATAAATCAGCTAAAGAAAACATGACATAAAAGTTTTAGTTGTGCCCGAAAAAGCATTGTTTTTTGGTTGTTTTACCCAAAGCAGTATGCCAATATTTAAACATGAACTAAAAAGTTCATCATTCATTTAAAGTTAGTCAAATAGGAGATTAACTAATCATGGCTAATATCAAATTGCATGATTTAAGTCCGGCTGGTTCTGAATTATTTGAAGATTCTGAAAGTTTTCTCAATGAACTCAATACTGAAGAATTAACCCACGTCAATGGAGGATTGTTATCAATCACTATCACGATTACAATCACAATTACAGTCACTCTTGCTAAGGCTGCTTAACAAGATATAAATTCATCATTGAATTCACTTTATTCAACTAGGAAATTAACTCATCATGGCTAATATCAAATTGCACGACTTAAGTCCCGCTGGTTCCGAATTATTTGAAGATTCTGAAAGCTTCCTCAATGAATTAAATGCTGAAGAATTAAACAACGTCAACGGCGGATTGCTTGGAATTACACTAACTATAACTGTAACTATTACAATCACTATTACTTTGTAATATTCAAAGTTATATAGTAGCTTTTCTCAGCATGAGTAACAGTGCTTTATCCAGCACTGTTACTCCTAAAACAATAGTAAATTATGTCTATTTATTAACTAAGTTATCAATGATTGCTGAATTATTAGAAATTAGCCAAAGTCAATCAACACAAGCAACTCGACAACTGTGGGATGCTTTAGAAGACATCGTTAACAACATTCAAATCGAGTCTGATTTTTGCATTCGTCACCCAAATTATAAGCCTTTGGATTTGCCAGAGGAGGTGATAGTTCGTTTCAGAAAGATGTCTAAGGATGTTCAAAATAGATACTCGAATTTGCAGTTACGGAGTTTTCTTTATGGAATTTATTACAATGGTTCTCTACAAACAACTCTGGCGCTTGATGGAGATTCATCGAATCTGCATTTACACCAAGATTTAGAAAATAACTCTTTCTTAGGGGTAGACTTGGCGTTTTACGATCGCTTACACAACAGCAATACTGGTGAAGGTTACTTTGACGCCAATTGGTCTGTCGTGAAACAAGTCAACGATGATACCTTAATGGTCACCAAGGGCGGTTTAAATTTACATATTAAGCGCGATTACCACTTACAACCAGCCGAACAATCTGCGGTGGTGGGTGACATAGTTGCCATTCGGCTGCCTAAAAATCGAGTGCAAAATGGATTTTATTTAGCAGTTGGCAATGCTGGCCCCCAAACTATCGGCAATCCCAATCAGCAGCCACAAACTGTACGCATTTATTTTAATTTGAGTCCGGATGGTGCGGTTGCTCTCATGGGTAGCCTAACGCAGCAACTCAACGAAATTAACATTCCTTTTACATTTAAAGCACTATACAATCCCGCCGACTACGGTCGCTATGATTCAGCAGTACTTTATTTTGAGAAAAGCTACTACGAAGCAGTTCGACTAGTTTTACAAAGTGTTTATACAGAAATGCGATCGCACTTTAATCCACAAGTGCCATTATTCACAAAATTACTGATGCCGGGGCTAAGTTTGGCAGAAGAACCAAACCAGAGATTTGCAGCCCAAGAAAGTTTTGGTACTAATCGCTGTCAAATTATTGCTAATGGATTGCTACAAGCCAGCCAACAGGGAAAAAACTCTCCCGAAGAACGGATGAAAGCTATTCTCGAAAACTTTTCTCTTCTGGGAATTGAATTACACCGTTCTTATCTGAATGCCAACTCTGAAGACATCTACACACCGTTAAACTAATGCAAATACTCGACCTTGCGCCGCCAAAAGTAGCAACTTCCAACGAAGTTAATTTCAGCAATAAATTTCCGGAATCAGATTTGCCATTCTACCGAAAACTTGGACGAACTGATTTAACTGTTAGCGCTCTCGGATTGGGAGGTGGGGGCAAAATCTCCAGTGAAGATACCCTTTACGCCTTTGACCAAGGAGTTAACTTCTTTTTTTACTCTAGCGATTTACACCACTATCTCTACAGCCACATGTCTGAAGGACTGCGGAAATTGTGTGGTCGTGGCTCATCAGTGCGAGAAAAAGTAGTATTGGCAACGGTGAGTTATATTAAAAATCCAGATGCGGCAATGGCAGCCATCATCGACCAATTTGTAGACCTGAAAATGGACTATATTGATGTCTTCTTTTGGGGCTGGATTGGCACTACTGATGAGCCAATGTTTGAGAAATGCTTAGACCGTTCCAACGATTTAAGAGGTGCTGGTAGCATTTATGAACGAATCGTTGAAAGAATGTTTGGTGTTTCCGAACGTCTGAAAAAAATGGGGGCTGTTCGTTATATTGGCGCTTCCTTTCACGACTTAGATTTAGCTAACAAATGGCTGAATAATTCTTTAATAGATGTGGCGATGGTGAGACATAATGTTGCTCACCGTACTGCTCAAAAATCAGTATTCAACAATTTGCAAGCGGAAGATCCGCAGCGATCGGGTATTGTCACCTTTAAGTCTGCGGGAATGCACGGGCCCCTGTGGCATCCTCCTGCTGGTTTGCCAGAAAAATGTTGGGTGCCTTCAGTTCCCGATTTATACCGCTATTCTTTGAGCCAAAACTGTGTAGATGTCTGCTTGATGGGTTCAGAAAAACGGGAACATATAGATGCAGCGATCGCAGGTATTCAAAAAGGTAAACTTACCGCAGAAGAAATAGAGTATCTCAATGTTTATGGTGACTTACATCGTCATCGTTTTCAATCCCAAAATATTCCTACAGATAAATTAATTTACAGAGGTTAATAATCATGACAGAAAATGTAGCTACACCAAGAATATCTAGCGGCGAAAACCTTTTAGCAACACTGAAACTGCCAGAAATTTCACTGGCAACAAACGAACAAATATTAGACCATCTCCGCCATTCACATAAAATTAGTGCTGTTGCTGCTGATGCCGAACAAGAAATCTTGATTTTGCGCCTCTGCGAACAACTAGAAATTACAGTTTCTGATGAAGAATTGCAAGCCGCAGGAGATACCTTTCGCCAAGACCACAAATTATTAACAGCTTCAGAAACTTTGGCATGGCTAGCACAGCAGCGCTTAAAAGTAGAAGAATGGTCTGAAAGTATTAAAGTGGCACTGCTAACACAAAAGTTAAAAGAACATTTATTTGGCTCAACTATAGATACTCAATATCTAGTCGATCCTTATATTTTTAAACGCGTTGCTTTATCCCAAATTCTCGTAGTCGATTTAACAGAAGCGTTAAAAATAGTCAAAGCATTGCAAGAAGATAAAGCTGCTTTTTGCAGTTTGGCACTACAATATTCAAAAGGTAAGCAGTCGAAACAGAATGGTGGTTTTGTAGGTATTCGTTTTGTTTCAGAACTCATGCCAGAACTAGGACAAGCCATTGCAGAAGCAAAAGATGGTGATGTGATTGGCCCAATTCAAACCAAATTAGGTTATCACATTCTCAAAATTGAAAAATGGTTTTCCCATGAATTTAGAGAAGTTAAAGAGCAAGTATTAGAATTCCTTCTCCAAACATGGATCAAGAGTCAAACCCATTCTGATGCTGATAGTCTGTCAACAGTAAAAAATAATTAAAAATCACATAAATTTCCTGGATATTTATATTCAATATCCAGGAAATTTTAGACATAATATCTATACAATGTAATCATCAAGCTATGTCAATGCGTCATCAATCTAGACATCAGTACCTCAAACTCAGGTATATTGGTGAATTTATGAAAAGACATTTCAAAAAAGTTTGGCTCTTTCTGGGGCTAACTTTTTTCTTTAATTATTTGTTAGTGATTCTCTACCTAGCCTTAGGTGGTAAATGGGTCGTACCTGGTTCGCTGATAGTAACTACAGCTTATATGTTTATTCCGATGATTGTTACTGTAGTTATCCAGAAGTTAATTTACCACGAACCATTGCAAAAACCATTGGGTATTTCTTTTAAATTCAATTGGTGGTTTTTAGTAGCATGGTTATTGCCGCCAACTATAGCATTTACTACCTTTGGAGTTAGTTTACTTTTTCCTGGAGTTGAATATTCTCCAGAAATGACGGGGCTATTTGCACAACTAGAAACCGTGCTTTCTCCAGAAAAATTGCAGCAGGTAAAAACTCAAATCGCAGCTTTGCCAATTCCCCTAATTTGGATTAGCTTAGTACAGGGTTTAATAGCAGGTACAACCATCAACGCTGTTGCAGCCTTTGGTGAAGAATTAGGTTGGAGGGGGTTGCTGCAAAAAGAACTTAATCATCTAGGATTCTGGAAGTCCTCAGTTATTATCGGTTTGATTTGGGGTATATGGCACGCCCCCTTAATTATCCAAGGACATAACTATCCTCAACACCCATTTTTAGGTGTTTTAATGATGACAATTTTTACTCTATTGTTATCACCAATTTTTAGTTATATCAGACTAAAATCCGAATCTGTAATTGCTACGTCTATTCTACATGGAACATTAAATGCCACAGCAGGGCTGTCTATTTTAGCAATCAAAGGGGGCAACGATTTAACAGTTGGTGTTACAGGATTAGCTGGTTTTTTAGTTCTAATAGCTGTCAATATCGGTCTATTTATTTATGAATATGCCAGTTCTAAAAAGTCATTTATAAAGTAAAATCCAACAAATAAATTATCTAACTTTGTGGACTGGACAAAATTGCCAGCCCACAATAATTAATTGGATATTTTATTATTTATAAGTCAATTCAGTTCAGTTAAAGCTAAAACTCTTTGCCAAAGTCAATTTTTTAACAAACCGCAAAGGACGCAAAGAGAAGAAAGAAATACTTAACCGAAGCGTATTGATTTATAAGTCTATACAGTTGAGTTCAGTCTTTCTTCCTTTCTTTTATTTCTGTCTCTTCTCTCTGCGTTCTCTGTGTCTCTGTGGTTCGTAAAAAAGACTTTAGCAAACCGACCATATTAATTGATTAATCCCTAAAACCCTTATTTTTCTGAAGCCATAACAGGTACAAATTCAAATTTTTCAATTTGTGAATTTAACCAAGCAGTAAATAAATCTGTCAGAATTTGACGAGATAGCTTATTATCTAACTCTGGTTGAATGATTTCCTCAACTAATATTAAATGTATTCCCTTAGAAGTCACAATGGGTTTGAGGAGTTGAGGAGGTTTAGCAGCAAACACCGCAGCAGAAATTTCTGGTTTCAAATCTTTACGGTACAATTTCCCACGATAACCTAATTTCCGCCGTAATTCTTTATCTTCAATGTATTTGTGAGCCACCTCATAAAAAGTAATTTCACCTTCCTGGATGGCATAAAACAGTTCTAAAGATAAATCTTCATCATCTAAAATAACTTCATAAATCAAGACAGTGGCATAATCTAGTTGATGTTCAAAGAAATACTGTTCGACTTTATCACCAAACAGATGAGCCGCTAATTTTCCAGAGATGACAGTGTTGTAGACTAATTCTTCAAAATTATCAAGAGATAAACTATGTTTTTCTAGCCACGCCCAAGTATCGTCAGCATTATTCAGCTTTTGAGCTAATCTGATTTGGTCTGCTGTTTGCTGAAGTTCTTCGGTTTCGACTTTGATACCTGCTTTATCTACAGCATCTTTGATAATTTGGAGAGTGATAATATCTTCAATTATCTCAGGAATTTTGCAGGATAATTTTACCTGATTGAGAATATCTTCGGAAGTAATTGTTAGAGGTTGTGACATAAGACGCTCCTAAATAAGAAAATTAAATTTAGCAAAAAAATAATCATTTGAGATTGTTTTATAATTTAACCTCTCCTTGTTGTAACTTTTTAAATGGATCTAGTAGAAAATCAATAATTCGCCGCTGGCGCACAATCACTTCCGCTGTGGCGGTATCTCCAGGACGCAACGGAATACATTTATTTGCAGAGGGAATACAATTCTGTTTGAGGGCAATATCTAAGTTATAAGCTGCCACTTTCCCATTGGGTGTATCTATCTCTGTAGTAGTAGGAGAAATTTTAATTAATTCCCCTGATATCACCCCATAATCTTGAAAAGGATAAGCATCAAATTTGAGTTTTACAGGTAATCCTGTCTGTAAAGAACCACTTTGTGTGGTTGCCATTTGGGCACGAATTATTAAAGGCGAATTCAGCGATGCAATTTCCGCCACCATTGTTCCAGGCTGCACGACAGAACCAGCTTTTTCAATGGGCAGATGAAATAATATACCACTGCTGGTAGCTCTAATTTCTCGTTGGCTTAACTGAAATCTCAATGCTAAAATTTGTCTTTTAGTTTGGGCAATGTCGGTTTGTAATGAAGTAATATCAGTTTCTAAACTTTTTTGTTGTTCTGCAATTTTTAACACAGCTAACTGACCAGAACGAGTCAAAGTTTCATAACTTCTTTCTTGTTCTTTTAATCGCAATTTAGCCTGTTCAATATCTGCATTAATTTGGCGGATACTCCGCTCGTAATTACTTTGTTGCTCTGCCAAAGTTAATTTGGCTTGTTCAATATCTGACTTACTTTGTTCGTATAATTTTTGTTTTTCTTGAGCGATATCTTGCTTTTCTACAACATTAATTTCTGGAACTACTCCTTCTTGTTTGAGTTTGCTATAACGTTCAACTTCTCGCTGACTACTTCTCAAACTACTTTCAGCCAAATTACTATTGTTTCGACTATGTTCGAGAGTTTTCTTTGCTTGATTAACTTGAGATAATTTTTCTTCTTTTTGCAATTCGTAGGCATTTTTCAGAGCATCTAAATTTTGGCTTGCTTGAGCGATTTGGGTTTGTTTCTCCAACTGTTGAGATTGGTTTTGTTGTTGTTGAGTCGCTAAAGACACAAGCAATTGATTTTTAGATGCATTTAACTGAGCCAGCCGATTGAATTGTCCTTCTAATCTATCTTGTGCCTGCTGTAAATCTGATTTTACTAGTTCTGATTCTAGTACCAATAAAGTCTGACCAGGCTTTACTGTATCACCTTCCTTAACTCGAATCTCCGCAACAGTTCCAGCCACAGCAGAATCCAGTTTAATTGTTTTTTCTTTAGGCTCAGTTCGTCCTCTAGCTGTGCCAGTTTCATCGACCTTAAATAGCATTGACCAAGGTAAAATTATAGACACAAATATCACTAAAAAATATAATAACCCTCTTGTCCAAATCTGGGGAAAGCTATCAAGTGATTCCTTAGTAATTTCAGACCAATCATCAGTGGTTTTTTCTGGAATTTGTGGCTCTAAAATTTCTTGTTCAAATATTTCTTCTGGTACTGAGTTGGTTACTCGTCCATTTAATATAGTATTGGGCATAATTATTTTGGAGAGATATTTTTTAAGGTGGATAATTTATGAACCATTAATTAAGAATAAAATTTCTGTTTTGAGAGTTCATGCCGCCACCTGTAACTGCTGTTGATTGAGATAGAAATAATGCCCCCGCTTCGCCATCAATTCTTCATGATTTCCGCTTTCAATTAATACACCTCTGTCTAATACCAAAATGAAATCGGCATTGCGGATTGTAGAAAGACGATGAGCAATTACTAAAGTGGTTCTTCCTCTGAGAATTGTATTAAAATTTTGCTGAATAATTCTTTCTGATTCCGTATCTAGATGAGAGGTTGCTTCATCTAAAACTAACAATTGAGGATTCCCTAATAAAGCCCTAGCAATAGCTATCCTTTGTCTTTGTCCGCCAGATAATAATCCCCCCCCTTCACCAATTTGGGTTTCATATCCCATTGGTAACTTTTTAATAAATTCATCAGCACCGGCTAGTTTTGCTGCCTGGATTACTTCTTCTAAATTAGATCCAGGATGTCCTAAACTAATATTTTCTCGAATTGTACCGCCAAATAAAAATGTGTCTTGGTCAACTACCCCCACTTGTTGACGTAAGGAACTTAAGGAAATACTAGTAATATCTTGGCCATCAATCAAAATTTTGCCGTCTGTGGGAGGATACAATCCTAAAACCAACTTAGAAATGGTAGTTTTTCCGGAACCACTACGTCCCACCAGCGCCACCATTTGCCCTGGTTTAATTTCAAAGCTGAGATTTTCTAATATATTGATATCGCTGTCTGAGTGATAGCGAAATGTCACTTTATCGAAGCGAATATTACCTTTAATTTTTGGTAAATTTTGCCGTGGTTGTTGGTGTAAATCTTCTTCTGGTTCTGCATCTAACACATCATTAATACGTTCCATCGCAATCACCACTTCCTGGAACTGATTCCACAAGACAGTTAAGCGTTGAAATGGCGATATTATATTACCTAATAGCATGTTAAATGCCACTAGTTGACCAATAGATAATTGGTTGTGAATTACTTGGTATGCCCCAAACCACAGCAAACCAGTAGTCATCAATGCATGAATTGTGTTACTAAAAATTTGTAAGCGATTGTTAATAATTTGTCCAGAAAAATTAGTTTTTACTTCTTTATTTAATAACTCTTCCCAATGCCAACGTACTGTTTGTTCTACTGCCGTTGCTTTGACTGTTTTGACACCTGTTAAGGCTTCAATTAAATAACTACTTTCTTTGGCAACAGCGTTAAATGTTTCGCGGGAAATTTTTTGTAAAAAAGGTGTGGCAACTAAGGTCAATAAAGCAAAAGGTGGAATAATTAACAATGATAGCAACGCCATTTTCCAACTGTACCAAAACATTAATCCCACATAGATAAAAACAGTGAGTAAGTCAAGCAGGATTGATAATGCTTCACCAGAAAGAAAGCGTTGAATTTTGCGGTTCTCTTGGACGCGAGAGATAATATCTCCCACATAACGCGACTCGAAGAAATTTAAGGGTAGGCGTAGAGTATGGCGAATGAATCCAACAATGAGTGCTAAGTCTATGCGATTGGCTGTGTGGTCTAGGAGATATTGTCGCAACCCTGTCATTGCTACCCGAAAAAGATTAAATATCAGCAACCCTATACCCACTGCTGTTAAGGTGAGTTCCGATCGCTGCACCACCACGCGGTCTAAAATCAACTGGGTAAATAACGGGGTAATCAGTCCAAATATCTGAATAAATATTGAAGCAACAAACACCTCCACCATCACCAAAGAATGAGGCTTCATCAACTCAAAGAACTGCCAAAAAGGCGTAGAACTTTCTTGAGTTTCTTTGAGCATGGCTGTGGGTTGCAGCAGCAAGGTGTAACCAGTCCAGTCGGCTTTAAATTCGGCGTGAGTCAGGGTACGTTGACCGATGGCCGGATCGGCTACAATCACATGTTTAGCGGTAATTTCGTAGACAACAATGTAATGCTTGCCTTCCCAGTGAACGATCGCTGGTAAACTTTGCTTTGCTAATTGCTTCAAACCAGCTTTTACAGGTCGTGTAGCAAAGCCCAAACTTTCCGCCGCCACCAATAACCCGCGCAAAGATGCGCCGTTGCGGTCAACATTGGCGATATCTCGCAAGCGATTGACGCTAAAGCGTTTTCCCCAATAGCGAGACACCATCACCAAACAAGCTGCGCCGCAGTCAGATGCACTTTGTTGGGCAAAAAATGGATAGCGTCGTGTGACTCGTTGCCATAAATGCCCGACTCGCTGAGTAGGATTAGGAAAATAAGCTTTGCTAATTTTCTTACCCTGGGGTATGTCTGCTGGTTGCGAGAAAATATCTGTTTCAGGATGCGTATTTGTCTCAACTTTGCCGCCAGCATTCCCTAATTCCATCTGCTGGGGATTGCGAGATAGCGCCCTCGCCCATAAATGCTCCCGAATTTGAGGATACTTTACCATCAACGATCGCAGCACCTCACCAGGAATAAAACACAATTGTAAATTTACTGAGGCTCTAGCTGCATAAGGCTGAAATTGCGTATCTGGGAATAAGGTAAATTCCCCGAATGAATCTCCCGGTTCTAAAGTAGCGATTAATTCGTCAGCACCATCGAGTAATCGTACCTTACCAGCGATGGCAATATATATACCTGGCTCAACGTCAGTTCCTTGCCAAAATTTGCCGACTTTTGGGTTGCTTTCTTGAAATTGTGGAAGATATCGTTCAAATTCTTCTTGAGAGAGAGAATGTCCCAGAATATTGTTGAGTTGTTGCACAGAAAGCAACTGATTGGATGTGTTGTGCGCCATTATTTGAATCTTTTGCGAATTTTGCAAAGTTAATAGGTAATAATTCGGAATCCTCCGCAATAGTTACCGATTTGAGGTCACCAATCAAAATTTTGTTACCTTGAGTCTGCTCGTTGTTGCTGACTTCGGTATTGTTGGCTTTTGGCCGTGTGGATAACCCCATTTGTTTGAGCAGTCGCTTCAGATGGCGATCGCTTAGCTCAATTCCAAATTCTTTTGCCAAATGTTTCGCTAGCCAGTTTGCTGTCCACCGCCGAAAAGAATAGCCATAATCTCGCGGACTATTTCTCATCAGTTCTTGCAAACGTTCCAAATACTCGTCGTTTATTGCCTTCGGGCGACCAATGGGGCAATCTTGCCATTGATGCGCCATTCCTGTCTTCGCTATGTGCGTCCAATGTCTTGCTGTTGCTGGACAACATCCCAAAATTTGACAAATCTGGGTTTGAGTTTTTCCCTCATCTGCCAACAACATAATTTCAATGCGTTGTCGGTAAGATTCTGGTAAATCTTTCTGTAAATTCACTACCAGTAATTTTCGCTGGAATGTTGTTAAATACTTACCAGCATTTACATCTGCATACTTTGGTTTATTTTTCGTATCATAGTCAGACATATGCGTAAATTCACCTAATTTATATCCCTGGAAATATTCGATGCTTTATGATTATTTGAACTTTAGTCTCTAAATTTAAGTAGAAAATACTAGAGACATTGCAAAAGCTCATTTTTATTTTCTCTGTAATACTTATCACTATTTGCTTTGTATTTTATGCAAAATTTGTATTTTTGCATAGTGATATTTTTTACAGTATTTTTGGGCTGTTGCTTTTTTAGGGATAAATTAACCTACAAATCGTATTTAGAAATTCCGAAAATCAGACTTAAACTTTTTGTAAAGATAAATCAAATAAATCTCAAGAGAGAAAAAATAAATCATAGTGGGATTACTGGGAAAACAGGCTTGAAAGTCTTTGACAACAAAGCTTTGACCATTGGTTTATTTGCCAAGCTGCGCTTCAAGTGTTACACATCCCAAAAACCCCAGTTGGATGATGGCGTACTCTAGCCCGAACAATATTACAAGTATAAAAAAATACCGCTTAATCGCAGACAGAATTAAGAGGCAGGGTGCAGTGACTATGGTAATCATAATGAATTATCCGAACATAATGTGGTTGATAATTTTGATTTGTATTTTTAGGGACAAAACATAGATCCCCCCTACCCCCTCCTTAAGGATGGGGTTAGGGGATCTAAGTACGTACCTGATATAGTTTTTGTAAGGTGCGTTAGGCTAAAGCTTAACGCCAAGACAGTTATAATCAGCGAAGATTACCGCTTATCTTGCCTACCCTACTTAAGGCTTACTGTATAAGTGGTTTTCCATAAATTGATATTTTGAGATTAAATAACAATCGGGTAAAACTAGGGGAAACGAGTTATTAGTTACAATAATTCACAATTTTTATCCTGAACAATAGACCTCTTGCAAAAGTTACTTTTGCAAGAGGGGGAAAGGGAAAAGGTTAAAGGGAAAAGGGTTTTTATTTGCCCTTTCCCCTTTACCCCCTACCCTTTTCCCACTTCTCTTAGAAGTCTAATCTAAAACCCCAATGCAATAAGCTTTATTTGCCTGTTCCCTGCCATAACATCCTAAAGTTCCAGTAAAGGCAAGGTGACAGTAAAAATTGTACCTACTCCGACTTGACTATTGACTATAATCCCGCCTCCGTGTGCTTCTACACACTTTTTGACGATCGCTAGCCCCAAACCAGTACCAGGAATACTTCCCACATTATCTGCACGATGGAAAGGCTCAAACAGTCGCTTATGGTTTTCTTCAGGAATGCCAATTCCCCAATCTTGTATTCGGAAAATTACCGCTTTTTCCTGGCCAATTAATTCAAAGCGCACTATACCGCCTGGTAATGAATACTTAATTGCATTGCTAAGTAAATTGACCAAAATGTGACGCAGCAGAGTTTCGTCCCATAGTCCTTGACCTAATTGCCCAAAACTACCGAACAGCAAAGTCAGACGCTTTTGATTGGTAGTTAATTTCACTTCATCAACAATTTGACGACAAAAAGCTTCTAAATCGAGAGAAATGAGATCGCATGGCATTTTCCCAGAATCAGCTTTACCAATCAATGAAACTTCATCTAATAACTGCGCCATATTTTTGATTGCTGAGCGAATCATTTCTAAATGATTGAGTTTTTTCTCTTTGGTCAATTTGTCATCGTGACTTTCTAACAATCCAGCAGCCAAAAGAATAGTATTGAGGGGATTACGGATATCATGGGAGAGCATCGACACAAATTCCGATTTAAACTGATTGAGTTCTTTAGCTTTCACCAGTTCCGCAGTTCGTTCTTCAACTCGGATTTGTAACGTCTGATTCACCGTGCGTAAAGATTCTAATACCTGTTTGCGCTCGATGGCATAACGTAGCGATCGCACCAACACATCTACATTTACCTGTCGCTTGACTAAATAATCTTGTGCCCCTTGGCGTACTGCTTCAATTGCCAGTTGTTCGTCATTGGTATTAGTGAGGACAACAATCGGTACACTTGGGGCTTGACCAATCAGAGGAGGCAGAGATGATAATCCTTGACTGTCGGGTAAAGTTAAATCTAATAAAATAACATCATAATTACTCTGACCTAATTCCTCCAATGCTTCTGCCAATCGCTTTACATGAACCAAAATAAACTCTTGCGACTGGGCTTGCATGAGAAACTCTTGTAACAACCTAGCAGAAGCCAGGTTGTCCTCAATTAATAAAATTTTGACTAAATCGCTCCCAGTCATAATCTTCGAGTATGTCCCCTGGAAAATGCTAGCTGTTGACTGATGACTGATGACTGTTGACTGTTGACTGATGACTGTTGACTGTTGAGTTATTATTTTCCCCTGCCCCATCTCCCCATCCCCCTTGTCTCCCCATCTCCCCATCTCCCCATCCCCCCAATCCCCTCAATCCGATGGTAGCGTCACAGTACAAAGCCAAAAGTCTTCAATACTCTTGACGATTTGGAATAGCTGGTTGAGGTTGCGGGATTTTGTGATGTAGCAATTCACGTGTAAGTCGTAGCTGTGATAAATATCATCTTCATTTTTTGAGGTTGTTAACACAACAACTGGAATACGTTTGAGTACTGGGTCGGTTTTAATTTCCGCCAGCACTTCTCGACCATCTTTTTTAGGCAAGTTCAAATCCAGCAAGATTAAGTCAGGGCGTGGTGCGTTGGCATATTCCCCTTCTTGGCGTAAATAAGCCATAGCATCTATGCCATCCCTGACCGTTACCACTTCGTGTGGCACTGAACTATTTTTCAATGCTTCTTGAATTAAGCGAATATCTGCCTTATTGTCCTCTACCAAAAAGATGGTTTTGTGTTTTTCTCCCGTTTCTACGCTCAAGTTCGCGTCCTCCAACTGGAATCGTAAAGTAGAAGGTTGCGCCTTTACCCAGTTCTGATTCTACCCAGATCCGTCCCCGATGGCATTCGACAATCTTCTTACATATTGCTAAACCCATACCTGTACCAGTATATTCATCCCGCGTATGTAGCCGCTGAAAGATAACGAAAATGCGATCGCTAAATTGGGGGTCGATACCAATTCCGTTATCTCGCACTGAGAATAACCATGCATCTTCTATTCTTTCTGCTTGCACATGAATTTGTGGTGGCTCTTTACTGTGGAATTTAATGGCGTTACCAATGAGGTTCTGGAATAGCTGCATCAGTTGGGTGCTGTCAGCCATGACTATTGGTAAGGGATCGTGGGTAATGGTAGCCCCAGTTTCCTGAATGCGTTGACGCAAATTCCCCAAAGCTCGATTTAAGGCTGTTTCTACCTCAGTCATTTGAAAGGCGATCGCTTGCATATCAACTTTCGAGTATGCCAGCACATCATCTATCAATGTCTGCATCAGGCTTACTCCCTGTACAGCATAGCTGATAAATTCCTGGGCATCTTCGTCGAGTTCTTCGTGATAACGCATTTCTAACAATTGCACGTAATTCACCACTTGGTTTAGTGGTTCTTGCAAGTCATGGGATGCGACGTAGGCGAATTTTTTCAATTCGGCATTGGAACGTTCTAAATCTTGCGCTAACTGGGCGAGTTCGTCGGCTTGACGCAGCACAATATTCACAATTGCTTTTCGCAATTCCAATGCTGCTTTAATTTCTACTTCTTTCCAAGGTAAAGAAGTTAAGCGAACGGTTTCTTTCCACAGTTCAAATGATTTGCGCGGACACAGACGCACATTTCCTTCTGACTGGCTAACTTCAAATGCCTTATTCGGATCGCCGCCCCAATTTACAGTTTGAATTACTTCTGGTCGGAACCACAAAACGTAATTGCGTTTGGCGATGGGAATAGCTAACAAGCCGCTGGCGACATTTTTAAATGTTTCGGCATCTGGATAAATCTGCGGTAAAGAATCTGTATAAAATACTTCTTCTTCAACGTTATTTTTCAGCCATTGCACTAAAAAATTTAATTCTTCTTCTTTGGGACTTTCACCAACTACCGTGCAATTTCCACCAAAACATACCGCTGCACCTTGGGCGCTGGCTAAATCTAAAAGACTTTGGGGATTTTTAACTAAACCATCAATAAAGTTTTCTTCTTGGGACATATATTCAATCAACAATGATTGAATATGTGTCAAATTTATCCGGTGATAGTAATCTTCTGTTTCTTCTCTAGCAGAAATTTCTGTGAATATGACTCGTCCTAAAAATTCGCAAGCCTTACGCAATTCGTAGGAAACATATTTTGGTGACTGATGATGACAAGCAATTAGTCCCCAGAGTTTTTGGTCTTTAATTAATGAGATAGTCAGCGATGCACCAACACCCATATTATGTAAATATTCTAGGTGACAGCTAGCAGCACTTCTGAGGATAGAGTTAGTTAAATTAATGGGGCGATCGCTAATGGGATTATTTACCGGAAAAAGTTTTACTGGCTGTGAATAAGCATCCGGAATAATTCTGATGGAATTGGAAGCAAATAACTTTCTCGCTGGTTTAGGAATATCCGACTCTGGGTAATGGAGTCCCAAGTATGGTTCTAGATTTTCTAATTTGTCTTCAGCAACAACACAACCATGACCATCATCATCAAATTTATATAACATTACCCTGTCAAATTCCGTTAATTTACGGACTTCTTTAACGATAACTTGACAAAAATCATGGAGGCTAGCTGTTTTTTCCAGTTGGTTAATGGAAGCTCTAGCTAGATGATAAAAGCTTAAAAATGGAATATTTTCTTGAGTAATGGCGGGTTCTAACTCTAGAATCAGAAATCCTTCTAGATTGCGGTGAAAAACTGCATCAAATACTACATATTCATCACCTTTTTTTCTTACCCAAACCTTCGTCGGATTAATAAAATCTAGATTTTCCTCAGATAAACCTGCTTTAATTCTTTCTATTTGAAACGAATCCAGTAAATCTTCGAGTTTTTTTTGCAACATATTTTCCGGAGGAATTCCGAAAATTGTTGACGTATTATTGCTAACTTGTAGGATTTTTAGCTCTGGCTCTTCCAACACCAACAGAACACCATGAGGCTGAATTTGACTAGAAATGTGAATTGGTGCTTCTTTTAAGCTGATTAAATTAATCCCTGGCAATTGTATGTTCATTTCCATGACGATCCTCCTGGTGCGGTTTGGGAGCATCAAAACTAGAGTATCTATAAATTATCGAAAATGATGAGTGTCAAAATATGTAATTTCTGATTCATCATTTTTACTTAGTATCTAATTTCCCATGCCCTGATATTGCGTATTGCAGCTTTTTACGATCTGCTTGCGCTTTAAAAGTCTAACAGTCAAGGAAGTTAGATAGAGATAAGAAATATAAAAATCATGTGATTAAAAAAATCTATATATATGTAGTTATGTGAAGTATAAAAATTAGTTGAGGAATTTTTCGATAAACAGCATATTTAGTCATTAAACCACATATAGCAATCCTATTTCAGTTGTGAATAATATTGGTGTTGATACTTGTCGGTTAAGGGGGAAAGGGAAAGGGGAAAAGGCAAAGAAAAAACCTTTAACCCTTACCCGGTTGGTGAGCTTGTCGAACCATTAACCTTTTCCCCAAACCAAATTGCATAACTCCAAACTCCAAACTCCCAATGCCCCATGCCCCATGCCCAATGCCCTTATACTAAATCCAAGACCTGAACCACATCCGCATTTTGTAATCTTCAGGGGAGAGGGGTAAACCTAAATAAACGGGCATCCAGAAAATTAAAGCAGCGAAGATGATAAAAGTAATGGTGACGCCCACTGCGCGGAGTTGTTGATAATAACTGTGAAGACAGCGATCGACAAACCAAGCGATCGCCAAAAATACAAACACCAATGCACACATATAATGATAAATGAAAACGCACCTTGTAACTTTTACCCAAGGTAATAAATTAGCGGCATAATTTATTACTAAATACAAGGCAATCCAAGTATCAACGCTAAGAGTTGCAGGTGTAGAAAAACCCTCTTTCTTCACCCAAGGAATTAAGGCTTGCAACACCAGCATTCCCATTAAAAATAACATCGCAGCAACACCAAACCACCACAAAAATGGATTGCC
Organism: Nostoc linckia z4; assembly: GCF_002608075.1. Classification (GTDB taxonomy): domain Bacteria; phylum Cyanobacteriota; class Cyanobacteriia; order Cyanobacteriales; family Nostocaceae; genus Nostoc; species Nostoc linckia. The sequence continues at coordinate 19,917 of NZ_LAHA01000038.1, forward strand.
CATTGCATGGACATCATAAATAATTTTTTCAGCACCAGAAGGTAAAGGCGGCCCCACAACAGGTAGCGGTTCGTTGATACTTCCAGCCGTTTGATAATAATACGCCATTGGTCGAGTCATCAAAGGCCATTTGTACCAAGGAGCGCAATAGGGATGCACATCCGAACTATTACCACCTAAATGCAAATGAAACTTCAAAATTTGCTGATGTACTGCAATAAAACCATAAGTTTTATCGAGTTGGAGGTGAGGAATCCAGATAATACTATAGATAAAAGCTGGTATTATTCCCAGATAAAATAACATCTGGAAAACATTTAATTGAGTTAAATTTTGCAGTGGGGTCTGAGGTGGGGAGATGGGGAGATGGGGAGATGGGGAGATGGGGAGATGGGGAGATAGAGAAGTGTGGGGAGTGTGGGGGGAAAGAGAATTTATGCTTCCCTCTGTTCCCCTTCCTCCCACACCTGCTGCTTGCCCTATGCCCAATCTTCCATGCCCCATGTCCAATGATGGGATAAGTTTAGAGTTAGAAAAAGAATAAATTCCCTGAATTATCCAAGCTGTTACCCAAAGGAGATAAGCGCCGAAAAGAAACCATAAACCATTCCATTTAGTACCGACTGAAGCTCCAAAATTAATGCCAGCAAGAACTAACCAAAACCAGCGACGTTGATTTTGATTTTCCAATGCTAATAATAAAAACCAGTGCCCTAATAAACCAAAAATAACGATATAAATATTGCTTAAAGCATAGCGAGATTCAACAATAAATAGACCATCACAAGCGGTGAAAAAACCTGCCAGCAAAGCAAAGGTACGACGATAACTTAATTGATAAGCGATGGCAGCTACAACTACAGGAATAAATGAACCAGTAAGGGCATTAAACCAACGATAAGTCCAAGGCGATCGCAATGAACCCGTTAGTCCATTTACCGTATCATGCCAAAAAGGAATGTGACTGCCAAGCCAAATGCCGATACCAATAATATATTGACTCAGCGGCGGATGAGCATTAAAAAATGGCGTATGAGTGAGATAATTATTACCAAATTTGGCAAAATAAACTTCATCAAATACCAAGGTGTTGAATCGCTCTAGTCCCCAAAACCTTAAGGCAAGGGACATTAGAAATACACCCGCTATTCCAATTCGGAACCATTTTTTAGTCATTAGTAATTAGTCATTGGTCATTGGTCATTAGTCATGGGGCATTGGGCACTTGTACTGAGCGTAGTCGTTGGCGCAGCCTCTCGCAGAGAAGTATTGGGCATTGGGCATTGGGAAAAGGGGAAAGATTAAATTTATTCCTTTTCCCTTTTCCCGGTTGGTGAGCTTGTCGAACCATTAACCTTTTCCCCTGCCTCAAGAGCCTCCCCTGCTCCCTCATCCTCCTGCTTTCCACTCCCTAACTTCTGAGGCATTTTGTTCAAATAGTAGCAGTTCAATGCCGTAATACTTTGTTGTTGGCCCTATTGGTTTCATACCCAATCTTTGAGTTACACGGATTGAGGCGTGATTTTCTGGCTTCACTACTGCATAAATCACTGGCAAATTTAAAACGTTAAATCCGTATTTGAGCATATTTCGCCCTGCTTCGGTTGCATATCCTTTACCCCAAGATGCTCGCCGTAAGTGCCAACCTACTTCATAATCTTGAGTGGCTAGGCCGTCTTTGTCGGGCAATTGTTTGAGAAGAATGGTTCCGACAATTGTTGTGGTTTGCTTTTCGATAATTGCCCAGGAACCAGTACCATTGTTGCGTCGTTGCGATCGCTCTAGATTATCCACTAAGCGCTGACGCTGTGACTCAATGCTTGTGACGCGAGAACCATTACCAAGAAAATAGGTAACTTCGGGGTCGCTATAAATAGCAAAGGCCTGTTCAGCATCGCGTTCGGGTATCCAGCTGCGAATTATTAAGCGATCGGTTTCTAACAGATTTGTCATCTTACCTTTGACTAAACAAAGTTACTATTTTGCCAGACATGAAGAGGATGTTTTCAAAGTCGTGGTTGAGGTAACCAAAAGTTGAGATTTTTCTAAATCCTCCTTTTGATGGAAGACATTAAAATTGGTATGCTCGATGAGAATGTTGCAAATTAGCTGTCTGTATTGCTCCATAGTACCTTCTTTAAGTTCTCGTGATAACGGTCTCTAGCCGGCATAAATTTACTCGAATTATAAATTAGTGCCTTCAACTTTTGCTACTTCCAACATTGTCTTTAATACTGAGTCTGGATTTAAACTAATAGAATCGATTCCCTGTTCAACTAAAAACTGGGCGAATTCTGGGTAATCGCTTGGTGCTTGTCCACAAATACCGATTTTGCGCCCGCATTTTTTCGCGGTTTCTATAGCCATTTTCACCATTCGCTTCACACCTTCACTGCGTTCATCAAACAACCGCGCCACCAAGGCGGAATCTCTATCTAACCCCAATGTCAACTGAGTTAAATCATTGGAACCAATGGAAAAACCATCAAATACCTCAGCAAATTCTTCCGCCATAATCACGTTGCTGGGCAATTCACACATTACATAAACTTGCAAATCATTAACACCTTGCTTTAAACCATTTTTTGCCATTTCTGCTAACACTAAACGCCCTTCATCGGGGGTGCGACAAAAAGGAATCATGGGGATAACATTGGTCAAACCCATTTCTTGGCGTACCCGCTTCAAGGCATCACATTCTAAGGCAAAAGCTTGTCTGTAACCTTCATCATAGTAACGCGCCGCCCCCCGCCAACCAAGCATGGGGTTTTCTTCATCGGGTTCAAATTGTTGACCACCTAACAGATTTGCATATTCATTACTTTTAAAATCTGACATTCGCACAATCACCGTTTTCGGATAAAAGGCTGCGGCAATTCTGCCAATACCTTGGGCTAATTTATCCACAAAATATTGCGGTTTTTCGTCATAAAGTGCAGTTAGTTTCGCAATTTTATCTTTGGCAAATTCATCTTTTAACAAATCATAATGAATTAATGCCATTGGATGAACTTGGATTTGGTTAGCAATAATAAATTCTGTCCGCGCTAAACCGACTCCATCGTTGGGAATTGCTGATAAACTTAATGCTTCTTGGGGATTACCCACATTCATTAAAATTTGTGTGCGGGTGCGGGGTAAGTTTTTTAAGGCGACTTCTTCAACTTCAAAAGGTAACAAACCAGGGTAAACTTTTCCTTCTTCACCTTCAGCACAAGAAATTGTGATTTCTTCACCAGTATTCAATATATCTGTAGCATTGCCACATCCCACGATCGCAGGTACACCCAATTCTCGCGCAATAATCGCGGCATGGCAGGTTCGGCCACCAGAATTAGTCACAATTGCACTGGCGCGTTTCATAATTGGTTCCCAATCTGGGTCAGTTCTTTCTGTTACCAAAACTTCCCCTGGTTGAAACTGTTCGAGTTTTTGAACGTCTAAAATTAAACGTGCTTTTCCTTGACTAATTGCTTCGCCGATGGCGCGTCCGGTGACGAGGGGTTGGGGAAATGAGGGAGAATTTATTAATTTTTCTTCTTCATCTCTTCTAAGAAAACGATAAGTCCGCAGGACATTTCCGGTTTTTTGAGATTGTACGGTTTCAGGACGTGCTTGGACAATAAAAAGTTGGTTGGTAATTCCATCTTTTGCCCATTCGATGTCCATTGGTGTGTAACTACCGTGGACTTGAGAGTAATGGTCTTCAATTAAACATGCCCAATTGGCTAATTGTAGAATTTCTTCATCATTAATAGCAAATTTACCTCTTTCTCTGAAGGGAACTGAGACATTTTTAGTAAATTTTGAGCCGTCATCATAAATCATTTTTAATTCTTTGCTACCCAATTTTTTATCGATGATTGGGCGAAACCCGGCTTTTAAAGTTGGTTTAAAAACATAATATTCATCTGGATTTACTGACCCTTGGACTACGTTTTCTCCTAAACCGTAGGCGGCTGTAATTAGCGCTGCATCTTTAAAGCCGGTTTCTGTGTCAATGGAGAACATCACCCCAGAGGTTGCTAAGTCAGAACGCACCATTTTTTGAACGCCAACGGCAAGGGCTATGCTAAGGTGATCGAATCCCTTGGTGTGACGATAAGAAATAGCGCGGTCGGTAAATATGGAAGCAAAGCATTTATGACAAGCTGCTAAAACTCCTTCCACACCAACGACATTGAGGTAAGTTTCCTGTTGTCCGGCGAAACTTGCGTCGGGGAGGTCTTCGGCAGTGGCGCTAGAACGGACTGCGACATCTGTCTCTGCGTTGTATTTTTCGCAAAGACTTTGATAAGCTGCGGCGATCGCTTTTCGCAATTCTACAGGAAATGGCGTGTGGATTAACAGCGATCGCGCTTTTTTTCCCCGTTCGCGTAAATTTTTCACATCCTCTACATCCAAGTCAGCAAATAATTCCCGCAGCTTGGCTTCTAAAAAAGCTGATTCAATAAAATAACGATAAGCATAAGCAGTGGTAGCAAATCCTGTAGGTACATTAATCCCTTTGGGTGTTAATTGTTGAATCATTTCACCGAGTGATGCATTTTTCCCACCAACTAAGGGAATATCACTAATACCAACTTCATCAAACCAGAGGATGAGCGATCGCTCTTTGGAAGCCGCAGATAAAGTGCTTGTAGATACTATAGCCATATGTATTACCTCTGAATTTAATGTGTGAAAACTCTGTAATTATTACTACCTAATTTGCCGCCAAAAATAAATTTTGCAAGGTTTTAGTTTGATCCCGCAGGAGTTTATTAAGAAACATAACACCAACAGGGTTTACTCTTCTTGAGAAAACTTTCGCTATTAGGGGTATATTTCTAATCTATGACGGCTTTTCCGACTAGTAGTATATTTTTCCCATATTTAATTGTAAATTTTGCAGCTAGTCTCATCAGATCGACGTAATTTTACATTGTGCAATTAAATGCCAAGCCATAATCCAAAAATAGCAATTATTGGAGATAATAGCTGTATCGCAATATTAGATACAATCCACAATGGGGCAATTAGAAAGACTGCTGCTCATGGCAGAAGATGAGCTAACTGAGTACAGTACTGATGCTCGGAAAATTGAAAAACTACGCCGTAAAATAGGTTTATCAGTGTCGGCGGCGGAACAACGGCAAGTTAAAGAAGCATTATTAGCTACAAATAAATCTAGTATGATTACTCAAATTGTCGAAGAACAACGACAAACCGTAGCCTTACCATTTTGGGGAATTGCTGGCTTAGGTTTATTGCTGGGAATTTCTTTAAATCAACCCATAGCCTTGTTAGCTGCTGTAGCTGGGACTGTAGCAGCTTACAGAATTCAAAAATGGGGTTGGCAATTGCAAGCAAGGCGTTTATTATTACAAACTTTGGAAGATATTGAAGCGCGAGTTGCTCAACCAAATAAATAGTACAGTAAAAGTCAGAATTAAAAAGTAAAACAGGCTTTACCACACCCTAACCCTCCCTTTGTAAAGGGGAGGGAACCAGAAATTTAATTTCCTCCGATATAATCGAGTCTTTCTAAGAATTGATTGACTGATTTGATAATTTAATTTTTTCTATTTTATAGCAATTCCTAGTTACGTGAGGTACAGAAATAATGTTTTTAAACGCAGAGGAGCGCAGAGTTAAACGCAAAGGTACGCAGAGGCTTACCTAATTTTATTAGTGATTTACTCAGTACCTCAGCCGCTTAGGAAACGCTATATCGTTATCAGCGTTAGCCTTTAGCGTAATGCACGAAATCCTTAAAGGTTGTTTTAAAAGTAGTTGACTGTGATTTGAATTACATTTTTACCTTATATCTAAAATAGAAAGGGGGCAACGCTCTTTGCCCCTTTCTCTCGCACCATTATCATTTTCATTAAACTATTTTGAGCTTTTTAACTGATTGACAAAATGTGCTTTATTTTAACCTCCTAACAATTGTTCTAACTGTTGATGTGTGTTGTCAATTAAGAGATTTGACGACGGCGGGAAATAAAGTAAACTCCCAATAAAACAAGTCCTCCAAAAGTTGTAGGTTCGGGAACAGAATTAGGTTCAGCATTAACGGGTGGGATCTTAATAGGAACATAGGGAGTTTCAACCTTAAGAGGTGGAGTTTCAACTACAATAGGTGGAATTTCAACCTTAAGAGGTGGAGTTTCAACCGTCAGGGGTGGGGTTTCAACCGTCAGGGGTGGAGTTTCAACCGTCAGGGGTGGAGTTTCAACCGTCAGGGGTGGGGTGTCAACCGGAGCTGGTGGGGGTGGGGTTTCAACGTCTTTGGGACAATTAGCTGAGCTACCTTGATTCAAAATTCCTAAGGTTGCATTGGCGTCCAAACAAATACCTACTGTGGCAAAATCTCCGATTCCTACTCCCAAGTTGGCTTGTGCATCAGCTTGAGTACTTTGTTGATTGCTTTGAATTCCAAGGGCCGCTCCACCAGTGATTTGCAGTAACTCTGTCGGGTTAGTTAAAGACGGTACAATTTGACTTGGGTCTACTTTTGCAGTGGTTGTAGAATCGGTTGAAGCTCCTGCTACTTGACCAACGGTAGTATTAGTTGTCTCTTGGACAGTAGCGGTAACGTTTTTTCCAACTTCAACAGTACTAGTAGTTTTAGTTACATTTTCTACCACTGGAGTAACTGTAGTGTTTGTAACTGTTTTGATTATCCCTGTCAATTTAGCTGAAGCAGGGGTGACAGAAGAACATACTCCAAGCAAGCTAATGAAAATAACTAAAGCGTTAGTAGAAAGTTGCTTATTCAAGGGAACTCCTGGGAACATCTGAGGTTCGTTTCGACTCTCATCCTAAGGAATCCCAATATCAATTGAAAGTCGCAATCTTACCAGTTTTATTGATTGATTTTAATTGCTGAAATGACGGCTGTTTGATTGAAATTTAATGAAGAGTTAACAGTATTAATATTAATGTTCGCAGTATTAATACTATATATGTGTTGTATAATAAAAACATATATAAACTTTTACCATAAATCACTGAGAAGAATTAGAACAATAAAAGCGATCGCATTATCAGGTTACTGGATTTTGCAGGAATAATCAGAATTTGCTGCGTCCCGAAAGTGCAGTCTATTTTGAAATCCAACCTTTTTGGGCTTAATTCAACCGTCTTGCAATAAACACTGCATGACCAGGCGATAGTTTGTATTCACCATAACTATGAGTGCTTTGAACCCCGAAGCCTACCTGCTGGAGTGCATTTGCGATCGTTGCTGTGTCGTATAATCGCTGGTGGTGTACTTCGTCATCTCGTCTATAGTATTCGCCTGTTTTGCGGAAGGTGATAAGTAGATGGACATAAATAAATATAATATGTTCTGTCATTGCGTTCGCGTAGCGTCTCGTAGAGAGCGAAGCGAAGCAATCCCAGAGACTTTGCGATTGCTTCGCTTCGCTCGCAATGACATCTTAGATTTAATCATGACTATCTACTTACTAGTTAATAAGTATAAAGATTAAACTATACAAAAGCATGATAAAGGCGATCGCCTCATCCCGGAAAGAAGTGTGCGATCGCCCTGACGTTACATAATTTGTGCGTACAAGAGTTGTAACTTTGATTGTGTTAAAACTCTCCGGCTAAAGCAGCAACGCATCTTTCGCAAATTAGCGGATGTTCCTTTGATTCTCCCACGTGGGTGGAGTAGTTCCAACAGCGATCGCATTTTTCGCCGTCAGCATTGGCTACACCAATTACCCAATCTTCTGTCTCGGCTGTATATTTTAATCCTTGCAGTGCTTCAGCAGAATCTAATAATTCCACTTGGGAAGTCAGCAATAAATAGCGCAGTTCGTCAACACCGTTACCTTTAGCTGGGTTAAAGGCTTTAATTGCATCGCCTAACTGTTTGTGAGGGATGTGAATCAAAGCTTTTGCTTCTAAGGAAGAACCAATGAGTTTTTCAATTCTGGCTTGTTCCAAAACTTTGTTGACATCGGTGCGGAGTTTTCGCAGTGTTTCCCAAAATTCGGCTAATTCATCATTGCGCCATTTTTCATCCACCTGCACCCAACCGGCTTCAAACACTGATTTATAAGGTGTTTGGTAAGGAAGATATTGCCAGATATCCTCGGCAGTATGACATAATACTGGAGCGATCGCTCGTGCTAAATTCTCTAAAGCAACTTTCAGCACCGTTTGACAGCTGCGACGCCGGAAAGCATTGGGCGCACTGATGTACAGTCTATCTTTAGCAACGTCTAAATAAAAGTTGGATAAATCCACCACGCAGAAATTCTGCACTGTTTGGAAGAACCGGAAGAATTGAAAACTATCAAAAGCTGCTGTTACTTCTTCAAACACTTCCAAGATGCGGTGCAGCATGTAGCGATCGAGTTCTGGCAATTCCTCGAAAGGTACTGCATCTTTCTCTGGGTCAAAATCATCAAGGCTACCCAACAAAAACCGCGCTGTATTGCGAATTTTACCTCTAACATCATTCAGTTGCTTAATGATGTTTTTCCCAATGCGGACATCAGAGGAATAGTCCACCGATGATACCCACAATCTCAAAACATCTGCACCATAAGGCGGTTCTACTTTTTGATTTTTCCCGCCTTGAATGATTACATTTGGGTCAACCACATTGCCTTCAGACTTACTCATTTTGCGGCCTTGTTCGTCCAAAGTAAAGCCGTGAGTCAACACAGTTTTGTAAGGCGCACAGTCATTCACCGCCACGCTAGTCAGCAAACTTGACTGGAACCAACCACGATGTTGGTCGGAACCTTCTAAGTAGATATCTGCGGGGTAGCGTAACTCTGGACGCTGTTTCGCCACAGCCGCCCAAGATGAGCCAGAATCAAACCATACATCCATTGTGTCTGTACCTCTGCGGTAAGATTTGCCGTTTTGACGATAGGATTCTGGCAATAACTCTTCCACTGAAAGTTCCCACCAAGCATCGGAACCTTTTTCGGCGATAATTCCTTGGACGTGGTTGATAGTTTCCTCGTTCAGCAACGGTTCTCCCGTGGCTTCATCGTAGAACACTGGAATGGGTACACCCCAACTACGCTGGCGGGAAATACACCAATCAGAACGTTCCGCCACCATCGGCGTGATGCGATTTTCACCTTGGGCTGGAATCCATTTTACAGTGGCGATCGCCTTGAGCGCTTCCTCCCTAAATCCCTCCACCGAAGCAAACCATTGCTCAGTAGCCCGGAAAATCGTCGGCTTTTTCGTCCGCCAATCATAAGGATACTTATGCTGATAAGCTTCTTCCTTCAACAAAGAACCTTTACGCGCCAACGCATCAATCACCGCCTGATTTCCATCACCCAGCACATTCAACCCAGCAAACTCTCCCGCCTCTGAAGTAAAATTCCCGTTATCATCCACAGGCGCAAGAATGGGCAAACCATAACGCTGACCAACAATGTAATCTTCTTGACCGTGCCCCGGAGCAGTATGTACCAACCCAGTACCCGACTCAGTAGTAATATAATCCCCACCCACAACTACCGGACTCTCCCGGTCAAACAAAGGATGACGGTAAGTAGTATGTTCTAAATCGCTCCCTTTGATTGTGGTTTTTACCGTCAACTCAACACCAAGCGTTGAAGATAAACGTTCTACTAAATCAGCAGCAACAATGAGATAGCGGAACCTCACCCCCGTTAACTGAGAAGGAGAAGAAACTTCCTCGCTCCCCCTCCCTGCTTGCGGGGAGGGGATTGGGGGGTGGGGTTCCACCTCCACCACCGCATAATTCAAATCCCCATTCACCGCCACCGCCAAATTCGCCGGAATCGTCCAAGGCGTAGTCGTCCACACAGCCACACCCAAATCTGGTAAATATTCCCCCAGCAGCGACTTCACCCCGTCTCCCAAACTCGTAACTGGGAAAGCCGCATAGATACTCCGGGAAACGTGACCTTCTGGATATTCCAACTCAGCCTCCGCCAAAGCAGTTTTTGAGCTAGGACTCCAGTGAACCGGCTTCAAACCCCGATAAATGTATCCTTTTAAAAACATTTGCCCAAACACGCCAATTTGCGCCGCCTCATATTGCGGCTTCAGCGTCAAATAAGGATGCTCCCAATCACCCCAAATACCGTAACTTTTAAAACTTTGGCGTTGGTCATTTACCGTAGCGAGGGCATATTCTTTGGCTTTTTGTCGCAGTTGCAAAGACGTTAAATTTTGCCGTTCTGCTGACTTCATGTTTTGCAGAACTTTCAACTCAATGGGCAATCCGTGACAATCCCAACCAGGGACGTAGCGAACTTTACGCCCTTTTAAGAGTTGGTAGCGATTAATAATATCTTTAAGAATTTTATTTAAGGCATGACCAATATGCAGCGAGCCGTTAGCGTAGGGAGGGCCATCGTGCAGTATAAATAATTCGCCTGGGTTTTCTTGAGAGAGGCGATGGTAAATTTGATTTTCTTCCCAAAATTTTTGGATTTCCGGCTCCCGCTTGATGGCGTTTGCCCGCATCTCAAAGTTAGTCTTGGGTAGGTTTACAGTATCTTTGTAGTTTCCTGATTCGGTCACAGTCTCATGCCTAAATTAATTGAGCAGATTTTATCAATTATAGAAGATGAGATAAAGACCAAAAAATCAACTTGACAATTGGTAAGTAAGTTATTATACAAATTGTCTCTGATAACGACCGCAAATCCTCCAATTACGCTAAACTGCTGAACGAACGCAAAGGATTATGACTAATGCTTTTAATAAAACTATTGATAGTTAACTTATAGTAGAGTTTTAACCTAAAGTTATCGCTACAGAAGAAGAATGCGATCGCACTTATAAACTAGTTGCCAAGTTCAAAAAATCTATTATACTAAGTGTTTCAGATGGTACTTAAGACAATAAAAACTCGTCGATCCACTTGAAACTCCAGTGATAAAAGTTCTATTTGATGAATTTCATGAGGAATTGTCCTGCTCGCAGTCGCAGGGAGACAATACTCCAAAAGAAGCATGGACAATTCTGTGCGATCAGGTTGTAAAAGAGTTATTTGGAAATGATGCAATCTCCTTTCAAAAGGAACTACTGACTCGTCAGGTACTTAATGAATATCAATTGCTAATTCTGGCTGCTCCTAAATCTCGTTTGAGTCCAGAGGAAGTAAAAGCAATAGTAAGTTTTGTTAAGCAAGGAAAATCACTTCTGATTGCTAGTGACCAAGAATCACTTGTTATCAATAAGGGTGATAGTATAAATGCGGTATTAGAATCTTTTGGATTGCGTTTTGAAGAGTTACTAAATTATCCTCCAGAGCAAGTTTTGAATCTGCTGCCACACTATCTCAGTTCTGAAGTATCTCAATTAAAGATTAAAGAACCTGTTTATATCAAAACACTGCCCAATTCTTCTTATCCGAATGTTGATATAATAGCTACTTTGCCTGATACTGGCAAAACTTTATTGGCGGCTCTAGAAGTTCCTAATGACAATCAATCAGGACGAGTAGTAATTTTAGGAAATTATTTAATTTTTAGCAATAAATATATCGATGCTAGTAATAACAGAAAACTAGCATCTAACATTTTTAATTGGCTGGCTTATAAAAATTTATTAGACTGTTGTGATGCTACGATTTTATCAAAAGTAGTTTACAGACAAAGTGCAGAGTTTTCAATTGCGATCGCCAACCCAAAATCACAACGTTTAGAAAATATTACTTGTACTCTGGAGTCAGATACAAATGTTCTAATTCAGGAACCAATCAAAAAAATTCGTTTTCTTCCTGGTAAAGGCAAAACTCAACTACGATGGACTGTTATTCCTCAGCAACTAGGACAGCAAACTCTCAGATTAACTATAGATATTCCCGAATCTGATAACTCAGAAATCAATAAAACCTCATCTTTGTTTTTCGCTCCAGTTGCTCAATTCCAGTGTGTACCCGATGCAGAGTTTGACCTTGTATTCCTCAATTTTCAAGGTAATGCTCAAGAAATTGTCGAAACCGGAGTTACTTTTGAAGTACAGGCGATCGCACGTTGGAAAAACCATGCGAAAGCTGTTCCCATAAAAATGCAACTAGAGTGTCCTTTAACTCACATTAAAGTAGAACAAATATCACCAAAACGATGGTATTTGACAGTCTTAGATCCAGGAGATTGGTTAATTACTCTTTATATCAACGATATCAACCAAAAAATTACTCGCATGGTTCATGCGTATCCATCTGCAAAAAACCAAATTGAAAAAATTCAACGCGACGTAGTGACACCTTTAGCAGCAGAAATCCATTATCAAGTATCTCAAATACGCCAAGAGTTTGATAGTGAAGAAATCCGACAAATTCCCTTTGAATTGTTGACTCCTGAAGAACAAGTCAATCGCCTTTATAACTACAGTACCAAAGAGCAACTTTTAGAAGTTCTACAAGCAGCCAGAAGTGAAAATAAACGTTTTTCACCCTTGGTTGAAAAATTACTACAGTTCATTGCACCCACTTATTCACCTATACATGGATGTTGTATTCCCTACGACCCAAAATTAGCAGCACATCTTCTCAAAGAACATCCATTCTTTGAGCAACAATTAGCATACAATTTTCAGAGTATAGAAGGAGATGAGCGTTACGGTCAAACATGGCTAGAAGGTAATATTGCAGCTTTACTTCTACATGAAAAATACGGTCATGGATTTTTTTATAAGCATACAAAAGTAGGGCAGCAACTAGCCATCTTATACCGTCATGGATTGCTCCGCGAAGTAGATCGTGAAGGATTGAAATCTCCCTACTTGCAACTTTTTCTTGAGGATGAATACAGATCAGCAATTGAAACTCTGCATCACAGTAGTATCATCCTAAATGAAGGATTTGCTACTTGGCTGGAGTTGACTATACTACGTCGTCTCAAGGGGAGCGTTAGTCAAACAGTTTATCGGCGTAAAGACTTCTTATTTAGCTACGACGAGAGTTTAACATTTATTCAAAAAAGCAGCGAATACTTTCAACGTTTTGAACCTTTTTACCCTTCAAAATATCAAGAAGGATATGAATATTTAGAAGAGATTCAAAGCATCTTCGGTAAGGAATGCGGCTCTAAGTGCGTAGTTCAGGCTGTAATTAAAGCAGCAGATGTAGATTTTGGTATTATTGAAAACAGTGGAAGAGTAGAATTTCTTCTATCTCCTGGTAAGATTAAGGAAGGTTTGTTGAAAAAAGACGATGATAATAACGCTACCTCACCCACCGAACGCCTAAAAAGCATTTGGCAGCTACTGAGGAAACACGTTAATGAAATTCGTGCCGAACAACAAAGGCTGCAATGTCATCGTCATTGTTTACACCCTGAATGCCCAGTAAATCTAGTAATCAAAAAATACTTGGAGTAATAAAGTTATGGATTCGTATGAATTTCATGAAACAATCGCAGTGATAGGAGTAAAATTAACTAAACCACAAAGGGATTATTTTGACCAATGTCTAGATTCCATTCAACGAGGAAAATATAGAAGTTTGCGTGGTTCTGATGATGCTTTGAGTGCAGTCATGCAAGATGACCAATTCTGTAGAGAGTGTAAAAAAATTAAAGATCAACAAATAATATCTAAGATAGAGGAGTGTATCCAATTTATGATTGACAACTCCTAGAAATAAATTTGTATATATCCCAAAGTTGAAATTGAAATATTAGGTTTTTTGTAAAGAGATGCTGCAATTTTGAGTAGCAACCAACAGCTTTTTATGAACATTAACGATATTATTGGCAAAGCTTGGTTATTGAATTTAGACAATTCTGAAGGTTATGTACTGTCGTTCAAGCTTGTTGAACATAACAATTCATCGCCTATGTCACCTGAAACAGAACAAGAAGAGAAAAACACATTAATAGGAAAGAATTTACTAAATAACCCAATTTTAGAAAACTCGGAAAAAACTCTAAATCAGCCTAATAATCTGGTATCAACAAAAAAATCAACTTTCATAAGTTCGTCAGAAGTAAGAGACTTGAGAGCAGAATTTAGAGAATATTTTTTTGGAAACGACACAAACTTACAATCTTTTGTAGAAGAAATCAATAGAAATAAACAAGCTACTGATATTTTACAAATCAAATATGAAGAAATAGGAACAACAGTGCAGGAAAAAATCAGAGTTTTAATTGATAGGTTTGCAGAGCTAGACGCACTCAAACTATTAAAAGAAATATATGAAAATTGGAAATAAAGATTATCTGGTTGAATTACCTTAAATAAGACGCAAGAGAATATATAATAATTTTTTATTTAAATAAAAACATCAGGTTTTCGTTTCTTCATCTCTTCAATGAAAGTTTTAGTATAATTTTCCTCTTGCAATTTAAGAATTAACGCCTTCACTTTCTCCTCTCGGTTTTTGCCAGTAAATTCTTCGTAAGATATATCACTACAAATATATAAAACTTCATTTAACTCATCTGGAGGAAAATGAATATTAATAAGTCTTTCTAATTCGGATGGCTTATTTCTTACAACCTCAGCATGAAATTTTATTAAGGCTTTGGCTATGATAATATCATAGCCTTCGCCATCGACGAAGATATCTGGAGTCATCTCACAGCTTTCTTCTTCAACTTTTTCCTTGATGTATCCATGTAATTCACGGATGGAAATCTTACCATCATTGTCTTTGTTTGCTGCTCCAGATTGAATTCCCTCTACTAGATAGTGCGTGTAAATTGAAAGCGTTGAGTCTTGTCTTTCAAAAGATTCTTGAGTTGCATTGGAAGAAGTGAGAACCGCACTTCCCTTAGCACCTAGCTGCTGTTTTAGCTGCTCTTTGAGCTTGACAGAACTATCACCTTTTGCCTGTAAACCGTAAGCACCGCTAAAGCAAGCATCAATAATTAAAACTTGCCTTTTACCACCACGCGTAGAGCGTAACTTGAATTCTTCCTGGATAAAACTTGCTTCTACACTGGTAGCTCTAAGATCATCTTTAGTAGTAATCCGATTTGCTAAATAAAGATGCTTGTTATCTTGATTAAAAAAACCATGACCAGAGAAATATAATAATACTAAATCATTGTTACTAGCTTTCTCAAACCGCTTTACAATTGCTTTTCGCATTTCAATCAAATCGGGATTCAGCAGCTTTTCAATTTGATCAAAACCTCCCAGATTCGGGTTTTGCAAAACTTTCTGCATAGCTTCCACATCCTTGAGAGGTGTTGAGAGGGAAGGGATACCTTCACCGTACTCACTGACTCCAATTAGTAGTGCTATCTTCTTACACATTTCCACTATCCATCTTTTCTAAAAGCTTTTCTACTAATCTCTCAGCTTCTTGTAGCTCTTTTCGGCTTTTAACTTCAATATTCACTTCTTTAGATTCCGCTGCAACCTTGAGATTGATTTTGATGGGTTTATCTGCTAGGCGATCGCTTAAAAAACTGAAAAAGCTTTTAACATTCTTCATGCTCACTTCAGCCGTAAGCACTCCTATTAAGGTGGCAAACGCTGACTTGCTTCCCGCTTCTGGATTCAAATCTTCGGTACGTTCGGCTTTCTCTACTTCATCTAATTCCCGGATTTCCCGTAGCAGCTTGTTAGCTATTTTTTGCCGCTCCTCATCATCTAAATCTGCGTCATCAACGACAAAAGTGAATTTAATCGTGGGTTCGTCTGCCATTTTAACCTCCAAAGTCATGTTATAAAGTACTCACGGGAAAAATTTTAGATTAACAGTTTTGTGTATATTTACTAAGATTTACCAACACAGCAAAGTATACTACTTGTATACTACCTTGTATAAATTTTTTCTTTTTATTTAACAAAATTCCTATTTGGCTGGACTTTAGACTAAGACGGTTTCACGGAAACAAAGCTGCTCAAGTTCGTCAACAACAGAAAAGTTGATAGTGCTGCGCGGTTATAAACTAGTCATTTAGCATGTTCCTCGATCTAACAATCAGATCGATGTGGGCTTACTTGTTGACTTGTTGATTCTCTTCCAGATGAATGAAACTCAAGCAATATAAGGATTTGCAAGGATGCAAAAGCAGATGTGCGTGAAATGCCATTGTCTTAAATATTTTTATTTTTCGTTACATATTCAACCCCAATGAAAGTTAAAATAAATAAAAACCTACATCAATAGGTAGTTATTTAATAACTAAATTTAGGGGCAATACCAATTATGAACATTGAAAAAGGCGATAAGGTAATAACTCCGAATGGACAAGGCGAAGTAATTGACGATAAAGTTTATAACGGAATATTTTCAGTCTTCTCCGACCCACAAGTTAAAGTCAAATTAGATCCCTCTGGAAAAGAAAAAGATTTCTCTCAAGAAGATTTAAAATTACAAGCTAAAAAGCCAAGCCCAAAAGAAGCAATTGAGGCAGTAGATAAAATTAAAGAACAACTTAATAAAATCCCTAATATGCCAACCAGGGAAAAAGGAGAGTTACCCAATCATTTGGAATATTTTAAGCAAGATATTCAAGTTGATAATGAACTAAGAAAACAGCTAGGACTGGCAAATTTAGACTATGTAGCTAAAACACTGGAAACACTGAAAAAAACAGATTCTACAGCAAACTGTTGGCAGGAAATAGAATCTAATTTGAAGATACTACGCTGGTGGACTAGAGCAAAATAACTATGTTTATATACCAAAATAGATAAGATAAATCTTTTTCAAGTAGAAGCGATCGCAGCAGTATTTATTTTTATCTCAATTAGCGGTTGAGAGTAATGCAACGATGATTTCCTTCTTTATATTTATGCTGAAGAAGCGATCGCACTACATCCCCATTAAACTATCGATGATTGACGATGAGCGATCGCTCAAATTAGACCAATGCTAGGATCGCAGAATATATACCATCAGTCTTAGCTAACTATGCAACTTGAAGACTACTTTAACTTTCTAGCTCCTGATGATATTCGACTCCAGGGTACACGGGTAGGAATTGAAACGATTTTGTTTGACTACCTCTTCCGTGCTAAAACTCCAGAAGAGATTGCCAAGACTTACACCTCATTGACTTTAGAACAAGTCTATGCAACCATTCTCTACTACTTGCATAATAAACAAGCGGTAGATGCCTACATGACGGATTGGCTAGAGTGGGGCGATACTCTTTCAGAGTCACTTCGTGAACGCATGAGAGAAGAACAACGCCAAAATCCCAACCCAGTTGTAGAGAAACTACGAAAATTAAAAGCTGAAAAAATGGCGATTCAAGGTGATGGCGTTCAAATATCTCATAGATGAGAATGTCGATCCAAGTTTACACAATTCAACTTCGCCGTCTCAAGCCCGATTTATTTGTAATGGCAGTGGGAGACTTAACTACTCCAAAAAAAGGAACTCTAGACCCAGAAATTTTGCTTTGGTGTGAAGAACATGAATGTATTCTAGTCACAAACAATCGCAAATCGATGCCAGTGCATTTGGCAGATCATTGGAATATTCATCCTGAATCCAAAATTAAGCGTTGGTGAAAATCTTGAGCAGTTATTTTTGATAGCTGAGGGTTCCCTTGATAACGAGTATCAAGACCGAATAGAGTTTCTTCCTCTGTTTTAGGAAGTTGTTGCATTTTTGCATTCATCACTGAACTGGAAAATTGAGTAGCGGAAATTTCCAAATAATTGCAGAATAAATGCAGTTCGTCATTATTATTACCTGGAAATGCCGACTACACTTGCTGACGCACAAAATTTACTTTCTGACCTCATTGCCCGTTATTCAGAACGTGTGGATTATCTGATGATTCGCCTTGAAGAAGCAGAAGGGACTGATATCTTGTTGCGTGGCGACAAGGTAGAAACCCTCAGTGAAGGCATCTCAATTGGCGGACATATTCGCGCTTGTTATAAAGGTGGATGGGGGTTGAGTTGCTTTAACCAACTTTCCACAATCAAGGATCGTATCGAAGAAGCCATTGCTGCGGCGCGGATGGTTGGCGATGAAGAAACTTTACTCGCACCCATTGACCCGGTGCAAGTAATATGCAATCTGCCTCTGGTCGGCACCGATCCGCGAAAAATCTCACTTTCCAAGAAAAAACAATTATGCGATCGCTACACAGAATTGCTCAAAAGTGTCGATCGCAGAATTACCACTACCTCGGTGCGCTATGGAGACAGCGCCCAAAGAGTAATCATCGCCACCTCTGAGGGCACTTTTATAGAACAATCTTGGGTGGATATGGAAATGCGCTTTGCCGCCACCGCTAAAAATGGCGAAACTGTCCAAACTGGTAGAGAAACCACCGGTTCTCGCAAAGCCTACGAAGATTTAACTAACTTGGACGAACAAGTCCAAAGTGCAGCTCAAAGAGCGATCGCAGCTTTATCTCTGCCATCAGTCAAAGGCAATACCTACACCGTAGTCATTGACCCAATTCTCACTGGTTTGTTTGTCCACGAAGCCTTCGGACACCTTTCGGAAGCAGATATGGCTTATGAAAACCCAGATTTATTAGAAGTCATGACCATTGGGCGACGGTTTGGCCCAGAAGAACTGCAAATTTTTGATGGTGCTGCCCCAGAAGGACATCGCGGTAGCTATTTTTACGATGATGAAGGCACTCCTGCCACCACCACTCAACTAATTAAAGATGGCGTTTTAGTTGGACGTTTGCATTCTCGTGAAACCGCAGGCAAATTAGACGAAACACCTACGGGGAATGCCCGCTGTCTCAACTATCACTTTGCCCCCATTGTACGCATGACAAACACCTGGATTGAACGGGGTAAAACACCAGTGCAAGACTTATTTACTGGTATCAAAGAAGGAGTTTATGCCCGCAATTGGTTGGGTGGAATGACCAACGGCGAAATGTTCACCTTCAGCGCTGGGGAAGCCTGGATGATTAGGAACGGCAAAATTGCCGAACCTGTACGCGATGTCACACTGTCGGGAAATGTATTCCAAACTTTAGCTGATATCGAAGCAATTGGTGATGACTTTTATTGGGATGAATCCGGTGGTTGTGGAAAGGGAGGACAAAACGGCTTATCGGTAGGCTGTGGCGGCCCTAGTCTCCGAATTCGAGATGTAGTTGTTGGTGGAGAAATATAAATCAAGATTCAAACAACTAACGCCAATATTGTTATTTCATAAGCCATGAAATTTTGTAGGGTGTGTTATGCCGCAGGCTAACGCACCTTTAACTTAATACACTTCAGACAGACCTGTTTTTTCTTCTTCCCTGTTCCCCGTTTCCTATTCCCTTACCTCCACTATCTTGACCTTTAACTGTAGATTATTGTGAATTTATTTAAGATAAATGGAAAATCATTTTAACAGAACTGTATTCTGTTAATCAAACTTCTCATATAGAGGAATTTGTCTCATGAAAAATCCTTCCGCAAGAGAAAAAGATGCAGGCTTTCCCCTATCTGGCAAAAATCAATTTAGAGTTTTTAGAGTTACAAAGAAACAAATTTTATTTAGTACCCTGATTCTCAGTGTAGGTTTGGTGGGATTCGGTGGTTTTTGGTTTCAATCCAGATATGAATTTCAAGATAAAATGAATGTCAAATTAAAGGAATTATCTAATGTTGATTATCCTATAAATCCCGCTTTGTTAGGGAAAAATTTTCAAAGATATTCACACAGAAAGTTAACAATCACCAAAAAAGACGATACCCATTTCGATTTTGTTTTAGAACCAACAGATGAAAAAACAGCAAAAATAGTTATTAAAAACATTGATTTAGAATTATTAGTTCCCAAAGTACCTGCCTGGGTTAAACAAGATGAAGGTTTAGAATTAATAGCTTTTACAGATAGAGAATGGAACAGACAGCAAATTAGTTTTCCTGCAAATTCCCCAAATATAGAAATTGTTGGAGGAGATGGTTTTGAAAAACAAAACCTCGTTGAGGTTGCTTTGGCTAACAATTGTTTAAATGCAGGATATTGGGAAATTTTGCTATTCAATAAAGATGAAAATAATAAAACTCTTTATTATCAGAGTTGGTTTACTTTCCCAATGGGACATTATAAAAATGTTTTTGAAAAAATTAACAATATTTCTTATTGGCGTCACTGGTGGAGATTAGAACACTGGCAAGATCCAAGTGGGACAATCGTTAACACCGAACTGCTGAGAAATGTAATCGCTCAAAAAGAAATAGCTACTCAATTTCCACTAGATGAAAGGATAATTGTAGCTGGAGAACAAAGTAGAAAAGTCAGGACTACCCTAGCAACTAATATCACAACTTGGAGAGATTTATATGAAAATCATCATCAAATCAAATTTGCCAGTTTTCTGCCACCGGGATTATACAATCAAAACAAGCCTTGGGGAAATCAATACTGGAGAATAGGAAAATTTGAAAAAGCAATTTGGAGAATCGTGAAACCAACTGGTGTTAAGTCAAATTTTGACGAAATTGAGTTAGTTTTCACAGATACTAACAACGGCGAACAAAATAAATTATTTATCAGTGGTGTAAATCTGAAAAACCTTCCTCAACTACCTGTGGAAGAGTATCCTAAAGGCTTATATATGCCAATGGGAATTGGCATACCTCCCTTTTATCAAAGCTACGAAGAATTAACCAAAAATCATCCAGATGTGAGTCCCTTCTTCAGTGTGTTACTAGATTCCCAACAACGCTGGATAGATCATCATCGCTTAGCAGTTGATGGTTCTGTAATGCATCTCGATCGCGATAACTCAAATCTGTTACATATTTACTTATTATCCTACGAAAGGAATACCTTAGTAGCTCATTTTCTGCTCAATATAGATCGGATAAAGCAGAATTGAGAATTGATAAGTAAGATAAATGAAAATCAAACTCCAAAAGTTCAGAGTCTCAACTTCTGAAAAAATTTATGTATGCGTTTGTTGAACAGCGAATCGATATAACTCTAATTATTAATGTACTTGCTTGAGTAAAGCCATCCACATGTCAGACGGATAGGAATAGTAATCAATTTCCTCGATTTGATATTGATAAGATTTATTGTCTTGTCGTAGGATGATGCGATCGCTAGCTTTAATACCGTTCCCTACTCCAGTCATGTAGCCTATTGTTCCTTCATTGAGTCGCTCAAAGATGTAGTCGCTTCCACTGACTTGTTGGCTATAGTCATGTATTTTAGTCTGCTGTTTGAATTCTTTTAGTGGAGAGGTTACCAGGACTAACTTATTGAAGAAGCTAACACTTAAATTCATATACTTCATGTCAAAATTAAATTAAAATTTAATATAATTTAATAATTAATGGCTAAGTTTTATTAAGTTTTAACTTTTCATCAACTCTATCTTATGGTGAAAAGTCCTTTGATGTCACTACTAATTTTTGAATATCGTATTGATGAATTACTTGATTTTCTGGCAATCTTGAGCATCTAGTACAACACCAGAGACGGTAGTGGCTAATTATTGATTAACAATTTAAATCTACAGTATTACTAACAGCAGATTCAACTGTAAAATCACCGAATTCTTTAATAAGATTGGCTAAATTTAGCAATTTTCACGGAATTTGTTAAGATTTATTCACAGAAGATTTTATGTCTGCAAAATTTAGTGTATATGTCTTTTTCTAAAATAAATATATTTCTAGTTTACACTTGGGGCTTTGACGGCCATATCTACCTGTTTTAGTAATACTTCTAGGCTGGAAGAGTTATCCAAAACAATATTTGCACGAGCCACTTTTTCTGCGAGGGATAGTTGACTATTAATCCTAACTTGTGCTTGTTGTTGATTTAAATGATTTCGTTGCATCAATCTCTGTAATTGTTGTTCTTGAGAACAATGTACTACCCAAATTTCTGTAACCAAATCAGTCATCCCAGCTTCAAATAACAGAGGCACTACTAACACCAGGATTTCTGAAGAACATTGGATAATAGCTTCAACAAAGCGATCGCGCACATAAGGATGAATCAAACTCTCTAGCCAGTTGCGTTCATCTTCTCGATTAAAAATAATTTCGCCCAACTTTTGGCGATGGAGATTCCCATCTGCTAGTAAAATTTCTTGCCCGTAACGCTTAGCGATGGCGTCAAGAACAGGCGAACCCAGTGATACTGCTTCCCTGGCATAAATATCTGCATCTAAAATCGGCAGATTATAAGTGCTAGCTAAATAATTAGTGACAGTGGTTTTACCTGTGGCAATACCACCAGTTAAGCCGATTATGCGTTTAGTCATTGGGCATTGGGCATTGGGCATTGGGCATTGGGCATTGGGCATTGGAGAAGATTTTCTCCCCTGCTTCCTCATCCCTCTATTCCCCCATCCCCCATTCCCCACAGAATCAGTGCTTCTGTTAAACCATCTAAAGTGTATTCCTGGGCTTCGACATCTACACGTCCGAATAAGGAATAACAGGTTTGGGAAGTTTGAGGGCCGATGGAGGCAATACAAACATCATCTAAGAATTGACTGCTGTTAGAGTTGCTTCCAAATATATTTTTAGTAAGTTGGCAGAAAAATTGTACAGTTTTAGAACTGGCAAAGGTAATTACATCTACCTTATGATTTTGCAGTGCTAATTGTGCGGCAGGTGGGATACTAGTAGGACAACAAGATTGATATGCGGCTACTTCTATTACCTCTGCTTTTTTGGCTGTCAATTCTTTAACTAAAACTTCTCTGCCGCCGCTTTCAACTCTGGGAAATAAAATCTTTTTACCAGATAATTCTTCTGGGAAATTTTCCACTAAAGAATCGGCGACAAAGTTGGGGGGAATAAAATCTGGTTGCAGAGAATATTGCTTGAGACTTTGGGCTGTTTTTTCACCAACAACGGCAATTTTGATGCCAGCCAAAGCACGGCTATCTTTACCTTGGGCAATTAATCTGGCAAAAAAGTAGTCTACGCCATTGGTGGAAGTCAGAATTAACCAGTGGAAGTTAGATAAACTAGCGATCGCATTATCTAAATTTTCCCAACTCGAAGGGGGGCCAATCTCTAAGGTAGGCATTTCGATGACAGTTGCACCTATAGCCATGAGACGATTGCTAAATTGATTTGATTGTCCGACTGAACGTGTCACCAGGATTGTTTTGCCAGCAAGGGGAAGGGGAGATGAGGGAGAGAGAGGGGGGTTAGTTGACATAGGTTGGGCTTTTGGAATACTGGCGTACCTTTCTCTATATATATTCTCAGGTTGCAAGTACTTCCGTAGCCCAACAACTTCGCCAATCACAATTACCACTGGGGAAAGGGATAATCCGGTGATTTGTTCGCAAATATTCCCTAGTTCTGCTGTCCAAATTTGTTGCTGTGGAGTTCCTGCCCAGCGGATGATGGCTATGGGTGTTAAATGCGATCGCCCATATCGCAACAACTGATGTACAATTTCCCCTACATGTTGCCCTCCCATCAAAATTACCAGTGTTTCTAACCGCGATAGCGCTTCCCAATCTAAAGCCTCTACTTCGTGGGCTGTAAACACTGCAAAACAACGACTTAAAACCGGATCTGTGAGGGGAATTCCTGCCAATAATGGTGCAGCCAGGGCTGAAGAAATTCCTGGTATCACTTCAAAATCGCAACCGGATGCCATCATTGCTTCAATTTCCGAAGTGCAACGCCCAAAAACAAAAGGATCTCCTGATTTGAGCCGGATCACTTGTTTCCCTTGTTGACAGTAATTTACAAGTAACTGATTAATTTGTGCTTGACTGGTACTGGGCTTACCACCGCGTTTACCCACATCCACTTTCAAACAATCAAGTGCTACGCACTGCAATAATTGAGCATCTACCAAAGCATCATAGACTAACACCTCAGCAGTGGCTAAGAGATTGTAAGCTTTTACCGTCAGATAAGCCACATCTCCAGGGCCAGCACCTACTAAATAGACTTTACCTTTATTATTGGGCATGGGGCATTGGGCATGGGGCATTGGGCATTGGGCATGGGGCATGGGGCATGGGGCATTGGGCATGGGGCATTGGGCAGAGGAGAAAAACTCATCTCCCCTGTCTCCCCATCTCCCCATCTCCCCATCTCCCCCATCTCCTCATCCCCCCACCTCCCCACCTCCCCAGTCACTACTCACCACTCGCCTCAATTTTTTTAATCAATCCATCGATTTGCTCAACCATCTCGTTATTTTCCTCGGCTTGGAATAATTCTCTGGCTTTTTTGAAATTAGCGATCGCTTCTTGTGTTTGTTGTTCTCTTCCCAAAGTAATCCCCAAATTATAGTAAGCGTAGGCATAATCTGGTAAAAGGCTAATGGCTTTTTTATAATGTGCAATGGCTTCTTGGGGTTTACCTCCATCGTCCATTGCGTTTGCTAAACCGGTGTAAGCTTGTGCGTGTTTGGGATCGAGGCGAATTGCTTCGGTATAGTCGGCTATTGCTTGGTCTAGTTTGCCTTGGGCGTAAAAAGCGCTTGCTAAATTATAATGAGCGTCTGCATCTTGAGGATCGATGCTAATGGCTTGTTGGTACTGGGCGATGGCTTCTTCTAGTTTGCCTTCGGCGTACAGTGCATTTCCTAAGGCGTTATAACTTGCGGCATTTTTCGGCTCTAGGCGAATGGCTGTTGTATACTCTGCCATTGCTTCTGCTGACTTCCCTTGAGCATAAAAAGCATTTCCTAAATAATAGTGAGCTGCTGCATCTTGGGGATTGAAGTTAATCGCTTGTTTGTATTCGGCGATGGCTTCTGAAAATTTACCTTGAACGTAGAAAGCATTTCCTAAGAAAAAGTGAGCTTTGGCAAATTTAGGATCGATGCTGATGGCTTTTTGATATTGGGCAATGGCTTCTTGTTGTTTACCTCCATCATCAAGGGTATTTCCCAAAGCTACATAAGCTTCGACAAATTTTGGTTCTATTGCAATTGCTTGGCGAAAAGCCGCTTCTGCTCCTTTTAAATCTCCTTTTTTGTAGAGATTGGCTCCTTGTTCAAAGTTTGTTAGTGCTTTTTTATTATGAGGAAGCGTAGCTTGAAGAGAGTTTTTAACTGTTGCTAAAACAGTGTCAATTTCTTGCCCAAAAGCAACATTCGCACCGCTCAAACCCCAGCAAACAATAGCTATAGCCAGGAAATTATTGATTTTTACCATTGTTATTAATTTACCTATTTTATATGCCAATACGCTTGGTGTTAAGAAAGTTTTTTTATGGAGTAAGGGAATAGGGAACAGGGAATAGGGTAATAAAAAACAGGCTTATCTGAGCCGTATTTTTTTATATATAACTCCTATTTGATTGGGTGAAAATAATCCCGTACACCTAGATTCTCTGAAAACCTATTGCCTCACCGCGCAAATCACTTCACATATCAAACCAGATTCCTATATGCAATTTTTCATATTATTCTCCATTACCTACTCCCCATTTCTAGTTTTCGCATTCATTTTTTCCAACAAATTAGCGATTCTGGCGGCTTTTTCTGGTTGGCGTTGTTTTTGTAATAAATCTTTAGCTTGTTGTAAATTATTTTTTGCTTCTTCTCGTTTATCTTCTTGCATTAAGACATTTGCTAGACGCAAGTAAGCTTCGGGATTTTTCGGGCTGCGGTTAATTACTTCGCAAAATAATTCTTTAGCTTCTGCTGCTCGGTTTTGGCGATTTAAAACATCGCCAAGAAATAAGCGCACCACATCATTAGTAGAATTGAGGGCAATAACTTTGCGAAAAGCGGCTTCTGCACCTTCATAATCTTCTGCTTGAGCGAGATTGATGCCTTTTTGAAATAAATCTGAGGTAATCAAAGTTTTCCAAGCGAAATATCCAAGGATTACCAGACTTATAGTAACTATGATTCCGGCGATAATAGAATTAATTTGCAAGTTTTCTAACATTGTCTAAGCCAAAAGACAGGCGATGGGAAAAATCAGATATTCGATAAAAAAGAGTTTCCAGATAAATTGATAAAACTGGGCGATCGCACTTTTATCTTCTAAGTCTACCCTGAAACTCCGTAACCACATCCAAAGCAGCAATCCTAAATGAGTAATCACCACAAATATCGGGTTAACCGAGGCGACACCAAGCACCGCAACTAAAATTATGCCCAAATAGCACACAGTTATCACCCAAAGAGCGAGATTAAACACAGCTTGGGTGCCGAGTTGGATAGTAAAAGTAGAGATATTGTAAAGGCGATCGCCTTCAATATCGGGTATATCTTTAAAAATGGCAATGGCGAAGGTAAACACCAAAATGAATAACGTCAGCGCCCAAACCGCAGGTACAATTGTTTGGCTTTGCTCAAATGCCCAACTGTAATGTAAATATAATCCCAAATTCACAATCGTACCGCGCACCGAAAAAATACACAGCGCCGCCCAAAACGGAAATTGCTTCAAACGAATTGGCGGTAAAGAATAAGCAGTCCCAATGGCCAAACTAATTGCCACCATACCGAACAAAAATGGCCCAGTTAGCCAAGCTATAATTAGCCCCAAAATGCCAGTAATTCCGACAATTAATTGCCCAGTTTTTCGGGAAAATTCCCCAGAAGCTAAAGGTAAATAGGGCTTATTAACCTTGTCAATTTCCACATCTTCTAATTGATTCAGCCCCACAATATAGACATTGCCACACAAACAAGAAATCCATGCCCCCAACAAAGGCAGTAGAGAATTCGTAGAGACGCGATGAATCACATCTCCACTAACAGCAATAGCAATTAAATATAAACCCAACACACTAAGACTAGTACCAATAATCGTGTGCGGGCGAGAGAATTTCCAAAAAGCCTGCAACCAATCAAAAGAAAATGGAACAGGTTGGCTTGACAAAGAACTGTTTTGAGAATCACTCATGAGTAGCTTGAATACTCTATTCCGGCTTACTCTTAACCATTGTCACAGAAATTGGGCGTTGGGAGTTAGGAGTTGGGAGTTAGGAGTTAAGAGTTGGGAGTTAGGAGTTGGGAGTTGGGAGTTGGGAGTTGGGAATTATTCTCCTTGTCTCCCTTGTCTCCCTTGTCTCCCTCATCTGCAAAAGTCTTTAATATTCACCAACGAGTCTTTGATACTTGTCGATCAAAATTAAGGCGTATGTCCACCCCACAAGTAGTGGTAATTAATTTCTTGGAAGTCCCTAAGAAGACACCGATTGTAATTTTTCTAGTCGTGCTAGTACTTCTGAACTGTGAATAGTGGGGTTAACTTTCACAAAAGTCTCGCGCAAAATCCCTTGAGGATCGATAATAAAACTGTGGCGCATAGATAAGAAACTTAACCACGAACCATAAGCTTTACTCACCGAACCGTCAGTGTCAGCTAACAGAGGAAATTTTAGTCCCTCTGAATCACAAAATTTCGCGTGGGAATCAATGTCATCAGCACTGACACCAAGAATTTGAGTGTTTTTTGCCAGATATTTCGGTAAATCTTCCTGAAAACGACGAGCTTCTATAGTACAACCAGAGGTGAAATCTTTGGGATAAAAGTATAAAACTACCCACTTACCACGAAAATCAGAGAGGGAAATCTTACCATCACCTGTGTTAGTTGGTAAAGTAAATTCTGGTGCGGGTTGATTAATTGCAGGAAGTTTACCACCAAGAGCATTAGCTGTAGGGATAAAATTCAGCCAGCTAATAATAGAAATACAGCTGGCAAGTAATACGCTTATAAAAGTGCGGCGGGAAATCATGGTGTAAACCAGAATGACAACTTTACACAAGTTTACAATTGCTGGTTACTAATAATCTCACTGTGATTCAGATTCAAGAGGGATATCTGTACTTTCGATGTATTGGCTATCTAAGAGAAAGGCTCCTTTAGCAAAGCGAATACCCCAATATCCACCTGGTCTCCGGTCAATGACTGTACCCTCCTCACCAATGTGAATCACATCAGGGGGGCGGAGCATGGGCATAGGTTCGGCAGTTTTGACGTAAGGTGGTAGTGCTACAACGCGGACTTTACTACCAATAGAAAATTCTTTAGACATGATAAAAAAGCTAGATTCAAGGTAGGGAATGGGTAATGGGAAATGGGGAACCTTCCCGTAATTGACTAGCTTCTAATAAAAATATGGGGAGTAGTGGTTTAGCGATGCCAAACCACTACGGGGTTTAGGGGTCAAGAGATTTTTCTACTCTTGTTCTGTTTGTTATAGTAGCAACTCACAGTAGTTAATGCAACTGGGCTAACCTAAAATTTTTCAAATTTCTAGTTTGATTTGAAAATCATGTTGAGTGATGACATGATATTAGATACCCCAACACCCTTAAAAAGCAGCAGGGCTGTTTTATTCCCCAATAGGGAAAGGGAAAGGAGTTCGATTGTTTCTCCTTTCCCATCTTCTGCAAGAAGTCTGTATAATTTTTTAATTTTGATATTAAGGGATTAATAAAACCGAGATATAAAAGGCATTCTTAATCCCAAATCTCAAATCCAAAGTATGCGGGGAGAAAGATTTGGGGAAGCGGTAGAAGGTTGCATCATAAATTTATTTTGAAAAAGGGAGTGGGAAGTAGGTTAGATTCCTTTTTCATTTATGGTTGTGGGATTTACTATCCTGAGCTAGTTTCGGATGAGATGGGCGATATTGCCCATCCCAAACTATTGTTCAAGATTATTGAGTATTGCGTTGTTGACGACGCTGTTTGAAGTTTTGCTGGATTTGTTCGAGTTTTTGCCGCTGTTCGGGGGTTAAAACTGCTTGAACTTGTTGTTTTTCGGATTCTCGGATTTGTCGGATTTGAGTTTTTTGTGCTTCAGTGAGATTTAATTCTGCAAAGTTCTTCCATCCACCGCGACGCTGACCGGGTTGACGTTGACCTTGTTGACCGGCTTGGCGCTGAGCTTGACGCGCTTGCTTAGCAGCTTCTAATTTTGCTTTTTGTTCTGGAGTGAAAACTGCTTCAATTTTGGCGCGACTGTCTCGGCGAATTGTCTGAATTTGGTTTTTTTGTGCATCGGTTAGCCCTAATTCTGCCCAGGGGCCCTTTGGTTTTTGTGGAGTTTGTGCGAGTTGCAGGGGTGAGGGAGAAGCTGTTTGAGCTACTACAGCAAAGGAAGTTGCACTTAAACTTAAAGCGATCGCTCCAGCAATTAATGATAATGTTTTGAGTTTCATTATTTATTTCGTGGTTCTTGCCTGTGTGGATGCCACCATCATAAGAATTTAGATTCAAAACTTACATGAGGAGAAAGTCACGGTTATGCCTATGACTAAAGTCATGATTCAATTATGACTAATGTGACTGACAATAATAGAAGTTGAGAGTTAAGAGTTAGGAGTTAGGAGTTAAGAGTTAACAATCAGGTGTTATCATCATGAATCCTCTAATTCAAATTAAAAAACATCCTTTTCCATCTCTACTTTATTTAGAATGGATATTATTGACAATTACGGCTGTAATAGCAGTTATCCCACCTCCTTTACGACGGTTTCGTCCGAGACGGGCAGAGCTATCAATTTGTGGAACATTTCCAGATTTGTCAGTGTGTAATTTCTTACCAGAATTGTCAATTTATAGCCTGGTTATTTTTGCATTAATGGGGTTATGGTTACCCCAAAACAATCGTAAAAGTAAATTAACATACACAGCTATTCAAATTTTCTTGATTTTATTGACTGGACTTTTTGGTGAAAGATTTGCTCGGCTTTTTCCCTTTCTTTATATAATTTTAGTGACTCGTAGTTGTCTAATTTTTCAGTTACCTGGACGTTTATTCATGACGAGTCTGTCATTTACTTTATTTTTATTGACCACACAATTAAAATATCAATTATTCAGTTTTCAATCTTCACCGCAAGCTCAAGAGCGTTTTCGATTTCTAAGTTTAAATTGGTCATTAGTGTTTGGTCTGAGTTTAGTTTTCGTGTTGTTGATGATGAATGCTGTGTTATCTGAACGCTACAGTCGCGAAAAACTTGCCATTGCTAATGAAAAACTTCGCCAATATGCTATGCGAATAGAAAATCAAGCCACCTTGGAAGAACGCAACCGCATTGCTCGCGAGATTCATGATTCATTAGGACACTCACTAACTGCTTTAAATCTCCAATTAGAAACTGCTTTAAAACTGTGGCAATCGAATCCAGTTAAGGCTGAAACATTTCTAGCAACTGCAAAGGAATTAGGTTCAAAAGCGCTCAAAGATGTGCGTCAATCTGTTTCAACTATGCGTTCTAATCCTTTACAAGAACAGTCTTTAGAACTGGCGATCGCTGGTCTTGTAGAAAATTTTCATCACTCAAATGGTATTCTCCCAATTTATAAAATCAATCTCGAATATTCTTTACCTCCTGACATCAATACTGCTATTTATCGGATTATTCAAGAATCTTTGACTAATATTTCTAAATATGCTTCTGCCACAGAGGTTAAAATAGAACTCACTGGCATTAGAAATAATTTAAGATTAATAATTCAGGATAATGGTAGAGGTTTTGATATTAGACAAAATACCACTGGTTTTGGGCTTCATAGTATGCGCGATCGCACTTTAGCCCTGGGAGGTGAATTTAATATTAACACCACTCCTGGTTCTGGCTGCAAAATTATAGTTAATATCCCCTTAACGAGGTTTATATGAGTATTAAAGTATTGCTAGTAGATGACCAAAGTTTAATTCGTCAAGGATTAAGAGCTTTATTAGAATTAGAACCAGATTTAGAAATAGTAGGTGAAGCCGAAAACGGTAAAGAAGCAATTAATTTTGTTGCTCAATTTCAGCCAGATGTCGTATTATTAGACATCAGAATGCCGATTATGGATGGAGTTGCAGCCACACGAGAAATCCAAAAACATTTTAGCAAAACCAAGATTTTAGTACTTACAACTTTTGATGATAATGAATATGTTTCCGCAGCTTTGCAAAATGGCGCAATGGGTTATTTATTGAAAGATACACCCTCAGAAGAATTAGCTGTTGCTATTCGCGCTGTTTATAAAGGATATACTCAATTAGGCCCAGGCATAGTTAAAAAACTGTTGACCCAGTTTTCTGAGGCTACACCAATTCAGTCACCACCCATACCATCTGGTTTAACTGAACTCACTCCCAGAGAAAAGGAGGTTTTGCGGTTAATTGCTACAGGTGCTAGTAACCGAGAAATTGCTCAGGAACTCTACATTTCTGAGGGGACAGTAAAAAACCACGTTACCAATATTTTAAACAGATTGAATTTGCGCGATCGCACTCAAGCTGCAATTTGGGCAAATAGTTATTTATCTTATTTGAATGAGCCAAATTAAAAATAATTATTATAATAGAAATTTAGTTGATTTGGAGAATTACTCGTAGAAGTAGGGAACAGGTAACAGAACTCCAAAAAATAAATTGTTCCGATTCAGGTCGTTGGCTGTTGACTACTGACTGTCAACCATCAAGAGTTAACAGTCTTCTGTGGAATATTTTTTTCCTTGGAAGTCCCTAACAGCTTTCAAAACCTCCCAAAATACTGGGTTCAGAGCAACTAAATTTATTTATTAGGACTTACGCAACTGGTTAAGTCTGGGGTATTGAACTGTTGCCCGTTCCCTGTTCCCTGTTTTCTTTGAAAATTATTTAAATAACTCCAAGCATTCTTTTTTTAAAACACCTTTAGTTACTTTGATGTTTGTAAATGACTGAGCAATCACTTCTTCGCAAGATATATTAATTTGTGATTGATTAACCGAGATTAAATCTTGGATTGAAGCACCATAGATAATTTCTGATAAACCACTCCAAACACAAGCAGTTGCACACATCGGACAAGGTTCACCAGTGGTATATATGCTATAACCTTCTAAAGAGGGGTTTTTAAGTTTAGCTGTTAAACTCCGAATGACGTTGATTTCTGCATGAGCGGATGGATCGTTATCTCTTTTGACAGTATTATGACCTATGGCAACAACTTCGTTATCTTTAACAATTACTGCACCGTAAGGCGCATCACCTTTTTTGGCTTCTGCCAATGCTAAATGCATAAAATATTCTGAGTTCATATAACCTGGAGATAACATCAAGACAACACAATGTTTAATCATATCCTATTCCGAATGTTATTCCTATGAAGTAAAATTAGTTAACGGTCGAATATGTTATTGACTAGAAAAACAACAGATTTTTACTTAAAAGACTTGGAAACACCATTAGGTCAAGCCATTAATTTAACACTTGCAGTATTGGTGTTAATTTCATCAGGAATTTTTGTTGCAGAAACTTATAATATTCCTGATTCTGTTCGCTTTCAATTGAGCGTAGCGGATACTGCGATCGCCATTATTTTTCTAATAGAATATTTACTCCGTCTCTGGAGTGCAGAAAATAAAAGTAAGTATATTTTTAGTTTTTATTCGATTATTGATTTAATGGCAATTTTACCATTATTTCTCGGAATAGTAGATATCAGATTTATCCGCTTACTGCGATGGTTTAGAATTTTACGATTAATTAGATTTATAGATAGAAAATATTTATTCGCCAGTATCAGCACCGAAGATGGCTTGATTTTTGCGCGAATATTATTTACATTATTTGCCATTGTCTTTGTTTACTCCGGCTTAATTTATCAAGTCGAGCATCCGGTTAATCCTGAAAAATACGCTACATTTTTGGATGCATTTTATTTCTCTGTTGTCACAATGACAACTGTCGGATTTGGCGATGTAATCCCCATTTCAAAATTAGGACGCTTGCTAACAGTATTGATGATTTTTACAGGAATAGCCTTGATTCCTTGGCAAGTAGGAGATTTGATTAAGCAAGTGGTGAAAACAGCCAATCAAGTACAAACAGTGTGTTCAAATTGTGGTTTAGCTTTCCACGATATTGATGCTGTGTTTTGTAAAAGCTGTGGAACTAAGTTACCCAGTCGAAGGGTTAATTGACCAAACAAGGCAAAAGTTTTAGCCGAATATAATTTCCTACCACACAAGCAAAATCTACCTGCACGAACTAATTAAAAATCAAGATTTTTAACACGCAGGTGGGTTTTGTTTGTATAGCCGCAACTTCTAGTGGTCTACCAACCCAAAAATACGCTTGTGAGGGATTTAAAACCTTTCCCCTTTCCCCTTTCCCCTTTAAAGAGCCAAGTAAACTTGGCGAACTACTAGTCCCTTAAGACAAAATTGATATTAATGTCATTTTTAATACAAATATCTAACAATATAATGATGATTTTATGTCTTGAGAAGTAAGGCTAGAGCGATATTAGCTTGATTTAATGGTTTAGTTTAGTTGAATTTTCACTAATTCAACAACAAACATCGGCTCTCAATTAGATATTTTGAAGATTATTTAAAGGCTTCGATCCTGAATTTTACAAAAAAATCAATTTAAAAGCTCTAAAACGCGTTTAATATCTTAGATAAAAATTCAGCACCAAAGATAAACTAGTGCCTTACAAAAGTTTTCTAAAAAATAGTATCTGCTGGTGAGAATTGATAATCGATAAGGGACTTCCAGAAAATGAATGAATCAATTGATTTAAACGATAGTTTTCTTTCTCTCCATAATTACAGACCGATTGCTTATTTCTTTTATAGGATTCGTATTTGATTTTTGTTAAGCTAGGTACACTTTGATTCTTTCTGACCTATTCCCTATTCCCTGTTAAGAGTTCCCTTCCTATCGCGCTTGCGCTGCGCGAACGCGCACCACACAAAGAATTTCAGCGAATCAAAGCGGATTCCTATAGTTTTAAGTTTCTAACCGTTCTAAGAGTTTGTTTGAAAAGTCTAAATTAATACCAGCCTCGGCCATTAAAAATCGTGGCTATACAGACAAAAGCTACCGTTACTGGGTTTCAAACCCTTGATTTTTCAGTAAGTGCAGGCGGACTTCTCTAAAATACGCTACACGAACGCCTGTGTAGTAGGGAATTATATTAGCCTTAGTCATTAGTCACTATTACCTAACCACACAAGTAATTTCTCCAAATCAAACCGATTGCTATATCAACAATTTCGTGAGGTATTCAAAATATTAGAAATGAGTACTAATAATAATTTAGAGCAAATCAATCTCAGAAATAGTCAAGTTAGTCAAACATCTGCTCCACATCAATGTATTCATCAGATGTTTGAAATTCAGGTAGAGCGATCGCCCCAAGCAACTGCTGTAGTATTTGAAAATGACCAACTGTCTTATGAGCAGTTAAACCAACAAGCAAATCAACTGGCGCATCACCTACGTACTTTAGGCGTTAAATCTGAGGTGCTTGTTGGTATTTACCTGGAACGGTCTTTAGAAATGGTGGTAGGACTGTTGGGAATTCTCAAGGCCGGAGGTGCATACTTACCTCTAGACCCAGCATATCCATCAGAACGTTTAACTTATATCTTAAAAGACAGCCGGATATCAGCGATCGTCACCACACAGCAATTAGTAAGTAGTTTACCCGATGGTATAACCCACATCGTTTGTCTGGATTCAGATTGGCATGTGATTAGTGAGAACAATCGAGAAAATCTCGTTTGTAATACCACCCCTGATAACTTGATATATACGATTTACACTTCTGGTTCTACAGGACAACCCAAAGGTGTAATGATTACTCATGGTGGGATTTGCAACCAAATTACCTGGAGACAAACAACTTTTAGATTGACTCCAGCAGACAAAGTTTTACAAAACATTTCTTTGAGCTTTGACCCTTCCGTGTGGCAGATTTTCTGGCCTTTGTGTTGGGGAGCGCAATTGATTATGGCTCGTCCTAGTGGAAATCTAGATAGTAGATATCTTGTTGAGTTAATTCTCCAACAGCAAATCACTGTTATGGCTTTAGTACCTTCCATGCTGCGAGTATTACTGGAAGAGAAGCAAATTGAGAATTGTCAATCTCTCAGACACATTACTTGCGGTGGCGAAGCTTTACCTGTGGAACTCATAGAACGTTTCTTTACGAAATTGAACTTAGACGACGTTCTATATAATTGCTATGGCCCGACAGAAGCTTCCATTGATGCCACTTTTTGGAAATGTCATCGCAATAGCAATTATCTCATTGCTCCCATTGGTTGCGCGATCGCCAACACACAGATTTATATCCTGAATGAAAATTTGGAACCTGTAGCTATTGGTCAATTAGGGGAACTACATATTGGCGGTGCTGGACTTGCTCGTGGTTACCTCAACCGTCCCCACCTCACCAATGAAAAATTTATTCCCAACCCTTTGAGCAATGAGCCAAAAGCAAGATTATATAAGACCGGTGATTTAGCCCGTTACCTTGATAATGGCAACATTGAGTTTCTCGGTCGCCTTGACAATCAAGTTAAGGTGCGGGGTTTTCGCATCGAACTTGCAGAAGTTGAAGCAATTCTCGCACAACACCCAGGCATACAACAGACTGTGGTCATAGCAAGAGAAGATAACCCCGGCGACCAGCGATTAATAGCCTATATTGTTCCCAAGAAAGAACAGACACCTACCTTTACTGAACTACGTGAATTTCTCAAACAAAAACTACCTTATTACATGTTGCCAAACTCTTTGGTAGTCTTAGATGCTCTACCTTTAACTCCCAATGGAAAAGTAGACTCACGCGCTCTCAGGGTCTCTAACCAAAACATACAACCATCAAACAAGATTTTTGTACCTCCCCGCGATGAATTAGAACTAAGGTTGACAAAGATTTGGGAAAAAGTTTTAGGTATCCAACCCATGAGTATCAAAAATAATTTCTTTGATATGGGAGGACATTCCTTACTTGCAGTACGCTTGTTTGCAGAAATTGAGAAGACTTTTGGTAAAAATCTACCTTTGGTTACCCTCCTACAAGCTCCTACTATTGAGGAACTAGCTAACATCTTACGCCAACCAGAATGGGTAAAGCCTTGGTCTTCCTTAGTACCAATTCAACCCAATGGTTCTAAACCTCCTTTTTTTCTTGTCCATGCCGTAGGTGGTAACATTCTTTCTTACTGCGATTTAGCACGCCATTTGGGTTTAAATCAACCAGTTTATGGGCTACAAGCTCAAGGTTTGGATGGAAAAACTGCCCCACACACCAGAATCGAAGATATGGCAGCTCAATACATCAAAGAAATACGTACCATCCAACCCAATGGCCCTTATTTTTTGGGAGGGGCTTCCTTTGGGGGTACAGTAGTTTTCGAGATGGCTCAACAACTCTATGCCCAAGGTGAAAAAGTCGCTTTGCTATCGTTGTTCGATAGTGCTGGATTGAATAATTTACCCACCACATTCTTTGATTTAATTTCTGGGCATGTAAATAATCTTGCACAACTCAAACCTCAAGAACAACTAGTCTATATCTGGCAAAGGTTAAAGTGGCAAATCTGCAAAAGAATCGCCAAGCCTATTCATCAACTTTCTCTGATATCAGGTAATGTGGAACGTTCGCCTCAAACTCTACACAATCTGAGTGTTTTAGAAGCTAACATCCACGCCAGCAAAAACTACGTACCGCAAGTTTATCCCAGCCATATCACCCTGTTTCGAGCCAAATTAAGATCTTCAAGATATTACTTCGATCCTCAAGGGGGCTGGGGCGGACTGGCTTCGCAGGGTATAGAGATTCATGAAATTCCCGGAGACCACAACAGCATACTTATAGAACCCCATGTACAAGTTTTAGCGGAAAAATTAAAAGCTTGTTTAGATCGGGTTCAGAGTCTTTAAAAAACCACAATCCCTGCTAGTAGTTCGCCAAGTAAGCTTGGCTCTTTAAAGGGTAAAGGGTAAGGGGGAAGGGGGAAAGGTTTTAAATCCCTTACCCTTTTCCCTTTCCCCTTTCCCCAGCCCTCACCCAGCATTTTTGGGTTGGCAGACCACTACATTAGTGTGGTTGTTAACCGTTAACTGTTAACGGTCAACAGTCAAGAATCTAATAGAGTTAATCTGCAACTTAAATGCAAAACAGCTTATACGTCTTTGAAAAACGTATAATTTCCATTACCTTGAGCATACACAAGTGAATAGCCAAATTGCAGGAGACTAGCTACAGACTCTTTGATCCTGTCCCTATAGTTTGTATCTAAAGGATTGAAGCATTCATCGTATTCAACGCATAGTATTTTAATATCCAATTCGTCTTCAATAATGGAGTTTACAACCTTATACTCGGCTCCTTCAATGTCTAGTTTGAGTAAGTCGAGATGAGTGTGTCCATTCTTGTGCATCACGTTTGCCAGTCTATCTACCTGAGCTACGAAAAACTCTTGAGTTTTTTGTAGATTTAAGGCAGAGTGTGATACGTGCGCTGAATCTTTTGGAGCGTAAAATCTTAGTTTTTCCTCTCGATCCCACAGTCCTATATCAAAAAAATGATACTTATCATAATGTGCGGCCTTTTCTCGAACGTGCTTGATTGCACGAGGAGTAGGATCGAAAGCATAGATGTTACAGTTAAATTCTTCTATCAACCCCAAGTCAAATGTAATGTCTTCCCCACAACCAACGCAATAACATATAGAATTTGGGTTGAGTAGCTCTTTCGGAACTACCCAACCACCATAATCTGTGCCTATATGTAATAAATCCTTGCGTGATAAGATTTTTGTACCAGTTATTTCATCTATGCTCAGTAGATGAAATATGCTGTGAAATACTTTCTGAAATACCCCAGAAACCAGTTGTGTTTTCACGTTTTCCCCTGCTCTATTTCTGAGTGATATTAACTTTATATTACATGTTCGTTAGTAACAATAAGAGTTACTTGCAAAATATAAAATCTATCTATAGATATATTATTAAATATTTTATTTCCAGAGAAAAATATTAATTGGAATATCTATTTATAAAAAAGTATTGAAAAAAAGAAAAAGTATAAATATATACAGAAACGCCTAAAAAATTCTATTTTTTATTTCTTTGGGTATACGTACAATTCAGCAGACATAATGCTACTTTCTTAAGAGTAAGAGAACAAAACTTTCCTGGAAAACAGGATAAAAAGTATTTTTTCAGCTTTGGTCAAGAAAAGTCTGAAACATTAAGGTATTTATAAAATATGCACTCCTTGGTGGTTAATATTAATCTCCATTTACCCTATATATAACGACGACGAAATCTCCCAGTTAGAAGTTTATTTAATTGTTGACACAGGAAAAAAGAAGATATAAGATTCATGAAACATGATTAGTGATTTCCCCAAGTATTTGACTGTAATTAAATAACTGACGTTGAATGTGAATTAAGTGTTGAAATCCTAAGAATTTGGTTGTTCATTCCAAAACCATGACTTTGGAAAATTTGCAAAACACTTGAGGCATGAGAGACGTTTTTAATTCACATCAGACGCAACTGATGTTTGACTAGGGAGTTGGGCTTTGACGATTTTTGATATCTCAGTCCCTCCAAATAACCTGATCGATGGTGTGTCTACCGATGAGTGAGGTTTAATTGCAGAATAAGTGTCACCAAAATCGGAAACGTTCAAAGCGTCGGGCTATTTACTGTCTCATTCATGAATGCTACTTGCATAGTGTAAGTCAAAAGTACAAATTGTATGCAGATCGAGTAGGACAACTCCAACAAAGGGGAATAGGACGCCAGAATGCACTCATTTTAGTGGCAACTAAAACAGCTATTCCGTTAGAAAATGAATGGTTAGAAGCATTTTGGTGCGATCGCTGTCAGGAAACAAAATGGTATCACGTCAAGAAATACGATCGCACCTATGAGGTGGCGATCGCATCCCCACAACTGTGGCAACAAGTAAGTGGTGTTATTCATCCCCAAGGAAACCCTTCCGTAGGAGAGTTTACTAAAAGACAAGCCCGCACAGTCGGCTATAGGTCTAGCAAAGATTTCCGGTAAAGAGTTTAAATCTATCAATACAATTAATATCTTGCCATTATGGAGTCTAAACCAAACTTTGAAGAGATAGATTTTCAAAAATATCTACTCGTTTTACAACGACGCTGGATTCCTACAGTGGGAATTTTTACAATAGTTACGAGCTTTGCAACCTTATTTGCATTCTCATTGAAAGCATCATATAAAGCAGATGGAAGTTTGTTGATTAGGACGAATGAAACTTCCTCACTCACTGGTTTGGGAGAAGCTATAGGAAAGCTAGAGTCTTTAACTACTACAAATAATCCTTTAGAAACCCAGGCAAAGATTGTAACATCTGTTCCGGTTCTTCAAGAAACTATTAGAACACTTAACCTTAAAGATAATCAAGGTGAACCGTTGAAAATTCGGGATTTTGCTCAAAAACTGAAAATAGAAAATGCCAAAGGAACTGAGATTTTATTAATTTCCTACACAGATAACGATCCAGTTTTAACTGCCGAAGTTGTCAACCAACTGATGAAAGTTTACATCAGGAATAATATAGAAGCTAATCGAGCTGAAGCAGCTTCAGCCCGGAAATTTATCGGTCAAGAAATACCTACTACTGAAGCGGCTGTCAAAGAAGCCGAGTCGAACCTGCGTAAATTCAAAGAGGAAAATAAAATAATTGCTTTGGAAACAGAAGCATCTATAGCAGTGCAGACAATTTCTAGCTTAGAACAGCAAATTTCTGAAGCCCAAGCTCAATTTGTTAATGTTAACGCCAGGGCACAAAAATTACAATATCAAGCAAGTATTAATTCACAACAATCTGTGACCTTTGCCTCCTTGAGTCAAATACCTGGAATTCAGCAAGTAGTTACTCAACTCCAAGAAGCAGAAGATCAGTTAGCGATTGAGCAAAGCCGTTTGCAGCCAACGCATCCTATGATTATCAACTTGGAAGAAAAAATTACCGCCCTTAACAACTTGCTACAAAATCGCATCAACCAAAACATAGGTAATAATCAGCAAATTCCTGCGGAAAATTTACAGATAGGAGAACTACGGCAAAGGTTGATTGAAGATTTTGCGCGCACTGAAACCGAACGTGTTGGTTTAGCCAAACAAATTACCGAGCTATCTAATAAGTGGTACGCTTACAAAAAACGAGTAAATGTTTTACCCAGACTGGAACAAACCCAGCGCCAGCTTGAGCGAAAGTTGAAAGCAGCTCAAACAACTTACGAAGCGCTATTGACAAAACTGCAAGAAGTCCAAGTAGCAGAGAATCAAAATATTGGAAATGCCCGCATCATCTCACCTGCGTTAATACCAGATCAATCCTCCGGCCCTCGCAAATTGATCGTTATAGCGGCCGGTGGAGTTCTCGGTGTGATAGTTGCTCTGATTGCTGCTTTCACTTTAGATCTAATTGACAGCTCGGTGAAGACATTGAAAGAAGCTAGAGAATTATTCCAATACACCCTACTAGGGGTGATTCCTTCAGTGGGTAGGAATATTAAAAGGAATTATCTAGAACAACAAATTCCCAGAATCATTGGTAGAGAAATTCCTCACCATCCTGTTGGTGATGCATACCAAATGCTGCAAGCTAATTTACAGTTTCTCAATTCTGATAAAAAACTAAAAGCGATCGTAGTTACTAGTTCTGTACCTCAAGAGGGCAAGTCTGAGGTGGCTGCAAATTTAGCTGTGACAATGGCTCAATTGGGACAACGAGTACTACTAGTGGATGCCAATATGCGCCATCCCATACAGCATCATATTTGGGAAATAACGAATGCAGTCGGGCTATCGAATGTCATGGTTGACCAAGTTGCTCTGAATGTAGCTATACAGCAACCAATACCAAACCTCTACGTTCTACCTTCGGGAGTTGTACCTCCCAACCCAGTAGCATTGTTAGATTCTCAGAGGATGGCTGGACTAGTCAATTCTTTTACCCAGGAGTACGATTTCGTAATTTTCGATACCCCCCCCCTGGCGGGAATGCTAGATGCTGCGGTTTTAAGTAAATTAGTTGACGGTATCTTGTTGGTAGTTCGTCCTGGAGTGATTAACTATGACACCGCCAATGCAGCGAAAGAATTCCTCAGACAATCAGGGCAACAAGTTCTAGGGATGGTGATTAATGGTATGAATATCAAACGAGAGCCTGATAGTTATTTCTACTATTCTAGAAAATCAATTGAATCAAATGTGTCACGAAATTCTCTACCTCTAAAATAAAATTGATTGGGAATTATTACAGATATTTAAACTGTTGAAAAAGATAGGTTGGGAAAATCAAGGCTCAGGGACAAAAACCTTTACAGTTATCTAAAAAATAGCTTTGTCGGACTATAAAACTGAAAATTTTCACCAATTTGCTTGCATAATGAAGAAAATATTTGAAACAGATTGGCTAGCTTCTCAACCGATTTTTTACAATGAATTAACGGGAAAAGTAAGTGAAAATATAAATGATGTTATAGATTTTCAAAATTTTGATTTTCATCCAGAAGGCTTAAATAACTACCTTGATTTTGGTTACTCTATATTGGAGCAGACTCCGATAAAGCACGTTAAATTTCTCAGACATTCATCTAAATTGCTGATTAATGATAATGGCAAAATTGAAGTGCAATATCTAGACGATCCTGTAGAAAAATGGATAGGTAAAACTGTAAAAGAAAATGATGTATTTCATTTACTTTATCAATCAGTACGTAATTGGGAAGAATCAGTTGAGGGAGAAATTGTTATTCCAACTAGCGGTGGCTACGACTCTAGATTATTAAATTTTCTGGTAAGTAATAAGTCCCGGATTCGTTCTTTTACTTATGGCATTTCAGATAATCAATTAAAATCTGTTGAAGTAGTTTATGCCAAAAAATTATCAGAAATTCTGGGAACTCGATGGGAGGCGATCCAATTAGGTGAATTTCATTCATATTTTAGACAATGGAATGAATTATTTGGAATTTCTACTCATGCACATGGTATGTATCATATAGAGTTCTATCATCAGATGATTTCAAAGCTCAAGGGCAATAATCCTTTTTTGAGTGGAATAGGTGGCGACTGGTGGTCTGGGTTGGTTCCTTATCAAGATAAGATAGTTCACCCGAAAGATTTATATAAAATAGCATATACACATAACTTACATGCTACTAGCGAAGCTTCTTTACTCAAATCAAAACAAGAATTACTGCATACCTATTATGAATCTCAACGCGAACAATTGCAGGAATGGAATTTTCAAATATTATTGATGGCAAGAATGAAAATAATTTTGATTTCTTATTTAATTAAAGTTCCGAAAATATTATTTGGATTTAATACTTGGGCCCCATTATTAGAACCAGAAATTGCACTTTCCATACTTGGATTATCTCCTGAACGTCGAAGAAACCGTTTGTGGCAAAAGGATTTTTTTCAACAACATGGTTTAAATTTAGAGTCAAAAAAATTATATTTTAGCCGATACAATACCCTAAATTATCAGGCAATGGAACGAATTCCTTTAAAGCCATTAGATGTTGATTTACTTAGACAAATAATCAAACCAGCATACGTCCAGTGGATTAACAATCAAATAACACAACAAAAATTTTTTGATAAGTTTTTATCGAAAATGTATCAAACTCCAAAAATTGGAGGAGCTTTATGGCGATTAGGCATTAGAGATCGACGATTAACAGCCTACGCTGCCTATTTAACTCTTAAGCCTCTGGAAAACTTGCTCAAGATAAAAGAAATGTCTGAAAGCGATCGCTATGCCTAATTTTTCATTCTTTGTTAACTAAACCATGAGCAAATTTGAAACTTATGCTCAGCAAATTTAAACTTCAGCAGTTATCACTCCTCAAATCTCGCTCTGGTCTGCGTGCAATTATTACAAATACAGGATGGTTGTTTGCCGATCGCATTCTGCGTATGGGTGTAGGTCTAATTGTGGGGGTCTGGGTCGCACGGTATTTAGGAGTACACCAATATGGCCTTTTTAACTATGCCACTGCCTTTGTTGCCTTATTCAGTTCATTTGCCACACTAGGGCTAGACAATGTAGTAGTTCGGGACATTGTGCATGATTTATCACATAAAGAAAAAATTTTAGGGACAAGTTTTTGGCTGAAATTGTTCGGTGGAGTCAGTTGTTTATTATTAGCAGTTAGTACCATATATGTATTACGCCATGATGACAAAATAACTATCTGGCTAGTAGCAATTTTAGGAACCGCAGGAATATTTCAGGCTTTCGACACAATTGACTTTTGGTTTCAGTCTCAAGTGCAATCGAAGTACACTGTAGTTGCTAAAAATACAGCGTTTATTATTACTACTTTAATCAAGATAGCTTTGATCCAGATGCAAGCATCATTGATTGCTTTTGCCTGGATGACAGTTGTAGAGATAGGGTTAGGTGCGATGGGTTTGGCGATGGCTTACAACATCAAAGGCTACTCGTTCCGATTGTGGCGTTGGAGTTTTCCGGTTGCCAAGACTCTTCTCAAAGACAGTTGGCCTTTGATTCTTTCTGGTCTGACAATCATGATTTACATGAGAATTGACCAGATTATGCTAGGAGAAATAATTGGCGATGGTGCTGTTGGAATTTACTCGGCTGCATCTCGTATTTCTGAAGTTTGGTATTTTATCCCCACAGCAATTGTTTCTTCCGTATCTCCAACAATTTTTGCAGCCAAACAGAATAATGAAGAAGTTTATTATCAGCGCATTAAACAATTATTGGGTCTGATGGTGCTGATTTCTATAGCCATAGCACTACCAATGTCATTCTTATCCGGCTCGATAATTACCATGCTGTTTGGCAATGATTACGCACCTGCGGCGGGCATATTATCAATTCATATTTGGGCTTCTTTGTTTGTCTTCATCGGAGTAGGGACATCCCCCTGGTTTATTGCTGAAGGTTTGACTCATCTTTCATTACGTAGAACTTTGGTTGGGGCAATTATTAACGTGGTATTAAATCTATTTTTAATTCCTACTTATGCTGGAGTGGGAGCGGCGATCGCTACTGTAATTTCTTATGCATTTGGTTCATTTTTAGTTAATGCTATGCATCCAAAAACTCAGAAAATATTTAATATTCAAATTAAATCTCTTTTCATATTTCGATAATCTTCTTTTTTGATTAGCTGACTTTCAATCATCATCTAATTTGGAGTTAAATAACATGAAATATCAATTTTTGTCCTTAAAAAGAAGCATATTTGAAACCTTTCAAAATCCCAAATACTCTAGACCAGCATTAAATAATTTAGATCAGAAATTAGAAAAATATCTGAATTTAACAAATGGTTTTTTTATTGAAGCTGGTGCTAATGTCTTTTTTGATGAAGTCAATTCTTTTTTAAAATCTTCATATCAATTAGTTGAAAAACTCTCGTTCCATGATTATCTTTATCAAATTAAAGAATAGTAAATCATCATCCCATAGTTATGAAAAAAC
The DNA here is from genome assembly GCF_002608075.1 of Nostoc linckia z4. Classification (GTDB taxonomy): domain Bacteria; phylum Cyanobacteriota; class Cyanobacteriia; order Cyanobacteriales; family Nostocaceae; genus Nostoc; species Nostoc linckia. The sequence goes on from NZ_LAHA01000038.1 coordinate 63,972, forward strand.
CAATTGTTTTGATAATTTTTAAGCGCCCAGATACTACTAAAAAAGTATTTGAAGCTATTCGTCAATCGAAACCCAAAAAACTTTTTGTAATTGCAGATGCGGCGCGCACCGACCGTCCAGGTGAAGCAGAAAAATGTGAAGCTACTCGTGCAGTTGTTGAGCAAGTTGATTGGGATTGCGAAGTGAGTGCTAACTACTCTGATGTCAACTTAGGCTGTGCTAAAAGAATTTCCAGTGGTTTAAATTGGGTTTTTGAGCAAGTTGATGAAGCAATTATTTTAGAAGATGATTGCGTACCTCATCCTACATTTTTTCCCTTTTGTGAAGAATTGCTTGATAAGTATAAATATGATAATCGAATTGCCTCAATTTCTGGACAAAATGTTCAGTTTGGCCGGAAAAGAACTGATTATAGCTACTATTTTTCACGCTATAACCATTGCTGGGGATGGGCAACTTGGAAACGTGCTTGGCAGGACTTCGACATTTATATGAAAAACTGGCCAGAAATTCAAAAAGAAAATTTTTTAAATGATATATTATTAGACCGCAAAGCAGTTAGTTACTGGCAGAACAGACTTCAGCATGTCTATGATAATCCTTTAAGCACAGTTTGGAGTTATCAATGGACATTTGCTTCCTGGATACAAAATCGTTTAGGCATTATTTCTAATGTAAATTTAATTTCTAACATTGGATTTAATACAGACTCAACTAATATTAATTTCAAGCAAAAAAGTCCACACGATAATATGCCGACAGAACCACTAGAGTTCCCTCTCAAGCATCCACCATTTGTATTTCGAGATACTAAGGCAGATGATTTTACCCAAAGGACTTTATTTAACGAAACTCAGTGGCAAGTCTTCAAGCAGAAAATTAAGAAGATGTTACAAACTTATAAATATTAATCATCAGCAAGGTATTTTCATACCCTGGTTACAAACTAACATCAATGGATGTCTATTTTGAGAATCAGTTTAAAAACCCTGGTATATTTCCATGAATGTTTCATCGTTCGGTGTTTCTAGATATAGTCAACTAATAAATTCGTTCTACAGGAAATTAGAATACATCAGTGTTTTTATATTGTTCATTAGCTTCTTTGATACTGATGTGTTTTTTCTTCGCGAACCTATCAATATTCTCAGCTATCCAATTATATTTTGTTTAATCATTTTCCGTTGGAAGCGATGCATTTATGTTGGTACGAGAGACATATCTTTACTACTGTTGGTTGGAATTGCATTCATCTCAATTTTTTGGTCTGATGTTCCAAGCTTTACTTTAGAAAAGTTGAAAGGTCTGCTACGGTCAACTTTGTTTGGAGTATATCTAGCTGCATACTACAAACCTAAAGACTTAATGCAATTACTGGCCTGGATATTTGGTATATTAGCCGTTTTAAATCTAGTAGTGACTTTAGCTATGCCATCCTATGGCATAACTACGATCAATGATGAGTTTTCATGGAAAGGTCTTTCAGCCCACAAACAATATTTGGGTCGCATAATGCTTCAAGGAGCAATCTTATTTTTACTACTGGCTAATACTAATAAGAAATTTCGTTGGATTATGTGGCTTGGATGTAGCCTGACAGTAGTTCTGATAGTACTTTCTAAAAGCAAAACTGCTTGGGTTGGTCTTGCCATTTCACTACTTCTTTTACCAACTTTTACAATTGCAAAGTTATTTCATAAATCTCGTGCCATTATATATTTAATTGTTGTATTAAGTCTTGGCAGCCTCGCCATATTAGCATTTGATAATCAACAAAGTATCAACAGTGCTTGGGAAACAATAATCGTAGATGTTCTCAATAAATCACCGGATTTAAATGGGCGTGTACCCGTATGGAATTTAGCTATTGAAAGCGGTTTAAAGAGGCCTTGGCTGGGATATGGATATCAAGCATTCTGGGAAACTTCCGAGGGTGCAGCTATTAGAAACGTAACATGGGCACGTAATACATTAAGTGGTAACTTTCACTCTCATAATGGATATATAGAACTTTTTTTGCAACTGGGTTTTGTAGGATTACTACTATTTAGTATTAACTTTTTTACGTTATTGGTGAGACTGATGAATTTAATTTTCTCAACTCGGAGCATAACAAGTTTTTGGATGCTTGAGTACGTTATACTTATGTTTTTGTTTAATTATACTGATTTACTAACATTTATATCGCCCCACACACTTTGGTCAGTATATATTGCAATCAATCTCTCAACTATTTATTGGCGAAATATGTTTATAGAAAATACAAATATTCCTGAATATAAATTACAAGGATTAGATAATAAATGAAAGTTTTGCTTTTAAATAGTTCTGATTTAAACGGAGGAGCATCTCGCGCTGCTTACCGTTTACACCAAGGATTGATAAGCATTGGTATTAACTCTCAAATGTTGGTGCAAAGTCAAGAGGGTACAGATTCAACAGTCATTAGTCCGCAAAATCAAATAGGTAAGGAATTTAGTAAGTTAAGACCTCGTTTCGGTAGGTTGCCACTAAAACTTTATCCCAACAAAAAGACATCTGAATATTCTGCTTCATGGCTTCCAGATGGAATTGCTGCCAAAGTTGAAAAGCTTGCTCCTGATGTGATTAATTTGCATTTTATTTGCGAAAGTTATTTGCAAATTCAAACGATTGCAAAATTCAAACAGCCATTAGTGTGGACACTTCATGATATGTGGGCTTTTACTGGTGGCTGTCATTACAATCAAGATTGCGATCGCTATATCAATTCATGTGGAACTTGTCCTCAATTGGGAAGCAACCGCCATTGGGATCTCTCCCGTTGGCAGTGGCAAAGTAAAGCTAAACACTGGAAAAATCTAGATTTCACGATTATTACTCCTAGTATATGGTTAGCAAAAGTAGCTCAAAGTAGTTCTTTATTTAGATCCATGCGGGTAGAAGTAATTCCTTACGGTCTTGATACAACTAAGTACAAACCAATTAATCGGCAAATAGCAAGAAAGCAACTAAATTTACCGCAAGATAAACATTTAGTGCTATTTGGAGCAGTGAATGGTACTAGCAATTACAGGAAAGGATTTCACTTATTGCTACCAGCATTGCAAAGCTTGAGTAAATCTGGATGGAGCGATCGCTTGGAGTTAGTAATTTTTGGTTCTTCTCAACCTCTCAATCCGCCTGAATTTGGTTTTAAATCTTGTTATTTAGGTAAATTCAATGATGATGTTTCTCTGGCATTGCTTTATGCCGCAGTGGATGTTTTCATTGCGCCATCAATTCAAGACAATTTACCAAATACTGTAATGGAGGCGTTGGCGTGTGGCACACCCTGTGTTGCTTTCAATATTGGCGGGATGCCAGATATGATTGAACACCAAAGAAATGGTTATTTGGCTCAACCATTTGAAATTGAAGATTTAGCTCAGGGAATTGCTTGGATATTAGAGGATAAAGAGCGACATCAAAAAATATGCGATCGCGCCCGTGAAAAAGTTGAAAAAGAATTTCCTTTAGAATTGCAAGCACGTCGTTATACATCTCTTTATACTAGTATTTTGAAAACAGATAAATCAAAATATTGAATAAAACACTGACTAAAAATTTTTGAACAAAATAAATAGATAATAACTTCGTTTAAATTTATATTTAAATGAAATAAAATTTGTTATTTTCAAGAGAGTATTAGTGATGATTATATTCCCTAAAAACAACAATTTAATTAATCTGACTATCAAGCATATTTACAGCATCACCACAAAATTATTACGCAGTAGTTTGCGAGAACAATGGTTATTACCTTTGATTTTGAAGATACTTAAAGTGCGAATAATAACAAACAACGAACTTAGAACTAACCACCGAAAATATCATTCAATTGCATTTGGTAATACAGAATATATCAAAACTGGCAACAGTTATGTAATTGGAGAAACTCCAATTGGAATTAGAGATAGATCTAATCAAGAATTTACCTTAGTTAATCCGTGGATATCTGAAGTTGATAATGCTGAATTGGTAGGTTCTAATGCTGTAGGTTTTAATGAAGATGGAAATATTATTTCACCGTCAACTTTGCCACCAAAAGAGCATTTAAATCATAGATTTGAAGGTGGATTACCTATAAAAACTTTATCGATTAAAACTCTACCTGCATTGAAAACCATACAATTGGATACAGCTTGTTCATTAGTTAATCACTGGAGTAAGAATTATTATCACTGGATAGTGGACTGCTTAACACGAATAGAAGGTGTTGAATATTATCAAAAACAAACTGGTTGTAAACCTCTATTAATTATTAATTCTCACCCTACCTCATGGCAAATAGAGTCTCTGAAAATTTTAGGTTATCAACCAGAGGATTATATAGAGTGGAATAGTTCAAAAGCAAAAGTCAAAAAACTAGTTGTACCAAGCTTTCGACGGCAGGGTGAATGGGTAGCACCTAGTTCCTTGCATTGGCTAAGACAACGCATACTTAACAATCTCCCTGCTAGTGAAGTCAATCAAGTATCTTATTCACCAAATATATATATTTCTCGCGCCAAAGCATCAGGTCGCCGAGTAATTAATGAAGATGAAGTCATGGAATTTTTAAGACCGTTAGGATTTGTCAGTTACAGTTTGGAAGGTTGGAGTTTTGCAGAACAAGTCAGACTATTTGCCACTGCTAAAAATATTATTGCTCCCCACGGTGCAGGTTTAACAAATATGATATTTGCACCCCAAAATACAACTGTCATTGAATTTGTTACTCCTTGGGTGAGTTCAGGTTATTTTGTGCCATCACAAATACTTGGCTTTCAACACGGTTGTCTTGAATGTCATCAGCCTTACAGCCAAAAGCTTAGGGAAACAAGAGGTGATTTGATGGTGGATATTGCAAATCTTAAAAGCCTTGTGGAGCAATTTAATCCATCAATTAAATCATAATTTTTTCGACTATTAAGACTCGTATTTGATTTGGAGAAATACACGTAGTTCGCGCATCATCCAGGGTTTTTGGTGCATCAATTGGCGACAACACACCCTATACTCAGATTTTTTGAAAAATCAAATCAGATTTCTATCAAACAAAAAATATGTTGTCAAATTTTGATTCTATTAAATTTATGAAAAATATCCATGCCATTCAATCATTAAAATATATTTTGAATCATCCTAATACTAAAAACCAGCAAATATTTTCGGTTTTAAAATATTTGGGATGGAAGCTATACAAAAGCTTGACTAACCATTATCTCGACGTTCAAATATTACCAAACCTGAAAGTTCGCTGTTTTCCCAACAGTCATTCGAGTGATTGTATCATTTACTGCGGACTCTATGATTACAATGAAATGAAGTTTCTTCTGCGCTATTTACGTGATGGAGACTCATTTATAGATATCGGTGCTAACATCGGTATTTATACACTCCTCGCTGCATCTAAACTTACTTCAGGCTCGATTTATAGTTTTGAAGTTTTACCAAAAAACTACACTCGTTTACAAGAGAATCTTAAACTCAATAAACTTAACCAAGTTAAGACTTATGCAATTGCAGTATCTGACAAAAAAGGTACTACTACTCTCAATATTGCTGAAGGAGATTCCATGCCTTTTATAACTACTACTGCTACTAATGGTACTATTACAGTGCCTACTGACACACTTGATAATTTGCTTGACAATCAATGTCTTCCTAGTTTAACTCTTGCCAAAATGGATATTGAAGGAGCAGAAATACTGGCTCTCAAAGGTGGCACTTTGCTCCTGAAACAACAATGTCCTCATGTTTGGATTTTAGAGATAAATAATACAGTTGAAAACCTTGGTCATTCACAGCAAGATGTAGTGGATTTTTTAGAGAGTTATGGTTATGGGTTATATCATTATGATGCCGATAGTAATCGGATTATATCAATTAATCTGAAGACCAAAACAGGATTGAATATTTTAGCGATCGCAGATGATTATCTTGATTTTGTCCGCCAACGTCTTGCTGATAATTAAGACTAGATAAAATCAATATATTTTTCACTATAAATAACATCATGAAAATTCTTCAGGTTCATAACGCATATCAGCATATGGGTGGTGAAGAAGTTGTTGTGGCTGCTGAAAATCAAATGCTTCAGCAGTATGGCCATGAAATTCACCAGTGGATTGTCGAAAATTCCACTATCAGTGATGTTAATTTTTTCACCAAAACCAAAATTGCCAAGCAATCAATTTGGTCTAGTGAATCTTACTTGCAAATCCGTCAAAGATTGCAAGAATTTCAACCGGATATCGTTCATGTTCATAACACTATCCCTTTAATTTCACCTTCTGTGTATTCTGCTTGTGATGATGCAGGCGTTCCTGTTGTTCACACCTTACACAACTACAAGTTGATTTGCCCTGGTGCTTATTGCTTTCGAGATAGAAATGTTTGTGAAGATTGTATCGGCAAACCAATTGCTTATCCTGCTATTATTCATGGTTGCTATCGTAAAAGCACAGCACAAACTACTGTTGCAGTTGCAGGTTTAGTTACTCATAAATTGCGAAAAACCTATGAAAAAAATGTCGATATTTATATCGCTTTAACACGCTTTGGTAGGCAAAAATTTATTGAAGGCGGACTACCTGCTGAAAAAATTGCGGTTAAGCCTAATTTTGTAACTTCAGACATTAAACAAGGCGAACATCAGGGTAGATATGTATTGTTTGTGGGAAAATTAGTGCAATACAAAGGAATTGAAACGCTTTTGCAAGCTTGGCATCTTCTTGATGAGCCTATTCCTTTAAAGATTGTCGGTCAGGGGCCTCTAGAAATTTTACTTAAAAGTAATTTACCAAGTGGTGTAGAGTATCTAGGACGTTTACCAAGAGAAAATGTTTTGCATCTGATGAAAGATGCTAGTTTTGTTGTTTTTCCTTCTGAATGGTATGAAGGATTTCCTATGACTATTGCTGAAGCTTTTGCAACAGGTAGTCCCGTAGTCACTGGTCGTTTGGGTGCTACCGAAGAAATTGTCAAAGATGGATCTTCCGGCTGGCATTTTACCCCAGGAGATGCTCGTGATTTGGCTCGAACTGTAAAGTTAGCTTGGTCAGATCCTACTGAGTTACGACGTAGAGGTGAGTTAGCTCGAAAACAATACGATGAATGCTACTCTCTAGAAAAAAATTATCAAATGATTATGAGTATTTACGAAACTGCTATTGCTTGGCAAAAAGGTCGTAAATCTTTGTCTGTTTTTTAAAGAGAGAAACTCCAAGCTATTAAACAGAATACATGCGTCAGTCGTCAGAATACAGGAAAGGTATTTTGTGCGACTCGAAGAAACTACGCTATCAGTGCTGGGTCTGAATCCCCTACTGATTAATTCTCAATTCTGAATTCTGAATTCTTCTTCAATAACTTTAGTGTTACCTGAAAATGAAAATATCAATCATTACACCAGTCTACAATTCACAAAAAACCCTAGAAAGAACAATTCTGAGCGTGATTAATCAAATTCCCAATTCACAATTGGAGTATATTATTATAGATGGCGGCTCTACCGATGGAACTTTAGAAATAATTCACAGATATGCTAACAAAATAAATATAGTAGTTTCCGAGCAAGATCGAGGCATTTATGATGCCATGAATAAAGGCATATCTCTTGCTACAGGGGACATCATTGGGATTATTAATTCTGATGATTGGTATAACGATGGAGCTTTAAAAAAAGTAGAGGAATTTTTTCGAGAAAATCCACAAATTTCGATTGTGCATTCACCTGTAAAAAATTATATAAACGGAGAACATTTAAGTACTTTTGTTCCCGGAAAATTGGAAAACTTGCCTTTCAAGTTCACTGTAGCTCATCCTAGTTGTTTTGTGAAAAAGGAAGTATACCATCGCATAGGTTTATTTGACTTAAATTATCCAATGGCTGCTGATTATGATTTTATATTTAGAGCTTACATCAATGGATATAAATTTCAACAACTTGATACTCCTTTAGCATCGTTTTCACTGAATGGAACTACTGGTAAACTCACAAATAAACTGAAACTGATTCAAGAAAGTCGGAGTATTTCAAGTAAATTTATTACTCAAGCATCAACCAAAATTAAATCGCAGCATCGGACATTTTATATAAATTGGTTTTTGCGAGAAATTGTTACTCTTCCTCTTAAATACTTCGATCCATTTGTGGCTATCAAAATTAAAGGTTTTTTGAGATACAAAATAGGAAAATTATCCTCAGATGAATATGGAGCGTGGTAATCACTGCATAATCCCGTTCTTACTTTCCTTTTATAAGTGCTGATTGCAAACGAAAAAAGCAATTAGCACTTTTTTAATGACTTTTCACTCCAACACCAATACAAACTTATGACTTATTCAACAAGGATCGATATCTGCAATATTCAGATAGATAAGTACTCTTTTGACTGGGTAGTTGAGGCCATCGCACATCAGGCCATCTCAGGAAGTACTCCCAAATATGTCGTAACACCCAATGCACAACATATTGTGGCACTCCAACGTGATGCACGTTTTCGTCGGATATATCAGGATGCTTTTTTAGTGGTTCCTGATGGTGTTCCTCTTTTGTGGGCAGCTAAATTTTTTAACACACCACTATCTGGTCGAGTCAATGGAACAGACTTATTCGAGCATCTATGCAAAGTTAGTGCTGACAGAGGACTGAAAGTGTTTTTATTAGGTGGTCGTCCGGGAGCTGCAAAGAAGGCCAAAAATGTTCTAGAAACAAGGCATCCCGACCTCAAGATTGTTGGTACTTATTGTCCTTACTACGGATTTGAGTCAGACCCAGAAGAGTTAAAACGAATTAACTCAATTATTCAAGCAGCAGCACCAGACATTTTATTTGTTGGGTTGGGTGCCCCAAAACAGGAGTATTGGATATACGACAATTACCAAAAAGTAGGCATTCCAGTATGTATTGGTATTGGAGTCAGCTTTGAATTAGTTGGTGGAATGGTGAAAAGAGCGCCAAAATTCATGCAAAAAGCTGGTTTAGAGTGGTTTTTCCGGTTGATTATGGAACCTAAACGTTTATGGCAGCGTTATTTCATCGGAAACGCCATGTTTATTGTGCTGGTATTGAAGCAGAAATTCAGGTTGTTGTGGTCTTCTTGAGAGTCAACCTTGTTTTGTTCGCCGGCTTCCGGCGTACACCGAAGGGGTTGCCGCAGGCATC
>NZ_LAHA01000039.1 GCF_002608075.1 Nostoc linckia z4
GGGGGGTGGGGAGGTGGGGAGACAGTTTGTAACAAGTCTTTCCCTGTGTTCCTAATTTTCTTTGGGGGGGTGGGGAGGTGGGGAGACAGTTTGTAACAAGTCTTTCCCTGTGTTCCTAATTTTCTTTGTTCTCGTGTCTTCTTTTTAATGCCCAATGCCCTCTTGAGCCAATGATTGTTAGCTTTCTTGTTTTAGATTACAAGATCGTGGAGTAAGTCTGAAAGTCTCAGAACATAAAAATGAGCTTTTTAAGCATTTATTTCCCATTCAAGACTCTTAAGATTTAGTTAAAACCTGCCCCCTTATCTCCCCATCTCCCCATCTCCCCATCTCCCCATCTCCCCATCTCCCCATCTCCCCATCTCCCCATCTCCCCATCTCCTCACTTTAATTTATCTATCTAATGAAATACATTGTGTATTCTAATGGTAAAAAAATTGTGCAAACAATTGTGACTATAGTTAGTGACGTTAAGTAGGTAGAATGTTATTTGTTTGCCGCTCTAGTATAAAAGCAGGTGTATCCAGCGCGTGAAGCTATTTGTATACCATACTCCGGAATTGACTCCCACCGATAAAGCGCCAGAATGTGCGATCGCTGTCGATGTCTTGCGAGCCACTAGCACGATAGCGACTGTTTTGGCTGCTGGAGGCGAAGCTGTACAAGTATTCAGCGATTTAGATCGATTAATCGCAGTTAGCGAAGAATGGCCTCCCGAAAAACGTCTGCGGGCTGGAGAACGCGGTGGCGCTAAAGTAGAGGGCTTTGAGTTAGGAAACTCTCCCTTAGACTGTACATCAGAATTGGTGCAGGGGCGTCGATTATTTATTAGTACTACAAATGGCACTCGTGCTTTACAACGGGTACAAGACTCGCCAAATGTATTAGCCGCAGCCTTAATCAACCGAGCAGCAGTGGTGCAATTCGTTATAGAAAAGCAACCAGAGACAGTGTGGATTGTCGGCTCAGGTTGGGAAGGCAGTTTTTCTTTAGAGGATACAGTTTGTGCAGGTGCGATCGCCCACAGTATTTTAGAGAAAACTCACTTGTCACCAGAAGAACTAGCTGGTAACGATGAAGTAATTAGTGCGATCGCTCTTTTCTCTCAATGGCAAAATAACTTATTAGGATTATTCCACCAAGCTAGTCACGGTCAACGCCTATTGCGTCTCCACTGTCAAGAAGATTTAAAATATTGTTCCCAAACAGATGTTTTAGATGTCTTGCCAATACAACAAGAAATAGGAGTTTTGAAAAGGGGATAGGGTATTGGGTATAGCCCTTTCAAGGTGAGCAAAAATTTCGCTCGCAAAATTCCTTTTTTATCTCTTAACTCTGTGTTTTCTACGTCTTGAGTGGTTGGATAAATTACTTTTAAACCGCAGAGGCACAGAGAGCGCAGAGACAAAAACAGAAATTTTACGAGTCACCTTGAAAGGGCTAGTCCTAGAATAGACTTCTTGCAAAAGTGGGGAAAAGGGTAAGGGGTAAAGGGGAAAGGGCAAATAAAAACCCTTTTTCCTTTAACATGAGTCCCTTTCCCCCCTCTTGCAAAAATTACTTTTGCACTCTTACTCCATGAGCTGCGCTCACAAGGAACAATGAAAATGATCTTGGAAGGATTTTGCGTTGTTTCAGCCTCTATTTTCAAGGCAGATCTAATATTTAATATTCTCTTTTAAATGTCGAATTTTCTACTGTATGGTGTAACCACCATCAACAGTTAGGGAGTGTCCAGTAACAAACGAAGCTCCGTCTGAACAGAGCCACACCACAGCTTCAGCAACTTCTTCCGGCTCACCAATACGCCCCAATGGATGTTTTGCCATCATCTGTTCTTTGGCTTCTTGGCTATTACCGAGGAACGGGTTACTGCTGAGAAAACGGTTTAGCATTGCGGTTTCGATAGAACCAGGAGACACAGCATTGATTCGGATGCCGGATTTAGCATACTCTAAAGCTGCTGATTTCGTCATTCCTAAGACGCCATGTTTGCTGGCAGCATAAATAGAAGAAGCAGGCATACCTACCAGTCCAGATATTGAGGAGGTATTGACAATAGTGCCACCACTTTGCCGAAGCATCTGCTGAATCTCATATTTCATAGATAACCATAAACCTTTAAGATTGATGTTGATAATAGACTCAAACTCCTCCTCTGTCTGCTCAATGAGCGTTTTGATTGGCCCCTCAACAGCCGCATTATTGAAGGCGATATCCAGACGACCATAAGTTTCCACTGTTTTGTTAACTAATGCCTCTACCTCTGTCGCTTTTGACACATCAGTTTTAACAAACAAAGCTTCGCTGTCTATCTTTTTAATTAACTGTATAGTTTCCTCGCCCTCTAAGCTCCGCCGACTCGCGACAACAACTTTAGCCCCTTCTTTAGCAAAAGCTAGTGCTGTAGCTCGACCAATTCCAGAGCTACCACCAGTTATCAAAGCTACTTTATCTGCAAGTCTTCTCATCTTAAAATAAACCCCTTTATTTACGCCACGCTGTACTAGTATCTGAGAAAATTTCTTGCAACATCTTATTCAGACAAACAAAGCTATTTTTCGTTCCGCGCTCAACATCTTCAATTGTTTCGTACTCGACCGTCCAATACCCTTGGTAGCCAGAGTTTAGTAGCTCCTGGAGAATTGGTTTCCAAAAGATTTCTCCCTCGCCAAAAGCACAGTATTCTGTGCCACCATTGTTCCACCGAACATCCTTCCAATGACTATAGTTCACCCATGGAAGGACATAGCGTAGCGCTATTAAAGGATCTACGCCTTCCTTCAAAAAGTTTGCTGGATCAAAATTCACTCCAACAGCAGGACTTTTTATACCTTCCATGATTTTTGCTGTCAGTTGGCCATTAACTGTCAGTCCTCCATGATTTTCAATTGCCAGCTTAATCTCATGTTCTTCCGCATAACTTCCAGCACAGTTGAAGGCGTAATGGAGGCGCTTCAAAAGTTCTGAGGAAAGATTCTCATTTGCATTACCACCAGTAAAAACTCGAACGACCTTTGCTCCTAAGCGTTTGGCGATATCTACATAACGTTTAACCTTCTGAATCTGCTCTTCCAAATCCGATGCATCCACCACAGTGAAGTCGTTATCGGCTGCTATGCAAATGACATGCACTCCAAATTCATCAGCCCAATGAGCAACCTGATTAACTGCCTCGTCACTGCAACTATCAAGTAGATGTTTAGGTGTTCTGCGATCTACATTGACTTCTACCGATTCTATACCTAAGTTAGCTACTATACGGAAGTATTCTGGGATTTCTAACTTTCTAAAACCCCATGCTGCACATGCAAATTTCTGTTGTTTGTTATTAGTATCAGACATCACGTACCCTTACACTACCAGTACTGTGTATTAAGTCAAAGATGTTATCTTCTGTGAAGACTTACCTTGGTCAAAGCCCAATAATACAGCGAGAAACCCTATTCATGAGATTCGATATTAAATTCTTCAAAGTTCACAGGAAAGCCGTTCCCATTTGGTGAGGCACACATAATCCCCACACTCACAGTCTCAACTAATGTCAAATAAGCCATTCTAAACATGGTATAGTTCTCTCTCTCTAGAGAGTAGAAAACTTGCAAGGCTGACCCTCGTCGATTCACACGCATCCAAATCGCAGCAGGGTTGTCTAGCATAGGAACAAGGGACACGTCTGAGTAATCATGCGTAACTACAGCAATAACATGCTGCACGTTGTCAATCAATTCAATCCCACACTTCAACCAATTCGTTTCATCTAAACGCACCATCAGTCCTGCTTGATCGTATTGCTCCTTATACTCGCCACTAATTTTTACTTGAGCAGTAAAATCTCCACTAACTTGTTTGCAATAGAAGTGTCCATTATCCCTAATATAGCCGTGGAAGGTCTTGCGCCAGAAATCAGTGTTTTGACTTGACGTAATTTTGATAGTGCCATCTTGGATATTCCAAGTTTGTGGTTTATTATACCACTTCATGACAGTTATCTCCATAAGAAAAAAGAATTACTTGTTCATCCAATTTATCTTTAATTTGTCACAAATATTTTTTAAATTGGTATTCATTATGAATGTTTATATAGTCAAACCTGGGTAAGTTTTATGGATAATCATTGTTTGTGTCTTGTTCAAAATTGAATGAGATTTAAATAGATCGGTGTAAATATTTGTAGTTAGAATGAGGCAGGAAGCAGAACTGAAGAGGGTTTTAGGCTAGTTAATTTTTATTTATATAGTTGAGTTTAATTTTCCCCACCTATTTATTTACTCAATTGAATGATAATTATTAGTTTTTTTAGTAGCCTCTTTACTCAAATCTTAAATGGTGACAGAATGTTAAAATGCACAAGTAGCAGCAAGTATCAATTTCAAGGCTTGCAATATTATTACTACTATGACGGCATCGAACGTAAATAACACATCCAATACAGAGAATACCCGGTATTTTTATGCCCAAGGTATTGTATTGATGATAATTACAGCTTTCATCTGGGCTTCTACATTTGTGGCGATCAAAGAAATAGTTAGTAACGTTTCGCCAATGATACAAGTCGCAATTCGTTTTACCCTCGGTACCATAGCTTTTGCCTTATTCGCTCATAATCTAAATATCCGCTTGGTACGTGACGGGATAATTGTTGGACTTTTCATGTTTGGTTCCGTTACAAGTGAAACGATTGGGCTTAAGACACTTCAAGCTAATCAAGCAACATTTGTCTATGGTCTGATCGTGTCTTTGGTAACACTTTTCGAGCTAGTATTCCGCCGTCGTCTGTCTATCGTATCGTTACTGGCAGCTGTACTTGCTTCCACTGGAATCCTAATTATAGGCTGGGAAAACGGTCCGCCTCCCATAGGGGAATTTTGGCTGTTCCTTTGTGCTTTCTTCAGCGCAGGTTTCATGATAGCAGTTGAGATACTTGGGCAAGATCACCCACCTCTATCATTCAGCATGGTTCAGCTCTCGACCATAGCATTACTATCTTGGTTGTGGGCTGCGCCTGAAGTCATTGGACAATTTGAGGCAATCAGTGAGACTGTCACGAACTTCACAAATTTAAGTGTTCTCCTCTACCTTGGCATCATTGGTACTGCGATCGTCATATGGATACAGATATTAGCATTACGCCGAATTACAGCTTTTGAAGCTGTGCTCATACAAGCACTGGAACCAATTTTTGGGACAATTCTCGCGTTTTTGTTACTTGGCGAAACTTTCGGAACTAATGGTTTTATTGGTGCAGGAATGGTTCTAGTAGCAATGTTCATAGCTGTGAGCCAGAAAAAACCACAGGAAAGTAACGAATCGATACCACAAGTTACAGAAGAACACTCCCCTGAAAAAATAAGCACTGAGTTGAACCCACTTGTAATAGAGCCGCAGTCTACAGAACTCAGCCCGGAGTGAGTGCATAAGTTAGGTTGCAGAATGAAACCAACCTATATAAATAACTTGGAAAAAACAAAAATATGGTTAATCATCAAGAGAAATTGGATGTCTTTTCCACAGTCAGCAATGAAGTTTTGCGGGAAATAGATCGGGAATATCTTTCGTGGGGAGACACTGTCCATTATCAGGATAGGCCAATCTTCGTCAAAGGTTGCAAAGGAGGATTTATTTTTGATGACGAAGGTAACACTTACCTTGATACTGGAATGTGGCACTCAAGCTGTAACTTCGGGTATCGCAATCCAGAAATTGAATCAGAGGTTTTCAAACAACTCAATACTCTCCCCCAAGCTTGTGGTGACTTCTTGCATCGTGAGAAATTATTAGTAGCCAAAATGGTAGTTGATGCCATTTATGAAAGAACAGGATTAAAAGGTCGAGTCTCGTTTAACGTTGGCGGCTCGCTTGTGGTAGAAGATGCATTGAAAATAGTTCGTAAAAATACTGGAAAGAATCGGGTCGCTGTGATGATGGGTGCTTACCACGGTCGTTCCCTTGGGACACTAGGTCTTTCGAGTAGCCACCGATATCGACAACATTACAACGAGTTTCCAGACCGAGCGATTATGTTTCCCTTTGCCAATTGCTCCCAGTGTTTCTATGAAAAGAAAAGAGAAACCTGCGATTTGTACTGCGCCAAAATGATTGGCAAGGCTTTTGACAATGAATATTATGGCATCGCTAGTGAGACCAGCTCAGAAATAGGTGCTATTGTCGTAGAGCCTTGTCAGGGACGAGGCTACACTATTCCACCAAAGGATTTTTATCAGGATTTTATCGGCGAATTACAACAGCGCGGGATTCTGGTTATAGCAGACGAAATTCAAGTTGGTATGTACCGTACAGGAAAGTTGTTCGGCTTTGAGCATTTTGATTTTGTGCCAGATATTATCACCTTGAGTAAGTCGTTTACTAATGGTCTGAGTCCAGTGAGCTTAGTGTGGGCGAGAGCAGATTTAGTAGACCCAGAAGTCTTTACTCCCGGACACGCTCACAGCAACTTTGCGAATCACCCTCTAGGAACTGTTGCAGCCTTGGCATCATGGCGGTATATGCTAGCACAGGACTATGAAACATCAGTGCCAGAAAAGGGTGCATACTTTCTAGAAAAGCTGCAACAACTGCAAGCGCGTTATCCCTTCGTCTACAGCGTGGATGGGTTAGGACTGTTGCTGAACATGGTTTTTGCAGACGAACAGGGCATACCGTACCGTAATTCTGCCCAAATAGCAGCAGCGATCGCACAAGACAACGACTTTACATCTGAGGGAAAAAGCTGGCGGATGGTCTTGCAAACAGGAGGATACGACCTCAACACCCTCAAGTTTGCTCCCTACCTGGACATTACCTATTCAGAAATTGACCTCACAATTGCAGTCCTCGATCAAGTGCTTCAAAAGCTTGGAGCGAAACTTTCTCCAACTTCAGTGGTATTAGGAGGTGTCAGATGAAAGCTGCATTTCTATGCGGGCCAAATCAAGTAGAAGTACGCGAAGTCAGCGCACCGACTCATGCTCAAGAGGGAGAAGTGATTGCAAATATAGAATTTGTCGGAGTTTGTAAGACAGATCAACAACTCACAGCAGTAGGTTTAGACTCCGAACTTATTCTAGGCCATGAGGTCGTCTGTCAGCTACCTGATGAACAAGGCTATTTTGCCCTGAATAACGAGATTTCCTGCGGTCAATGTAGCTATTGCCAAGAAGGACTCACCAGTCACTGTCAAAATTTACAAGAACTGGGTGTGAATCAGCACGGGGGATATACTGAAAAAATTAGCGTGCCCCGTAATTCTTTACACAAATTTGAATTTCGTAATCCTGCACTGGGAGTACTCATCGAGCCTTTGAGTTGCGCGGTTCGAGGAGTAGGACGAATTCTGGCTGCTGCCAATTGGTTGTCAGTTTCACGACCAACAATCTTGGTGATTGGGGGTGGACTTTCAGGCGCTTTGATCGGTTACCTGCTGACTCATTCTCCCGACTTCAATGGGGAAATCAGGCTCTACGATATCACTAAAATGCCGCTCCCTTGGGCACAGAAACTGGGAATTGAGCGGGTAGAGGAACCAGAAGCAGACAAAGCGCATTTGGTTATCGAGTGTTCTGGTTCCCCAAGCGGTCTTGCGACAGCGCTGCGTGTAGTACGCAAAGCAGGTGTTGTGTGTATTTATGGTGTACCCAAAGCAGGAATTTCCTTACCTGTTTCTCCACATGAACTTTTTATGCGGGAGATTGCAGTACTGACATCCTTCGCAGGTGCGACAGACAAAACCATGAAAAGTGCGATCGCGCACATTAAAAGCGACGAAGCATTTTTTGAACAATTGCTAGGTAGAGTCATTCCTTTGGAGAAACTTCCTGAAGAATTGACGAATTGGAGTCCGCAACCAGGTACGCGTACTGTTGTTGATATGGGCATTTGAAGGAGGTTTTGATGCTAGACGGGGCCGTCATTCTCGACATAGACGGTTTAATGATTATCATTTTTAATAAATGTATATTTTATTCGCTGGAAGTCGCTTAACCAAAGCCTATTGCCCTATGCCCAATCTTTAAGCATTTGCCGGAGTTCTTGTCGCCAATGGGGGGGATATTTTCCTAGAAGTGCCGAAATTTTGCCACAAGCAAGGACGGAATAGGCAGGGCGACGGGCGGGTGTGGGATATTCGGGGGTTGTAATGGGGACAATATTTTCAACCTTCAAGGGAAATCCTAGCTGTTGGGCTTCTTCAAAAATTGCAATGGCGAAGTCATACCAGCTAGCAACGCCGCTATTTGTGTAGTGGTATGTGCCTGCAATATCTGAATTTAAATGAGGAATGATTTCGGCTATGACTGCGGCTATATCTTTTGCCCAAGTGGGGCTACCAATTTGATCGGCGACGATACGTAATTCTGGACGTTCTGCACCCAGCCGTAGCATGGTTTTAACAAAATTACTTTTGCCAAAGTTTCCATAAACCCAAGCTGTGCGGAGGATGAGGTGATTGGTGCAATTTTCTCGAATTGCTTGTTCTCCTGTGAGTTTGGTTTTTCCATAAACACTCAAGGGGTTTGTGGCATCGGTTTCTTGATATGGCCGACAGCCGTTACCATCAAAAACGTAATCGGTGGAAATATGAATTAAGAAAGCTCCCAATTTTTGGCTTTCTTCGGCGAGAATCAAAGGCGCAGTGCCATTAATAGCGGTGGCTAGTTCTGGTTCGGTTTCGGCTTTGTCTACGGCGGTATAAGCAGCAGCGTTAATGATAATTTGCGGTTGCTTCGATTTGATAATGTTACGCAGAGTATCAGGTTCGGTAAGGTCTACTGTTGGGCGTGCCACTGAGATAACATTGCCGTAAGATGGCAGAATTTGTTGCAATTCTTGACCGACTTGACCGTTGCTACCAATTAGCAGAATTGATTTAGTCATTAGTTATTAGTCATTAGTTATTAGGCATTGTATTTAATCAAAGATTTCGGCAGTTTTTAAAGATTTACCAGCTTCATCTTTAGCTGATAAAATCGGTGGGGCACTCAAAGGCCAGTCTATAGCTATATCTGGATCGTTCCAGAGGATTGTACGATCGCCTTGGGGTGCGTAGTAATCTGTAGTTTTATATAGCACTTCGGCTGTTTCTGAAAGTACGAGAAAACCGTGAGCAAAGCCTATTGGTATCCAAAGTAGGCGTTTGTTCTCAGCACTAAGTTCATAACCCACCCATTTACCAAATGTGGGGGAACTTTTTCTAATATCTACGGCTACGTCAAATATGGTACCTGCAATCACGCGAACCAGTTTACCTTGTGGTTGTTGGATTTGGTAATGCAATCCACGCAAGACGTTTTGTTTTGAGAAAGAATGGTTGTCTTGGACAAAGTTGGCACTCACACCAGTTTCTTGAGTAAATTTTTGCTGGTTATAAGCTTCAAAAAAGAAACCGCGATCGTCTGCAAATACTTTAGGTTCGATTTGTATAACTTCAGGTATTTTGGTATGTGTAATGCTCATTGATTTCAATCCCAAATCCAAAATTTAAAATGCAAAATAGAGTAAATCACGTGAGTTCAATTTGACAATCATCACCAATTAGGAATCGTAAAGCTTTTGGGCGACGGGGTGCAATAGTCAATTGGGCGCGTTGTCCAATGACACTATCGATAATGCGCTGATGGATGCCAGCAATTTTCGCACCTTCTAAAATTACGCTGTGTTCTAAATCTGTATCAATGAGTGTGGCATTGTTGGCAATGCTACTATAAGGGCCGATGAAGCAGTTTTCTAAATGACAATTGTTGCCAATGATTACTGGGCCGCGAATTGTGCAATTAATAACTTGAGATTTTGCACCGATTTTCACTCGCCCAATAATCTGACTTTGGGCATCGACTTCAGCGAGATTTGATGGTGTCAAATAGGTGTCAAGAACTAAACGATTAGCTTCTAATAAGTCATCTTTTTTACCAGTATCTAGCCACCAACCTTGGAGTTTATGTGCAACAACCTGTTTTTGTTGATTAATTAGATACTGGATGGCATCAGTGATTTCCAGTTCGCCTCTAGCAGAAGGTTGGATATTAGCGATCGCATCAAAAATGATGTGAGAAAAGAAATAAACCCCCACCAATGCGAGATTTGAAGGCGGAATTTTCGGTTTTTCAATTAGCTGCAATACCTTTCCTCCATCGTCAACCTCAGCCACACCAAAGGCGCTAGGATTGGCAACAGGACGCAAGAGAATTAAAGCATCAGGCTGTTGTTGGCTAAATTGTTGCAAAAAGTACTTTAAGTCGCCTAATTGAATTAGGTTGTCGCCCAAGTACATTACAAAGGGAGAATCCTTCAAAAACGGACGGGCGATTTGGACAGCGTGAGCAAGTCCAGCTGGCTGTTCTTGTAGTATGTAGGTAATCTTGGCTCCGAAGAATTCACCATTTCCAGTTTTTGCTTGGACTTCCGCACCAGTTTCCGGGCTGATAATGATGCCAATATCAGTAATACCAGCAGCAACCATCTCTTCAATGCCGTACCATAAAACAGGTTTATTAGCGACTGGTACCAGTTGTTTTGCTCCACTGTAGGTGAGAGGACGCAGACGTGTGCCTTTACCACCAGAGAGAATTAATGCTTTCATAAGGGTTAGTCATTGGTCATTGGGCATTGGGCATGGGGCATGGGGCATGGGGCATGGGGCATTGGGCATTGGGCATGGGGTATTGGGGATGGGAAGAGGACAAGGTAGACAAGGTAGCAATCTTTCTCTCCGAAGTTCTGATGGTCGGAAACCTCCGCTCAGACTTCTCTCCTTGTCTCCCTTGTCTCCCCCATCTCCCCATCTCCCCATCTCCCTTGTCTCCTTGTCTCCCTCCTCCCCCTCATCTCCCCAGTCCCCGCCTTATTCAACGGTAATATTCTACACGTAGCGGGCTAATACTTCGGCGGTGGCTTGTCCGGTTTTTTGCCAACTGAATTGTTGGGAGCGGATAATTCCCTGGTTAGAAAGGCGCGATCGCAATGTCGAGTCAATGGCGATCGCTTCCATCGCCTCTGTAATTTCTCTGGTGTTGTAGGGGTTAATTAGAATCGCCGCATCCCCAGCTACTTCTGGTAGGGAGGAAAGATTGGAGGTAATTACTGGAGTACCACAAGCCATTGCTTCCAGGACTGGTAAACCAAAACCTTCCCAAAGACTAGGGAAAACAAGGGCGATGGCTTGATTGATAATTTTGGGCAATTCGCTGTAAGGAACGTAGTCAAGGAATTTTACTTGATGGCTGATGCCTAGTTGAGCAACTTGGGCTTTTAAAGTCGGGGTGTAACGGCCATCGCTTGGCCCTGCTAGCCAGAGTTCATAGTCGCTGTTATTGGGTAGTGCAGCAAAGGCAGCAATTAGTCGATGTAAGTTTTTGTAAGTATTTTGCCGTCCAATGTAGAGAAAATAATTACGGGTGGGGAGATTGAGAACACAAAAGTGAGTGCGATCGTAAGCAAGGGGAATGGGGGTGATTTTGCGATCGGGAATTTGGTAAAAATCGGTAATGTCTTTAGCTGTAGCTTGGGAATTGCAGATTATATGTTGTGCCTGCTTGAGGATTTGGGGAACGTAGTAGCGATGATATGGTGTCAGGGGTGAAAAACTTTTAGGAAAACGCAAGGGAATAAAGTCGTGAACCATCACGACAAAAGAGCAGTTTGTATAAATAGGTGCTTCTGGCAGCAAGGAAAATAAAACCTGAGATTTGAGCTTTTTATAAATTTGCGGTAATTGAAATTGCGTCCAAAAAAGCCGTTTCAAATGACCTTTTAATCCTTGTTCTGGGGTTAGGTCAGAGGGAATTGGATAGCAGTTATAACCAGAAATATTTTGGCAAACTAAGAGTGTGGGATAAAGTTGTTGTAAATGAGGCAACAAATTTAGAGCATAAGTACTGATGCCTGTGGGTCGATTTAACAGAAATGAAAGATTAATTAACAATGTCATTTTTCAGCATAAAAACTTCAAAATTAGAAAAACAAATTTTTCTATTTTTTACAAGCGCCAAATGAGTTAAGTTATTTATTTTGCTTTTTGATGACATAATCACATATACCATAAAATTTTCCTAATCCAGCTTTTGGTTTTATTAAAATTACTAATGTTGACTTGAAAATCTGAAAAATTAATCTGATTGTAAAAATAAATTTATTTGTATGCTTATCCATTGTTAATAGATAACTATAGGTAGCATTTCTAAATTTTTTAAAAATGTTTCTATTAGTAATTGATGATACTTCATGCCAAACTACAAAATTATTATTTATTCCAATTACATGTCCTTGATTTTTATACCTTAAGCAAAAGTCTACATCTTCGTAATAAAGAAAGTAATCAGAGTCAAAATAAGGGCATTCAGAAAAATTATTCAAATTAAGAATTAAACTACAGCCAGAAATCCAATCACAATTTACATAATCAGCATCTATATTTTTTACCTTTTTTTCGGTAATAATGGCACCATTTGTAGGAATAAATCGACCGCCAGCAAACCAAACTTGATTTTTCGGCGTAGAGATAAATGTACCAAGAATTGAAATTTCTGGATGCAACTCAAAAAAAGGCTGAATTTTATCTAAAGTATTTTCTGTGAAATAAGCATCTGGATTAATTATCCAAACATAGGCTTGGGGGTCTTGAATGTAAATCCATTTTAAGCCTAAATTACAAGCACAACCAAAACCTAAATTAGCCCCTGCATCAAAAATCAATACAGATTCAGTTTTGAGGTTATCAATCGAGCGATCGTCTGGAGAGTTATTGATAATAATAACTTTGTAGTCAATATTGCTGGTCTTTTGAATAGAATTAATTAATTTAGAAATTAAATTTTCACAATAGTAATTAACTGTTAAAAAATAAATCACTGTATTTATATTAAGTTGACATTTTTATTAATTTTACCAATTAATAATTATATCATTATTAATATTTTTTTAGCACGCCATCTGTGCAATTAATTTTCAAACTATAGCGTTTACTAGTCTGCTGAGGTACAAATCTCTGCGTACCTTTGCGCTTTACTTTGCGCCCCTCTGCGTTTCAAAATATTATCTGTACCTCACTTAACTGGGAATCGCTATAATATTCATACTCATGTTTAAAAAATCAGATAAGTTCGGCTTTCCTGAATAAAAATATGAATTTATTTCACGCAGAATCTCAGAAAGTAAGAGTTTGAGAAATGAAGTTTTTGACTATCATCAGAAATTCTCTATTCAATCCTCAGTGGTTTTTACAACCAAGTTTTTCCCAACTTTCCTTGAAAGCCATGCAATGTTCCCAGCAAACAAGCCCATATTTTTAGAAATTTTTCTTCAGGGTCATACAGTAAAATTGTGACTATTCTGCGGAGTAAATATTTTATGCGTTTAACACAACTGGTTAATCGATAGAAGCCTTGGGCGTAGCGAGTTTCTAAATAAGTGTGATTTCGATTAATGTAGTAGTTACGTAAGCCAGAGTATTTGTGAACAATTACTTCTCGCTGAAAAAATTTTACTTTAATTGGATTACCAAAATTATGATACATAATCGCTTTCGTAATTATCAGATTACGAAATCCCTGTTTTTGTAGTCTCAGCCCATACTCAAGGTCAATTCCGTCGATAAACAATTCTGCACGAGGAAAACCAACAGTTTTAGCAGCAGCAATAGAAATCAGAGAACCAGAAGTTATGGGAGAGTCGCATTCAAAAAAATCAACATTACTATTATGTTTGCAGCCTATAAAATGGTCTTTTACAAAAACTGCTCCCGATATAATTGTCTCAGTTTTGCGATCGATGGGAGTAGGAGCAATAATCCCAATTTTTTTATCCTGCTCTAAAGATAATTTATTATAATAATTTAACAAAATTTCTAAACAATTGTGGGTCGGCAAACTGTCTTGGTCAAAAGTCCATAAAAAATCGTAACGTTCTTTTATAGCCCATTCCAGCGCTACTACTAAACCTCGACCAATACCAACATTTTCTGGATAATGGTGTATAAAAATAGATACACTATTATCTATTTGTAGTAATTTTTCATCAGAATTATCTACAATAAAAATACTATCTATTGGTATAGATTGAGATTTAATAGCTTGTACACAATCGCTAGCAGCTTGTTTATCTTTATAGACGGTTATGTAAGCTGCCACTTTTACTGTCATTGATTTAAATGTTATGTAACAAACCTATTTATGTATTTTAGACTTTAATACTCTAATTTTGAGGTTGGTGCATCGAGATACTTTTAAAATAGTCTTGATTAATAACCAAAATTTCTAGATGTTTGGGCATGATACATTTCTTCTAATATTTGCCGCAGATCGTACTTATATTCCCATTTTGGATAGTGAGAACGAAACTTTCTGACATCTGAAATGTACCAGATATGATCGCCAGAGCGATTTTCTTCTGTATAAGAATATTTTAGTTTTTTACCGGTGATGTCTTCGCAAATTGAAATTGCTTCTAACATAGAACAATTACTATGTCGAGAACCTCCGATATTATACACTTCGCCACATCTGGGATTTTGATAAAAGTGATAAAAAGCGTTAACTAAATCGTAACTGTGAATATTATCTCTAACTTGTTTGCCTTGATAGCCAAATATGGTGTAAGTGTCACCAGTAATGGTACATTTCATTAAGTAAGCTAGAAAACCATGTAACTGAGCGCCAGAATGGTTAGGGCCAGTTAAGCAACCTCCTCTAAAGCTCACAGTTCTCATGCCGAAGTATTTACCATATTCTTGCACTAAAACGTCTGCGGCAACTTTAGAAACACCAAATAAAGAATGTTTGGAGTTATCAATTGTCATTGATTCGTCAATACCTTCTTGATATTGATGATTTGGTTCAATTTCCCAACGGATTGCTAACTCTTGTAAAGGTAAATAGTTGGGAGTATCGCCATAGACTTTGTTGGTGGAAGTAAATATAAAAATTGCATCTGGGCAATGTTGTCGAGTTGCTTCTAGTAATACTAAAGTCCCGTTAGCATTAACTGTAAAATCTGTATGCGGGTCTTTTGCCGCCCAATCATGAGATGGTTGTGCTGCTGTATGAATAATCAGACAAATATCAGAGGAATATTCTTGAAAGAGGTTTTCAATTGCAGAGCGATCGCGGATATCAATATCATAATGACGATAGCTGTCACCATATTTATCTTCTAAAATGCGACGATTCCACTCTGTTGATGCAGATTCTCCAAAAAACACCGCCCGCATATTATTATCAATACCTACAACATTAAAACCGTTCTGAGCAAAATAATGAACCGATTCGGAACCAATTAGACCAGATGAACCAGTAATTAAAACGGTAGGCATAATATTTGCAATTCCCTCACACTACAATCATTAGTTTAGGATAAAACGGGCTTCAGAATTGTTTCATACTCAAGAATCCAGCGATAAATATCTCTCAGAGTTTGTTCTGGGTTTATCATTGGTTTCCATCCAGTCTTAGAAATTATTTTGGAAGAATCTGTAATATAAATAGGAATATCACCTTGTCTGGCTGTTTGTTCTGATGCAATGGCAATAGATTTTCCAGTAATTTCCTCACATAATTTAGTAGTTTCTAATAGCGATAAACTATTATCAACACCTCCACCAACATTTAAAACATCTCCATCGAGTTCAGAAAAATTTTCTAACTGGTAATCAATAAGGCGTAACAAATCTTCTATATGCAATAAATCTCTAACTTGTTTACCTGTACCGCCATAGCCTATATAACTGAGAGATTTTTCAAAATAGTGTGCAGCTAACCACAAAACAAAAACACCTTGGTCAACTTTACCCATTTGCCAAGGCCCTGTAATTACACCACAACGGTTAACTATTGCCTGAATATTATAGGCTTGTCGATATTCTTCGATGAGCATTTCCGAGGCTAGTTTAGTAGTACCATATAAAGAACGGTAGCTTTGAAGTGGAAATTCCTCTGCAATACCTAAATCAGATACGCCTGGTATTGTTTGTTCTACAGCAATGTTAAAACGGGTTGGTAGTTCTACTAAATTAATTGATTTTAGTGTTTCAATCGGATAAACGCGGCTAGTGGATAGAAACAACAAACGAGCTTGAATTTGTCTAGCTAATTCCAGAACATTGATAGTTCCTACTAAATTAGTTTGCAGGACATATTGAGGAGAATTAAATCCTGCAAGTACAGAAGGTTCAGCAGAACAATCAATAATAGTATCTACATCAAAGGTTCCAGGATCTAAATCGCTAGCGGAACGAATGTCGCCATGAATAAATTCAATTCCTAAATGTTTAAATCTCGGAAGATTTAATTCTGAACCGCGTCGTCGGAGATTATCAAAACATATAATTTGCCACTGAAAATGATGCTTTTTTAAATGAATTGCTAAGGAACTACCAACAAAACCAGCCCCTCCTAAAATTAGAACCTTCTCAGCCATTGGATTTTAACCTTTGATTTGCTAGCAGTTTATTTTTGCTTAAATGATAATCTCCACGCGATAAATGTTTTTCTAGCCAAATGAAGAGGACTATAAACAAATATCGACTCCCCATTTCTTTGAGCTTTAACTTAGAAACTCCTGTGGTTCTATTTCTCCAAGTAATGGGAATAGTTGTATAAGAATAGCCTCTTACTATGGCTTTAAGTGGCATTTCTACAGTTAAATTAAAATGATGAGATACTAATGGAGATATACCTTCAATAACTTCTTTACGATAAATTTTAAATGCATTGGTGGTATCATTAAATTTTAAGCCAAATAAAATTTTAATAAATAAGTTAGCTAAACGATTGACAATTAATTTATGGGTGGGATAATCAATGACTTTGCCTCCTCTAATAAAGCGGGAACCAAAAACACAATCGTATCCTTCTTGCAGTTTATGGTAATAAGATATAATGTCTTCTGGTGCATCCGAACTATCTGCCATAACTACTGCGACAGCATCTTTTGTAAAATTTTCTAAGCCACAGCGAACTGCAAATCCAAAGCCGTTGGGGTAATAATTATTGATGTAACGCAGCTTGCTATTTTCCGAATTTAACTGTTGTAATAATTGTTCTGTGTTATCTTTGCTGTTGTCGTTAACAACTAAAATTTCGTAATCTATAGTTTCTTGTTCCAATACTGTGCTAATAGTCCGAACAGTTTGAACTATGCAGTCTTCTTCGTTGTAGGCTGGAATTACTATTGATAAAGTCTTGATGGATTTTAAAGTCTCCATCGCTCTTGCTTCATTCCCAATCAAGCTAGAATTTTCTAATAGAGCTGGAGCTAATGCTTCTGGATAATATGTTAGTGATTTTTTTTGTTTTGGAGTTTTAAATACAAAGCGATCGCTAATTAAATAATTAATCGATGCGCTCACAAGTGCGCCTATTATAGTATTGATGCCATAGTTAACTTTCAACCAATCCAAAATCGGAAAAATCAAAAAAATTCGAGTAATAACAGCAGCACCCGCAGAAACATGATAAAGAGGAAGCTGCCGTAAAAATACTTCTCTCAGATTCCAAATACCACCAGTCCAAACCCATGTCCGATATACAAAAAAACTAAATATTAAAGAAAGTTCAATTGAAACTACATTGGCAATATTACGCAAAAAAGCTGTATTAAATCCTAGCTTTTCAATAATTAAATAAATCAGTACTAAATTTAACGCTGCTGCTAAACCGCCACCAAGCAGAAACTTTAGTATTTTGGGTTTAAGCATTTTTCTTAGCATTTGAGTCTATCACTCCTTTTATGTTCCCAATCATAAATACAACAGTTTTTAAACTAAATTATTTTTATTCCACCAGTTTTATCTTTGGTTCACCATTCAACTTTATGAACTGTTGACGTTTTCGATCGTAAACCCAAGCCTTAATTACAGTTTCACCTAGTGGTATAGAATTTAGAGAAACATTTGCTTGCCAACCTGATGTATTATAAAGACTTGATTTTAAAGCTGTAGCAACATCAGGTCTTTTTAAATTCACAAGCCCACTAGCAAAAAATAATTGATTATTGCCATAAGACAGCAGAACCAGCGGTGGCTGTTCTTGATGTTCTGGGAGAATAGCCCAGCCAAACAACTTTAAAGTATCGCTCCTATGGAAATTTAAGGGCTGTTGTCCCGTTGGTGGAACATCAATGTAACCATAAACTTTGTCAGCTTGATTAATAAAATTTATATTTTCAGGAAAATTACGAAAATCTAATTTTTTAAGAACTATAGTTAGTTCTCTCATTAAAAATTGATCTGGGAAAATAAAATTTAAACAGTTATCAGGTGATTTACTTATGGATTTATCTATAAAATTTATTATTTCTAAGCAATTTTTACCAGCCTTCCTTTGTATCGAAATATTTTGCGCTTCTACAATACTACTAGTTGAACTATAAATAAAGAGAGATATTAAAAAACTCAAGCATAATCCTGAAACTATATATTTTTTTTTGACTCCAACTTGCCATTTGTAGAAAATCCATAATCCAGACAATTGTAAACAGGATATGACTAATAATATCGAAACAGTTATGTACCTAGATGCAGTAGCTTGCTCAACACCAAAACCAGCTCTACCAACAGTAGTAATTGATGCAAACAAAACGGTAAACCAACCGAATGATAACCAAGGTGCTACTTTATTGGCAAACTCTGATTTTTGATCGACAAAAAACAAAATATTAAAAAATAAAAAAATTGATATTATTATTAGCCCAGTAACTACAGGAGGAAAAGTAGTTTTTAATAATGAAAAACCTATGAGAGTGAAGAAGTATTCAAATGCAATTAATGGATTCTCTAAAACAAAAAATATAGCAGGATGATGAGAAGGTTTTTCATAACCAATATAATAGATTGCAACACAAAAAGTAAAAATTACCATCCATAACAAAATCCTGAGTTGTTTCTGTTTATTTCTTCCTTCAAGGATGTATACTGATGGCAGTATAGCAAGCCAAGATAGTAATCCATGAGCGGACGAAAAGCTAGCAACAAAACAACATATAGATGCAAGTAATAGTCTAATATTTGGAAGTAAGTTTTTCGGTACAGTAAGAATGAAAACTGCTAATATTAAGCAGGTATTGATTAGTAGCCAAGCTATTTGAAAACCCCATAACCAATTTTCATACTGATTTAATGAAAAATATGCAATAGAAATTGTTACATTAAATAAATGAAATAATACTTTATTAGATTGATTCCAATTAGAAGCTGCAATTTTATATAAAATTACAAAATTTAGTAAAGCTAACAAGAAAATAAAGTAAATTTCTAGTTTAATATTCCATTTAGAAGAAAATGCCAGTACTGCAAATATTATCCTTGGAAAAAGTATGCGATGCTCGTTGTGTTGAGAAAAAAAATCGTTGAAATTTGTAGTACCGCTATGAATTTTATCAAAAAAATTTACTAATGCCCAATCATCGCCAAAGGGTAAATTGACACTAAAAGTAGTTACAAACCAGAAAAGTAGAACAGCTGGTAGGGAATATGCAACTACTAAGAGTAACTTTGCTTTTTGAAATGAAACAGGTTTGTTGTACATAATTTTTTCGGTGAAATTTTATTGATTGTAGAATTCAAGTAAGAATCTGCGCTTTTCACCGAATATTTCCGATTGATGATAAGGATGTCTAGGACGGTTCCAGAGGATGTTCATAAAATATGTTGACTCTAGCCTACACTAACGAACAGCTGCTAAAGCAAAGCTCGGTCCATTCGGATGATCTGGAGCATCAAAACTAATTTCAATGTTTTTCAAACCAAAGTACTTGAGGCAAGATAGTATATCATTACGGCTCATCCAATAACTATTGCTTGCATTACCGCCACAGAAACCTGACCACTCCAGCGCTTTTTCATATTCTTGACGATAAAGAATGTGCTTAAAGCCATCATAATTAGTTTGAGAACTACCTGTAAATTTATGTCTCAGCTTTGGATTAGCTGAAATGATATTTTTGTCGTAATAATGAGTCCAAATAAATATTTTATCTGTACACTTAGCTATTAATCCAATCAATTCAGCTGGATTTGTCATATGATATAGTACACCGCTAGCTATGCATACATCAAATTTAGTCTCGGTGTTTCGCAAATATTCTACAAAGTCCCCATATAAAAAACGTGTCTTTTTGAGATCTAATATTTCTTTGATAATTAAACACTTTAAATAAGCACGACTATTAGCTTCTATTGATAAAATTGATGCTGCTTTTAAGGATTCCAACATATAAGTGTGTCCTGCTTCTAATGGGCCCAACTCCAGCACAGTTTTACCTTCAATTCCTCCTAATTGAGTTGCGGCCCAATCAATTCTTGGATCTTCAAACAATGGAATTGAACCTGCTTGAAAATTTGCCAGTGGAGTAGGTAATTTTGATGACCACTCACCTTTAAAAATATCGAGTGCGTTTTGGGGACTGGGCGCAGATTTGATGTATTGATCTAAAATATTCATAGTTTTATAAAATGAACTGAAAAACCAGAAAAATTTATCCTACTTTTTTCAAAATGGCAATAAATTCTATTCCATTCTTTTGAAGCAATTCGATTTCAAAGTTGAAATATTGCTTTCTACAGTAAAGAAGAAATTCTAAAAACTCTACCTGAGTCCATACATGAAAGTGAATACTGTAGTTAATATTCATCAAGTGCTGAACTGATGCTGCAACTTGAGCTTCTGGTACTTTATTGACTAATCTACTCCACTCCTCAAAGTGAGAATTCA
Organism: Nostoc linckia z4; assembly: GCF_002608075.1. Taxonomy (GTDB): domain Bacteria; phylum Cyanobacteriota; class Cyanobacteriia; order Cyanobacteriales; family Nostocaceae; genus Nostoc; species Nostoc linckia. Next base: position 20,694 of record NZ_LAHA01000039.1, read on the forward strand.
CAGACCATGCAGGCCCATAAGCATAATCATCAATCAAGTGTTCCAGAGATGTGACCGGGCGCTCGGAGTCAAAGGTGTAACGCATATCTGGCACAGCCATATACAAAATCCCGTTAGGCTTTAGTACTCTCAAATGCTGCTTAATTGTACTGATAGGGTTTTGGCAATGTTCAATCATGTGATTAGCAATCACAAAATCTACTGAAGAGTCGGGTACGGATAATAGATTTTCGCCGTCATCAATAATATCAATTTCTACTAATTCAAATTCTGCGAGTTCTGGATACTGTTTTCTGAGTTCAGCTACAGATATTCTGTCAACATAACGAACCTCAGCATTACTGGGAACTTCTAACGGTGAATGTAGCGCTCCAATCTCAATACCATGACCCGATAAATACTGCGAAGCAATTTGCCTACGCAAACTTTGTTCCGGTGTACTAGCATTGTTAGTTTTTACTTGCAGATCAGGTGTACTAGCATTGTTAGTTTTTTCCTCAACTCGGAGTTCATTTTTATTTATTAAATCCTTTAATTTATACAGCAAATTTTCTAATATGTAACCCATCTATGACATTACTCCTAAAATAATAAAATCTTAAATTTAAAAGTCTATATCCTTATACTAAAGTCTTCGACTTGCCTAGATAAATGTGGACTATAACAAGGATCGTGTTCCATAAATTCTTTCCATTTATTCTGCATATACATTATTTCTTTCATAAATCTAGCTTGTTTTGCAGGTGTATCTTCATGGCCTCTACTCTTAGATTCATAATGATACAGTAGGACGTGCGGTAAGTAGATATTCTTGTAACCTTTTTCAACAAGCTTTAAACAAAAGTCAACATCATTAAATGCCACTTTAAGTTCTTGTTCAAAACCTCCTATAGCTTCAAAAATTTCTCGTCTACACATTAAACAAGCTGCTGTTACAGCGGAATAATTATTTACAGTTAGGATTTGATCGAAGTATCCTGGAGAATCAGCTGGATAATATTTATGACTATGGCCAGCAACTCCTCCAATACCCATAATTACGCCAGCATGTTGAATTGTATTATCTGGATATAATAACAAAGCTCCTACAGCACCTATAGAAGGTCTTTGAGCTTGTTCAACCATTGCATCAATCCAGTCAGGAGTAATTACTTCGATATCATTATTTAAAAATAGTAAATAATCTCCTTTAGCTTGATTAACTGCATAATTATTAATTCGGGAATAATTAAAAGGTATATCTAATCGGTAGCATTTAAATCTATTGAATTCCTTTTGCTTCCATTTGGAGATCACATTAGCTGTATTTTCTTCTTGACTCCCGTTATCTATGAGAATTACTTCATAATTTGGGTAAGTTGTCTTATCAAAAATAGATGTCAGGCATTTGTCTAAAATATCGCCTAAATCTCTTGTAGGGATGATAATGCTAACAAGTTTATAATCTTTGATTGTGTATCTAATAATGTAATGACCAGCACAGTTCCGAGTCGGTGTAACTCGCCCGTCTTCTCCTCGTCTAGCAAGGGCATCTACTAATGCTTTCTCTGCTGCAATGACAGCATAAGGTTTTTGATCCGGTTTACTTGCCGCAGATTGGGGATGAATTCTCCAGTGGTATAATATTTTTGGTATGTGAAATATTTTTGTAGTTTTTTCCGTTAATCTTAAAACTAAATCATAGTCTTGACTTCCCTCATACCCTACCCTAAAACCTCCAATGGCGTTTACTAAATCTCGTCGATATATCCCTAAATGGCAGGTATACATCCGAGATAAAAAAGAGTCAGGACACCAATCTGGTTTAAAGAAAGGATCTTGAAGTTTACGGTTATCATCAATTTTATCTTCATCAGAATAAATCATATCTGCTTCTGGATGCTTATTCAGCAGTAGAGCAGTTTCATACAAAGCATCTGGAGTTAGTAAATCATCGTGATCTAGTAAGGCAATAAATTCGCCTGTTGCTATTTCTATTGCTGAGTTAGAACAACTAGAAATATGGCCATTTTCAGTTCTAAAAATAACTTTTATCCTAGAATCTTTCAAGGAGTAGTCTTCTAAAATTTCTCTAATATAATTATGTGTAGAGTAATCGTCAGCAATACATAACTCCCAACGTGGATACACTTGATTCAATACAGATTCAATAGCTGCTCGGAGATAGACCTCAGGAGTATTGAAAACAGGCATAATCACACTAATAGTCGGCTGATAAGCTAAGAATTTTGCGGTTTCAACCATCTTTTGTAAGGCTGTTTCAGTGGGGTAGTTTTGGTTCAGCCACTTCTGATAATTAAGATCGTTAGTTTGAGGAATACCTGGTAGTGGGATGGTAGATAGTGATAAATCATCAAAGTTTAACTTTGAAGAAGTTTTTTCCCGTAATTTGTTCAAGCAGTAACGGAGTCCCTTTGTTCGGAACACAAACCATAAATTTTTCAGTTTTGACAAAAAATTTATGTAAAATAAACTATTTTCGTCTATTAAACTTGTAGCGCTTTTGAATTTCATCCATAAACTTTTGTCAAACGAGTTCTCATCGTCCAGTGAACCCAAGACATGTCTAAATCTAAACCATATTTTTCGCATCCGCCAAAATTTACTAGTACTCATCGCTATAATTGTGCTCTGCGATCGCTCTAACTGAGCTTGAGTATCTTGTAATTGAAATTGGGAATGTTCTAATTGAGCTTGAGTATCTTGTAATTGAAATTGGGAATGTTCTAATTGAGCTTGAGTATCTTGTAATTGAGATTGAGAATGTTCTAACTGAGCTTGAGTATCTTGTAATTGAGATTGGGAATGTTCTAATTGAGCTTGAGTATCTTGTAATTGAGATTGAGAATGTTCTAACTGAGCTTGAGTATCTTGTAATTGAGATTGAGAATGTTCTAACTGAGCTTGAGTATCTTGTAATTGAAATTGGGAATGTTCTAACTGAGCTTGAGTATCTTGTAATTGAAATTGGGAATGTTCTAACTGAGCTTGAGTATCTTGTAATTGAGATTGTAATTCCTGCAACAGAAGCTGATTTTCCTGTACTTTAGCTTGAGCTTGTTCCAGTTTTATTTGTGTGTCTTGTAGTTGAGATTGCAATTCCCGCGATTCTTCTAATATCTTAGAAGAGTGCTTCTTGATTGCAGGATATTCTGCTTCTATACTGCAAGGTTCTGCCCGAATAATAAACTGTAAAGTTTCGGCATCTCGATCTTCTTCAATTTGTTTAATAGTATCACTGTTGAATTCTTCTCTATTATTCTTAGGTATTAAAGGATTATCTGAAAAAATTCCTATTTGTGTTTGGTCAACAATGTTTACTAAATATCCTGGTCTTTCAAATAATTCCTCAATTGTTTTTCTGGTAAAAAACCTTAAATGAGTGTTATCTAAAATTCCTAATTCTGTATATTCAAATCTACCTTGTAGTAAAGATAAGCGAATTGCACCGTGAGCAATATTTGGGATAGAAGCAATTACATATCCATCTTTTTTTAAGATCTGCTTTGTGTCTTCCAAAATTTTCCAAGGGTTTCGCAGATGTTCCAAAACATCTCCAAATACTGCTACATCAAACTCATGGCTAGGTAAAATTTCTGTAACAGAAACAAAATCCAAGTCTGCAACTATTACCTCTTTACAGTATTGTTCGGCAAGTTTGGCAGCATTTGGGTTTATGTCTACTCCTGTGACAATACACCCTTTCTTATTGAGTAACTTAGCAAAGTAACCAGTCGCACACCCAAAGTCTACTACTCGCTGATTGTCTGCAATGAGGTTGAACATTTTCGTTAAACTGTGGTTTTGATCCAAACCTTCTTCTGCGAGGGTTTCAACTAAGGGGTAATCTTTTGACCAATCTTTATTCATAATTACTAAGAGTCTAGTGATATTTACATTAATTAAACTTGTGTTGCTATTCTTGGTAAGACTTCTTTGTTTACTTCAACAACCATCGGTTGAGCTACTAAAGCATGAATGTGCTTTCCAGTCTCTGGGGGCAAAATTTGAAAAACCATGATATTATCAATCCAGTCAAAGCTAAGAGCTTCATAGCTTTCAGAACCAGCAACTGTTAAGCTATAAGAACTAGGTCTAAGAGGTAAATTAAATTTAAATTTAATTTCTATTTCTTCTCCTGGTTCTAATTCTCCTATTTTTATATTTTCTTCTAAAGTATTACTACCAATTACTTCATTTCCATTTTTATCGCATATATAAAAGCCCACAATACAACTTTTTAGGGAAAAATAAACTTTCAAATTCACAATTAAGGTTACTTGTTCATCAAATGCAAGAATGGGATTTTCGCCAGCATATTCACCCAAATGATTAAGGATTTTTACGCTTTCTATTCTGGCTTTTCCACTTCCTCTGCGTGTTGCCTTGCTGAAACTTGAACTTAGAGATGAAATATCGCTATTTTGAGGGTTTGAAGCTTGTGTTTCTTTATTTACAACGGTATTTACTTGTTTTTGGGAATTAACCTCAACTTCTTGTGCTAAACCTAATTCAAGTTCTGTAACTAGTTTTAAATATTCAATTACAACCGCATTTGGCAATCCTGTGGTATGTACTTTCCCGTCATGAATCATGATCGCTGAATTGCACAATGTTTTGATTGCGCCGGCATCGTGGGAAACAAATAATGTTGTCACTCCAGAGTCCATCATCGCACGCATTTGCCGCATACAACGATGTTGAAATACAATATCTCCAACAGCAAGTGCTTCGTCAACAATTAAAATCTCTGGATCTACATTGACTGCTACAGCAAATGCCAAGCGTACATACATACCACTAGAATAAGTTTTAACGGGTTGTTCGATGAAATCGCCGATATCGGCAAAAGCAGCAATATCATCAAATCTGTCTTCGATTTGTTTTTGACTCAATCCTAACAATCGTCCGTTAAAAAAGACATTTTGTCTTCCAGTAAACTCTGGGTTAAAACCACTTCCTAATTCTAATAAAGCAGAAACTCGGCCATCGACTCGCACATCACCAGTTGAAGGGGTGAGAGTTCCCACTATAATTTGTAACAATGTACTTTTTCCAGAACCGTTGCGTCCAATTACTCCAACAGTCTGTCCTTTGGGAATCTCTATGTTGATATCCCGAAGTGCCCAAAATTCATCTGTTCTACTCTTGCCGGGTAGCAAAACTTCTTTGAGCCTATCGACAGGGCGGCTGTAGCGTTTGAAACACTTGGAGACATTCTTAAGGGAAATAGCAATTTCTTCACCCATACTTTTGCCGTCAATCCTCAAAACCCACACACTAAGGCTAAAATGCGATGTCTACGACGGGCTATGCCTACGCACTTATTGTGCCAGATGCCACTATATAATCAACCCTGGTATCTCTAGCTAAGGAACTTTACCCTATTCAACTGCAAGTTTACAACACATCTGCAAATGCTGGACGCAGATGACGATAACACGACAATCCTCCACAAAACACTAAAACCGCAATTAGTGAGGAAACTCCCCACTCGCCCCAGTGTTTGACTTCTCCAACTAAAACTATGTCACGATAAACTTCAGCGATCGCTGCCATTGGATTTAACCAGAATACCAAACTGCGCCATTGCTCTGGAATTGCTGATGCTGGATAAACAAGCGGTGTTGCGTAAAACCAAATATTTAAAATCATCGCTAAAGTCTGCGGAATATCTCGTAAAAAGACAGTTAGTCCTGCAACAAAATAACCCAACCCTGCCGTTAGTAATAACTGCGTTAGCCAAACCAAGGGTAATAGCGCCAAGGTAGTATGTAAAGTATGAGAAATTGCTGCCACAAAAAAAATCAATGCCATTAAACCCAAAGAACTCTCAATGAACGTAGATAAAATTGGCACGAGTGGTAACAAAGTTAGGGGAAATACAACCTTTTTGACTAAATTCGGCTGTCCTACTACTGAACTAGCAGACTGTATCAAACCCCCTGTAAAAGCAATCCAGGCAAGTAAGCCTGCAAATATCCACAAACCAAAGGTGAAGTTATTTTCTGGTAAAGTTTTGAGAGTTAATTTTACTCTCAGGACAACGGAGAATACATAAGTGTAAATCAGTAATTGTGATAACTGATTTACCAAAGGCCATAAATTGCCTAAAACAGAACCTTGATATCGCGCCTCTAAATCTCGCTTTACCAAAATTCTTAGCAAGCCAAATTTTGCCCATAATTGTTCATTTACAGGCAGTATGCGCCTCAGTCTTCCCGCTTTACGTACAAAACCTCGCATTGTCTGTAACAATTTTTGGTTCCTCGTTCACTACTTACACACCTAATTGTTCTCCATAAAGCTTTATAGCAATTAAAGTACGTTTGTCTTCTTTGGAGAATAAATTGTTGCTATGAAATCTTATCCAAAATGTGCCGATTATACAATAAATCCGCTATTGGCAAGTGTATTTTAACTACAAATATAAATTTTTGTCGGCAATACTGCTTTGTTTGTCAAAGGAGCAAGTTTTTTAGCTAACTCAAACTATCTGGATCGATACCCTGCGATCGCAAATACTCTGCCAATCTATCAGCCCGTTGGCGTTCTTGTTCAGCCCGTTGGCGTTCTTGTTCGGCTTTTTCTTTTGATGTTGGCATCCAGCCTGCTGCATTGTACCAACGCAACCACAAGCCTGTTGTCTGCTGATAAGTACCTTGCCACAGACCCAATCCTAATTCTAATTCTTGCAACCAAAAGCGGTTCTCTATTAAAGATATTGCCTCGTAGCTAGTCCCTTGAAGTTGAAAGGCACGCAAATGATTTTCATAGCGGTCATAAATAACGTAGTAGGGAATCCGCAAAATCCGTTCATAGACTTCCCACTTGCTTGGGGGCTGGTTGACCTCCCGTAGGGTTTTTCCCAAGTCTTCTTGTTCTGTACCAGGTGAGAGTAATTCCACCACTAAAAAAGGCACAACTCCCTCTTGCCAAATGACGTAACTTAAGCGTAGGTCTTGCTGTTGAGTAGCGCTAGGTACTCCTAGAACCATGTACCAATCAGGACGTTTGTACCATAAAGTGTGGCGCGGGTCATAATAAAGATTTAAATCGCTAGCGAGTAAAATTTCCTCTGGTGGATAAGTCAGAGGTTGACAAGTCTCAGTGAGTAAATCCGCCTGAATGCAGTGAAATTCATCTGGCAAACCCGATTCCCCTATTAATTCACTGGGTAAATCATACATCGTAGGCATGGTTTCTTGCGGTGGGCGCGGAGGATCTGTTTGATACATCACTGTTACCTTCATTGTTTAACTCAAACTATCAGGATTTACTCCTACGATCGCAAATATTCCGCCAACCGTTGCGATCGCAATTGTTCTTTCTCCAACCTCACTTGTGCCTCAGATATTGCCTGTTGCGCTCTGAGAAAGGTATGTACTTGTTTGGTTGTTGATTTAATTTTAAGCTTTTTGTCATTGGGCATTGGGCATTGGGCATTGGGCATTGGGCATTGGGCATGGGGAAAGGGAAAGGGGCAAGGGGGAAAGGAAGGGGAAAGATTAAATTTATTCCTTTTCCCTTTTCCCTTTAACCTTTTCCCTTTTCCCTTGCCTCCCCATCTCCCCTACCTCCCCACCTCCCCACTTCTCTCTTAATTTATGAGACCTGAGTCCCGGATTCGGCTAAACTGAGACTTGGTTTATTGCATTGTATCTGGCATGGAAATCGGACAAAAGGTTAAAGTTTATCGTTTGCGCGATCGCGTTTCTGCTCCCATTGCGAAAAAATTAGGACAAGTAGGTGTTATCCAAGGGTACAAAGTCACCGATGGTAAAGGAATCGGTGTAGTGGTGCAATTTGAGGATAATTCTTCCACTTGGTTTTTTGAAGATGAAATCAAGCCTGTGTAGGCAAAAAACTCAGATATGGATTCTTCTTTGTGTTGAATCTGAAGTGATAGCCCAGGTTGAGAATCTTTATTGAGTGCTAAGTTGGAGTTGAAGATCGGCGGTGAAAAGAGGAATTAAATAATGGCTCTAATATTGACATTTTTGGGTAAAGGCGGCACCGCTCGCACCAAAATTGCGATCGCCGCCGCCAAGTTATTGGCAAGCCAAGGCAAGCGGGTACTTTTAGCAGGACTGGCAGAACCAGCACTGTCCATCCTGCTGGGTACTCCTGTTAGTTCTGAACCTCAGGAAATCGCACCCAATTTGCAAGCGGTACAGTTCCAAGCATCTGTACTACTAGAGAGCAACTGGGAAGAAGTCAAGAAACTTGAGGCGCAATACCTCCGCACACCCATATTCAAAGACGTTTTTGGTCAAGAATTGGTAGCATTGCCGGGAATGGACAGCGCCCTTGCCTTGAATGCTATCCGGGAATACGACGCCAGTGGCAAATATGATGCGATTGTCTATGATGGCACAGGTGATTCTTTGACCCTGCGGATGCTGGGATTGCCAGAGTCTCTAAGTTGGTATGTCAGGCGATTCCGACAATTGTTTGTCAACTCTGATTTAGGCAAAACAATTGCCGAATCCCCGTTAATTCAACCACTGATTAGTAGCTTTTTCAATGTCAATTGGACAGCAGACAACTTTGCTCAGCCCACTAACCAAGTTAATAATTTCTTAGACCAAGGAAGAGCTGCTCTGAGCGATCCCAAGCGCGTTGCAGCTTTTTTAGTCACCACACATGACCCCATTGAAGTAGCAACTGCCCGTTATTTGTGGGGTAGCGCTCAGCAAATTGGTCTAACAGTTGGTGGCGTTTTGCTTGTATCTTCTGAGACAAACATCCAACTGTCAGAGGAATTTACACCCTTACCTGTGAGCGTTGTCTCTGACTCCCCAACAGGAGACTGGCAAACACTCATAGATGCCCTACCTAACTTTGAAGCCCAAGCAGCACAGGCTCCTAAACCAATTGAAATTGACATCCACAATCGGCAGGTACGCTTATTCTTACCAGGATTTGACAAAAAACAGGTCAAACTCACCCAGTATGGCCCAGAAGTCACGGTGGAAGCAGGAGACCAGCGGCGGAATATTTCCCTCCCCCCGGCTCTAAGTGGTAAAGCTGTTGCTGGAGCAAAGTTTCAAAATAATTATTTGATAATTTCGTTTTAATTTAGTTAGGAATTAGAAGCAAAGTTAGGAGTTAAAAGTCAGGAGTTAGGAATAAAAATGATAATTCATAACTCCTAACTCATAACTCATAACTCCCTAACTCCTAACTCCTCACTCTAAAAAAAATACACCTTATGTCAGAATTAACTCCCATTACCCCAGATTCCAAATCGGCTGAGGCATTAGACTCAGTGGCCAATAATTCTAGCGACCAAACAATAATATCTGGCGATCGCACCGCCAAAACTCGGCAATTGCTGGGGATGAAAGGTGCATCACCAGGAGAAACTTCAATTTGGAAAATCCGTTTGCAATTGATGAAGCCCATCACCTGGATTCCCTTAATTTGGGGCGTAGTTTGTGGTGCGGCTTCTTCTGGTAACTATACTTGGACGCTAGAGAATGTTTTGAAGGTAGCAGCCTGTATGTTCCTTGCGGGGCCATTAATGACAGGTTATACCCAAATCCTCAATGATTACTACGATCGCGAAATCGATGCCATCAATGAACCCTATCGCCCCATTCCCTCTGGTGCAATTTCTCTAACCCAGGTAATTACGCAGATTTGGGTATTACTCATTGCTGGTATTGGTTTATCATTTTTGCTTGATGTCTGGGCTGGTCATGAATTCCCCACAATCACAGCCATCGCCATTATCGGTTCTTTCATCGCCTATATTTATTCTGCACCTCCTCTGAAACTCAAACAAAACGGCTGGCTGGGTAGCTACGCCTTGGGTGCAAGCTATATTACCCTGCCTTGGTGTACAGGACACGCTTTATTTGGCGAACTCAATTCTACAATTGTAGTTTTGACAATGTTCTACAGCTTAGCGGGATTAGGTATTGCCATTGTCAACGACTTCAAGAGCGTAGAAGGCGATCGACAGTTAGGGTTAAATTCACTACCCGTAATGTTTGGTATTACCACCGCCGCCTGGATTTGCGTACTGACAATTGATGTATTTCAAGGATTGATTGCAGCTTATCTCATCTACATCCATCAGAATTTGTACGCAGGTATACTTCTACTGTTAATCATCCCGCAAATCATCTTGCAGAATATCTATTTTTTACGCGATCCTGTAGCTAATGACGTTAAATACCAAGGTAGCGCCCAACCATTCCTAGTTCTGGGAATGCTAGTTGTTGGTATAGCGCTGGGTCATGCTGGCACTTGATAAAAAGTGTTGACTGATGACCGATGACTGGTGACTGGAAAATCAGGATTTATTCTCCTTGTCTCCCTTGTCTCCCACCCTGCGGGTTCGCGCTAGCGTCTCTCAAAGAGAAGCTAAAGCTACATCCCCATCTCCCCATCTCCCCATCTCCCCATCTCCCCATCTCCCCATCTCCCCAGCACTAAAGTCATAAACTTATACTTCTATGGTGAGAAGTTAAGAATTAGGAGTTAAGAGGTAATATACTTCTAACTCCTAATTTATGTCAGGAAATGCCGTGCTAGAACCGATCTATTTCCTCATTCGTGGAATTCAACCTTTGTTAGTTCCGATTTGCTTTGTAATTGCCTGGGGTGTAAGTATACTGGCTATTTTAAATATTTGGGCGGCGGCACGAGATAGCGTAGCCACAGCCAAGCAAATGCATCAAATTCCCTGTGCTGGTTGCCAATATTTTACCGATAATTACCGTCTAAAATGCACTGTCCACCCATCTATCGCCAACACAGAAGAAGCAATTGATTGTTCTGACTATCAACCGAAGACGAATCCTTATTTGTATTAGGAAGTGGGAGATGGAGAAGATGGGGAGGCTCTTAAGGCAGGGGAAAAGGTTAATGGTTCGACCCTTCGACAAAGCTCAGGACAGGCAAGCTCACCAACCGGGAAAAGGGAAAAGGAATAAATTTAATCTTTCCCCTTTTCCCCTTGCCCCTTTCCCTTTCCCCATACCCAATGCCCCATGCCCAATGCCCAATGCCCAACGACTAATGACTAATTTCTAACAAGACCTTCAAAACTCCACGGCTTTGGGCTTGTTCAAAAGCTGTCAGCGCTTCAATTAGAGGGTAGCTGGCATGAATTAGGGGTTGTACGTCTATTTGTTTTGTGGCTAGCAATTGCAGTGCTGGGGGAAAGGGGCCGCAACGCGAACCGATGAGGGTGATTTCATCCACAACTAAAGAAGAAGCATCTAAACTGAGGTTGCCAGCGTAGGTACTTTTCAGGACTAATGTACCACGAGGACGTAGGGCACGACGAGCGATGGCAAATCCTTCTGGATTGCCAGTACATTCTACTGAGATATCAAAATATCCATCTGTGACGGCATTAGCAATACTTGTTTTAATCCCCCGTGCCTCTAAGTTGGTAAGTTTATCTTGATGACGCCCTACAACCAAAAGTTCACAACCAGTTAAAGCTAGTGTCTGGGCTACCAGCTGCCCCAGTTTACCGTCTCCAATTACTAGCACGCGATTGTTTGGATGTAATGGTATTTGCTGTTGAATTTCCAAAGCTGCTGCTACAGGTTCAGTAAATGTTGCTACTTCTGTTGGCACATTATCAGGTACTAAATGTAAGTTGTCTACTGGCAAACACAGATAATCAGCAAAGGCTCCGTGACGGTTGACAATACCTAAAACAGTTCGGTTTTCACAGTGAGTCGGCTGTCCGCTACGACAAAAACGACAATGGCCGCACACCGCGTTGATTTCCCCAACTACACGTTTGTTAACTAGGTGTTCTGGCCCTTGTTCCACAACACCGACAAATTCATGACCTAGAATACCAGTATAAGGATAGTACCCTTTAAGTAATTCTACGTCAGTATTGCAAATACCTGCACGTAGGACGCGTACTAAAGCTTCCCCTGCTGGCGGTTCAGGAATGGGAATATCTGTGCGTAGTTGCAATTGGTTGTTTTCGAGCCAGAGTCCTTTCATTACTGTTTCAGGGATAATAAAAATAGTAAAGTGTCGCGCATCTAACGCAGGATATATTTTTCTGTGGACTGTTGACGGTTAACTGTTAACTGTCAACAAGATGAGTAAATGTGCAATTTTCCAGCTTAATAGTTTAGTATGCGCTGCAATAATTGGTATATAGTATAACAATTTATGTAAAATGAAGCGTGTACTTGATTTACCCTAAAGAGGATATTATAAGTAGATAGTCATGATTAAATCTAAGATGTCATTGCGAGCGAAGCGAAGCAATCGCAAAGTCTCTGGGATTGCTTCGCTTCGCTCGCAATGACAGAACATATTATATTTATTTATGTCCATCTACTTATTATCAATTATTCTTGTGTTTGCTCTCCACTTCCTTTCTGTGTGAAAACACAGAAAATCCACAATCCAAAATCGTTCGACTGAGCAAAGTCGAAGTCTAAAATTTAAAATCCAAAATTCTATAAGGTTGCATTAACTTACTTCAATTTTATTTAACCAAGTAACCAAATCGTTGGAATCAAGTGCTATCTCGCTTCCTAATGTTTTTATATAGAGAAGTCCATCACTAATAATTAAATCTCTGATTGGATACCATGAATCTCGCGTCCTAATCAAAAGTTCCAAGGGAATACCTGGTCTTGAGGTATACTTACGATACTTCCACCAAGCCCGCCATAGCATTACAGATTTAGTACACTGCATCTGATAGCCCTTGGGAATTTCACAGTATTCATACTGATAGAAACCTCGACTATCAATTTCTCCTTTGAGGATATAACTATATTCTGCTAATGCCTGATTTATCAATTCCCAATGGGATGAGCTTGGAGAAATTGAGAATTGACATGGTGTTTTAGATATTTGTGCGATCGCAACCACACCTTCAGATTTTGCACTCAGTTGGTTAGCTTTATAAACTGTTTGCGCTGTGAAAGAAGGATTTGACAATAAAATGTCTTTTTTGTAGATGGAGTTTTGGATAAAGTCTCGAAGCAAATCTAGATTAGATAACATAAATTTTTATATATCGCTGTCGTCACATGGGTTAGGCTGCCTTTGCATTGAAAAATGCTAATCTCTTCGTGTTGGCTGTTGACAGATGACAGTTAACTGTTAACCGTTATCTGTCAACAAACTTCATGAGTGACTGTGCAATTTCAAAGCGTAATACCCGATCATCACCACTTTGCTATGGTCAGTGACCCAGTGTAAGGCAAGCCCCAACACTCTGCAAATTAGCATTTATACTGGTAGTCTCACTTGCCAAATCATGGACGGGAGTTTTAATTATACTGAAACCTTTCTTTAACAAAGGTTTAATTTATTTTTGTATAGTATGCGTTGACTGTTGACTGCTAACGGTTCACACTCAACAGTCAACGGTAGCAATAAAATAGGCTTTAAAGTTTTATACCTTGGACAAAAGGTTCAAATACCGGAAGCAATTCTGGGCGACTTACCACGAGGGTAGAAAAAGAGCGATCGCTATAATCTTCACCAGCTAATAAGGGAAACGGTTGAGAATTCAGCGATGACCAAACTCCGCCAGCAGCCTGGACAATTACCCAAGCACCTGCTATGTCCCAAACTTTTGGTGTCGCCTCAATTCCCCCTAGAGTGGCCCCAGTCGCAACTGTCAAAAAGTTATAACTAGCTACGCCCAACATCCGGATTTTGCACGGAAAACCATTGCGGATAATGGCGGTACTGCGGGAACAAAGGTTAAAAAAGTGATTGTTACTGGGGCGATCGCTGCTAGTGTGGATGGGATGATGGTTGAGAAATGCTCCGGTTGGTGTGGTTATCCCAGATGAACCAGGCCAAAAACCATGAAAAGCTTGATTCAGGGGCGGTACGTAAACATAACCAAAAATGGGAGTGCCTTGATACAGCAAGCCCAGAGAAATTGACCAAATAGGAATACCCCGTGTGAAGTTAGTTGTCCCATCGAGGGGGTCAATTACCCAGCACCACTCGGTACCAGGAAAAGAGCGTTCGCTTTCTTCACTAAGGATACCGTAACCAGAAAAATTAGAAGCGATGGCATCTCCAATTTCCCGGTCTGCCCATTTATCAGCCTGCGTCACCAAACTACCATCGGCTTTTTGTAAAGCCTGTACTTGCCCAAAATCCTGCATTAATCGCGTTCCCACTCTGGTAGTGGTTGTTTGGGCAAAATCAACAATCGTATTCCAAAAGTCATTCATTGATTAATTCTCGCGCAAAGGGGGAAAGAGGCAAAGGACTTTTACATCTTTGCTTGGGAGGGTAAAGTTCAATTAATTACTAATTCGTAATTCTTGTGAGAACACTACACTAAAATGTCCGATTTGGTGGTTTTGAATTATTGGGGTTTTGAATTTTTTTGCCCACAAATCGGCTTGGTTTGTACCTTTTTCTTCCTTCTGCCTTCTGCCCTCTGCCTCCTGCCTTTCTTCTATCAATTACGAATTATTTTAATCGAGTTCATTTGACAAAATAGACGCGATCGCAGTTTTGGCGTTTGTCTGAAATTCTTTGACGTTCACTCGCCACAGTAACCAAACAGCAACAAGCATTCCTATTGCTTGCACCGCAAACACTGTACTGTATGCTAACACTGGCAAAGGAAACAGCATTTTACCTAAATTTAATACTGCTCCACCAAGGATTGTAGCCAGTCCCCTAGCCATTGCTTGGGATAATCCCCAAGCCCCAATAAATGTACCCGCCGTTTCCGCAGCAGTCAAATCTAACATCAAACTGGTAGCACCAGCTGTGATGACTCCAGATGACAGACCGAAAAAAAACAGACTACCCATCAATAAACCTGGGTTAGCGCTAAATCCCGACATAATAATTAAGCCAAAGCAAAGGGCGGCGCTGATACAGCCAATTTTAGTAGTCTGTTTCTTCCCTAAGCGGGGCAAAAGTACAAAACCAGTAGAGCAAATTCCAATGAGAGTACCTATGCCAAAAGGAATGTTTAGTCTGGTGGTTTGGGAAATACACATCCCGAAAACTTCACCACCATAAGGTTCTAAAACTGCATCCTGCATAAAAATACTAATAGTCAACACCAATAGGAAACCAAAAAATACTCCTGTTTGGCGATTAGCAGTGAGTACTCGTAAAGCTGTACCCAAACTGATTTGGTCTTCTCTACCTATTAAAGAAGAACGCGAACTAAAACGAGAATATTTCTTTTCCACGCCGAAAGTTGCCAGCACTGATAGTCCAAAGACGATGGCAGGCATAATGATAAAAACCGGGTTGATTGTGGATTGGAGTTTAGCGATGTCAACAACTTTGTTGACCTCAGAAGGATTGTAAGTTAAAAGAGCCGCCCCACAAATTTCTGGTCTTTCTAGCAACCTGGAACTAACTACCGCTCCAATCACAATACCAATCATCAGCATTGACCAGACAATGCCAATCAATTTAGAACGGTTATCTTCATCGGTAACATCTACCAAAAGAGCAGTAAAAGGAGTGGAACTAGCACTTAAGGCTAAACCATATCCGGCAAAAATTAAAGCCAGTACTCCCGCCCAACTATAAGTTTGCAAACTCCAGCCAGTAGCTTGCAAACTACTACCTACTTGCCAAACGACTTGCACAGCCAAGAAAGATATAGTTGTAAATAAGATTGCACCAATCCAGACATAGCTAGTGCGATGATAGCCCAGCAATGGCTTGGCATCGGACATTTGCCCAAACCAGATACGTGCAGGGCTGACAAATTGGTGCATGGCTATAGCAGCAGCTGTGATTAATGGCAAGACTTTTAACTCATCAATCATCACTCGATTCAGTACACCCAAAGTGAGAAGCGACATGATGCCCAATCCCATCTGAAACAAACCCAGTCGGAACATTGTGAATAAATTAAGCCTGGGTAATGATTGCAAAGATACCGAGGGATTTGATTCCGGATTCGGTGAAATATCGCTGGTGGCCATAGCTACTTTTTCTTATGCTTTATAGGATTTAATCTCTCTCTCTTTAAATAAAGATAAACCCTACTTGCTGCAAAGGAGCGATCGCACCCTACTTATCTCCAGAATTTAGGATGAGTTAGGCGCTGCTAATCAGCAGCCAAAGTAAATGTCATAATACCTTGAGTTTTATAGGACTAGATAGCGTCTCTACACCTTTTAAGGTAAAATAAAGCGCCGCATACTCGTCTTTAGTGTATTTTTGGCGAAGCAAAATTTTAGTCTAAGAGGTTCGGCAATGCTAGAAGCAGCACTAAACATTACCTTGGGATCTGAAGAAATTCTTATTCAGGAATTGGGCTTAGTAGACAAGGATAATCCGCAAAGTTGGAAGAATAAATTAATTCTTGGTGATTGTTTAGAAGCATTACAAAAGCTACCTTCTGCAAGCATTGATTTAATTGTCACCTCGCCTCCATATGCTGATAGTCGAAAAAAAACTTATGGAGGAATTGCTCCAGATGAATATACAGATTGGTTTCTGACAATAGCTCTAGAGCTAAAAAGAGTTCTAAAACCCGAAGGTTCTTTCATTCTTAATATTAAGGAGAAAGTTGTTGATGGAGAAAGACATCCATATGTATTGAAATTAATTTTAGGAATGCAGAAACAAGGATGGTTATGGACTGAAGAATATATCTGGCATAAGAAAAATAGTTATCCTGGAAAGTGGTCTAATCGTTTCCGTGATTCCTGGGAGCGTTGCTTACACTTTAACAAGCAAAAGAAGTTTAAGATGTATCAGGAATCTGTCATGGTTCCTATGGGAGATTGGGCAAAGTCGCGTCTCAAAAATCTGAGTGACACTGATAAAAGACGTGATACTTCTAAAGTTGACAGTGGGTTTGGTAAGAATATATCTAATTGGTTGGAGCGTAAAATGGCTTATCCAACTAATGTTTTACATTTAGCAACTGAATGTGGAAATAAAAACCATAGTGCAGCTTTTCCTAAAACTCTTCCTTCATGGTTTATCAAGCTATTCACTGATTTAGATGATATAGTTCTCGATCCATTTGCGGGTTCAGGAACATCTTGTGTGGCTGCTAAAGAACTAGGTAGAAATTATGTAGGAATTGAGATTAAAAAAGAATATTGTGAACTGGCAAATCTGAATATTCAAACAGCAATTGTTAAATCTCAACTTGTGAAAAATATTAACCAATACAATAATGAGGTTTTAAGTGTGGTTGGCTCAGATTATGAAATCTATCATGATTATTTAGTTCAACATGTTCTTACACCTTTCTATGACAAAAGATTTGAGAAATTGAGTAAATTAAAACTTAAAGACGTTATTAAGCGTAAAAACACTTATTTATTTAAGGCAAAAAATCTTGAGCGCGCTCAAGATTTTGTGGATAGCATAATTAGTGCATTTCTGTCTTCACAAGAAGAAACAATCTTTGGCAATTTGTTAGAAGGCTTTGCAATAAATATATCTGAAACTTTATACGGTGGCTTTAAATCAAAACTCAACAGTGTTGACTTAGAGTTTAAACGAAATGACACTTATTATATTGTAGGTATTAAATCTGGTACTAATTGGGGTAACTCAGACCAAATTAGCAAGATGAAAGACAACTTTAAGAAAGCAAGACAATTTTTGATCGAACAAGCTGTTACAAGCCAAATAGTAGCTGTTAATGGTTGTATGTATGGTAAAGATAGTAATCCTTTCAAGGAAGATATAGATTCCGAGAAAACATATTTCAAATACGCAGGTCAAGAATTTTGGGAATTTATTTCAGAAGATCCCAACCTTTACCAAGAGATGATTGTTCCCATCGGAGAAGAAGCCAAGAAAAAGGATGAACTTTTTAAATCTACTCTGGATGCAAAAGTTAATGAAATGACTTTTGAATTTATGCAGTATTTTACCAGTAACGGCCGTATTGATTGGATTAAGCTTGTTGATTATGTATCTAAAAAAGGTGATTTCAAATTAGAAGTAGTATCTCAACAGATGACATTGGAACTACAAGAGAGGGATTCAGATTTAGAAGAACCTCTGGATTTGGCAGATGCGCTAGATTTTGAAGAATAGAAGAAAAGATTCCTGAATATAAGTTTTATGAGTCTATCGAGCAAAATTATATCTATGTAAGTCGATTATTCTCCAGTACAAAAAATATCACCAATGTTTCTTACTTGTGACTGATTAGAACTTTCAAAAATGATGGGCCAAATATTTTAGGACTTACGCAAAAATTCTCTGAAACTCTTATTACTTTGTGTACTTTGCACGGCAGTTGCTTCAAGTCGGGGAACCCGCCCAACGCACTGCCTCGTCTTTGCGGTTTGTTTTTTCATGATTTTGCGTAAGTCCTGTATTTAATGTAGAATGCCCTATTCGCAGCCTTATTTGTAACGCTACACTAAAAAAGTAAAGAAATGTAAATAAATTTTATTTTGCAACCGTGGAAACCATTACATTGGGGCAAAATGGCCCACTTGTTACACCTTTGTGCATAGGTACTTGGGCTTGGGGTGATAAACTCTTTTGGAATTATGGCAATGACTACGGCCCAGAACAGTTACAAGAAGCCTTCACCGCAGCGCTAGAAGCTGGTGTTAACTTCTTCGACACTGCGGAAGTCTACGGAATGGGATTATCAGAGAAATTTTTGGGCGAATTTATGCAACAGACACAACAACCTGTGCAAATCGCCACAAAATTTGGCCCTCTACCGTGGCGATTTACAGGTCAATCTGTGTCTGATGCTTTGACACAGAGTCTTAAACGCTTACAAGTAGAGCAAATTGCCCTCTACCAAGTGCATTGGCCTTTTGCTTTCTTTTTAAGCCAAAAAACTCTGATGAATGCTTTAGCCGATGAAGTAAAGCGGGGTAGAATTGCCGCAGTGGGTGTGAGTAATTACTCAGCAGAGCAAATGCGAGACGCCCATCAAATATTGGCAGACCGTGGAGTGCCTTTGGCTGTGAACCAAGTACGCTATTCTTTACTCAGTCGCCAAATTGAAAGTAAGGGTATTGTGGCAACTGCGCGTGAATTAGGTGTGACTTTGTTGGCTTATAGTCCATTAGCTCAGGGATTACTCACAGGCAAATACACTATTGATAGTCCTGAAACTCCCACTGGTGCGAGAAAAATAGACCCAAGATTTACTAAAGAAGGCTTACAAAAAATTGCACCAGTAATATCTTTGCTACGCAGTTTCGGAGAAAAATACCATCGCACTCCAGCCCAAGTTGCTCTCAATTGGTTAATTTGCCAGGGTAACGTCATTCCCATTGCCGGTGTGAAGACAGCCGAACATGTACGTCAAAATGCCGGCGCTTTGGGTTGGAGATTGAACGAAGATGAAATTCAAGAGTTAGAAAAAGTTAGCCGTCCCTGGCTGTAGAGACGTTGCATTGCAACGTCTCTCTACTCAAACACCAAAGGCCAAAGTTCTGACACTACTAGTTCCCAACCTGGTAATAAGTCTGGTAGTGTCAGTTTGTCGTTGTCCTGCAAAACTATCGGTTCTTGGTTGAGGCGATAAACTGTGAGCGTCAATTTGTCAGGATCGATGAGGATACCAACTGTAGATCCCAGTTGTAAAAATAGCTGAATCTTTTCTACCAATGGTTTAATTCTGTCTGAATTGGATTTTATTTCTACCATCAAGTCAGGCACGAGTTCCACAAAGTCGCGCTTGCTGATTTTAAGTCGATCGGCACGAACAAAAGACACATCGGGAGCGCGGAGATTTCGTTTTTCGTTATCAGCTTCTTTACCGTTTTCCGTTTCTAAGGTAGGCAAAATAAAACCAGCGCTGGAACCAGTCACCCGTCCTAATTTTCGTGGGCGTACCCAATTACCTAGCTGTCGTGCAAACTCTATACCTATTTCTTCTGATTCATAATCTGATGGCCCCATAACAACTATATTTCCGTCTACTAGCTCCATCTGCCATTCTGGATGCTCTGCTTGTAGTTGCTCTAAGTCTGGAATACTGAACATAAGACCACGAAGAATGCATCTTTAATTTATCTTCCTACAAACTTGTAGAAAAAATACCCAAAAAGTCAAAAAGTCAAGAGTCCAAAGTCAAAATCTTAACTCGTAACTCTCAACTCTTTCAATTTTAGATTTTGAATACTTCGACAAGCTCAGTACAAGTTTTGAATTTTGGATTGAAGTAAAAATTAGAAATCTAAAATCCAAAATTCATTAACTTCTAAATTATGAAGCAGATTCCCTAGCTGTAGGCGAGCCTAACTTTGGAGTGGGTGAGACAGAAGCATCACGACGGCTTGTCCGCAGTTTGGGCTTGGGAGTACCACTTCTTTCTTCGTCACCAGTGTTGCTATCTGATTTCCAGCTAGAACGGGGGCGATCGCTTCCAGAATCGCGGCGTTTGGCGAGTCTGGGTTTGGGAGTGGCGGGTTCTTCTTGGGGAATTTCTACATCGGATTGCAACCAAGCAGGACGAGTTTGGTCGTAAGCGATTTGCAATGCTGCGGCGGCGATGGCTTGAGCATCATATTTTTCAATTAATTCGCTGACGATGGGTAAAAATGAAGCCAAACGTTCGCCAGCTAAAGCTTCCCGCACTTGTTCTTGCAATTTCAGGATGTGTCGTGCTTCAATTTGTGCCCGTGTGGGAATTGACAACACTTGCCAAGCTTGGCGGTTATGACGTTCAAATGTCTGCTGCTTGCGCCGTTCAAATGGCTGTACTAAAGAAATTGCGGTTCCTTCTTTACCAGCACGACCAGTACGACCAATGCGGTGAACGTAGGTTTCTACGCTATCAGGTAAGTCGTAGTTGATCACATGAGAAAGTTGATCGACATCTAATCCGCGTGCCGCAATATCAGTTGCTACCACCCAACGTACTTGACGATTGCGGAAACGGCTCAATAAACGTTCCCGTGCTTGCTGTGACAAGTCACCGTGGTATTCATCTACACTATGACCAGCAGCTTGCAGTTGGTTGGTGAGTTCGGCGGCGGTGCGTCTGGTGCGGACAAAGATTAAAGCTGTTTCTGGATCTTCCATTTCCAGAATCGGCTGTAAAGCTTTGGCTTTTGTCCAGTGGCGGGGGATTAAATAAGCTACTTGGTTGATTTTGTTGGGTGCGGCTTTTGGTTGCTCAACGGTGACTGTCGCTGGCGATCGCAAAAATTTGTTCACTAATTGGCGAATCGAGGGCGGCATTGTCGCCGAAAATAAAGCTGTTTGTCTGTCTGTAGGTGCTTGGGAAAGGATTTTTACTACATCATCAATAAAGCCCATGCTCAACATTTCATCGGCTTCATCCAAGACAAACCATTTTACTTGATCGAGCTTCAAACAGCCGCGATCGAGCAAATCTATTACTCGTCCTGGAGTGCCAACAACAATGTGAACGCCACGTTTGAGCTGTAGCATTTGCCGCTCAATTGATTGACCGCCGTAGATTGCTAACACCCGCAATCCGTCATTGCCGATAAACTGGGCAATGGCATCGTGAACTTGCATAGCTAATTCACGAGTTGGTGTTAAAATCAACGCCTGCACAGCTCTTTGATTAATATCCAGCCGTTCTAAAATTGGCAGTGAAAATGCTGCTGTTTTACCCGTCCCAGTTTGAGATTGACCTACCACATCGCGACCCGACAACAGTTGGGGAATTGCTTGGGTTTGAATACTAGTAGGTGTGGTAAAGCCAATTTTTTCTAACTGCTCGACGCGTTCTTGGGAAATACCTAATTCTTGAAACGAAAGATTCATCAATTCTCCTAAATTTTATCTAAGGATTTTTGGATTAGTCATTGCTCATTGGGCATGGGGCATGGAGCATTGGTTATTCACTAATGACTAATGACTAATGACTAATGACTAATTAGTTATTAACAACTTGACCGTATAGGTCGTATGTATCAGCCTCGTGAATCGCTACTGGTACGATGGTTCCTAACTTTGCCTGTCCTTGGACATACACTTGACCATCAACCTCTGGGGAAAATCTAGCTGAACGACCGATTAATTCACCACTTTCAGGGTTTTCTTGCTCAATCAGGACATCGACGATTTTGCCTACTTCCTGTTGATTTTTCTTTAAGGAAATCGGTTGCTGGAGTTCCATCAGTCGCTCTCGGCGTTCGTCCATCACTTCTTGAGATAACTGATTTGGCAGGTTGTAGGCGGGGGTTCCTTCTTCGGGTGAAAAGGTGAAGACGCCAACATGGTCAAATTCATGCCGCTGGACGAATTCCAGTAGATGCTCAAAATGCTTGCTTGTTTCTCCTGGGAAACCAACAATAAATGTTGTCCGCAATACGGCTGTTGGTAGTGCCGTTTTGATGCGATCTATAATCCCATCATTCACACGCCCTTGCCAGGGACGGTTCATGGCACGGAGAATCTCTTCATGAGAATGTTGCAAGGGCAAATCCAGATAAGGCAAGATGTTAGGTGTTTCTTTGATTGCCGCTATTACGTCTTGTGTCAATCCCGTGGGATAAGCGTAGTGCATTCTAATCCACGGTATATTTACCTTTCCCAAAGCGCGGAGTAATTCGGCTAGCTTTGGCTGACCATAAATATCTAAACCGTAATTAGTCGTGATTTGGGAAATTAAAATAATTTCCTGTACTCCCTGACTAACTAACTCCTTAGCTTCAGCGACTATCGATTCAATAGTACGCGATCGCTGCTTCCCTCTTAAATGAGGAATTATACAAAACGCACAACGATAATCACATCCTTCGGCAATCCTGAGGTAAGCTACCCCCTCTGTTGTAGTGCGATAGCGCGGTGTAGTTTCGTCGGCAATGTAGGTTGGTTCGATACTAACCTGTTTAACCCGTTCGCCTTGTTCTACACGCTCAATTACATTTACAATTTTGTGATAATCACCTGTACCTACCACAGCTACTGCTTCCGGCAACTCATCCAAAAGTTGTTCTTGGAAATGTTGCGCCATACAGCCAGTAATCACAATTTTTTTGTTCGCTTCTGCCAGTTCTACCAAAGTTCTGACAGATTCAAGTCTTGCCGCTTCAATAAAACTACACGTATTGACAATAACGTAATCTGCTAACTCTTCGTTTGTATCTACACCGTAGCCTGCTTCTGTGAGCATTCCTAA
This sequence comes from Nostoc linckia z4, assembly GCF_002608075.1. Taxonomy (GTDB): domain Bacteria; phylum Cyanobacteriota; class Cyanobacteriia; order Cyanobacteriales; family Nostocaceae; genus Nostoc; species Nostoc linckia. The sequence continues at coordinate 43,750 of NZ_LAHA01000039.1, forward strand.
CATGTGTTCTGTATCTATTCGATTTTTCTCGCAGCCCAGGTGAGAAATGGCAATTGTTGGCTTGTCACCCATATTTTGAAAAAATTTTCAGTTCTCTTCTTGTAATCAAATTCATTCCAGTACTGACGCAAGCTTTTTTTTATCAGCATCCTCATAAGAAGATGTACAGAGGTGAATTTCCACTGTCAGTAAATCCCCGTTTACCTATGACCCCATCGATAATAATAAAAATAAAGGTCATGTTATGATACTTCTATCAATTTGTTTCCCAGGGTAAATTTAAGTGTCTTTGGGTACATTTGACACTTGTAATGTTTTTTAACAATTGGCCTATTGGTATTTTACATTACCACAGCGTGTGCGTTGTTAACCTACCCCATCGGGAAGCCGCCCAAAGGGCTTGTTGTGAGAAGTCGCTACCCTCAGGGAAATCGCCTTCGCGACTACGCCCATAAAGCAGTAATGCTACCCTGGCAAACGGCAAGTCCCACGACTGCGCGCGGAAAAGACCCCTAAACCACGGAAAGCTGCCTTGCGTGTTGTGAGTGGCAAACTCCTCTTGTAGCCAGGTTTTATCTTAACATATCTTATGACAAGTTTGAGGCCAATTTCCATCTTCGGAAGGAGGCAGTAAACCGACCAATTTCAAAAAAGAGACCAGGACACAAGGAGACATAGGCATGGGGCAAACAGGGAGTGCCAAGTTGTGAGCGCCGAATTTTGTAAAATTGATTTATGCAAAATTATTCAAAATTCAAAAAGCTGATGAGTCAAGCTTTTCGGGTATTTTGAATTGTAGGTATATTTGGGTGTTGTAGTACTAGCCTCTAATCTCTAGTCTGTATAGCCCAATCCCTCGCAATAATTAAAGACGTGGACTTATATCAGCTGTTTAAAACTCGCTCACCGATTATTGGCGTGGTTCACCTGCTACCACTGCCGACCTCGCCCCGTTGGGGAGGTAGCCTCAAAGCGGTAATTGACCGCGCCGAACAAGAAGCCGTAGCCTTGGCAAGCGGAGGTGTTGACGGCATGATTGTGGAGAATTTTTTCGATGCGCCGTTTACCAAAAACCAAGTAGATCCAGTGGTTGTGAGTGCCATGACGATGGTGGTGCAGCGGATACAGAATTTGGTGACATTGCCAGTGGGCTTGAATGTGTTGCGAAACGATGCCAAAAGTGCAATGGCGATCGCTAGCTGTGTCCAGGCACAATTTATCCGCGTCAATGTCCTCACAGGAGTGATGGCAACCGATCAGGGATTAATTGAGGGAGAAGCCCATCAATTACTGCGGTATCGACGGGAGTTGGGCAGCGATGTTAAAATCCTGGCCGATGTCTTGGTGAAACACGCCCGTCCTTTAAGTTCTCCAAATCTCACAGTTGCCGTTAAAGACACCATTGAAAGAGGTTTAGCAGACGGAGTGATTTTGTCTGGGTGGGCTACTGGTAGCCCTCCTAACTTAGAAGATTTAGAACTAGCTTGTGGTGCAGCAGCTGGAACACCAGTGTTCATCGGTAGTGGGGCAAATTGGGAAAATATTGATACATTAATGCAGGCAGCAGATGGTGTCATAGTTTCCAGTTCCTTGAAACGTCACGGACGGATAGACCAAACAATTGACCCCATTCGCGTTAGTCAATTTGTAGAAGCCGCACGTCGTAGTTGGAACTCTAAAAGTGAAAGCAAGTCACCAGGACAAGTGAAATTACATTCTTAGGGAATAGGGAGAGAGTGAGGAGTTATGAGTTATGAGTTATGAGTTTTAAATTGATTGTTCCTAAATTCCTCATTCTTAACTCCTCACTTCTCATTCTTAACTGTTAACTCCTAACTCTTAACTCCCAAAGCAGTTTATGATTCGCCGCCGTTCTACTCCTTGGATTCATAAATGGTCACGTCCATTGATTGCCGCCATTGCTGGCTGTGGTGTGCTGACGACAGGTTATCTCACCATAGAAAAGTTGACAGGAGGCAGTGCAGCTTGTGTGGCACAGGCTGGTGCCAAAGGTTGTAATGATGTGCTTTCCAGTCCTTGGGCAACAGTTTTTGGTCAGCCATTGGCTTTGTTTGGATTTTTGGCATACACCAGTATGCTGATATTTGCTTTGGCTCCTTTGGTATTTTCCTCAGGAGACAATACTAATCGCAAGCAATTAGAAAATTGGACATGGTGGCTACTGTTGGTGGGTGCGATCGCTATGTCTGTGTTTAGCGGTTATTTAATGTACCTGCTAGCATTCCAAATCAAAGCCGTTTGTCCCTACTGTATCGGCTCAGCTTTGTTCTCCACTAGTCTTTTGGTACTGACAATTATTGGTCGTACTTGGGAAGATGTTGGACAAATCTTGTTTACCGCCTTGATTGTCGGTATGGTGACACTGATTGGTACTTTAGGCATTTATGCTGGTGTCAATCAATCCGATGTCACATCTGGAACTCCTGGAGAACCTGTAAAAATCTCCTTTGCTCCCAAGGAAGATCCTAACCCCGCAATCGGGGGATGGGAAATTACTACCACCTCTGGTGAACCAGAAATAGCCCTAGCCCGACATCTGGTGAAGATTGGTGCTAAGGAATACGTCGCCTATTGGTGTCCTCACTGCCACGAACAAAAACTAATTTTTGGCAAACAAGCTTATCAAGAAATCGACAATAACATTAAGGTAGAATGTGCCCCTCCAGGACTCAAAGCTCAACCAGAAGTTTGTCAAGCTGCAAAAATTACAGGTTTCCCGACTTGGATTATCAATGGCAAAAGCTATAGTGGAGTGCAAAACCTAGAGGAACTAGCCAAAGTATCTGGTTACACAGGCCCTCGGAACTTTAAATATTTCAAGTAATTGCCAACACAAGTCTGTTTTAGCATTGCTACTGTTAACTGTTCGCTGTTGATGGTTCACAGTCAAAAACAAAGGTGTCGGGTGTGCCCTGAACCTTTTCATAGTCAACGGCCATGTACTGTTGTTTATTTCTTAGCGATCGCCCCTTGGGCTGCACTTCGCCCACAACAGAAATAAGTTCAATATGATAGTGGATTAGTATAGTTAACTGGATAAAAACAGTAAAGCTGTTTCCAGTTGACTTTTTTGTTTTTGGCAACATTTAGTGATAAATAAGATAAATAATAAGTGTTGCCCAATACCTATAGCAGGGAATAAGGTTGGAGTAACAGGCAACAAGGTTAAAAGTCTTGTGCTGTAGGGGTTTAACCATCAGTTTATGTCCTAACCTACCTAGTAGTCTGGCAACTCAACAATGCTTGGTGAGGGCTGGGGAAAGGGAAAGGGGAAAAGGGTAAGGGATTTAAAACCTTTCCCCTTTCCCCTTTACCCTTTAAAGAGCTAAGTTGACTTGGCGAACTACTAGTAACTGTCGTACATTCCGAATTGGGTATTTGTCAGTAAAATAAGCTTAATATCTAGCTTTAAGACTACGTTGGTGTATTTCTCCAACTAAAAATACCTGTATCAATTTTCTTGTGGCTTTTACTTACAAACATCTGAAGTTGAAGGAACTTGATTAACTATACTGGCTCTCATGCAGTGTGTACTTTAATTGATTTTTGCAGCACATGGAAGCCGCCTTCGAGTGTAATTATGTCAGCGTTAAACGCGAAAGTGTGTTTGTTGAAGTTACTCTCAATATGCTTTTGTTATTAGTGAAAAAACGCCAGTTAAAAGAGCAAAATCGCCTTATTCTACCTTTGTGCAGATGCCAAGAAAAGCCGAGTTTCAGAACTTTGGGAGCGGCTTAATGAATCACCAGCTAGGGAAGCGTTTGATAAACTCGATCTTTGGACTGAAACAATCGCTGAGTCGAGAACACAAAGAATTGATGACTGCTGCTGGCGTTGCAGTCTGCGTCCTGTTTTTGCGCTCTATCGGATTATTGCAATCCTTAGAATTGGCAGGTTTGGATCAATTTTTTCGCTTACGTCCAAATGAATCACCAGAAGAACGTATCACCATCGTTGTGATTGATGAAGCTTATTTAGATCAAGTAGGTTCGTGGCCGATTCCAGATCGGAATATTGCCGAATTGTTGCAAAAATTAAACATCCATAAACCCCGTGCGGTTGGGTTGGATATCTACCGAAATTTGCCAGTGGAGCCTGGTAATCAGGAATTACGTAATGCTTATAAATCAATGCCAAACTTGATTGGTATTGAACTTCTGGCAAATGAAAAAAATAAAAACCTTACTGTTTTACCTCCAATAGGACTCAATAAGAATCAAGTGGGTTTTAACAATGTGCTGTACGACCCTGATGGCAAAGTACGTCGCAGCTTGTTGTATTGGCATGTCGAGGATAAAGTACACGAAAGTTTTGCTTTGAAGTTGGCTTTATTGTATTTAAAATCAAAAGGCATTACTCCTACCCAAGCAAAAATCAACCCTGAGTATTTGCAATTGGGTAAGGCAGTATTTACTCGTTTTGAAGTTAATGATGGTGCTTATGTCGGAGCTGATGCCAGAGGCTACCAAATTTTATCCAATTTTCCCAAACCCAAACCTCAAAATCCATCTGGAGAATTTTCTCATTTTCGCCAGGTATCCATGAGTGATGTACTCGCTGATAAAGTCCAAGAAAATTTAATCAAAGACCGGGTTATACTTATTGGCTCTACTGCACCCAGTCTTCAGGATTTTGTATTTATTCCTTATTCCAGCGGTTTGATGGGTACGGCAAAGCCTGTGGCTGGTATTCAATTACAAGCTTATTTTATTAGTGAATTAATTTCTGCGGCTCTTGAAGGCAGACCATTACTTAAAGTCTGGCCTGAATTATTAGAATATTTGTGGATTTTTGTTTGGTCTTATGTGGGAGCCATTACCACATGGCGGATACGAGATTCAACGAAAAGTTTTCTTAGTATCCTTGTTTGTTGCTTTGTATTGACCGTCAGTGCTTATATAGCTTTTTTATACGGTTGGTGGATACCCCTGATTCCTGGGCTGTTTACTTTTGGGATTTCAGCTATTTGGATGACGAGTCATATCGCCCATATGCAGGAAGAATGGAAACGTTCTAAGGAGTTTTTGCATCATGTAATTAACACGATTCCCGATCCAATTTTTGTAAAAAATGAACAACATCAGTGGATTGTTCTCAATGACGCATATTGTCGATTTATTGGTTATCCGAATAAGTTGTTAATTGAAAAGTCAGACTATGATTTCTTCCCTAAGCATGAAGCCGATGTGTTTCGACAACAAGATGAGTTAGTTTTTCGGACTCAGCAACCCCACGAACATGAAGAAGAATTTACAAACGCAGATGGTCAAACTCATCAAATTGCCACTAAGCGATCGCTTCACAAAGACTCAGCTGGCAATTTCTTTTTAGTTGGGGTAATTCGAGATATTACTCAGCGCAAGTTGATGGAGGAAGAACTCAAGCGTACTGCTGCTGAGTTATTTCGCTCAAACAATGAATTAAAGCTCAAAGAAGACCATTTACGTTATTTGGCATATCACGATCCCCTGACAGGTTTATCCAATCGCAAATTTTTTGCCGAACAACTTTACGAGTCATTGCACTGGGCACAACACCATAACTTGTTGTTGGGACTGTTGTTTATCGATTTAGATGGCTTCAAACAAGTCAATGATACTTTAGGGCATGAGATGGGCGATCGCCTGCTAATGACTATCGCTGGGCGACTGAGCAATTCTTTACGGGCTAGTGATACAGTTTCTCGTTTAGGTGGCGATGAATTTACTGTAATCTTACGAGCAATTCCTAATGTTCAGGTAGCTGCTAAAGTCGCCGAAAAAATTTTAACCAGCATCACCAAACCAATTGTTTTGGATGGCTATGCAATCCGAGTCTCTGCCAGTATTGGCATTAGTGTTTATCCATACAACAGCCAAGACAGTGAAACTTTGATGAAACAAGCAGATGCAGCAATGTACCGTGCTAAGCGCTTGGGTAAAAATCGCTACGAATTTGCTTAATAAATTCACGAATTTACTTTCTATCCTTGGATATTGAGTAAATATTTTTACTCTAAAATTAGGCTTTTGTACTTTAGATGCATAAAAAGCACTGTTTTGTAAAGGCACTTTATAGAACTGTCAACATAGCTTTTTAATTAAAACTCAAATGTAGCAAGACTTTTGGAAGTCAAACCAAAACAGATAAAAGAGCTAAGAAAGAAACTAGACTTTATCAGTAAATTAAAAAATATAATTTTGATAGTGAGTGTTTTTACCCAAAAAATAATCACTGTACTTAGGTAGATAATTACGAAAATAAAATTAAATAAGCTCTACAACCCTTGTTATATGAGAATTATGTAATTTTGTGTTAGATATCTTTACTTTAATTAAATTTTTACTATTCAAAATTTAAAGTATTATTTTATAGCTTTTTAAATTGAAATATTTTTTAAACATAGTGTTTATACTTAAAATTATTAAGATATTATTAATAAATAGTGAACCGTTCAAACTGCCTATGGAAATTGATTGCCAAATCTAACCTTAGACTGATGCAAAAACAGCGCATTTAAGAATATTCCTTAAGTGTTAAGACTATTTAACACCAGCAAACAAATGTTGGACTGCAAACGAACAGAGCATTAATTGTCTATCAGCAGCAGAAATTAATAATTTTGGAATATTCTCAAGGGAAGTTACGTATATTTACCTACAAAATTAAAAAAATACTTTTTTAAGGGAAAAACTAGTAAATTTACTGAAGATTATGAAAATTCACTTGGGAATCACAAAATGTATGATATTTTGTATAGGCGCTTACATCCTAATCCCAAAAATTGTGGGTTACGTAGGTGTATTCAGTACTGCAAGTGCTACCAGTCTGAACTCTAATGGCAGCAACACCTTGATTGCCCGGAAAGTCAATTATCCAGATTTAAAAAACACATATATACCCCCAAATTATGGTGGGCCTGACAGCCAGCATGGTAGTGGTACTCGTTAAATTGGGCATGGGGCATTGGGTATGGGGAAAGGGGGAAAGGGGAAAGATTAAATTTATTCCTTTTCCCTTTTCCCTTTAACCCCTTCGGGGTTCGCCAGTCGCTCATGGGGGAAACCCCCAAGACCGCGCTGGCTCACCTTTTCCCCTGCCTTCTGTGCCCCTCATCTCCCCATGCCCCATGCCCTATGCCGCATACCCATCATCCAATATTGGAGATTTCCACCAGTGGTTTGTTTGTACAAGTGTGTGGACTTGCCAATGTGAATTTGGTTGAGGATAATCTAGGCGATAATGTCCGCCGCGGCTTTCAGTTCTAAAAGCGGCACTTTTGAGAATTAAATGGGCTACATCCAATAAATTGCGGGTTTCTGCCCAAAGTCGTAATTGGGCTTCCACATTTGGTAGATCGAGACTAGCTGGTTCTGCTGGATGTAAAGCTAACAGAAATTGAGTTAAAGGCAAAGCAGCTAAATCTTGTTGCCAAGATTCTACGGCGGCGATCGCACTTTCTAATCCTGACTGTTCGCGGCAGATACCAGCATGTTGCCACACTAAGCGCGGTAATTTCTCCCTGAGGGTTTCTAGTTGTGTTTGCTGAGTTTGCCACTCGCTGGCATTAGCAGTAAATTTTCTGAATGGGAGTACCGGTGTTTCTGAGGGTTGCCCAATATCTGCCAATTCAATATTAGCCATCTGGGCACCGAAGACAATACATTCTAGTAGGGAATTACTGGCAAGGCGATTTGCCCCATGTACTCCAGTACTGGCTGTTTCACCCACCGCGTATACACCAGGAATATTTGTGTGATTCATTAAATCCGTAACAATGCCACCCATCCAGTAATGGGCAGCAGGGGCTACAGGAATTGGTTCGTTGAAGACATCGATACCCCAATGCTGACAAACTTTAACGATGTTGGGAAAGCGATGACGAATCTTGTCGGCGGGAATGGGGCGCATATCCAACCACACATGGGCAGTGGCAGGGTCGAGGGCGGTACGTTGTAAATGGCTAAAAATCGCTCTACTGACAACATCTCTGGGAGCGAGTTCTCCGGCTGGGTCGTAGTCAAAGGCAAAACGCCGCCCTTCGTTATCGATGAGGTGTGCCCCTTCGCCGCGTACAGCTTCGCTAATTAAAAAGCGATCGGCACCGGGTTTGGTGAGGGCTGTGGGATGGAACTGAACAAATTCTAAATCGCGGAGGATAGCGCCAGCACGAGCGGCGATCGCTACGCCATCACCCGTACTCACAGCTGGGTTGGTGGTTTGGGCAAATACCTGACCGCCGCCACCAGTTGCCAACACCACAGCACCAGCTCTCACCCATGTGATGTTACCTTGATAAAACAGGCTAATTCCCTGACAGCGCTGGCTTTGGGGTTCAATCCATAAACTCAAAGCCAAAGCTTGCTGGATGATTTGAATATTTTGCCGACGGAGAACTTGGGCTGTGAGAGTGGTGGTCACTTCTCTTCCTGTGGTGTCGGCGGCGTGGAGAACCCGGTGGCGAGAATGGGCGGCTTCCAAAGTTAAAGCCAAAGCTTTACCGTGACGGTCAAAAGCAACCCCCAAGTCAACCAAAGACTGAATACAGCTAGGGGCGTGTCGGGCGAGGAATTCCACAGCAAAGCGATCGCATAAACCCGCACCTGCCCGAATTGTATCTTCAATATGCAGCGTGGGAGAATCTTCTGGAGCTACTGCTGCGGCAATACCACCTTGTGCCCAATCACTGGCGGACAAAGCCACAGTTTCTTTAGTAATCAAGCCCACTCGCAAAGACTCTGGTAGACATAGCGCTGTGTAGAGTCCAGCAGCACCAGCACCGACTACTAAAACATCAAATTGGCTAGGAATATCTATCTGAGGCAAGGTAAGAGGGAGGGGGAGATAGGGGAGTGGGGGGAGATAAGGGAGAGGGGGGAGTGAGGGAGACAAGGGAGAAACATTGCTACCTTGTCCCCCTTGTCTTCCTTGTCCCCCTCCTGCCCCTCATCCTTAACAGAATATCCCACTCCCTAGAATCAGGAGTGGGCTACTATTTGCTACGTTAACTCGAATGTGCAGTTATCTGTAGATGCCATTGTTAAACCGATCGTCTCCCTCGATAAAGGCAGATTCTGGTTCTGTAACGGCGAAGTTGTCGAAGTTGGCTTGCAGGGTTTGTTTTTGGCGATCGCTCAATCCTTCAATGTTTAATACATCCTCTACACTCTTGTAGGGAGCATTTTTGATGATGAGTCGCGCAAGGGTGGGATAAAGCCCTGGATACTGTTGAAATGCTCGGACGTTGGTATTATTTAAATCAATTTTTTTACCGAAATCCGTTGCTAACTTTCTGTCTGCGCTATTCTGCCGTTCAATTGCCAAAACTGGCACTTGGGGAAAAGCAAAACTGTTGAAACTAGCAGCTTGGGCTATTTGAGTTGTTCCCAACCATCCCCAGCAACCAAGTAACAAACTAAACACTGTTAATAAACGCACCAATCCTTTCACGATTTTTTTACCTCTTTCCATCAAACAGAAATAAAATTTTTAAGCTAGCATCTGTCAGCGGTCATGAGTCATTGGTCATTTGTTGCAGAACAAAGGACAAAGGACAAAGGCCAAAACCTGATAGCTTAATCAACACAGCAGTCATCAGAAACTAATATACAGCGTATTAATATCCACAATATTTACTGTTACTGGCTTTGACTGTACTTTTGGTAAAATTTTTGCCAGCCCTCAGGTGCTTGCTTCAGCCGCAAAAGCGTTGTATTTACAGAATACGGTATCATTCCCGCTTCCATAAAATCTTTTTGGCTGGCTGATTCTACATGCCAAATAGATAGAGATTTTGGCATGTCTAACGCCGAAAACTCCAGTCAAGGCGGCTTTAGGCTGTCGGGCAATTATTGTAATATTTCTTAACTAAATTCACAAAATTTCCAAATTTCCCAACTTCATCTCCCCAGAGCTAGAATTACCCTTGAGAACGCAGATTAGTGTGAATTTTGTCATATATTTAGGCTGCGATCGCTGCGAACAAAAATAAGCTATCTACTAAAATTGTGCTTAAAACTGCGCCGCCAAAGGCATACCAGTGTCTCTGAACTTTACCTAAGGATAAAATTCCCACTAGTAATAATACTAAAGCGAGAATTATTGCCCAAGCTTCTCCCCAAGGTGTTTCTACTTGGATTAAAGCATTTTGTAAAATTTTTGACGTGCTATTTACATCTGCAATCATGATTTGTCGCCAATAGGGCATCAAATCCACAATATAAAAATATACGTCAGTTAATACTGTACCGAACAAGGAACCCAAATAAAACCAATTACCCACCTTGCCCCAATTTTTTGCCAAACACCAACAAGCAAATGGCAAGCCGATAGATTCCACCGGCAGATGCCATAATGGTTCCCAACGTAACCAACCCCAGTAAATCGCTCCTGCTAACCAACTCCAGCTAAAGCCAAACAGCAAATCTCCCCAGACATAGGTTGCAGGACGTGACATTAATTTCAAACTGAGCCACACCCAAAATCCCGTCAGCGCTAAACTCAAACTAGGTAGCGATCGCACTATTGGCGCTTCTATAAATACTGGCACTGATACCAAAAATACCGCCGCCGCAAATACCAACCATGTTTGTCGAGCAGAAATAGATAAAGGCAAAGACGGAGAAGATGATAGTGTAGATTCCAATTTTTTGACATCCCTGTGCTTGATGTTAGACAGATCCAACTCGGCATCCAGGGAAGGAATAGAAGCGGTGTAGGAAGATAACGTATTATTAACCAACGTTTTTAATATTTGTTACTAAACTTTACCTTATTTAAGATATCACACTTTAAAATCCCCCCCCAGGGCATTTAGATTATACTCAAATTTCGGCAACGGCTGGCGTCATTGAAGGGGACAAGGGAGACAAGGGAGAAAAATGGCTACCTTGTCTACCTTGTCTCCCCCTTCTCCCTTGTCTGCTATTGGGTAAATATTAAAGTTTGATGAATTCCTAAAATTGCGTTGACTTATTGAGATTGGTGTAAGAACATGGTCAGCGTCTTAGATAGTGTTATCCATCACTAAAATTGAATTTTCTAGAAGATTAGGTGCAGCTAAAAGTATATAAAGTAACACTGTTACTTAAAGAATGTTCGTTCTCTTTTTTAGAAGTAGGAGAAAGGTATTATGGAATTTCTTGAAGCTTTTATTTTAGGTATTGTTCAAGGTATTACAGAGTTTTTACCAATCAGTAGCACTGCACATTTGCTAATTGTAACTAAGGTATTTGGTTGGAAAGAACTAGGTTCTAAAGATTTTGTCGATGCCATTCAATTTGGCAGTGTGATTGCAATTTTGGGTTACTTTTGGTCGTTGATTTCTAGTATTGTTAAAGGTGGAATTGAAGCTGTAAAACAGAAAGACTGGGAACGGGAGGAATGGAAAATTCTGGTAGGTATTGGAGTCGGAACACTGCCTGCTTTAATTGTCGGCTTTCTTTTGAAAGATATTATCCCTGAGAGTGCCTTAATTATTGCCATCATGTCAATTATCATGGCACTTTTACTCGGTTTGGCAGAAAAAATTGGTACTCGCAAGCGAGGTTTTGAGTCATTGCAGATTCGGGATGGTATTTTAGTGGGATTAGGACAAACCCTTGCTTTAATTCCTGGTGTTTCTCGTTCTGGCTCCACGTTGACAACTGCGTTATTTTTAGGATTAGAACGCGCGACAGCGGCAAAATTTTCTTTTTTATTAGGGTTTCCCACTTTGACAATTGCAACCTTATATAAGAGTCTGAAAATTTTCAAATTATTTCAAGCCCAACAGTTACCAGATAACATTGTTGCATTGTTAATTGTAGGAATTATTTCAACCTTTATATTTTCCTATCTATCAATCGCATTCTTAATCAAATACTTAGCAACTAAAAATACAATGATTTTCGTTTGGTATAGATTAGCATTCGGCAGTGCTATCTTACTAGCGATCGCAGCAGGTTGGCAAGGATAAATTACATAATAGTCATTAGTCATTGGTCATTGGTCATTAGTCCAATGCCCAATGCCCCATGCCCAATGCCCCATGCCCATACCCATGTCTACTATTCAACCAGCCCGCATTACCACAGTACTACCTGATTCTATAGCCGCAGAGATTGGTTTTGAAGTGGGGGATGCCATCGTTGCAATTAACGGTACGCGTCCCCGTGATTTAATTGATTATCAATTTTTATGTGCTGATGAAGTTTTAGAACTAGAAGTTTTAGACGTTACTGGTAAAACACATCACATTGAAATCGAAAAAGACTACGACGAAGACTTGGGGCTGGAATTTGAAACAGCCCTATTTGATGGCTTAATTCAGTGCAATAACCGCTGTCCGTTTTGCTTTATCGACCAACAGCCACCAGGTAAACGTTCTAGTTTGTATTTAAAAGACGACGATTATCGTCTGAGCTTTTTGTACGGTTCTTATCTTACCCTCACCAATCTACCAGAAAAAGAATGGCGACGCATCGAACAAATGCGTTTGTCTCCGTTGTATGTTTCCGTTCATGCCACGGAAGCTGAAGTCAGAACTAAATTACTCAAAAATCCCCGTGCGGGACAAATCTTGCAACAACTCAAGTGGTTTCAACAAAGGCGACTACAAATTCACGCCCAAGTGGTTGTTTGTCCCGGCATTAATGATGGCCAACATCTCGAACGAACTCTTAAAGATTTAGCTTCCTTTCATACTGGAGAAGTGCCTACGGTGGCGTCAGTGGCGGTTGTACCAGTTGGGTTGACACGGTTTCGTCCCCAAGAAGATGAACTTATACCTGTAACTAGGGAAAAAGCGAAAGAAGTGATTTCCCAAGTCAAAATGCTTTCCCAACAATTTCGCCAAAAATTCGCCTCCAGCGTTGCTTGGTTAGCTGATGAATGGTTTTTGATTGCAGGTGAAGAATTACCAAGCGAATCAGAATATGAAGAATATCCTCAAATTGATAACGGTGTTGGTTCAATTCAGTTATTTATCAAAGAATTTGCCACCGTTGCCGCAGAATTACTACCTGCAAAAGTCTATCCCCAGAGAAAGTTTACTTGGGTAGTGGGTAACACCGTTGAAAAAGCATTCCAACCAATTTTGAAGCGTTTAAATTCGGTTGAAGGTTTAGAAGTAAATATGCGTGCTTTATCTAGTGATTACTGGGGACAAGATATTAGTGTCACAGGATTGTTAACAGGTCATGACCTGCTGTTAAATTTAGCAGGACAAGATTTAGGCGATGGAATTTTGCTGCCAAAGGTGATGTTAAAGCACGGGGAGTTGGTATTTCTAGATGATATGAGCGTTGCAGAATTAGCAAGTAAATTGAAGATAAATATCTTACCTGTGGCTAGAGTTGAAGATTTAATTAATGCCTGCGTTGCTGATAGCGAAATTCAGAAGTAAAGCAGGTTTTACAGCTAATTACCAAACCATAATTGTGTACTTTACTTGCTTTGAAAAGTGCCCTTAGTTATTTTTGTTAACTCTTTAGCCTATATAATTTAACAAGATTGTGCAACTTCTATGAGTTAGCCTTTGGAAAAAATAATTTTTTGCCTAGCCTTTTGATGTCTTGTGGTGTAGACTGTAAATCAATAGGTAAATAAAGCAATCGCGTGCAGATAATTACGCTAGTCAGCTAAACAATGCTAACTAGTTGATGGTTTTGAATTTTGGATTTTTGACTTATTTCATTCACCAGGGTCAATTATCAGCCAAAAAAATCTAAAATTCTGAATCACAAGCAAAACGAGCTTAATTCATTACCCTTTTTAAGCCACTTGCCTCAATAGAATTGAGAGCAAGCAGTCCACAAACTGTACGTGTTTGTGTGGTCAATTTTTAAATAGATAGCTTCTTTGGTTAGTCATATTTAGGCTATCCCTCTAAATACGAAGTTTCATCCATTGAGTGACCTCATTAAGTTTACCTAGTCCAAGCTTTTGGACTAAAAACTCATTTTTTTGCATCCAAAAATTTGGGTGTGAAATAGCAAGTTTACAAATGTGGGTTTGCAAACTTGCTGCACACTTTTACGTTGGATTAAATGCGATGACTGATTTTAACTTCATCTTAACTATCTGTATTGTAGCGGTAGCCTATCTATCTAGCATTTATCTCTGGATAGAGTTTTCTCAAAACTCAAATGATTAATTGGATAGATAAAACAACCGTAAAAATTCAGAAGTAAGCAGTTAGAATCCAGCTTGGAATTGAAAAATCAAGGATGCTATGAATTCTCAATTTTTTTCTTGATTATGAAGCTTGAATTTGAAAGTTGTCTCAATTCAGTATTTTGGATTCTGACTGCTTCTCAATAATTTGGAATCGATAATAACGCTCTAAGTGTTCGTGTTTGACGCTGCGTTTACGTCATGGACTGCGTTCCATAACGTAATTTTACCCTGGAATTTCAGTTATGGGCTTGAAATAATGACACTACACATTTTTATGTTTTCATTGATGAATCAAGAGACTTTTACTTACTTAATTAAAAATTACGAATTAGTAATTATTTGGTTAAAAGTTGAGCTAGATATGCTAAGTAATCTTGTATTCTCAGTTGTTGTTCATAGGACTGTGAGTGTAAATTGATAATACTAACGTCATTGGTCATTTGTTCTTATAACCACAAATGACCAATGACCAATGACCAATGACTAACACCAATTAGAGAAATGTTGAGTTTTTTATCAGAAATCACTACAAACCGAGAACTACAAATTGGATTTATGGGCTTGGTAGTTGGATTTTGTATATTTATCTTTGGTAGTCTCATGATTTCGTCGTTAAATTTACTAGTGAAGCAATTGACTTTGCTGCCAATTAATGATTTATATCAAAAATTAATTAAGCCAAATCAAGACTTATTAATTGTGGTAGTTATCATTGCAAATTTGGAGTTGTTTGTATCTTTATTACCACAGAATAGTTGGACAAATCCACTAGAAATTTTTGTGAGTTTGGCTTTGGCGATCGCTGTTAGTTGGTTAGGGTCACAAATCTTTCAAAAATTCTTTGATTTTTATTTATTGAATGCGGCTTTTAAAAGTGGACAAAAAATCAGTGGTGAGCTACTGATTCTCTTTAAATGGGTCGCTAATTTGATGATTATTTGTTTAGCAATTATTATTTATGCTCAAACACATCAAATTAATCTTTTAGGGCTATTAGCTAGTTTAGGAATCGGTGGTTTAGCAGTAGCCTTTGCTGCTCAAAAAACCTTAGAACAAATTTTAGGTGGCATTGTTCTATATTTAGATCGCCCCTTTGTGATTGATGATTATATTGGTCTTCCTGATGGTACTTTTGGGCGAGTTGAATCAATAGGATTAAGGTCTACTAGAATTAGAACATCTGGTAAGGGAACTCTCATGATAGTTCCGAATAGTTCTCTCACTCAAGTGAATATTGAAAACTTCACTGGTGCAAAGAAAGTCATGTCTATTTTATATTTGACCTTTGAAAAAAACCTGAGTAGTGAAGAACGAGCTTTAATTCGTCAGGTTATTCTAGATAGCACAAATGGGATCTTTGGCATTGATTCACGGAATACAGAAGTCACTTTTAAAGCTATTAATCATTTATCAGATCCAGAAACAACCCAAGCACAAGTTACTTTCTTTATCTTAGGTTCTGGAGATGTATCAATGGAATTACGCCGTCAATTACTAAATATGGCAACTCAAAGCATTACTGAGTGTTTACAAGAATATGGTATTGCCTTTGATATCCAAGAACCAACCATTTATGTTGACTCGCCCATTACCATTTAAAACTGATGAAAAATATTTCACAAATAATTCTGGAATTTTTGCAACGTGATAGCACAATATCCGCATTGTCAAGTTTTGGAGTATTTCTAATTTTTGTTCTCCTGTCTTTACTAATAGGACGATATACTCCGACGTTCTTGCGAATTATCATTAGACGTTTTGCACCACAGCAAGTTGCTAGTATTTATAATAATTTAATCGATCCAATTAGAAATTTATTTAGAATCGCAGGCAGTTTAATTCTCATTTCCTTTTCTTTAGCCTGGATTATCGAATATAAATCGATCCATAGATTTCTTTCGACAATTATGGATTTAGCTGTAATTGTTAGCTTAGCATGGCTGTCTTCTCGCTTATTCCGACAGTTTATTCGAGCCTATGGAATTGAGCTAGTGCGTAAGTTTGGTAGAGAAGTTGATGAGTTACTTTTAGTCTTTGAAACCCTCGCCAATGTGATTATTGGATTTATTGCTGTTTTAGCCTTTGCTCAAAGTCAAGAATTTAATTTAATTGGGTTATTAACTGGGTTAGGAATTGGGGGATTAGCTGTAGCTTTTGCTGCTCAAAAAACTTTAGAACAGTTGTTAGGAACAATAGTTTTATATTTAGATCGTCCCTTTGTTCCTGGAGAATATATTCGATTACAAAAATCTCAACAAATCCCTGAAGGTTTATTTGGAAGAGTCGAGTCAATTGGCATTCGTTCCACTAAAATTCGCACGGCGGCTAAAAGTACTTTATCTATTATTCCCAATTCCATATTGGCGAACTTAGAAATTGAAAATATTACCCGTGGAAAGAAGGTTATGGTTTTACTTTACCTTGATTTTTTAGAGCTACTGCAAGAACGAGAACAAGCTTTAGTGGAACAGGTAATTATTGAAAGTACTAATTCTTTATTTGGTATCGATCCAGGCAGCACTAACATTAGTTTTTTAAATCATAATGAAGAACAAAAAATCACTCGTACAAGAATAACATTCTTTATTTTGGGTTCCAGTGAAAATTCCCTACAATTACGCAAGCGTCTCTTAGAATTGGCAAATGAAAAAATCTCTAAACAGCTGTTTAAGAATGGAATTAAATTCACAATGCAAGAACCAACAATTTATGTAGAATCCCCTGTAACTATTTGAATATTCTTCTTGGCGCTGTTGATGATTTTTGATAGACTAGATTAACTAAGCTTATTCGTTAGGTAGCTTTACGAATACTCTGTTACTTACTAATGAAT
Organism: Nostoc linckia z4; assembly: GCF_002608075.1. Lineage (GTDB taxonomy): Bacteria > Cyanobacteriota > Cyanobacteriia > Cyanobacteriales > Nostocaceae > Nostoc > Nostoc linckia. The sequence goes on from NZ_LAHA01000039.1 coordinate 60,740, forward strand.
TATGATTAATAAGTGAATTAATCAATAATTACGTAAGGAGTGACTGGTGAAGCATCCGCAAAAGCGAAAATATCCTAATTTAGAAATTAAAGAAGCTAAAAATTTATTAATTTTAGGTTTAGAAATTTTACTTTTAAATTTATTTAATATTTTACCAGTAAAAGCGGCAACAGAAGAACCTGTATTGAGCGTAGTGCATAGCCAAGAAAATGCAAATCAATGGACAGGGATAACAGACCGCCTACAAACAATAGGTGTGAAATATTGTGTAATTTCTCTAGATAGTGTAAGGAGTATGGGCGATTGGGGCGATCGCCGGATATTATTTTTGCCAAACATCGAAACATTAACCCCCACCCAAGCCATCGCCTTGGAAGAATGGATGAGCAAAGGAGGGCGTTTAATTGCCAGTGGCCCTGCGGGTAGTTTGTCAGCACCAGGAGTCCGCCAATTATTGCGATCGCTCTTAGGGGGTTATTGGGGTTTCAGCCTCAGTGACCTGGAAGAAATCAAACCTGCAAAAACCAAACTTCCCGGATGGGCAAATGAAACGGCACTCTTTGGCAAAGTCCGCGGTGGTGTTGTCATTCCCAACGATATGGGCGTGCAATCTCCTGCCATTTGGGATTCTCAGGATAATCCCGCCGCAGTAGTCACCACAGAACGTTCTACATTTTTGGGCTGGCGCTGGGGAACCGATACAGCCTCAGCAGCAGAATTAGATAGTGCTTGGTTAAAAACCACCGTCAATTACTATTTGACAGCACCAGCCCCATCAAATCGCATGAAAAAAATCGCAGGAGCTTCCGAAAATTGTTCTACCACTGTGGCGACGGTAGAGAGACGGGAGGACACGGGGACGCGGGGACGCGGGGACACGGCGACACAAAGAGAAGTTGTAGCACCGACTTCCGACGATGTGAACTTCAAAGGACAGATGCAACTTCCCCGCGTCCCCGCGTCTCCCCCTCCCCGCGTCTCCCCATCTCCCCCTCCCCGCGTCTCCCCATCTGCCACCGCTCCCCAACCAAGGCCGGTTGGTGTAGTCAAACCGCCAACTTCCAAGGAAGCCATCGATCAATTGGAAGAAGCAGTACGTTTAGATGTTGTACCCAACTCCAATGAGCCAATTAATCAAAACCAAGCGATCGCTCTCCAGCAAGAGTTAGAAAATCTCATTGGTCGGGTAGAAAGCGCCAATTTAGCGGTGTTGGCTAATGCTGCTGGCCTTGGAGAAACTGCGGAAAATTTAGGAAAGATAGATGTGGAGTCTCTCAAACAAGAAACTTTAATTACCTCAACCACACCAGGGGCATTAGCCACCAGCCAACAACAAGCTTTAGAACAGGCGAAGGTAATTGCTAAAAACTTCCCCCAACTGATTGCCCAAAAAAATTACGCCTTGGCTCGTCAGCAGTGGCTAATTGCTAAGAGAATTTTGTGGCAGCAGTTTCCTGTGGATCGCAGAATAGCTCAGCCAGAAATCCGGGCAGTTTGGTTAGACCGAGCCACCATTGTCCGTGCCGGTAGCAAGGCGAAACTGGCGGAGATTTTTGACCGACTAGCAGCAACCGGGATTAATACCATCTTTTTTGAAACTGTTAACGCCGGCTACACAATTTATCCCAGCCAAGTTGCCAAAGAACAAAACCCATTAATTCGTGGTTGGGATGCCTTGGCAGATGCAGTCAAACTAGCCCACGAACGGGATATGGAATTGCACGCTTGGGTTTGGACTTTTGCCGCTGGTAACCAACGTCACAATGAAATTATCAACGTTAATCCCAATTACCCAGGGCCAATACTGGCTGCTCACCCAGATTGGGCAAACTACGATAACCAAGGCAACATGATTCCAGCTGGGCAAACCAAGCCATTTTTAGACCCAGCGAACCCCCAAGTGCGACAGTATTTACTCAAGCTGTATGAGGAAATCGTCACTCGTTATGATGTGGACGGTTTACAGCTAGATTACATTCGTTACCCATTCCAAGATCCACTGGCAGGTCGAACATATGGTTATGGCAAAGCTGCAAGAATGCAGTTTCAGCAACTCATTGGTGTAGACCCCATGAATATTTCCCCCAGTCAACCAGAACTGTGGCAAAAATGGACGACATTTCGCACCGAACAAGTTGACAGTTTTGTTGCCCAACTATCAAAGCAGTTGCGACAAAAGCGAGGAAATTTAATTTTGTCAGTTGCAGTTTTTCCTTTGCCACAAACAGAACGCATTGAGAAAATTCAACAAAACTGGGAAGTTTGGGCTAGGCGAGGGGATGTAGATTTAATCATTCCCATGACTTATGCCCTTGATACATCCCGGTTTCAACGACTGGCTCAACCCTGGATTGCCTCTAAACAATTGGGAGCTACCTTGTTAGTACCAGGAATTCGCTTACTTTCTTTGCCAACAATTGGAACATTTGACCAACTCCAATTGGTAAGAGATTTGCCAGTTAGTGGTTATGCTTTGTTTGCCGCAGAGAATTTTAATGACGAACTCCAAAAACTTTTTATTAGTACTCAAGGTAAAGTTGAATCTGCAACAACTGAACCTATTCCTCACCGCCAGCCTTTTCAAACTGCTGCTATTCGTTACACTGCGCTGCAACGCGAATGGAAGTTTGTTTTGCAAAATGAACAATTGTCAATGCCTGCTCAAACAATTTCAGATTTTAATAACCAGGCAGAAGTTTTACGTACTGCTTTAAATCAGCTTGCCACTGCGCCTTCTGCTAGTAAATTACTAGTGGCCAGAGCTTCTCTAACTCGCTTCCAGTCTCAATTTCGAGTCTTAATGAAGCAAGAAATCAAATCGAATTCCTATCAAGTCAAAGTCTGGGAAAATCGGCTGACAACCATAGAAAGGCTATTGCGTTATGGGGAAAGGCGGATAGAGTTGCGTTAGTTGGACATGGGAATGAGGGGGATGTAGCTTTAGCTTTCCGTAGGGTGGGAGATGAAACACACGCTTTGATACAGGGAATAAACAATGCCCCATATCCCCATTTGTATTTCTTAAAACTATTTTTCCAGTGTTTATACTTCAAAGATTACTAATTGTTTGGGGTCAAAATATTAGAAAATGCTTAAGTGAACAGCTTTAGATAACTATCTTTTGATAATAGCTATAGTAATAATCTATGCAAGCTTTATCTCAGTTTATCGGGCTAGAAAGCTTAGAGTCAATAATAGACTGTTCGCCGCTAATGGTCGTGCCGGAAACACCACTATCAGATGCGATCGCTCTGATGGCAACACAGAGCAAAAGTATTTTGGTGGGGTCTTGTTCGCAATTAGCGGGATGCTTTACGAAGCATGATATTGTGCGGCTTATAGCTTCAGGGACTGACTTGAAAACAGCTAAGATTTGTGAGGTGATGCATACCTCAGTAAAAACACTGAAAGTGTCAGAATTTCAGGAAATCTCCTGTGTGCTGTCACTACTATGCCATCAGCAGTTGGATATACTGCCAGTTGTCGATAACCAAGGTCACGTTGTCGGTGTAATCACTCCTGAGAGTATTTGTCAAGGGCTGGCACAAAAAATAGAGAAAACTACAGGTAACTACCAGTCAACTGAAGAACAACGGTGTTTGCTAGAGTCAGTAGTTGTAAATACTACAGTTGACCAAAATGAATCTGAAAAAATTCACCAATGTCCTGAGACTATAGAGCATACTACAGCTTTTGAGGCAATACATGAAAACCAACAGCACTATTGCATCATGGCCGATACAATACCTGTGCTGATTTGTATGTCAGATAGTGATGCTTTGGGTAATTTTTGGAATCAATCTTGGCTAGAGTTAAGTGAAAGAACTTTAGAAGAGGGGTTAGGTTGTGGTTGCACCCAAGATGTTTATTCAAAAGATGCCCAAAGTCATATTGGTATTCTGAGTTCTTTTGAGGTAGAACATTTAATTTTCCCTCAGCGGCAATGGCCTAAGTACAAATCGTTACCCAGACGCGCTATAGTACCTAAAGACACAACAGACAAACCTAGCCGCCTCATTGGAGTTTCTGTAGATATTACCTTCCATGTACAGGCAAAAGAGGAAAAATTGTGGCAATCTCAGGAAACGGCACTACAAGAATACAAACTTGCTCAAGAAGCACTGAAAAATAGTGAAGAAAAATTCCGCAATTTAGTTGAAGCCAGCAGCGATTGGATATGGCAAATTGATGAAAATACGGTTTATACCTATGCCAGTCCGAAAATACGCGACATTTTGGGTTACGAACCCACGGAAATTTTAGGTAAAACACCCTTTGATTTGATGTCACCTGAAGAAGCTAAACGTGTGACTAAGATTTTTACTTCCATTGTCGCTGCACAACAACCATTTAAATGTCTGAAGAACATTAATATCCATCAGGATGGCCGTTTAGTTGTTCTTGAAAGCAGCGCAGTCCCAGTGTTCAACCCTGAGGGTCAATTTTGTGGGTATCGCGGTATCGATCGAGATATTACAGACCGCAGGCAATCAGAAACCGCACTATTTGACAGTCCACAAAAGCTGCAACATTTACTGGCTTTTAGCCCAGCTGTGATCTATACCTGCAAAGCTTCTGGAGACTTCGGTGCGACATTTATTAGCGAAAACGTTACAAAAATTACGGGCTATGAAGCACGCCACTTTGTAGAAGATTCCGGCTTTTGGGCTAGTCACATTCATCCAGAAGATGTAACCCAAGTGTTTTTTCAACTTTCAGAAGTATTGGAGCGAGGAGATTACACGATAGAATATCGATTTCTACATCAAGACGGCATCTATCGTTGGATATACGACCAAGGAAACTTAGTGCGAGATGAAGCTGGTAACCCTATGGAAATAGTCGGTTACTGGGTAGATATCACAGAACGTAAGTTATTAGAACAAGAACTAAGAGTAGCACTAGAAAAAGAAAAGCAACTAGGGGAACTGAAATCTCACTTTGTTTCCATGACTTCTCATGAGTTCCGCACGCCGTTAACCACTATCCTTTCCTCTTGTGAGTTACTGGAACACTATCGCCACAAATGGACTCAAGAAAGACAACTTACTCATTTGCATCGCATTCAAACTGCTGTCAAACGGATGACTGAGATGTTGAATGATGTGTTAATTATTGGAAAAGCGGGAACTGGAAAATTAGAGTATAAACCAACATCCTTTGATTTAGTCAAATACTGCCAACAGCTAGTGGAAGAAATACAAATGAATCTCAACAATCAACGCTTGATTTCTTTCACCAGTCAATATGAATCTATACCTTGCTGTATGGATGATAAATTGTTGGGACACATTTTCAATAATTTACTATCAAATGCAATTAAATATTCTCCAGATGATAGTATTGTCAAGTTTAGTCTTGGTTGCCAAAATGGGCAAGCAGTATTTGAAATTCAAGATTGGGGGATTGGCATTCCCGAAGCTGACCTACCATTTCTGTTTGAATCATTTCACCGCGCCAGTAATGTCGGCAAGATACTAGGCACTGGATTAGGAATGACAATTGTTAAAAAGTGTATAGATATTCATCAAGGTGAAATATTTGTTAGAAGTACAGAAGGTTTTGGAACTAAAATCACTGTGATTCTGGCATTAAATAATCAGATATAATTTGAGGTCAGTCATGCCCAAAATTTTAATAATTGAAGATGAAGAATCAGTAAGGGAAAATATATTAGATTTGCTAGAAGCTGAAGATTTTGAAACTATTGCTGCTGCCAATGGAAAAATCGGGCTAGATTTGGCTATTTCTGAAGTTCCTGATTTAATTTTGTGCGATATGATGATGCCAGAAATTGATGGGTATCAAGTGTTAACAGCATTACGACAAGACCCAATTACGGCAACAATTCCCTTTATTTTTCTCACTGCCAAATCTGCTAAATCTGACTTCCGTAGAGGTATGGATCTAGGTGCAGATGACTATATAACTAAGCCATTCACGAGGGCTGAATTATTAAGCGCTATTATGAATAGATTAGAGAAATATGCTACTTTAAAAAGATATTTGTCTGCTCAAAATGCGACTCACAACTTCTCTCCCAAAATGCAGTTGTTAGAAATTAGCTTGCATCGAGCAATCAAGCAACATAATTTTCAAGAATTTGAGATTTATTATCAACCAATATTGGATATTGCTTCTGGAAAGATAGTAGCTGCTGAAAGTTTGTTACGCTGGCAAAGTCCGGAATTAGGGATTATTTATCCCACAGAATTTATTCCCATCGCCGAGTCTACAGGTTTAATTGTTCCCATTGGCAAATGGGTGTTAAAAAAAGTGTGCCAGCAAATGAAAAACTGGCGAGATGATGCGGGAATTTATTCGTTGAAAATTGCTGTGAATTTATCAGTGATTGAGTTTAATCAACCAGATTTTATTCAGAAAATAGTAAATTTTATTGAAACCAATCATTTGCAAGCAGATTGCCTGGAATTGGAACTCACTGAAAGTATGATTATGCAAGATGTCAATAGTGCGATCGCCACTATGAATAAATTGCGTTCTTTGGGTGTGAAAATAGCGATCGATGATTTTGGTACAGGCTACTCTTCTTTAATTTATCTGAAAAATTTACCAATTAATACTTTAAAAATTGACCGTTACTTTATCCATAATGTTGCCAACGACCTGCAAAAATCAGCCATTACCAAAGCATTAATTCAAATGGCTCACAATCTCAACTTAAATGTCGTTGCTGAAGGTGTAGAAGCTGAAGCAGAATTAGCTTTTTTGCGCCAACACAAGTGTAATTCTATGCAAGGTTTTCTCTTCAGTCGTCCATTACCAGCAGCCGAATTTGAAAATTTATTATTGACAAATAAATGTTTATATGCGTGAAGATTGGTATTAAAAGTGTTGACTGATGAGTGATGATTGTTGACCGATTTTTTATTCCTCTTTGCATATCGAATTTCACTGAGAAAAATCGGACTTTAGACTGGCGACAATTATTAAGTTTTAAGTCTATAGTATAAAAATTGTGTATAGTGTTTACCGTCATGAAAGCTTCTGGGCGTTTCTTGCTGCCAGTTTTTTTACTCATTTTGGTAGCAGCTTGTAACCAGACCCGCGCCTCTTTGGATAATCCACCACTGCAAACATCTGTACCTGCTGCCGAACTAGCACAAAATCCTACACAGTCGAAAAATATCATTCGCACTGAAGTATTTTCACCTAAACCTATCAGAATTAATCTCAATAACTTACCAGCACCCTTCGCAACAGAAAGTGCGTCTAAGCGCCCTGAGGTTGTAGCCATTCCTCAAGACCCAGTACTACGCGTACCACCAGGCTTTACAGTTAATGTTTTTGCTGAAGATTTAGATGCCCCACGTTGGTTGGCTTTAACCCCTAGTGGTGATGTACTGGTGACTGAAACCGGGCAAAATCGTATTCGTCTGTTGCGTGATAGTAACGGCGACGGGGTAGCTGATGTCCGAGAAACCTTTGCTAGTGGGGAAAACGGACTCAATAGACCTTTTGGTATGGCTTTTGCCGGTGATTCCTTCTTTTTGGGAAATACAGACGCTGTGTTGCGTTTTCCCTATACTCAAGGTGAAAACAAAATTACAGGCAATGGGCAAAAAATTGCTGATTTGCCTGCCCAAGGTTATAACAATCATTGGACACGCAATGTTGTTGTCTCGCCTGATGGCAATCAATTGTATGTTTCAATTGGTTCGGGAACCAACGTCGATGAAGAACCTTTACCAAGGGCTTCGGTGCAAGTGATGAATTTGGATGGTTCCCAACAGCAGACCTTCGCTTTCGGTTTGCGTAACCCTGTTGGTCTAGATTTTCATCCTGTAACTAAGGAACTTTACACCACTGTTAACGAACGTGACGGAATTGGTGATGATTTAGTACCAGATTATTTAACACGCATCCGAAAAGGAGAATTCTACGGCTGGCCTTATACTTACTTGACGCCGAATAACCTCGATCCGCGTCAAAAAACCAACGACCAAAGCAAACGCCCAGATTTAGCAGCCCGTACCAAAACCCCAGATGTCCTATTTCAAGCCCACTCAGCAGCATTGGGTTTGCAGTTTTATGATGGTAAAACATTTCCACAAAAGTACCGCAACGGTGCTTTTGTTGCTTTTCGTGGTTCTTGGAACCGCGATCGCGGTACGGGCTACAAAGTCGTGTTTGTTCCCTTTGATGCCAAAGGACAATCGCAAGGCTACTACGAAGATTTTCTCACCGGATTTTTACTCAATCCCTCTGTACCAAGTACTTGGGGACGACCCGTGAGTTTACTCGTCTTACCAGACGGCAGTCTACTAGTAACAGAAGAAGCTAATAATCGGATTTATCGGATTCAGTATACTGGAGGCTAGTTTGGAGATGGGGAGATGGGGAGGTGGGGAGGTGGGGAGATGAGTTTTTCGCCTCTGCCTCTTCTGCCCGATGCCCGATGCCCGATGCCCGATGCCCGATGCCCGATGCCCGATGCCCGATGCCCGATGCCCGATGCCCGATGCCCGATGCCCCAAGTCCTTTTTTATCGAGAATTCCTATCCGGATTTACTTCCTTTGGGGTAGATTATTGACAAATATTAATAATCATTGAATTGAGAGATTAGTTATGAGTCTGAATGAAAATAATACTCAGTCTGATAATATTAATGAAATGTCTTCACATTCAGGTACGCGATATTGGGGTCATGTCGAGGTAATTGAAGAGGGAGAATCCTATAGAATTAGTCGCGTTGAAATTAAACCTAGACACGGAATTAAACCACAAATCCACTATCATCGCAACGAACACTGGGTTGTAGTGTCAGGTGTAGCGAAAGTCACTTGTGGCGAACAAGAAATTTTACTCAATCGCAACCAATCAACTTATGTTCCCGCAGCAACGCTGCATAAGGTAGAAAACCCCGGTCATATTCCATTAGTTATTTTAGAAATTCAAAATGGCGAATATTTAGGAGAAGACGATACAGAAAGACCCTATGAGTTAAATTTGGTCAAGTCTGTAGGTGAAAATGAGTAGGGTGTGGGGGATAGGGATGAGGGAGCAGGGGAGGCTCTTGAGGTAGGGGAAAAGGTTAATGGTTCGACAAGCTCACCAACCGGGAAAAGGGAAAAGGAATAAATTTAATCTTCCCCTTTCCCTCTTACCAATGCCCAATGCCCAATGCCCAATTCCCGATTTAAAACCACCCTTCTTGTTCTAGAGTTTCAATCAACTGCAAGCCACGCGGGTCGCCGACTCCCAAGAGTGAGGCTTTGGCGTCTTCTCTGACTCCTAAATCTTTGTCTTCGGCAAAGGCCTGAATGAGAGCGTCGATCGCTGTAGCATAAACTATGTTAGAAGGCAGTTCGCGGCACAGTTGACCAATTGCCCAAGCACTATTGCTTCTGACTGCTGCCACGGGATCGTTGACTAAGGCTCCTATCAGTGGTGGTATTGCCCCAATAATTGCTTCGTAACTGACTTCTGCCATTTGTGCTAGGGCGCTAGCGGCCCATAAACGCACTGCGGAAATGTCAGTTTTTAAGGCATCTGCCAGGGGTGCTAGACAACGGCGATCGCGACAGTTTCCTAAAGCCCAAACAACGCCTTTACGCACATAGCCGTTCCAGTCTTGGTTCAATTGAGCAATTAACGGAGTCACTGCTTCGGAACTAGGATTGCGTCCGATGGCATAAGCCGCGCTGACCCGCACCAAGGGACAAGTATCAGTTAACAAGTGAATTAGATGAGGAGTAGCACGAGCATCTTCCAGATCGCAAAAAGCACGCGCCGCTAACATTCTTTGCTGGGGCTGGGGATTGTTTAGCAGAGCTAACATTAATTCTGGATCGGGTTTGGGTATTTCTGAGGAGGCAGTTAGCGGCTCTAATTTATCTAAGGGGCTTTCTAGCTCCTCCTCTGCATCAAGTAGGCTTAGATCGTCTTCGTCATACATAATTTCATTTCAATCTGTTTTGGGAATTAATACATAATCCCCCGCGCCAATCAATAATTTAAAGCCTTAAATTATATCAGTTGCCTTGTTTTAAGCTTTCTGTTGTCCCTCGTTGAGAGAACCGCAGTTTTAAAAGACGCTAAAGTATTTTATCCCTATCCTCTAATTTATTTTTGTGCATTCAGGAATTTTATCATCCATAGGGATTGGGTTTGATAACCCAATCGGTGATAAAGATTTAATGCGGGTTGATTTGATTGAAAAACTTGTAAGCCAATTTGGCGATCGCCTCTTTGCATCGCCCAATTTTCCACATATTGCATCAATGCTGTACCAATACCCCGCCGTCGATGTTCTGGCGCAACATAAAGAACAAAGATATGAGCATGACGGTTACCTTGTACTTGGTCTATCGCATTGCCCACCCAGAGACAGGCGATGGGGGAAGAGGACGCGGGGACACGGTGAGGAAGTTGGAGTCTTGGCGGTTCTTGTCGAGTCCAAACTTCCGAACCCGAAGGGGGACGCGGGGACGCGGGGAAATTAATCTCCGCCTCTCCGTGTCTCCCACTCTCCGCGTCTTCTTCATTCACCCACCATAAGGGGGTATCGCTAGAGAAGTATTGTTTAACTGTTTGTTCTAGGTGCGAAAAATCCTGGTTAGGGAAAAGATCCTGGTAAGTCAGCTGCATGAATTTGAGCAGCAGCGATCTTTCTAAAGTTGAGCCACGGCGAATGAAATATCCAGGTAGTAATTGCTCAGACACTTCTGATGTTTTTTAACTTAGCTAGCTGACTTAGGCGCTGGTGGTAAATCAGCGGGAGTTGATTGAGAACTTACTCCAACCTCTTCAATTGGTGCTGGTGCTGCCATATCAGAAGGTAAAAATATCCGGGCGCTGACTGCCACTAGGGCAAAGACAAATACCAAAACAACTAGAAGTGGGGCAATGTATTGACGAAAAATAGCCATATTTTAGTTCTAAGGAAACTCAACACTTTTATGAGAATTTAGCTCAAGATTTGTAAAGTATTCTTGTTTATTTTAGCGATTTTTTGTGTATGGGCATTGGGGAAGGGGGAAAGGGGGAAGGGGGACTTTGGAAAGGGGAAGATTAAATTTATTCCTTTTCCCTTTTCCCTTTAACCTTTTCCCTTTAACCTTTTCC
>NZ_LAHA01000004.1:0-30316 GCF_002608075.1 Nostoc linckia z4
TCCCCCCTTCCCCTTTTCCCCTTTCCCCTTTCCCCTTTTAGTCTTTATGCTCAACACTCCCTTTCCGTTTAAGCGATTATCTGGCACTGTGAGCGAGAGCGACTCATTACGAGTCGTTGTTTTTGCCATAGCAGATTATTTATTTGCCTTGCCAGTTGGTGCAGTTCTCAAGGTTATTGCTTGTCCTCCTATTAGCAGTACGGTTGAAAGTGGTATCGGGATGGTGGATTTGGGAGCGCAAACTATTACAATTGTGGATTTGCGCCAGAAGTTTATTTCACAACTACAAGCCCAACAGACGCACCAAGTTCTTTCTGCGGTTGAGACTCCAGGGCGCTTTTTACTTCTGACGCAAACCCGCACTGGAGAAATTTGTGGCATTCCTGTGGATAAGCCCCCTGCATTAATCGATATTCCCTTGGAGGCTGTGCGTCCGGTGCCTTGGTCTTATCGGCAAGTGGCGGAGTTAAACTTTGTTAGCCACATGGCTGTCTTGTCTGTAACACCAAATGAAGAACCACTCAAAGTCCTGCTTCTAGGCATGAATCAGATATTAGCTGATAAGTTGGGTTTACCGGGAACAACCCCAACCTTGACTCCTGGGCTGACATCAAGGGAACAACGGCAAAGATTTGTGCGTTTTTCTTTGGGCGATGGAGGCAGTGGATTGTTACCATTCCACTGTGTACTAGACATTATTCATCTTGCTAGCCCAGAAATTTCCCCAGCCCCGGCCTTACCAAGTTGGATTTTAGGTTTTTATAATTGGCAAGGACAAATGCTGCGGTTGGTTGATTTAGAACATTTGCTTGGTTACGCACCGCTTTTAAAACGGCTGTCACCACCACAAAAGCCAATGGTTTTGGTTGTTGAGCTGCAAAATCAGGTAGTGGGGTTTTTAATCGCTCATGTCTTAGATGTAGAGTGGCAGGATTTACAGCAAGCACAATCAACACCAACCGACTTTTCCCCCAAGAAAGTACTAAATTTTGTTCGAGGTATTTTACCAGGCGATCGCTGGATTTTAGACACCAAAGCCATCGCCCAGACATTGCAATGGCAAACCCACTGATTTAATACCAATTTGAAAAAAGAATGCTAAAGATGGATTTCCAGAATCAAAATGCACAAAGCAATTCCTAATCTAAAATCTAAAATCTAAAATCCAAAATGGTATAACTTGATGCTGCCAAGGAGTTTTCTGTGACGATCGCAACCTTAGACCCGAATTTTGCCAGCCAGCCTGTTGACAATCAAATTCAGATAGAAGAAATTCTGGGTAATGTAGCTGTACTCAAAGCAGTCTTTCAATCTGCTAAGGGGCCAAAGGTCGCTCAATTGCAGCACAAGGTGAGTCAAATTGAAGCTTTTATTCAAGCTTTGGCTGAGGATTCCCCCAGTGACAATGTGCAAAGGGCTTTTCAACTCCAGCGAGAACAACTGGCGGCCATCGAAGGACAAATGCAGCAGGCAAAAAATCAAACCGCACTTTTAGAAGTTACAGTCACCGCTCTACAAGATGTTCTCAACGCCGATCGCGTCCTAATTTATCGTTTTGAGGAAGACAATCGCAGTAGAGCCATCGCTGAAGCTGTACAAGTCGGTTGGACATCCCTGCTCAACCAATCCCTACCAATAAATTTGTTTCTTACTAAACCCGATGTTAGCGACGGACAAAACTCGCTCCAAAACTTAACTGAAGTATTAGAACTAACTCCACGCCAACAGCAATTTTGGCAACGCTTTCAGGTGCAAGCTAGCTTGTGCTTACCCTTGATTGTCCAACAACAGCCTTGGGGTTTATTGGTTATTCATCATTGCCAGCAACCCCGAAAATGGCAGGAAGCAGAGCGCAGTTTGTTGCAACAAGTAGCAATGATGTTGACAATTAACTTGCAGTGGGCTGAAATAGTAGCTCCACCTGTTCAACAACTTGAATCCTTGGATAGCTCACAGTTACTATTGCCATTGCAGCAGGTAAGTGAGGCTGTACAAACAGGAGCAAGAATCGCCGAGCAAGAGCGTGAGTATTTAATGTTTATTCAAGATACTGTTGCTATTACTAAGAAACAGCTGCAATACCTTGGTGAATTTTGCCAGCAAGCTTCTGACTTTGTTGGCCTGGTGGAAGGCTTGAGTAGCAAAATTCAGATTTTATCTTTGAATACAGCTATTGAAGCAACCAAAGCTAGCGAGCAGGAATTAAGTTTGCTAGCTGCTGCCGAACAGGTAGAAATTCTTGCCCGTGAAGCCCGTGAAAATACGGTAAATATAAAAGAATGGTTCCAAGAACTCCAAGTGGTAGCAATAGATGTTGTTGCTGCTATGGAACCCTGCGATGGTCAAATCATTGCGGGGCTGGAGTCAATGGCGCAAATCCAAGAGCAATTAAAAGCGATCGCCAACATCACAACTTGTACCCTCAAATCAATAGAACTCTTGCAAGAGGGGGGAAAGGGAAAAGGTTAAAGGGAAAAGGGTTTTGATTTGCCCTTTACCCTTTTCCCCACTTCTACAAAAAGTCTAAAGTAACTTTTGCAAGAGGGGGGAAAGGGAAAAGGGTTTTTATTTGCCCTTTCCCCTTTACCCTTTCCCCTTTACCCTTTACCCCTTCCCCTTTTCCCCACTTCTGCAAGAAGTCCATAGAATTGTCACAAACCAGGAGTTTCGATGAGTACCGATTTTGTCCCCCAACCGCAGAACAGCGATCGCTTTCTAGAAGAAGCCATCGATTTGTTACTGTTCTTGGAACAGGAGTTGCCTAACTATACAAAAAACAGTAACCCCGGTACAGCTTTGGCTCTCATGGAGGCTGCTAGTTCTTTGCATTCCATTGCCATAGCAGCTGAGTTAGATACCATTGCTATAGTTGCGGCTGCACTAACAGAGATTTTTCAGCTTCTATATCAGTATCGGGCAACTGTCAACGCCCCCATCGCTTCCCTGTTGTCGGAAGGATTAGATTGCCTACAGATGCTACTGATGGCATTTTTAACAGCCTCGAAAATTGAGGAAGTAGAAATTATCGAGCGGATGTCTGCCATTGTGGCTCGTCTGCAAACAGAATTTGGCGCTCAACAAAGCATCATCCCCCAGGAAACAATCCTTGATACATCGAAAGATCAACACCAGGAACATCAACCAATTATTCAGTTTGACGATTCCTTGGCTGGGCTAGAATTTTCTACGGGTCTACCAGAGCAAGTTATAGTTAAAAGTCTTAACAGGGAACTAATAGATGAAACTAACCCCAGGCTTGGTAACTTTGATAGCGTAGATGTCGAACCGCTTCCCGCCAATGTAGGGGAACTGACAAATACGATGGAGTATAAAGAAAAAGATTTTCATCCTTGGTTGGGGGATTTATCCCAATCAACTGAAACATCCTTGGTTAAATCTTTTGCCGACGATCGTACACTTTCTTTGCAAGAATCCATTCCCACCATTGTTGCAACCAGTATTCCAACCGCCACGCCAATCAATATTCAGCATCTCGAACAACTAAACGCGCTGATTGCAACATTACTAACTACCTATAATCGCCAAGTTTGTCAGGAAGAAGAACAGCAACATACCATCGGACAATTGCTCCGACAAATTAAACGATTACAACGCCTGCTGGATAATCTCCAGGAATGGTCTGCACGTTTAGCAGCAATTTCAAATACCCTTTCCCCTCTGGCTGCTTCTCGCTCTCAGCAATTGTACAATAGTCTACAATCTGTTTTGGCTGAAGCCTCTCAGGTGACATCAACCGTTCATTCCCTGAATAATAATCGCCACCAACTCAAACAAGAACTCATACAACAGGAAAATTTACTTAACCGTTCTGCCGATTTAGTTAAAAAAGTTACAAATATTTCTTTAAAAGTAGCCTTAGAACCCTTGCATCGGCTTTGGTCTCAGTTACAATCTTTGCAAGATAAGTCTGCTAGATTACATTTACAAATTAGCGATATCCAAGTCGATGGCGCATTTAGCGATCGCCTCCGTGTCCTTCTGTTGCATATAAGTTGTTATTTACTACAGCAAAGTATAGAATCTTGCCAAACACGCCAACAGCTAGGTAAAAATAGCAACGGGATGATTGAAATTCAAGTTTACCAGCAGGGAAATCAACTCGTTATTGATGGCTGTGATGATGGCGCAGGAATTAACTTATCTCAAATTTATCAACAAGCTTTAGCCCAAGGACTCGCCCTAACAAAACCAGGGAATATCTCACAAGTGACTGAGTTGGTACTGGAACCAGAGGTTTCATCTGTTTTATGCCATCGTAATTTAGAGTTAGGAGTAGAATTAACTGAAATTTGCAAGCAATTAACAGCTATTCAAGGAAGACTAGTATTGAAGTCTAAAGCCGGACATGGTACAGCCTTCTCGCTACAAATTCCCCTAGAGCAAAAAATTGCTCAACTGATCGTCTGTGAAGCGAACTCTAGAATCTATGCATTTATCGCCAATTCCGTCGAGCAAGTTTGTCTATCCCAGTCCGAGCAAATTCTCCAAACTCAAGGGGGACGCATGTTATTTTTGCAGTCTTCTGGTAGTTCCAGTGGGTTTGTGAGTACAGAAACGCTCGTCCCTATCCACTTATTAACCGATGTGCTGATTTGTCCTAACCACCTTCCCAGTGCAGTTAGTACTTACACTAAAGATAGACTAAATACTTGCAAGCAGGATAAGCCGTTATTATTATTTCGTTACTTAGATAAACTCTGTGCTTTAGAAGTAGATTGCATTATTGGTAAGCAATCCTCTGTTATCCATCCTCTAGGAGAAACAATCTCAGTTGCTGCTTATATCAAAGGAACTAGCGTTGTTAGCAATGGACAACTTAGCTTGGTTTTGGATGGTCAAGCGATCGCAAAATCTCTAACTTACTGGAATTTAGATTAGTTCAGGATTCAAATCGGAGTCCTATAGTAAGCTGATGCGCTTTTAAATTGTATAACTCAACTAGCTTACCAGATTGATTAATATTAAATCTTGGTTTGGGGAATTTTTACTGTAAAACTTGTTCCACCTCCTACTTCACTACTTACAGAAATTTCTCCATGATGTATTTCTAAGCATTTTTTAACTACGGCTAGTCCCAGTCCACTACCAACAATCTTGCCTACATTATTAGCACGATGAAAAGGCTCAAACAAATGTTGTTGAAATTCTTGGGGTATTCCTATTCCATTATCTTGGATTTTAAAAAATATTGCGTGTGGTTCGCAACTAAGTATCAAAAAAATACTTTCTTCAGGAGATGAATATTTCATAGCATTGGAAAGTAAATTAGTCAAAATCGAATATAATAAATTTTCATCTAATTTTGCATGAGTACAGTTTCCTTGACTAATAAATTTAATAGTATGCTGTTGGCGATCGCTAAATTGCAAGTCTTCTATTAAATTAATACAAAATGCTTCTAAATCCATTAGTTTGGGATGAAATTCTAATTTACCAGCTTCTGCCCTTGTCAAAGTTAAAATATCAGTTAATAACTGGTTCATTGACCTAGCTGATGATTGAATTCGATGCAGATTTTTGATTTTTTTCTCTTCACTCCACTGCTGATTACTTTGAGATAATAACTGAGCCGAACCCAAGATAATACTTAATGGAGTGCGAAATTCATGAGATACCATCGAAAAAAAACGTAACTTCAATTCACTAAGTTCTTTTTCTTGGGCTAAAGTTCTTTGAACGGCTTCGGCCTGCTGTCGCTTCAATAATTGTTGATATAATAAAACGTAAACACCTAATAAAGTTGCAAAACTCAAGAAAGTGCCAAGAAATTCAATCAACATTCGATTGTGAATATTATCTTGGGAATGTCTGACTAAAATTTGTAGTAACTGTTGTTCCCTGGCTTGCATTTGGGTAAGTGTTTCACGAATTTGACTACGATTTTGATTACTTTGAGCAAGTATAGGTGCTTGAATAGCAAAGCTTGATTTACCTACTTGCTTGAGGACAATAGACTTTTTAGATAATTCAATGCGTTGCAAGATGAGTAATTTTAACTTTGTTAAATGCTGCTGTTGATAGGTATCCTCAGCAACTTGTTGCTGCAAGTTTTTGACTTTGGTATCCAGGCTTGCCATTGCCTGATAGTAACGATTGAGTTCTAATTGTTCTCCGTATAATATATAACCTCTGCGTCCAGCTTCTGCATCAGTTAGTGTTGCTAATATATCAGTAATATTTTTCATTACGTCATTTGTATCTTTTACTTTATTGCTACTTGCAATTAATTGAGTAGCGTTTTGGTAAGAAATAACACTAACTAAACTCATTAATAATAAGGATAAGCCAAAGCCAGAGGCAATCCATTTTCCTTCTAACGACCATTTCATAAGTAGTCGTGCAAAATAAATCATCTATCTAGTTCAAAAAGAAAACAAGGAATAGTTAAATACATTTATTTAAATGGTGTTCAAAAAAACATACATATTGTCGTGTAATTGCATAAAAATTATTTTTTTATTACTTATGATTTTTCATATTGCTGCATAAGTTTTAAAGTATTAAGGTTATGTATTGGAATTCATCGTAGTTTTTTAATTTACAAATATTCTAGAAATGCGGATTTTGGTAGTTGAAGATGATGTCCAGTTAGCAGAGATGCTGATGGAAGCCCTGACTGACCGTCAATATGTGGTGGATATAGCCCAAGATGGAGAAGAAGCCTGGAATTGTATTAAGGGGTTGGAATATGATTTAGTAGTACTAGATATTACGTTGCCTAAGTTGGATGGTGTGAGTTTTTGTCAAAGGTTGCGATCGCGTAACCATACAATACCCGTCCTCATGTTAACAGCACGCGATACCCTTGCTGACAAAGTTACTGGGTTGGATGCTGGAGCAGATGACTATATGGTAAAACCTTTTGAAATGCCAGAGCTAATGGCTCGCATCCGCGCACTGCTACGCCGTAATAGCGCCGCAGCATCATTTCCAGACCTTGGTTGGGGTAGTCTGCGTTTAAATCCCAGCACTTATGAAGTTAGTTATGCCCACCAACCCCTACAGTTAACCCCGAAAGAATTTGCTCTCTTAGAACTAATGGTTTCTAGCGGTCGGCGAGTGTTAAGTCGAGCCGGAATTATTGAACGTATTTGGTCTCTTAATGAGCCACCCAGCGAAGAAACTGTTAAGTCTCATATCAAAAGTTTACGATATAAACTGAAAGACGCCGGTGCGCCTGATGATTTTATTGAAACAGTTCATGGATTAGGCTATCGTCTCAAGCAAGTTTAAAAAACTAACCGATTTCTACCTAATATTTACCCTGAATCTGCACAACTGATTGTTAGTCTACTATTATGGGAATCCTAAATCATTTGTGAGAGAGTGAATCACTGAAAAAGTTTTTAGATAGATACTTTGAGTCTCCGTAATACTTCGGTGGAAAATTAGGATTACTATACTGAAATTAACCTCTTTACACCATGTTCTCCAAATCAATTTAAGTATTGACTTGGGGAATTTTAATTTTTATCAATAGTTGCTGATGGTATTGACTGCTAACAGTTAATAACCAATGTGAAAACATTTGTAACGCCAAAAGCTATTGGCAGCTTATAACCGATTTCTCCCCAATTAATAACCGATATTTGAACTTGTCAAGTGTAATATGCAGGACAAGGCAATTTGGGAAATTTTTTTTCTGGTTGAGGAAAATTTTTATGTCTCGTTCTTCAATAAAAATCTCTCATATTGTTCTCAATCAAGAAGAGTATCGCCAGTTGAAAATTTATGCAATTAAGCATCAAATAACAACTCATGAAGCAATTCACGTACTAATTAATTTTTTTCCAGAAGACTTTCAAACTAGGAAAAAATTAAATAAAAACTATCCATCTATGTTTCCCAGGAGGTTTTTACACATTTTTTTAGATGTGAAATAATTTGTTGTCTTGAAATTTTCACTAAAAGTTAATTTTTATCCCAATTAAGCTAATTGTAATTATGAAAACTATTGCTTCTTTGAATTTAGTTAAATCTGTGGAAAATGCTGCTCCAGAAACACCAAGTTCTCAACCAATTTATGCTCTAATTTCAGTTCACGGCGACCCTACAGCAGAAATCGGCAAAGAAGGCGCAGGTGGTCAAAATGTTTACGTCCGAGAATTGGGATTAGCATTAGCAAAACGCGGCTGTCGGGTTGATATGTTCACTCGACGTGAATATCCCCACCAAGAAGAAATTGTAGAATTAGCGCCAGGGTGTCGCACAATTCGCCTAACCGCAGGGCCAGTTGAATTTATTCCTAGAAACAATTTATTTGAATATTTGCCAGAATTTGTAGAAGCTTGGCTAAATTTTCAACAAAGAACACAAACAAATTATGCACTCATTCATACTAACTATTGGCTTTCTGGTTGGGTGGGATTGGAACTTAAATCACAATTAGGGCTACCCCAAGTTCATACTTATCATTCTATAGGAGCAGTGAAATATCGTAATGTGGAAAATCCACCACAGATTGCTGAAATTCGTCATTGTGTAGAAAAGGCAATTTTAGAACAAGCAGATTGTGTAATATCTACTAGTCCTCAAGAAGTAGAAGATTTACGTCAGTTAATTTCACAACATGGACGTATTAAAGTTATTCCCTGTGGAATTAATACCGAACATTTTGGTTCTATTAATAAACAAGATGCTCGTCAACAATTGAGAATTGCTCCAGATTCTAAAATAATTTTATATGTAGGACGTTTCGATCGCCGCAAAGGAGTTGAAACTTTAGTGCAAGCCTGTGCCAGTTTACCTCCAGGATTTCAACTTTATCTAGTTGGTGGTAACCGCGAAGGTGGAACAGATTTTCAAGAACAACAACGAATTCAAACTCTGGTAAAAGAATTAGGATTAGAAGCAGTTACAATTTTTACCGGGCGAATTTCTCAATCACTTTTACCTGCTTACTATGCCGCAGGAGATGTCTGCATTGTACCGAGTTACTACGAACCTTTTGGTTTAGTTGCAATTGAAGCAATGGCATCCAAAACACCTGTAATTGCCAGTAATGTGGGAGGCTTGCAACATACAGTGGTGCATGGTGAAACTGGACTTTTAGTTCCTCCTGGTGATGCCCATGCTTTAACAAGCGCTATTGTAAGTTTATTAGAAAACCCAATTTTCAGACAAAAATATGGCGACGCTGCACAAAATTGGGTTCAGTCTCGTTTTAGTACTCAGGGAGTCGCTGCACAAGTTCAGGAACTCTATCAATCTTTAACAGTTGATACATTTGTTCAAGAAATTATTCAAACTAAAAATTTAACTCCAGAGTTAGAAAAGCAAATTCAAAATTTGCTGAAGTCAACAACTTTGAAATCTAGTGAAATTAAAGCTTTAGAAAAATTAATTGACTCGTTTTCTAATGAAATTGTACAGTGGGTAACTAGTTAATAAGTCAACTGATATCATGTCCGCATAATTAGTTATGATTCCCACAGCCATTGCACCCCACCCCGCAGGCGGGGAGGGGAGACAAAGCGTAGCTTTGGCGGGGTGGGGTAATATCGGTGTTGACTATTGACTGTTAACAGTCAACAGGCATAACATTTAATATTTCACAAATTATTGAGGATTGCTATAGTAACTGACGCAAAATCAATTTGCCAACTAGTGGTTGGACAAAAGTTAAAATGTATTCTACTAATTTTGGTGCAACAACTGAAATAAATGGCAATATGAAAACATTCAGTTCGCTAAAGTTATGAATACCACCAATGGCAATGCTAGGAATTAGACAAACTAGCATCCACACCAACCAATCTATAAATTTAGAGTTGATAGCAGTCAGTTTTTGAAACTGATTAACAAGCACGTAGCGGGTAGCAGCAAATAATATAGTTAAACTCAACCAAGTAAATATTGATAGTATCGCATTTGCTGGATTAAGATCATACACCACAAAACCAGCCGTCAAGGATGAAGCTACTTCCCAAATTAATAATTTGGGTTGAATTTGTAAACTATTTATTAGTTGTTCAGTCAGCCAATAATGAGCAAAAACAATTTTAGAAAAGTTAGCATTTTGGATTAAGTTACATTTAATTTTGTGAAATATATCGCCAGAAAAAATTACACTGGTTTGTAAAATAATATCTTCATATTCATAAGTATCTGAAGATAATTGAGATTCGTTATAGTAAGAATTAAAATTAATTCCAGATTGTAAACTGGTTTCTTGTTGTGCAGTTTTACTGAAAAAAAGCTGTAAAATATTTAAAGATAAATTTTTAGTAGTTAAATTTTGATTTTCAAATACTAGATGACTACTGAAACAGCTATAATACCACAAATAAATTATCAGTTTTGGCGGGATTTCAAGAGAAGCACTATTTTCTTTGGCTTGCTGAATTTGCTTGATAATTTCCTCATTTAAGTAAAAACTACACTGCCCTGCTTCAATTTTAATTTGAAAGCGATCGCCTCCAGGAATTTGTAGTAATATTTTGTTATCTTCTGTTAAAAAACTTGCATTCATTTTTAAGATAATTTTGCAATATTTTGCACCAAATTAATTAAAAAACTAAAAGTTCCACGCCACTGTTTTTCTCCAGCAACTAGCCCTTCATTATGCGTAGTTATAATCGAATTTTTAGCTTCTTCAGGTAAATTAAACAATTCTTTATTGTAACGAGTGATAATATCCCCATCTAACTGCATCACAGTTTGGGCATAAATGATATCAGTTTGAGTACTTGTCACATTATTACTATCAAGGGCTGCTTTCAGTTCAGCTATTTTACGCAAAGTCCGCACAAATTTCGCATTTTTTAACAATTTTTGAATTTCTTGATAATTTTCAATCCAATCTTCTTGATGATTCGCATCTTTTTCATCAATTACCGGAGTTGGAGCAGGTAGTATTGGTTTTGCTAGCTTAATATTATTTTCATCAGTTTCCACTATATTTTTTTCACGTTTCTTTGCTTCTTCAAGGTTCTGACGATATCGTGTTATCCTCTCATCCTGAGGATTATAAAAACCAGAATCTTGTTCCAGCAAAAGATAAAAATATTCTCTTTCCAGTTGGTTAAATAAACTTCTATAATGCTGACGCAGTGCTTGAGCTTGAGAACCTTCTTTAGGAATTCTTTTAATCTCAAAATAGTTTGGATCGTGTATCGAATAAATTTCTTGATATGCTTCCCAAGCATTAAATTTTGACCCATTAATTCTTTCCACAACTATAGTATTCACTTCTAAAGCTGTGATGTCAGAAACTAATGTTTGTACAGAGGATACTAAATTATTTAACACTCCTCTAGCTAAGTTTTTAATATCTGGGGATTCACCACCATTGCGCCCTTTCGTCTGAATATCATTACGGTTTTTAGTTTGAAGCTCATTAGACATACAGCAGTCCTAAATCATTTGTGAAATCTTACTGCTGTTGACCGTTGACTGTCAACGGTCAACAGTCAACGACCACTATTAAAATTTTTCACAACTCAAATAAAATTGCTATAGAACATATTGATTAACAAAATTAACATTAAAGTGATGACTGATGACAGTTAACTGTTCACTGTCAACTATGAACTGGTTTTGCTCTTTTGATGCCAACGGGAAATAAGTATAATATAATACTATTTAATTTGATAGAAAATTTCTTAACATGTTGCTATCGCGTAAAGCCACTGTCACCCCTTTGATAATCTGTGCGTGTATTTTGGGAGTTGGCTTGATTCAATTACCTCGACTAGAAAAACTGCTAAATAGTAAAAAATCTGCTTCTTTAGAAAGCCTAGAAAAAGATGTGAAAGCAGAAAAAATTAAGCTTGATTTTCTCAAAAAAGTGCCTAGTTTTGGTTATGATAACTTAATGGGAGATTGGGTATATCTAAATTTTTTACAATATTTTGGAGATGATGAAATCCGGGATAAAACAGGTTATGGTTTAAGTCCAGAATATTTTGAACTCATTCTAGAACGCGACCCGCGATTTTTGGCAGCCTATCGCAGTCTTTCCGTTAGCACTTCATTGTATGCTGCTATGCCAGAACGAGCGATCGCATTATCAGAAAAAGGCTTAAAATCCCTATCTCCGTGGGTTCCGGAAAAGTCTTATTACGTGTGGCGTTATAAAGGAACCGATGAGTTATTATTTTTAGGCAACCCTCAAGCCGCCGAACATTCTTTTGCAACAGCAGCAAATTGGGCGAAAAATTTTTCAGATGAAGAAAGTCAATTTGTCGCTGCTAGTTCTCAAAAAACTGCTGAATTTCTTAAGCGCAATCCTCAAAGTAAATATGCTCAAATCGCCACTTGGGCAATGGTTTTAAATAATCAAATTGACGAAAAAACTCGTAAACGCGCAATTAAAGAAATCGAAACTTTGGGAGGAAAAGTAATTAAAACTCCTGAAGGAAATTCTAAAATTGTATTTCCGCCAAAGGATTAAATTGCTGGATGATTGTTGACTGATGATTAAAGAAAACGCGCAGTATTTTTAGGAGTAATAGCGGTGTCAATACAATTAGCAGAATCTGATATTCAAATACTAAGCTGTTTTCCTGTGATGTCTCAGTTGCGTCCTCACCTTGAGGAAGACAAGTTTATAGAACAAGTTAGATATCAGATGAAGGAAGGATACAAAATTGCATTTTTGGAGATAGACAAGGAAACTCTGGCTGTTGCTGGATTTCGTATTTTGACGTGTTTAGCGTCGGGTAAATTTTTATATATTGATGATTTAGTTGTTGATGAGTGGAAGCGGTCACAAAACTATGGTCAACAGTTATTTCAATGGCTAATTGAATATGCAACAAATAACCACTGTCAACAGCTAAGCCTTGATTCTGGTGTTCAACGATTTGCTGCTCATAGATTTTATCTCACGCAGCGTATGAGCATTACAGCTCATCACTTTTCAATAGAGTTGTAGTGACAAGCAAGATGAGTGTAAAAAATGACATTTTTTGGTATGACGGTAAATTAATTCACTCCCAAACTCTAGAATTAAACATTAACGATCCAGGTTTACTTTATGGAGCGACGATTTTTACAACTTTGCGAGTTTATGAGAATCTGGATAGTAATTTAACTAATTGGCAAGCACATTGCGATCGCCTCCTGTTCTCAATCCAATCTTTTGGTTGGCAACAACCCGACTGGCAGCGTGTCCGCCAAGGTGCCGAAGTTCTTCTTACACACTTCCCCGTTCTCAGAATTACCCTCTTTCCCGATGGACGAGAGTGGATAATTGGCAGATTCTTAACGCCAGATTTGACAGAAAAACAAAAAAATGGTATCGCGTGCTGCATTGCCAATTCAGAATTTTCTCGTTCTCTGCCTTCTCATAAAACTGGAAATTATCTGAGTGCTTGGTTAGCAAAAACTAGCTCAAATGGCCAAGAAGCAATATTAGTAGATGCCCAAGGAAATTGGCTAGAAACCAGCACAGGTAACCTCTGGGGATGGTGGAATGGTAGTTGGTGGACGCCGCCAATAAACGCCGGGATTTTGCCGGGAATAATGCGATCGCAACTTATAAATTATTTGCAAAGTCAGCAACAGCCAATACAGCAAGAAC
This sequence comes from Nostoc linckia z4, assembly GCF_002608075.1. Taxonomy (GTDB): domain Bacteria; phylum Cyanobacteriota; class Cyanobacteriia; order Cyanobacteriales; family Nostocaceae; genus Nostoc; species Nostoc linckia. The sequence goes on from NZ_LAHA01000004.1 coordinate 13,547, forward strand.
CTTGGAATGTAGAGCTAGTCAAGAAATTTGAAGCGATCGCCTACACTAATAGCGTGGTAGAGATTATCCCCATTCATACCGTTCATCAGCCTACAGGATCGTTACAATATAATCCACACCATCCCAGTTTTCAGGAAATAAGGGGGCTTTTTTTAGCATGACAGCCACGCCATTCTGTTATATCTTAAGATAAGTTAACATAATTCTTAATAATGACCTCTCCGCTTACAGACAGCACTCGCTACGCGATGGCGCAAAAAATACAGGAGGATAGACCTTAGTGAATAAAAGATGGAGAAACGCAGGGCTGTACGCGCTGCTGTTTATTGTTGTAATTGCCCTGGGAACAGCATTTTTTGACAAACAACCCCAAAGCAGAGAGACATGGCGCTACAGCCGCTTTATTCAAGAAGTTGAACAAGGCAGAGTAGAAAAAGTCAGTCTGAGTGCAGACCGTTCTACAGCATTGGTTACACCCAAATACGACCCAAATAAACGGCTCGTAACCTTGGTCAACGACCCAGATTTAATCAATACTTTGACATCAAAAGGCGTTGATATTTCAGTATTGCCCCAAACCGACGAAGGATTTTGGTTTAAGGCACTGAGCAGCTTATTTTTCCCTGTATTGCTTTTGGTTGGCTTATTCTTCTTGCTACGTCGCGCTCAAAGTGGCCCTGGTAGCCAAGCCATGAACTTTGGCAAATCCAAAGCCAGAGTACAAATGGAACCCCAAACACAGGTAACATTTGGTGATGTAGCTGGTATCGACCAAGCCAAGTTGGAATTAAACGAAGTCGTAGACTTTTTGAAAAACGCCGATCGCTTTACCGCCGTTGGTGCAAAAATTCCTAAAGGCGTGCTTTTAGTTGGCCCTCCTGGTACAGGTAAAACCCTCCTGGCTCGTGCCGTAGCTGGTGAAGCGGGCGTGCCTTTCTTCTCAATCTCCGGTTCAGAATTCGTGGAAATGTTCGTGGGTGTCGGTGCGTCCCGCGTCCGCGATTTATTTGAACAAGCTAAATCTAACGCTCCCTGTATCGTCTTCATCGATGAAATTGACGCCGTTGGTCGTCAACGGGGTGCAGGTTTAGGTGGTGGTAACGATGAACGGGAACAAACCCTCAACCAGTTGCTCACAGAAATGGACGGCTTTGAAGGCAACACCGGCATCATTATTATCGCTGCTACTAACCGTCCTGATGTTCTCGATGCGGCACTGTTGCGTCCTGGTCGTTTTGACCGTCAAGTGGTAGTAGACCGTCCCGATTATTCTGGACGTAGCGAAATCCTCAAGGTACACGCCCGTGGTAAGACCTTGGCGAAAGATGTGGACTTAGATAAAATCGCCCGTCGTACCCCTGGATTTACCGGCGCAGATTTATCTAACTTGTTAAACGAAGCCGCAATTTTAGCAGCACGGCGGAATTTAACTGAGATTTCAATGGATGAAATCAACGATGCGATCGACCGCGTATTAGCTGGCCCAGAGAAGAAAGACCGGGTAATGAGCGAAAAGCGCAAAACCTTAGTAGCATATCACGAAGCTGGTCACGCCTTAGTTGGTGCTTTGATGCCCGACTACGACCCAGTACAAAAAATTAGCATTATCCCTCGCGGTCGTGCAGGTGGTTTAACTTGGTTTACTCCCAGCGAAGACCGTATGGACACTGGTTTATACAGCCGCGCTTATCTAGAAAATCAGATGGCTGTGGCTTTGGGTGGACGCATCGCTGAAGAATTAATCTTTGGTGAAGAAGAAGTCACCACAGGTGCTTCCAACGACTTGCAACAAGTAGCCCGCGTTGCGCGTCAAATGATTACCAGATTTGGTATGAGTGATAAACTCGGCCCAGTGGCTCTTGGTCGCCAACAAGGTAACATGTTCCTGGGACGCGATATCATGTCAGAGCGTGATTTCTCAGAAGAAACCGCCGCTGCTATTGATGAAGAAGTCCGCAAACTTGTGGATGTCGCTTATAGCCGTGCTAAAGAAGTGTTAGTCGGCAACCGCCACATTCTAGATCAATTAGCGCAAATGCTGGTTGATAAAGAAACAGTAGATGCCGAAGAATTGCAAGAAATTCTGGCAAATAACGATGTGAAGACTGCTGCGTTTGCTTAATTAATTAGAACGTATAAATTAGGAGTTAAGAATAATTCCTGACTTCTAAGTTTAAAAAATCGGGGTAATTCTGAGATTTTTCAGAGTTACCCTGTTTTTTTAACAAGCTTTGAGTAAAATCCTGGCGAATTGAGGGTTGAAATTTAAACATTAAACGCAAAGGAGCGCAGAGGTAAGCGCAAAGGGACGCAGAGAATTCGCTATGTGAAATGTTGTACTGAGTTAACGTGAGCTTCTAAGAAACTTTTAAGCCTCTTGCCTCTTGCCTATTGCCTATTGCCTCTTGCCTCTTGCCTGCTAGAAATTGTACCGAAAGTAACACCCTGTTGTTTGAGCCACTTACGATATGCAATAGAATAGCGATCGCTCGGTAAATGCACTTCTGCTTGCAAATCCAAAGGTAAGCGTCGTGGTTGCTGGGATTCAACAATGGCAATATCTTGACTAGCAACTTGATTTTGAATGTCTAGATAGATTTCCACAGGAACTTCACGGGCGCTGTTGACCATTAACCAATATTGCGCCACGCACTCATCTTCATCAATTGGTGTAATTGTATAAAAGACATTTAAACGACGCTCTCCAGGGCCGAGTTTAAAGTATGCAACTAGCGGACGGAAGATGCGGTAATCGTAAGTGTTGAAAATCAGTGGTGCTTGGTGAGGATTACCGGAATTAAAATCTAGTTCCCACAAACCACATTTGAAACTAATGCCATCTGGAAGGAATTCTAATTCATAGTGCGTTAACTCAGGACGACTAGCATGGGCAAATAATCCCGAATGCATAATTGGGAAGTGTGCCGGATCGATGAAATTTTCCAGCGCCCGCAGTGGACTAGAGTGATAATGGTAGGGGCCGCAAAAAATCTTGCGATAGCCAGGATCGTCCCATTCAGAAAACGGGGCTATGTCTTGTTTTGGTGTCCCTAAACAAACCCACAGCAGATCGTAACGCTCTTGAACTTGGTAAGTTTTAACACAAGCTTGTGCCGGGGGCGATTGGTCTGGATTAGCCGGAATTAGCATACATTTCCCTTCGCTGTTAAAGGCTAATCCGTGGTAAGGACAAATAAGGGTATCTTTATTGACATATCCCAGAGAAAGACGAGCGCCACGATGAGGGCAAAGGTCTTGCCAAGCTAAGACTTTCTCGCCATTATGCCAGAGGACTAGATCTAAGCCTAATAAGCGTTTATGCAGGACTGTTCCTGGTTGGAGGTCTTGCGATCGGGCTATTACATGCCAATCATTCAGCAAAATCTGGTCTTGCACCATGAGTATCAACACCCATCAGGTCAAATACCTATATCTTAATCATCCTCTGGAAAAGCCATCAAAGCACTTTTAGGATTTGTTAACAGGTTTTCAGAGGTTTAACTAAGCATATCAAGTAGCTAAGTACAGCATTGATGATTGATTTTAGCTTGTCAACTGAAATACCACGTAGTTTTTATTAACTTTTGTCTAAGTTTTTGTAAATCAGGTAGAGTCCTCTTGTAACTAATTTCAGTAGTATCTGATACAACTTTCAAAGAAATATTAGATATAAGAGTTTTCTTTTATTGAAATTTAGCGTGAGTAACTGCTATGGCAACTATTAATGGTACTTCTGGAAACGATATTTTGTCCGGCGATATCAATTTCTTTCCAGAAAATGACCGAATAAATGGGTTCGATGGTGACGATCAACTGTCGGGGGGAAGTGGTAATGACACCATTGATGCTGGTGCAGGAAATGATTATATACAAGGAGGAGCTGACAACGACTCCTTACTTGGTGGTTCTGGAATCGATTATATAGATGGTGGTGGCGGGAATGACACCCTCAACGGTGGGACAGGAAATGACTTTTTAATTGGCAACTTTGGTAATGACTTCTATGTAGTTGATAGTACTGGTGACAGCATCACTGAGTACAGTGCTGAAGATGGCACAGATACAGTTCTATCTTCTGTAAGCTGGACACTGGGTAATTTTCTAGAAAATCTTACTTTAACAGGCACAGCATCAATTAATGGTACAGGTAACAGTCTTAACAATATTATTAACGGTAATAGCGGTAACAACGGTCTGACAGGTGGAGACGGCAACGACACTTTAAACGGTGGTGGAGGCAAAGACACCCTCATTGGTGGTGCGGGAAATGATACCTACATTATTGATAGTACTACTGATACATTAGTAGAATTTTCCAATGGGGGTATAGATACAGTTAGGTCTTCTGTTAGCTATACACTGAGCAATTTCTTTGATAATTTGATTCTCACAGGAAGTAACGCAATCAACGGCACTGGGAATGGTGGAAATAATGTAATTACAGGCAATAATGCCAATAATGTCCTCAATGGTAGCAGTGGCAACGATACAGTCAGTGGTTTGTCCGGTAATGATACTTTAATTGGGGGATCGGGAAATGACGTACTCATAGGAGGAGGCGGCAACGATACTTTTAAATATGCTACTGGTAGTGCTTTTAGCAATGCCACAATTGGTAAAGATACAATCAGTGATTTCCACAAAACAAGTGGCGACACCGATCGCATCGCATTAAGCAAAAAAACTTTTACTGCCCTCACTAGTAATGTAGGTGTTGGCTTTAGTAAGTCCACTGAGTTTGCTGTTGTTGCTAATGACGCGGCTGCTGCCACCAGTAAAGCTTTCATAGTCTACAGCCAGGGAACAGGAAATCTGTTCTATAACCAAAACGGATCTTCATCTGGTTTCGGAACAGGAGCTGCCTTTGCCACCTTGACAAACAATCCTCTCCTAACAGCCGCTAACTTTATTATTGAGGCTTAACTTATAGGACTTACTCATCTTGCTGGTTCTGTTGCTGTTATTTACAGCAACAAACAATGTGGTAATCGATACATTAAACGAGCGCGGAGGGATTTGAACCCCCGACCCACAGAACCGGAATCTGGTTAAGAACGATATAGCTAGCATTTTATCAGTTTTCTCCCACTTCACTAACGAAGTCGAGAGAAAGATGAGAGAAAAAAACAAGCAAGTCACACCAAGCGATGTAGCCAATCATCTGATAGGTTATGAGCGTTTGCTAGATTTCTTTAAAGAAGCACAAAACCAAACACCTAAAGGGATAGGAATCAAAAAAGACAGTAAAGCTAGTGGTACTTATATCCTGCTACAATTCAAACTCGGTGATAAGCGTGTAGCTAAAGCGTGTAATTGTGCTTTTACGATGGATGGGATAGCTAACGCACTCAGGAAAGCTAAACAAGTTAGTGAAGCATTAAAGAAGTTTAGCAGTGAGACAGAGTTTTTAGCTTGGTACGATGAACAGATATTAGAAAAAAACCAAGTCAAGAATGACCTGATTACATTCAGTGAAGCTATCAGGCTAGTAGAAGACAATTACTGGAATAGTTATACCAAGAAACGCCAACAGCGAGATAGAAACAACCCTAGCCATCAATCATGCTGGTATGAAGTTTACTATTGTTTCTACAAAGAACTACCATTAAATAACAGCGTCAATATTACCGATATGATGAATATAATTAATACCAAAGTTAAGGGTAGTAAACGCTTTAAAGATTGTGTTTCTGCAATGAAAAAACTTTGTGAAGTGACAGAAAATAATAAGCTACGGGATGAGTTAGGCAAATTAGACATAGCACAAACTAAGTTTAAACAAAATCTCCAAAGCATCTCATTAGAAGATTTTTTTGAATTAAGAGAAGAAATTTTGAATGTTCCAGAGAATGATGCACGTAGTAATATTGATACACGTAAATCATGGTTGTTCGTGTTTTCAATGCAGGTAGTGTATGGATTGAGAATTAGTGAGGTATTTGCAATTCAGAACATTGACAAAGATTTTAGAACAAAAGATGGTGTAATAATACCAGCTTTGCAAAAAGCTAACAATAAAGAAATGATTGCAGTTGTAGGAAGTGAGACAATACTAGGCACTACTACTAAAACTGGTTATCGTTTAGCTGTTCCGTTAGTTCCACCTACCTATCCTGATTTGATTGATAAGTTAGAGATTAAATCAGGTGAGTTGCCAGTCTTTCATTTAAACTCACAAAATCCAAACTCAATTAGAGCATACATCAGTCAAAGAGCTTACAGAGTATTAACCAGATGGGCTAAAAACTCTAAGTTCACTCAAACTCATGCTTTGCGTCACCTAGCTAACCTGAACGGTATGATGGCTGGTGTACCGTTAGAAAAAAGAGCTATGTCATTAGGTCACTCTCCAGCAATGAATGACACAGTGTACAAAAAACGTCAAACAACTAAGACAACACTGGATTTACTTACACAGTCTACTAATCAAGCTATTCCATTACAGTCAGCAGTTGCGATCGCTCAACAGTTAGGATGTACTGATGAGAAATCAATTAAGTTACTAGCTGCTATCTACAATGTTTCTGAAGATGAGATAGCAAAGACTATGTAGGCTCAATCAGACACATTCAAGTACCTGAGTTTTAATACCATTTATAATACAAGCAATAACTAAGGATAGTAAACACACAATACTATCCTTTTTTCTTACCTCATGTAACAGCTAATAGTTATTTTATCTAACAATACTCTAAACATTAACTAAGTTAAACAGATAATTGCATTTACCTTATTTGCAATAGTTTAATCAGTAATAGATATGATAGGTATTTTAAGTAATACTTCATAGAATTATCCTGAATAAACTTAACTTCACTATGATGATATCTACAGTTAAGCTAACTAATATATTTACTTTTACTTGAAGTAAGAGGTCTACAAATACTTAATCTAATTCCATAAAAAATTTTAATTAGATTAAGAATAAACTAAATAAATAGCATAAACTAATTTATTTGTCTTATTTATTACTATACATAATAAGTTGCATGAAGTAAGAAAAATATGGTTAATGTTACTAAAATAGCTACCTTAATTGCGCTAAAAATCATCAAATAATACTGATAAATTAAATATCAAAAGATATTATATAAAATGATAAAAATGTAATAAATTATTTTTTTAAATTAGGTAAAAACCGATTTTTTGCGTATACAATAAATATGAAATGAGGATTAAAAACCTCATAGAACCTCGAAAACCGAATATCTAAGACGCTCTGAGGTAACAGAGGCATCGACTAGTCAAGGATGCCAACGGTAGGTAAAAAACGGGCTGAGGATATTCTGCATAGTACCTAATCACACATTCTGAGGAAGTCTGTTTAGGTCGTATTCATTCAAATTAATTATTAACCATAATAACAATGCCAAAAATCACAGATAAACCTCTAAACAATATAATTAGTACTCGATTAAATAATAAAGATTATGAGCAGTTAGTCAATACAGCAAAACTCCATAAGCTGACAATTACAAGTTTAATACGGAAGTTAGTTGTAGAATGCCTTAATCAAAACTATCTATTTGATAAATTATCTAATTAAATTAAAAACACTAGATTTAGCCGCCTAATGCTTTTAATTACTCTGAACAATTATTTTATTTTTATATCTTAATTATGACTAATTATAACTTAATTAAAGAAATTATAGAACAGCACTTTATCTCTAGATTAAGCTGGCATAAAACTAATCAAGATGTCTATTTAGATGAAAAATTATTTGATATTGCTAAATTCCGCGCTGAAGTTGCAAAAGAACATAATGTAGTCTTAGCTAATGATAAATACATTTATGAGCTAACCTATCTTTCGAGTCTTAATAATCCCTTCTCTCCCATAGAAGATTATTTAAATCAATCTTTTTCTAACTATCAAGATACAAACTATAAGGACTTATTCAGATACATCAATGAACAGGTTTTGCATATCGACCCTGATTCAATTGAGGCATTATACTTACCTAAGACTTTAGTAGCGGCAGTCAAAAGGATATATGAACCTGGATGTCAACATGATTCTGTGTTGATACTTAACAGTGAAAAGCAAGGATTATACAAAACCTCTTTCTTTAGAGAATTAGCTAGTACAGATTGGTTTCAAACCATAAATTTTGCTAGTTATAACAAAGATGAATTGATGGTGTGTCATAGTAAATGGATTCTTGAATTAGGGGAATGTGAAGAGACTATTAAACCTTATGCTATGTCTAGACTTAAAGCATTTATTACTAAAACATCAGATTCATTTAGAAAACCTTATGCTCCAACTAATGTTACGCTACAAAGACAATTTATTCTTGTAGGTACTACTAATAAAGATAAGATTTTACACGATCCTACTGGTAATAGAAGATTTTGGATTATTGAAATTAATCAAAAAATAGATATTGATTGGATTAAACAAAATAGAGATTTAGTTTGGGCAGCAGCAGTATTAGCATATAAAGATAGTTATCTTACTTATTTGAATGAAACTGAACAAGAATTAAGTAATTCTATTAACTCTAGCAAGTATAAAGTTGAAGATATGTGGACAGATATAGTAACTAATTGGGTGTTAGCTCAAACAACACCTTTTACTCTATCTGATATTCTAACTATGGCTCTCAAGAAAGAACCTAAAAGCTGGAAACGTTCAGATGAAAATAGAGTAAGTGAGATACTACAATCATTAAGGTTTGAAAAACCTAAGAATACTACTAGGGTTAACGGTAAGGTGGGTAAATATTATTATCCAATTATCAATAATACCTTAGATAAAGTAGCCAGCTAATAATTCAGTTACACTTAGTTACAGGTTGAGACTCTTATTATATAAGGGTTTCAGCCTTTTTGTAACTATGTAACCATGTAACCAATAATTTATAAACTTTTTCTTCAATATCTGTACTGACTCTTTATTCATCCACATCTACTAAAGAGTTTAATAAAAGTTAGTTACATCAGTTACAGTTACACATTAATCTGAAACCTAATTATTGCAAGGTTTTCAGTCATTATTATAATTCTAGTCAATTACATTATAGTTACATCAGTTACAAGCATAAAAAAGAAATACGCTGAAAAGCTTAAGTATAATAAGCAACTCTAATCAGGCATATTCTAAGTATTAACAGTTATTCTCATAATAATGAGGGTAGTATGAGCATCAATTGAATATGGAATATGCAATCTCAATATATAAAGGTGGCAAAAGAGTTTATGCAAAGGACTGTAATTTTGTTTCTTACTCAGAAGAAGGTTTAATTTGTCCTATTTGTAAACAAGAAGTTTATTTAAGAAAGGGTAATATTAGAGAACCCTATTTTGCTCATTTTCATGCCACTAGCTCTAGAGAAGTTGAAGAATGTGAACTGAGAGTATCAGCCGATGGTAATAGTACAGAAACAAGTAGTTTGATTGAAAATAGGGGACAAAGATTAGAGATATTTCAACAGCACTTTTTAAGTTTAATTTATGTTGAAAATTCAAAAATTATTGAGGATGCAAAATTTAATAACTGGATTAATTCAAGAAAAGATGAAAGCGATCAAATAATTAATCACATTATTATAAAATGTATTGATTATTTTTTAGAAAATCGGCAATCAATGGAAGCCAAGTATATTACTCATAAAACTAAAATCAAAGATAAACGAATTTTGCTGCAACAAGAAGTATCTTTAGAAGTAATGAGCTATTTGTGCGAAAACGTAAAATTTAATTACAATTTGCGATATCTATTGTTTTACAGTATGTATCAAATTTATCAATATGAAGAATACAAATTAATTCGACAAAATCTGAAAACACAAGACATAGAAAAAATTTGTCAATACACAGTAAGAATTATTATGCGTAATTCTTGGATATTAGCATTTAAAAATACTAAAATTAATGAGGTTAATTACAAAAGACAACATAATATTATCAAAATTAATAAAGTTGATATTAAGTTAGATAAAGCAGACATTAACGATCGCCCTAAACCTACTACAACTAATCGCATTAACACTGGTTTATTAGGTAATTGGAGTCAGCCATTTTTCTTACAACTTGAACCGGGTCAATACTTATCAGATAAACTCGGTACTGAACCTATACAGTGTCAAGTAGCTATGGAACAACAATTGCTAGTACTTTACACATTAGACAAGAATTACACACGTTCAGAAGCAGTTAAAGCAGGTCATCGTCATAAATCATTCAATGCTAACCTAACTCAACAACGTACTAAGCTACTCACTATTGGTACTATTGAATTAACTGAAATACCACTGTTTAAATGGTCAGCAACAGAACCACAATACGAACATATAGTCAAGTATCTAAATAAGAGTACTGTGTTACCTGAGTCAATACAGAAGCAGTATAGAGGACTTATTCTTACCAACGAAACATTATCAATTGGAGATAGAATTCTGTGTAAGAAAAATAAGATAGGTAATAAAGTACTGGTTAAATCGTATCTTGATGCAAAATATTGTGAAAATCACAATCAACCTAAACAGGAGTGTATATGGCTCGATCAATTACGCAATGACATAACAAAAAAGATGTTACAAGCTAACTATAAAGAAGTTAAACAGAAAGTTGAGAATTACATAGTTAACAATTCAGATAAGCAAATACACATAGCAACACACAAGATTAAAAAACTAACACAAACGGTTAGGTCTATTATCCGTCATCATCAACCTAGTGCTAGTGATTCAGATATAGGTAGATTAGCTATGTTAATTACAGAATACTTGATTACTAAACTCAATCTGAATAAAGAGCAAGCAATGGATGTATTAATGTCAATGAAAAAAGATGTTAAACAGTACACTAAGCTACGTGATTTAGTGATAACTGAACACAACACGCTAGGTCATTTGAAATAAACAGTAACACCGAGTGCTGTATTCTATAGATAAGATGAGTTATTGTTTCTAATTATCTTATATCTTAAGCTAATAAGTTAACTATGATATTTATGTTAGGTTAACTACAATAATGAAAATAGGTTATTGCAGTTATAAATATATAAATTAATGCGTATATGATATATATGATATTTGTCTTAATAAACTATATTTTATTTGGCTTAATGTACTCGCGGCTCAATACGATTAATTATTTATAATTAAGTTAAGTAACTTAAGTGATGTTACTTCAGTTAATAACGTAATTCTCTAATTTTTTTATACCGCTAAAATTAAAATGAATATTATTTAGTAAATAGCTTGGGCAAATATACTGAAAAATCTTATCCACAGTTTTTTAATAAAAAAAAGATGTTTCTAAAATCTTTCAATGCTTTGACATGATTATCTGCAAAACACCAATATATCCCTCTGTAATCGATAATTTGAGGTTTAATTGGTTAATTGGTATGAAACTAAAGACAGAGAGATTACAGGCGAAAATAGCGTGAGTATTTATGTACTTGCTAACGATAAAACTGGGAAATGTTTGTTTCTTACGTTTCCATTATTGAATGATTAGCTTTGATAGCATTTAAGCTTTACTACCTAGCTCTACAATTCTCCATAACAAGCGACATAAGACTTAAGCTTGCATTCTACCTGAGACTGAAAATAGAGGCATTATAGGCGAAAATAGCTAAATCCCTAATCTGCTAGAAATCTGTAACGTTATCAGATAGGCTATTAGATTTTTTATAATATTTAATTATCAATACAGATGTAAATGATAAGTTTATCTCAAGCCAACTATTCACCCCTATTTGCTTGTTTTGGGGATACATTGGATTGAGTGAGAGAAAACTGCGAGAAAATGACCTCTCGATTTTGTGGTTAGTCTTGTAATTTCAACGAGCGCGGAGGGATTTGAACCCCCGACCCACAGAACCGGAATCTGTTGCTCTATCCACTGAGCCACGCGCCCTTAGTCTCCTGCATTATAGCACAAATGTAATCCCATTGACTTTTGTATTTAAAGATAATCGGCTGGATTTACGGGCGAACCATGACGACGTACTTCAAAGTGGAGGTGTGGCCCAGTGGATAAACCCGTGGAACCAACAGCGGCGATCGCTTGTCCTCGTTGCACGGATTGTCCTTCGGTAACATACAACTCGCTTGTATGTCCGTAGAGTGTAGTTATGCCTTTACCGTGGTCGATGATTACAGCTCTACCATAACCACCATACCAGCCAGCAAAAATGACTGTTCCTGAATCGGCTGCCCGAATTGTACTACCATAGCTGGCGGCAAAATCCATCCCTGCATGAAAGCGACGATAGCCGAGAACTGGGTGCATCCGCCAGCCAAAGGGACTGCTAGTGGGAGCATCGCTAGGATAAGCAAAAATTCCTGTTCCCTCAATGATAATGCTTGTGCGGCTGTTAGTTTTTGCTTGCGCGGCTGCTTGTGTTACCTTTTGTTGAATTAAAACTTCCAAATATTTGGATTCTCTTTCTAGCTGATTTTGCGCCGCTTCCAAGGCGAGGCGATCGCTGTTGAGGCGTTGAATTAATTCTGATTGTGATTGCGCTTGGGTTTGATAATCAGCTTTTTGTGCTAATAGCTGTTCGCGTATCAAAGCAATTTGGTTTTTTTGCTCCTCTACTTGGGTTTTTTGCTGATTTATCAATTTTGCTTGGGCGTTGAGTTTGACTAAAATTTGTTGGTCTGCTTGATAAACTAACTTCAGCTGATGACGACGGGTAATAAAGTCGCTGATACTTTGACTTTGCAGCAAAACAGCCCATCCTTGACTAGCTGGCGATCGCTGGAGATAGCGCAATCGTGCTACTGTTGCTACTTGACTAGTTTCATAGGAACGTTGAGCTATGGCTAAATCATTTTCTAAGTGTTGCAAACCAAGGTTTGCCTGTTGCAATCGCAATTCGCTTTCTTGAATATAACTATCAGTGGTTTTGAGATTTTGCTTTAAACCAGTCAGGTGTTGTTGCGCCTGTTGCTGAAGATTTGTTAAGCGATCGCGTTCGTTAACTACACTCTGATGCTGCTGGTTCATTTGTTGCTGTTGTTGCCGTAACATATCAATAGACTGTGTAGAGTTGGCGCTTACTGGAATTAAAGCCAAACAAACCCAACAAATACAGGCGAATACAACAGATAAATGCCAAAAAATCTGCTTTTTTTCTATAAATAGCGCTCTCATAGTGTGAGACTAACCAAAACGATGCTTTCATACACTATGAGGATTATTCCCAAAATCTGATTAATTCACTCTACTAGGCAATGGTTAATCAATATTGAGGCCAAGTCATGGGGACGAGATAAATGTGGACAATGTCCACCAGGGAGTTCTATGGCTTCAATTCCCAACCGCTTGCGTGCAGCATAACGCGACCATGCAGGAGAAATTATCAGGTCATCAGTACAAAAAATATATTTACAATCTACATTTGGTAAAGCCTGCAAAGGATTGGCTTCAAAAATATATGCCATTGATTGCTGCAAACGTCTTTTTGATAGCGCCCAACGCATAATATCTAGTTGACAATCTTGATAAAAAACTTCCATCAATACAGCTTCATCGAACATAATCTTAGTTAGCGATCGGCAGGGGTATTCACATTATGAAAAGTGCCATAGTCAGTTTGTTTGTGATTGGCACATTAGGTGCAACACTAACATCAATGGTCTCTGCAAGCCTTACGGAGCAACGGTACTACATACAAGCTAAGCATAGCGGCAAGTGTGTACACCAGCATGGGGGAATTAGAAACATCGGAGGACTTGTCACACAATGGGAGTGCATCAATCAACCAAACGTTCAATTAACACGGGGATGGGCAGAAAATGGTTATTTTGTTCTTCGTTTTAAACATAGCGACCTCTGCTTGACCGTGAAAAATGGATTGTCAGCAAATGGTACTGATATCATCCAATCGACTTGTACAGGATCATCTTCTCAAAAGTGGCGTGAAGTTCGTGTTGATGGATCGTATGTAAAGATTCAGTCTGCAATCGGCTCATGCTTACACCAACACGGAGGCATTATGGACAATGGCGGTAGAATCACCCTATGGGAGTGCGTCGATCAACCGAATGTCATGTGGAAAATTATTCGAGCCAACTGAATCAGTAATACAAGCATATTTAACCTAATGTCAAGTGGAAGATAAATAGGTTACTTATCAGGTTTTATGTGAAAAATCAGGATGCATTGCATAAAACCAAAAAATCAATCATATAAACCAACATAAAGCCATTGACACAGAATTGAAAGACCCAATTCACACTATGAATAAACACTCACTGCTACAAAATATTGGAGATATTCCATGTCATTAATAAAATTATGTATTTCACCAACCTTGATTGCAACTTTGACATGTAGCATATTAGCTAGCTTTACAGCCATAGCGAATGCTCAACCAACGCACACTATACAGTTAGCTCAAAAATATCCAACAATTCAAAGAGTTCAAAAGACTGTCACAATTCAGGGAAATATAGTGAAAGGAAATCCCACAATTGAGAATATTTTTTGCGAGCGAATTAATGTAAGTCTGACAGAGTTTATTCCCACTGAACCTAAACCGGGTCAATTTAATGTTCCTACACAGCGATCTGTAGTTCAACCAATTGCAGCTACAGGAAATCATCTCGGTGAAGGTTGTACTTATAGTCTACCATTACATTACTTGCCCAAGATTAGACCTTATGGAGAAAGCACTTTTAAAATTCGTGCTGATTCTATTGATGGAATAGTTGGTGAGCAATCACTAAGCTATCCATTTCCTAACAATATCGACATACCACTATTTCCACCGCCACCTCCTCCTCGATAAGGCACTTACCAGTAAATAAATCCCCAGCCTTATTAAAACGAATAACCGACTACGCCCACTCAAAACCACGTTCGCGTAGCGTCTCCAAAGGAGAAGGCTGGGGATTTATTTTTATGGATCTCCCTAATTAGAAAACACGCACTACACACATCATTCAAAGCTTATCATGAGCTAGCAATTTCAGACTGCCAAGTAACAAATAAAGATATTTTTTACTTGTAATACCAATTCTCTATGAAAATGCGCCTAATTATTTTGGAATGTAGTCAATTAACCTCAGCGCCCCTTTGCGCTAACCTCGGCGTACCTTTGCGTTAAAAAATCTAATATTTAGCGCAGCCTCCTAAAGAAACGGTATAAGTTCCTAATAGCGATAATATATTAATATATTTTGGCTAAATTAGACATTTTAAAAATATAAAATAAGATTTTTGTATTGTCACAAGCAGAGTTGTCTCTGAACTAATTTACATCTGATTGTTGGCACTGTTACAACCCGTAATTTCAAAAACGTTTACTATGCCATAAGTCCTTTCATAAAACAAAAGTGGTTCAGTAGTAACACAAAGCTCTATTCAGCAGAGAGTTTTGTTGTTGTCATATCTGGTTAAATCACGTTATCTAAGTAAAATCTCAAAAACTTCCAATTTTATTCAGGACTTTGTACCGAACAATTAACAATTCTAAATTCTGATTTTTCAAATGTAACTTCTTCAATTTGTTATTTTTTCTGCGCCACTAGTTAAGAGGTAATCTATGGTGCGAAATTCAAAGTTAGGGTACACAACGTCCCCTAAATCTATTCTGCGCCCATCCGTTGCTATAAGTATAATTGCATCTTTATTGGTTAGCGGAATTAGTTTTTATACAGTAAAACTCTGGCAAAATTCTGTCACTCAAGAATCACCAGTGCCAGCAAAACAATTGCCACAGTTAAAAACGGTAACAGCCTTAGGAAGAATCGAACCACAGGGTGAAGTAATTAAATTATCTGCTGCGGTGTCTGCGGAAGCAAGCCGAGTAGAAAAGTTGTTAGTCAAGGAGGGCGATAGTGTAAAAGCAGGACAAGTAATTGCGATTTTGAGCAGTTACGATCGCCTGCAAGCAGCATTAAAAGAAGCGCAAGAACAAGTCAAAGTCGCCCAAGCCAACCTCAACCGTATCCAAGCAGGTGCCAAACGCGGTGAAATTATCGCCCAAAAAGCAGCGATCGCCAGACTCAAAGCAGAACGCCTTGGCGATATTGATACCCAAGCAGCCACAATTGACAAATTCCAAGCACAACTGCAAAACGCCCAAGCAGAAAACCAACGCTACGAGCAACTATATCAACAAGGAGCAATTTCCGCTTCTCAACGAGACAGCAAGCGTTTAAATTTGGAAACAGCCCAAAAAAACTTGCAACAAGCCCAAGCACAGTTAAATCGCACTCAATGGACTAGCCAGCAACAAATCCAAGAAGCCACAGCAACACTAGACCGCATCAGTGAAGTCCGGGGAGTAGATGTAGCAGCAGCCCAAGCAGAAGTCAATCGTGCCCAAGCAGCCATGAATCTAGCACAAGTTAACCTCAAACAAGCCGAAGTGCGATCGCCCCAAAACGGACAGATATTCAAAATCCACACTCATCCAGGCGAATTAGTATCAAATGATGGCATTGCCGATATCGGACAAACCAGCCAAATGTATGTCATCGCTGAAGTTTACGAAAGTGATATTGCCAAAGTGCATCCAGGGCAAAAAGTAAAAATCTTCGGCTATTTTCTATCTATAGAACTCCAAGGAATCGTACATCGCAAAGGCTTGCAAGTGCAAAGGCAAAATGTCATTGACACCGATCCTGCCAACAATATCGACAGCAGAGTAGTGGAAGTCCAAATCCGACTAGATAAAGCCTCCAGTCAAAAAGCCGCCAACCTAAGCAATATGCAAGTTAAAACAGTAATTGAAATTAGTCATTAGTCATTAGTCATTTCTTCCCCTGCTTCCTCATCTCCCCCATCTCCCCATCCCCCC